>NZ_NKTY01000003.1 GCF_003207825.1 Komagataeibacter saccharivorans | reverse complement strand
CTTCAACCACATCATCGTCAGCCGCAACAGCCAGCTTTACGATCTGGTCGGGCGGGACGGAAACTCCGTCGCCGGACGTATTCAGGCCGCTTTCTAAAATATTGTCTGAAAAGAAATATTCATAAAAAACGGGAAAAGCTTTTGGGTGTTGCCTTTTTTAAAGAGGCAACACCTTTCGAAGTTTTTTGAAAAGGCTTCACCAAAAACTTTCTTATGATTTCTGTCTGTTTTTTTTTGGATATAATATTTAATGTGGCCATGTAAAATGGTCCCATGACGTAAGTATATTTCCGTCTGTTAAAAAACAGGTGGGAGTATTGTCATGATACGTCCGTATGATACCTTGGATGGACTGGCATTACGTAGCATGGGAAGAGCGTTTCCTATAACTGCGGATGCACCATCGGGCCGGGCTACATTCTTTCACCTGCCGCGCCGTGGCATTTTTGGTCCCGCTGACGACCCGGATTCCGGGGGCGTGTCACACAGGGGCAGCCTGTTGCACAGTCCCTCATGTCCGCTATGTTGCGCGGCTTGGGAGCGACCAACCGGCTACGGAATGCCCGATCCGGGTGGTTTAAGTCCCATCGCCGGAAAAACTGTCGTCAGTAACAGGCGTTTACTGCAGCCATTCCTGCTCGTCATCAAGATCATGCAGCAGGGCTTGCGTCAGAGCCTGATGGGATTGGATCAGTTTCACATTGTCCCGGTTAAGCGCAGGTGCATCCTTTCTGGATCGGGGTATTTCCTGCATCCGCGCGGCGGTCATTTCAAAGGTGGTCAGCGCCATGACAAAATCCTGCGCTGACATGTTGTACTGCTGAAGGATGGGCTGAAGTTCCGGCATCGCCTGCGTGCGGCGGATGGTTGTCGCCAGCGTCATGTTCTGGGTCTGGGTCGGGGCCGTGATATGGGCGCGCCTGATCTGGCGGACCATGGGGAGCATGCGGGCAAAGAAATCCGTAGGCAGCCTGTATTGCGCCACGGTCTGTATATCGTGCTGGAGTGCTTCGTGCACGGCGCGCTGGATTTCCGCCTTCTGTTCGGCGGTCGGCCCATGCTGTTCGGCCTGCTGGGCGGCAGCAGGGGCAACCGGCAGGCTGGCCGCCACAAGGATAAGGGCCGTAACCAGAAGGGGCAGGCGCGGGGAATAGGCAATCATGATCGGTCGTTCCATTCGCCCCGGGCGACGGGGGCACAAATATCATCATGGCTGATAGCATCCATGCTGATTTTGCGGGACCTGATCGTCCAGTCAATACGGAAGAAACCGGGGATAATACGGATCGGTTTTTCGGATCATCATTCAACGTGGCGGCGCATATCCCGGCGCTCACGTCAGGCCATAAGGCCCCGTTCCGAAAGGTGGTGTCCGCGGCGGGATTCGAACCCACGGCCCCAGGATTCATACCACTTCGACTTTCGCCGCCGCCATGAAGCCATGGCGTTCGTGGTCTGGACTGTCCCTTCACCATGGGCCGCGAACGGCCTGCAGGTGCTGCCCATCCAGTCTCTACACCTTGCCGGGTGAACCGGCCTTGGCTCGGGATTGGCACGGTATGAAACCAGAGCGTTCCCCGAATTTGAGCAGATCCGTCACGTGGTTTCCCGTCGTGACGCCCAATTGAAAACCAGGAATCCTGTGCTCTATCCGGCTGAGCTACGCGGACACACACAGGCGTTTTCTAACCGAGAGCACGCACCCCGGCAAGGTGTTTCAGGGCAGGGTGGGCATATTTCGCACTTACCGCCGCCTGCGGTCCTGCTGCGCCTGCGCGCACAGGCGGGCGACATGGCGCAGGCACAATACGATATCGGGGCTGCCGGTCTGTTTGCAGGCCAGTTCCAGCGCCTGCGTTTCCTCTGCCGCGCGCAGCAGGGCGGCAGCGGACCAGTGCCCCAGCGCCTGCGTGAAACTGTCCGTGCGCTTGAAAAATACGGGCGGGCGCAACTGGCGCATGGCATCAGCCCGGCTCATGCCGCCATCGACGGCAATCCGCGCGCGGCGCAGGCGATGGATGTGCGACAGCAACGCGCGCGCAAGGGCGATGGGACTGCTGCCATCGGTAGTCAGTGCCCGTTCGGCTGCCGCGTCCGCCGCCTTGCGATCTCCCGCCATGGCCGCAAAGGCCGCGTCTTCCAGCGAGACCCCGGCGGCATCACCCACGCAGGCGCGCACGTCCTCAAGCCCCAGCCTGCCCCCCGCGCCCGCGAACAGAGCCAGCTTTTCCACCTCGCTGCGGGTCGCCGCGCGGTCTGGTCCGGCGCGTTCAACCATCCATCCCAGCGCATCGGGGTCGATGCCGACATTCTGTGCTGACAGCATCTGCCGGATCGCGCCCTCAAGTGCGCGACCTTCCTCCGGGTAACAGCCGATGACGCCGCACAGTCTGTCCTTTTCCGCAAAGGCGCGGAGCCTGGCGCGCGCGGGCAGTCCCGCTGCCTCCACGATGATCAGCGTATCGGATGGCTGCGCCAGACTGCGCTGAAGCGGGGCAAGCAACCCATCACCCGCGTCACGCACCCAGATCACGCGACGGCCACCAACCAGCGAAAGGGCGGTGACTTCCTCCTCCAGCCGGTCATGCTCGTCACGTCCCAGCACGGCAACGCGGAAGGGATCGTTCAGGTCGGGGCAGATCGCCCGGGCGGCGGTCGTGGCGCGTTCGCGGATCAGGCCCGCATCATCCCCATGCAGGATGATGGCCCGCAGCGCGCCCGGCGCCTGCAGGGTTGCACTGGTGGCGCGGGCGTCGATCTTCACTGGTTTTCGTTGCCCCCGATACTGATGCCCGATGTGTCATTATCATTATCATCGGACCCGGCATGGCTGCGGGCAGGCGTTGTATCCGTCGTCGTGCCGGACCCGGTGGACACGTCCATATCTTCGTTATTCTGTTCGTTAAGCTGTGCGTCGGTCCGGCCTGTCGCCAGCGCGGGCAGGCCATCGGCGCCCGGTGCCTGGGCGGGCATCTGGTTGTTTGGATTGACGATGGCGTTGGGGTCGGTATAGCGCGGCTGGTTCCTGCCCGCGACCGACCCGTTGACGGCTGGCTTGGCATGTGTGCGGAACCACACGCTGACCTGCTGTGTAATCTGGTCCGCCATGTTCTTCGCAACACGGGTGCGGACGTTTTCCAGATTCAGCGTCAGGGCGAAATACTGTTCGTAATTGTTGTTGACGCCATCCACCACCGAGGCATCGCCGCTGGCCAGAAGCTGCGGGTCCTCCGCAATGGTGTAAAGCTGCCAGTGGGCGAAGGCTGTGGTGCGGGTGCGGCCACTGGTGTTGTCGGCATGGATGTCGACGGCCTCGTTCATGAGGTAGGTGCCGATGTGCAGCGAGTACCGGGTGGGGTTTTCAGGCCCGTCGCCCGACATGTCCTGCTGCAGGAACTGGCGTAGCTGCTGGCCGTAGCGTTCCTTGATCAGCGGCACGTAAACCTGCTTCAGTTCCGCCAGCACGTTCCCCACGGTCGGCTTGCCATCCGCGCCCAGATGGGTGCCCGTCGTCTTGTACATCGGGGAAAAGCCGCAGCCTGCCAGCGTAAGCAGCGTGCAGATCAGGCCGGTGTAACGGACGACGGGATGGGCCATGTCTATTTCGCAACCACGAAGTTGACGATACGGCCGGGCACGTGGATGCGCTTTACGATCCGCGCACCTTCCAGCAGGCGCGCGACATTCGGTTCCGCCTGCGCCAGCGCAATCACTTCGTCCGCGGGCATGTCCGGCGGGACGGCGATCGTGCCACGCAGCTTGCCCATGATCTGCACCGCGATGGTCAGTTCACTGGCCTTGAGCAGTTCGGGAATGGCGGTCGGCCATGTCCGCTCCACCACCGGCTTACCCGCCGGTTCCAGCAGCGCCATCATGGCTTCCGCCTGATGCGGAACCATGGGGGCTATCAGAAGGGAGATGACACTTGCGGCTTCGCGCCGGGCAAACGCCATGCCGTCTTCGCCCGCCGTCTTTTCCGCATCGGCCAGGGCGGAGGTCAGTTCATGCAGGCGGGCCACGGCCACGTTGGCGCTGAAGGCTTCCAGCGCGTCCGTTACCGCAACGATGGTGCGGTGCGTGGTCCGGCGCAGGCTGTCCGCCGCGCGGGACAGCGTATCGGGGCAGGTGGTGTCGGCGGATGTCTGTTCCGCCACGGTGCGGACCACGCGGAACAGACGCTGCAGGAAGCGCGCGGCAGCCGCGACACCGGCTTCCGTCCATTCCATATCGCGTTCCGGCGGGCTGTCAGACAGCACGAACCACCGTGCCGTATCGGCGCCGAAGCGTTCGATGATGGCGACAGGGGCAACCGTGTTGCGCTTGGACTTGGACATCTTTTCCACGCGGCCGATAGTGACCGGTGCGCCGGTGTCGCGGCGGACGGCGGTATCCCCCCGGCGCTCGACTTCATCGGGATAGAGCCAGTTGCCTGCGGCGTCACGATAGCTTTCGTGATTGACCATCCCCTGCGTGAACAGGCCGGCAAAGGGTTCATCCACATGCAGGTGCCCGGTCTCGTGCATGGCGCGGGTGAAGAAGCGCGCATACAGCAGGTGCAGGATCGCGTGTTCGATGCCGCCGATATACTGGTCCACCGGCAGCCAGCCATCCGCCGCGGCCGGTACGGTCGGGGTGGCGGCATGCGGGGCGGTGAAGCGGGCGAAATACCACGAACTGTCGACAAACGTGTCGCAGGTGTCGGTTTCACGCAGTGCGGGCCTGCCACAGGACGGGCAGGCCACATGCTTCCATGTCGGGTGGTGTTCCAGCGGGTTGCCGGGACGGTCGAAGGTCACGTCCTCGGGCAGGGTGACGGGAAGCTGGTCGTCGGGCACGGGCTGCGCGCCGCAGTCGGTGCAGTGGATGACCGGGATGGGGCAGCCCCAGTAGCGCTGGCGCGAAATGCCCCAGTCGCGCAGCCGCCAGTTGACGACACCCTGACCGATCCCCATGCCTTCCAGCCGGGAAATGGCTTCCTTTTTGGCCGCATCCGTGTCCAGCCCGTCCAGAAAGCCGGAATTGAACAGGGTGCCCTGTCCTTCATACGGTTTGTCCGTCGTGGTGAAGGTGGCCGCTTCCTCGCCGGGCGGCAGGATGACCGTGGCGAAGGGAAGGTTGTATTTGCGGGCGAAATCGAAATCGCGCTGGTCGCCGCAGGGGCAGCCGAATACGGCGCCCGTGCCGTAATCCATCAGCACGAAATTCGCGATCCATACCGGAAAGGACTGATCGGGCAGGAAGGGGTGTGCTACGCGCAGGCCAGTGTCAAAACCACGCTTTTCCGCCGTCTCGATCGCTTCTTCCGATGTGCCCAGCCGGTGGCATTCGGCAATGAATTCCTGTGCGCCCGGATTGTTGGCCGCAACCTTGGCCGCGAGCGGATGGTCGGCGGCAATGGCCAGGAAGGACATGCCGAACAGCGTATCGGGACGGGTGGTGAACACTTCGACCGAATCAAGGTCGGTGTCGAAACCTGCCGGGGGTTCATGCAGCCCGAAGCGGACTTTCGCCCCTTCCGATCGGCCGATCCAGCGTTCCTGCATGGTCCGCACCCGTTCGGGCCAGCGGGACAGGGTGGACAGGCCATCCAGCAGTTGCGGGGCGAACTGGGTGATCTTCAGGAACCACTGCGAAAGCTTCTTCTGTTCGATCAGCGCGCCCGAACGCCAGCCGCGCCCGTCCACCACCTGTTCGTTGGCCAGAACGGTATTGTCCACCGGGTCCCAGTTGACCCAGCTTTCGCGGCGTTCAACCAGCCCGCCACGCAGCATGTCGATGAACAGCTTCTGCTGCTTGCCATAGTATTCCGGCAGGCAGGTCGCGATTTCGCGGTCCCAGTTGAAGGAAAAGCCCAGCCGCTTGAGCGTGGCGCGCATGGCGGCGATGTTGTCCATCGTCCACTTGCCCGGATGCACGCCACGTTCGCGCGCCGCGTTTTCGGCGGGCAGGCCAAAGGCGTCCCAGCCCATCGGGTGCAGTACGCTGAAGCCGCGCGCGCGCTTGTAACGCGCCACCACATCACCCAGCGTGTAGTTGCGCACATGCCCCATGTGAAGCTGGCCCGACGGGTAGGGGAACATCTCCAGCACATAATATTTGGGCCGGTCGGCGGGGGGCACGTCGGGAACATCGAAGATGCCCGATGACGCCCAGCGTTCCTGCCACTGCGGCTCTGCCGTGTGGAAATCGTAGGCGGGGGCGGTGCTGTCCGGTGGGGTGCTGGTTTCAGTCATCTTCTTCTGGTTCGGTATGCGGTGGCAGGCGACGGGGCCTGCGGGAAAGGGCGCGGGCGGCCCGGTGGGCTACCCGGCGGGAAAAAGGAAGTGGCGGCGCCAGAGGATCAGTGCTGTCCGCTATCGGTGCGGAGCTGGCGCGCGCGGGTCAGGATGCGGGCGGTGATGTCGGATACGGTATTGGCCGCAACGGGGGTATCGACCCACTGGCTGTTTTCATAAACCTGACGGAAAACCGATACCCGCAGCGCATCCGAACGCAGGCTGCGCGACAGGATGAAGCAGGTGATCTTGAAGCGTTCGTCCTTGGTCGCAGGCGGGGTGTACCAGTCCGTCAGGATCACGCCCGCCACCGCATCGGCTGACGAGAACGGCATGAAGGACAGCGTATCCAGCGCCCCGCGCCACAGGAAGGCGTTGACCCCGTCATTCTCCAGCGGGGTGGAGCCGCCATTGGCGCCGCGATCTTCCTTCAGCAGGCGATTCTGCGGTATGGCCAGCCCGCTTTTGTCATGTTGCGGTGCGCTGCCGCAGCCCGCCAGCACGGCGGTCGCCAGAAGGGCGGGCAGGGCCGCGCGGGGTAGCATGCGGCGGCCCGCATGCGTGGCGGAGGGGGCGGGATAGGACGGGCGAAGGGTCATGATGCCTCTGTGGACGCCGGGGATGGCCCCCGCATGTGGTAATCCGGCCATGCGCCTGCCCCGCTGGCGATACCGGGCGGGATGCGTTCTGGCCTGTCGCATTGTCTGTTCTTCATATCCTGCCCCGCCTGTCCCGCCAAGTCGCATGGCCATTTTACCTTGCGTTGCGTGACAACCGGGGCATTAAGGCGCAAAAATAAGGGGATTTTTCAACAGTAACGGGACAGGATGAAACATTCAGCCAGATGGCGTGCAGCCATGCTGTGCGCGGTGAGCCTGCTGGGGGCCGGAACCCCAATGTTAGCCCATGCAGGTGTAGGAAATGGTCAGGGCGCCGTGCATGCCGCGGAGATGGCCGCGCGCATGCAGCCTGCCGAACAGCAGGCGGTGGTGCAGGCGCGTCCGACGGGTGCGGGCGGCAGCGGGCTGCTGGCATGGCCCGGCGTGCCCCGTCTGGGTCTGCCCGTCCTGCGCATGCCGGATTTTTCCGCACCCATGCAGTCGGGTGCGGGCAATGCCAGCCCGATGCTGCCGTGGCTGGCCCTGGCCGCGACATGGGACCCTGATCTTGCACATCGCGCGGGAACGGCACGGGCACGGGCTGAATGGCAGCATGGCCGTGCGGTCGTGCGCGTGGGCGGGGTGGACCTGCTGCCCTCAGGCCGGCTTCAGGCTGGTGAGGATGAAGTCCTGTCCGGCACGATGGCGGGGGTGATCGGCGCGGGCCTGCTGGCGGGGCATGTGCTGCCGGTATTCGGTTCGGTCGTGGCGGAGGAACAGGCACGTGCCGATGGCACCGTGCCCGCGCGCGCGCAGCCTGTTCCCGCCGCCCGGCTTGCGTCCCATAGCCTGCTGGGGGTGGCCATGGCGCTGGAGATCGCCCATGGCGGGGCCATATTATGCGGTGGCATGGCCCCATGCCCGACCGTGACCGATCTGGGCGCCATGGTGCATGACGCATGGCGCTTCCCCGGCATGGTCATCGCCCCGCCCGGTGGGGCAGGCCGTTCCATGAAGGAAGATGACGCGGACCCCGCAATTGCCGCCGTCGCGGCCGGGGTCGATATGGAACAGGTCGCGGCCGGTGAAGACGGGCATGATGTGTTCGGCGCAGTCCTGCGGCAGGCGGTGCAGGCCGGTAATATAAAGTCCGCGCAGGTACAGGCCATGGCGACCCATATTCTGGCGTCCTTTTACATGGCGGGCAGCCTTGACCATCCCCCGCCATTCGCCAGCACGCGCAATGCGTCAACGCCGCCGGGGACTAACGATACGCTGGTGAGCGATGTGGAGATGGAGGGTGCCGTCCTGCTCCAGAACGAGAACCGGGTCCTGCCTTTCGATCCGGCCCTTGGCCCGGTGCTGCTGCTGACACGTAATGCCATGCGTCCTGCCGGTGATCTGCTGGCGGCGGCCCTGCGTCATGCGGGACTGACTGTTACCACCGCCACCGTGCCCGATGGCCCGGGTGCATCCCCGCCGCCCGCCGCGACACAGGCCGCGCGGATACTGATGCTGACCGGCAGTAATGACGATAACAGGCTGATTACCACACTGGCCGATCTTGGCGGTCATGTCGCGGTGGTCCTGACTGCCGATGACCCGGACCGGCAGATGCCATGGCTGGATATGGTGGACAGCGTGGTGCAGGCCTGGGCATGGCGCGATGAATATGCCCAGGCCCTTGCCGCCCTTCTGTCTGGACAGCAGGATTTTTCCGGTCATCTGCCCGTAACCCTGACCGGCGGGTTCTACCCGCCGGGCATGGCTGATGCGGATTACCGGGCCTTCGCATCTGCGCATATCGTGCCGCTGTTTCCCTTCGGCTATGGCCTGTCCACGCGTAGTCACCTCACGCTGGGCGATCTGCATGTAACCCGTGAGGGCAATCATCTGCTCGCCAGCTTTTCCCTGACCAACCCCGGGGACGGGCCGGTAAGGGCGACGCCGCAGCTTTATGCGGAAATGCCGCCTGACATGGCCGGTGCGTCGCGGCGGCTTGCGGGGTGGCGCAGTATCATGGTTGCGCCGGGGCATACGGTGCGGCTGGGCGTGCCCGTCAGCCTGCGACTACTCGGGCAATGGGAGCAGGGGAGCGGGAACTGGAATGTGGCGGCGGGGGACTACACGCTTTCGCTCGGCTTCTCATCCGTCATGCTGCTGCGCCATGTCACCCTTCACCTGCCCGCGCTGCATGTGCCGGGCGCGCTGGAAAACGCGCCCCTGCCGGGTGTTGCGGCGGAATAAGGCTATGGGCCGCCCTACTGTCCCGGCCTGATGACGGAACAGGGCAGCCCCTGATTTTTAAGCGTGGCGCATGCCGATACCGCCGCCACCTGTGACAGACCGGCCAGACGGGCGCGATAGATCACGCCAGCCGGCCTGTTGACCGGTATGACCATGCTGCGCGCGCCCTGTAGCTGCGCAAAATCGCCCTGCCGCGCCATGGTGGTGGCGAAGCGGGCCTGTCCCTCCGCCGAGAAGGCGCCGACCTGCACCATCCATGTCCCGTAATCCACGCCCGTGCTGGTCGCGGGCGGTGCGGCGGCGCGGGTGTCGGTGCGGCAGTTGGCCGTGCCGGGCTGGTACGCAAGATTTGCGTCCTGCACACAGGCGGTGCGGTGCTGCACGGGGGCGGGCGGGTTAAGTGTTGCGTACTGGATATAGGTATGGTCCGGCTGGACCGTGTTGCCCCTGCCCAGCGGGGGCGGGTTGGCGCTTACCGGCTGCGACGGCGCGCCGTAGACCGCCAGCGGGCCACTCAGGGCGACCTGCGTGCCAAGGTTGGGTGTGATGATCCGCAGGTAGCGCACCGTCTGGCTTGGCAGCGGACGGCCGTTTTCCAGATAGTCGTTCAGTCGTTCCGTGCCCGCGTTATAGGCCGCAAGGAACCCCGGCGCGCCATACAGGCCGTAAAGGATGCGGATATAGGCCGTTCCCGCCAGAATGTTGTTGTGCGGGTCATACGGGTCGGAGCCAAGGTGATTGCGGCGCTGCATGTCGGCATAGGTGGGCGGCATGAGCTGCATGAGGCCGATTGCCCCGCTGGCCGAACGGGTCAGGTGGCCATCGATATATTCATGGCCTCCCGATTCCTTCTGGATAACGGCGCGTATCCATTCCGGCGGCACCGAAAAGCGGTTCGACGCATCATTGATATAGGGCTGCCACGGGTCTGATGGGGGACCGGGGGGGCGGTAGGCGGCCTTGCCTTCGTAATAGTTGCCGTAGCGCGAACCGCCGGAACTGGCGCACCCGGCAAGGCCGAGCCCCGCCATGCCCAGCAGCAGCAGGCGTGTCAGGCCGCGCAGTGTCGGGGCAGGAAGCAAGGCAGGTCGTGGTGGCGCGATCAGATCAGACACAGTTCAGCCAGTTCGTTGCGTAAGGCTTCGGGCAGCACGTCGCCGGTATGGCCATTGGCGGTCAGGTCGGGTGGCGCGTCCTCGGGGCGGAGGTAACGCCAGCCCTGGAACGGACGCATGGCGCGGGGCGAGACCGGGATGATTTCGGGGTCCATCACCACCAGCGCGCAGGATGCGCCATCATCGCGCGTGTCGGGACGGATTGCGGTAATGCGCTGCCGACACAGGATACGGCCCGCGATCACGCGGTAGATGGACCCGCCATCGACAATTTCCGCCGCCCTTCGTGGATACATGCGGGTGCGGAACCACGGCATGCCCGTGGCATCCGTGCCGTCAAGGTCATCGACCGGCGGTGTCTGGTGGGACTGGCGGCGGGCCAGATCCTCGATCGACTGGATACCAACCGCCAGTTTGACCATGTGCAGCATGCGATGCGCTTCCCCGTCCTTACTGTGCGTGGGCGGGCAGGTCCGTCTGCGCCTGACGGAGGAACATTTCCCGGAACCGGTCGCTGTCCACCGTGCGCACGATATGGACCGGACGCATGGGGCTGTCATGCGGGGCCAGTGCGTCCGGCACGACAAAGGCATGGCCGTAATGCGGGCCACGGCTGGTGTCGATATCCATGCGCGCATCCACAGCGGAGGTGATCAGCGTGGGATCGGTCGCGATGGCGGTGGTCAGTTCATCCCACAGGGGCAGCGGGTCGTAGTAACGGCCGATATAGGCGGTAAGCGGTGTCTTTTTGCTGGTGATCCGGTCCAGATATGCGCGCGACAGCATGAGATCGTTCGAAACGCTGCCGACACCCGTAATCGCTTTCCATGGCGCGGTCAGCGTGATGTGCGCGGCTTCGGGGTCGAAGATCATATTGAAATCGGAAGCAAAGTCCGCATTGCCGGTAATGGACATCATGCTCGTATCCAGCATGCCGCCCATGAAAATAAGCTGCTTCGCCGTGGCGGCGAAAGTCGGGTCCTGGCGTATGGCAAGCGCCAGATTGGTCAGCGGACCCGCGGCAATGATGGTCACTTCATGCGGGTGGGCATGCACCTGTTCGATCAGGAACTGCGCCGCACTCTGCGCCACGGGGGCAAGATGCGGCGCTCCTTCCTTCATGGCGGGAATGGCGGGCTGCACGTCAGGCGCCTTGTCTATGGAACCAAGGCCACCCCATGCGCCTTTCCACGGTATGGCGCCGAACTGCTGTTCATGCACCCGCATCGCCGCGCGCGTGTTGACCAGCGGGTAGACCGCGCCATCGGCCACCGGCACATCGGTCCGGCCCACGATTTCCAGCAGGCGGCGCAGATGGGCGGATTCCGCGTTTTCCCATCCATCGCCCGATACGACCGTAAAGCCCAGCACGCGCACATGCGGGTTGAACAGGAGCGGAATGGTGGAAAGCTGGTCCGACCCACCGGGGCCAAGGAAATCATTATCCTCGATCACCAGTTCGGGCCCGTCGGATGCGGGCGCGGGAGCCGCGAAAGCGGTGGAGGCCATAAGGGTCAGGGCTGCGGCGCAGGTAGCCAGCCGGGCGGGAAGCGACAGGATGGAAGAAAGCACGCGGTGAACTCCTTGCCGTGGATGCGCATCCGCCATCGTATTGCCTAAATTCCTAAAGCACCAGCGCGGCAAGCAGGCTTTCCAGCCGCAGGCGGCCCGCAGCCGTCGCGCGCAGTATGCCGGTGGCCTGATCATGGACCAGATATTCTTCCCCGATTGCTGCGTGCAGTATGTCGGGATCGGTTGCGTCGGGCACGGTCATGCCGGTACGGCGGCGAAAACGCGTGGTGGAAATGCCTTCGGCCAGCCGCAGGCCCATAAGCAGCATTTCCCGCGCGCGGTCGCGGTTATCCAGCCGTTCCTCGGGGTGGGCACCGGTACCGGTGCGCTCCACCCGTTCGGCCCATGGTTCGGGCGCGCGGTGGCGGCGCGTGGCGAAGGTCGCGCCATTGCGCGTCAGCCGCCCGTGCGCGCCGGGGCCGATGCCCAGATAGTCGCCATAACGCCAGTATGTAAGGTTATGGCGGCTTTCAGCCCCCGGACGGGCGTAGTTCGAGATTTCGTAGCCCCGCAGCCCGTGCGTCGCCGCAACGTCCGCCGTCAGTTCATACAGGGCCGCGGCGTCATCATCATCGGGCAGGTGGAACCGGCCCTGACGGAACAGGCTTTCAAAACGGGTGCCGGGTTCGATCGTCAACTGGTACAGCGACAGGTGATCCGACACCAGCGCCAGTGCTGCATCCAGTTCCCGCCGCCATGCCCGCGCATCCTGCCCCGGGCGGGCATAGATCAGGTCGAAGGAAATGCGGCTGAACAGGGCGCGCGCGGTTTCCAGCGCCGCGATGGCCTGTGGCGCATCGTGTTCACGGCCCAGAAAGCGCAGGGCTTCGGGTTCAAGGCTCTGGATACCCATGGAAATGCGGTTGACCCCCGCATCGCGGAAGGCGCGCAGCAGCCCGGTTTCCACGCTGGTCGGATTGGCTTCGAGCGTGATTTCCACGTCGTCCGTCATGCCGAACAGCGTGCGTGTATCCTCGATCAGTCCGGCGACCGTCTCCGGCGCCATGAGGGATGGCGTGCCCCCGCCGAAGAAGATGGAACTGACCACCGGGCGTTCCGCCCGTTCCCCCATCCGGCCTGCTTCATGCGCCAGTTCGCGCCGCAGGGCATTGCCAAAGCGTGCGCGCGGGATTTCCGCGCGCACATGGCTGTTGAAATCACAGTAGGGACATTTGGACAGGCAGAACGGCCAGTGCACATAAAGCGCCAGCGGTTCTTCCCTGCCCATCGGGCCATCCATGCGGATCAGATCCCCAGCCGCACGCCCAGTTCGACCACCCGGTCCGGCGGGATGCGGAAGAATTCCGTGGCCGGCGTCGCATTGCGCGCCATGAACAGGAACAGCGACATGCGCCAGCGCGAAAGCTTGGGCACGGACGAACGCACCAGCAGTTCCCGGCTGGTGAAATACGATGCCTGCAACGCGTCGAAATCAAGGCCGTTGGCCTTCAGGTCTTCCAGCGCGCGGGGCAGGTTTGGCATTTCCATGAAGCCGTAACGCAGGATGATCCGGTAAATATCGGGTGCAAGTTCCTGCAGCGCGACACGGTGGCCATGATCGGCTTCGGGCTGGTCCAGTGTCTGCACGGTCACGAACAGCACATGGTCATGCAGCACTTTGTTGTGCTTGAGGTTGTGCAGCAGGCACGCAGGCACGAAATCGGGGTTGCCGGTCATGTAGACGGCCGTGCCCGGAACGCGGATGATGCGTGACTGCGGCAGGCGCGCAAGGAACGAGTTCATCGGCATGCTGTCCTGCTTCTGCCGGTTCATGATGAGCTGGCGACCTTTTTTCCATGTCGTCATCATGAGTGTCAGGACAATGCCCAGCAGGACAGGCACCCAGCCACCCTGCGGGATCTTGAGCGCATTGGACGCGAAGAACGTCGTATCAAGCAGGAAGAAGCCGCCAAAGGTCGCAATCGCGGCAGGCCGCGACCAGTGGTACAGCCTGCGGAACACCACCATCGCCAGCACGCAGGTACACATGAACGTGCCCGTTACCGCAATGCCGTAGGCGGAGGCCAGGGCTTCCGAACTGCGGAAGCTCAGCACCAGCAGCAGCGCGCCGACCATCAGGAAGCGGTTGAATTCCGGCAGGTAGATCTGGCCCTCTTCCTCCGCATTGGTGTGGGTGACGCGCATGCGCGGCAGGTAGCCAAGCTGGATGATCTGGCGGCATAGGGAGAAGCCGCCCGAAATTCCCGCCTGGCTGGCGATGACCGTGGCCATGGTGGACAGGATGATCATCGGCACCTGCAGCCAGTGCGGACCGAGCAGGAAGAACGGATTGGCCAGTGCCTCGGGGCTGGTGATGATCAGCGCGCCCTGACCCAGATAGTTCAGCGCAAGGCACGGCAGCACGCAGAACAGCCACGCATAGCGGATGGGCTGGCGGCCGAAATGCCCCATATCGGCATAAAGCGCTTCCGCACCCGTGACAGACAGCACGACGGAGCCAAGCGCGATGAACGAAAGCCAGCCGTGATAGACGATGAACTGCACCGCATAGGTGGGCGATATGGCCAGCAGAACCGTGGGGTGATGCAGGATCTGGAGCGCACCCAGTATGCCCAGCAGGCTGAACCATACCAGCATGATCGGCCCGAATATGGCCCCTACCTTGCCCGTGCCGTAGCTCTGCACGGAAAACAGCCCGACCAGCACCAGCAGCGCGATGGGAATGACAAGGTCGTGGGCGGCGGGAAAGCTGACTTCCAGCCCTTCCACCGCGGACAGGACCGAAATGGCGGGGGTAATCATGCCATCGCCAAAGAACAGGCAGGCCCCCGCGATTCCGACCATGCCAAGGCCGATGCGCAGCCGGTTGCTGGGGGCCACGCGTTGCGCCAGCGACATGAGGGATATGATCCCGCCCTCACCATTATGGTCGGCGCGCATGATCAGGATGACGTATTTTACCGTCACGATCAGGAACAGCGACCAGATGATAAGGCTGAGGACGCCCAGCACTTCCCACGGTTCGATCTTATGGTGCTGCGATACGACCATGATGGTCGAACGCAGGGCGTAAATCGGGCTTGTGCCGATATCGCCGAACACCACCCCCAGCACCCCCAGCAGCGCGGCGAAGCCTACCGGGTTGGCGGCGTGTTCGTGCTGGTCGGCACCGTATTCGGTAATCTTGGACGGCGCGGGGTTCTTGTCCGCGGCGGCGGCGGTGTGGCCACCGCCATCCGGCGTCGTTGATGATCCGGGGGCAGAAGGCCCCGTGGGTTGCGTCATGTCGTGACGGCTCCGCGGCAATAAAGACAGAAAACCGGCATCAGATCGCGACCGGATAATCCCGCATTACCGTCTCGACCCATGCACAGCAAGGGCCGTATCTACGCAGGTGCTATTCACATCGTTAACAGGGGTGGGCTGGCCGCGTCCCGAAAATGGCGCTGCCCACCCGTACCAGCGTGGCGCCACAGGCAATCGCCTGCTCGAAATCGGCTGACATGCCCATGGACACGACCGGCAGGCCGTGGCGCGTTGCCATGTCGGCCAGCAGGCGGAAATGGGGTGTCGGGTCCTGATCGTGCGGGGGGATGCACATAAGCCCCCGCACCGACGGGCCGAAGCGGGTCAGGCTGTCTTCAATGAACCTGTCGGCGTCTTCCAGCCTTATGCCGGATTTCTGGGTTTCGTCGCCCGTATTGACCTGTACCAGCAGGCCCGGCAGCCTGCCCGCCTTATCCGCGCCGCGCGCGATCGCATCAGACAGGGAAGGCCGGTCGAGGCTTTCGATCATGTCCGCGATCCGTACGGCTTCCGCCGCCTTGTTGGTCTGCAGGCCGCCGATGATGTGCAGCCGCAGGTCGGGCCAGCGGGCGCGCAGGTCCGGAAATTTCGCGGCCGCTTCCTGCACGCGGTTTTCACCGAACAGGCGCTGTCCGGCCTCAAGGGCCGCGATGACGCTGGACTGCGGATGGAACTTGGAAACGGCGACCAGATCCACGCTGGAAGGGTCACGGCCAGCGGCGCGCGCGCTGGCCGCGATACGGGTGCGGATGCCCGACAGGGCATCTGCTATGGATGCGGATGTTGACATGGCTCTAGGCTTGGCCTGAATACCTCCCCGGTCAAGTCCCCGGTCCGGCCGTCCATGCGCCACCGTTCTCAGGTCAGGATTACATGAAGTCTCCCTCGTCCCCCGCCTCCCGCCCCACTGGCCGCCGTCCTGCCTCGGGCCGCCCCGACCGGCGGGGGGGCAAGGTCGCCCCGGACCCGACGCGCGATATCGCCTTTGATATTGTCGAAGGCGTGATCGCCCACCGGCGCATGCTCGACACATCGCTGGAACATTCTGTCGCCGCCCGCACGGCGGAACCGCGCGACCGCGCCGCCGCCCACCGTCTGGCCGCGACCGTGCTGCGCCATATGGGCACGGCGAACGAAATTCTGGCCCCCTTCCTCAAGCGTGAACCGCCCGAACCGGTGCGCGTGGTCCTGCTGATCGGGGTAACGCAGCTCCTGTTCCTCGATACGCCGCCGCATGCTGCTGTCGCCACGTCCGTCGCCCTTGCGCGCAGGCGGGGGCTGGTGCCTTTCGCCGGGCTGGTGAACGCGGTGCTGCGCCGCGTATCCGCCGGTGGGGCGGAAGCGCTTGAGGGACTGGACCAGCCACGGCTGGATGTGCCCGCATGGCTGTGGCAGTCGTGGGGCAGGATGGCGCGCCCCATTGCCAGCACGCTGGGTCATGAACCCCCGCTTGATCTGACCATCCGTCCCGGCAGCGAAGCGCCACCGGGTGGCGAGGTCCTGCCCAATGGCAGCGTGCGGTTTCCGGCGGGCGCGGTGAAGGTTGCCGAACTGCCGGGCTTTGCCGAAGGGACTTTCTGGGTGCAGGACATGGCGGCGACCCTGCCCGCGCGCCTGCTTGCCGCCAGACCGGGCGAACGGGTCGCCGATCTGTGCGCGGCCCCCGGCGGCAAGACCGCCCAGCTTGCCTGCGCCGGGGCGGAGGTCTTCGCCATCGAACGTGAGGGACGCCGCCTTGAGCGCCTGCGCGCGAATCTGGCCCGGCTGGGGCTGGATGACGTGCATGTGGTCCATGCGGATGCGGCTGAATGGCGGCCCGATGCGCCGCTGGACGCCATTTTGCTGGATGCACCCTGTTCGGCGACCGGCACCATCCGCCGCCATCCCGATGCAATGTGGATCAAGCGCCCGCGCGACATCGCCACCATGACGCAGGGGCAGGACCGCCTGCTGGCCGCTGCCCGCGACATGCTGCGCCCCGGCGGGCGGCTGGTCTATGCCGTGTGCTCCCTCCAGCCCGAGGAAGGTGAACAGCGCGCCGCCGCGGCAGCCGCCATGGGGCTGGTTCCCGATCCCTTTACGGAGGAGGAACTGGCCTTCCTGCCGCAGGCCCGCACGCCCGAAGGCTGGCTGCGCACCCATCCGGGCATGCTGGGGGAACGCGGCGGGATGGACGGCTTCTTCGCCGCGCGCTTCCGCCGTGCCTGATGCGAGGGGGAGGGGCCTGCGATGAAAGCTTGGCGTCAGTCATGGGTTTCTGTTAAAAAACAGGCATGGCTGCTCTTAAAACTCCCCTCATCGCACCCAGCGTCCTGTCCGCTGATTTTTCCCGCATGGCGGACGAAGTCGCCGCTGTTGAAAAAGCGGGGGCGGACTGGCTGCATCTGGATGTAATGGACGGGCATTTCGTGCCGAACCTGTCCATGGGGCCGCAACTGATCAAGGCGCTGCGCTCCGGATCGAAGCTGCCTTTTGACGTGCATCTGATGATCGCGCCGGTCGATCCGTATATCGAAGCCTTCGCCAGGGCGGGCGCTGACCATATCCACCTGCATGTCGAAGCGGGGCCGCACACGCACCGCTCCCTCCAGCATGTGCGTGACCATGGGGTGAAGCCCGGCGTGGCCATCTGTCCCGCCACCCCGCCCGAAGCGGTGGGGGAAGTGCTGGATCTGGTGGACATGATCCTTGTGATGACGGTCAACCCCGGCTTCGGTGGCCAGAAATTCCTGACCAGCCAGCTACGCAAGATCGAAACCCTGCGCCGCATGGCCGATGCGACGGGCCGTGACATCCGCATCGGCGTGGATGGTGGCATCACGGCCCAGACCGCGCCGCTGGCGGTGGCGGCGGGCGCCGATGTGCTGATCGCGGGCACCTCGGTCTACGGGCAGGATGATTACGCCGCCGCGATAAAGGGCCTGCGTGGCGGAGCGCACAGCCCGGCGTGAGGACATGCCACGCGACGATGCTCCGCGGGGGTAGGTAGGCGATGACGTTGAAGCGTATGACGCGTGGCGCGCGCCTGTCGCTTGCGCGGCTGCCCCTGTTCGGTGGCGGCAGGAACCTGCCTGCGGCCCCTGTTCACAGCATGCGCGACCTGTGGCCGGGCGATCCGGTGGCGGGCGCACAGCTTACGCGCGGCAGCCTGACATGGGCGGGCTATACCCATCCCATCGGGCCGGGGCTGTGGGATTCACCACAGTTCGAACCTGCTTTCCGTGAGGGGCTGCTGGGGTTCCGCTGGCTGCGCGACCTGCGCGCGGTGGGCACGGATGCCGCGCGGCTGAAGGCGCGCGCGCTGGTGGATGACTGGCTGCATCATCCCTCCCAGGATCCTGTTGCGCTGGAATGTGGCGTGATTGGCGCGCGGGTGGCGGCGTGGCTGGGGCATTATGATTTCTTTGCCGCTTCCGCCAGTGATTCCTTCCGTCAGCGGCTGATGGCCCGCCTGCTGGTGGAAGGGCGCACCATCGCAGCCATCATGCCGCCCGAACGGCATGGCTGGCAGTCCCTGACCGCCCTTAAGGGATTGCTGGCGGTTGCCGTGGCCATGCCTGAATATACCGGCTTCCTGACCCGCTACCGCCGCTATATCGATGCGGAGGTGGAAAGCCAGATCCTGCCCGATGGCTGGCATATCGAACGTAGTCCGGAAGTGCAGTTGCGCGCGCTGCGGGAACTGGCGGAAATGCGGGCCATGATGCAGGCCGCGCGCCATGCGCTGCCGCATTCCGTGGCCCTTGCGCTGGACCGGATGAGCCCGGTGCTGCGCGCCATGCGCCATGGGGACGGCGGGCTTGCCCTGTTCAATGGCAGCCATGAACGCACAAATGCACTGATTGAAATGGTGCTGTCACAGGCCACGCGGACGCGGGTCGTGGCCCACACCATGCCCGATGGCGGTTTCGTGCGCATGCAGGCGGCCCGTTCGCTGCTGCTGGTCGATGCCGGGATTCCTGCCCCGCCGGGTTACGACCACAATGCCCATGCCGGAACGCTGTCGTTCGAGTTTTCGTGCGCGCGCCAGCGCCTGATCGTCAATTGCGGGGGCGGCGTGCTGCCCGCGTGGAAGGACGCCCTGCGGCAGACGGCAGCCCATTCCGTTGTGGTGGTGGAGGACATGTCATCTTCCGAATTCGCACCCGATGGCACGGTGGCGCGCAGGCCCCCGCATGTCGGCGTGGAACATGTGGTGGCGGAAGGCGCGCACTGGCTGGACCTGTCGCATGATGGCTATCATGCTTCCGCCGGGGCCACGTATTATCGCAGGCTCTATCTCGGTGCGGATGGTGAGGTCCTGCGCGGGGAAGAAACGGTGGAAGGCGAGCGTGAAGTTGCCTTCGTGCTGCGGCTGCACCTGCATCCGTCCGTAACCGCCGTGGATGCGCGTGACGGTTCCATCCTGCTGGGCGCGGGGGAGCAGCACTGGCGCTTCCGTGCGGCGGGCGGCACGGTCGGGATTGAGGAAAGCGTGTATTGCGGCGGGCAGAACCCGCGCGCTTCCCTGCAACTGGTGGTGCGGGTCGATCCCGCCGCCAGGAAGGCGCGGGAGGAAGCGGAGGCCGAAGCAGAAGCCGATACCGCGCCCCCGGCACAGGATGATGATATGGATATGCCCGATGCCAGCAGGCCGGGCATGGTGCGGCAGGTGGTGCGCTGGGCGCTCCAGCGTGAAAAAATCCTGCTGCTGGCATGAAGATCCTTGAAGTCACGAATGTTGACTTCTCCCTGCGGCAGTTTCTCTTTCCCCTGATGGTGGCGCTGCGGCGCGAAGGGCATGACGTGGCTGGCGTGTGCGCCGACGGGCCGCTTGTAAACAGCGTGCGGGCACAGGGGCTGCGGGTGGTGCCCGTGCCCATGTCCCGCACTTTCTCGCCTGTGGCGCAATGGCGGGCATGGCTGGCGCTGGTGCGGCTGATCCGGGCTGAAAAACCCGACATGGTGCATGCCCACATGCCCATCAGCGGCCTGCTGGCGCGTTTTGCCGCATGGTGGTGCGGTGTGCCGCGCGTGGCCTATACCGGTCATGGTTTCCTGTTCAACCAGCCCGGCCCATGGCCGCGCAGGGCGCTGGCGCTGGCGCTGGAATGGCTCGCCGGACGGGTGAGCGACATCTACATGACCGTATCGGAAGCGGATGCCCGGCAGGCCCGGCGGCTTGGTATCCACCCCGCTGCAACCGCCACGGGCAACGGGCGCGATCCGGCCCTGTTCCGCCCTGATCCCGACCGCCGTGCCATGCTGCGTCACCAGTTTGGTGTAAGGGAAGGGCAGGTTGTCATCCTCGCCGTTTCAAGGCTGGTGCGGGGGAAAGGATACCCGGAACTGCTGGCGGCCATGACGGATCTGCCGGATAACGCGGTACTGTGGATTGTGGGGGAACGCCTGCCCAGCGACAGGGGGCCGGATATGACACCCCTTCTGGCGCAGGCCCGGTCAAGGCTGGGTACGCGGCTTGTCTGTCTGGGGTATCGTGATGACGTGGCGACCATCATGGCGGCGGCTGATATTTTTGTGCTGCCCAGCCATTTTGAAGGTCTGCCGATGAGCGTGATCGAGGCAATGCTATGTGGCCTGCCGGTGGTGGCCAGCGATATTTCCGGCCCGCGTGAACTGGTGATCCCCGGTGAAACCGGCACGCTCGTGCCCCCGGCCAATGTGCCGCTTCTGGCCACGGCGCTGCGCCAGATGGTGGAAGACGGGGCAATACGCCAGCGCATGGGGCAGGCGGGCAGGGCGCGCGCCCTGACCCGTTATACCGAAGCGGCTGTCATGGCCCGTACGCTGGTCCTGCTGGGCGCGGCCTGAACCGCAGCCTTCGCCCCATAAAGAAGGCTTTGGTGAAGCTTTTTGCAAAAAGCTTCGGCAGATGCCGCCTTTTTTGAAAGACGGCACCCAAACTTTTATCTAGCGCGCCGGGGCCTGCTGGCCGCCCTGACCGCCGCCCATGGCCTGAAGCAGGGCCTGCACTTCGGGCTGGTGGGTCTTGATCAGGGTGATGTTATGCGGGTTGAGCGGCGGCATGTCCTTGCTGTCCTGCGGCGGATGCTGCAGCACGGCCTGCGTCATGCCGAAAGTGGTGATGTTCATGACGAACTCACGCGGGGACATGCGGTTGCGCTGCAGGATCGGCAGGAGCTGCGGCATGGACTGGGTACGCTGGATGGTTTCCTCCAGCGTCATGCTGGGGGTTTCCGGCGGATTGATATGGGCCAGCTTGATCTGCTGGATGACCGGCAGCATGCGCGCGAAAAAATCATCCGGCAGGCGATACTGCGCCACGGTCTGCACGTCGCGCTGGATGGCGGCCTGCTGTTCGGGGGTGAGTTCCTGCTGCTGTGTGGGCTGCTGGGCCATTGCCGGGCGCATGCCGCCGGGCATGTGGGCTACGGCAAGGGCGCACACGGTGGCCAGAAGCGCTTTGCGCACGAAGGAAGAGGTCATGGCTGGTTGCTCCATTCGCCCTGTCTCATCAGGGGTTCGCGGCTGCCATCGTGGTTGATGGCGTCGACATTGATTTTGCTGGACCCGATCATCCAGTCAATATGGATGAAACTGGTATTGGCGCCCTGCTGCGCCAGATGGGCTTCGGTCAGGCTGTCCGCATCGACCATGCACTTGGCATAGGACTGGCCCAGCGCGATATGGCTGGCCGCGTTCTCGTCAAACAGCGTATTGCGGAACAGGATGCCGCTTTGGGAAATGGGGGACGATGCGGGCACCAGCGCCACTTCACCCAGCCTGCGCGCGCCCTCATCGGTATCAAGGATGCGTTCCAGAACGGCCTGACCGCTGCTGGCACGGGCTTCGACAATGCGGCCTTCCTCAAAACGGACGGCGATATTGTCAATCAGCGTGCCCTGATGGAACAGCGGCTTGGTCGCGCATACCGTCCCGCTGACCTTGCGGGCATGCGGGGTGGTGAACACTTCCTCGGTCGGGATGTTGGGATTGCACACGATTCCGTTCCCGGCGGGTTCGGCGCCGCCTGCCCAGGCGTGGCCATCCGCCAGCCCCACGGTCAGGTCCGTGCCCGGTCCGGTGAAATGCAGGGCCGCGAAGCGCCGCTGGTTCAGCCATGTCGTGCGCCGGTTCAGGTAGGCGTTATGGGCTTTCCATTCGGCCACCGGGTCATCCACCGTTACGCGCGATGCCTGAAAGATCGCATCCCACAGGCGGCTGACCGCTTCATCCTGCGGCAGGTCGGGGAAGACCTGCGCTGCCCATGCGGGGGTGGCGAAGGCCACGATGTTCCAGTTGACGGCAAAGCGGGTGATCAGTTCCATGGCCGGGCGACCGGCGCGCGATGCCGCGCGTGACACGCGCGATACCCGTTCGGGGTCCTGATTGGCCAGAAGGACGGGATTGCCGCCCGTGATCGCCATGCGCGCCGCACCCTTGCGATAGGCATTGGCCATGCCTTCGTGCAGCCAGTCGGCTGCGGTATCCAGCGTATCATCGGCGGCGTAATGGAAACGGGCGAGCGTTGCCTCATCATCCGCATAGAATGGTGTCACCAGCGATGCACCCGCCCGGTAGGCATGTTCGGTAATCCGGCGCACCAGCGGCACGGCGTCAAGCGGGGCGGTGATGAGAAGCTGCTGCCCGTGCGCGATGTTCACGCCAGTACGGACGGCGACCTCGGCCAGGCGGTCCAGAAGCTGTTCATGCCGGGGGGAGAAAGCCATGCGTCATCAAATCCTGTAAATGGCGGGCGATGCCTGCGGAATGCTGTCAGGATAGACGACACGCCCACCGCGCGTAAGATGGTATCCGCAAACCGGGCGGGAGTAAGGCATTAATGAAACGGGCGTTACCGGGTTCCCGCATGCTGTGTACTGTGGGGGATGCGCGCATGGCCCCGCAACGCGTGCTGTGTGCCGGGCGGGCGCTGGTGGTATGGATGGCGGGTGAACGTCCCGCCGTGCTGGATGACCGCTGCCCGCATGGCAATGCCCGCCTGTCCGCCGGTTATGTGCTGGATGGGCGCATTGTCTGCCCGGCCCATATGTGGGGCTTTGCGCCCGATGGCACCGCCCATGCGCCGGGTACTGATGTGGCGGCTCCCGTGGCGCAATCTTATGAATGCTGGATCAGCGACGATCGGATATGGGTGTGTCTGCCGCATCCTGTGCCGCAGCATCCCGGCGCAGCCATTCCTGTATGACGGCCAGCAGATAGGCCTGCTGCCCGTCATCAAGCGGCTGGCCCGCCGGCATGGCGTGCCATTTGGCGACACATCCCCGGCAGCATGTGCCGGTCGCATGCTGGGCGATGAAGACCGGATGCCCGCGCCAGGGCGTCTGCCTGCCATCCTTGTCGGGATGGGCGGGGGCCAGACGGGTCGCAAGGAACCGGGCAGCATGCGTCATGACTTCCGACAGGCCATGTCTGTCCAGATAGGCGCGTTCCCTTGCGCCCAGATGGAACCGGGCGCGAAAGCGCGAATAGGCCAGCCGTTCCCATAGGGCGGGCGGTATGGCGGGCAGGTCCCGTGGCGGGGCGGCCTGTTCCGGTGCCACCGGATCTGGCGGCGCAGGCGCGAACAGGTCGGCCTGCCGCGTTGCTGCCGCATCCCTGCCTGTGCGCCTGCGGGGCATGGCCGTATTACCTCAGGCCGGGCGGACCAGAATGTGCCGCTTGCGCCCTGAGGAGAGCTTGATGGCGCCATCATGCAGGTCAGCAGCGGATACGGCCTGCGCCTCATCCGTCACCACCACATCATTCACGCGCGCGCCGCCACCACGGATCAGGCGGCGGGCTTCCCCGTTGCTGGCGGCGAAACCGGCTTCCACGAACAGGCGGAAGGCGGGTAGTCCTTCGGTCAGCAGGGCGGACGGTATGGTAACCGTGGGCAGGGCAGCGGTCGTGCTGCCTTCCTCAAACGTGCGGCGGGCGGCTTCGGCGGCTTCCTCGGCGGCGGCGCGGCCATGGCACAGGGCCGTGGCTTCGGTGGCTAGGATCTTCTTCGCCTCATTGATTTCGGCCCCGCCAAGGGCGGCAAGGCGGTCACATTCGTCGATCGGCAGGTCGGTGAACAGCCTGAGGAAGCGGCCAACATCCGCATCCTCCACATTGCGCCAGAACTGCCAGTAATCGAATACCGGCAGGCGGTGGGCCGAAAGCCAGACGGCACCCTGCGCCGTCTTGCCCATCTTGGCCCCGGAACTTGTGGTCAGCAGTGGCGTTGTCAGGCCGAAAACCTGTGCCCCATTCATCCTGCGGACAAGATCGATGCCCGACACAATGTTGCCCCACTGGTCCGATCCGCCCATCTGCAGCGTCACACCATGACGGCTGTTCAGTTCCTTGAAATCGTAGGACTGGAGAATGGAATAATTGAATTCCAGAAAGGTCAGGCCCTGTTCGCGGTCAAGACGCGAACGGACCGAGTCGAAGGACAGCATGCGGTTGACGGAAAAATGGATGCCCACATCGCGCAGCAGGTCGATGTAGGACAGCCGGTCCAGCCAGTCGGCATTATTGGTCAGCAGCGGTTCGTTCGGACCGGTGCCAAGCGGCAGGAACTGGCGCAGGCAGCCTTCCACCCCACGCAGGTTGGTGGCGATGGTTTCCGCCGTCATGAGCTTGCGCGCTTCTTCCCGGAAGGAGGGATCGCCAATCCGCGCCGTGCCGCCACCGGCCAGCGCCACCGGGCGGTGGCCATGGCGGTGCAGCAGGCGCAGCATCATGATCTGGATAAGGCTGCCCACATGCAGGCTGTCCGCCGTGGGGTCGAAACCGATATAGCCCGCTACCGGACCGGCCTGCATGGCGGCGTCCAGCGCCTCCATGTCGGTGCACTGGAATATGAAGCCGCGTGCTTCGGCTTCCCGGAGGAATTCACTCTTGGGCATGATCTGTTCCGCGCTGAGATGTGCATCGCTGGCCGGGCCGCCCCGGCGCGGACCAGCCTCTAGCATGTTCGCCGCACTTCATGGAACAGCCCGCCCCACCGGGTGGGTGAATCAGTCGGCGGCCAGCGCCAGCGCCTTGCGGTTCATGACGGTGCTGACATGGTCTTCCACCGCGTCGGCCACCTGATCGGCATGGTTGGCGAAAACATGGTCCGCACCCTTGAAAATGCGGTAATCCACGGTCACGCCCTTCTGGGTGTTCAGCTTGTCCACCAGCTTGCGCACGGCGGGTTCGGGTACGAGTTCGTCGTTTTCCCCCGCGATCATGAGCCCGCCACAGGGACACGGGGCAAGGAAGCCGAAATCATAATGGTTGGCAGGTGGCGCCACGCTGATCCAGCCCGTGATTTCCGGGCGGCGCATGAGAAGCTGCATGCCGACGAACGCCCCGAACGAATACCCCGCGATCCACAGGCCGCTGGCGTTCGGGTTGACCATCTGCATCCAGTCAAGGGCTGCTGCGGCGTCCGAAATCTCGCCGATGCCACCATCATAGCGGCCCTGTGAACGGCCAACCCCGCGTGAGTTGTAGCGCATGACGGAGAAGCCCATCTTCTCGAACGTGCGGTACATCGCGTAGGTGATGCGGTTATTCATGGTCCCGCCGTGCAGCGGATGGGGATGCAGCACCAGCGCAAGCGGCGCGTTGGGCGCGCTTGAATGGTGGTATCGACCTTCCAGACGGCCATCAGGGCCGGCAAACATGACCTCAGGCATAGGTATCCCGCATTTTCGTTTCCCGACGCATTTCAGGCATTGCATCGGGAAGGTTACTGTTACAGCCTGCTGACCGGCGATGCCCCGTCAGGTCGGCAGGCAGAGAATACGCTGTTACCCGTCATTCCCGCGCCGGGGGCGGGATGGTACCCGGTATTCATCCGGCTCTGACTGGGTGGAAACAGAAACTGCCCGGTCTGGAACTGTCAGCCCGGAAGTATACCAACCCACCCGATAATGGGCATTCCACCTACTGTATGAAAGTGCATCTTCGGCAGGCGTGCCCTGCGCGGGGGGCAGATATGGTGCAGGGTTTGTTGGTGTCCCGGCCCGCAGAATGGCTTTTATGCGCCGTCCGGGCGGGGTGTATCGTGCTGGTTCGCTCTCCTTGCCATGCCCGGCAGCCGGGCGGGCGACATTGAGGCAGCGGTATGAAAAGATGCGGCCATCCCCCATAACACGTTGCAATAAATATTATGTTGCGCTGCCTTATAGCGGTGTGGATTCACAAAATGCCAGATAAATCGTAATTCCTGTCGCAAAAGGACTTGGCGCAACCCATATGGCCGGACAGCATGAGTACCCCACGCGATAGCTTTACCTACCTTGACGCGAATGCGTCCGAGCCCATCCGGCCAGAGGCGCTGGCGGCCATGATGCAGGCGGCGCAGGTGGCGGGAAATCCGTCATCCGTGCATCGCGCGGGACGTGGTGCGCGGGCGGAACTTGAAACCGCGCGCGAGGGGCTGGCCGCCCTGTTTGGCGTGCAGGCGGAAAACTGCGTCCTGACATCGGGCGGGACGGAGGCGAACGTGCTGGCGGTTACCGGGCTGGGTGCCGGGCGGCGCGTGCTGGCGGGGGCGACGGAACATGACGCCGTGCGCGCGGCGGGGGTGGCCGGTGTCATTGCGGTGCGCCCGGACGGCGTGCTGGACATGACTGCGCTGGAACGGATGCTTGCGGCGGCGGATGATCCGGCGCTGGTCTGTGTCATGCTGGCCAATAATGAAACGGGCGTCATCAATCCGGTGCGTGAAATCGCCGCGCTGTGTCACGCCCATGGCGCGCTTGTGCATGTCGATGCGGTGCAGGCGGCGGGGCGGATCGCATTCACGCTGGACGGTCTGGACGCGGACAGCATCGCGATTTCAGGCCATAAATTTGGCGGTCCCAAAGGCGCGGGCGCGCTGCTGCTGGCGGGCGACCGCTTCCGCAGCGTCCAGCCGCTGCTGGCGGGCGGGGGACAGGAACAGGGGCGGCGCGGCGGTACGCCGGGCCTGCCCGCCATTGCAGGCATGGCTGCCGCAGCCCGCATCGCCTGCGCGGGCATGGCGGCGCAGGCGGACCGACACCGCAGATGGCGTGACCGGATTGATGCCGCTGCCGTGGCCGCGGGGGCTACGATATGCGGGGCAGGCGCGCCGCGCCTTGCCAATACAGGCACGCTGCTGCTGCCCGGATGCAGTGCGCAGACCCAGATCATCGCGCTGGACATGGCGGGATATGGTGTCTCGGCCGGGTCCGCATGCTCGTCGGGCAAGGTGGCGCGATCGCATGTGCTTGAAGCCATGGGCTATGGAGAGGATGCGGGCTGCGCCATCCGTGTCTCCCTGCCATGGTCGATCACGCAGGCCGAAGTCGATGGTTTCATTGCCGCCTATACCGCCATGGCACTGCGGCTGGGCGCGCGGGCAGGGGGCAGGCCATGAACGCGCAGGACCTGATCTATCTGGATTATCAGGCCACGACACCGTGTGATCCGCGTGTGGTGGCTGAAATGCTGCCATGGTTTACCGACAGCTTCGCCAATCCCCACAGTCTGGATCACGTCGCCGGTCGCGCGGCCCATGATGCGGTGGAACAGGCGCGTGGCGAAGTGGCGCAACTGCTGGGTGCCGAAGCGCGTGAAATCGTGTTCACATCCGGCGCGACCGAAGCCAACAACCTCGCCATCAAGGGGGCTGTCCGTCACCTGCTGGAACGTGGCGATCCGCGCAGGCGCGTCATCACGGTGGCGACGGAACATAAATGCGTGCTGGAATCCGTGCGCGACCTTGCGCGCGAAGGGTGCGAGCCGGTGATCCTGCCCGTCAGGCCCGATGGCACGCTGAACCCCGAAGTGCTGGCCCGTGCGCTGGAAGTACCCACGCTGCTGGTCAGCATCATGGCGGCGAATAACGAAACCGGCGTGCTGCACGACCTCGCCGCCCTCGCGCCGCTGGTGCGCGGGGCGGGCGCGCTGCTGCACAGCGATCTGGCGCAGGCGGCGGGCAAGGTGGATGTGGACGTGCGGGCGTGGGATATCGATCTGGCTTCCGTTTCCGCGCACAAGCTGTATGGGCCGAAAGGGGTGGGCGCGCTGTTCGTGCGCCGCAGGCCGCGCGTGCGGCTGGCCCCGCTGTTTTCCGGTGGCGGGCAGGAGCGCGGGCTGCGTTCGGGCACGCTGCCCGCGCCACTGCTGGTCGGATTCGGCGCGGCCTGCCGCATCGCACGGGAAGAAGGCGCGCAGGAACGGGTCATGATGGCCAGCCTGCGTGACCGGCTGCTGGCGGCGCTGCGGGCCGGGTGTGGGGACGTGCATGTGCATGGCACCCTGTCCGGGCGGCTGGCGGGCAACCTGAACCTGCGCTTTTCAGGGGTGCGGGCGGTGGACCTGCTGGCGGCGGTGCCGGAACTGTGCCTGTCCACGGGTTCGGCCTGTTCCTCGGCGGAGGTGGTGCCGTCCTACGTGCTGACGGCGATGGATATGGACGCGGCGCAGGCGGCGGAAGGCTTGCGTCTGGCCGTCGGACGCTATACCTCACCCGCCGATGTGGATCGCGCGGCGGAGATCCTGTGCCAGGCTGTGGCACGGTGCCGCGCGACAGGCAGTTCTTCGCCCCGGTAACGGGCGGATGATACAGGCAGGATGGAAAGATGGCGCATATAGTATTCATAGAGCGTGACGGCACCCGCCGCGAAGTCGCGGCCCCGCTGGGTCTGTCGGTACTGGAAATCGCCCATAAGAACGGGGTCGACCTTGAAGGCGCATGCGAAGGCTCGCTGGCCTGCGCGACCTGCCACGTGGTGGTGGACCCGGAATGGGCCACGAAGCTGACCCCGCCGACCGAGGACGAGGAAGACATGCTCGACCTTGCATTCGGTCTGGAAAAGACATCCCGTCTGGGCTGCCAGATCGTGATGACCGAAGCGCTTGATGGACTGGTCGTGCGCCTGCCGCGCACGTCCTGACGGCTGGACAGGCAGGCGCCGGCCCCGGATGGCCGCGCCCTGTCGTAAACATGATGTTTGACCTGTGGTGCCCGGGGGCTGATAGTCCTGCGGGCATTGCTGGCATTTAGGGAAAGTGGAACCGAGCCATGCGCATTCTTGTGGCCATGTCTGGCGGGGTGGACAGTTCTGTCGTTGCCGCACGTCTGGTGGACGAGGGGCATGAAGTGATCGGCGCCACGCTCCAGCTTTACGATTCACGCGAAAGCAGCAAGAAGGGCGCATGCTGTGCCGGGCGCGACATTCACGATGCCCGTCGCGTGGCCGACAGGCTGGGCATCCCCCATTACGTGATCGATGCCGAACGCCGTTTTCATGACAGCGTGATCGGCACTTTCGCCGATGCCTATGCGGCGGGGGAAACCCCGGTTCCCTGCGTTGCGTGCAATCAGGGCGTCAAGTTTACCGATCTGCTGGGCATGGCGCGCGACCTTGGCGTGGATGCCATGGCCACCGGGCATTACGTCCGCCGCGTGGAAGGCCCCGACGGGGTTGAGATGCACCGCCCCGTGGACGCCGGGCGCGACCAGTCATGGTTTCTGTTCGCCACCACGCGCGACCAGCTTGATTTCCTGCGCTTTCCGCTGGGTGACATGCCTGACAAGGCTGCCGTGCGCGCGGAAGCTGAACGTTTCGGGCTTGCCGTCGCCGCCAAGCCAGACAGTCAGGACCTGTGTTTTGTTACCGATGGTTCCTATGCCGGGCTGGTGGAAAAGCTGCGCCCGGACGTGACCGGGGCCGGTGAGATCGTTGACCAGAGCGGCCATGTGGTCGGCCAGCATGAAGGTGTGACCCGCTACACCGTGGGCCAGAGCAAGCGGCTGGGCAATGCGGCGATGCGCGAAGGCGAACGCCAGATGGTGGTGGGCATCCAGCCCGCGACGCGGCGCGTGGTGATCGGCCCGCGCGCGCAGGCCGTCGCCCGCACGCTCATGCTGCGCGACATGAACTGGCTGGTGACCCCGCCGGGGGCGGAAGGCATGCGGTGCGCGGTGCAGATCCGTGCGCGCGAAGCCGCACGCCCCGCCACCGTGTTTCAGGCCGAAGGCAATGGTGCGCGCGTGGAACTGGACGAAGGTGCGGTTCCCGCCCCCGGTCAGGCCTGCGTGATGTATGACGGCAGCAGGGTTCTGGGCGGTGGTTTCATCCGCCGTCACGAAAGCGAAGGAAAATTGGCATCATGAGCGATGGTATTCTGGTCATAGGCACACGCCGGTATTCCTCCTGGTCGCTGCGGGGCTGGCTTGCGGTGCGTCTGGCCGGGCTGGATGTGCGCGAACAGATGATCCCCCTGGCCGATAATGGGGAGACCGCCGCCATCCGCACCATCTCCCCCAACGGCAAGGTGCCGTATCTGGAACACAAGGGCATCGCGGTGTGGGAAAGTCTTGCCATATGCGAATACTGCGCCGAACAGGCGCCGGGCCTGTGGCCTGACGATGCCCGTCAGCGTGCCTATGCCCGCAGTATCGCAGCCGAAATGCATGCCGGGTTCCGCGCCGTGCGCGCCGCCATGCCGATGAATACCGGCCGCGACGGCACGCCGCTTGCCGCAGGCACCACGCAGGATATCGATGCCGATATTTCGCGCATCGACGCGATCTGGACCGAATCCCGGCTGGATTTTGGCAAGGACGGTCCCTTCCTGTTCGGCAGCACGATGGGCATGGCCGATGCCATGTTCGCGCCCATCGTCTCGCGTTTCCTGTCCTATGGCGTCAATCCGTCGCCGGAATCGCGGGCGTATATGGATGCCGTCCGCGCGCATCCGCTGGTTGATGAATGGTACCAGCTTGCGGCGCAGGAACCCAAGGAATGGCGGCAGCCGCGTTTTGAAGGCATTGCCTGATCCATATCGGGACATGATCCGGCCCGCCGCCATTGTCCTGCCCGCGCGGGAGGGATTCAGCGCGGGCGCGGTCGGGGCCATCGGGGGGCAGGTGGCGGCGCTGGCCGTGCCCGGCGATGTGGTTGTAGGCGCGCCGCTAACCGCAGCCTCACTCCTGCCGCGGCATGATTACCGGCCTGTGCGGCCCGGGCTGTGGCCGCCGGGCGGGCGTAGTGTGCGCTATGCCGCCGCGGTAACGCGCGTGGTGCGCGATCTGGGAACGGACGTGATTGAAGTCCATAACCGCCCCGATATCGCCCGCTACATCGCCCGACATTGCCCCCGCCACAGGGTGCTGCTTGTTTTGCATAACGATCCGCAGGGCATGCGCGGGGCCGATACGCCCGCCCTGCGTGCCGACCTGCTGTGCCGTATGACGGTGGCGTGTGTTACGGACTGGTTGCGCGGGCGGTTTGTCGATGGCGTGCCAGCGCACCACGCGGCGCGGGTTCTCCTTTCCCCCAATGGCGCGGCATTGCCCGCGACGGTGCCCCCCATGGCGGAGCGCGCGCAATGCGTGCTGTTTGCCGGGCGTGTCGTGGCGGACAAGGGGGCGGACCTGTTTGTTGCCGCCTGCGCCGAATTGCGGCGCTCCCATCCGGGCTGGCGCTTTGACATGATCGGTGCCGACCGTTTCCGCGTGGATGCTCCCGCCACTCCGTTCCTGACTGACCTTGTGCCCCGCGCGGATGCGGCAGGTGTGGAAATGACAGGCTATCGACCCCACGCGGCGGTGCTGTCCGCCATGGCGCAGGCTGCCATAGTGGTCGTGCCCAGCCGCTGGCCCGAACCGTTTGGCCTCACCGCGCTGGAGGCCATGGCCGCAGGCGCCGCGCTGGTTGCGGCCCCCACAGGCGGCCTGCCGGAAGTGGTGGGGGATGGCGGTGTCCTGTGCGCACCCGATCCGCCCGCCGGCCTTGCGCGGGCGATCGCATCCCTGATGGATGACCTGCCTGCGCGCCAGGCCCTTGCCGTGCGGGGGCGTGCGAGGGCTGCGCGGTTCAGCATCGAACGCGCCGTGGCCCTGCGTCAGGCGGCCCGCCTTGCCGCCCTGCATCATGGGGCTGGATGAAGGGTTTTTGGCTTTTATGCGCTGCCGGGTATGGGACACGCCGCCGCATGGCCCTATATCTGGACAGATCAAGCTACACGCCACCATGGCGCAGAGTGAAAGACCGGAGGCCACATGTCCGATACCGTTCAGGCGTCGCCCGATGCCGCAGCCCAGAATGCCCTTGTGCCGGTTACGGTGCTGACGGGATTTCTGGGTGCGGGCAAGACGACGCTGCTCAATCATATCCTGACTGCCCAGCACGGTCGCAAATACGCCGTGGTGGTGAACGAGTTCGGTGAACTCGGCGTGGACAACGACCTCGTGGTCGATGCCGACGAGGAAGTGTTCGAGATGAACAACGGCTGCATCTGCTGCACCGTGCGTGGGGACCTGATCCGTATTCTCGGCAACCTCATGAAACGCCGCGCGAAGTTTGACGGCATCATTGTCGAGACCACCGGCCTTGCCGATCCCGCTCCCGTGGCCCAGACATTTTTCGTGGATGAGGACGTTCGCGGCAAGACCCGTCTGGACGCCGTGGTGACGGTGGTTGATGCCTACAACGTCATCCAGACGCTTGAGGAAAGCCCTGAGGCGGTGAACCAGATCGCCTTTGCCGATGTCATCATCCTCAACAAGACCGACCTTGTGGATGAAGTCGCGCTGGCGACCATTGAATCGCGTATCCGCTCGATCAACGCGGTCGCGCGCCTGCACCGCGCGCAGCGTGGCGATGTGCCCCTGTCCGATGTGCTGGATCAGGGTGGTTTCGATCTGCAGCGCGCGCTTGAACACGCCCCGCATTTCCTTGAGGATACCAGCCACTCCCATGAGGCGGACGTGACCTCCATGTCCTTCGAGGTGGAAGAACCGCTCGACGCCGCGCATTTTCAGGCATGGATCGGCGCGCTGCTGCAGGAAAAGGGCGCGGATATCCTGCGCGCCAAGGGCATCCTGAACTATGCGGGCGAAGACCGTCGCTTCGCCTTTCAGGCCGTGCACATGATGGCCGATGGTGATTTCATCGGCCCGTGGAAAGCGGGTGAGGAGCCTGTCTCCCGCCTTGTGTTCATCGGGCGTAACCTCAACCGTCCGCAGCTTCGTCGCGGTTTTGAAAGCTGCCGTGCGAAATGAGCGGGACCGTGAACGAAACAATGACGCCGTCCCTGCTGGAGCGGCGGGGGGCAACCCGACAGCTTGAAGGTCAGATCACCGGTTGCGCCATCGCGCGCGACAGCGGGCAGGTTGCCTTTGTCACCGGTGAAGGCGACATCATGGTCGCCAGCCGCCCGGACTGGGGCCGTTCGGATGCGTGGGATGTTACGACCGTTCATGACGGCGCGATCCTTGCCATCGCCCCCGATGCCGCCAGCACCGGCTTCCTGACCGGGGGGGACGACAACGCCCTGCGCCGTGTCGCCGCCGATGGTAGCGTGACCGATCTGGTCAAGGGGCGGCGGTGGATCGAACACATCACCACATGGTGCAACGACAAGGGTGGCGTGATCGCGTTCGCATCGGGCAGGCAGGTCGAACTGCGTGACGCCAGCGGGCAGACGACGCTGAAGGTGCTGGAGCATCCCTCCACCGTCAGCGGGATCGTGTTCGATGCGAAGGGCAAGCGGATCGCGGCCTCGCACTATAACGGCGCATCCATGTGGTTCGTGCAGGCGAAGGTGGACACCGTCCGTCCGCTGGAATGGAAGGGCAGTCATATCGGCATCGCCATCCACCCGGCGGGCGAGGCGCTGGTCACGTCCATGCAGGAATCGGAACTGCATGGATGGCGTCTGTCCGATGGGCATAACATGCGCATGAGCGGCTATCCGTCCAAGGTGCAGTCGATGGCCTTTACCCGTAATGGCAAGTGGCTGGTGACAAGCGGGGCGGATACCATCGTGATGTGGCCGTTCTTCGGTGGTGGCCCGATGGGCAAGCCTCCGGCCGAGGCAGGCGGCATCCCCGGTGTCATGTGTACCCGCATCGCCTGCCATCCGGTGCATGACATCGTGGCGGCGGGCTTTGCCGATGGTTCGGTGCTGATGGCCGATACGGGTGCTCAGCGTATCCTGCCGGTCTGCCTTGCGGGTGGTGGCGCGGTGTCGGCGCTGGCCTTCAGCCCCGATGGCTGCGCGCTGGCTTTCGGCACGGAAGACGGACGGGCTGGCGTGGTGGACCTGTCCGCCAGATAGGCGGCAGTCACGGCAATGCCGGAAGGAACGGGACAGCGCATGCGCGTGCTTCATGTCATGGCGGCCCAGGGCAATGGCGGGGCGGAACTGTATTCCACCGATGTCATGCTCAGCCTGCAGGCCGCCGGACTGTCGCAGAAGGCGGTCCTGCATCCCCATGCGCCGCGCGTGGCGGAAATGCGGGCGGCGGGGATGGATGTGGAAACAGCGCCGCTGCGCTTTCCCCTCCGCCTCGGCGCGCGTCTGGCGCTGCGGCGGCTGATTGCGCGCATGCGGCCCGATATCATCCATTGCTGGCTGCGCCGCGCAGCGGAAATCGTGCCCACGGGCACAGGCATCCCGGTCATTGGCTGGTTCGGCAATTACAAGGACCTGCGTCCCTTCGCGCATTGCGACTGGTTCGTGGGCTGCACGGCGGACATGGCCCGCTCCATGCGTGAACGGGGGGCACCGGCTGACCGGGTAGCCTATATCCCCACTTTCCCCTCTGTCCGGCCCGAAGCGCCGGTATTGCGTCAGTCGCTGGATACGCCTGCGGATGCGCCGGTACTGCTGGTGCTGTCACGCCTGCATCCCGCCAAGGGGCTTGAAACCCTGCTGGATGCGCTTGCAGCCCTGCCGCGCTGCCATGTCTGGCTGGCGGGGGAGGGCAACCTGCGCGCTGCCCTTATGGCGCAGGCCGAAAGGCTGGGCATTGCCGGTCGGGTTCATTTCCTTGGCTGGCGGTCGGATCGGGGGGCCTTGCTGGCGGCAGCGGATATCTGCGTGTTGCCGTCACGCTATGAACCCTTTGGCACCGTTATCCTTGATGCCTGGTCGGCGGATATCCCGCTGGTGGCCTGTGCCGCCGATGGTCCGCGCGCGCATATACGCGACGGCGAAAATGGCATGCTGGTTCCCATTGATGATGTGGGGGCACTGGCCGGTGCCCTACGCCGCGTGCTGGATGACCCGGCACTGGCGGCCCGGATCGTGTCGGGTGGCCGCCGGGATTACGAGGCGCATTTCACCCCGCAGGCCGTCACCGCGCAGTGGCTGGCGCTGTATGACCGCGTGCTGTCAGCGGGGTGCCGGTAACGGCGGCACCGGCGGCGGTGGGCTTGCGACAGGTGGCTTGGGGGCCGACGCCATGCCATCAAGGAATGCTTCAGCCAGTGCGGAATAGAGCGCCTGCGAACAGATCATGCGCGAAACGCCATAGGCCAGAAAGGATGTGGCCAGCAGCGCCAGCGTGACCTGCTGGTTGTCGCACATTTCCATGACGATGACGGATGCGGTCAGCGGGGACTGCACAACGGCGGAAAAATAGGCCACCGTACCCAGCAGCACCACCGCCCCCGGCGTGGTGTGCGGCAGGAACTGCGCCACCCAGCCGCCAAATCCCGCCCCGATGGCCAGTGACGGCGCAAACAGGCCGCCCGGAATGCCGGAACAGTAGGATATGATGGTGGCGATGAATTTCAGGATGAAGAACGACGCGGGGTAGTGGGTCTTCCCCTCGATGATTTCATGCGCCTGAATATAGCCGGTGCCGTAGGTAATCCCGCCCGATGCGATGCCGATGATGGCCAGAACCAGACCACAGCTTGCGGCGAACGCCACCGGACGCCCCTTGGCGAAGCGACCCAGTCCCCCCGGCAGTCCGCGTGTCGCGCGGATCAGGATGGCGGAAAACACCCCGCCCCCAATACCGCCCAGAATGCCGCAGGTCGGCACCGCGATCCAGCTTATGCCCACGGGCACGATCACGTCGGTATGGCCGAAATAGCTGTAATTGCCCACCAGTGCTATCGCGGTCACACCTGACAGGATGACACCCGTGAGCATCGTGCCGCTGGTGCGCTGTTCAAAGGAATGGCTCAGTTCCTCGATGGCGAAGACGATACCCGCCAGCGGGGTGTTGAACGCGGCGGACACGCCGGACGCGCCGCCCGCCAGAATCAGGCCACGGCGCATGCTGACGGTGGACAGGTTCAGCCACCGCCCGCATGCATGCATGATCGCAGCCCCCACCTGCACGCTTGGCCCTTCACGCCCGATGGAAGCCCCCGCCAGCAGCCCCAGCGAGGTCAGCACGATCTTGCCCGCCGCCACCCGCAGCGCCAGCAGCCGATCGATGATGGCGAAGTTTTCCAGATGCAGGGTCGCAATCGTCTGCGGTATGCCGCTGCCCTGCGCGCCACGGAACCATGTGCGTGTCAGCCATGAGGACAGCGCCAGTCCACCCGGCGTCAGCACCAGCATGATCCACGGATTGATATGGATGATGTGCGTGCGCAACGTGGCCGCCGCGTCCGCCGCCATGGCGAAACCCACGGCCACGAATCCCACCACGACAGCCGCTGCCCAGCAGGCCAGCTTGCGTCGCCACTGTTCGGTGGTGATGCGGGCGGAACGGCGCAGGTGGCGCATGTGCCGCTTGCGTCTTTCGGTCAGGTCGGTGCGCATGAACGGCAATGCACTTTCAGTAACAGCACGGACGGATAAACCGGGTTGGGCAGGCCGGTTGCGGGTGCCGGACCAGTTTTAACGCAGGCCCGGTGGTTATTGCCAGTATTAGTGGCCCCATCATGGCGGGATGGAGACCCCATTCGGGCGGGAGGCTGCCCGTCAGGGCAGGACCAGCACCCCGCTATGCTTGGCCTTGCGTTCGGGTTCGACGTGAATGTTGATCAGCGCATCGCCCAGCCCTTCGCGCAGGCCATCTTCTATCCGGTCGCAGATATGGTGGGCGTTTTCCACGCTCATGGAACCCGGCACGACCAGATGGAATTCGATGAAGGTCATGGCGCCGACAATGCGCGCGCGGATGTCGTGGGCTTCCAGCGCGCCAGCGGCGGTATGGGAAATGATGGAGCGGATTTCGCCCAGCGTTTCCGAATTCGGTGCTTCATCCATAAGCCCCGCGATGGAGGTGCGCATCATCTCCCACCCCGTGCGCAGCACATTCACCGCGATCAGTGCCGCCAGCAGCGGGTCCAGCCACAGCCAGCCGGTCAGCGGGATCAGGATGAAGCCCACGATCAGCACGCCGGATGTCGAAACATCCGACAGGACATGATGTCCGCTCGCCACAAGGGCGGGAGAGTGGTGGGCACGGCCCATGCGCAGCAGGAACAGCCCCCACACAAGGTTGAGCAGCCCCGCCCCGCCATTGAGCGAGATGCCCAGCAGGGAATCCTCCGGCCGGTGCATGTGCTGGAATCCGATCCATGCCTCATGCGCGATGGTCACGGCGGTAATGACGACCAGCACGCCTTCCGCCACGGCGGACAGGTATTCGGCCTTGTAATGACCGTAGGTGTGGTTGTGGTCGGGCGGCAGGCTGGCGACGCGCAGCGCCCATAGCCCGGCCACGGCGGACACCACGTTGATGATTGTCTCGATCGCATCGGAATACAGCGCGATACTGCCGGTGGTGCGCCATGCGGCGTATTTCATGCCCAGCGCGATAAGGCTGACGGCAACGCTGCACCATGCCGCGAGGATCTTGGTATCGGTATTGGCAAACATGCTGGCTGACATACCCCTGCGGTCAGACGGTGTGGGCGCTGGCAAGACTGCACTGGTCGGCATCGTTCAGGGTCTCGATCTGGAAGGTGGGATGCACGATGCCGAAGCGTTCATGCAGTTCGCGCGCGGCCCGGTTCAGCAGGCCGTCGGTCGCCTGACCGTTTTCGGTGGCGGCGCGCACAAGGTGGACGGTCAGCGCCGTCTCGGTGGTGCTGAGTGGCCAGATATGCAGGTCATGCAGGTCGCATACGCCGGGCAGCGTGCGCAGGTAGGTGTCCACCTGCGCGGGATCGATGCCACGCGGCACGCGGTCCAGCGCCATGTCCAGCGAATCGCGCAGCAGCGACCATGTGGCAAGGATGATGGACAGCGACACGACAAGACAGATGACCGGATCAGTCCGCAGCCAGCCGGTCAGCAGGATCAGCCCGCCCCCGGCCACGACCGCAAGCGACATGAGCGCGTCCGATGCCATGTGCATGAACGCGCCGCGCAGGTTGATGTCGTTTTTTCCGCCGCTTGCGAACAGCATCGCGGTCATCCCGTTTACGGCGATGCCGATTCCGGCCACCACCATCACCTCGACACCGGCGACCGGATGCGGATGGATCAGGCGCAGCACCGCTTCCCACATGATGCCGCCGGTCACGACCAGCAGCGCCACGGCATTGCCAAGGGCCGCAAGGATGGAGGACCGGCGCAGCCCGTAAGTGAAATTCGTGCTGGGGGAGCGGCGCGAAAGGATTTCCGCCACCCACGCGGCCCCCAGCGCCAGCACGTCGGACAGGTTGTGCCCCGCATCGGCCAGCAGCGACAGCGCATGGCTGCGCACGCCCCATATGGCTTCGCCCGCTACATAGGCAAGGTTGAGCGTAATCCCCAGCGCGAACGCCCGGCCATAGGACGCGGGCGTATGCACGTGATGGTGGCCAAAGCCCCCGCCATGGCCATGGTCGCACCGGTCATGACCATGATCTCCATGCTCCGCATGACCGGCGTGGCCAGCATGATCGGTATGGTCGTGGTCATGGGAATGGCTGTGTTCGCCATGGTTGTGCTGGCATTCGCCCATGGGGCCGCATCCATTTGTCAGGGAGAACCGGAACTGTCGCCGCCTTCTAGCAGAAGGTTGCGTCGCGTCACCAGCACTTAGCACATTTTGTACGGCCACCCGGCATGATATGGCACCCGTACGGCCCCAACCTGCCATGGAAACGTGACCCGATGATCAGACTGACCCAACTGCGCCTGCCGATCGACCATACACAGGCCGAGCTGAAACAGGCCGCGGCCGCGCGGATGGGCGTGGCGGAGGCGGATATCGGGCAGATCACCGTATTCCGTCGCGGGCATGACGCGCGCAGGCGCGGGCGGATCGTGCTGGTCTACACGCTGGACTGCGCCGTGCGTGACGAAGCCGCCGTTCTGGCCGCCCATGCCGATGCCCGTGACATCATGCCGACGCCGGATACGTCGTACCGTTTTGTCCTGAATGACGGGGCACAGCTTGCCGCCCGCCCCGGTTTCATGCGCCCTGTTGTGATCGGGGCGGGTCCATGCGGGCTTATGGCCGCACTGGTGCTGGCGCAGATAGGGCTGCGGCCACTGGTGCTTGAACGCGGCAAGGCGGTGCGTGAGCGCACGGTCGATACCTTCGCCCTGTGGCGCAAATCCATCCTGACCCCCGAAAGCAACGTGCAGTTTGGCGAAGGGGGGGCGGGCACGTTTTCCGATGGCAAGCTGTACAGTCAGGTCAGCGATCCCCGCCATTACGGGCGCAAGGTGCTGGACGCCTTCGTGCGGGCTGGCGCGCCGGAGGAAATCCTCCACCTTTCGCATCCGCATATCGGCACGTTCCGGCTGGTTTCGATGGTGGAGCATATCCGTGCGGAGATCGGCGGACTGGGCGGGGAATACCGGTTCGGCGCGCATGTCACTGATTTTATCACGGATGATGACGGCGCGGGCGGCCAGCGCCTGACCGCGCTGCGTCTGGCCGACGGGGAGGAGATAGCCGCAAACCACGTCGTGCTGGCCATCGGGCACAGCGCGCGCGACACGTTTACGGCCCTGCATGCGGCAGGGGTGGAGATGGTGGCCAAGCCGTTTTCCATAGGGGTGCGGATCGAACATCCGCAATCGGTCATCAATACCGCCCGTTACGGCCAGCCCGAAACGCCATCCCTGCTGGGGGCCGCCGATTACCGGCTGGTCCACCATGCAACGAACGGGCGGTCGGTCTATTCGTTCTGCATGTGCCCTGGTGGCACGGTCGTCGCCGCCACGTCGGAGGTAGGACAGGTGGTGACCAACGGCATGAGCCAGTATTCCCGCGCCGAACGCAACGCCAATGCGGGCATCGTGGTGGGTGTGACACCCGAACGCGATTATCCGGGCGGTCCGCTGGCGGGCATCGCCTTCCAGCGTGAATGGGAACGTAAGGCGTATGAGGCCGGTGGCGGGCGCTATTTCGCACCCGCGCAGACGGTGGGTGATTTTCTGGATGGCCGGGCATCCACCACGCTGGGTGACGTGGTCCCATCCTACAGGCCCGGCGTGACCCCGTGCGACCTGTCCGCCTGCCTGCCCGATTTCGCGGTTACGGCCATTCGGGAGGCGCTGCCCGCGTTCGAGCGCAAGCTGGCCGGTTTTTCCATGCGTGACGCCGTCATGACGGGGGTGGAGACACGCACTTCCTCGCCGCTGCGCATTCCGCGCGGGGCGGATGGACAGGGCGCGAACCTGCGCGGGCTGTTCCCTGCTGGCGAAGGGGCCGGTTATGCGGGCGGCATCCTGTCCGCCGGGATTGATGGCATCCGCATTGCCGAAGCGGTTGCCCTGTCACTGGCCGGTCGTGCGCCGGAAGCGGGTGCGCAGCGTGGCATGACCCACGCGACCGAGGCGCAGTGACGCAACGCCCCATGGGTGAGACAGCGGACTGGGGCCCGCCAGCCCGCTATGCCGGACTGCACGGTTTCCACCGTTACTGGGGCAAGAAACCGCTGGAGCCATTGCGCGGGCTGGTCGCGCTCCTCAGTCAGCCTGGGGATGTGGTGGCTGATCCGTTCATGGGAACGGGTGCGATCGCGGGGGATGTCGTGCGCGGCGGGCGGCGTTTCGTGGGGGGCGACCTTAACCCGCTGGCGGTACAGCTTGCCCGCTTCCAGCTCGATCCGGGCGGGAAAGGGCATATCCACGCGGCCCTTGCCCATCTGGCGCGGGTGACGCGGCCGGAAATAGAACGGACCTACTGCGGCGGGGACGGGCGTATCGCCACCCACCTGCTGTGGAACGGCCCGGAGATCGAGGCGGTATGGCATCGCCCCGCAACCGGGCGCAGGCGGGCGTCGCGCGCGGCACAGGCCCCGGATTACGCCATGATGGCACGCTTTGCCGCCTATTATCCCCATGGCTGGCGGCGGCTGGCGCTGTTCGATAACGGGCGCATCAACGCCAGCGCGGCACTGGACTGGCCGGATCTGTTTACCGGGCGCGCGCTGCATAATATCGACCTGCTGCTGCACGCCATACGGCAGGTGGACGATGCGGCGGTGCGACGCGCGCTTGAACTGACCCTGAGTGCGGGCATCGGCCAGATGTCGCGCATGGTCTGCGCGCTGAAACGCGACGGGCGGGTCGATCCGGGTAGCTGGACCATGGGCTACTGGCGGCCTGCGCGGCATTTTGAATGCAATGTGTGGAACGGCTTCGCCCAGCGTGCCGGTCGCCTGCGCCGGGGACTGGTGGCAGGGGGGGATGCCCGTCCAGTTCCCATGACTGATCTGGGGCATATCATGAACGGTGGTCCGGCGGCGGTGCTGGCCTGCATGGATGCGGGCGACCTGCTTGCGGCCTTGCCTGCCGGGGGCGTGCAACTGTTCCTGACCGACCCGCCGCATGGGGACCGTGTGCCCTATCTTGAACTGAGCGAGATGTGGAACGCCATGCTGGGGCTGGATGTGGCGATGGCGCGGGAAATCGTGGTGTCCAACGCGCGGGGACGGGACAAGAACACGGCGGTTTATGATCGTGCGCTGGGGGCCGTTCTGGCGGGGTGCGCCACGCGGGTCAGGCCGGGTGGCTTTGTGGTGACGGTGTTCAATTCCGCCCGCCGGGGTGACTGGAGTGGCCTTGGGGCACTCGACAGCCAGCCGGGCATGACGCTGCTGGGTGCCGTGCCGCTTGCCTATTCCGCGGGATCACTGGCGCAGGACATGCGCAGGGGCGCGCTGCGGGGGGATTATGTGGTGGTCCATGCCCGTGCGCCGGTCGATGCGGACCGCCATGCGGCGTTACGCGCACTGCCCGGCTGGCGGTCTGATCTGGCGCAGCTTCAGGCCGCCGGATAGGGATTACAGGAAGGAAACCGGGTCGATATCCACGTCAATTCGCGCCCCGCGTTCCGGTCGTACGCGGGAAAGCCATTCGCGCACGATCGGCTGCACTGCGATGTTGCGCCGCGCGCGCAGCAGCAGCCGGTGGCGATGGCGCCCCCGCAGGATGGCCAGTGGCGCGGGGGCGGGGCCAAGCACCTGCACGCCGTCAAGCTGCGGGGCGTTCTGGCCCAGCGCACGGGCGGTCATGTCGGCGGCGTCGGGCGTATCGGCGCTGACGATCAGGGCGGCCAGACGGCCATAGGGCGGCCAGAAGCCGGGGCGGCGCTGTTCGGCTTCCTGCTGCATGAAGCTTGCGAAATCGCCCGATACCAGCGCCTGCATGACCGGGTGGTCGGGCACGTAGCTCTGTAACAGCACGCGCCCCGGTGCTTCCGCGCGACCGGCGCGGCCCGCGACCTGATGCAGGAGCTGGACAGTGCGCTCGGATGCCCGCAGGTCGCCACCCCCCAGGCCAAGATCCGCATCGACGATGCCTACAAGGGTCAGATGGGCGAAATGCCAGCCCTTGGCCACGATCTGCGTGCCGATCACCAGATCGACCTCGCGCCGAGATATGCGCTCCACGGCGGCGGCGGTGGCGGCGGGACCGTTCAGCGTATCGCTGGCCATGACCAGTATCCGCGCATCGGGGAAGGTGGCGCGCGCTTCCTCCGTTATCCGCTCCACGCCGGGGCCGATGGGGGTCAGGCTGTCGGTATCGGCGCATTTGGGGCAGGTCTGCGGAATGGGTTCGTCATATCCGCAATGGTGGCAGGTCAGGATATGGCGCGCGCGATGTTCCACCAGCCATGCCGTGCAGTTGGGGCACTGCATGCGGTGGCCACAGGTACGGCACAGCGTAAGCGGCGCATACCCCCGGCGGTTGAGGAACAGCATCGCCTGTTCGCCCCGGCCGATGGCGTCATTGATCGCACCCGTCAGCACCGGCGACAGGAACAACCCGCGTTCGGGCGGGTCGGCGCGCATGTCCAGCGTCTGCACTTCAGGCATGGTGGCGTTGCCATGCCGCGCGGTCAGGCGCAGGTGGCGGTAGCGACCGGCCCCGACATTGGCAAGGCTTTCAAGGCTGGGGGTTGCGGAGACCAGAATGACGGGTGCCCGGCTCATGCGCGCGCGCACCACCGCCATGTCGCGGGCATGATAGGTGACGCCGTCCTCCTGCTTGAAGGCGGTTTCGTGTTCCTCGTCCACGATGATCAGCCCGAGCTGCTCGAACGGCAGGAACAGCGCCGAGCGTGCCCCCACCACCACGCGGGCCGTGCCATCGGCCACCGCCCGCCATGTCAGGCGGCGCAGGCGCGACCCCAGTTCGGAATGCCATAATGCCGGTTCCGCGCCGAACCGGCGGCCAAAGCGTCCCGTCCACTGGGCCGACAGGGCGATTTCGGGCAGCAGCACCAGCGCCTGCCTGCCCGCGTCCAGACAGGCGGCAATGGCTTCCATGTAGATTTCGGTCTTGCCCGATCCCGTCACCCCTTCCAGCAGGGTGATGGAAAATGCGTCCTCCGTTACCCTGGCGCGCAGTTCGGCGGCGACCTGCGCCTGTTCACCGCCCAGTTGCGGGGGGCAGTGCGCGGGATCGGGTGTGGCGAAGGGTGGTGGCGGGGTGATTTCAACCGCGTTGAGCGCGCCCGCCTGCGCAAGCCCGCGTATGACCGCCGTGCTGACCCCGGCCTGCCGGGCAAGATCGCCGGTGGAAAGGGGGGATGCGCTGGCCGCGTCCAGAACCTTCTGGCGCGGGGGCGTAAGCCGCAGGCCGGTCGGCAGCGGGCTGGCCGCAACCCAGCCGCTGGCGGGCCGGGGCGGGGCGGCCAGCGCGTTGGCCCGCAACGCCATGGCCAGAACCATGCCCGGCGGCGACAGGGTGTAGGCGGCAACCCAGTCCACGAACTGGCGTAACTGCGCGGGTAGCGGCGGCAGATCAAGGCGGGCTGCGACGGGCTTGAGGCGGCTGGCGGGCACTTCCTTTTGCGGGGGGGGCATGAATTCCGGCGGCAGGCTGGATGTCGCATCCCATATCACGCCGGTTTCCGTGCGGCGGCCCAGCGGCACGGTTACGATATCACCCGGTCGCGCCATGGCCAACGCGGGTGGCACAAGGTAGTCCAGCGGCCCCGCGAAAGGCAGCGTCAGCATGACCCGCACGCGCCCGTCGGCGGGGGGGGGAAGCAGGTCTGTCTGCATGGGATTGCGATGCGGCATGTGTTTTTCTACCGTCAGGCAGCGCCTGTGTCTTGTCTATCCGTCATGTGCGGGCAGTTCCATGCAGACAGTCATGCATGCGTATGGCTGGCATGAATGCCCGGCGGGGTATAAGGCGGGCAGGAACCGGATGAAAAGGGCTGGCGGCATGATGGCGACCGGGGCACGCGATGCCTTTCTGCAGTGGATGGAGACCGAACGCCGTGCCTCCCCCCTTACGCTTACGGCCTATCGTGGCGATCTGGACCGTTTCATTGCGTTCGTGACCGGACATATCGGGGCGGAGCCGGATATGGGGACGCTTGCTGGCCTGTCCCTTGCCGATCTGCGCGCCTGGCTTGCCCATGAACATGCTGCCGCCCTGAGTGGCAGGCGCACCACCACGCAGGACCGTGCGGCCCGCACGCGCGCGCGGCGGGTCTCGGCGCTGCGGTCATTTTTCCGCTACCTTGCCCGGTATCACGGGGTGGACAATCCTGCTCCGGCCCTGCTGGCCACGCCGCGCACGCGCCGCCCGCTGCCGCGCCCGCTGGCCCGAGCGCAGGCGCTCGACGTCCCGGAAGGCGTGTCCGACCTTGCCCATACCCCGATGGCGCAGATACGCGACGGCGCCCTGTTCATGCTGCTTTACGGGTGCGGGCTGCGTATTTCCGAAGCGCTGGGACTGGATATACGCGATCTGGATCAGGCACGCGCGCTGGGCGATGTCACGAAAGGTGATGGCGTGCTGCGCGTGCGCGGCAAGGGTGATCGGGAACGCATGGTTCCCGTCCTGCCCCGGGTAATGGAAGCACTGGAACACTGGCGGGGCGTGCATCCGCTGCCGCACGCGGATGCGCCACTGTTCGTGGGCGTGCGTGGTGGCCGGCTTCAGGCCGGAATTGCCCAGCGCGCCATGCGCACATGGCGGCACATGGCGGGGCTGCCTGACCATGCAACGCCCCATGCCTTACGACATTCCTTTGCGACCCACCTTATGGAAGGCGGGGCCGACCTGCGCGTGATACAGGACCTGCTGGGCCATGCCAGCCTGTCCACGACCCAGCGCTATACCCTTGCCGATGAGGCCCGGCTTCTGGATGTCTGGACACGCGCCCATCCGCATGCCACCGATACTCCGCCCGATACTGCACGATGAACAGGATTGCCCATGCCAGAGCGGTTTGCCTACCCTCCGATCGACCCGTACGATCACGGCTGGCTTGATACGGGAGAGGGACACCGCGTCTACTGGGAACTGTGCGGCAATCCCGAAGGGATTCCCGTCGTGTTCCTGCATGGTGGTCCCGGCGGCGGGTGCTCGGCTTTCCAGCGGCGCATGTTCGATCCCCGGCGTTACCGTATCCTGCTGTTCGACCAGCGGGGCTGCGGGCGTTCGACGCCGCATGCGGCGCTGGACAACAACACCACCTGGCATCTGGTCGCCGATATTGAACGCCTGCGTATCATGACCGGTGCGCAGGAATGGATGGTCTTTGGTGGTTCATGGGGGTCGTCGCTGGCGCTGGCCTACGCGCAGGCGCATCCGCAGCGTGTCAGCGCGCTGGTGCTGCGCGGCATCTTCACCCTGCGCCGGGCGGAACTGCTGTGGTACTATCAGGAAGGGGCATCATGGCTGTTTCCCGATCAGTGGGAACAGTTTGTGGCCCCCATTCCCGTGCAGGAACGCGGGGATCTGATGGCCGCCTATAACCGTCGCCTGACGGGTTCGGACGAGAAGGCGCGGATGGAAGCCGCCATTGCGTGGAGCGTGTGGGAAGGGCGCACCATCACCCTGCGCCCTGCCGCGGAAAGTGCCGTGCAGCATGCCGATCCGCGTTACGCGCTGGCTTTCTCCCGCATCGAAAACCATTATTTCGTCAATGCCGGATGGCTGGATGAAGGCCAGTTGATCCGCGACGTTGACAGGATACGGCATATCCCCGCCGTGATCGTGCAGGGACGGTATGACGTGGCGACCCCCATGCGCACGGCATGGGACCTGCACCGCGCATGGCCCGAGGCGGCATTCCATGTGATCGATACGGCAGGTCATGCCATGACCGAGCCCGGCATCCAGTCCGCCCTGCTCGATGCGACCGATGCCATGGCGGAACGGCTGGGCTAGTGGCGCGCGCGCGTTCGTGCCTGGCGGCCTGCCTGCTGGCCGCCATTGCCATGACCGGCATGGGACAGGGCAGCAGCCGCGCACAGGATACCGCGCGGCTGTGCAATCATGAACGCGTAGCCCAGGTGCCCCTGCGTGATGATGGCGGCTACCTTTCCATCGTTGTCAGTATCGCGGGTCATGAACTGAGCGCGCTGGTCGATACCGGGTCCGACGGGGGCCTGCTTACGCCCGATATGGTGGGTTATCTGCGCCTGCGGCTTGATCCCGACCATGAAACCATCGTTCACGGTACGGGTGGTGTGGCGCAGGCGACCCCCAATGCCATGGTGCCGGACCTGCGGGTGGGTAATGTGGATTTCGGGCCGCGTTCCGTACCGGTGGGCGAACTGCCGGGCAAGCCGATGATCCAGCCGCCCGTCGCGGGCCTGCTGGGGGGCGATATCCTGTCGCGTTTCGATCTGGACGTGAACGTGCCCGGCGGCACGCTGACCCTGTGGAATATCCAGCATGCCTCACTGGTATGCGCCCCGCCACCGGCATGGGACGGACCCTATGAAACCCTGCCCCTGACCCGGCAGGACAACCGCTTCCTGCTGACGGTGGGGCTGGATGGCAGGCCGGTTACGGCATTGCTGGACAGTGGCGCGCGCTCGCGCATCGTCTCGCCCGAAGTGGCCCATCGCGCCGGTGTCAGCCAGTCCCGGCTGGAACGTGACCCCGGTGGCGTGACCGCAAGCGTGGACGGGCACAGGGACATCTACCACTGGCACCGTTTTGACAGTCTGCAGGTCGGCCATGAACTGGAACGCAATGTCACGCTGACCGTGGCTCCACTGCGCGAGCATCTGGAAATGCTGCTGGGATCGGACTGGTTCGCCACGCACCGCGTGTGGATTTCGTATGCCGTCAATCAGGCCTTTGTCCGTCCCGCGCCCGGGCGGCCGGAGCGACCGTAAGGTCGTCCCGGATGCAGGCGGGCGCTCAGCCCTTCAGTTTGGCGTTGCAGGTGCTGTAATAGCCGCCGCCGCGCTGGATCCAGCGCAGTCCGCCATTGGCGTTGGCAGCCTTGTTGGCATTGTACTGGTCAAGGCAGGTGTGCATGCGGGCCTTGCCTGCTGATTCCTTGCTGTATTTGGGGGAAATGGCGTCGGGCATCGTCGCCGTGGTCGATGCGGCGGCGGTCGTGGCCGGAGCCGTGGCATGCGGGGCAGGCGTGGTCGCCACGGGTGCCGCAGCCGGTGCGCTTTCCGTTGCGGGGCGGGCAGCGGTTGTTGCTTCCGCCGTGTCGGTGTCACACTGCGCGGCCTTGAATGCCTTGTAGGACTGCCCGTTCAGGGTGCCGGCAGTGCGGGCGGCGGTAAATTTCTGGTGGCATGCCTTGGCGGTTTCACGCGCCTGTGCCGCACCGGTGGACAGGGTGAGCGCCAGCAGCGAAACGGTTGCAATCTTGAAACGGAATGATGTGGCCATGAGCTTGGTCAGTCCTGAAATAATATAGTGGAAATAAGGCGTCAGAGCGCGCTGTCACCCGTTTCGCGCGTGCGGATGCGGATTACGCCTTCAAGCGGGGAAATGAAAATCTTGCCATCCCCGATCTTGCCGGTATGGGCGGCTTCCAGAATGGTTTCCACCGCCTGATCGACCAGTTCGTCCGCAACGGCGACCTCGATCTTGATCTTGGGCAGGAAGCTTACGTGATATTCCGCCCCACGATAGATTTCCGTCTGCCCCTTCTGGCGGCCGAAGCCCTTGACTTCCGATACGGTCAGGCCCTGAATTCCCAGCGGGGTCAGGGCCTCACGCACATCGTCGAGCTTGAAAGGCTTGATGATGGCTGTGACAAGCTTCATCTCACCATGTCTCCATTTCTGCTGTCCGGCCGGGCTGACCGTGTGTGAAGGATAAGGTAACCACCCGTCCTATACCCCGATTGGATGATACATGTCATCCGCCTTCGTATGGCCGATATGGTAAGCGCGCTTGTGCGTTCCCCCGTGTGGGGAGTAAATCCGGTGGGCTTGCCCCGCCCGCAGGGTCCAGAACAGGAAACACGATGACCGCCACCATGACATCCAGCACCACGCCCGACGCCATTGCGGCCGATGTCTGCATCGTGGGGGCCGGGCCTGTCGGTGTCACGCTGGCCTGCCGTCTGGCGCAGGGCGGCATGCGGGTCGCCATCATCGACCGTGCCGAACTGCCGCCCATGGAACATCCCGCCTTTGACGGGCGCGCCTATGCCATTGCCGCCGGTTCGCGCCGCCTGCTGGAACAGGCGGGGGTATGGGCGCGCCTGCCCATGGATTCGTGCGACATCCGCGAAATCCGTGTCACGGACGGCCGGCCGGGTCAGCCGCCCTCGCGCCTGTTTCTGGAATTCGGGCGTGAAGATGCGGACCAGCCCTTCGGCGCGATGATCGAGGCCCGTGCCCTGCGTGTCGCCCTGAATGCGACATTATACGCAACGCCGGGCATACAGGTTTTCGCCCCCGATGAAGCGCGCGTCACCCGCACGGCGGAAGGGGCGGTAATCCGCACCACCAGCGGGCGCGTCATCAATGCCCGCCTTGTCATCGCGGCGGAGGGGCGTCGCAGCCCGCTGCGCGAACAGGCCCGTATACCCGTCACCCGCCTGCCGTACAACCAGTGCGGTATCGTGTGCGCCGTGGCCCATGAACGCCCGCATGAAGGACGTGCGCTGGAACATTTCCTGCCCGCCGGTCCCTTCGCGCAGCTTCCCATGGCCCCGACCGCCGAATATCCCAACCTGTCCGCGCTGGTCTGGACCGAAAGCGAGAAAGTGGCCTACCGGCAGGCCGAACTGCCACATGAAGCCTTCACCCATGAAATCCGCCGCCGCATGGGCGATGAGTGGCTGGGAGCCGTGACCCCGGTCGGGCGGCGGTGGGTGTACCCGCTTTCCGCCCAGTACGCGCAGCGTTATGTCGATACGCGGCTGGCGCTGGTGGGGGACGCGGCGCATGGCGTCCATCCCATCGCGGGGCAGGGGCTCAATCTGGGATTTCGCGATGTGATCGCACTGACGGAGGTTCTGGTGGGCGTGCATGGCCGTGGCGGCGATGTGGGCGCGCCGGAGGTGCTGCGCAGCTATCAGGCGCGCACGCGCCCGGCCAATATGCTCATGCTGGCGGCAACCGACGTGCTGGAGCGGCTTTTTGGCAATGACAATCCCGCGCTGCGTCTGGCCCGCGACGTGGGGCTTGCGGCGGTCAATCGCATCACCCCCCTGCGGCGCAGTTTTGCCCGGCACGCGATGGGGCTGTAAACAGGGCGCGCTCTTGCATGTTAACGCGGCCGTCAGGCCGGAACGGATATGTCATGTCAGAAAAGCAGTCTGCCGTCATTCCCGCAAACCCGCGCGTCAGCCGCGTATGGCCACCCACGCTGGGGCATGTCGATCCCGACGTGCTGTGGCAGGAAATCCTGAGCGGCGCCTGCGGCTGCTGCGACCCGCTGGTCAAGGGGCTGGTGGCGACGGGCATCCGCAACCATGCGTCCTTCCGTGGCGCGCTGGCCGCGCTGATCGGACGCAAGCTGGGCGATCGCTCCGTGGCGGATGATGCGCTGGCCGAACTGGTGACGGAAGTATTCGAAGCCGATCCGGACATCGTGCATGCGGCGGCGGCGGATCTGGTGGCCATACGCGAACGCGACCCGGCCACGGCGGATTACGTGACGCCTTTCCTGTTCTTCAAGGGTTATCATGCCGTACAGAGCCACCGCGTGGCGCACTGGCTGTGGCACAACGACCGCAGTTATCTGGCGCTGCATCTGCAGAGCCGGTGTTCGGAACTGTTTGCGGTGGATATCCACCCCGCTGCCCGGCTGGGGCGGCGCATCCTGCTCGACCATGGCACGGGCATCGTGATCGGGGAAACTTCGGTTCTGGAAGATGATGTCTCCCTGCTGCAGGGCGTGACCCTTGGTGGCACGGGCAAGAATGTGGGCGACCGCCACCCCAAGGTGCGGCGCGGCGTGCTGATCGGGGCCGGGGCGAAGATTCTGGGCAATATCGAAATCGGGGAGGGGGCGAAGGTTGGCGCGGGGTCCATCGTGCTGGAATCCGTGCCGCCCTATACCACCGTGGTCGGAAATCCCGCGCGTATCGTGGGGACCCGGCATTCCGGCCTGCCCGCCTTCACCATGGACCAGATGCTGCCGCCGATTGATTATATTATCTGATGACCGAATTCGTTTTCAGGCCGCATGTCGCTGTTATTGGCGGCGGCCCGGCAGGACTGGCGGCTGCCGAAATACTGTCCGCCCGGGGATGTGCCGTAAGCGTGGTGGAGCAGATGCCCACCATGGGCCGCAAGCTGCTGATGGCGGGCCGTGGCGGGCTTAACCTGACCCATTCCGAAAATGCCGACCTGTTCGCTTCCCGCTATGGCGCCTCGCGGCCCATGATGGAAGCGGCCCTGTCCGCCTTTACGCCACAGGACATGGCGGCGTGGGCCGAAGGGCTGGGCCAGCCCTGTTTTGTCGGCAGTAGCGGGCGTGTATTTCCCCGCGGCATGAAGGCGTCGCCCCTGCTGCGGGCATGGCTTGCCCGACTGGCGGCAAAGGGTGTGCGGCTCCTGACCCGGCATCGGTGGGAAGGCTGGGACGCGGCCGGTCGGCTGAAGGTATCGGGTCCCGGCGGCGAAGTGACCTGGCGGGTGGATGCGACCGTGCTGGCGCTGGGTGGCGCAAGCTGGGCGCGGCTGGGTTCGGACGGTGCCTGGCGCGCGCGATTACAGGCGCTGGGGATTGATGTTACCCCCTTCGCCCCTGCCAATTGCGGGTTTTCTACCCGGTGGAGCGACGCCTTTCGCACGCGTTTTGCGGGCACCCCCCTGCGTGGCATCGGCATCGCGCTCGAAAACGGGGAAACGGTGCGTGGCGAGGCCGTCGTGACGGAAACCGGCATCGAAGGCGGTGCGGTATATGCGCTTTCGGCCGCCATCCGTGACCGTATTGCCCAAAGCGGCAGTGCCCGCGTCAGGCTCGACCTGCGTCCGGCGCTGGGCGTGGGCGAGATTGCAACCCGTCTTGCCCGCGTGCGGGCCCGCGAAAGCCTGTCCAACACATTGCGCAAGGCCCTGCGGCTGTCCCCGGTCGCCATGGCGCTTCTGTATGAGGATCGCAACGGGCCGCCACCGCGCGATCCCACGTCGCTTGCCCTGCTGGTCAAGGGGGTGCCGGTTGAACTGAGTGCCGCCACGGCGCTGGACCGCGCCATTTCGGTGGCGGGTGGCATCGCGTGGTCGCAACTGGATTCACATTTCATGCTGCGGGCGTTGCCGGGTGTTTTCGCCGCCGGTGAAATGCTGGACTGGGAAGCGCCAACCGGCGGTTATCTGCTTCAGGGCTGCATGGCGACGGGCCGCATGGCGGGCGAAGGGGCATGGGAGTGGTTGCGTGACTCGCAACGCGGGCGGTATCCGTCACCGCCATGAGTGTTGCAATCACGATCGGGGACCGGCGCGGGGCCATCGCCGGGGATGCCCCGGTGACCATGGACCTTGCCGAACTGCTGTCCACACGCCTGCTGGTGCAGGGTAATTCCGGTTCGGGCAAGTCCCACCTGCTGCGCCGCCTGCTGGAACAGTCGGCGCGCATGGTGCAGCAGGCGATCATCGACCCGGAAGGCGATTTCGTCAGCATTGCCGAGCGGTACGGCCATCTGGTCATCGACGCCGCCGAACACACCGAAGCCGCCCTGCAGGCAGCGGGGGAGCGGATGCGCATGCACCGGGCCTCTGTCGTGCTGAATCTGGAGGGCGTGGACGCTGACGTGCAGATGCGCCGTGCAGCGGCCTTTCTGGGCGGGATGTTCGAAGTACCGCGCGATTACTGGTATCCGGTGCTGGTCGTGGTGGATGAAGCCCAGCTTTTCGCCCCGGCGGCGGCGGGTGAGGTATCGGACGAAGCCCGCCGTGCCTCGCTCGGGGCCATGACCAACCTTATGTGCCGTGGGCGCAAGCGGGGACTGGCGGGCGTGATCGCAACCCAGCGTCTGGCCAAGCTGGCGAAGAACGTGGCGGCGGAAGCGTCGAATTTCCTCATGGGGCGCACGTTTCTCGATATCGACATGATGCGCGCGGCTGACCTGCTGGGGATGGAACGGCGGCAGGCGGAAAGTTTCCGCGATCTTGAACGCGGTTATTTCGTGGCCCTCGGCCCGGCGGTGTGCCGCAGGCCGCTGGCTGTCAGGATCGGCCCGGTCGAGACCGAAAGCCGCTCCGCCGGACCCAGTCTCATGCCATTCGAGCCTGTTGCGGCGGGCGATGAAATCCGCGAGCTGATCCTGACCCCGGTACCCGAGCGTGAAATGCCGCAGCGGCCTGCGCGTAATTTCAGCCCGCCGCCGGATATCCTGGCCCAGCTTGCCGCCCATGCCGAAACTGCGACGGTTGAAACGGAAGAGGACGCGGTAGCAGAAGCCCCGCCCGTGGACGCGGCAGCCCAGCGGCTGCGTTTTATCGAAATCCTGACCGACATACTGCGCGATGAGGATGCGGGCTTCCGCCCCGCCCATGTGCTGTATCAGGATTTTCTGGTCCGCTGCCGGATCGAGGGGATGGGGCGCGATGCGCTGGACATGCCCCGTTTCCGTCGCCTGCTGGCCGTGGCCAAGGCCGGGGTGGACAGCACCACGGCGGAAAGCGAGCAGTGGCGGGACGCCGAACAGATGGCCGCCGCTCTGCCCGATGATGTGCAGGGGATATTCCTGCTGATCGCCCGTGCGGCCCTTCATAACCAGCCCTGCCCGTCGGACAGCGTGATCGCCCGCACCTATGGCACCCATTCGCTTGGTCGCGCCCGGCGTCAGCTTGCCTATCTGGAGGAGCAGAACATGATCGTGCTGCGCCATGACGGGCTGGGCCGCCGCAGCGCCGCCATCATCGGTGCAGGCTGGCAGACCGCTCCGGCCATGCCGGACGGGAGCGAGGGTTAGGGGCCAGCACATATATTTTCGGGACGAGGAAGTATGCCACCGAAGCCGAAAGTGCAGCGTGATTGGGAAGGGTGCCGATCACCCTCAAGCTATGGAAAAATGATGGCTGGCGTCAGGTTCGTCTGAACAGGCACCATCCCGGTTTCAGGGGCGGAGCTTCTGTCGCAGACAATAAAAAACCTGCCTTCTTGCGAAGGCAGGTTTTTTACTTTCAGCCTGCTGGCCGCGCTATCAGCGCTTCCACCAGCCGGTGCGGCGGCGTGGGGCGGGACTTTCGTCCACGTCCACCGGTGCGACCACCGGGGTTTCCGGTGTGGCTTCCGCAGCCGCCGCTTCCGTTGTCTTACGGGTGCGGCGGGCGCGGGTGGCCGTTGCAGTGGTGGTGGTCGCCTTGCGGGTCGTGGTCCGCTTTTTCGGCGCGGGCTTTGCCTCGGCTTCCGGTGTCGCCTTTTCCGCTACGGCTTCCCCTTCCGGTGCGGCTTCAGCCGGTTCCACCTTCTTGCGGCGCGTGGTGCGGCGCGGCTTGGGTGCTTCCTCCGCGGCAGGGGCCTCGGCTGCGGGTTCGGCTGCCGGGGTTGCGGCTTCGACCGGTTCGTCCGCCTTGGCCGTCTTGCGCGTGGTGGCGCGGCGACGGGTGGTTGCCGTGGTGCCGGTCGCGCGGCTTGCCGCCCGCTTGCGTGCGGGTTTGGCCGGGGCCGCTTCCTCGGCTGCCGGTTCTTCCGCCGGTGTGGCCTCGGCCTGCGCCGGTGCGGCTTCTTCCGGCGTCTCGGCTACCTTGCGGCGCGTTGTCGTGCGGCGCGTGGTGGTCGCGGCACGGCGGCGGCGCGGCTTGGGCGCTTCCTCCACCTGTTCGGCTTCCGCAGGGGCGGCTTCCGGCTCAGGCTGCGGTTCGGCTTCCGGCGCGGTGGCTTCGACAGCAGGGGCTGCTTCGGCTTCCACCGGTGTAGTGCCTTCCGCTGGCGTGCGGCTACGGCGCGTGCGACGGCGGCGGCGCGGCTTGGTGGTTTCTTCCTCCGCAACCGGGGTTGCTTCGGCTTCCACGATCACCACCGGCTCGGCCTGCGGCAGGTCCACCACTTCTTCCACCACGGTTTCCACGGGGGCCGTGGTCTGCTCGATCACATCGAAGATGTCGATGATGGCATCGCCATACGGATCGGCCGGGGTGGGGCCACGATAGGCCGGGGTTGCGGCAGGCGTTTCCTGAGCGGGGACCGGTGCGGCTTCGGCTTCCACGCTCTGGGTCGCCTGTTCGGGCTGCGTGGTCGTGGCTGCGGCGCTGCCACCACGACGGCGACGGCGACGACGGCGGCGACGGTGGTCGGTGCCCGATGCGATATCCTCGTCCTCTTCCGTCGCGCGGGGGGCTTCCGGTGTCACTTCGGCCACGGGCGGTTCGGTCTGGATCTGGATTTCACGCACATGGCTGTTTTCGGCAGGGGCGTGTTCGATGGCGGCGGGCGCCTCGAAGCGGGCCGTCTGCTGGCTTACGCGCTCGATCTTGCATTCCTGCGGCTGCAGGCTGGCGTCGGGGGCGAAGGCGACATGCATCTTGTGCCGCATTTCGATTTCCGAAAGCCAGGTACGCTTGTTGTTGAGGATATAGAACGCGATTTCCGGCGCGACCTGAACCGAAATCTCGGCGGCCTTGCGCTGCATGCCTTCTTCCTCGATCGCGCGCAGCACATGCAGTGCCGAGCTTTCGATCCCGCGCACGATGCCGGTGCCCTGACAGTGCGGGCAGGGCATGAACGCGGATTCGGCAATGGAGGGGCGCAGGCGCTGACGCGACATTTCCAGCAGGCCGAAATGCGAGATCTGGCCAACCTGAATGCGGGCGCGGTCGGTGCGCAGGGCGTCCTTCAGCTTGCGCTCGACCATGCCGTTATGCTTGCGGCTTTCCATGTCGATGAAGTCGATGACGATCAGCCCGGCCAGATCGCGCAGGCGAAGCTGGCGGGCGACTTCCTCGGCCGCTTCAAGGTTGGTGCGCAGGGCCGTTTCCTCGATATTGCGCTCACGCGTGGCGCGGCCCGAGTTCACGTCGATCGCCACCAGCGCTTCGGTCTGGTTGATGACCAGATAGCCACCGGACTTGAGCTGCACGGACGGCGACAGCATGGAATCCAGCAGTCCCTCCACCTTGTAGTGGGAGAACAGGCTCTGCTCGTGATCCTGCCACAGGCGGACCTTCTGCGCGTTCTGCGGCATGAGCATGCGCATGAACTCACGCGCGGACTTCCAGCCCGGCTCGCCATCGATCAGGATTTCGCCCACTTCGCGCGTATAGATGTCGCGGATCGCGCGCTTGATGAGGCTGGCTTCCTCATAGATCAGGGCAGGGGCCACAGATTCCAGCGTGTGCTGGCGGATGTCGTCCCACAGGCGCAGCAGGTATTCGCAGTCGCGCATGACTTCGGCGCGCGGGCGCTGGGCGCCGGCGGTGCGTACGATCATGGCCATGCCACGGGGAATCTGCAGTTCGGTAATGATGTCACGCAGGCGGCGGCGGTCGGCCACCGACGTAATCTTGCGCGAAACCCCGCCGCCGCGCAGCGAGTTGGGCATCAGCACGCAGTAACGGCCCGCCAGCGAGACATAGGTGGTCAGCGCCGCGCCCTTGTTGCCGCGTTCTTCCTTGACCACCTGCACCAGCAGGACCTGACGGCGGCGGATGACTTCCTGAATCTTGTAGTTGCGCAGGAAGCGCGCGATGCGGCGCTGGGCCTGTGCCTCATCACCGGTGTCGTTCTCGCCGCCAACCGTCTCGGGCTCGTCGCCTTCGGCGTCGGTGGTGGTTTCGCCTTCTTCCGCCGTGGGGGCGGGCGCGTCTTCTTCCTCGTCATCGCGGGCGCGGCGTTCTTCTTCCGCGCGGCGTTCCTCCTCCTGCAGCGCGAGCAGCTTTTCGCGGTCGGCTACGGGGATCTGGTAATAATCGGGGTGAATTTCGCTAAAGGCGAGGAAACCGTGGCGATTGCCGCCATAATCCACGAACGCGGCCTGAAGGCTGGGTTCCACGCGGATAACCTTGGCAAGATAGATGTTGCCCTTCAGCTGCTTTTTTGATGCAGCCTCGACATCGTAATCTTCAAGGTGGTTACCATCCATCACGACCACGCGGGTTTCTTCCGCGTGTGTCGTGTCGATCAGCATGCGTTTGCTCATAAATAGGCGCACTCCGGTATGTCACGTTCCGGCATCCGGGCTGCGCGCGCGATCCGTGGCGGCAGAGGGGAGCGGGGGAACGGACAGAAACATTAAAAATAATGGGACCGGATTCGGATCGGGCGCTCGCGCGTGGCAGGCGGACGGACAGCGCATGCCCATGGACCACTGGCGGCATGCTGCCGCCCGTGTTCGGGCATGGTGTCATCGTCGGTGCGGAAAAAGCCCGCGTGGTGTCCAATCCATCCTCGGTCATGATCTGGGGAGGGCGCTGCCCGGCCTGATTGCCGGGGCGGGGCCTTCCGTATCGACAGGTCTGTCATCCGGTTTCCTGTCGATCGGGAACACCGGCGCGGCTGCATCAGGTCGTGCGCCGCATAGGCCCCCACGCCGTGGCGTGGCCGGATGTAAGGCCGGTAAGCATCTGCCGCGCATGCATGAGGCATGCCGGATGGAGTCAATCATGCCTTGGGGCATCCAGCCGTTTCGGACATGCCCTGCGGCAGTTCGGACTTGGCGTGGTCCATCACGGCTGGGCAGCATGACGCAATGTTTCCCTTTCCGCAAGGGGGCTGCGCGTTTATCCCGCTGACGGACGGCCCGTATGATGATAATGGAAAGGGATTCGCCCGCAACCGTTTTGCCCGGAACCCCACGCATGACCACAGGCCGGCCCGATGGACAGGACGCGCAGCCGCGCAGGCCGCACGATGACGCCCCGGCGGCAAAGGGCGCCATCATCCAGCCGGGACGGCGCGCGGTGGTGGCCGGTCTGGGCGTTCTGGTGCCTTCCGTCGCCGTGGCGCGGGTGGCGGCCCCTGTGCCTGCGCATGTCCATGCGGCCGCCGCCGCGCACCATGCCACCCACCCCCTGCATGCCCCGGCCATTATCGGGAAAGCTGCCGCCCCGAAGCCGCTGGTGATGCTTGACCCCGGCCATGGCGGGAAGGACCCTGGCGCCATCGGCATTTCCGGCACGTATGAAAAACATGTGGCGGAGGCCGCCGCCAGTGAACTCCAGCGCCAGCTTGAGGCCAGCGGACGCTACCGCGTGGCCATGACCCGGGCCGATGACCGTTTCATCCCGCTGGAAGGCCGGGTGGATATTGCGCATACCCACAAGGCGGCGCTGTTCATTTCCATGCATGCCGACGCGCTGCATGACCCCGCCGTGCGCGGCGCCAGTGTCTACACCCTTGCCGCCAGGGCATCGGACCGGCAGACGGCCATGCTGGCCCAGACCGAAAACAGCGCCGACCGCTATGGCGGCCCGCAGGTGCATGCGACATCCCCCGAAGTGCAGGAAATCCTCGCCAGTCTGGTGACCGAGGAAACGCGCCACGGCGCGGCCCATATGGCCAGCAGCATCGTAACCGCCTTCCGTCCGCGTGTCGGGCTGTTGCAGCATCCTTCCCGTCACGCCTCCTTCGTGGTGCTGAAATCGGCCGATATCCCCTCCGTGCTGGTGGAGATGGGCTTCATGTCGAATCATATGGACGAAGCCGCCCTGCGTCAGGCCGCGCACCGCATGGTCGTGGCCAGCGCCATGGTGCAGGCGATCGATCGTTATTTCGCGACCGACAGCATGGTAACGCATGCCACGGGGTAGGCCGCACCACCACCACAGCCTGTGGCCAGACCTGTTTTTAGCGGTTGCAATCAGCCCGCCTGCCTGTATTGTGCGCGGCATGGTAACGATAGCGCACATCGCTGGGGCTGGATCGGGCGCATATGCGCACCTGTCCGCGCGCGCATGTGCCGGTGCCGGGCTTCTTCGTCTTCGACTTATCCGCCCCTGAGCGAGCAGGGCCGGCCCGTGCCGGTGCGCCCAGGGGATTGATCGGGCCGGTCATGCGGTCCGCGAACACGAATTGACAGAGGCGGCACGCAGCCGTGCCACCCGTCCCACATCCGGATATGTCCGAGGTATTACCATGAGCATCGATCATCCCTCCTTTGGCCGTATTGACGCCAGCCGCGTCATCATTTTCGACACCACCCTGCGTGATGGTGAGCAGTCGCCCGGCTTTTCCATGAATCTGGCTGAAAAGCTGCGCATGGCCGAAGCGCTGGAGGAACTGGGCGTGGACGTGATGGAGGCGGGCTTTCCCGTCGCATCGAAGGGGGATTTCGACAGCGTCCACCAGATCGCGCAGAAAGTGAAGAACACCGTCGTATGCGCACTGGCGCGCAGTGGCGGCAAGAACGACATCGCCAGCGCGGGCGAGGCGATCAGGCCCGCGAAGCGTGGGCGTATCCACAACTTCATCTCCACTTCGCCGCTGCACATGAAGTACAAGCTGCGCATGGAGCCCGAAACGGTTCTGGAAGTGATCGAAGCCGGCAACCGTGCGGCCCGCCAGTTCACCGATGACGTGGAATGGTCCGCCGAGGACGGTTCGCGCACCGATCCCGATTTCCTGTGCCGCTGTGTGGAAACCGCCATCCGCGCGGGTGCGACCACCATCAACATCCCCGATACCGTAGGCTATTCCACGCCCGAGGACATGGCCCGCATCTTCAACGACCTGCGTACCCGCGTGCCGGGTGCGGATAAGGTGATTTTCTCCACCCATAACCATAACGATCTGGGGCTGGCGGTCGCCAACACGATCGCGGCACTTGATGCGGGTGTGCGACAGGTGGAATGCACCATCAATGGCATTGGCGAGCGCGCGGGCAACGCGGCGCTGGAAGAAATCATCATGGTGCTGCGCACGCGCCATGACGTGCTGCCCTACACCACGGGCATCCATACCGAACGCCTGCTGCGCACATCGCGCATGCTGTCCACCATTACCGGTTTTGACGTACAGCCCAACAAGGCCATTGTCGGCCGCAACGCCTTCGCGCATGAAAGCGGCATCCATCAGGACGGCATCCTGAAAAATGCCGCCACTTACGAAATCATGACACCCGAAAGCGTGGGCTGGACCCGCTCGTCACTGGTTCTGGGCAAGCATTCGGGCCGCGCGGCCTTCCGCGACAAGCTCAGGGCGATGGGGTACGACAATCTGGAAGAAGCCCAGTTCAACGAGGCGTTCAGCCGTTTCAAGGATCTGGCCGACCGCAAGAAGGTCATCTATGACGAGGATCTGGTCGCACTGGTTGACGATGAAGTGCGCGACCATGCCCGCATCCGCTTCGTGGCGCTGGATGTAACCGCCGGATCACGCCGTCCCGCCACCGCTGATCTGGTGCTGGAAGTCGATGGCAGGCGTGAGGAAGGCCATGCGGAAGGGCAGGGGCCGGTCGATGCCGCCTTCAACGCCATCCGCGCCATCGTTGCCCATGATGCGACCCTGCAACTGTATTCCGTCGGTGCCGTGACCGAGGGCAGCGACGCGCAGGCCCGTACCTCGGTCCGTCTGGAAGAAGGCGGCAAGCTGGTTGACGGTCAGGGTGCGGATGCGGACACGCTGGTTTCCGCCGTGCGGGCCTATGTCCATGCGCTGAACAAACTGCTGGTCAAGCGCGACCGGGCGGAACCCGCTGCGCTGGATGCCTGATCCCGCGTTCCTTGTAGCATGACCCGTTCATGCATGCAGCGCCCCGGCACGGTATTGCGTGCCGGGGCGTTGTCATTTTCGCGGGATCAGTAGCCGCCATATCCGTCAGGATAGGCGCCCTGCGGATAGCCCGGCTGGCTGTAGCCGTCCGGCTGCTGGGAATAGCCGCCCTGCTGTCCGTAGTAACTGCTGCCCTGCTGGCCGTAATAGCCCTGCTGCTGCGCGGGATAGCTGGGCTGGGCATAGCCCTGTGGGGCTGCGTAACCTGCGGGCGCGGCGCCCGCGGGGGGCGGGCAGCTCTGTGGCGGGTAGCCGGGCGGGAGCACGCGCCCGTCGGGGCAGATGGTGGAAGGCGGGGCGTTGCGCGGGCGTCGCGACGGGGTCGTGGCCGCCCCGATGGCCGCACCGCCACCCGCGCCGGCCAGTGCGCCGATCGCAGCGCCCGTTCCGCCGCCCGCCAGGCCACCGATCAGCGCCCCGCCACCCGCGCCGATCAGCCCGCCGCCAATGGCGCGTTCGCCGGGGTCGCGGGTGTTCTCGCACGCCCCCAGTCCAAGGCACAGCCCGGCGGCAAGCAGCAATGCCGGGCGAAAGGTGGTTGAGGGAGATGAAGTCTTCATATGGGTCTTTCCCGGTAGCGCGGACGGGGTGGCACGATGACACCCCTGCCGCGTTCATGATACAAGATGGTGCGGCCATGATGGTCTGACCATGACGAAAGCGGGACATTTTGTAATAATCGCTTCGGGCATGAAGATTTTAACAAATTAAAATCGTCTGGCCCCTTGCCCCTGCCTGTCCGCGTCGGTAATCCCTCGAACTTATCCAGACGGTTTTCGACGTAACGCAGGCATGTCATGATGACATGGGTTGCCAGTCGGGATGTGGGACAGTCCTGTCTGGTTTTGATGTTGGGGGTTCTGGATGTTTGCTCGTGTACTGGGTCTGCTTTCCGCTGACATGGCGATCGACCTCGGCACGGCGAATACGCTGGTTTACGTCAAGGGGCGCGGGATCGTCCTGAATGAACCTTCGGTCGTCGCGCTGGCGGAAGTACGGGGCAAGAAACAGGTCCTTGCGGTGGGTGAGGAAGCCAAGCAGATGGTTGGCCGCACCCCCGGCAACATCACTGCCATCCGCCCGCTGCGTGATGGCGTGATCGCTGATTTTGAAGTTGCGGAAGAAATGATCAAGCATTTCATCCGCAAGGTTCACAACCGCCGCATGTTCGCAAGCCCGCTTATCATCGTATGCGTGCCCTCCGGCTCCACCGCCGTTGAACGCCGTGCGATTCAGGAAAGTGCGGAAAGTGCAGGCGCGCGCAAGGTCTTCCTGATTGAGGAACCGATGGCGGCGGCGATCGGCGCGGGCCTGCCGGTGACCGAGCCTTCGGGCAGCATGATTGTCGATATCGGCGGCGGCACGACGGAAGTGGCCGTGATCTCGCTGGGCGGGATCGTGTATGCCCGCTCCGTGCGCGTGGGCGGCGACAAGATGGATGAGGCGATCATTTCCTACATCCGTCGCAACCATAACCTGCTGATTGGCGAAAGCTCGGCCGAACAGATCAAGATCAACCTCGGTTCCGCCATGCCGCCTGATGATCCCGACGATCCGGGGCCGTGGCGGGAGGTCAAGGGCCGTGACCTGATCAATGGCGTCCCGCGCGAAGTCGTTGTCTCGCAGGGGCAGATCGCCGAAAGCCTTGCCGAACCGGTCAGCCAGATCCTTGATGCGGTGACCACGGCGCTGGAAAACACGCCGCCGGAACTCGCGGCCGACATCGTGGACAAGGGGATTGTCCTGACCGGTGGTGGCGCGCTGCTTTACCGTCTGGATGAAGTCCTGCGGCGCGAGACCGGCCTGCCGGTCACGGTGGCGGAGGATGCGCTGTCCTGCGTGGCGATGGGGACGGGGCGCGCGCTTGAGGAAATGAAGCGCCTGCGCAATGTACTGACAAGCATGTACTGACGAACGGGACAGGCGGGCCGCCCGGAACAGGCAGGGGCGGCACGCTGATGGAGGAGACGCAGGACGATGCAGGTCCGGCGATCAGGCAGTATTGGACAACCCGGCAGGCTGGACGTATCTGTCCCGCGTGAAGGGATGGCGTGATGCCTGTTTCCATCCAGTTCCGTCAGGCGCTTGGCAAGCTGGTCCTGCCTGCGCTGATCCTTGTGGCCTTCGGGGTGATCCTGCTGGGCAAGGCGGATCGCACGCTTGTCGAAAAACTGCGCATGCAGACGGCCGACCTGCTGGCCCCAGCCTACCGGATGGTGGAATGGCCGCAGGAAAAGCTGCGCTGGCTTTCGGGCAACCTGCAGGACATCCGTAATCTGGAAGCGGAGAATATCCGCCTGCGCGCCGAAAACACGTCCCTGCGGCACTGGTACGACGTGGCGGCGGCCCTGGCGGACGAAAACGCAACGCTGAAGGCCAACCTGCACTGGATTCCCGATAACGCACCCACTTTCGTCAGTGGTCGGGTGGTGCGTGACACCAGCGGGCTTTATGCGCGCGCCGTCCTGCTTGCGATCAATCCCGATACGTCCGTCCACAAGGGGGGCATCGCCCTTGATGGCGCGGGACTGGTCGGGCGTGTGACCGAAGTGGGCAGGCGTTCGGCCCGCGTGCTGCTGATTACCGATTCGTCCAGCCGCCTGCCCGTAACGCTGGAAGCCAGCCATGCGGCGGCCATCATGGCGGGTGACAATTCCCCCATGCCGCGCATCATCTTCTACCCGCAGGACAACCTGCCCGTTGAAGGCGAGCGTGTCGTTACCAACGGGGAAATCGAAAGCCTGCCCGCCGGCCTGCCGGTGGGGCATGTGCATTACCTGCGTCCCGGCATGCCGGTGGTGGTGCCGGCGGCGGCGCTGGACCATATCGATATCGTGCGTATCTTTGATTATGAGGACAGCGTCGCCCCGCCAGACGCCCCCGGTCGCGTGCCGCTGCCGCCTGTCGGGCGGACGATGGTGCTGCCCTCGCAGTTCCAGATCAATCAGGACAAGGGGCTGCATGGATGAAAACCTTCTCGCCCCCGCCCATCCGTCCGGGCATCCATCCCCGTGCGGGGCTGGGTAACCGGATCGATCATGGCATGCGCAACAGCGTGCCGTGTCTGGTGGTGTTTTTCGTGACACTGGTGCTGTCGGCGCCACTGAACCTGCCCGGGCAGGTGGAACTGATGCCCGCCATCATCATGGCGATGGTGTTCCTGTGGTCGGTCTTTGCGCCGGCCCTCATGCCGTCCGTGGCGGTGTTCGTGCTGGGAATATGGGCGGACATCCTCAGCTTCGGTCCGGCGGGTGTCATGCTGCTCATGATGCTGATCGTACATGGCGTTGCGCTGTCGGGACGGTACACGCTGGCACGGGTCAATTTTTTTGTTCTGTGGCTTGTGTTTGCCATGGTGATGGTAGGGGTTACGGCGCTACAATGGGTGCTGTGTTCCGCGCTGGCATTGCATGTTGTGGAGTTTCTGCCTTTTGTTTTCGAGACAGTTCTGTCCGTTGGCAGTTTTCCTGTCCTGTATGCAGGATTCGCGTGGACCTACCGTTTTGTCATCAATAACGCGGACCACTCCTGAAGCGGGTGGAATGGCCTCTCCGTGCCGGATGAGTGAATGACGTTTCGTAAAAAGAAGTCTGGCAACCGGCTGATGTCGCGTCCCGACGAAGGCAAGAACCCTTCGCGGGGCGTGTTCACCCGCCGCGCCCTGCTGCTTATGGCGGCACAGGGGGCCGTGCTGGGCGCGTTGGGGGAACGTCTGTACGGGCTTCAGGTTCGTGACGGCAGCCATTACGCCAGGCTTGCGGAAAACAACCGGCTGAGCAAACGCTTCTTCGCGCCGCCGCGCGGGCGCATTACGGACCGTTTCGGCATTTCGGTCGCGGCCAACCGCATCAACTGGCGCGCGCTCCTGCTGGCGGAAGAAACCAGCGATATTCCCGGCACGCTGGAACGCTTTGCCCAGATCGTGCCGCTGGAACAGCGCGACACCACCCGCATCGAACATGAACTGCGTCACAAGCGGCGGTTCATCCCGATCATGCTGCGCGATTTCCTGTCATGGGATGACATGGCGCGGCTGGAACTCAACATGCCGTCGCTGCCCGGCGTGCTGATCGATGTCGGGACCACGCGCGTCTACCCCTTCGGGCCGCTCATGGCGCATGTGGTCGGTTACGTGGCGCCCCCGGCCGAAAAGGACGTGGTGCATGATGCCGAACTGGCGCTGCCCGGCATGCGGGTGGGGCGTTCGGGCATCGAACAGACACAGGACACGAACCTGCGCGGGCAGGTCGGGTCCGTGGAAATGGAAGTCAACGCGGTAGGCCGCGTGATGGCCGAACTGGACCGCGATGAAGGACAGGCGGGCGACGAGATCGCGCTGACCATCGACAGCGGCCTCCAGCAGCAGGTGCTCGGTCGCATCGGGGAACAGTCGGCCAGCGCGGTGGTGATGGACTGCCGCAATGGCGAAGTGCTGGCCATGGTCAGCAACCCGTCCTTCGATCCCTCCCTGTTCGATAGTGGCGTCAGTCAGGCGCAGTGGATCGAATGGACCAATAACAGCCAGACGCCCCTTATCAACAAGGCCGTGTCGGGACTGTATCCGCCCGGTTCCACCTTCAAGCCTGCCGTGGCCATGGCGGCGCTGCGCGCGGGGACGCTGTCGCCCAGTGACCGGATCAGTTGTCCCGGCTATATCGATGTGGGCGGCACGCGCTTTCACTGCTGGTCGCGTTGGGGGCACGGGTCGATCAACCTGCGTCAGGGGCTGAAATATTCCTGTGATGTGTTCTTCTACGAAGTCGCGCGGCGCACCGGCATGGATGCCATCGCCGCGACAGCCGAACTGTTCGGTCTGGGCACAAAACTGCCTGAAATCGAACTGCCGCATGTGCGGCAGGGATTGATTCCCACCCCGGCATGGCGGCGCGCGCATGGCCGGCACTGGAACGGGGGGGATACGATCGTCAGCGGTATCGGGCAGGGATTTGTGCAGGTGACGCCGCTGCAACTGGCCACCTACGCATCGCGCATCGCCACGGGGCGCAATGTCCAGCCGCATCTCATCCGCTCGGTGGCCGGGCATATGGCCGACCTGACCGACCTTGGCCACGCGCCGGGCATGAGCATGCCCGATCATTTCTTTGCGGACATCCGCGCGGGCATGTTCGCCGTGGTGAATGAGGAAGGGGGAACCGCCCCCAAGGCGCGGCTGGATATTCCCGGCGTACAGATGGCGGGCAAGACCGGATCGGCGCAGGTGCGGCGCGTGTCGCGTGCGCTGCGTGAAAGCGGGCATTTCAATTCCGCCAACCTGCCATGGGAATACCGGCCCCATGCGCTGTTCATCTGCTTTGCGCCCTATGACGCGCCGCGCTATGCCACGGCGGTGGTGATCGAACACGGCAATGCGGGCGCGGATGTGGCCGCCCCCCTTGCGCGTGATATCATGACCGATGTCCTGCGCCGCGATCCGGTCAATCACCGTGAGCCGCCGGGGCAGGAAGTGGCGCAGGCGGAAGTGGACTAGACCACCCGCCCGCAGGCCCCGTATGGGGCTATGGCCGCGTCCGTGCCTGTTGTGGAGAATGGAATGAAATTCCAGAAGCGCCTGCTGCGCGCCGAGCCCAATTTCCAGATCCTGACCAAGCTGTGGCAGATCAACTGGCTGTATGTGCTGCTGATCTGCGCGCTGGCGGTGGTGGGATATGGGGCGCTGTATTCGGCGGGTGGGGGCACGTCGCGCCCGTTTGCCGGGCCGCAATCCATCCGGTTCTGTTTCGGGCTGGTCATGATGCTGTGTATGGCGCTGATGAGTCCCGCCATTCTGGTACGCATGGCATGGCCCATCTACATCTTTTCGCTGGTCCTGCTGGTGGCGGTGCTGCGGATGGGCCATGTGGGCAAGGGGGCCGAGCGATGGCTGATGCTGGGTGGCATGCAGGTCCAGCCATCGGAACTGGCCAAGATCGCGCTGGTGCTGATGCTGGCGACATGGTTCCACAAAATCAGCTATCGCAGGATGGGCAATCCCCTACGGCTCATTCCCCCGGCACTCATGGTGCTGGTGCCGGTCGCCCTTGTGCTGAAGGAACCCAATCTTGGCACCGCCGTCATTATCGGTACCGTTGGGGCCAGCATGTTTTTCGGCGCGGGCATGCGGCTGTGGCAGATTGCCCTTGTGGTGCTGCCCGTGCCGTTTCTGGCCAGGATTGCATACAGCCACCTGCATGATTACCAGAAGGCCCGCGTCACCACCTTCCTGCACCCCGAAAGCGATCCGCTGGGGGCGGGCTATAATATCATCCAGTCCAAGATTGCGCTGGGTTCAGGCGGGATGTGGGGGCAGGGCTATCTTCAGGGCACGCAGGGGCAACTTAACTTCCTGCCTGAAAAGCAGACAGATTTCATCTTCACCATGATTGCGGAGGAGTGGGGCTTTGTCGGTGGCATCGCCATAATCGGCATGCTGCTACTGCTGATTTTTGGCGGCATGCTGATCGCCATGCGCAGCCGCAACCAGTTCGGGCGGCTGCTGGGGCTGGGCATTTCCATGAACTTCTTCCTGTACTGTGCGGTCAACCTGTCCATGGTGATGGGGGCGATCCCGGTGGGGGGCGTGCCGCTGCCGCTGATTTCCTATGGGGGGTCGGCCATGCTCATGGTGATGTTCGGGTTCGGGCTGCTTATGTCCGCATGGGTCCATCGGAATGCCACGTTCGGGGAAACCACGGGGGAAGACAACTGATGGCGGGCATCCTGCCCCCAACGCCCGCCGTCAGCCGTTCCTACCGGCTCAGCACCTATCATGTGCCGGGCCTGCCGGTGATCCGTATCGGGCGCAGGCCGCAGTGGCGGCGTTGCGTGGTGCCGCAGGGGGATATCGTGCTGCTGAGCGCGTGCAATCCCGGCGGCAGGTTGCGTCCCGATGGCTGGAATCACCGGATGATGCAGGCGCTGTCGCAGCATCTGCGTGGGGTGAAGCATGAACTGGGGGAAGGGCGTCTGGGCAGCTGGTCCGAACCGCTTTATGCGGTGCGCGTGCCCTTGGCGCGGGGGCTGCGTCTGGCGCGCCTGTTCCGGCAGAATGCGGTGGTCGTGCTGAATGGTGACCGACCGGCGCGACTGGTCTATCTGGCCTGACACCGCTCGGGGCGTCAGGCCAGAGCCGGGTCAGCCTTCGATCTGGCTGAAATCGGCGATCAGCACCGTCATCCGGCGCAGTTCCGACAGCAGGCGCAGGCGGTTGGCGCGCACGGCGGGATCGTTGTCATTGACCGTCACCACCTCAAAAAACCGGTCGAGGGCCGGGCGCAGCGCCGCCACGTCGCGCATGGCGTCGGCATAGCGTTCCTGCGCGATGGCCTGTTCCACGGCGGGAATGGTCTTTTCCAGTTCTCCGGCCAGTTCCCGCTCTTCAGGCTGGGTGTAGAGCGCGGGGTTGGGCGCGCCCTCATGCGGGCCGTCCTTGCGGTCCTCGATGCGCAGGATGTTGGCCGCGCGCTTGGTGGCGGCCAGCATGTTGCGCCCGTCCTCGCTGGCCAGCATGTCGGCAATGGCGCTGGCGCGGGCCAGCAGGCGCACGATGTCGGTATCGGTATTGCCAACCGACACGGCGGCAAGGATGTCGTGCCGCGCACCTTCGCCACGCAACTGCACCCGCAGGCGGTCGGCCACGAATTCCGGCAGAACATCCAGATCGGGCGCAAGGCGCAGATCCTCGGGCAGGCCCTGTGCTGCTTCCCAGAAGACGCGCGCCAGATCAAGCCGCAGCCCGTTTTCGCGGATGATGCGGATAACCCCCAGTGCCGCCCGACGCAGGGCATACGGATCGCCCGACCCGCCGGGCTTTTCACCCACGGCGAAGAAGGCCACCAGCATGTCGATCTTGTCCGCCAGCGCGACCGCGACCGAAACCGGCGCGGTCGGCACGTCATCGTGTGGGCCGCGTGGCATGTAATGTGCGCCGATGGCATCGGCCACCGCATCGTCTTCCCGGTCATGGCGGGCGTAATAGGCCCCCATGATGCCCTGCAGTTCCGGGAATTCGCCCACCATGCCGGTGGTCAGGTCCGCCTTGCACAGCAGGGCCGCGCGTCTGGCCTGCGTTTCATCCGCGCCGGTCATCCCGGCCAGTATGCCCGCCAGACGTTCGATGCGCTGCACGCGCGCGCCCTGACTGCCCAGTGCGGCATGGAACACGATCCGGTCCAGCGCGGGTACGCGCTCAGCCAGACGGGTGGCGCGGTCCAGATCCCAGAAATGACGGGCATCGGCAAAACGGGCGCGCAGCACGCGCTCATTGCCCGCAATGGTCAGGCTGCCGCCATCGCTGGGCAGCAGGTTGGCGACAAAGGCAAAACGCGGTGCCGCCGATCCATCCGAATTGCGCAGCGCGAAGTAACGCTGGTTCACCCGCATGGACACCTGCATGACTTCGGGCGGCAGGCTCATGAATTCGTCGTCAATCCGGCCAAGGAAGGGGACCGGCCATTCCGTCAGGCCCGCGACCTCGTCAATCAGGCCGGGATCGGCGGCGACATTCAGACCTTCCTCACCGGCAAGACGGGCGACGCCTTCGGCAACAAGGGTGCGGCGCGCGGCGGCGTCCGGTTCCACCTGTCGCGTGCGCAGACCATCCAGCCAGTCTTTCGTGCTGCTGACGGCAAATGCCCCCGGCGCGGTGAAGCGGTGGCCTTCCGTCAGGTTGCCCGAACGCAGGCCATGGCCGTTATCCTCGCCTTCCGCCAGCGTGAAATCGACGACCTCACCATCAAGGATACAGACGATCCTGCGCAGCGGGCGCACCCATGTAAAGGCGCTGCCAACGCCCCAGCGCATGGATTTGGGCCACGGGAAACGCCGCAGCAGGCCGGGCAGGACATCCGCGATCTGCTGGCCGGCGGCCACGGGCGCGATGGTGCGGCGCAGGACCCAGAAGCCGTTTTCCAGCGCCAGCGCATCACGTTCCACGCCATGTTTGCGCATGAAACCGGCCAGCGCCTTCTCGGGTGCGCTTTCACGCGGGCCGCGTTCTTCAACCGTCGCACCCGGCACGGTGGCGTCCACCGTAACGGACAGGGCAATGCGGCGCGGACCGGCAAAGGTCGTGGCGTCGCGCGGGTTCAGCGGGGCCAGCGCCTCGCACACAAGGCGTTCGAGGTCGCTTGCCCCGCGCGCCTGCATGCGGGCGGGAATTTCCTCGGAGAAGAGTTCGATAAGAAGTTCGGGCATGATGGTCTTATTCCTCGCCCGCCAGCCACGCTTCGCAGCAGCGTTTCGCCAGCGCGCGTACGCGGCCGATATAGGATGCGCGTTCGCTGACGCTAATCACGCCGCGCGCATCGAGCAGGTTGAACAGGTGACTGGCCTTCAGGCACTGGTCATAGGCGGGCTGCGCCAGACCGGCCTTTGCAAGGGCCGTGGATTCGTTTTCGGCATCGATGAAGTGGCGGTGCAGCATTTCCACATCCGCCAGTTCGAAATTATGGCGGGAGTAATCCTGTTCCGCGCGCAGGAACACGTCGCCATATTTCAGCCCCTGCCCGTTGAAATCGAGGTCATAGACATTCTCGATTCCCTGCACGTACATCGCAAGGCGTTCCAGACCATAGGTCAGTTCGGTCGAAGGCATGACGGTGGGAATGCCGCCGACCTGCTGGAAATAGGTGAACTGCGTCACCTCCATCCCGTCGCACCAGACTTCCCAGCCCAGACCCCATGCGCCGATGGTCGGGTTTTCCCAGTCATCCTCGACAAAGCGGATGTCGTGTTCCAGCGGATCGATCCCGATGGCGCGGTAGCTGTCCAGCAGCAGTTTCTGGCTTTCCTCCGGCGTGGGCTTGAGGAGGACCTGATACTGGTAATAGTGCTGCAGGCGATTCGGGTTTTCGCCATACCGCCCGTCGGACGGGCGGCGGCAGGGCTGGACATAGGCGGCCTTCCACGGGCGCGATCCCAGCGCGCGCAGCGTGGTATGCGGCGACAGCGTACCCGCCCCCACTTCCGTATCGTAGGGCTGGAGAATGGCGCAGCCCTGATCGGACCAGAACTGGTGCAGTTTCAGGATAAGCCCCTGGAACGACAGCGGGCGCGGGGATGTGGGTGATCGGGGCACGGGGGCCGGGTCCATGAACAAGATGCTCCGGTAAACGGGGACAGGGTATGCACCATCTGGCGCAAAATCGCGCGCCAGCATACCGTTATGCCGCCGCGACCGAAAGGCGGGGCATGGCATAAGGCCAAACCTGTCATGATCTGGCGGTATTTGGCCTTGCGCATCGCCATTGCACGGACCACATCTGCGGGGATACGCTTTTCCCAGCCCAAGGCAGGACAGACAGGATGAACGACCAGGAACGTGATCTGATCACACAGTTTTTCGCGCGGGTGGGGGGGGCTGCATCGGGCAGCGTGCCGCAGACGACCTCCCAGCTTCCGCCGATTGACCCGCAGGCCAATCAGTATATCGGGCAGATGTTCCAGAAATATCCTGAAGCCGGTTATCGCGTCACCCAGATGGCGGTGGTGCAGGAAGCCGCCCTGGCTGAAGCGCAGAACCGGATTCGCCAGCTTCAGTGGCAGCTTCAGCAGGCGCAGCAGCAACTCCAGCAGCAGCAGGCCGCCCCCCAGCAGCCCAGCGGCGGTGGCGGATTCTTCAGTGGCATGTTCGGTGGTGGCCAGCGTGCGCAGGCAGCGCCCCCTCCGGGGTGGGGTGGTGGTGCCGCTCCCACATCCCCGCCGCCGCAGCCGGTCTATCCGCAGGGCATGCAGCCGGGCATGTTTCCCGCCCGTGGCTCGGGCTTTCTGGGGTCGGCCCTGACCACCGCCGCCGGTGTGGCGGGCGGTATGATGGTGGGTAACGCGCTGACGGACCTGTTCAGCGGCCATCATGACGCGGGTGGCTTCGCAGGCGGCATGTCCCAGCCGGGCGAGACCATCATCAACAACAATTACGGTGACGGCGCGGGCGGCGGCGATCCGTTCGCAGGTGGCGGCACCGCTGCCGATTCCGGGTTCGACGCAGGCGGCGATGCGTCCGGCGGGTTTGATGACGGCGGTGGCTTCGATGCGGGTGACGATAACAGCTTCTGATCCGCTGGCGGCTGAAATAGGGAAGGGGGCATCCGTTATGGATGCCCTTTTTCATTTCGGGGGGAGGAGCGATGACCCAGCGGGAATTTCCCCTTGATCTTCCCCAATCCGCCGGATCAGGGCCCGAACCACTGGATGATGGCGCGTTGATCCTGCGTGGCCATGCGTCATCCCATGCGGCGGACATGATTGCGCAGATCCGGCGGATGGCCCGTCAGTCTCCGTTCCGGCGGATGACGACTCCGGGCGGGGGCAGCATGTCCGTTGCCATGACCTGTTGCGGGTTACGGGGCTGGTGCAGTGATGCGTATGGTTACCGGTATGAGGAACGCGATCCCCTGACGGGCCAGCCATGGCCCGCCATGCCGGAGGGGTGGCGGCAGATGGCGGTCGCGGCTGCCGCAATGGCGGGATATGAGGGTTTCGCGCCCGATTCGTGCCTGATTAACGGTTATCGGGTTGGCGCACGCATGGGCCTGCATCAGGATCGTGACGAACGCGCAGACGCACCGGTCGTGTCCCTGTCCTTCGGCCTGCCCGCCATCTTCCTGTGGGGTGGGCTGCTGCGTACGGACCCGTTACGGCGCATTCCCCTGCTGCATGGGGATGTGGTCGTATGGGGCGGGACGACACGGCTGGCATTTCATGGCATCGCGCCATTGCGTGAGGGGGACCATCCCCTGACCGGGCCGTGCCGGTATAACCTGACCTTCCGCCGCACGGCATAGCGGGGGTGATGGTCAGCGGCCCATTACGGACCGCCGAGCGTTGTGGATCAGGCCGTGAGGGCAGCGGCTTCGCGTGCCCGCTGGGTAATGGCGGCCACATCCGGTGTTCCGGCGGGAACCAGCCACGATCCGCCCACGCACAGAACCGAAGGCAGGCCCAGCCATTCCGAAGCCGTATCCTGACGGATGCCGCCGGTGGGGCAGAAGCGTGCGCGGCCAAAGGGAGCGGAAAGCGCCTTGAGCGCCGGAATGCCGCCCGCTGCCGTGGCAGGGAAAAACTTGAAATGCGTCAGCCCGAGGTCGAGGCCGCGCATGATGTCGCTGGCATTGGCCGTGCCGGGCAGCAGCGGCACATCGGCAGCGGTGGCCGCCCTGGCGACGTCCGTGGTCAGGCCGGGGCTTACGATGAAGCGCGCGCCCGCATCGACCGAACTTTTCAGGTCATCGCCGTTCAGCACGGTTCCGGCACCGACAACGGCCCCTTCAACCTTCGCCATTTCCGCAATCACTTCCAGCGCGCATTCGGTGCGCAGGGTGACTTCCAGCGCGCGCAGGCCCCCTGCAACCAGTGCTTCCGCCACGGGGCGGGCATGGGCGGGATCATGGATGACCAGTACCGGAATAACCGGCGCGATGGTCATGATGTCTTCAATCTGGGCCATGGGCTGGCTCCCTTTCACAACTGTTTGCGGCGCCTGGCCGCCTTACGCGTTCTCTTGTGCGGCCATACGGTCCATGGAGGCAAGGATGGCTGATGCCCCGCGTTCGGGGCTGTCCACGCCGCCGCGCATGAGCGCGAACAGTTCCCGCCCGGTGCCGAACTGTGGTGCGGGCGGACGGGCCGGGGTGCGGTCGGTCCACTGTGCTGCGTCCACTATGGCCTCGATCCGGCCCGTATGGGCGCACACACGCACCATGTCCCCATCGCGCAGCAGGGAAAGCGGGCCGCCGACATAGGCTTCCGGGCCGATATGGATGGCGGCGGGCACCTTGCCGCTGGCGCCCGACATGCGGCCATCGGTGACAAGGGCCACCTTATGTCCCCGGTCCTGCAGCACGGCCAGCGTGGGGGTGAGTTTGTGCAGTTCGGGCATGCCGTTGGCGGCCGGTCCCTGAAAGCGCACGACCACCACCACGTCACGATCCAGCTTTCCATCGCGGAAGGCGCGCAGCACGTCCTCCTGATCGTCGAACACTGCCGCCGGGGCTTCGATTGTCCAGCGTTCGGAGGCGACGGCGCTGGTCTTGTAGATGCCCCGCCCCAGATTGCCTTCCATCACCTTCATGCCGCCATCGGCGCGGAAGGGATTGGCGGGCGCGCGCAGGATGCTTTCATCGGTGGACGGGCCTGCCTCTTCCCATACCAGCGCATCGTCACGCATGACCGGGCGGTTGCGATAGGCGGCAAAGCCACCACGCGCCACGGTCAGGATATCGGGATGCAGCAGCCCCGCATCCAGCAGGGAGCCGATCAGGCTGGGCATGCCACCCACGGCGTGGAAGGCGTTCACGTCTTCCGACCCGTTGGGATACACGCGCGTCAGTTGCGGCACGACGGAGGAAAGCCGGTCCAGATCGCTCCAGTCGATCACGATGCCCGCCGCGCGTGCAATGGCGGGCAGGTGGATGGCAAGATTGGTGGACCCGCCCGTCGCCAGCAGGCCTACGGCTGCGTTGACGATGGCGCGTTCATCCACGCACAGGCCCAGCGGACGGTAGTCATCGCCCCGTGCGCCAATCTCGCTCAGGCGGTGGATGGCGGCACGGGTCAGTTCCTGGCGCAGCTTCGTGTTAGGCGGGACGAAGGAGGAGCCGGGCAGGTGCAGCCCCATCACTTCCATCAGCATCTGGTTCGTATTCGCCGTGCCGTAGAACGTGCAGGTGCCCGCAGCGTGGTAGGATTCGGATTCCGCATCCATCAGCCGGTCCTTGCCCACCTTGCCTTCGGCGTAGAGCTGGCGGATGCGCTGCTTTTCGCTGTTGGGCAGGCCCGATGGCATGGGGCCGGAGGGGATCAGCAGCGCAGGCAGGTGGCCAAAGCGCAGCGCGCCGATCAGCAGGCCGGGCACGATCTTGTCGCAGATGCCCAGCATGGCCACGCCTTCGTACATGCCATGGCTCAGCCCGACGGCGGTGGACAGGGCGATGACATCGCGGCTGAACAGCGAGATTTCCATGCCCGGCTGCCCCTGCGTCACGCCGTCGCACATGGCGGGCGTGCCACCGGCCACCTGTGCCGTCCCGCCGACTTCACGCGCGTAAAGCTTGATCTGGTCCGGGTAGCGGCCATAGGGCTGATGGGCGGACAGCATGTCGTTATAGGACGTGATGATGCCCACGTTCATGCCGCGCGCTGCGCGCAGGCCCTGCTTGTCCCCTTCCGACGCCGCGATGGCGTGGGCCAGGTTGCCGCAGGCCAGACGGGGGCGGCTGATGCCGTTTTCACCTTCGCGCGCGATCAGGTCCAGATAGGCGCGGCGACTGCCAGCCGAACGTGTGATGACCCGTTCGGTCACGGCGGTCAGGACGGGATGCAGACTCATGGAATCTCACAGACTTTTCTAGACCCGACCTATGGGAGGGGGCCGGTTCGCAGTCATCGCACGGGCGATGAAGGCGGGTTTGAAAGCGGTCGGAATGTGCGAATGTCGTATGACCGCAAGGCTTGTGGACATCTATTTGAAAAAACACCCATAGATCAAGACATAAAATTATAAAAATAATCACAAAATTATAACTAAATTATGAAAGCGAATGATTTTCGATCAAGAAACGAACAGCCATCACCTGTCAGCGGCTACAGGGGCATGCGCGGGATGGTTCTTCCTTTTCCCTGAAAGGTGGGGCAGGGCCTGTAAAAACACCATATTTCATTCCCCTAACAGGAATTCAGGTCACAGGTTCCCGCTGCTGCTGGCGAACACGTCCATCTATTTGGCGCCTGCCAGACAATACCCTTCCGCCGGGGATCATTAAGCGGGATTTCCGGCCTGATCGGGCAGGGATGGCGGTACGGTGTTCGGTTTTTGTGGGCGTTTCAGCCAGAAGACTGCCGTCGCGCGAACACGGCAGGGCATGCGCGTGCCTGTTGATGCGCGCATCGCGGTTCGCAGGAGGATTTAGCGAACATTCCCCGGTCGAGGGTTCTGTCCGTTACCGCACCATGACCGTTAAGCCCTGGCGGGACTGTGCAACAGATTCAGGGGCCGTTCAGAAACGCGGCCAACCCTTCAGGGGAGTATTTTATGGGGGGAACAGGGGATGGTGAGCCGGGTGGGATTCGAACCCACGACCATTCGATTAAAAGTCGAATGCTCTACCGACTGAGCTACCGGCTCACATCGCCTGTATGAAGGGGCTAAAGCACAGGAAAAACCCGTGATCCGCCGCCTTGCGCAGGTCTCTAAACATCCTCGGCGGGGGTGTCAACCTGTGCGTGGGGCCGCAGGTCGCCGGGATGGAAAAACCGGCCGGTACCATGGGCCGCAAACGGCTGTCTGGCTCCGACCGGAAACAGGCCGCCGGACAGGTGCGCAGGTGGCGCACGCTGTCCGGCGGGATGGATCAATCAGGCTTCGGCGTCGGCGGGACGCATCTTGATGATGCGGTCAGGGTCCTGAACCATGCCGCTCTGGCCCGCACCACGCTTGATCTGGTCGATGTGGTCCATGCCTTCGATCACCTGGCCCACGATGGTGTACTGGCCGTCAAGGTGGGGGGAGGGCTCGAACATGATGAAAAACTGGCTGTTCGCGCTGTCCGGGTTCATGGTGCGGGCCATGCCCATCGTGCCACGCTCGAACTTGGCCGCGCGGGTGAATTCCGCCTTCAGGTCGGGCAGCTTGCTGCCGGACGTGCCGGTGCCCGTCGGGTCGCCGCCCTGCGCCATGAAGCCCTGGATCACGCGGTGGAAGGGCGTGTTGTCATAAAACCCTTCGGCTGCCAGCGTGCGGATACGCTCGGCCGCCAGTGGTGCAATGTCGGGACGCAGGCGGATCACCACCCGTCCTGTCTTGAGGTCGACGTTGATCAGGTCGGATTTGTTTTCTGTAGCAGACATCATGATCCGTTTCGTGATTGGGGTGTGAAGGAACCGGCAGCGCGGGACGCGACCGCCAGCCTGTCAGCCGCGCAGGCGTTTTAGGATGTGCCCGCGGGTAAAAGGTGGAACAAAACCGGAAATATCACCATCCAGCCGGGCTATTTCCTTTACCAGCCGGGAAGAAATGTACTGGTGCCCTTCCCGTGCCATAAGGAACAGGGTGTCAATGTCGGGCGCCAGATGCTGGTTCATACCAAACATCTGGTTCTCGTATTCGAAATCTGCAACCGCCCGCAGTCCGCGAATGATTGCATGCGCCCCATGCGTACGCGCCGCATGCACCGCAAGTCCCGTAAAACCGATGACCGTGATCGGGTTCGCCCGCCCTTCATTCAGGGGGGCGATATCGGTCCGCAGGCATAACAGCCGTTCCTCCAGCGGGAGAAGGGGCTGCTTGTCCCGGTTTTCGGCCACGCCGATCACCAGCCGGTCCATCACGCCCGCCGCACGTTCGATGATATCCATATGCCCGCTGGTCACGGGATCGAACGTGCCCGGATAGAAGCCGGTACGGGATGGGGCGGGTTCAGTCATCCTGCCCTGCATCGGTGGCGGGGGTATCGGCTTCCGTATCAGCGATTTCGGCTTCTTCCCCGTCGTCATCTTCATCCATGACGGGGAACACGCTGGTCACTTCCTCGGTGTCGTTCAGGCGGAACAGGGTTACGCCGCTGGCCTGACGCGACATGATGCGCACCTGCCCGATCGGCAGGCGGATCAGGCGGCCCGCATCGGTTACCAGCATGACATCCGTGCCTTCCAGCACCGGCAGTGTCGCCACGACCGCATTGCCGCGCTTGTTGGCGGAGAAGGTCATGTTGTTGATGCCCTGTCCACCACGCCCGCTGACGCGGTAGTCATAAGCCGACGAACGGCGGCCGAAACCCGCATTGCTGACGATCAGCAGCACTTCTTCCGCCGCTTCCAGCTCCGCGAACCGTTCGGGGGACAGTGGCAGGTCGTCTGCCACGATTTCGGCATCGTCCGTTACGACGGTTTCTTCCGCTTCCTCGCCTTCCTGCGCTGCTTCGGCGCGGCGGCGGGCATTGGCCATGCGCAGATAGGCGGCGCGTTCCTCTACCGTGGCCTCGACGTGGTTGAGCACGCACAGGCTGTTCACGCTGTCGCCTTCAGCCAGTTTGATGCCCCGCACGCCCGAACTGCCGCGCCCGGCAAAGACACGCAGCGTGTCGTCCGTGATCTGGAAACGGATGCAGCGCGCGTTGCGGGTGCCAAGGAATACATCCTGCCCTTCGCGGCACGTGGCGACGCCGATCAGGCGGTCCTCGTCATCCAGCTTCATCGCGATCAGGCCGGATGAACGGATGTTGCGGAAATCGCTCAGCCGGTTGCGGCGCACGCTGCCCGATGCCGTGGCGAAGACAAGGTGCAGGTTTTCCCACAGATCCTCATCCTGCGGCAGCGGCAGGACGGCGGTGATCGTGTCGCTGCCAAGATCGGGCAGCAGGTTGACCAGCGCGCGCCCCTTCGCGGTGGGGCTGGCTTCAGGCAGACGCCAGACCTTTTCGCGGTATGCCTTCCCGCCCGAGGAGAAGAACAGAACCCACTGATGCGTATGCGCGTTGAACGAACGCACGATGATGTCGTCGCCCCGGCGTCCCGCCGCCGTGCGGCCACGGCCGCCACGATTCTGGGCGCGGAATACGTCCAGCGGCGTGCGCTTGATGAAGCCTTCGCGGGTGATGGTGACAACCATCTGTCCCGGCTCGATCAGGCTTTCATCGGTCTGGTCGCCCGCGTAATCGGCAATGTCGGTGGCGCGCGGGGTAGCCAGTTCGGCGCGGATGGTGGCCAGTTCGGTACGCATGACCTCCATGCGGCGCGGCCGGCTGGCGATGATTTCCAGCAGGCTGTTGATGCGCACCGCCACTTCGGACAGTTCCTGCTGGATCTTGTCGCGTTCCAGCCCGGTCAGGCGCTGCAGGCGCAGTTCAAGGATGCCGCGAGCCTGTGCTTCCGTCAGGTGGACCCGACCATCGACGATGACATTGCCTTCGTCATGGATCAGTTGCAGCAGGGGCGCCACATCGGCTGCATCCCATGCCTGCGCCATCAGCGCGGCACGCGCGGCCCCCGTATCGGGCGCTGCGCGGATCAGGGCGATGACCGCGTCGATATTGGCAACCGCGATGACCAGACCGACCAGCAGGTGGGCCCGGTCACGCGCCTTGTTCAGGTCAAAGCGCGCGCGGCGCAGGATCACGTCCTCACGGAAGCGGATGAACGCTTCCAGCACGTCCTTGAGCCCCATGAGGCGCGGCTGCCCGCCATCCAGCGCCAGCATGTTCACGCCAAACGAGGTCTGTAGCTGCGTGAAGCGGTAAAGCTGGTTCAGCACCACTTCCGGCGTCGCCTCGCGCTTGGTCTCGATGACGATGCGCATGCCTGAACGGTCGCTTTCGTCCCGAATGTCGGAAATGCCTTCGACCTGCTTGGTGCGCACCAGATCGGCAATGCGTTCCTGCAACGTGGCCTTGTTCACCTGATAGGGGATCTCGGTCACGATGATGGCCTTGCGGTCCTTGCGGATTTCCTCGATCTCGGCCTTGGCGCGGATGATGACCGAACCGCGTCCCGTCTCGAATGCGCTGCGGATACCCGCACGGCCCAGAATGGTGCCGCCCGTGGGGAAATCAGGTCCCGGCACGTATTCCAGCAGGTCATCGAGCGTCATGTCCGGGCGCTCGATCAGCGCCAGGGTCGCATCGATTATCTCGCCGGGGTTGTGCGGGGGAATGTTGGTCGCCATGCCCACGGCGATGCCGGATGCGCCATTGATCAGCAGGTTGGGGAAGGCGGCGGGCAGGATCTGGGGTTCCTGCTCGCTTTCATCGTAGTTGGGCTGGAAATCGACGGTATCGCGGTCGATGTCGTCCAGCAGGAAGGAAGCCGCCTTGGCCAGACGGGCTTCGGTATAACGCATGGCGGCGGGGGAATCGCCATCGACCGACCCGAAATTGCCCTGCCCGTCGATCAGCTTCACCCGCATCGACCACGACTGCGCCATGCGCACCATGGCGTCGTAAATGGAGGAGTCGCCATGGGGATGGTATTTACCCATCACGTCACCGACCGCGCGGGCCGATTTGCGATAGGGCTTGTCGTGGGTGAACCCGCTTTCGCGCATTGAATACAGGATGCGGCGATGAACCGGCTTCAGCCCGTCACGCACGTCCGGCAGGGCGCGGCTGACAATGACGGACATGGCGTAAGCCAGGTAGGAGGAGCGCATTTCCTCCTCGATCGTGACCGGCAGCATGTCGGACGGGGGCAGGGGATCGTCGGGTATCTCGGTCAAGGCAGTTCCGTCATGTCAGGGTTATCCCACCCCGGGCGACCATAACGGCGCAGGGGCGGGACGGTAGGCAGGAATGGCGCGTTGGGGCCGCCATCAGGTCCATGCGTACCATAGCACGGTCAGCGGCCCGGCGCGAAGCGCCAGCGGGGTTCAGAACGGGATTTCATCATCCAGATCGCTGCCGCCAGCCGGGGCGTCCCAGCCGCCGCTGCCGCCACTACCGCCGCCACTGGCGGGGCGGTCGTTGCGCTGCGGCTGCTGGCGGGCCGGGGCGCTGTAGCCACCGCCGCCGCTGCCACCACCGTAGCCGCCACCATAACCGCCGCCTGCGTCGTCACCGCCGCTGTCGCCACCGCGATTGCTGTCCAGCAGCACCAGATCGCCACGGAAGCGGTCGACCACCACTTCGGTCGTGTAACGGTCCTGACCGCTCTGGTCGGTCCATTTGCGTGTCTGGAGCGAGCCTTCCAGATAGACCTTGCGGCCCTTGCGCAGGAAACGCTCGGCCACGTCGGCTATCCGGTCGTTGAAAATGACAACCCGGTGCCATTCCGTCCGCTCGCGCCGTTCGCCCGATGCGCGGTCATTCCATGTATCGCTTGTCGCCAGTGTCAGTGAGACGATTTTCGCCCCGCTCTGGCTGTTCCGTACTTCCGGGTCCTTGCCCAGATTGCCCACGAGAATGACCTTGTTGACGCTGCCCGCCATATGCTGTCCTGCTGCAGTTCGAGTATGGGACCGGCAGTGGCTGAACCGCTGCCGACTGCCGCCACAGGCAGCCCGATGGCGGCCGTGGCGGATATATGCGGCGATCTTACCGGATCGTCCCTTAAAATGCGAGTGTGAGGACGATACCGCGATCAACGCCGGCATGGGGCGTGGCAGCAGGCATGTAACGGGCGCTGTCGTGGCCGGTCAGTCACGGCCCTTGTCGTGATGGACCGGCAGGCCCAGATTAGATGTGGGTCCGCAATGGTGGCCGGTATCCGCTTTCCCGCACGGGAGCGGAACAGGGAGAGTTCATGAGCGTTTCTTCGCGTCCGGAACAGGTTCCGGCGGCACAGCATGTCAGCCAGCAGTCCATTCGCGTGCGTGGGGCGCGTGCGCATAATCTCAAGAACGTCGATGTGGATGTCCCGCGCGATGCGCTGACGGTCATGACCGGCCTGTCAGGTTCAGGCAAGTCGTCACTGGCGTTCGACACCATCTACGCCGAAGGCCAGCGCCGGTACGTGGAAAGTCTGTCCGCCTACGCGCGCCAGTTCCTTGAACTAATGGGAAAGCCGGATGTCGATTCGATAGAAGGGCTGTCGCCCGCCATTTCCATCGAACAGAAAACCACATCCAAAAACCCCCGTTCCACCGTTGGCACGGTGACGGAAGTGCATGATTACATGCGCCTTCTGTGGGCGCGCGCGGGCGTGCCCTATTCGCCCGCCACCGGCCTGCCGATCGAGGCGCAGACGATCAGCCAGATGGTTGACCGCGTGATGGCCATGCCCGAGGGCACGCGCCTCATGTTGCTGGCCCCGGTGCTGCGCGACCGCAAGGGTGAGTGTAAAAAGGAACTGGCCGAACTCCAGCGCAAGGGCTTCACCCGCGCCAAGGTGGACGGCACGCTCCATACAATTGATGAAGTGCCGGAACTCAACCGCCGCCTGCGCCATACGGTCGAGGCCGTGGTGGACCGCATCGTGGTCAAGGAAGGCATCGAAAGCCGTCTGGCCGACAGTTTCGAGACAGCGCTCGGCCTGTCCGATGGTCTGGTCTATGCGGAAGAGGTGGTGAAGAACGCCCCGGAAGGCGAGGAAGCCCCGCGCACCGTCTTTTCCTCACGCTTCGCCTGCCCGGTCAGCGGCTTTACGCTGGAGGAGGTCGAACCCCGCCTGTTCTCCTTCAACGCGCCGCAGGGTGCGTGTCCGGCCTGTGACGGGATTGGTCAGGAAACATTTTTCGATCCGCGCCTGATCGTGCCGGACGATTCGCTCTCGCTCGCGGCAGGGGCGATCGCCCCGTGGCGCAATAGCCAGAGCCCGTATTACACCCAGACGCTGGCCGCCATCGCGAAGCATTATGACGTATCGATGGATACGCCGTGGGAAGACCTGCCCGAAAACGTGCGCGATGTGATTCTTGAGGGGGGAAAAGACCCGATCGAGTTCACATACCGCGATGACCGCCGCAGCTACAGCCTGACCAAGCCGTTCGAGGGCGTGGTCAAGAACCTGCGCCGCCGCATGGCGGAAACCGACAGCGTATGGGTGCGCGAGGAACTGTCGCGCTACCAGTCCGAAAAGCCATGCCATGTGTGCGATGGCGCGCGGCTGCGGCCCGAGGCCCTGTCGGTCAAGGTGGCGGGGCTGAACATCGCGCAGGCATCCGACATGCCCATCCGCAAGGCGCTGGACTGGTTCGGCACGGTGGAGGAAACCCTGACACCCCAGCGCGCCGAGATCGCGCGACGCATATTGCGTGAAATCCTTGATCGCCTGCGCTTTCTGGATGACGTGGGACTGGATTACCTGACGCTTTCGCGCGGTTCGGCCACCCTGTCGGGGGGCGAAAGCCAGCGTATCCGGCTGGCCAGCCAGATCGGTTCCGGTCTGACCGGCGTGCTGTACGTGCTGGATGAACCCTCCATCGGGTTGCACCAGCGCGATAACGAACGCCTGCTGGGGACGCTGGACCGGCTCAAGAAGCTGGGCAATACCCTGATCGTGGTCGAGCATGACGAGGATGCCATCCGCGCCGCGGACTGGCTGATCGACATGGGGCCGGGTGCGGGCATCAATGGCGGCAATATCGTCGCCGCAGGCACCCCGGCGGAGGTCGCGGCAAATCCCGCCAGCCTGACGGGCGCTTACCTGTCGGGGCGCAAATGTATCCCTGTCCCCGCGAAACGCAGGAAAATCGATCCCAGACGGGAGCTGGTGCTGCGCGGGGCCACAGGCAACAACCTGAAGGATGTTACGGCCAGATTCCCGCTGGGCACCTTTACCTGTGTTACCGGGGTTTCGGGTGGCGGCAAGTCCACGCTGGTAATCGACACGCTGTACAAAGCCCTGTCGCGCAGGCTTATGGGATCGGGGCAGAACCCGGCACCCTATACGGCCATCGATGGGCTGGATCAGCTCGACAAGATCATCGACATCGATCAGTCCCCCATCGGGCGCACGCCGCGTTCCAACCCGGCAACCTATACCGACCTGTTCGGTCCCATCCGTGACTGGTTTGCCGAACTGCCCGAAAGCAAGGCGCGCGGCTACAAGCCGGGGCGCTTTTCCTTCAATGTGAAGGGTGGCCGGTGCGAGGCATGCCAGGGGGACGGGGTACTCAAGATCGAGATGCACTTCCTGCCCGACGTGTTCGTCACCTGCGATACCTGCAAGGGCGCGCGTTACAACCGCGAGACGCTGGACGTGAAGTTCCGGGGCAAGTCCATTGCCGATGTGCTGGCCATGTCGGTGGATGAGGCGCTGCCCTACTTCTCCGCCGTGCCGCGCATCCGCGACCGGCTGGCCATATTGCAGAAGGTGGGGCTGGGCTACGTCGCCCTTGGCCAGCAGGCGACCACGCTGTCAGGTGGCGAGGCGCAGCGCGTGAAACTGTCCAAGGAGCTGGCGCGCAGGGCCACGGGGCGCACGCTCTATATCCTTGATGAGCCAACCACCGGACTGCATACCGAAGACGTGCGCAAGCTGCTCGAAGTGCTGCATGCGCTGGTGGAGCAGGGCAATACCGTGGTGGTGATCGAGCATAACCTCGAAGTCATCAAGACGGCGGACTGGGTGATCGACATGGGGCCGGAGGGTGGTGATGGCGGTGGCCAGATCGTCGCCTGTGGCACGCCCGAGCAGGTCGCGGCCTGCGCCGAAAGCCATACGGGGCGATTCCTCAAGCCCCTGCTGGACAGGCAGCCGCTGGTGCCGCCTGCGCCCGCGCCGGTGGCGGGGCGAAAGGGGCGCGGCAAAAAAGCCACAGTGGCGGCGGAGCCGAAAGTGGTAAAAAAGCAGGAAAAACCGGCAAAAACCCGTCGCAAAAGCGTAAAATAGGCGCGCCGCCACCGGTGCTGGATGGTGGGGCCTGAAAAAAACTGGCGTGATGATGCGGAAAATACTTGCATCGTACCGTCGGCAGGCCCTATCAGCGCCTCTCTTGGCCCAAGGGGGCAATAATGCCCAACAGGCTATCTACTGGTTTTGGGGTACGTGATGAACGCACTTGCTCAACTGGGGATGGTCTCGGAACACCCGAGCGATAACCAGATCTCTTCAGCGCCGTTTTCGTCCGAGGACGACCGGAAGGACTATTTCGTCGAAAAAGACGGAATGAAATTTGCGGGAACGCATCTCCTCGTCGATCTTTGGGATGCCCGGAATCTTGATGATCCGGAACAGATCGACCGTACCCTGTGCGAAGCCGCAGTGACGGCCGGGGCCACCATCCTGCACAGCCATTTCCATCATTTCACGCCCAATGGCGGCGTGTCGGGTGTGGTCGTGCTGGCTGAAAGCCATATCTCGATCCACACATGGCCCGAGCGGAATTTTGCCGCCGTGGATATTTTCATGTGTGGCGCGTGCGATCCGCACCTTGCGATTCCGGTCATGCAGCGCCTGTTTCAGGCCGGCCGGATCGAAGTGGACGAACAGCGTCGCGGGCGCGTGCAGCTCTAGCCTGCCTTCGCCGGGCTGGTGATGACCAGACCGGCATGCCCTCCTTAAATAACGAAGTGTCGGGCCGGATTGATTTCCGGCCCGTGCTTTTTCATGTGCATTGATTAGACGGAAGGGGAACCGCAATGTCCCGTGAGTGGATCAGCGAAGGCCTGTACGAGGGCTGGCGGCAGGAACTGCGTGTGGACCGGATGCTGGCGCGTACCAAAAGCGCGTTTCAGGATATCGCCGTGTTCGAGAATGTCGATCTTGGCCGGGTCCTGATGCTTGATGGCGTGGTCCAGATCACCGAACGGGACGAATTCGTCTATCAGGAAATGCTGACCCATGTGCCGCTGCTGGAGCATGGCGATGCGAAGCGCGTGCTGATCATCGGCGCGGGCGACGGCGGTGTGCTGCGGCGCGTGCTGGAACACGGCACGGTGGAAAAGGCGGTGATGGTCGAGATCGATGGCGAGGTCATCGAACTGTCCAAGAAATTCCTGCCCTCCATCGCCGGTGACGCATGGAACGACCCGCGCGCTGACGTGATCGTGGGCGACGGCATCGAATACGTGTCCAATGCCGCCGATGGCTCGTTCGATGTCATCATCGTGGACAGCACCGACCCGATCGGTGTGGGTGAAGTGCTGTTTACCGATTCGTTCTACCGGCACTGCGCGCGTATCCTCAGCGCCAACGGCATTATCGTGAACCAGTGTGGCGTGCCGTTCATGCAGGCGGACGAACTGCGTGACACCAGTGCGCGCCGTGCGCAGTTTTTCGCGCATGTTTCGGCCTATGTCGCCGCCGTGCCGACCTATGTCGGCGGGTTCATGACGCTGGGTGTGGCCGCCAAGGGGGGCGTGCCGGGCCGCAACAGCGTTGAGGTGATCCGCGAGCGCGCGCAGCGCGCGGGCATTGGCGAAGGCTGTCGGTACTGGACGCCGGAAATCCATGGCGCGTCCTTTGTCCTGCCGCCCTATATCGCAAAGAACCTGCCGCGCTGACAGGTACTACGGTCTGCGGGTATGAAAAAAGGCCGGGGAACAGCAGTTCCCCGGCCTTTTTTCTGTCTGGACCGCAGGCAGGATCAGGCCCTGGGCGCGTAGCGGGCCGTCTTGCGCACGCTGATTTCCTTTACCCCCAGTTCCTTTACCCCATCGGCAAAGACCTTGAAGTGCGGCGTGGCGAGATGCGTGTCGAATGCGGCTTCATCGTCATACACTTCCACCAGGATGATGGTCTGCGGATCGTCGATCGGGCTTACGGCCTCGAAGCGCTGGCAGCCTTTTTCATCCGCGACCGAGCGTTCGCTGTCATAGGCGCAGAGTTCGAGAAAACGCGCCCGGTTTTCGGCAGATACGCGAAATTCGGCCACGATGGTCAGCGGGGCGGTGGTCATGGCTGGATGATCCTTATTTCTGTTCCGGGCGCACGGGGCAACGACCTGTCACACTGAGCGCCTTTCATGGATTGACTTGGCATATCCGGTCATGTCAAGTCAGGCCTGTCGACACGGGAGAGACTGGCCCAGCGCCAGCGCCGAAGGAGCAACCGCCCCGGAAACTCTCAGGCCAAAGGACCGGTCGGCCAAGACTTCTGGAAAGAGGCGTCCGGCAACGGGCGCCCGCCGACGGGATAGCGATCTCAGGCACATGCGACAGAAGGGGCACTTGGAACCTATCCGGGTTCGACAGGAGTGCCGCATGTCCACAACGCTACCTGCCTATTTTTCCGTCTGTTCTCCGTTTTCCATTTCCTGTTCCGCTGGCGCGTACCGTGCCACTGCACCCGCATGCCCTGCGTGCGCGAACGCATGCGCGCACGCGGACCTGCACAAGGCCCAGCCCGCATGAACCAGCCCCTGCTGCGCACCCCGCTTTACGACCTTCACCTTGAACTTGGCGCCCGTATGGTGCCGTTCGCGGGTTATGACATGCCCGTGCAGTATCCTGCGGGCGTCATGGCCGAACACCTGCATACGCGCGCCAGCGCGGGGCTGTTTGACGTGTCCCATATGGGACAGGTGCGCGTCCGTGCCCGTTCGGGACAGGTGGCCGACGCCGCCCGCGCGCTTGAGGCGCTTGTCCCCGCCGATATCGTCGCCCTGAAGCCGGGCCGCCAGCGTTACGCCCTGTTCACCACGGAAGATGGCGGCATCAGCGATGATCTGATGGTGGCCAATATGGGCGACTGGCTGCTGCTGGTGGTCAACGCGGCGTGCAAGGATGCGGATTTCGCCCATGTAAATGCCGCACTGGCCGATAGCTGCACGGTGGAAATGCTGTCTGACCGCGCGCTGATCGCGGTGCAGGGACCGGCGGCGGAAGCAGCCGTGGCCAGCCTGAACCCGAAAGCGGCGGCGATGCGCTTCATGGACGTGGCCGGGCTTGATCTGGCCGGTGTGCCCTGCATCGTTTCGCGCTCGGGCTACACGGGTGAGGACGGTTATGAAATCGGCATGGATAATGCCGCCGCATCCACCGTTGCCCGCGCCCTGCTGGCGCAGCCGGGGGTTGCCCCCGCCGGTCTGGGCGCGCGTGACAGCCTGCGGCTTGAGGCCGGTCTGTGCCTGTATGGTTCCGATATCGACCTGACCACAACGCCCGTCGAAGGCGCGCTGGAATGGTCCATCCAGAAAAGCCGCAAGCCCGGTGGCGCCCGTGCAGGCGGCTATCCCGGTGCCCGGATCGTGGCGGACCAGCTTGCGGATGGCGCGACACGCCGCCGGGTGGGCCTGCGGGCGGAAGGGCGCGCGCCGGTGCGTGGTGGTGCCGAACTGTTTGCCGATGAAGCAGGCCAGATCCCGGCAGGGCGCGTGACCTCCGGCGCATTCGGGCCCAGCGCGGGCGGCCCCGTCGCCATGGGCTATGTGCCCACCCATCTTGCAACCCCCGGCACGCGGCTGTTCGCTGGCGTGCGCGGGCGGTTCCTGCCGGTTCAGGTGGCGGCGCTGCCTTTCGTCGCACCGACATTCCGCCGCTGAACCCTGCGCGGATTTTTCACAGACCATTGTAATTTATGGAGCACGGACATGACCGTCTATTACACAAAAGAACATGAATGGCTGCGGGTCGAAGGCGATGTCGCGGTTGTCGGCATCACCGCCCATGCGGCCAATGAACTGGGCGAGCTGGTCTTTGCCGAGGCACGCGACCCCGGTACCACGGTGGAGCAGGGCGACAGCGTGGCCGTGGTGGAATCGGTCAAGGCGGCATCGGACATCTACGCGCCGGTAACGGGCGATGTGCTGGCGTTCAACGACGCGCTGGGTGATGACGCGGCTCTGGTTAACCGTGACCCGGAAGGCGAAGGCTGGATCGTGCGCATGACCGTGGCCGATGCCTCGCAGCTTGAGGGGCTGATGGACCACGCGACCTATACCGCGCTGGTTGGCTGATTTTCCACTTTCCTACCCTTACGGAGTATGCTGGCCGTGACGTCTTCCTCCTGCGGTTCTTCTTCCCTGTGGCACGATCTGGGTGATGATGCCGGTGCGTTCTGCGCCCGCCATGTCGGGCCGGATGCACATGACGTGGCGGGCATGCTGCGTGTGGTGGGAGCCGACACGCTTGATGCCCTTATGGCGCAGACCGTGCCGGGCAGCATCCGCCTTGATGGTGCGATGGGCCTTGGCGCGGGCGTGCCCGAGCATGTGGCGCTGGCGCGCCTGCGCGCGATCGCGGGTGAAAACCGCGTCCTGACATCACTGATCGGGCAGGGATATTACGATACGATCCTGCCCGGCGTGATCCAGCGCAACGTGCTGGAAAACCCGGCATGGTACACGGCCTATACTCCGTACCAGCCTGAAATCAGTCAGGGGCGGCTTGAAGCGCTGCTCAATTTCCAGACCCTCGTCATGGAACTGACCGGGCTGGATGTGGCCAATGCGTCCCTGCTGGATGAGGGAACGGCCGCGGCCGAAGCCATGGCCATGGCCCGCCGTGTGGCGAAAAACAAAGCCACGGCCTTTTTTGTCGATTCCGACTGCCATCCGCAGACCATTGCGGTCCTGCGCACCCGTGCCGAGCCGATGGGCTGGGAACTGGTGGTGGGCGATCCGGCAACCGATCTGGACCCGCAGGCCGTATTCGGCGCGCTGTTCCAGTATCCCGGCACGTCGGGCGCGCTGCGTGATCCGCGTGCATGGATTGAGGGGCTGCATGCGGCTGGCGCGATTGCCAGCATGTGCGCGGACCCGATGGCGCTCCTGCTGGTGGAAAGCCCCGGTGCGCTGGGGGCCGACATCGCCGTGGGGTCCATGCAGCGTTATGGCATGCCGATGGGGGCTGGCGGTCCGCATGCGGCCTATATGGCTGTGCGCGATGCGTTCCGGCGCAACATTCCGGGGCGTATTGTCGGCGTGTCCATCGATTCGCGCGGGGAACCGGCATACCGTCTGGCGTTGCAGACGCGTGAGCAGCATATCCGCCGGGAAAAGGCGACATCCAATATCTGCACCGCGCAGGCGCTGCCCGCCATCGTATCGTCCATGTACGCGCTGTATCATGGACCGCAGGGGCTGAAGGCGATTGCCGGACGCATCCACCGCCTGACAGCCATCCTTGCGGCAGGACTGCGGGCGCTGGGTGGCACGGTGGTCACGCAGGCGTTCTTTGATACGCTGACACTGCAAACCGGCGCGCAGACGGATGCGATCATGGCGCGCGCGCTGGATGCGGGCATGAACCTGCGTCGTGTTGATGATGCGCATATCGGCATAAGCCTTGACGAGACATCGACCCCCGATACCGTGCGCGCCATCTGGGCCAGTGTTGGCGGGGAAAGGGTATCGGTTTCTGAAATCGAATCCGGCCTTGGCGATATCGTATCCTCCATCCCGGCGGGGCTTGCGCGCAGGGGCAACCTGCTGACGCAGCCGATCTTTTCCGCCTGCCGGTCCGAAACCGACATGCTGCGCTACCTGCGCCGTCTGGCCGATCGTGACCTTGCGCTGGACCGTTCCATGATCCCGCTGGGGTCATGCACGATGAAGCTGAACGCCACGGCGGAAATGCTGCCGATCACATGGCCGGAATTCTGCAACATCCATCCCTTCGCGCCCGCTGACCAGATGCGCGGCTATGCCCGCCTGTTCACGGACCTGCAGCGCATGCTGTGCCAGATCAGCGGGTATGATGCCGTCTCCCTCCAGCCCAATTCCGGCGCGCAGGGCGAATTCGCGGGGCTTATGGCCATTCGGGGCTATCATCGCGCGCGGGGGGATATGGGGCGTGACGTATGCCTGATCCCGGCTTCCGCTCATGGCACGAACCCCGCTTCCGCGCAGATGGCGGGCATGCGGGTCGTGGTGGTGGCGTGTGATGCGCAGGGCAATGTTGATATCGACGATCTGAAAGCCCGGATCGCGAAACATGCCGACCAGCTTGCCGCCATCATGATCACCTATCCTTCCACCCATGGCGTGTTTGAGGAAAACGTGCGCGAGATCTGCGATCTGGTGCATGCCGCAGGCGGGCAGGTCTATGTGGATGGCGCGAACCTGAATGCGCAGGTGGGGCTGGCGCAGCCGGGGCGCTACGGTGGCGATGTCAGCCATTTCAACCTGCACAAGACTTTCTGCATTCCCCATGGCGGCGGTGGTCCCGGTATGGGGCCGATCGGGGTGGGGGCGCATCTGGCACCCTACCTGCCCGGCGTGCCGCAGCAGGGCGGGGCGAATGTGATCTCGTCCGCGCCGTTCGGTTCGGCGGACGTGCTGCCCATTTCGTGGATGTACATGGTCATGATGGGCGATGCGGGGCTGAAGCGGGCTACCGAGGTCGCGATCCTGAACTCCAACTACATCGCGGCCCGCCTGTCCGGGCATTATCCGGTGCTGTATCAGGGTGCGAACGGGCGTGTGGCGCATGAATGCATCATCGACCTGCGTCCCATCAAGGACGAGACCGGGGTAACGGTGGACGATATCGCCAAGCGTCTGATCGACCATGGCTTCCATGCGCCGACGGTCAGCTTTCCGGTTGCGGGCACGTTCATGATCGAACCGACCGAATCCGAAAGCCGGGCCGAACTGGACCGTTTCTGTGATGCGATGATCGCCATCCGCGCGGAAATCAACGCGGTGGAGAAGGGGGATCTGACGGTGGAGCAGAGCCCCCTGCGTCACGCCCCGCATACGGTGCGCGACCTGACCGATCCCGACTGGACGCGGGCATATGACCGCGCCGCCGCCTGCCTGCCCGGCGCGGTTGTGGCCGCCAGCAAATACTGGTCGCCCGTAAACCGGCTGGATAACGCATATGGGGACCGCAACCTTGTCTGTTCGTGCCCCGACATCAGCACCTATGCCAGCTAGGAACTGATTGCGTCCCTCCGGTTCGTGTATATATCTGCAAGGATATAACAACACGACCGGAGCGGGGACCACCATGAACTGGGGCAGATGGAGTGTAGCCATGGGGGCGCTGGCATGGGGCCTGATGACCGGCGCCGCCGCCCCTGTAGCCGCCAGCGCGCGCGACATTACCGATATGGCGGGCACGTCTTCATCCGTGCCGGATCATCCCGCCCGCATTGCCGATCTGTGGTTCGCCCATAATGAACTGGTGCTGATGCTGGGTGGCGCGCCCCAGATCGTCATGACCGTTGACCGCCCGCAGGCAAGGCCATGGATGTACCAGGTCTTTCCCGTTCTGTATCAGGCCCATGCGGTCAACGGCCCGCAGGTCAATGCCGAAACCCTGCTGCGTGACAGGGTGGACCTTGTATTCGTGCCCGAAGCCTCCGCCACCATCGCGGCCTTTCGCGCGGTGGGGGTGCCGGTCCTTGTCTCATCCTTCCATGACAGCGACGGACTGCTGCGTGTCGTGGATATGACCGCCACCGCGCTGGGCACGGATACCGCCCGCGCCACGGCGGCGGCCTACCGTGCCATGATGCACGATACGGTGGACAGTATCCGCACGCGACTGGCGGACCTGCCTGCTATGGCGCGTCCGCGCGTCGTGCATATCCAGTCGCTGCATCCGCTTCGGGTGGATGGGACGGACAGTATCGTGGATGAATGGATTACCCTTGCCGGTGGCGTGAACGCGGCGACGGGGATCAGCGGGAACATGAAACCGGTCTCTGCCGAACAGGTGGCGGCATGGAATCCCGATGTCATAATTCTTGGCCCCGATAGTGGCACGCTGGACCAGAATGCCGATGGTGGTGTGTGGCAGCGCATGACCGCCGTCCGGGCCGGACGGGTTTACCAGAATCCATCGGGCGTTTTCCCATGGGACCGTTACGGCAGCGAACTGCCGCTACAGATCCGCTGGGCGGCCAGAACCCTTCACCCTGACCGTTTCGCGGATGTGGACATGGTGGCCGTAACACGTGATTTCTACCGCACCTATTTCCATTACGACCTGAATGCGGGGGATGCCGCGCGCATTCTCGCAGCCCAGCCCCCGCAGGCAGCCCCGGACAGGAGCCGGTGATCCTGCGCATGCGTGCGTCAGTGGTCGGATGCCTGTGTTTTGCGGGATTGATCGTGGTGGCGATGGTATCAGCCTGCGTGGGGCGTTTTCCGCTGCACGCGGGGCAGGTGCTGCACGCGATGCTTGCGGCGGCAGGCATGAATCCCGGCCCGCCGCCACCGGATGCGGACATGGTGCATACCATCCTGTTCGGCGCGCGCCTGCCCCGTATCGGGGGGGCGATCTGTGTGGGCGCGGCGCTGTCGGTGGCGGGGGCGGCGTATCAGGCCGTGTTCCGTAACCCGCTGGTCTCCCCCGGTCTGCTGGGCGTGCTGGCGGGGTCCGGAACCGGTGCCGCACTGGGGATCGTATGGGGTGCGGGGCCTGCGGGGGTGGCGGGCCTGTCCTTTGTAGGGGGGCTGGCGGCCGTGGCGTTCGGGGTGGGGGTTGCGCATATGTTCGATGCGGCTTCCATGCTGATGCTGGTCTTTGGCGGGCTGATCAGTTCGGCGCTGTTCACCGCATTGCTGTCATTGCTCAAATACGTGGCGGACCCGCAGAACCAGTTGCCCGATATCGTATTCTGGCTGCTGGGCAGCCTGACGCAGGTGACGCCGCGCGCGCTGTCCGTGCTGGTGCTGCCGGTGCTGGCGGGGACCATGCTGCTGTCGGCCTGCGGGCGGATGCTGGACGGGCTGGCCATGGGGGACGAGGAGGCCCGTACCCTTGGCATTCCCGTCATGGCGCTGCGTTACGGGGTGATCGGCGGGGCTACGGTGCTGGCGGCGCTGACGGTGTCGGTCGCGGGCATGATCGGCTGGGTGGGGCTGGTGGTGCCGCATGTGGCGCGGCTGCTGGTGGGGCCGTGCAATATGCGCGTACTGCCGGTCAGTGCGTGTATCGGGGCGATCTTCCTGCTGGTATGCGATGATCTGGCGCGCAGCCTGTCGGCGGAGGAAATACCAGTGGGCCTGATTGCCGATCTGCTGGGGGTTGTGGTGTTCGTATCGGTCCTGCCGCTGCTGCGGCGTGGGTGGCGGGCATGAAGGCCGATACGCCCGTGCTGTGTCTGGATCATGTGAGGTTCCGCCATGGCAGGCGTACGGTGCTGCATGATCTGTCCTTTGCAATCCATGCGGGTGAACTGACCGCGCTGCTGGGGCCGAACGGTGCAGGCAAGACCACGCTGCTACGCCTGATGCTGGGCCTTGCGCAGCCCGACACGGGGCAGGTCTGGCTGGACGGGCGGCCCATGGCCGACTGGTCACGGCGCGAGGTCGCGCGGCGCATCGCCTATGTGCCGCAGGGGCATGTGCCGCTTTTTCCCTATACCGTGCGTGATATTGTCGGCATGGGGCGACTGGCGGAAACACCGTTTGCCCCATCGCTGCGGGCGACGGATTGCAGTGCGGTCGAACATGCCATGGCGGAACTGGCCATAACCCGGCTGGCCGGACGGCCCTATACCGATCTGTCAGGCGGGGAACGGCAGGCCGTGCTGCTGGCGCGTGCGCTGGCGCAGGGGGCGCGGACCCTTATTCTGGATGAACCGGAAACCGGGCTGGACCATGGGCAGAAACAGCGCCTGTACGCCCTGCTGCGCAGGCTGGCGGAACAGGGCCATGCCGTCGTGGCGACAACACATGACCCGTTTCAGGCGGCACGGGTATTTGACCGCGCCGTGCTGCTGCGCGATGGCCGGATTATGGGCGATGGCCCGGCAGAAACGGTATTATGCGCCGACATGGTGGACAGGCTTTACGCGCCCCACGGCCAGACGGCGATTTAATCCCTGATTCTGCTTTTGGGAAAGCGTCCCTTACCGGCTGGACGGGTTCATATCCACCCGCACGGCCTTGCCCGTGCGGTCGTAATACAGCACGGCGTTACCGCGTTTTTCGGCATAGCCGTCCGGTTCGCCGGATTTGGTCCAGAACAGCAGGCGGTTCAGGTCCGGCTGTTCCTTGATGACGTCGCCCTTGGGAATATAGCGGTACTGTCCGTAATCCATATGCAGGCGCGGCAGCGGCGGGCGTTTGGAAAGCTGGTGCATGGTTGACTGGCGCTGCGAGGCCTCGCCGGGGTCTTCGTTACCGGCATCGGCATGGCCGGCATCAGCCCGCGCCACACCTGGTACCATAGCGGCGCAAAGCCACGCGGACAGCATCACGTGACGTAACCTGACTGACATAAGCGCCGACCTCTCCATCATTCCCAATCGCGGCCCACCATCCTCCTTTTCCCTGCGGGGCGCAATATCCGGCGCGCGGGCCGGGATTACTGGAAGGGAAGGTAACGGAAATCGAAGAAGATCTCGCTCAGGCTCGTGGTGGGCGCGCCCCCCATGCCCGCCCATGTATTGACGCGGGAATAGGCAAGCTGGGTCCCTGCCTGCACGGTGCCATACTGGCCATGGATGAAGCGGTACCACGCACCGATGGTGAACTCCTCCACCGAGCGGATGCTGGCGGTACAGTCGGTCGAGCCTTCGGTCCAGCAGCCCATGTTGGACGACATGGGGTTGCCATAACCATAAGCCTGTCCGCCTTCATCAAAGTAGCTGCGGCCCGAACGCTGCATGCCGAAATACCCGTAAACATCAATCAGCTTGTTCGGGTGCGCGATAACGCCAGCCGTGGTCTGGGCACTCGACAGCAGGGCGGGTGCGCCATTGGGCTGCAATGTGGCGTCCGGCAGCAGAACGGAGCCATAACGGCCGATACCCCGGCCCGCCAGCCCCGTCAGCCGCACTTCCAGCCGGTGCGGGATGACCGGCAGGATCATTGATCCACCCGCGCCCCACGCAATGGCGGTATGGTTCTCGCCCACGCCATTGATGACGGAGCGGTCATGCGGGAAGTGGACGACGCCCTCGACTTCGTAATGGCCCCATTTCGGGTCCCATGCCAGCTTGCCGATCACGTCGGGCGCGATTTCGTTGGAGTAGTTGGTGGTCGCGCTGCTCAGCCCCACGCCATTGGAGCCGACCTTGGCGTAGCCACCGTTGGCAAGGGTGTATTCCCCGTTGTCATCCGCGGCGGAAAATCCGGTCGTATCGTAGATCGTCGCCGGGTTTTCGATCGAGATGCCCGCCCACAGGCGATGCTGCATGAAATCCTTGACCGCGCGCACCTGCCACTGCCGCGACCATGTCTGCCCCGCGAGAATGGAGGATTCGATCGTTTCGGGCAGGCTTTCCTGTCGGGGGACGATGCCCACGCGGTCTGGCGTCAGCATGGTCCATGCCTGACCGATCAGGAAGTGCATGTTGGCGCGTGAATCGTCCAGCGTCAGGTAAGCCTGCCGCAGGCGTGGCACGTAGGAATTGCTTTCATACGGATTGGTGGTTTCGGCGCTGGCGCCAAAATCCGTTTCCACGAAGCCCGCCACCGTCAGGTGCGGGTTAAGCTGTCCCCGCGCCATGAGCGAGAAGCGCGAATACCGCGCATCGCCGTTGAAATTGGTGGTGTGGTAATTCGAACTGTTGCGGAAGGGAATGGCATTCCAGTAGTTGAAGATGCCTGATGAAACCTGCCGGTTTTCCACCAGCGCCGCAGCATCGAAGAAACCGCCGAGGATGATGGAAACCGGACCGAGGTGGAACACCTTGCTACGCAGCGCGCCTGCGGACTGCGCGCCCACCGTTTCGCGGTTGTGGGGGCCGACATTGTTGTTGGCCATGTGGGCGATCAGGTCTTCCTCGCGGTGGGCCACGACGGATTCATATGTCGGCTTGTCATCAAGCATCGGCATCGGGTCGGAATGCCCGCCGATATAGGGGCGACCGACCGGCTCGCCCCCGTTGGCATGGGCTGCCGCGCCGCGCCCTTCAACCGGTGTCCAGCCGCCGTGGACATGGCCACCCGACGCCGTTACCTGTAGCGGATGCGTACCGCTTCCCCCCGACGTGCCGCCCAGATGGGCGCGATGCTGGGCGATCTGCTGGCGCATGGCCATGAGTTCGTTCTGGAGCGACATCTGCTGCTGCTGCAGATGCTCCATCTGGCGTTCCATGATATCCAGCGATTCGGGGTCTTCATCACCCCATGCCAGCGGAATGGGCCCCAGTGCTGAACACAGCATCAGCATGCCGGCAAAACGGCCATGCCGGTTCGTAGAAAAAAACGGAATCCGCATTTAGTGTCAGGAGGCCCCCAAACAGGTGTTCTTCTATTTTATGTCAAAACATTTCCCATTCCATAGGTAAATGATAATTTCTTTTAATATACACGGATTTTATCGCCTGTGCTGTTTTGGTCACCCTGCACGCGGCAGTCTGCTACGGCATTATTTACGTAATGTTACACAACGTCAGGACGACGCGCGGTCATGGCGTGGACGGCGTCGTGCCAGAACATGTCCTCGGGCGCGGGGGTGACGTTGCCATTGTCCACCGGGCCGAATCCGGCGCGCTGGAGCAGGACGGTCAGCATGCGGCGGCGGTCCCCTTCATCCAGCGCCTGCCACAGGGCGGTCGCCTTCTGCGGGATCAGACGCGTACCGAAGGTAATGACGATCAGGCCACCGGGTTGCAGCACGCGCGCGGCTTCACGAAAGACCTGTACCGGCTGGCGCAGGTAAGGCACCACATCGCACAGCAGGACGGCGTCCATGCTTTCATCGGCCAGGGGCAGGTCGGGGGTTTCGTTGATGTCGCTGACCACGCGGTCGGTCAGCCGTGAATTGCTGTCCAGCGCCTGCGCGTTGACGCCGATGCCGATCACGCTGTCGAATTCCATGTCCGTGGGCAGGTGGCTGTCGGGACCGGCCATAAGGTCAAGGATGTTGCCATCTTCGGGCAGAAGGGTGCGGTACAGCGCCGTGATGGCCCTCTGCGCGCCCGCGTCCAGCATGGGACCGGCGGGGCGGCGGGAATAGAAGACCGTGTCGGACTCAGCCGATGCAGCGGTAAAGGATTGCGGGTGGAACCCGTGCAGGTCGTTCATGAATATGCCAGACAGTATGGAAGCAACAATGCCCTATGCGGTGGCCGGGCGTATCATGCCCCGCGCCGCATGGAACAGGAGAAAAGCATAATGGCCCGTATGATCCATTCCATGATCCGCGTGCGTGATGAAGCCGCGAGCGTGCGTTTCTATGACACGGCCTTTGGCCTGAAGGTAGCCGACCGGCTTGTTTTCGACAGCTTTACCCTTATCTACCTGTCCAACGCCGAACAGACATTCGAGCTGGAACTGACCGTAAACCATGACCGGACCACGCCGTACGACCTTGGCGACGGTTATGGCCATCTGGCCGTGTCGGTGGCGGATGTGGATGCGGAACATGCCCGGCTGGCGGCGGCTGGCCTGTCACCGCTTGCGGTAAAGGACATGTCGTGCGGCGCACGGTTTGTGGGGCGGTTCTTCTTCATTACCGATCCCGATGGCTACCGGATCGAAGTGTTGCAGCGCGGCGCGCCGGGGCGTTTTCTCTGATCGGGCTTGCAAGCGCGCGCCCGTGGTGCCATCCCGCTCGCCAACGGGGACGGGTGGGCGCTATACAGGACGGATGATGACCGGTTTTCTCAAGATGCACGGGCTGGGTAATGATTTCGTGGTGGTGGATGAACGCGTCCACCGCCATGATCTGACACCCGCCCGGATTGCCGCCCTGTGCGATCGCCATCAGGGCATAGGGTGCGACCAGTTCGTGACATTGCGCTCCGCCTGCGCGGAAGGGGCGGATGTGTTCGTGCGCTTCTTCAACGCCGATGGATCGGAATCCGGGGCGTGCGGCAATGCGTCGCGTTGCGTGGCCGACCTGCTGGCGCGCGAGACGGGACAGGAGCATGTCGGCCTGCAGACCCGCGCGGGCGTGCTGCATGCAACGGTCGTGCGGCCCGGTCTGGTTACGGTTGATATGGGTGCGCCCGCGATGGGCTGGACTGATGTGCCGCTGGCGGAAGAACGCGATACGCTGCACCTGCCCATCGCAGGGGACCCTGCCGCGGTTTCCATGGGTAATCCGCATGCGACGTTCTTCCTGCCCGCCCCGGACAGCGTGGACCCGTCCGTGGCCGGGCCGGGACTGGAACATCATGCCCTGTTTCCCGAACGTGCCAATATCGGTTTCGCCCATGTCACGTCACGCGATGCGATGCGCCTGCGGGTATGGGAACGTGGCAGCGGACTGACGCTGGCCTGCGGTTCGGGCGCGTGCGCCGCCGTGGTCAACGCCGTGCGGCGCGGTCTGGTGGAGCGTACCTGCACCGTTACGATGGATGGCGGGGAACTGTGCATCACATGGCGTGAAAGCGACGGCCATGTGTTGATGACAGGCCCCGCCACGACCAGTTTCCAAGGCACGTTCAGCCCGGAAGATTATCCCCGATGAAGAAGCCGGACATCCTGACTTTCGGCTGCCGCCTCAACACCTATGAGAGCGAGGTGATGCGCGCGCACGCCGCCGGGCTGGATAATGTGGTGATCGTCAACACCTGCGCGGTCACGGGCGAGGCCGAGCGTCAGGCCCGGCAGGCCGTGCGCCGCGCCCACCGCGAGCGGCCCGATGCGCGCATCGTGGTCACCGGCTGCGCCGCCCAGATCGATCCGGACCGCTGGGCCGCACTGCCCGGCGTGACGCGCGTGCTGGGCAACCGCGAAAAGCTGGATGCCGCAAGCTGGAGCGAACTGGCGCTGGGGCAGGGCAATGCCGTGTCCGACATCATGGCCGCACGCGAAACGGCCCCCCATCTCGTGACCGAATTCGCGGGCCGCACCCGCGCGTTTGTGGAAGTGCAGCAGGGCTGTGACCACCGCTGCACCTTCTGCATCATTCCCTTCGGTCGCGGGCCGTCACGCTCCGTTCCCGTTGGCGTGGTGGTGGAACAGGTGCGCACGCTGGTACAGGCCGGTTATCGGGAAGTGGTGCTGACGGGTGTGGACATCACATCCTGGGGTGGGGATCTGCCGGGGCGGCCCATGCTGGGGCAGTTGTGCCGCAGGCTACTGGCGCTGGTGCCCGAACTGGAACGGCTGCGGCTGTCATCGGTCGATCCGGTCGAGATTGACGAGGATATCTGGAAGCTTCTGGAAAACGAGCCGCGTTTCATGCCCTATCTGCACCTTTCGCTGCAGGCGGGGTGTGACATCATCCTCAAGCGCATGAAGCGCCGCCATCTTACGGCGGATGTGGCCGCAGTCGTGGCGCGCGCGCGGCAGTTGCGGCCCGATATCGGCATCGGGGCGGACATCATCGCCGGTTTCCCGACCGAGGATGAGGACCTGTTTGGCCAGACACTCGATTTTGTGCGCGATAACGCGCTGCCTTACCTGCATGTCTTCCCCTATAGTGAGCGACCGGGCACACCGGCGGCCCGCATGCCCGCCATAGCGGTAAGCGAACGCAAGGCGCGCGCGGCCCGCCTGCGTGATGCGGGGGCGCAGGCCGCCCATGATTTTCATACCCGCCTGATCGGGCGCACGCTGCGCGTTCTGATGGAAACGGACACGGCTGGACATTCCGAGGAATTTGCCCCGGTAAGGCTGGCGGACGGCGCGGTATCCGCGGCCGGGCGGATCGAGACGGTGCGCCCGGTGGCGGTTGACGATAACGGACTGGTTGCGGAAATTCTCTGATATGGCTCTTGGCTTCTTTTCACGTCTCAAGGCGGGGCTGTCGCGCTCCACACAGAAACTCAGCGGTGGCATCGCCTCCGTATTCACCCGGCGCAAGCTTGACGATCAGGCGCTGGAGGAACTTGAGGACCTGCTGATTTCCGCCGATCTTGGTCCCAGCGTCGCGGAAAAGGTGATTGAGTCCTTCCGCCGCTCCAAATTCGGCAAGGAAGTGACGGATGAGGAAGTGCGCGAGGCGCTGGCCGATGAGATCGCCCAGATCCTGCAACCCGTAGCCATCCCGTTTGAACCCGATCCCGAACGCAAGCCGCATGTTGTGCTGGTGGTGGGCGTGAACGGCACGGGCAAGACCACCACCATCGGCAAGATGGCCCGCTTCTATGGCGAGCAGGGCAAGAAGGTGATGATGGTCGCGGGCGATACCTTCCGCGCCGCCGCGGTCGAGCAGTTGCAGGTATGGGGCGAACGCACGGGTGCGCCCGTCATTGCGGGCAAGCCCAATGCCGATGCGGCGGGACTGGCGTTCGAGGCCCTCAAGCGCGCCACGGCGGAAAAGGCCGATCTGCTTCTGGTCGATACCGCCGGGCGCCTGCACAATAAAAGCGCGCTGATGGAGGAACTGGCCAAGATCATCCGCGTCATGCGCAAGTTTGACGAAACGGCGCCCCATTCCGTGCTGCTGGTGCTGGATGCCACCACCGGTCAGAACGCGGTGGAGCAGGTGCGGGTGTTCAAGGAACTGGTCAATGTGACCGGGCTGGTCGTGACCAAGCTTGATGGTTCGGCCCGTGGCGGCATTGTGGTGGCGCTGGCTGATGCATTCGGCCTGCCGGTCCATCTGGTCGGGGTGGGAGAACAGGCGGAGGACCTGCGTCCCTTCTCGGCGGAGGCTTTCGCCCACGGGCTGGTCGGTGACTCCATCAAGGTGATCGAGCGTGAGGATGCCCCGGCGGAGGGGGCTGAAAATACGTCATCCCCCACGCCTGAAGATCACGGCGCGCAGCCGGGCTGACCCTTCCGTCCGCATCCTGTCGCCGCAGGGGCGGGTGCAAAGCCTTCAGGCGCGCAGGAAGGCAGGGGATTTTGCTTTATTTAACCCGGTGCGCGGTCCGTGCCCGCTGACAGGAAAAAGCAGTGACCATATCGCAGTCCCTTCTATCATTCGCGCTGGCGGCCGTCATTCTGGTCATAACGCCGGGTCTGGACACGGCGCTTGTCCTGCGCACGGCAACGGGGGCAGGACGGGATCGGGCGATTGAAGCCGCGCTGGGCATTACCTGTGGCTGTCTGGCATGGGGACTGGCCGCCGCCACGGGGCTGGGCGCGCTGTTGCAGGCATCACGTTTCGCCTTTGACGTAATCCGCGTTGTCGGTGCGGTTTACCTGTTATGGGCGGGGGTGAAAATGCTTCTGCGCCCGCGCGGTGAAGAGCTTGCGCCCGCAGGGGAACAGGACGCCGTTCCCCATCGGGGATATTTTCTGAAGGGGCTGTTCCAGAACCTTCTCAACCCGAAGATCGGCGTATTCTATATCTCCTTCCTGCCGCAGTTCGTGCCGGGCAATGTGCAGGTCGGTCCCTATCTTTTCATGCTGTCGGGGTTGCAGTCGGTGCTGAGTTTTACGTGGCTCATTTCCGTGGCCTTCATGGGGCATTCTCTTGCCCGCCTGCTGCGGCGCGAGGCGGCGGCCCGGTTCATGGACCGTCTCACAGGCTGCGTGTTTATCGGCTTCGGTCTCCGGCTGGGCTTTTCCAGAAGCTGAAAACAGAAAAGGGACCACCTTGCGATGGTCCCTTTTTTATTGAAATTCTGGCGCGAAATCAGATCGGCAGCGCACGCTCGAAAATGTTTTCCAGCGCCATGATACCGGGCAGCGTCTTGCCTTCCAGCCATTCAAGGAAGGCCCCGCCTGCGCTGGAGATGTAGGAGATATGCCCCTCCACCCCCGCATGACGCAGGGCGGAGACCGTATCGCCACCCCCGGCCACGCTTTTCAGAACGCCCGCATCGGTCAGTCTGGCCACTTCACGCGCAACCGCGTTGGTCGCGGCATCGAAGGGCGTGATCTCGAACGCGCCCAGCGGGCCGTTCCAGACCAGCGTCTTCAGCGTCGCGATTTTCGTGCAGATCAGCTTCACCGTCTCCGGTCCCACGTCCAGCATCATCGCATCGGCAGGGATGGCGCTGACCGGCACGATCCGGGTGGGAACATCGGCCTGAAAGTCGGTTGCGGTCACCGCATCGACCGGCAGGACGATCTCGCATCCCCTGTCATGGGCCTTGGCCATGATCGCGCGTGCAGTGTCGTGCATGTCCGCTTCCTGCAGCGAACGCCCCACATTCACGCCCTGCGCGGCCAGGAACGTATTGGCCATCGCGCCACCGATAATCAGCATGTCCACCTTTTCAAGCAGGTTGCCGATCAGGTCGAGCTTGGTGGAGATCTTGGAACCACCCACGATCGCGCCAACGGGGCGCTCGGGGTTTTCCAGCGCGATGTTCAGCGCGTTGAGTTCCGTCTCCATAAGCCGTCCGGCGAAGGAGGGCAGAAGCCGGGCCACCCCTTCGGTCGAGGCATGGGCGCGGTGTGCCGCGGAAAACGCATCGTTGACGTAACAGTCCGCCAGTGCGGCGAAGGCCTTGGCCAGTTCGGGGTCGTTCTGTTCCTCACCCGGATAGAAGCGGGTGTTTTCCAGAACCACCACATCGCCGTTCTGCATGCTGTCCACCGCCTTTTGCGCGGCGGGGCCGATGCAGTCATCGACGAACGTGACCGGACGGCCCAGCGCATCGCCCAGCGCATCGGCAATCGGACCGAGCGACAGGGCGGGAACGCGCTGGCCCCTGGGGCGGTCGAAGTGACTGACGACAATCACCTTTGCACCCTTCTGCGCCAGTTCCTGTATGGTGGGCAGCAGGCGCAGGATGCGCGTGGCGTCGGTGATCTGCCTGTCCCGCACGGGAACATTCAGGTCAGCGCGCAGGAGCACCTTCTTGCCGGCGGCATCAAGGTGATCGAGCGTCTTGAAGGCGATGGTGGCCATTACAATGCTCCGAATACGGCAGCCGTATCGGCCATGCGGTTGGAGAAGCCCCACTCGTTGTCATACCAGCTGCAGATGCGCACAAGCCTGCCGCCATCGATCACGGCCGTCTGGGTCGCGTCAAAGGTGGATGAGGCGGGGGAGTGGTTGAAGTCCGTGCTGACCAGCGGCGCGGTGTTATAGGCCAGGATGCCCTTCAGCGGCCCGGACTCGGACGCCTTGCGCAGGGCTTCGTTCACTTCCTCAACCGAGGCCGGTGCCTTTGTCGGCACGAAGTCGAGCGAGACGAGCGAGACGTTGGGCGTGGGAACGCGGATGGCGGTGCCATCAAGCTTGCCCTTCAGGTGCGGCAGGACCAGACCCACCGCGCGCGCGGCGCCGGTGGAGGTCGGGATCATGTTCAGCGCCGCCCCGCGTGCGCGGCGCAGGTCCTTGTGCAGGGTATCAACCGTGCGCTGGTCGCCGGTGTAGGAATGAATGGTGACCATGTAGCCGCATTCGATGCCGAACGTATCGTCCAGCACCTTCGCCACGGGGGCAAGGCAGTTGGTGGTGCATGATGCGTTGGAGATAACCGTCATGTCCGGTGTCAGGACATCCTGGTTCACGCCGTAAACGATGGTTGCATCCACGCCCGAAGCAGGGGCGGAGACGATCACCTTGCGCGCGCCGGCGGTAATGAGCTGCGCGGCCTTTTCCTTGTCGGTGAAGCGGCCGGTGCATTCCAGCGCCACGTCCACCCCCTGGAAGGGAACCCGGATGGGGTCGGCCTCGGCCGAGACGGTGATCGGGGCATAGGTGCGGCCATTGGCGGTGATGAGGATCTTGTCGCCCTCCACCTTCACATCGGCGGGGAAGCGGCCGTGCACGCTGTCATAGGACAGCAGGTGTGCGTTGTCTGCCACGCTGCCCAGGTCATTGATGGCGACAGGCACCACATCGGTGCGGCCGCTTTCAATAATGCCGCGCAGCACGAGGCGACCGATGCGACCGAAACCGTTTATTGCGACTTTGACAGCCATTTTCTTATTTTCTCCGTAAAGGTCAGACATTTCACACACAGGCATCGACCGATGCCATTCCGGGCGGGGCCGCGCCGTTTCCTCCCGCGGTCTGCATCGTGGCTTCGGACAGGCGGCGCACCAGCCGCATGGCGTCGCGGCAGATCCGTTCGGGCGTGATGTCCGCCGCGCTGTCCGGCCGGTCGGGGGCAGGGGTGGCCCCGAACCCGTCAATACCGACGAACAGCCCGTCGGGGCCAAGCCATCGTTCCCATCCAAAACCCGAAGCGGCCTCTATCCCGATCCGGGGTGCTGTCCCCAGCACCGCATTACGATACGTCATTTTTTGGGCGGCGAACAGTTCCCAGCACGGAAGCGACACCACGGCTGCCTCCATCCCCGCCTCCTTCAGCAGTCTGCGCGCCTTCAGCGCCAGGATCACCTCATGCCCGGTGGCGACCAGCGTGACCTGACGGGCATGTTCGGCTTCGGCCACAACATAACCCCCACGGGCGCACAGATTGGTCAGTCCATACTGTTCACGTTCATGTGCGGAGCATGAAATGGCGGATTCCAGTGTCAGCAGGCTCGGCCCGTTCGTGCGGCGCAGGGCCAGTTCCATGCATTCCATGGTCTCCCGGTGATCGGCGGGGCGGAAGACCATCATGTTGGGCATGGCGCGCAGGCTGGCAAGCTGTTCCACGGGCTGCCAGCCGCCCGCGCTTTCGCCCCGGTGCAGGTCGTCATCGGTCAGCAGGTAGATGACCTGCTGGTCCGTCATTGCGGCGTAGCGCAGGGCAGGGCGCATGCGGTCCACGGCGATGATGGTCGAAGCCCCGCAGGCCAGCAGCCCGCCATGCATGGCGATGCCATTGAGCAGTGCCGCCATGCCATTGACCTGCGTGCCGCATGACTGGTCCGTTTCGGCCCCGGCGCGGCGGACGGACAGATCGGCCATGATGCCCTGCCGTGAACGCAGACAGGTCAGTTCGGGCAGCAGTTCATGCAGTGTCTCCAGCCCGCGCCGGGCGGCAACGGGTGGTGCGGGGCGGCCTGTTCCGCTTCCGTCACGCCATGAACGCTGCCAGTCCTGCTGCCAGAAGGCGGGGCGCTGGTTGTGCGCCATGCGTTCGAATTCGGTTTTCTGCCGGTCCTTGAGCAGCCTGCGCAGCCATGACCGCCGTGCGCTTGCCCCCCGTCGCGCCGCCCCTGCCCACAGGCCCGGATCATCAATGACGGCGGGGGAGGACGCGGGTTCAGGTGTGGCGACGCATGCGATCAGGCATGGTTTATGGGTACGCTGCGATGATGCGATGGCGGCTGCGATCTGTTCGGCGTTGCAGGCGTCCACCTTGCGCACCGACCACCCCGATGCGCTGTAGCGCGGCAGGATGGCCTCCACCTGCGGACGTTCGCTTTCCCACAGCCCGACCACCAGCGTCACCCGGTCAAGACCAAGCTGCCCCGCCAGTGCGGCACTTTCCAGCGCTACGCCGGTGGACAGTTCCGTCCAGCAGCCAACGGCCCATACCCGATGGTTGACGACCGACCGGCCAAAACGTGCCGCCAGCTTCTGTTCGGCCAGCGCCATGCCGATGGCAGCACCCAGCCCCTGCCCGTTGGGGCCGCAGGCCTGCCGTTCACTGGCCCGTGCGTTCGGGTCGGTCGGGCGGGGCGCCTGTCCCGACAGTTCGGCCATGATGCCGGGCAGCACGCGGTAAGGCGGGGATGAAACGATGAAGCGGTCCCGGTCCGGCCATTCGGGGCTGGCGGGATCGAAACGCAGGAAGCGACTCCATAACACGGCGCAGAAACCGGCCATGACCCGCGCCTGCGGGGCGTAGCGGGGGTCGGTTTCATGAATGGTGACCGCATGGCGGATGGCCGTCGCCAGCCGGTCGGGCATGCCGGTGGCAGCAGCCAGGTCGGTGGGCAGGGATGCGGTGGCGTGGTCTTTTGGCATTCGGCGTCGTCCATATGTGCGGCATGGGCGGTGGGGGCGCGCCTGCAATGACTACCGTTGCGCGCGCGCGGCGGCAACATTGCCGCGTTGTTCCACTATGCCCGGCGGGGGGGATACTGTATCGGTAAGGGGCCATGACCCGTCCGTTCCGCCGCCCTGCCTGCCGTGCCATCCTGCTCGCCGCCCTGTGCGTGCCGGTGATGGGCGGATGCACGCTGGTCAGCCAGAAAACGTTCGACCGTCATGCCGGGGACCCGCCCAGACTGCCCCAGACGCCGCCACCACCCGTACCCGGTCCAGACAGCCCGGCGCTGGTCACGATCACGGCGGGCACGCCCGATACGCAGTGGAAGCCCATTGTCAGGGCTGCGGTGATGGATGCGCTGTCACGCAAGCCCAATGCCCTGTTTACGGTCGTGGTCGATGTGCCCGCCAATGCCGCGGGCGCTCCGCCGGACATGCGGCAGGGGACGGTCGCTGACGGGCAGCCCGTGCTGCAGGCGGTCATGGATGCGGGTGCTGGCAGCGCGCAGACGGAACTGGACGCGCGCAGCGTCTCCCCCACAGGCGCAACCCAGATCTGCATTTACGTGCAGTAGTCCAATGCGGTTTTGCAATTCCTGCTTCCGTCATGCCATAAAGGCAGCCCTGACGCCGGTTAACCGCCGCCGATAGCGTGCCCTGCGCAAGGGAATGGAACCACCGGGTATGGCCATCCGGATGGCGACCGAAATGAATGAAGGCCCCGCAGGCGTATCCGGGGTGTACATGGAGAAAAACAGCAGTGTCCAGTAATCATGTGGATGGGCATCCGTTCTTCCGGTTCTGCCGGACGGCGCTGGAGGACATCCGCGCACAGGGTCGATACCGGCAGTTCACGCCACTGGCGCGTCAGGCCGAACGCTATCCCCTGTATGACCAGCCGGAAACCGTAGCCACCCCGTCAACCCCGGCCTGCGCGCGGGACCGGGAAGTGGTGGTCTGGTCTTCCAACGATTATCTGGGCATGGGGGTCGAGCCGGTGGTGGTCGAAGCCGCCATCCAGGCCATCCATGAACATGGCGCCGGTGCCGGTGGCACGCGCAACATCGCGGGCACCAGCCCGCTGCATACCGCGATCGAAGCTGAACTGGCCGACCTGCATGGCAAGGAAGCCGGGCTTCTGTTCGTGTCCGGTTACGTCTCCAATCAGGCCACGCTCCAGACCATCCTGAGCAGCATGCCCGGCTGGATATGTTTTTCGGACCGGCTGAACCATGCCTCCATGATCGCGGGCATCAAGGGCGCGCGCGGGTCCAGCACCGTCATTTTCGAACATAACGATCTGACAGACCTTGAGGCCAAGCTGGCGGCGGCCCCGAAGGACGCGCCCAAGCTGATCGCGTTCGAGAGCGTGTATTCCATGGATGGCGACATCTCCGACATCGCCGGGACATGCGCGCTGGCCCGTAAATACGGGGCCATGACCTATCTGGACGAAGTGCATGCCGTGGGCCTGTATGGCGAACAGGGCGGTGGCGTGTCACAGCGTGATGGCGTGGCCGATCAGGTCGATATTATCGAAGGCACGCTGGCCAAGGGTTTTGGCGTGCATGGCGGCTACATCACCGCGACCAGCAATATCGTGGAATACCTGCGGCTTTCGGCTTCGGGCTTCATCTTCACCACATCCCTGCCGCCTGCCGTGGTGGCGGCGGCGCTGGCCAGCGTGAAGCAGGTGCGCAAGGATGGCTGGCGGCGTGAACGCATGTTCGAGCGCGTGAACACCTTCCGCGACAAGCTGCGCAAGGCGGGCATTCCCTTTACCATGACGCCCAGCCATATCGTGCCGATCCCCGTATGCGACGCGCAGCGTTGCCGCGAACTGAGCGACCGGCTGCTGAGCGATTACAATATCTACGCAACCCCCATTAATTATCCCACCGTGCCGCGCGGGACCGAACGCCTGCGTCTGACGCCGGGGCCGTTCCACACGGATGCGATGATGGACGAGATGGTTACCGCCCTGAGCCATCTGCTGCGGCTTAATGACCTGACGGAACAGCCCGTACCGGCCATGGCCTGAACGGCGCTGCGCTTCACCTGACAGGGTGAAGCGCAGTGACCGGGGTTCGTATCGGCAGTGTCCGGCTTAACGGTTCTGCGCGATCGCTTTTTTCAGATCGTCATAATCAACAGCGCCGGGAATGATCTGGCGGGCGTTGAAAACAAAGGTCGGCGTACCATCCAGACCGATGGCCCGCGCCAGATCCATGTTCGCCTGCAATATGGCCGTCACCTTGGGACCGTTCATGTCGGTGGCCAGCGTTGTGGCGTTCAGGCCGGACTGTGTGGCCAGCGTGCGCATGCGCTCGACCGTGGGGGCTGTGGAATCGCTCATGATCGCGCGCTGCATGCGGAAATAGGCATCCTGCCCGCCCTGGATGAAGGCTGCCACCAGCGCCTGCGACGTAATCAGGCTGCCCTGTCCCAGCACGGGAATGACCTTTTCGATAATGCGCAGGTCGTGGTCCTCATGTGTGAGGCGATCGAGATCGGGCAGGACCTTGCGGCAGTAAGGGCAGCGCGGATCGTAGAATTCGACAACGGTGGTACGGGCCGTGGCCGTGCCCAGTATGGCGTCGCTGGCATTGGGGGTAAGCAGGTCGCTGCGATGGCTTTCCAGCGCGCTGCGGGCAGCATTCTGCTGTGCGGCGTTGGCGCTGCTGCGCAGGGCGGCGATGGCGTCCGACAGGATGGTGGGGTCGTTCTTCAGTGCATCGCGCATGATTCCGACAATTTCCTGCCGCTGGGCCGGGGTGAAGCTGGTGGTGTCAGCCGCCACGGCGCGCGGCGCATTAGCAGGCATGGCCATGGCCATTGCCCCGGCGGCCAGCACGGCGTGCAGCAGGCGTGGACGGGGCAGGCGTGGGGAAATGGAAGTCACGGGTTTGCTCCGTTGTCATGTCGGGATAGGGTGTCTGTAGAGGATCGGGCACAGGAAAGGAATGGCCATGCGGACGCAAGGGGGGCATCGCTGTTGCCGATGGCCCGTAAGGCCGCTAAGTCGTGAATACCTGCCACGATCACGCGGTCGCGTGCGCGTGGTTCACCGATAAAGCCGACCTGCCCCATGGAGAAGCGTGCGTGCCTGAGCATTCGATAACACCTTTTGCCCGTCGATCCATGCGTGCGGCATTGTCGGCTGTTCTGGCCATTTCCGTCACGGGCTGTTCCCTTCAGCGCTACTCGCCGGTCAAGCTGGTCTCCCATATGTTTGGCCCGTCGCCGGGGGCGCTGATCGGAACGGTTTCCGCTGATGAGCCGGAGGCAACGCTGGTTGGGCGTGATATCCTCCAGCGCGGTGGCAATGCGGCGGATGCGGCAACGGCCATGGGCATGGCGCTGGCTGTCACCCTGCCTTCACGTGCGTCGCTGGGGTCGGGCGGGGCGTGTCTGGCCTACCGGCCGGGCGATCAGAACGGCGGCCGCGCCTTCATGTTCATGCCTGTCGCGGGCACGGTGGCTGCGCCCAACATGCCGCTTGCGGATCGTCCCGCCGCCGTGCCGATGCTGGCGCGCGGGCTTTATCTCATGCACCTGCAATATGGTTCGGCTGCGTTTTCCGAACTGCTGCCCAACGCGATTACGCTGGCATCGAACGGGATCAATGTCAGCCGCCAGCTTGCCAGTGACCTTGCTGCGGTGCAGGTGCCGCTGCTGGCTGATCCGGGTGTGCGGGCGGTGTTCAGCCGTTCGGATGGCAAGGCGCTGGCGGAAGGTGATGCGCTGGTGCAGACGCACCTGTCCGGTGCGCTGGACCAGATTCGCGCCATGGGCGTGGGCGATCTGTATAATGGCGCGCTGGGCCAGTCCTTTGTCGCGGGCAGTCAGGCTGCGGGTGGCGGGCTGCAGATATCCGACCTGCGGCAGTCGGTTCCTTCCGAACGGCTGCCACTGGTTGTCAGCCGTGGCGAAACCCAGATTGCCTTCCTGCCCCCGCCTGCTGATGGCGGGCTGGGCAGTGCGGTGGCCTACAGTGCTACTTCCACGTCCGATGCGATGCAGCGTGCGCAGGCCAGCGTGGCCGCATGGCGCGCGCAGAACGGCAACCATGCGGGCGGCACCGGCGATGACCTGACCGCCCGTGCGCAGGCTTTCGTCAATGGTGGCGGTGGTTCGGGCGGTGGGCTGCCAGCCCTTCCGGCATCCACCTCGTTCACGGTGGTCGATCATGCAGGCATGGCGGTTGCGTGCAGCCTGAGCATGAACAACCTGTTTGGTACCGGGCGCATGGCGGGCAATACCGGCATCGTGCTGGGTGCGTCCCCCGCGCGCCTGCCGCAGCCGCTGATAACGGCTGCGATCGCCAGTCAGGGCCGTGCTTTCCGTGCCGTTGCCGCCGGGTCGGGCCAGAATGACGCCGCCGCCGCCGTGGGGATCGAGATGCACCAGATCATGGCGGGCCAGACGCCGGAGGTGCGTCCGGCCACAACGCAGGGCCGCGTCAATGCCATTTCCTGTCCGCAGGGCCTGCCGGGGGATGCGGCGACCTGCACCGCCGCGACCGACCCGCGTGGGGCTGGTCTGGCCATGGGGCCGCGCTAGGTCCTTACAGGTGACGCGCGTCCCGGGTTTTATCGGGGGATGTCATGACGGGGCATTGTAAATGGTCCTGTTTTGTTCCATATTGATCTGCATGATGTATCGCCTGTCCCGTACAGGCGTTGCAGGGCAGGATGCCCGTTCTCGGTTTCATCACCTTCATTAAGCACCAGGGTAGGCAGGCTATGGCACAGGCTCCGGGTATAGATAAAAGCAAGGCCCTGGAAGGGGCGTTGAGCCAGATCGAGCGCGCGTTCGGCAAGGGATCGATCATGCGCATGGGCGAACGGCCCAGCGAACAGGTCGATGTGATTTCCACCGGTTCGCTCGGGCTGGATATCGCGCTGGGCATTGGCGGCCTGCCGCGTGGCCGCATTGTCGAGATTTATGGCCCGGAAAGTTCGGGCAAGACCACGCTTGCGCTGCATGCCATTGCAGAGGCCCAGCGCAAGGGCGGCACCTGCGCCTTCATCGACGCCGAGCACGCGCTCGATCCCGGCTATGCGCGCAAGCTGGGCGTGGACGTGGACAACCTGCTGATCAGCCAGCCCGATGCGGGTGAGCAGGCGCTGGAAATCGCGGATACGCTGGTCCGTTCCGGCGCGGTTGACGTGCTGGTGGTGGACAGTGTGGCAGCCCTTGTGCCGCGCGCGGAACTTGAGGGCGACATGGGCGACAGCCATGTCGGCCTGCATGCCCGGCTTATGAGCCAGGCGCTGCGCAAGCTGACGGGGTCCGTCTCCCGCTCCAACACCATGATGATCTTCCTGAACCAGATCCGGTTGAAGATCGGTGTGATGTTCGGCAGCCCCGAGACGACGACGGGCGGCAACGCGCTGAAATTCTACGCTTCCGTGCGTATGGATATCCGCCGCATCGGCTCGATCAAGGACAAGGACGAGGTCACGGGCAACCAGACGCGCGTCAAGGTGGTCAAGAACAAGATGGCCCCGCCCTTCCGTCAGGTCGAATTCGACATCATGTATGGCGAAGGGATCAGCAAGGTTGGTGAACTGATCGACCTTGGGGTCAAGGCCGGCATCGTGGAAAAATCCGGTGCGTGGTTCTCCTGCGACAGCCAGCGCATCGGTCAGGGGCGCGAGAACGCGAAACAGTTCCTGCGTGACCACCCCGAAATGGCGGCGGATATTGAACGCCGGGTGCGTGAACAGGCCGGTGTCGTGGCGGAAGCCATGCTGGTCGACCCCGGTGAGGAAGCTGCCGGGGACTGATCGCCCTTGGCCTGTGCCGTCATGGCGGGCTATCGTTCCACCCCCCGGTCTGCGTATCGCCCCGGGGGAGGGGAAATGAAGCGGGGATAAGGGCTGCCGGGATGAAACCGCGTCTTGCGATGATCGGATTGCTGGCCTGTCTTGCGTCCTGTAGCGCGGGACATGATGACAATAACGATCCGGCCGATGTGGATGAATCACCGCCACCCCTTGGCGGGGGACATCATGTCGCCAGTGCGCGCGATGCGCTGCGTCCCCTGTCCAAACGTCTGGCCCGCGTGCCCGATGATGATGACAGCCAGACCGAAGCCTATCATACCCCGCCTGATTCGGCTGCGATGCAGATGATCTCCTCCGGCTATGACGCCAATCAGGCGGGCGATGACGATGCGGCCGACAGTGATGACGGCAAGCATTTTGTCGTGCCGGACACGCAGGTCAGCTACGGGCGGCAGGGAAAATCCTCCAACTAGGTCACCAGTACTATCCGGATATCATTGACGTTGGTCAGCGTCGGGCCGGTCATGACCAGATCCCCGGTCTGCTGGAAAAGGCTGTAGCTGTCATGCGCGCGCAGGTAGACGCGCGGGTCGCAGCCTAGCTTGCGGGCACGGGGCAGGGTATCGGGTGCGATGGTCGCGCCTGCTGCGTCCTCGGTGCCATCAATACCGTCACTATCGGCTGCAATGGCCCATATTCCTGCCTGTCCCTGCAGGGCAGTGGCCATGGCCAGCAGGAATTCCGTATTGCGGCCGCCCCGTCCCGGCGCAGGCCCCGCCGGGTTGATCGTAACCGTGGTCTCCCCGCCCGACAGGATTACGGCGGGGCCCGCCACCGGCAGGCCATGCAACCGGGCGCAGAGCGCAATCCCGGCCATGAATGTTCCCGCATCGCGGCTTTCGCCTTCCAGCGCATCCCCCAGTATCAGCGGTGCAAGACCGCATTCCCGCGCGGTTTCCGCTGCGGCTTCAAGCGCCATGAGCGGCGTTGAAATCAATGTATAACTGCATCCCGACGCAGGTGCGCGTGCAGGGGCTGCCTGTGCCAGCATCGTCCGCACCGCCTCAGGGATGGGAATACCGTAATGGACGAGGATGGACAGCGCGTCATCCGGTGTGGTGGGGTCCGCGACCGTTGGGCCGCTTGCGATGGTCAGCGGGTCATCCCCCGGCACGTCGCTTATGGCCAGTGTCACCACCCGCGCGGGGGCGGCGGCTGCGGCAAGGCCCCCACCCTTGATGACGGACAGGTGGCGGCGGACCACGTTCATGTCGTTTATGCTCGCCCCGGAATGCAGCAGGGCGCGGTTGATCGCGCGAATGTCATCCAGCGTAACCCCGGCCCGTGGCAGTTCCATCAGGGCCGATCCCCCGCCGGAAATCAGCGCGATGACCAGATCATCCGGCCCCAGCCCGCTTACGGCGTCCAGCATAGCGCGGGCTGCCGCCTCGCTGCGGCTGTCGGGCACCGGGTGGGCGGCTTCCAGCACGCGGATGCGGCGCGTGGACGTGGTATGCCCGTCGCGCGTGACCACGCAGCCGGTCAGGTCCACATCCGGCCATGCCTGCTCCAGTGCCGCCGCCATGGATGCCGCCGCCTTGCCCGCGCCGACCACCACGCATTTCCCTTCTGGCCGGGGTGGCAGGTAACGGGCCAGCACCACATCGGGCATGGCGCTGTGGATGGCGGCATCAAGAATGCGGCGCAGGACGGCGCGCGCGCGTTCGTCGGTCCAGCCGGGAGCCTGAACGGATTGCGTCATTGCGGAAAACGGATGTGTGGTCGTGTCGTTCATTACGGTATCCGGATCATGCGGTACGGTCCGCCACGGGGTTCCGTGGGCCGCTGGTTTACGGTTCGGTAGCGCGAAAATGGCCAGTGGCGCGTGCTGCCGCCGTGTCTGTTTCATATCATTCAGGGTGGGGGTAAGGGGTGTGTCACAATTGTCACGTCTATGTCAGGATGCCGGAAATGGCGGGCTGGCCGGGGAAGCACACGCTAAATTGGGCCACCGCTGTCTGGATTGGCGCGAACGATGATGATACGCGGCAGATGGCCTGCGCACACCGGCAGGCGCCACAGCAGAAAGGACAAGGGCATGGAGAACTGTGTGCTGGACGCGGGTCCTGTCATCTCCACGCAGCCTTCCCATGGCGCGGTGCAGCCTTACATGATCTTTCCCCGCCCCGAATGGGCGGCGTTGCGCGCGAATGTGCCCCAGTCGCTGGGGGAGGGGGATATCGCGTCCCTGCGCGGGCGTAACGAGCCGGTCTCGCTGGAAGACATAAGCGAGATCTACCTGCCGCTTTCGCGCCTGCTCAACCTGCATGTCATGGCCACCCGCAGCCTGAACCATATGGTCAAGAGCGCCTTCATGGGCGCACCACTGGTCACGATGCCCTTCGTGATCGGCATTGCGGGCAGCGTGGGCGTGGGCAAGAGCACCTTTGCCCGACTGCTGCAGGCCGTGCTGTCGCGCTGGCCCGATCACCCCAATGTCGCGCTGGTCACGACCGATGGCTTCCTGCATTCCACACGGGTGCTGAAACAGCGCGACCTCATGCACCGCAAGGGCTTTCCCGAAAGTTATGACCTGCGGCAGATGATTTCCTTCCTCGCGGCGCTGAAAGCGGGGGAGCGGAACCTGAAGGTGCCTGTCTATTCGCATGAGGCCTACGACATCGTGCCAGACAGGTATCAGGTGATCGACCAGCCCGATATCCTGATATTCGAAGGGCTGAACGTGCTGCAGACAGTGTCCGAACAGCCGTTCATGGCATCGGACTTCTTCGATTTCTCGATTTATCTCGATGCGGAAACCGATGTGATCGAGGACTGGTACGTCCAGCGTTTCCTGCTGCTGCAGCAGACGGCGTTCCGCAAGCCGACGTCCTATTTCCATCACTGCGCCGATCTTTCCCGCCCGGAGGCCGAGCGCATGGCGCGCGATATCTGGCACCGCATCAACCTGCCCAACCTGCGGCAGAACATCCTGCCCACGCGCGAACGCGCCCGCGTGGTCATGCATAAAAGCCCCAGCCACGCGGTCGATACCGTGTGGATGCGCCAGATCTGACCCCGCGGGCCGCGCGCCAGTAAAAAAGGCCGCCCGGATTGCGCCGGGCGGCCTGATTACGTGACCCGTGATGGATCAGGCGTTCAGGTAGATGGTTTTGGTGGTGACATAGGCTTCAAGCCCGTACTGGCCGTCCTCGCCACCAATGCCGCTGTCGCCATAGCCGTGGTGGAAGCCCTGTGCTGCTTCGCCGCCTTCGCGGTTGACGTAGACTTCACCGAAGTTGAGTTCACGCGTCATGCGCATGATGTTCTTCAGGCTCTGCGTAAACAGGTAGGCGGACAGGCCGTAACGTGACCTGTTGGCCTGCGTCAGCGCATCATCGAAGTCACGCACCCGGATCAGCGACAGGACAGGGCCGAACACCTCGTTCTGTGCAATGTCCATTTCTGCCGTTACTTCGGTCAGCAGGGTGGGGGCATAGAAATTGCCCTTGTCATACGCGCCGCCCGTCAGGCGCTTGCCGCCGGCTTCCAGCTTCGCCCCCTGTTTGACGGCGTTCTGGACCATGCCATCGACCTTTTCCATCTCGGCGGCGCTGATCTTCGGTCCCATATCGGTCTTTTCATCCAGCGGGTCGCCAGTCCGCAGCGCCTTGATCCGCGTGCGCAGGCGCTCGAGGAACTTGTCATACACCGCCGTATGCACATAGGTGCGTTCATTGGCCGTGCAGACCTGACCGCAGTTCATGAAGCGCGCGGCCACCGCCGCATCCACCGCCGCATCCAGATCGGCATCCTCCATTACGATGAAGGGGGCCTTGCCGCCCAGTTCCAGCCGGACTTCCTTCAGTCCTTCGGACGCCGCCGCCATGATCTTGCGGCCAGCAGGCGTGCTGCCGGTCATGGTAATGAGCTTGGTGATGGGGTTGGTGACCAGCGCATTGCCCACGGTCGCGCCGCCACCGGTCACGACATTGAATATGCCCTTGGGGAAGCCTGCCTCAACCGTCAGTTCCGCCAGCGCCAGCGTGGCAAGCGGGGTGAGTTCGTGCGGTTTGATGACGAAAGTGTTGCCAGCGGCAAGGGCCGGTCCCAGCTTGCGTGCGGTCAGTGCCAGCGGGAAATTCCATGCCGAGATGCCAGCCACTACGCCGTGTGGGATCTTGTCGATCAGGATTTTCTCGCCTGGGCGGCTGCCGGGAATGATGTTGCCTTCCAGCCTGCGCACGTTTTCGGCGGCGAAGCGGATAAGCTGGATGGCGAAGTTGACCTCGATCCGGGCTTCCTTCAGCGGTTTGCCATTTTCACTGGTGATGATGCGCGCCAGCTTTTCGGTATCGCGCTTTATCAGTTCGATCAGGCGGTACAGGTAATCGGCGCGGTCCGTCGCGACCTGACGGCTCCATGCGGGAAAGGCTTCCTGTGCCGTGCGCAGGGCGCGCCCGACGTCATTTTCGCTGGCGATGGCTACCGTGGCGAGTATTTCGCCCGTGGCGGGGTTGCGGATGGTGTCACGATCAGATGTTTCAGCTCTGGTCCATTCACCACCGATGAACAGGTCACGGGTTTTCGGCTCAGCCATTATGGGGTCTCCGTTTGAAATGGGAAAAGGCCACCGCAGGACGATGAACGCGCCAAGGCCTCCCGTCCCGCCCATGCGGGCGGACAGGATTGCATAAAGGGCAGGCGCAGTGCGCGGTGGCTGAAAAGCAGGAAATCAGGACAGGAAGGGATGTCCTTCGTGGGCAACCAGCAGGTCGTGCATATCGGTTGCGTGTTCTTCTTCTTCCGCAAGGATCTTTTCGAGCATGATGCGCGTTGTGGGGTCGTGGTCGGCAAAGTAGCGGATCAGTTCACGGTAATGCTCGATCACCAGGCGTTCGGCCACAAGGTTCTGGCGCACCATCTCGATCAGATTGCCGCCCTTACCGTATTCACTTGCCGAACGCGTGGCCAGCCCTTCGGGCGCAAGGTTGGGTATACCGCCAAGCTGGTCTATGCGCTGCGCTGCCCACATCATATGGGCGCGTTCCTCTTTCGCATGGGTTGCGAATTCGCCCGCGACGCTTTCACTGTTGATGCCCGCGACGGAAATGGAATGCATCGTATAGCGCAGGACACACACAAGTTCGGTTGCGACAACCGTCTGCAACAGTTCGATCGCGGTCTTGACGTCGCCCTGGTAGGCGGGGGTCAGCGCACCTTTTTCGATCGCCTGCTTCGCGCGTGCGCGCAATGTCTGCACATCGGTCAGGAAGGTGTTTTCTGCGACGTCGGCCATGGTCGTCTCCTTATTGCTCCCCATCTTGTGATGGGAAGCGGCATGTTACGAACCTGTGCCGGGATAACGGGTCTGGGGGGCGGGGGGTTCCCTGCCGGGGCGGCTTTCCATGACAAAGCAGCCATGAATCCCGCCAAATGCAGCAAAAAATGGTTTTTCGCTTTTTCAGGCGTTGCCATTCACGCATAGATCATTATTGATCCGTATTAATAAGACCTATTTGCATTAAGGATGATTCAACGGCATGGTAGCATTCACCGCAGGCCAGTCTGAAAAGCTTCCACGCCGCGCCTTGAGCGAGGAAGCCTATGACCACGTGCGTCGTGGGCTGATCCGCAGCCGCTATCGTTCGGGTGAACGTCTGGTCCTGCGTCCCCTGGCTGCCGAACTGGGGCTTAGCCCTACTCCGGTGCGCGAAGCGCTGCTGCGTCTGGTATCCGAACATGCGCTGGAACTGAATGACCGCAATACGGCGGTGGTGCCCGCCATGACCCAGCGCAGCTTTGCCGAAATCCATGACCTGCGTTCCGATCTGGAAATGCGTCTGGCTGCCGCCGCAGCCCAGCGCGCGACCGATCACGGGATCGAGGCGCTGGTCATCCTGCAGCGCCAGTTCATGGATGCGTCGCGTGCGCGCGACGACGGGGGTATGGCCGCCTTCAATGCGGATTTCCATACAACGGTGGCCACTCTGGCCGAACTGCCGCTTACGGCCACGATCCTGCGGAACCTGTGGATGCGTATCGGTCCGATCTATGCGCTGTCACGCCCCATGATCCATCTGGAACATGAAGGCCGTCCCCATCCGCATGAAGACCTGATCGCAGCCCTGCGCCAGCGTGACGTGGCGGCGGCACAGGCGGCGGTCGCGCGGGATTTCGAACATGCCCGCCGCTGGATCGAACCCCGCCTTTCCTGAACAGTCTCTGTCATGGACAGGGCCGCATGCGGCCCTGTCCATATGCCGTTGCCTTTACGGACGGTCCGATGACTTGAGCTGCGGCACTTCGATGTCAATTTCCAGCATCGAGACGGAGTTGCCACGGTCCAGCTTGACCTGCACCTTGTCCTGATCGACGGGGATATGCTTCTTGATCACCTGCAGGATTTCCGCATGCAGCTTGGAAAGCAGGTCGGATTCCGTGCCGTCGCCCGTGCGTTCATGGGCCAGCAGGATCTGGAGTCTGTCACGCGCTACGGGGGCGGAAGTCTTGTTACCGCGACCGAAGAAGGAACTGAACAGGCTCATCAGCCTCTCCCTTTGAACAGGCGTGCGAACAGCCCCTTGCGTTCGGTCGGCACGGTCACTTCCAGTTTTTCACCTTCCAGCCTGCGCGCGGCTTCCGCATAGGCACGGGCCGGCGGGCTGTCGGGGCTGCTGATGGTTACAGGCGCACCAAGGTTGGAGGCCCGCAGCACTTCCTCGCTTTCGGGAATGATGCCCAGCAGCGGTATGGACAGGATTTCCAGCACGTCCTCGATCCGCAGCATTTCGCCGCGTGCGGCGCGCGCCGGGTCGTAACGGGTCAGCAGCAGGTATTTCTCGATCTTGCCACCAGCTTTCGCCCGTTCTGTCGTGCTGTCCAGCATGCCGATGATCCGGTCACTGTCACGCACGGAGGAGACTTCGGGATTGGTCACCACAACGGCGTAATCGGCATGGTACATGGCAAGCTGGGCGCCACGTTCAATGCCCGCCGGGCTGTCACAGATCACCCAGTCGAACTTTTCGCGCAGTTCCTGCATCACCTTGGCCACGCCTTCGGCGGTCAGGGCGTCCTTGTCGCGTGTCTGGGACGCAGGCAGGATGGACAGGGTCTCGATCCGCTTGTCGCGGATCAGCGCCTGCGAAAGCTTGGCGTCACCCTGGATCACGTTGATCAGGTCGAACACGACCCGGCGCTCGGCCCCCATGACAAGGTCGAGATTGCGCAGGCCGACGTCAAAATCGACAACAACGACATTCTGCCCGGTCTGTGCCAGTGCTGCGCCCAGTGCCGCAGTTGACGTTGTCTTTCCGACGCCGCCCTTGCCGGATGTGACAACCAGCACTTTTGCCATTGGGGTAGTTCCTTGTCCGCTCTTGGGGGGTGTTTTCTTGTTCATGACCTGATGGATACGGTTGTATGGGTTGGCGCGCGCATGGCGCAATGGGAAATCAGTGCGATGTCGTCAGGTTTTGCGGCCTGCGAATGTCGGCGGGACCAGTGGCTGCACAACAAGTGTGTCATTACTGAGAATGATCTGCGCGGGTTGCTGGACGTAGCGCGGATCTATTTCTTCGGCGGTAATGTAATAACCGTCAATAGCCGCCAGTTCGGCCTGCATCGAATGGGCGAAGATGCGCGCGTCCGGCTGCCCGTTCATGCCCGCGATGGCCCGGCCGCGCAGCGGGCCGTAAACATGGATCGATCCCCCTGCCGTCACTTCCGCGCCGGAAGCGACGGACCCCACGATGATGATGTCCCCGTCGGGGTTCATGATCGTCTGTCCCGAGCGGATCGGCTGTTCAAGGATCATGGATGAACCGCGCGGCGCCTCGGGGGCGGTGGCCGTGGCCGTATCCTCGGGGATTTCCACGGCGCCGGAGGCCCGTCCCCCCATGAAGCCGGCGGGCCAGTCCCACTGCGCGCAGGCGGGCCATGACGGATCGCCGCCTTCTATGCCGATGATGCGGATGCCACGTTCACGCAGCGCGGGATAGAGACCGGCCAGCCCTTCGGTCCCGGCATCCAGCAGGGACAGGTCCAGTATGACCGGCTTGCCCGCGAAGAACGTGCTGGACCGCGCGATCTGCGCATCCAGCCCGAGCAGCCAGTCCGCCAGCGCGGGTTCGGGCGAAAGCACCAGGGCAAGGAACGACCGCCCGCGTGCGCGGATTTTCGGTGGGGGACGCAGTTCGTCTGGCAACGTGATCCTGTCCTGTATGGTAAATGGGCGTGTCTGTTTTCAGCTATCGTGCCATGGGCCAACTGTCGAGGGGTGGATGCTGTTTCACCGCCCCTGCGCGCGTGCTTTTTCTTTCATGCGTACTCGGGGCTTGGCGAAGAGCGGCCCGATGCAATAAAGCGGAAGCATGCGCATCCTGTACCACCTTCCCCTTTCGCCGTATTCCCGCAAGGTTCGCCTCGTGCTGGGGGAAAAGCGGCTGCCGTTCGAACTCAAGATCGAGCGTATCTGGGAACAGCGTCCCGAATACCTTGACCGCAACCCTGCCGGCACGGTCCCCATGCTACAGGAAGAAAACGGCCTGTGCATTCCGGATTCGTGGGTGATCTGCGAATATCTGGAAGAAGCCTATCCCGACACCCCCCTTCTGGGCCGCACGCTGGCCGAACGGGTGGAAGTGCGCAGGCTGGTGGTGTGGTTTGACGAGAAATTCGGCCGCGAGGTATCGCGCAACCTGCTTAATGAAAAGGTGATGAAGCGCATTTCGGGACGCGGCAATCCCGATGGGGCGGCGCTGCGGGCGGGATACGCCAATATCCGCACCCACCTGTCCTATATCGACTGGCTGGCCGAAACGCGGCAGTGGCTGGCGGGGAACATGCTGTCGATGGCGGATTTCGCGGCGGCGGCGCATCTGTCCTGTCTCGACTTCCTTGATGACGTGGACTGGGCGCGGGCACCGGCGGCAAAGGACTGGTACGCCCGGATCAAGAGCCGCCCATGCTTCCGCTCCCTGCTGCAGGACCGCATCACCGGCATCAATCCGCCCGCCCATTACGCGGATCTGGATTTCTAGCGCCGTGAAGGCACAGACCGCGGGCTGCGACGCCATCGTGCTGGGCGCAGGGGCCGCGGGCCTTATGGCGGCGGCCACGGCGGGGCAGGCGGGCAGGCGGGTCATGGTGGTGGACCATGCGCCGCATGCGGGCCGCAAGATCCTGATTTCGGGCGGCGGGCGGTGCAATTTCACCAATATGGATATGGGCGCCAGCCAGTTCCTGTCCGGCAATCCGCATTTTGCGAAGTCGGCGCTGGCGCGGTACACCGCCGCCGATTTCCTGGCCCTGGTGCAGCGCCATCGCATCCCGTGGCATGAAAAGGCGGCGGGCCAGCTATTCTGCGACCGTTCGGCGCGTGACATTGTGGACATGCTGCTGCGTGAATGTGCTGCGGCACAGGTGGACATGCGCCTGTCGCACCGGATCATCGACGTGGCGCGCGATGGTGGCGGGGAATACCGGATTGAAACGGATCAGGGGGTTTTCCGCGCCCGTAACCTGATCGTGGCGACAGGGGGACTGTCCATTCCCAAGCTGGGGGCCACGGGGCTGGCGCATGATCTCGCGCGCCGTTTCGGCCTGCGTGTCGTGGCCCCGGCCCCCGCGCTGGTGCCGCTGACCTTTGGCGCGCAGGACCGGGAATGGATGGAGCCGCTGGCCGGACTGTCCGTCAACGTGGGCATCGCATGCCGCAGCGGGACGGGGCGGCATGCGCGGGAGGTCATTTTCCGCGACGGCATGGTCTTTACCCATCGTGGCCTGTCCGGTCCCGCCATATTGCAGGCGTCATCCTACTGGCAGCCGGGACAGGCGCTGGACATCGACCTGCTGCCGGGCGTGGATGCGGGCCGCCGCGTGCTGGACATCAAGCGCGACCGCCCGCGCGCTGGCGGGCTGGCCATGCTGTCCATGCTGCTGCCGCAGCGGCTGGCGCAGGTTTTCGCGCAGGCTTACCTGCCTGAAGGACAGCTTGCAGGCATGCCCGATGCCGTCCTGACCGCCGTGGCGCACCAGCTTGGCGCATGGCGGCTCAACCCCCATGGCACGGAAGGCTACGTCAAGGCGGAGGTTACGCGCGGCGGGGTGGATACCGACGGCCTGTCTTCGCGCGATATGGAAGCGCGGGACGTGCCGGGGCTGTTCATGGTGGGGGAAGCCGTGGACGTGACCGGGTGGCTGGGCGGCTATAATTTCCAGTGGGCATGGTCCAGCGGCCATGCGGCGGGGCAGGCCGTGGCGGAACGTAGCGGCTGATGCTGTTTGCCTCGCAGTCCTTCCTTGTGGTGTTCCTGCCGCTGGTGCTTGGACTGTATTACGCCGTATCGGGCAGCCGGGCCGCGCGGCAGGGCGTGGTGATTGCGGCGTCGCTTGTATTCTACGGGTTATGGGACTGGCGGTTCGTGCCCTTCCTGCTGGGCATGGTCGGGTTCAACCAGATGGTGGCCATGGCGTGGGGGTGCCGGCGCAGGCGGGAATGGCTGTGGCTGGGCATTGCGGGCAACCTGCTGGTGCTGGGCGGTTTCAAATATGCTGACTGGCTGGCGGGCTGTCTGGTCTCCCTCACGGGGGGGATTCATACGCCGTGGCCGGTGGTGCTGCCGCTTGGACTTTCTTTTTTTGTGTTCCAGAAAATCTCCTATCTGGTGGATCTGGGGCGCGGGCAGGCGCGGGTTTACCGGCTGGCGGATTTCTTGGAATTCGTGACCTTTTTCCCGCAGCTCGTGGCGGGGCCGATCGTGCGGCATAACGAACTGATCTGGCAGTTCGACGCCAGCCCGCGTGGCGCCATGATGTGGGAGAATATCGGCCGGGGCAGCCTGCTGCTGCTGGTCGGTCTGGGCAAGAAGGTCGGGCTGGCCGATACGCTGGGCAGCATGTGTACGCCGGTATTCGATGCAGCCCATATGGGACATGCGCCGGATATGGCGGCGGCATGGCTCGCGGCCGTTGCCTACATGCTTCAGATCTATTTCGATTTTTCCGGTTATTCCGACATGGCCATCGGCATGGCGCTGATGATGGGGATACGCCTGCCCTTCAACTTCAACGCGCCATACCGGGCGGTGTCGGTGCGCGATTTCTGGCGGCGGTGGCACATGACGCTGTCGCGTTTCCTGCGCGATTACATCTACATCCCGCTGGGTGGCAACCGCTGCGCGCCGCTGCGTCAGGTGGCCAATGTGATGGTTACGATGGGCCTTGCCGGTCTGTGGCACGGGGCGGGCTGGACCTTTGTGCTATGGGGGCTGCTGCATGGCGCTGCGCTGGCGGTGGCGCATGTATGGACGCGGACGGGGCGGGTCATGCCCCGATGGGGTGGGCGGGTGCTGACGCTGGCTTTCGTGCTGCTGACATGGGTGGTGTTCCGTGCCGCCGACCTGCCCACGGCGGGCCGGATGCTGGCGGGGATCGGCGGGGCGCAGGGGATCGGTGCGGCCAGTGTCCGGCATCCCGTGGTTCTGGGGCTGGCGCTTCTGGTGGCGCTGGTGGGTCCATCATCGCAGGAAGCCGTGCTTGAGCGCATGCGCCCGGCACCCTGGCTGGCGGTGGCGGGGGGCGTGGCCTTCGTGCTGCTGCTGTTCCTGATGGGGGGCAGGCCACCCGAACCCTTCATCTATTTCCAGTTCTGATACGGTGCGCGGTAATGTTGGGGCTGGTATTATGATGCCGCACTTCCCAATTTGAACGGATGGTCCCGCAGGGGGCCGCGACAGGACGGTACAGGCAGGAGCATATGGCAGGCAGGCGTGACAGTATGGATGAAGGCCCGGCGGATCTGTTCGGTGGACTGCCGTCTGGCCAGGGGGACCGCGATCCGGTCGCCTTTCCGCCCGCTGCCACGGCCCAGCCCGCGCGCACCCAGCCACTGGCCGACAGGCTGCGCCCGGCCACGCTGGATGACGTGGTGGGGCAGGATCACCTGCTGGGGCCAAAGGGCAGCCTGCGGCAGATGCTGGCGCGCGGATCGCTGGCCAGCCTGATCCTGTGGGGTGGGCCGGGTGTGGGCAAGACCACCATCGCCCGCCTGCTGGCCAATGCGGCGGGGCTGCGCTTTGTCCAGCTTTCAGCCGTCTTTTCCGGTGTGGCCGATCTCAAGCGCGCGTTCGAGGAAGCCCGGCGCATCAGTGCGCAGGGCGGCGGCACCCTTCTGTTCGTGGATGAAATCCATCGCTTCAACCGCGCGCAGCAGGACGGGTTCCTGCCGGTGGTGGAAGATGGCACTGTGGTGCTGGTGGGTGCGACGACGGAAAACCCGTCCTTCGCGCTCAACAGCGCGCTGCTTTCACGCTGTCAGGTGCTGGTGCTGCATCGGCTGGACGATGCGGCGATGGAACAGCTCCTGCACCGCGCGGAAGCTGCGACCGGCACGCCGCTGCCCCTGACACCTGAAGCGCGCGCCACCCTGCGCGCCATGGCGGATGGGGACGGGCGCTACCTTCTGAACATGGTCGAACAGCTTTTTGCCCTGCCGCCACAGGCTGTCCCGCTGGACCCGGCGGCGCTGTCAAACCTGCTGGCGCGGCGTGCCGCGCTGTATGACAAGGACCGTGAAGAGCATTACAACCTGATTTCCGCGCTGCATAAATCCATGCGGGGATCGGACCCCGATGCGGCGCTGTACTGGTTCGCCCGCATGCTGGAAGGTGGCGAGGACCCGCGCTATATCGCCCGTCGTCTGACCCGCTTCGCCGCGGAAGATGTGGGCATGGCCGACCCCCATGCCCTCCCGCTGGCGGTGGCGGCGTGGGAAACGTTCGAGCGCCTTGGCTCGCCCGAAGGGGAACTGGCGCTCGCACAGCTTGTGGTACATCTGGCCACCGCGCCGAAATCCAACGCGGTCTACAAGGGCTACAACATGGCCCGCCGCGCCGCCCGCGCCACGGGCAGCCTGATGCCACCGGCGCATATCCTGAACGCGCCGACCACGCTCATGAAGGATATCGGCTACGGCAAGGGCTATGAATACGACCATGATGCGGAAGGGGGCATATCGGGGCAGAATTACTTCCCCGATGGCATGCGCCGCCCGAAATTGTACCAGCCGACGGACCGTGGATATGAACGTGAAGTGGCGCGACGACTGGACAGTTGGAACAGAGTGCGCGAAAGCCGTCGGTCATGAGTGTCGTTTCCCTTACCGTCAGCGATGACGAAGCCGATATCCGTCTGGACCGCTGGTTCCGCCGGCATTACCCACACCTGACGCAGGGCGCGTTGCAGAAGCTGTGCCGCACGGGGCAGGTGCGCGTGGATGGCAAGCGCGCCACCGCCGCCACCCGTCTGGTGCCGGGGCAGGCGGTACGCGTGCCGCCCATACCCAACGCAAACCGTCCGCCGCCACTGGCGGTAAAGCCACTGGATGAGCGGCAGGTGCGTGAGATCAACAAGATGGTGATCTACCGCGACGAGCATGTGATCGTGCTCAACAAGCCTGCGGGCATTGCCGTGCAGGGCGGGCCGGGCATCACCCATCATATCGACGCGCTGCTTGACGGCCTGCGTGACAGCCCCGACGATCCGCGCCCGCGGCTGGTCCACCGTATCGACCGTGACACGTCCGGCCTGCTTCTGGTCGCCCGCACGCCCGGCGTTGCCGCCAAGCTGGCGGCTGCCTTCCGTGGGCGCGACGTGCATAAGGTCTACTGGGCCGTGGTTGTCGGGCGGCCCAGCCCGGCGACGGGCATCATCGATCAGCCGCTGACCAAGCTGGGCGCGGGTGCGGGCGCGATCAGTGTGGTGGCCGAACGTGGCGACGCGGATGCCGTCCATGCCCTGAGCGAATATGAAGTGCTGGATGCGGCCGCGCGCAAGATGTCGTGGCTGGCGCTCTCGCCCCTGACCGGTCGTACCCACCAGTTGCGCGTGCATTGCGAAGCGCTGGGCAACCCCATACTGGGCGACCCGAAATATGGCGGTGACATAGCGCATGTCGCGGGCTTCGCCGATCGGCTACACCTGCATGCACGTCGGCTGGAACTGCCGCATCCGGCAGGCGGCAGGCTGGTGGTGGAGGCGGAGCTTTCCCCCCACATGCGCGAAACATTCAGGCAGATCGGGTTTGTCGCACCTGCCGCGGCGCCCTGCCGGCGCATCTGACGCGCCGGGGAACGTACAGGACAGGAAGCGATATGGCACAGAACGCAAAGGCACGGCGGATATTGCTGGGTTCCGCCGCAGCGGTAGTGGTGGTGGCCGGTGGGGCCGGGTTCATGGTCCACTCCATGCTGGACCCCGAGGCACTGCGGACGAAAGCCATCGCCGCAATAGAGAAACAGACAGGTCGGCAGGTGCGCATGGGCGTGCCGGACCTGCATCTTTTGCCCAGCCTGTCGCTGTCCGTGCGTGATGTCGGCCTGTCCGACATGGCCGGTGGTGCTTATGCGGACATGGTCACGGCGGACAGGCTGGAAGCCACGGTGGGGCTTATGGCGCTGCTGCATCATGAAATCCGGCTTGATGATGTGAAGCTGGACCATCCGGTGGTCCATCTGGAACGCACGGCACAGGGGCAGGCCAACTGGCGCCTGTCCCCCGCTGGTCCGCAGGCCACCGCCACCGCGCAGCCCGCAACGACGCAGGCCGCATCTGACTGGAAGGTGCAGATCGGCAGTATCCGGGTCGCCAACGCCGATCTGGACTGGGATGACCAGATGACGGGCAGCAGGGGCAAGGTCGTGCTGGACCATGCCAACCTGTCCGGTGTCAGTGGTGAAAAACCGCAGATCGACATCGCGGGCCATAATGATGGCGGCGGCTTCACGCTGACGGGCTATACCGGCCCGATCAACCTGACATCCACCGCGCGTTCCGGCTGGCCGGTCGCGTTGAACGCCGCCTTCACTTCGGGCGGGCAGCCGGTGGGGCAGGTGGCCCTGTCGGGCAGTGTGGCCGACCCGGATCACATGAAGGGCTACAACCTGGCACTTGATGGCAGCATCGCCAGCCTGAAGGCGATCGAGGCCGTGGTGCCCGGCCTGAACCTGCCCGATGTGCGGCGTCTCTCGCTCAGGGCGAAGGTGGTGGATGGCAGTGCGGCGGACAAGGAAGGCAGCACGCCGCTGCTCGACAGCCTGCATCTGGATACCGGGGCTGTGGATGCGGGGCTGTATGTGACAGGACTGACGCTGCAGGGCCTGTCCATTGATGCGCCGGGTCCAAAGGATACCGTTACCATCCGCACGCAGGGACAGTGGGAAGGGCAGGGGCTGAAACTGTCCGGTACGCTGGGTTCGCTCCAGCAGGTCGAGGCCGCTGTCCTGTCCCACCTGTCGGACCCGCTGCCGCTTTCGCTTGATGTATCGGGCGATCCGGGTTCGATGCGGATTGCGGGCACGCTGGGCGGATCGCGCGCGGTGGTGAATGTTACGGCTTCCGCCGGGCATCTTGCATTGCCGCATGGGGCGGGGATCGACCATCTTGAAGCCTCCACCCATCTGGTGAGCGAGGACAACGGCGCGCATTTCCAGCTATCCGATATCGCGGTCAAGAGCACGCAGGTCTCCCTTCAGGGGGCGCTGGACCTGTCGGTCCATGGCGGCCATGACGGCGTGCCGCTGCTGGCGGGCACGCTGGATGCAAGCTGGCTGAATGCGGATGCCCTGATGGCGCAGGGCGCGAAGGCCGATGCGACCGGCGTAACCGCCCCGGCGCAGGAAACGGCTGCTGGCGATACGCTGCCCTTTGCCGAACTGCGCAAGCAGGATGTGGATCTGCGGTTGAGTGTCGGCCAGATGGAATTTGAGGGCGACGACTACCACAACGCCCTGACGCATGTGGTCCTGCGTAACGGGCGGCTGACCATTGACCCGATACAGGCGCAGGGCACGGGACGCAGCATATCGGGCCAACTTACGGTTGATGCATCAGGCAGCGTGCCCACCATATCCGGCACGATCGGCACGCTGGTGCTGCCTGCCACATGGGTGGAAAGCAGGGCGGGCCTGTCCAACATGGTGCAGGGCGCGTTGCAGGTGGTCGGAACGGGGCGTGCGCAGGGCAATACCCGCACCGAACTGCGCAACAGCATGACGGGCCATATGGGCGTGTCGATGGTCAATGGCACGGTCAGCGGCAGCGCGCTGGGCGCGATGCTGGGTGACACCGCGCGGGGGGCGCTGGGGTCCGGCCCGATCGCGCTGCGCTGTTTTGGCGTGCACATGGATATGGCGGATGGACGCGCCAATATCGATACGATCGGCGTGCAGACCAATGCGCTGACTGTCACCGGCCACGGCACGGTGGGGATGGTTACGCAGGATCTGGACCTGCATCTCGTGCCGCAGGTGCTGATTGGCGGGACGGGTGCCAGCCTGCCGCTGCGTGTTGGCGGCACCCTGTCCGCGCCGCGTCCGAAGATGGATGCGGGTTCGGACGGACGCTACGCCATCGGTCTGCTGCTGGGTGGATCGGGCAAGAATACCGCCATTGCCGATCCGTGCCCCGCGACGCTGAAGGCCGCACGCGAAGGACAGCCCGGTCCCCAGCCCACCACGGCGGCCCCCAGGGCTGCGGATGCGTCCACGTCAGGCGGGGCGGCGGCGATTCTGGGCAATTCCAAGGGTGCGCCCAATCTCAAGAAAGCCGCTGGCCTGCTGAAAGGCCTGGGTATCCTGAAATGATGAAAGACGGCGTACGCGTACCCAGCGCGCAGAAAGCGGGCAGTCGCAAACGGTTCTGGACGGATGCGGCCGTGCGTCCAACTGCGGATGGCCTGTTCGGGGTTGAACTTGACGGCCGGCCCATCCGTCTGCCCGGCGGGGCGGTGCTCTGTGTTGCCTCCGCCGCGCTGGCTGAAGCCATTGCGGCGGAATGGGCGCAGGCGGGCGGGGAGAAAGGGGGCATGTTCACCCCCGATGACCTGCCCATGACCCGTATAACCGGCAGCATGATCGAACGCGTGGCTCCCGATCCGGCGGCGCAGGTGGCGGCGTTATTGCAGTATGTGGATGGCGAGCTGCTGTGTTACCGCGCGGATTATCCCGCCCAGCTCTGCACCCGCCAGCAGACGGAATGGGACCCGCAGCTTGCATGGCTGCGCGCACGGCATGGCATCGATATGGTGGTCACGCAGGGCATCATGCCGCTGGTGCAGCCGCAGGGCGTGCAGGCGGCGTGGCAGGAACTGCTGGACAGGCTGGATAATGCGACGCTGGCCGCCCTTGGCGTCATGGTGCCCGCCATGAAAAGTATTGTGCTGGGTTATGCGGTGGCGACGGGCGCGCTGTCAGCCGCGCGCGCCGCTGATATCGCCAGTGTGGATGAGCTGACCCAGATGGCGATATGGGGGCGCGATGAAAAACAGGTCGAGACCCTGCGCCTGCTGACGGCGGAGGTGGAGGACGCGGCCCGCTTCCTGCGCCTGTGCCATACGGGGTAAGAACCCCGCGGAAGTAAAAACGGCCCGGTCTGAACCGGGCCGTTTTCATATGGAAATCAGGGCACCAGAACCGTGGCGCTGGCCTGACAGGCTATGCCTTCCTCGCGCCCGGTAAAACCAAGGCGTTCGGACGTGGTGGCCTTGACCGAAATCCGGTCGATATCAACCTTCAGCAGTTCGGCCAGACGCGCGCGCATCGCTTCCGAATGCGGGCCGATCTTGGGGCGTTCACAGATCAGGGTCACATCGGCATTGACCAGCATGCCGCCGCGCTGGCGGATGCGTTCGCCCGCATGGATCAGGAAGCGCGCGCTGTCCGCATCCTTCCACTCGTTCTGGCTGGGGGGGAAGTGGCGGCCGATATCCCCTTCGGCCAGCGCACCGTAAATCGCATCGCACAGGGCATGGATGCCCACATCCGCATCGGAATGCCCGGCAAGGCCGCGCGTGTGGGGCACGGTGATGCCACACATGATCAGGGGACGGTTTTCGGCAAAGGCGTGTACGTCATAGCCGATCCCGGTGCGCGGCAGCAGGGTCGGGCCGATCAGGCGTTCCAGGCGCACCAGATCCTCCTTGTAGGTCAGTTTGATATTGTCTTCCGAACCGGGAACGATGGCGACGGGGTGCCCGGCTTTTTCCAGCAGGGCGGCATCGTCGGTCGCATCCGCAGCCTCGGCGGAGCGATGCAGGTCGCGCAGCAGCCCGAAGCGGAAGCCCTGCGGCGTCTGGGCGCGGAACAGGTCCGTGCGGGGCACGGTATCGGTAATGATGCCGTCCCTGGCGCGTTTGATGGTATCGGCTACCGGCACGGCGGGAATGGCCCCGGCATGCTGCGAAAGGGCCGCGATCACGCCCTGCGTCACGCTGTCGGGCACGTAGGGGCGGGCACCGTCATGGATCAGCACCAGATCGGGGCGCTCGCCTTCGGGAAGGCGGTCAAGCGCCTCAAGTCCCGCGCTGACGCTGGCCTGACGCGTATCGCCGCCGGATACGACCGGCAGGACCGTGCAGCCTTCGGGTGCGAATCCCTCAAGCGCTGCGCCCAGCAGGGCGGGATCGCCCACGGGCTGGATCATCCCGACATGAGGGGCAAGGGCATCCGCCGCATGGCGGATGACGGGCCGTCCGCCCAGCGTGACATACTGCTTGGCGACGGGGGCCGCGGTCTGGGCGCTGTACCGGCTACCCTGGCCTGCGGCAAGAAGAATGGCTGCAACACGCATGATGCGGAGCAATGCGGCCATGTCGCCCGCGCGTCAAGCATCGCGGGGGAATAAATGACTGCGGTTGTGGATGGTCATGCTGCTGGCCTGCGTCCGCTCGGGTATGGGCATCATTGCGCGGCGGCTGGCTGACTGTCCGTTGCGGCTGATCCATGACCCGCAGGGAAGGTGCATTCCGATTGGCTTCCTGCCGCCGGTTTCCCGCCAGATGCGCGGCCTGCGCCATCGCGGGGAAATGTTGCTTCAATGCACCGAAGCCGATTGCGTGGGGCGGCGTGAGGGGGTATTCTGCCTAAATCATAAGCATTATTGATGGATTGTGGCTGCCACACCCATTGCGCCGTCATGAACACGGCCGGGTGCAGGGGCAGGGAAGCGGGGTTCATGTCGTCTCAACTGCTGTCGCCTATTGATCTGGGGGGTGGGGTCATCCTGCAGGCGCCCGTCATTCTGGCGCCCATGGCCGGGGTGACCGACCTGCCGTTCCGCAGGCTGGCGCGCAGGCTCGGGGCCGGGCTGGTCGTGTCGGAAATGATCGCGTCATGGGCCATGGTCCGCGAAAACCAGAATACCCTGCGCATGGCGGAAGTGGCGGATGACGGTCCCAATTCCGTGCAGCTTGCCGGTTGCGACCCCGATGCGATGGGTCAGGCGGCCCGGATCGCGGTTGATCGCGGGGCGGACATCATCGACATCAATTTCGGCTGCCCGGTGAAAAAGGTGGCGGTGGGGCAGCTTGCGGGTTCAGCCCTCATGCGGGACGAGGCGCAGGCCGGTCGCCTGCTTGAAGGCGTGGTGCGCGCGGTGAACGTTCCCGTCACGCTCAAGATGCGCATGGGATGGGACCATAACAGCCTGAACGCCCCCACGCTGGCCCGGATTGCACAGGAATCGGGCATCCGCATGGTGACGGTACACGGCCGCACCCGTCAGCAGTTCTATAACGGCACGGCTGACTGGCGCTTCGTGCGCAAGGTGGTGGATGCGGTGGACCTGCCGGTTATCGTCAATGGTGATATCCTGACGGTGGAAGACGCCCGCGTGGCCCTTGAACGTTCCGGCGCGCAGGGTGTGATGATCGGCCGGGGCTGTTATGGCCGCCCGTGGTTTCTGGCGCAGGTCGCCCGCGCGCTCATGAACGGCGAGGATGTGCCCGAGCCTGACCTTGCGGCGGAAAAGGCCATCGTGCTGGAACATTACGGCATGATGATCGACCATTTTGGCGCCCATCCCGGCCTGCGTCTGGCGCGCAAGCATGTGTCCTGGTATTCGGCGGGGCTGCCCGATTCGGCGGGTTTCCGCGCCGCGATCAACCGTGTGGATGCGGTTGATGCCGCCATCGGCATGATCCATGAATTCTATGACCGCCAGATCGAAGCGGGCAATCTGCGCGGGCCACGCCCCTCCACCATGGAGGCGGAAAGGGCCGCCGCACAGGCGGCATGAGGGAAAGCCAGTCCCCTTCTGATGGCCCCGGTGGCTGTACGCCCGCCAATGTAACGGGCAATGGCCGGATCGTGCTTGATTCGCTGGCTTTGCCGGTCATGGTCGTGCGGGCCGATAACAGCATCGGTTACGTCAACAGCGCGGCGGAGCCGTTTTTTGGCATGTCGCGCTCCTATCTGGCGCAGTCGCGGCTGACCGACCTGCTGCCTGCCGACAATCCCGTATTCATGCTCATGGAGCAGGTGCGCGCGCAGGACCATACCGTGGTCGAGCATGAGGTCACGCTGGAAAGCCCCCGCCTGCATCATGACGGTGTCACCGTGCAGGGCGCGCCCATGCCGGAGGAACCGGGTTCGGTCGTCCTGACCTTCCATGATTTTTCAGCCGTGCGCGTGCTGGACCGGCAGCTTACCTTCCGTTCCGCCGCGCGCAGCGTGGCGGGCATGGCCGCCATTCTGGCGCATGAGGTCAAGAACCCCCTTTCGGGCATAAGGGGGGCCGCGCAACTGCTTGAAACATCGGTGGGCGAGTCCGACCGGGAGCTTGCGGTCCTGATCCAGGACGAGGTCAACCGTATCCGTGACCTTGTGGACCGGATGGACATGTTCAGCGACCGTCCGATCGAACGCAGGCCGGTCAACATCCATCGCGTACTCGAACATGTACGCAGGCTGGCCCAGCAGGGCTTTGCCGCCGATATCCGGTTTCAGGAAGAATACGATCCTTCCCTTCCCCCCGTATGGGGCAACCGCGACCAGTTGGTGCAGGTGCTGCTCAACCTTGTGAAGAACGCAGCCGAAGCCCTGCACGATTATCCCGCCGACGCGCCCGCCCCCGTGATTACGCTTACGACCGGCTACCGGCCCGGCATATGGGTCTCCACTGGCGGGGGGCAGCGCGTGCAGCTACCGCTGCTGGTTTCGGTGCGCGACAACGGGCCGGGCATTCCCGACAATATCCGCCCGCACCTGTTCGAGCCGTTCCTGACAACAAAAACAACGGGCAGCGGGCTGGGGCTGGCGCTTGCAGGCAAGATCGTGGGAGACCACGGCGGCGTGATCGAGGTGGAAAGCCAGCCCGGCTGCACGGACGTACTGCTGCATCTGCCTGTCGTGACGGAAGACCGCGAGACCCCGTAATGCCCCCATTCCAGTTCCTGAGAGATTTATAGCGAATGTCGCTGCCGACCATTCTTGTTGCCGATGATGACCGCTCCATCCGTACGGTATTAAGCCAGGCGCTGGGACGCGGGGGGTATCAGGTCCGCGCCACCGCGCAGGCATCGACCCTGTGGCAGTGGATCGAGGAAGGCGAGGGCGACCTCGTGATTACCGATGTGGTCATGCCCGATGAAAACGGGCTGGACCTGATCCCGCGCATCCGCCGTATCCGGCCCGACCTGCGCGTGGTGGTCATGAGTGCGCAGTCCACCCTGATGACGGCGGTCAAGGCGACGCAGCGCGGCGCATTCGAATACCTGCCCAAGCCGTTCGACCTCAAGGAAGTGCTGGCGGTGGTGGCGCGTGCGCTGGCGACACCGGCAACTCCGGTCCAGCCGCTGGCCGCCCCCGCGCCGGACGAGCAGATGTCGCTTATCGGCCGTTCGGTCGTGATGCAGGACATCTACCGCATCATCGCCCGGCTCACGACTTCGGACCTGACCGTAATGATCGGTGGCGAGAGCGGCACGGGCAAGGAACTGGTGGCGCGCGCACTGCATGAATACGGGCGCAGGCGCACGGGGCCGTTCGTCGCCATCAACATGGCGGCCATTCCGCGCAACCTGATCGAAAGCGAACTGTTCGGGCATGAACGCGGGGCCTTTACCGGGGCCGCGACCCGCGTGGCCGGACGCTTCGAACAGGCGGCGGGTGGCACGCTGTTCCTTGACGAAATCGGGGACATGCCGCCCGAAGCCCAGACCCGCCTGCTGCGCGTGCTGCAGGACGGAGAGTTCACGACCGTAGGCGGCACCGCGCCCATCCGCGCCAATGTGCGCATCATTGCCGCGACGCACCGCGACCTGCGGCAGGCGATCCGTGCCGGAACCTTCCGCGAGGATCTGTATTACCGCCTGAACGTGGTGCCCATGCGCCTGCCCCCCCTGCGGGAACGGGTGGAGGACATTCCCCTTCTGGCCCGTCATTTCCTTAATGAAAACGCGGATGAGGGCGGGGTCGTGCGCCTGCTGGATGATGATGCGGTGGCCCGGCTGCAGGCCTATCGCTGGCCCGGCAACGTGCGCGAGCTTGAAAATCTCATGCGCCGCATCATTGCCCTGCACCCGCAGGAAAATATCGGCGCGGACATCATCGATGCCGAACTGGTCGAAGCCGGTAACATGGCGGCACAGGGCGAAGGCGAGGCTACCGGCCTGACCGAAACGCTGGCGGAAGCGGTGGAGCGTCACCTGCGCCGCTTCCTGTCATCGGGGCAGGACGGCATCCCGATGAGCGATATCTACGACAAGGTAATAGCCGAGGTCGAACGCCCGCTGATCACCATGACGCTGGCGGCCACACGCGGCAACCAGATCCGTGCCGCCGCCATGCTGGGGCTGAACCGCAACACGCTGCGCAAGAAGATACGCGATCTCGATATCCCCGTCGTGCGTGGCGGTAGCTGACCATGGACGCCACGCCCCGTCCCGGTGCCGCCTACCGTCTGGCGCGTCGCATGCTGGACATGCTGGTGCGCCGCAATGTGGCGCTGGTTCTGGTCCTGCTGGCGCTGGTGCTGGGGGTGGCGACGTTCGTGGTGCTGTCGGGTGGCCGGTCGCTGGCCCATCATCCGCAGATACAGGCTCTGGTCTTTGTCCTGAACTTCCTTGTCCTGCTACTGCTGGCGACATCGCTGACCGAAAAGGTGGGGCGTGTGCTGGCTGAACGCCGCAGCGGGCTGGCGGGCGCGCGGCTGCATGTGCGGCTGGTGACGCTGTTCGGTATCGTGGCGGTGGCCCCCACGATCGTCGTGGGCACGTTCGCGGCCGTATTCTTTCATTACGGCATCCAGATCTGGTTCAGCGACCGGGTGAATACCGCGCTGAACGAAGCGCTGGAGACATCACGCGGCTATCTGCAGGAACATAACGCCAATATCCGCACGGAAGCCTTCTCGCTGGCGAATTACCTTGTCAGTGCGCAGAACGGGCTGGCGGGTTCGGGTGGCGACCTGCTGCATGATTCCGATGCCCTGTCGCAGGTTCTGGACTCGCAGGCCACGCTGCGCGGACTGGATGTGGCCGTGGTCTATGACCCGTTTACCAACACGGTCGTCGCTTCCGGCGGGCTGATGGGGCGTGCGGCCAACCTGAAGGACCTGCCGCCGCCTGCCGCCACGCTGATGGCGCGCACCAACGAAATCGCGATCCTTGATTCGGCGGATGAAAAAACCGTCCGCGCGGTGGTTACGCTGGGCGATACGCCGCCGCTCATGCTGATGATCGCCCGCCCGGTCGATCCCGCCATTCTCGAACACATGCACCGTACCGAGCAGGTGGTGGCTGATTACCAGCGCCTCAACGGCAACCGGGGGAAGATACAGTTCACCTTCGTGCTGATCTTCGCGCTGGTGGCGGTTCTGGTCCTGGCCACGGCCATTCTGATCGGGCTCATGCTCGCCAACCAGATCGTGCGCCCCCTGCGTCTGCTCATTCTGGCGTCCGAACGGGTCAGCAAGGGCAATCTGGACAGCAATGTGCCCGAAGGCGATCGCGATGACGAGGTATCCAGCCTGTCGCGCGCCTTCAACCGCATGACCACCCAGCTTGCGACCCAGCGGGCCGAACTGGTCAACGCCACCAACCAGATCAATGAACGCCGCCGCTTTACCGAAGCGGTGTTGTCCGGCGTTTCCGCCGGGGTGATCGGGCTGGATTCGCATCGTGTGATCGAACTGCCCAACCGGGCCGCAAGCGTGCTGCTGCACCGTGACATGGCGGCATGCGTCGGTCGCCCCCTGATCGACGTGGTGCCCGAACTGGCCGACATGCTGGCTCGCATCGCCCATGACGGCGCGCGGGAACTGACGGGGGAAGTCAACGTGCTGGCCGGTGGGCGTGCCAGCACGCTGCTGGTGCGAATCGGCGCGGAAATGCAGAGCACCGTGACCGGCGATTTCGCTGACGGTTATGTGGTCACCTTTGATGACATAACAGCCCTGCAGGTTGCGCAGCGCAAGGCGGCATGGGCGGATGTCGCGCGCCGCATCGCGCATGAGATCAAGAACCCGCTCACCCCCATCCAGCTTGCCGCCGAACGGCTCAAGCGGCGCTTCCTGCGTGAAATCGCCTCCGATCCCGATACCTTTGCCCAGTGCGTGGATACGATCATCCGCCATGTGGGCGATATCGGGCGGATGGTGGATGAATTTTCCGCGTTCGCGCGGATGCCGCAGCCCGTGATGCGGGTGGAAGACCTGTCACGCATCGTGCGCGAGGCCCTGATCCTGCAACGCAACGCCCATCCCGAAATCATCTACGAGGCGACGCTGCCCGATCGCGGGCCGCTGGTGAACTGCGACCGCAGGCTGGTGGGGCAGGCGCTGACGAACCTGCTGCAGAACGCGGCGGACGCCATCGCCATGCGCGCCGGTGCCGCCGCATCGGGCGGGGATGGCGTGATCGGCACGATCCGTATTACATTGGAACATGAAGGCCCGAATGTCGTGCTCGCAATCGCGGATGACGGAATCGGGCTGCCGGTTGAGGATCGCGCCCGACTGACCGAGCCATATGTGACGCACAAGCCCAAGGGCACGGGGCTTGGTCTTGCGATCGTCAAGAAAATTCTTGAAGATCATGGCGGTAGCATCGGGCTTGAGGACCGCGCCGGGGGCAGGGGAGCTGTGTCGACGTTGATTTTGCCGATAAAGGACGACCATGGGGCATGAAATCCTGATCGTTGATGACGAGCCGGATATTCGGCTCCTTATCGAGGGTATTCTGGCCGATGAAGGATACGAGACCCGGCTGGCCGGGGATTCCGATTCCGCCATTGCCGCCTTCCGGGAACGTCGTCCCTCGCTTGTGGTGCTCGATGTCTGGCTTCAGGGGTCGCGGCTGGACGGGCTTGGCATCCTCAATGTCCTGCACAAGGAAGAACCGTCCGTTCCCGTCATCATGATATCGGGCCACGGCACGATCGAGACGGCGGTTGCCGCCCTTCAGCACGGGGCGTACGACTTTATCGAAAAACCCTTTCAGGCCGACCGGCTGCTTGTGGTCGTGCGCCGCGCGCTGGAAGCCTCCCGTCTTGCGCGCGAAAATGCGGAACTGCGCCTGCGCGCGGGCTCCGGCACCGTGCTGGAGGGGCGCAGTGCGGCCATAGTCGCCGTACGCAACCAGATCGACCGCGTGGCCCCCACTGGTTCGCGCGTCCTGATCTCCGGCGCGGCGGGCACGGGCAAGGAAATCGCGGCGCGGATGATCCATGCCAGTTCCCGCCGGGCGGAAGGGCCGTTCATCGCGCTCAACTGCGCCACCCTCGCCCCCGGCCGGTTCGAGGAGGAACTGTTCGGCATCGAAGGCGGGGAAAACGGTACGGGCCGCCGCACGGGCGTGCTGGAACGCGCCCATGGGGGCACGCTGCTGCTGGATGAAGTGTCGGACATGCCGCTGGAAACGCAGGGCAAGATCGTCCGCGCCCTTCAGGACCAGACGTTCGAGCGCCTCGGCGGCGCGCGGCGGGTCAAGGTGGATGTGCGCGTGCTGGCCACCACGAACCGGGACCTGCAGTCCGAAATCGCGCTGGGGCGTTTCCGGGAGGATCTGTACTACCGTCTGGCCGTCGTGCCGCTGCGGATTCCCAGCCTGCGGGAACGGCGCGAGGACATACCCGAACTTGCGCGCATGTTCCTTGACCGTGCGGCGGAAAATGCCGGTCTGCCCATGCGTGAACTGTCGGGCGATGCGATTGCCGCGTTGCAGAGTTATGAATGGCCGGGGAACGTGCGCGAACTGCGCAACCTTATGGAGCGGCTGCTCATTATGATGCCGGGCAACAGCGGCGATCCCATCCGGGCGGACATGCTGCCGTCCACGGTGGGGGAAGGGGCGCCCGCGCTGCTCAAGTTCGATTCTGACGAGGATGTGATGAGCCTGCCCCTGAGGGAGGCGCGCGACCTGTTCGAGACCCAGTACCTGCAGGCGCAGCTTCTGCGCTTTGGGGGAAATATCAGCCGTACCGCCGGATTTGTCGGGATGGAACGCAGTGCGCTGCACCGCAAGCTCAAGCAGCTTGGCGTCACATCCGAGGATCGTAACGCCGGATGAATTTTTGCCCCGTGCACCCATGACTGCTACACAACGAACTGTGATACGGACGGTGGCAACGCCGTAGCATGACACGAGACTGTGCCGTGTAAACCCGCCCAACAAGTAATCAAGTAAGGCCCTGCCCGTGGCAAAAGAACCTTCCCAGAATGTACAGGACGTGTTTCTCAACCACGTCCGCCGGTCGAAAACGCCGGTCACCATTTTTCTCGTAAACGGTGTCAAGCTTCAGGGCATCATCACCTGGTTTGACAATTTCTCCGTCCTGCTGCGGCGCGACGGGCATACGCAGCTTGTCTACAAGCATGCGATCAGCACGGTCATGCCCGCGACACCGGTCAGCCTGTTCGAACCGCCCGCCGAAAGCAGCGGGGCGGAAGATCACGCAGTAACGGATGGCAGCCTGTCGTGACGGCGGTGGTGCCGTCATCTGCCACGCGCGCGGCCGTCATCCTGCCGTGGGAACGTCCCGACCGGCATGATGATGCCCGCGCCGCCGAAGCGCGGCTGGAGGAAGCGGTCGGTCTGGCCGCCTCCATCGGGCTGGTGATCGTCTGTCAGGCCGTGCTGCTGCTGCGTGCGCGCAGGCCCGCCACCCTGCTGGGGGGCGGACAGGTTGAATCACTCAAGGAAACGGTCCAGGCGGACAACATCAAGGTTGTCATCATCGATTCCCGCCTGACGCCCGTGCAGCAGCGTAACCTTGAGCGCGCGCTTGGGTGCAAGGTGATCGACCGGACCGCGCTGATCCTTGATATCTTTGGCGAACGCGCCGCCACGCGCGAAGGCACGCTGCAGGTCGAACTGGCGCATCTGGAATACCAGCGCAGCCGCCTTGTGCGGACATGGACCCATCTTGAACGCCAGCGCGGTGGCTTCGGCTTCCTTGGCGGTCCCGGTGAAACCCAGATCGAGGCCGACCGCCGCATGATCGGGGACCGGATCGTGCGCCTCAAGCGCGAGCTTGAGCAGGTCCGCCGCACCCGCGGCCTGCACCGGCAGGCCCGTAGGCGCGTGCCGTTCCCCATCGTGGCCCTTGTCGGTTACACCAATGCGGGCAAGTCCACCCTGTTCAACGCGCTGACCGGGGCCAGCGTATATGCGCAGGACCAGCTTTTCGCCACGCTCGATCCCACCATGCGCAGCATCCAGCTTCCATCGGGTCGGCGGGTGATCCTGTCCGATACGGTTGGCTTCATAAGCGACCTGCCGACCGAACTGATCGCAGCCTTCCGCGCCACGCTGGAAGAGGTGGCGGAAGCGGACATCATCCTGCATGTGCGCGATGTCGCCCATCCGGACAGCGTATCCCAGCGCAATGATGTGATCGAGGTGCTTGAAGGCATGGCCCGCACCGGCACGATCGAACAGGACTGGCAGTCCCGCGTGATCGAGGTGCTGAACAAGGCCGATCTGGTGGGCGGGCGTGATGCGGTGGGCGCCCGGCCGGGCAATGTGGTCATTTCCGCCATCACTGGCGATGGCCTGCCTGACCTGCTGGCCGCGATTGACGAGCGCATGACGCGGGCGATGGAAGTCGTCGCCTACCGTGTGCCGCTGACCCAGGGCGCCGCCATGGCATGGCTGCACGAACATGGGGAAGTCATCGCCCGGACGGACGGAGAGGACGGCACTGACATGACCGTTCGTGTATCCCCTGCCAATCGCGCGCGGTTCGAAATGCAGTTCGGTGATGTCGTGACGTGCATGCAGCCTTCGTAGCCGGTTCCGGCGTGCGATGAGCGGAGTGCGATGACCGGGGTGTGACCGGGGCGGGGTGGAAAATCCACTGCTGCGGGTGCATGGATGGGTGGCCGCGAACTGACACGCATAACGGAGGTGGCAATGACGGTACGGATCACACTGGCGGACATGCACATTGTGGTGGGCATGATGCGGGCGGCGGCGAACCGTCATGTCATGCCCCATTTCCGCTGTCTTGACCGTGCCGACATCCGCACCAAGACCAGTGCGCTGGATATCGTGACCATAGCGGATGAGGCCACCGAGCAGGACCTGACCGCCGCCCTGCAGGCCGCGTGGCCCGGTGCGCTGGTGGTGGGGGAGGAAGCGGTGGCAGCCGATCCTGCCCTGCTGGACGGATTGGCGTCGGCGGATCTTGCCTTCGTGATTGACCCGATTGATGGCACGGCGAATTACGCGGCGGGCGTGCCGCTGTTCGGGATCATGGTCTCCGCCCTGTCCGGTGGCGAGGTGATCGGCGGGGCGATTGTCGATCCGGTCTGTGACATCGCGGTACTGGCCGCGCGGGGACATGGCGCATGGCTGCATGACCAGCGGGGCCGCGAACGCCGCCTGCACGTTGCGCCCCCCGTGCCGCCACAGCAGATGTCGGGCAATGCCTCCTGGCGCTACCTGCCCGCGCCCGTGCGGGAGGCCGTGACGCGAAACCTGCCAAAGGTGGCGGGATCATGGGATTTCCGCTGTGCGGCGCATGAATATCTGATGCTGGTGGACGGGCGCTGCCATTTCCTGCTGTTCAACCGCACCCTGCCATGGGACCATCTGGCGGGCTGGCTGATCCATGCGGAAGCAGGCGGCTATGCCGCCCGGTTCGATGGCACGCCTTACCGTGTGACCAATCATGGCGGCGGCCTGCTTTATGCGCCGGACAGGGAAAGCTGGCACGCCCTGCACGCCCTGCTGTTCGGCCCTACCTGATATATACGCCGGGTGAGTCTCGGCTTTCTCCTCCACGGATTGCAGGCGCATCGCCGCTGGATTGCCGGGACGGTCCGGCTGTCCCCCGCGGGATTTCAGCGTAAACGGTTTTACCAGCGCGATGTCCGGGGGCGGCAGGTCAGCTTTCGGGCATCATATCCGCGCGTTCGCGGCGTTTGACCGCCTGCCAGCCTTCTTCCATGGTCTTTACGTCCACATCCCCAAGGCTGAGGCCACGCGCCATGATGTCGTGTTCCATGGCGGTGAAGCGGCGGGTGAACTTGGCGTTTGCCTGACGCAGGCAGGCTTCGGGGTCCATGTCCAGCTTGCGGGCCAGCGTGGCCAGCGTAAACAGCACATCGCCCAGTTCGTCGAATATCTTTTCCCGATCGCCCGATTCCAGTTCGACCTTCAGTTCGTCCAGTTCCTCGTCCACCTTGGCCGCGACTTCGCCCACCGTGTCCCAGTCGAAACCGGTGCGTGCCGCGCGGGCCGACAGTTTGCGCGCGCGCAGCAGGGCGGGCAGCCCCACGGGCACATCATCCAGCGTGCCGCCGCGGTTGCGGGCCAGACGTTCCTGCGCCTTGCCGTTTTCCCACTGGCCCGCACTGGCCGGGGTGTCGCCAAATACATGGGGATGGCGGCGCACCATCTTGTCGCCGATCATCCGGGCGACGGTGGCGAAATCGAACAGGCCCTGCTCATCGGCCATCTGCGCGTGATAGACCACCTGCAGCAGCAGGTCGCCCAGTTCATCGGGCAGGCTGTCCCAGTCCTCACGCGCGATGGTGTCCGCCACTTCATAGGCTTCTTCGATGCTGTAGGGCGCTATGGTGGCGAAGTTCTGGGCCTTGTCCCACGGGCAGCCGGTCTGCGGGTCACGCAGGCGGGCCATGATGTCCAGCAGACGTTGCAGGGCGGTCGGGGCATCGTGCATGGGGTGGTTTCCTGCCTGTTTTGGTTGCGGTCTTGCGCAGGTTTTGTATAGATCGGCCACCGCGTGGGCGGAAAGTTTTTATCGGGACGCATGGAACATGAGCAGCGACGCACAGGCAGCGGTCTTTATCGATGGTGAGGCAGGGACAACCGGGCTGGGTATCCGTAACCGCCTGAAGCACCTGCCGGTCACGCTGCGTTCCATTGATCCCGAACGGCGCAAGGACCCGCAGGCGCGGCGGGACATGATGGCGTCGGTCGATGTCGTCATCCTGTGCCTGCCCGATGCGGCGGCACGCGAAGCCGTGGCGATGGCCGATGAAATGGGGGCTGATGCCCCCCGCGTGCTGGACGCCAGCACGGCGTTCCGGACCGATCCGGCATGGGTTTACGGTTTTCCCGAAATGGATGCAGGCCAGCCTGCCGCCATCCGTGCTGCGGCGCGGGTATCGAACCCCGGCTGTTACCCCACCGGCATGATCGCTCTGCTGCGCCCGCTGATTGCAGCGGGGCTGGTGCCTGCGGACTACCCGGTAAGCGTCAATGCCGTCAGCGGGTACAGCGGTGGTGGCCGCAGCATGATCGAGGCGCATGAGCGTGACGGCGGACCGGCCTTCGAACTGTACGGGCTGGGGCTTGGGCACAAGCACGTGCCTGAAATGATGGCCTATACCGGGCTTGCGCATGCGCCGGTTTTCGTACCCTCCGTCGGGCATTTCCCGCAGGGCATGATCGTGTCGGTGCCGCTGCATCTGGACCGGTTGCCCGGTCAGGTCCGCATTGCCGACCTGCATGAAGCCCTTGCGGCCCATTACAGGGGATCGGACCGGATTACCGTGAACGATCCCTGCGCCAAACTGGTGGCCGATACACTGGCCGGGACCGACCGGATGGAATTGCGCGTGCATGGTGACGACACGATGCGACAGGCCGTGCTGACCGCTCGTCTGGACAATCTGGGCAAGGGGGCTTCGGGTGCCGCGTTGCAGAATGTGGCGCTTATGCTTGGGCTGGAACCGCCGCCGCCCGTGTGATATAGCGGGTCCGCAAGACGTCCCTGGACCGATTGCCGTGGCATTCCGTCCTCTCCGGGCGGGTTGCCTGTATGCGAGAGTGACGGAATGGTAGACGTAGTCGACTCAAAATCGACCGCCGAAAGGCATAGGGGTTCGAATCCCCTCTCTCGTACCAGTCTGGCGCACCGGCGCGCGGTGTCGCCCCCTTTTGCCCGTGTCGCGAACAGGACGTGTCTCCCTTGCCTGAACCCCTTACTGCCAAGCCGTCCGCACGGCCTGCCAATCCGTGCTTTTCTTCCGGGCCGTGCGCCAAGCGCCCGGGCTGGTCGCTTTCCGCCCTGTCCGATGCGCTGGTGGGGCGCTCGCACCGTTCGACGGAAGGCCGCGCGCGCCTGAATGATGTCATCACGCGCTCGAAGGCGCTGCTGGGCATGCCGGATGACTGGGTTCTGGGCATCGTGCCCGCATCGGATACGGGTGCGGTGGAAATGGTGCTGTGGTCCATCCTCGGCACGCGTCCGGTGGATGTGCTGGCGTTCGAAAGCTTTTCCGCTACATGGGCCAATGACATCATTGCCCAGCTCAGACTGGCCGATGCCCGCGTGCTGAAAGCGGATTACGGCGAAATCCCCGATCTGGCGCAGGTCGACTGGGCGCGCGACGTGGTGCTGACCTGGAACGGCACGACATCGGGCGCGCGCCTGCCCTATGACGCCGCCATTTCCGCGCAGCGCGACGGGCTGGTGATCTGTGATGCCACATCCGCCGCCTTCGCCATGGACCTGCCATGGGACAGGCTGGATGTGGTGACGTGGTCGTGGCAGAAAGTGCTTGGTGGTGAGGCCGCGCACGGCATGCTGGCCCTGTCGCCACGCGCGGTTGAACGACTGGTTTCAACGCCCGCGCCGCGTGCCCTGCCCAAGATCTTCCGCCTGACCAACAGCAAGGGGCTGATTGACGGCATCTTCCGTGGCGACACCATCAACACCCCGTCCATGCTGTGTGTGGAAGACGCGCTTGACGGCCTGAAATGGGCCGAAAGCGTTGGCGGGCTGAAGGGGCTGATCGCGCGCAGCGAAGCCAACCTTGCCGCCATAGCCGAATGGGAAGAAAAGTCCGACTGGGCGCAGTTCCTTGCGACCAATCCCGCGCACCGTTCCAGCACCGCCATCTGCCTGCGTATCGTGGCGCCGTGGTTTACCGCGCTGGACCATGCGGGCCAGACGGCGGCGGCGAAGAAGATCGTCTCCCTGCTGGGGCAGGAAGGTGTGGCGCTTGATGTGGGCAGCTACCGTGATGCGCCGCCGGGCCTGCGGCTGTGGGGTGGTGCGACGGTGGAGGCATCCGACCTGCGTGCCGTGCTGCCGTGGCTTGACTGGGCCTACGCACAGGTCTGCCCCCAGCACGCCTGAAGCCATCCGCTTCCATGTCCTCTCCACCCTGTCCGCCGCTGGCCGGGCAGGGTGCAGCACGATAGGCCCCCGATATGACTGATGATCCGCCGTTCAATCCCGCGCTGCTGCCCGCCGGTTTCGTGGACAGGCTCCCCCCCGAGGCTGAAGCCGAGGCCGCCGGTGTCGAGACGCTGATGCGCGTGTTCGCGGCCCACGGTTATGACCGCGTGACGCCGCCCCTGCTGGAATTCGAGGAAACGCTGCTGTCCGGTTCGGGCTCTGCCGTGGCGGAGCAGACGTTCCGGCTGATGGACCCTGATACACGCCGCATGATGGCGCTGCGTCCCGACATGACACCGCAGATCGCCCGCATTGCCGCAACACGGCTGCCGGACGTGCCGCGTCCGCTGCGTCTTGCCTATGCGGGGCCGTGTATCCTCATGGCCAGCAATCGGGGTGAGGGGGATCGCCAGATTTCGCAGGCCGGTATCGAACTGATCGGTCCCGACCGGCCTGAAGCGGATGCGGAAATCGTCGCCATCGCCGCGGAATGTCTGGCCACGTTGCAGGTGCGTGGCGTGTCATTCGACCTGACCATGCCTTCCCTGACCACGGCGCTGCTGGATACGGGCGGGTTTGACGGACAGGTGCGCGGCACGCTCATGCGCGCGCTGGACCGCAAGGACGCGGCCGCCGTTGCCCGCCATGGCGGTGAACTGGCCCCGGTGCTGATCCGCCTGCTGCATGCGGCGGGTCCGGCGCGTGGCGCGCTGGCGGAACTGGCTGCGGTCGACCTGCCGCCTGCCGTACGTGCGCTGAGCGAAAGGCTGGCCGCGACTGTCGCCGCGATCGAAGCCCGCGTGCCGGGTATCCGCCTGACGGTTGACCCGGTGGAATTCCGGGGCTGGCAGTATCATACCGGCGTCTGCGTCAGCGTGTACGCAGCCGGACAGCGCGAGGAGCTGGGCCGTGGTGGCCGTTATCTGTCCAATGATGACGAACCGGCCTGCGGTCTGACCCTGCGCCCGGACATCATCCTGCGTGCCGCCCCGGCGCTGCCCAGCCGCGTGCGGGTGTTCCTGCCGTGGGGCACCCCGGCGGAAACCGGGGCGGCACTGCGCGCCGGGGGCTATGCCACGGTTGGCGCGCTGGCGCCCGATGGGGATGCGCGGGCGGAAGCGGTGATGCTGTCCTGTCCGCTGATGGTGGTGGACGGGCAGGCCGTGCCGGTGGACGGGGCCTGATTTTTCGCCTGATTTTCTGAACAGCAGAGTTTTTTCCGGCAGGCACAGCAGTCGCCGCCGGGCAGCAATCAAGGAGCATGAAATGTCCAACGTCACCGTGATCGGCACCCAGTGGGGTGACGAGGGCAAGGGGAAGATCGTTGACTGGCTGGCCAGCCGGGCCGACGTGGTCGTGCGCTTCCAGGGTGGCCATAATGCGGGCCATACGCTGGTTGTGGGCGATCAGACCTACAAGCTGTCGCTTCTGCCTTCCGGCCTGGTACGTGGCAAGACGGGTGTGATCGGCAATGGCGTGGTTGTTGACCCTGAAGCCCTGCTGAAGGAAATCGACCGTGTCACCGCGCAGGGCCTGAAAGTCACGCCCGAGACGCTGAAGATTGCTGAAAACGCGCCGCTGATCCTGCCCGTGCATGGCGCGCTGGACCGTGCGCGTGAAGCCGCGCGTGGGGATCGCAAGATCGGCACGACCGGCCGTGGCATCGGCCCCGCCTATGAAGACAAGGTCGCCCGCCGCGCCATCCGTCTGTGTGACCTGGCCGAGCCGGAAACGCTGGACTGGAAGCTGGACGAACTGCTGCTGCACCACAACACCCTCCTCAAGGGGCTGGGTGCGGACACCTTCACCAAACAGGAACTGCTGGACTTCCTGAACGGCGTGGCGCCGCGCGTGCTGCCGTTTATGGCCCCGGTATGGGACCTGCTGGATGACAGCCGCCGTGGTGGTGCGCGTATCCTGTTCGAAGGCGCGCAGGCGGTCATGCTGGATGTGGATCACGGTACCTATCCGTTCGTGACCAGTTCCAACACGGTTGCCGCCAATGCCGGTACCGGCGCGGGTGTCGGCCCCAACAGCATCGGTTTCGTTCTGGGTATCGCCAAGGCCTATACGACCCGCGTGGGTGAAGGCCCGTTCCCCAGCGAACTGCATGATGAAATGGGTCGCACGCTGGGCGAGCGCGGGCATGAATTCGGTACCGTGACGGGGCGCCCGCGTCGCTGCGGCTGGTTTGATGCCGTGCTGGTGCGTCGTGCGGTGCGTGTTGGTGGCGTGAACGGCCTTGCCCTGACCAAGCTGGACGTGCTGGACGGGCTGGACGAAATCAGGATCTGCGTCGGTTACGAGCTTGATGGCGTGACGACGAAGCATTTCCCCTCCGCCCCCGGTGCGCAGCAGCGTATCCGTCCCGTGTTTGAAACGCTGGAAGGGTGGAAGGACAGCACGAAGGGCGCGCGCTCATGGGCTGAACTGCCCGCGCAGGCCATCAAATATGTCCGCCGGATCGAGGAACTGGTCGAAGCGCCGGTAACGCTGCTGTCCACCAGCCCGGAACGTGACGACACCATCCTGATGCGTGACCCGTTCGAGGACTGATCTGAAAGTCATGGAAGTTTCTGGGTACCGCCTTTTTTCAAAAAGGCGGTATTCCCTGAAGCTTCTTCCCTCCTGTGGTCAGCACAGACAAAAAAAGCCCCGCAGCGCCAGAAGCGTGCGGGGCTTTTTTATCGGGAAGTAACGCGGGGTCAGGCCTCGGCCTGTGCCTCGTGTTTCGCGCGGCGGGTGGCGACTTCCGCTTTCATGGCGTTCTGCACCTTTTCAAAGGCCCGGACCTCGATCTGGCGCACCCGTTCGCGGGAGATGTTGTAGACGTGCGACAGTTCTTCCAGCGTGGCGGGTTCTTCCTTCAGCCTGCGCTCGGTCAGGATGTGGCGTTCACGCTCGTTAAGCGACTTCATGGCGTTGGCCAGAAGGGCCTGCCTGCCGGAAAATTCCTCGCTCTGGGCAAGGGTTTCTTCCTGGTTGTCATTGTCATCAACCAGCCAGTCCTGCCATTCGCCCTCGCCATCCAGCCGCAAGGGCGCGTTCAGGCTGTGATCCGGGGCGGCAAGCCTGCGGTTCATGTTCACCACGTCCTGTTCGGGCACGCCGAGGGACTGGGCAATCTTGTTGACCTGTTCGGGCGGCAGGTCGCCATCGTCAATCGCCTGCATCTGCCCCTTGAGGCGGCGCAGGTTGAAGAAAAGTTTTTTCTGGGCGGCGGTTGTGCCGATCTTGACCAGTGACCAGCTATGCAGGATGTACTCCTGTATTGCGGCCCTGATCCACCACATGGCGTAGGTGGCCAGACGGAAGCCACGATCAGGGTCGAAGCGGCGCACGGCCTGCATCATCCCGATATTGCCTTCGCTGATCAGTTCGCCCACCGGCAGGCCGTAGCCGCGATAGCCCATGGCGATCTTGGCCACCAGCCGCAGGTGGGAGGTTACGAGTTTATGCGCGGCTTCGGTGTCGCCCTTGTCTTTCCACCGGTGCGACAGGCGAAGCTCCTCCTCGGGGGAGAGCATGGGGAATTTGCGGATGTCCCGAAGGTATTTGGACAGGTTGTTTTCGGGACCGGAAATGAGAGCAGAAGAGGCCATTGTAACGGACTCCTGTTGCAGGGATGGGCAGCGGTAATCCGGTTCAACGTAATTGTGACCGGAAGGGTTGCATCATCACTCTGCTAGACGCACGACTGGACTTCTCACGTCCCCATATCAAACCCCCGTCATGGGCAGTTTCATACAGGACGTCCAGTTAGCCTGGGGGCGTCGGCCCCGGCAAACAATCATGGAATGTAGGGATTTTTCCCCGTTATGTCAATAAATATGCCAGCAGGTCAGGCGATGCTGTCCAGAAGCTGGCGGAAGTCTTCGGGGGGCGCGGTCTCGAACAGCATCTGTTCGCCGCTGCGCGGATGGATGAATCCCAGCCTGCGGGCATGCAGCGCCTGACGGGCAAAATCCAGCGCGGCATGCTTCGCATCGGGGGGCAGGCCGCGGGCGGCTGCGGGAATGCGGCGCAGGTAGACAGGATCGCCCACCAGCGCGTGACCCGCATGGGCGAAATGAACCCGGATCTGATGCGTGCGCCCGGTGGCGAGCCTGCATTCCACATGGGACAGCCCGCCATGGAAGGTGTCCAGAATCCGGTAATGCGTCAGGGCCGCCTTGCCGCCGCCATTGGCGATCACCGCCATGCGTTTGCGGTCGCGGCGGTCGCGCCCGATCGCACCGTCAAACGATCCGCTGGCGGGCGTGGGAATGCCCCAGCATATGGCCTGATAGGCACGGTCGATCCTGCGTTCGGCAAAGGCGAGGGAAAGCGCCTGATGGGCCATTTCCGTTTTGGCCGCGACCATGACGCCCGACGTATCCTTGTCCAGACGGTGGACGATGCCGGGTCTTTTTTCGCCACCGATTCCGGTCAGCCCCTCGCCACAATGGGCCAGCAGGGCGTTGACCAATGTGCCGTCCTCGTTGCCCGGCGCGGGATGGACGACCATGCCTGCCGGTTTGTCGAGTACGATCAGGTCGCGGTCCTCATAGAGTACGTCCAGACCGATATCCTGCCCCTGCGGTGTTGCGGGGATTGCGGGGGGCAGATGAATTTCATAACACATGCCCGCGCGCACGGGTTCCGCCGGGTCACGAAGCGGGCTGCCATTGCGTAACAGGTGGCCGCTTTCCATAAGGGACTTGATGCGTGAGCGTGACAGCGTGGTGACCGCACTGGCAATGAAGCGGTCGGTACGCTGGCCTGCGTCCTCGGCGGTGGCGATGACGGGGGCAGGGGGGGCGGTGTCGGTCATGGCATGTGTCTATCGGAAAAAACGGCATACGGGAACGGAAAGCACATAATGGAAAAACAGGGATCGCGCGCGCTGCTGGCGGCTGTGATCGGTATGGGGGTTCTGCTGTTTGTCGGCTCCCTCGTGCTGGTGGGCGTGCTGGTGCACCGGATGATGCATCCGTCCATTGCCGCTACCCGTCCGGCGGTTTCGGCGTCCGTGCCGACACTGCCGGCGCAGGGGGGATATGAGGCGCTGATGCTGGATGAACCGGCAGGCACCCATGTTGAATCGCTGACCACGCGCCCCGATGGCATGATCGCCGCCGCCCTGTCGGGTGGAGGAAGTGCTGAACGTATCATCATATGGGACCCGGCGGGCAGGCGGATTGTGGCGCGGCTGCTGATCGGGCGCTGAAAGCCGGAAAAGCGGGGCGGCAGCATTCTTGCCTCTTGCATTGGAATGCGGGATCACATAGAAGCGGCCTCGGCCCTGGTCCCGTTCGTCTAGAGGCCTAGGACATCGCCCTCTCACGGCGACAACACGGGTTCGAATCCCGTACGGGACGCCAATTCTTCATATCGCAAATGATATTGCCCTTCCTGCTTATGCGGGCAATAGCGGCGTGGCATATGGATGCGCCCACTTGTGCGCATCTGAAGTCCTGTGCGGGATTTCTGTCTGCTTTTGTAAATATAATGCAGTTCGTGCAGGTGCCGGCGGAATGCTGTTCTGGAAAGCAGGACTACTGTTGCGGCACTTTACGGTTTGTAAAAACATATCATGGCATGTGGTGATCAACAGATCGAAACGATCTGGTTTTCGCCGGGGGTTTGATGGATATTTTCTGACTTTTTTCCATAATTTTTCATGACAATTTTTTAAAAAAATATATTTTTGTGATATTCGCGGGGCGACAGGCAGAAAGAATACCGGACTGTCGGCCTCTATTTTTGGGGCCGGGCCTGTTTTTTCATGAATTTGTCAGGCACGTAGATGTGCCAGTCTAACTTTCTGTCCGGTTTTCGTATCGGTCCGCCAGCGTGAAAATGGAAATAAAAACGATTAAAATCATAATAATAGAAGCGCAGATGGCTGATAAAGGCCGATGCGGTCGCCATCGCGCGCACGGTGGCTGTGGCTCTGGTTCGATATTTTTTTTTCTGCTATGCGCTTAACATTCGTAAAAAACTTGTGGAGTAATGGATTGTGAATGCGTTGCTGGCTGGTCTCACGCTTCTGATCATTGGCGACAGCCATGTAACATTCAAGGATTCCCTGCTCTCCATTCTCCCTGATGAATATACGAAGCAGGGTGCGAAAGTCGTGACATACGGGGTGTGTTCATCCACGGCGGCGGACTGGGTCGTGCCCAATCCCAATAACGGCTGTGGCGCGGCCGAGCGCATCGGCGATGCGCCGATCGGCGCCCCCAACATGAAACCCGCCTCCCCACCGCCCATTTCCGCGCTGATGGAAAAATGGCATCCGGATGTCATCATGGTCGTGCTGGGCGACACCATGGCGGCCTATGGCCAGAACACGGTGTCGAAGGACTGGGTGGATGAACAGGTCAAGACCCTGACCTATACCATCGGCAAGACCGCGTGCATCTGGATTGGTCCCACATGGGGGCAGTACAGCCCGCGCTACGGCAAGACCGACAAGCGCGCGGCTGAAATGGCGGAACTGCTGAAAAGCGAGGTTTCGCCCTGCGCCTATGTTGACGGCACGCAGCTCATGAAACCCGGTTCGGTCAACACCATCGATGGTATTCACGCCACGGGCGCAAGTTATCAGGTCTGGGGTAACGCGATCATCCAGACAACACTGCCCATGCTGGAGAAGATCAGGGCGGAATCACCCGCTTCGGCGCAGTAACCCCGTGTCTGCCCCGACAGGGGGCGCGGGCCGAAGGGTGGTGTATTTCATGGATTGCGGATCATGATCCAGAGTCAGGCGGTCAATGCTGCCCACAATACATGGCGACGCATACTTCAGAACGAGTTCTTTCCCACAAGCCGTCGGCGCGATATCGACGGCCTGCGGGGGCTGGCCGTGCTGTCCGTCATGCTTTTCCATGCCGGGTGGCTGCAGGGCGGCTTTATTGGCGTCGATATCTTTATTGTCATTTCCGGTTATTTCATCGGACATTCCGCACTGGTGACGCAGCCGTTCCAGCCCATGCGGTTCATCTGCCGCCGGCTGTACCGCCTGTTGCCCGCACTTTTGTGCATGATTGCCGCCATATCCGCCGGAATGCTGTGGTGGGTACTGCAAAGCGACCGTGCGGATATCGCCATCAACGGGGCGTATGCGCTGGTCTATCTGTCCAATATATGGGCATCGGGCCATGTCGGGTATTTCGAGGGGCAGAGCATTGCCTACCCCTTCCTGCATACCTGGTCGCTCTCGCTGGAGATGCAGTTCTATCTGGTCATCCTTGCCGTGGCGCTCGCGGTCAGGCTGGCGCCGCTGCGGCATATGGTGGTGATCGGTATTTTTGTCCTGTCGCTGGGATATGACCTGTACAGCCATTTTACCGGCGATACGCAGGGGTATTATAATATTCTCGACCGCCTGTGGGAGTTCTCCCTTGGTGCGATGATCTGGATACTGCCGCGTCCACAACCGGGGCGGGCCGTGTCCAATATCGTGTGTGGCGTGGCGATCGCCCTTCTTGTGGGCGTGATGTTTTTCTACACGCTGCAGTACGCCTGTCCGTCCTATATGATTATCGTGCCCTGTCTGGCGGTCATGGCCATCATCATGTGCCCGCAGCACGATGTGGCCCGCATGGCGCTGGTTCCCCTGTCGCCGCTGGGGGTTGTTTCCTATTCGGTGTACCTGTGGCACTGGCCCGCCATCGTGGTTGCCAATTACCTGCTGCAGTTCCAGGTCCATGGCATGGTGATGGGGGGCGTGCTGCTGGCGGCCCTGGTTGCAAGCCTGCTGAGTTATGTGTTTGTGGAGCGTGTTTTCCTTGATTACGAAGGCCGCCTGACACCTACTGCACGTAATTACGGCGCGCTGGCGCTGGTCGGTGCCTGTGGGGGGCTGGCGATGATTCTGTTCTACATATCGTCCGTGTCACGTGTGCATTAAGGCACCTGACCCACGCGGCGCGGGGGTGCCCCGACGCATCCGCGCGTCCATGCCAAAGGGCATGTACAATATGACGCTGCTATGTGGTGTCACGTTGTGCATCCCTTTTGGCATGGCGCGCGCGGATGATGGTCCTGCGCTCAGTTCCCAATCGGTCGCGGTGCAGGGCGTTGTGGCCGGAAATACGGTTCCATCGCCTGATAATCCCGAATTGGGTCTGCTCCTGCGCAAGGCCCAGTACTGGATCGGGCAGCAGCAGTACGACAAGGCGATTGAGGTCGTGCGCGAAGCGCAGAGCATCGCCCCTGATGACAGTCGTATCCTGTATTTTCAGGGGCGCATCCAGATCGGCACGGGCGAGATGGCGGCTGCCCACGCAACGGCGAAGCAACTGGTGGCGCGCCGTGATGGCGCGTCCTATGCCGATATGCTGAACGCGCAGATCAAATACAGTGCGATCGACCCCAGGGCACTGGCGGAGGCACGGCATCTGGCTGAAACCGGCAAGATGATGCCGGCGATGTTCAAGTACAAAGCCCTGTTCAGGGATGGTGATCCACCGCCCGATCTGGCGCTGGAATACTACCGCGTACTCGGGGCCACCATTCTGGGCTATCAGGAAGCGCGGACGAAACTGGGTGACTATGTCGCCCGTAATCCGGAAGATATGGATGCACGTCTGGAATATGACCGCATACTGACCTACCGCATCGCAAGCCGTGCGGAGGGGCTGGCGGATCTGAAGCAGATGGCGCGCGATGCCGATTCCACCCATATCCGCCATCGGGCACTGGCTTCCTGGCGGGAAGCCCTGCCATGGGAGCCGGTAACGGGTTCAAGCATCCCGCTCTATCAGGAATGGCTGGCCAGCCATCCCGATGATGTGGAAATCCGCAAGCTCATGCAGAAGGCGCAACTGACACAGGCCAGCATTGATGCCGCCACTGCCCGGATGGCCGGGTATAAGCTGCTGTCGGAAAAGAAATACGCCGAAGCTGCCAGCCAGTTCCAGCAGGCCCTGACGCTCAGCCCCAATGATCCGGATTCCCTTGGCGGGCTGGGGATCGCAGCACAGGCGCAGCAGCACCCGGACGAGGCCAAGGCCTATTTCATGCAGGCGATCGCGGCGGATTCCACGCCGGACAGCCACTGGCGCGCGGCGTTGCAGAAAGTTTATGTCGGCGCGGCGCCCGATCCGCTGATCGCCAATGCCCGCTCGGCCATCGACGCCGGACGGTATGCCGCAGCGCAGGATGACATCAACCGCTTGCGCAGGCATGCGAATGCCGCCGACATGGCGCTGTTCCTGCAGGCGGCACTGGACCGCAAGCTGGGGCGGCTGGATGACGCGGCGCAGGCGTATCGGGAAATCCTGCGTCTTGCGCCCCATAATGCCGATGCCGCCTATAACCTTGCCTATGTCCTGCTCCAGCAGGGGAAGGGGCAGGGCGAACAGGTGAATGAACTGATGCGCATGGTGGAAAGCACGCAGCCCGCGCGTATCCCCACCCTGCGCGCCATGCAGTTGCATTACGAAGCAGACCACGCGACTGACGGGGATCAGCGCATCGCCCTGCTGAAGAAAGTTCTGGAGTACACGCCTGAAGATCCATGGGTGCATCTGGAACTGGCAAACGCGCTGTATGTCCATGAGGATACGGAACAGGCCGCCGCCCTTATCCAGCAGCTTACCAGCGGGGCGCAGGTGCCCGCGGTGAATATCGAGGTGGCGATCCTGTATATGATCGCGCATGGCGAAATTGACACGGCAACAGCACTTTATGCCCGTCTGCCGCCGTCTGCGCGCCAGACCCCCAACATGGTGCGGGCCGGGCGTGAACTGCGCCTGACGCATGAAGTGCGGGCCATTGACCCCGGTGTGGCGGATTATACGGACCAGCTTATGGCGCTGGCGAACACGCCCGACCCGGACGGCATGCGGGGCATGATCGTCGCCATCGCCTTTATGGACCGTGACGATCCCCGTTCGGCCCGCAAGGTGCTGCAGCACGAGAACGCAATCACGTTCAATCCCGAGCCGAACCAGAAACTGTCCTATGCCGGGACATCATTGCGTATCGGTTCGTTGCGGGATGCGCGGGCGTATCTTACGGAATTCGATCGCATCGCCACGGACAGTCCCGATATCATCACCGCAGAGCAGCGCGATGTCCGCCACCAGATCGAGATTGGCCTGACCATCATGCAGTCGGACCGGCTGGACCAGAAAGGCCGGACGGCTCTGGCGGAAAAGCTGATGCTGCCACTGGTGATGGGCAATCCTTCCTCTGCCGCCGCGCATCTGGCGCTGGGGCGCGTATATGCAAGGGAAGACAAACCGCGCCGCGCGCTGGATGAAGACGTGACGGTGCTGAATGCACATCCGGACAATCCGTCGGCCCTGACGGCGGCGGTGGATGATTCGGTGGGGGCGGACGTCATGGCATCCGCCCATGCCTACATGAAGCGGCTGATGGATGTCGCACCTGAAGCCGCGCCGACATGGGAAGCGCGGTCGGACATTGCCCGCGCCGAAGGCCATGCCCGCATCCAGCTTGCGGATCTGGAACATGTGCGTGAGCTGCTGTGCTCTGGCCGCCTGACCAAAAAATGCCCACCGCACGATACCTTTGTGCCGGACTATGTCTGGCCACAAATGCACATCGAGCGTAACGGGCCGGGTGTTGTCCCGCTGCCTGCGGGCTATCAGATCATGTTCGATGACACGGCCATACAGGCGACCGACCGGCAGATCGCCTACCTGCGCGAAACGCTTGCCCCGCAGATTGATTCGAACATCTATGTCCGGGGCCGCACCGGGGCCAGCGGGGAAGGGCAGATGACGGAACTGGCCGTGCCGGTGACGGCCACCTTCCCGCTCTCGTCATGGGCGCACCGGCTGACATTTTCCCTTACGCCGACATTCCTGTTCACCGGCAGGCCCCAGCCGACATCCTATGGCATGAACATGTTCGGGACGGTCGGGGTCAATGGCGGCACGCTGAAGAACCATTACGACGCGCAGGGTGTCAGTCTGGGTGTCAGTTACACCAACCGCTGGTTTACGGGCGATGTGGGCACATCACCGCTGGGCTTCCCCATTACCAACGTTCTGGGTGGTGTCGAATTCGCCCCCTCGCTTACGCGTAACCTGCGGCTGCACATCAGTGGCGGCCGCCGCATGGTGACCGATAGCATCCTGTCCTATGCCGGCATGACCGATCCCGGTACCGGCAGGACATGGGGCGGGGTGACGCGTGTATTCGGTCATGGGGCGATAGAATACGCCCGTCCGTTTTGGACCCTGTATGCCGGGGGCGGCGGCGCCTATGTGGAAGGCACCAATGTCGTTGGCAATACGGAAGGCGAGGCCGGTGCCGGTGGCAATGTGATCGTGTGGAATCACAACGACCGGCAGGCCCTGCGCGTGGGGCTGGACCTGATCTATTTCGGGTACAGGCGTAACACCTATTTCTTCACGATGGGGCAGGGGGGATACTTTTCCCCCAGCTCCTATTACGGCGCGATGGTGCCGGTTACATGGTCCGGGCGTCAGGGCCGCTGGAACTGGTTCCTGCGTGGGGAGGCAGGATACCAGAATTACCATAGCGGCAGTTCCCCGGTCTATCCGCGCGACCCGCAGCTTCAGGCCACGCTGTCGCAGGGCAGTGGCCGACTGGCAGGGGGTGGCGCAAGCGGGGTTGCGGGCAACGTGTCGGGGCAACTGGTCTACCAGCTTACGCCGCAGTTCCGGCTGGGGCTGAATGGCGGTTTCACGCGCGCGGGAAGCTGGTCGGAAACCAGCGGGATGCTGATGTTTCATTACGTATTTGATGCGCCTGACAAAACGCAGGCTGCGTCATCTTCCCGCCTGTCGGCGGAAGAGGACTGAGCGGAGAGATGCGGCGCAACCGGGATCGCAGGCCATGAAAAAGAAATCTCTCTGCCTTGCCGTACTGACCCTTGGGATCACGGGCCATACGCTGCCCGGCCATGCGGCGTCATGCGCGGATGCGCCGGGGGGAAGCGGCGTGTGCATTCCTGCGCCTGATAGCCGATCCGGCGGTATGGACCGCGCGCCGGGACAATATGATGACAGCACGAAGGGTTATGCCACGGGCGATATCTGGCAGGCGGGCGGACAGGTCTGGCAGGCGGCATCGGTAACGGCGGGAAGCGCGCGGTGGGAACCGATGGTGGTCGCGCGTCCGGCGGATGCGCTGGCCGGTCATGTGGTGTTTGCGGGGGGCGCGGTGCAGATGGTTTCCGGCTATGTCGGGCCTGCGGTCGATGTGGAAACGGTGCAGGGGGGCAGGCGGGTCGTGACCACGCTTGCGATCCTGCCTGGCGGCATGCTGGATCAGGACACGTTGCGAACACGTCTTGCCGGGCGTGACGCGGGCACGTTCGCCACGGTCCTGCGGGTATATGACCAGAGCGGGCATGGCCATCACCTGCTGGCGACCGAAGGACGGCATGTGGTCCATATCGGTGAGGTCCGTATCGCGGGGAACGAGACCCTTTCATGGGGGGAAGAGAACGGGCCGGGGGGATTTGTCATCCCGGCGGGGGTGAAGGTTCCGGCGAATGACTTCTTTTTTGGAAGTGTGGGCACCTATGCTTCCTCCAATTCCGGATATGCGGCCTATCCCGTGCCAGTCCTGCTGGGCAGTGCCGGGCGGGGGCGGACGTTCAGGGTCTTTTTCGGCAGTTACAGTCTGGATGGGTTCACCCATATAGGTGATGCGGCCAGCCCGGACCGCCGGACGGATCTGGTCATTACCAACGCGCCCGCCGCGTTCGACGTGTATGCGACACCTGCGGGCTATGGCCTCCATTCCGGCAATGCAGCCGCCAGCCTGTCCGGCAGCGTGGCGGCGGGCGGACTGGCCGGGGGGTATGTCGGGTTCAACATGGATGGCGGTCCGTGGTTTTCGCAGGGGCGCAATACGGGACAGTGGAGCGGTCTGGTTATTGCCGACCATGCACCTGATCCCGCGCAGCGGCGGTTGTTCCATGCAGCGGCAGCGGCAGCCGGAAACTACATGCCCCAGCTTCGCCCGGCCCTTGTCACGATCGGTGACAGCCGTTCGGAGGGGTATGGCCTGTCCGATGGCCGGAACTGGCCATACCTCATGCAGCAGTACGGACGTTACCAGAGCTATGATCTGGCGGTATCGGGTGCGAACACGCGGCAGATGCTGGGCATGGTTCCCGCGGCGGAAGCGGTAGGCCGGGGTGCCGGCCCGAAGGTGGCCGTCGTGTTCGGTGGTTATAATGACCACCTGCCTTCTAGCCATATCCCGGCAGATGAAACCGTGCGGAACATCGCGGAAATCATCAGGCGGCTTAAAAAGGCCGGTTTCACCGTAGCCCTGATTGATGAGACCAGTACCGGCGGCGCGCCGCGTGCGGCACTGAAAGCCGCGATCCACGACGGAACGCTTGCCCCCGATATCGAGATCGATCCCTTCGCGCCTGACCAGCCGCTCTACAACGTCGAAAACCATACCAACTGGCTGGCTGATGATACGCATCCCTCGCAGACGGGGCATGCCATTCTGGCCAGCATGGTCTGGGACCGGATCGGACGCCTGCTGCTGGAAGCGCCTTGAACCGGCGTGCTGCCGCGCGGAGGAAGGTATGCAGGGACTGGCTGCGGTTGCAGTTTGATGGATTTCGGATAGGAAAACCTGATAACTCCACAGGATGCATGATTATCTGATGCACGCGAATTCCATGACATCTGACAGCGGCGCACCGCTCCCCCCGCGCCCGGCAATGGGCCGCCGCGCCATGCTGGCGGCCCTTGCGGCAATCGGGGGCGGGATGTCGTGCGCCCGTGCGGCTTCCCCTGTCGCCCCGCCGGGACCGGATGCCATCGCGGCGCAATGGGCCATCTTCCGCGCGCAATATTTCCGTCCTGACGGCCGCATTGTCGATACCGGCAATAATGGCCAGTCCCATAGCGAGGGGCAGGGCTACGGCATGCTTTTTGCCGTTGCCGCCGGTGATCTCCAGTCGTTCGAGGTCATGTGGAACTGGGCGCGCACCACCTTGCAGCATACGAAGGACAAACTGTTTTCATGGCGGTTCTTGCCCGACCATGATCCCGCCGTGCCCGACACCAACAACGCCACCGACGGCGACCTGCTGATCGCACTGGCCCTTGGGCGCGCGGGGGTGCGATGGGGACGCACCGATCTGGTGCATGATGCGATTGCGATCTATCGCGATGTCCTGAAACACATGACCCTGCAGGTCGGGGGGTATCGGGTCCTGCTGCCGGGGGCGACGGGTTTTGTCACGCCGGATGTGGTGATACTCAACCTGTCCTATTACATCATGCCCGCGCTGCTGCAGGCCCTGGAACTGACGGCCGACCGGGCGTGGCGCACGATCATGCATGATGGCATGCGCATCATCCTGCAGGCCCGGTTCGGTCAGTGGCGGCTGCCTGCGGACTGGGTCGCCATGGACCGGCATACGCAGGTTTTCTCCATCGCGAAGGGATGGCCGCCGCGTTTTTCCTATGATGCGATCCGTGTGCCCCTGTATCTGTACTGGGCCCACATGCTGACGCCACGCCTGCAGGCGGATTATGCCCGGTTCTGGAATCATTTTGGCGCGGACGGGCTGCCTGCATGGGTGGACCTGACGACGGGCGCGCGCTCGCCTTATAATGCTCCACCGGGCTATCTGGCGGTGGCGCAGTGCACGGGGCTTGCTTCCGTCGCGGAATTGCCGACACTGGACCATTCGCCGGATTATTATTCTGCGGCATTGACGCTTCTGGTTTATATCGCGCGAGCAGAGGAGCAAGCGAAGTGAGCGGTTCAGGGTCGGAAGACAGGGTTGAAGGCAATGGCCAGGCCCCGGCAGGGGAGCGTCCGCAGGATATAGAACGTGTCCTGCAGAGCTTCGGTGTCGAGCAGGGATTCGTTTACCGTCCCTTTAGCGACCCCGCCTTTCAGCCCCCGGATGGTCCCCCTGCGATCGCACCGCCTTCCAGCCACGAAGAAGAAGGCCCCGCCGAGACCGAGGACCCTTACGACTGGCAGGGTGACAGCGAACCGGGTGAAAACGAACCGGCTGAAGAACCGGAAATGCGCGACGGGCCAGAAGAGCCAGAAGAGCCAGAAGAACACGATGAAGGCGAAGACGGGCCGGAAGACGTAACGGCGGAAGAAACGCCCGAACACGGGGATCATGCCCTGCCTGCCATCGGCACCGATGTGCCGCCCGAGCCCGCGCATGACGACCGCCCGCCCGCGCCTGCCATAGCGCATGAAGCGCCGCCGCCACCCGCGGTGGAAGAACCCGCGCTCCCCCCGCCGGAAGCCGCCGTGGCGCCTGAGCCGCCTGCGTTGCCAGAACCGGAACCACACGAAACGCAGGCTTCGCCGCTTCCCGCAATCGAATCGCCGCCGGTGGAAGCGCATGAGCCCGCTCCTGCCCCACCGGTGGAGGAGCCTGTCCCCACACCGGCATTGCAGCCCGCGCGCCGGAACGCCAAAGTGGATCGCTGGCCCCGTGCCCTACCACCCTATAAGGAACCGATGTCGTCGCCACAAAAACATGCGCTGGAGCTTCCGCTATCCTTCCCGGAGGAAACCGGGGAGGAGGACTGGATGCCCGTTCCCAAGGCGCGGCACCAGCGCGGGGAACGCCCGCGCCCTGCAAGCCGTAGCCTTGTTTTCTCCCTCAACCGCCCACCGGATGAACGCAGGCTGTTCAGCTCCGTTCCCGTGCGCGTTTCCCGTCCCCAACATTCCAAGGTGAAGAGCATGACCAAGTCGAATTCGAACCCCAACAGCGAAACCGTCTCCACTCCGTCGGCTGATGGTTCGCCGACCATGAGCGAAATGTTCATGATCCTTGGTGGCCGCGCGACCGAACGCCTGACCCCCAAATCCACCCTGCGCGACGCCCTGCTGCGCCGCCGGGAAGAAGAAGAATCCTGAAAAGGAACGTATCGCGCGTGGTTTCAGGGCCAGTCCGCTATGGCTCCCCTGAAACCGTGTGACGATATGACGACCGGGACAGGCGGGGCATTATCCCCGCCGTTTCGCACGATCTGGGCCTTTTCCGTCCAGACCGCCCGCCGGTTTTCAGGCGGCTGGAGTGCCGTTGTGCATGCTGGCGGCAGGCGTAATGACTGTCTGACAGTTTTTGAATGCAGTTTTCTGTTTTTGCAGTTTATTTCGGACGAGTGGATTTATGTCAGAGGTTGAGTCGCCAACACGGGCCGAATCGGCATGGTCGCGCCGGTTAGAACTGTTCCTCGCATCCCGTCCGGGAATTGGAATTACGGTTGCTATCGCCCTGTGCGCCCTGTTCGCGGCCAGTACGGTCACGCTGACGCCCAACCAGCAACTGGTCGTGGCCTTTGTCTACATGGCCGTCTTTTTCGTGGTTGGCAGAAAAAAGACCCGGCATGTCCAGGTCTTTCTGGAAGTCCTGTCGGCTGCCGTATCCCTGCGCTATCTCACATGGCGTCTGACCGATACGCTTTATTTCGACACCTGGATCGAGATCGGACTGGGCACGTTCCTGCTTACGGCGGAACTGTATGCGCTGGTGATGCTCTTCCTGACCTATTTCCAGACCATCTACCCGCTGGGCCGCGCGCCCATTCCCCTGCCCGACAATGCCAGGGACTGGCCCACGGTCGATGTCTACATCCCCACCTATAACGAGGATCTGAGCATTGTCCGCCTGACCATACTTGGCGCGCTGGGCATCGACTGGCCGCGTGACAAGCTGAACGTCTATGTCCTGGATGACGGAAAGCGGGAAGAATTCGCCCGGTTTGCCGAAGAGTGCGGGGTGGCCTACATCGCGCGCCCCATAAATGAACATGCCAAGGCCGGTAATTTCAACTACGCGCTCAAACGGACATCGGGCGAGTTCATCCTGACGCTGGACAGCGACCATATTCCCACCCGTGCCTTCCTTCAGTTAACCATGGGCTGGATGATCGGGGACCCCAAGATCGCGCTGATGCAGACCCCGCATCATTTCTATTCTCCCGATCCCTTCCAGCGCAATCTGGCGACCGGTTTCCGTACCCCGCCGGAAAGCAACCTGTTCTATGGCGTGGTGCAGGATGGCAATGACTTCTGGGATGCGACCTTTTTCTGCGGCTCATGCGCCATCCTGCGTCGTGAGGCGATCGAGGGCATAGGCGGCTTCGCCACCCAGACCGTGACCGAGGATGCGCATACCGCCCTGCGCATGCAGCGTCAGGGATGGTCCACCGCCTATCTGCGCATACCGCTGGCAGGCGGGCTGGCGACGGAACGGCTGATCACGCATATCGGCCAGCGCGTCCGCTGGGCACGCGGGATGCTGCAGATTTTCCGTATCGACAATCCCCTGCTGGGGCCGGGGCTGAACTGGGGGCAGCGGCTCTGTTACCTGTCGGCCATGATCTCCTTCCTGTTCGCGGTGCCGCGGGTGGTGTTCCTGACCTCGCCACTGGCCTTCCTGTTTTTTGGCCAGAATATCATTACCGCTTCGCCGCTGGCGGTGCTGGCCTACGCTGTTCCGCATATGCTGCACGCGATTGCCACGGCGTCGCGCATCAACAAGGGCTGGCGGTATTCGTTCTGGAGCGAGGTGTACGAAACCACCATGGCGCTGTTTCTGGTGCGCGTGACGATCGCGACCCTGCTGCGTCCCAGACGCGCCCGCTTCAATGTCACGAACAAGGGCGGCGTGCTGGAAAGCGGGTATTTCGACCTGCGCGCGGTCTATCCCAATATCATTCTGGGCATCGTGATGCTGATCGGCCTGTCGCGGGGGATCTACGGGCTGTTTTTCGAGCATGTCGATTTCATCGCCCGGCGCGGTTATCTGCTCAATTCCCTGTGGGCCGCAATCAGCCTGCTGATTATCCTTGCCGCCATCGCCGTGGGCCGGGAAACGCAGCAGAAGCGGTATAGCCATCGTATCCGCGCGGAACTGCCGGTCAGCATCATGGGCGAGGACGGCGTCACGATGAATGGCATGACCGAGGACCTGTCCATGGGTGGGGCGTCGGTCAGCATGAACTGGCCCCACCCGGTCACGGCACCGCAGCAGGTCGATGTCCGCGTCGGCATCGAAGGGGAGCAGGCGCATCTTAAGGCGCGTGTGATCCGTAGCAGCAATGGCAAATGCGTCCTGCAATGGGATATAGGCTCCATTCCGGAAGAAGCCAGTATCGTCCGCATCGTGTTCGGTCGTGCAGATGCGTGGATGGACTGGAACGATTACAGATATGATCAACCCCTGCGCAGCGTGATGGAAATCCTTATCAACATCAAAGGTCTGTTCTATTTCCCCAGGCGGCGGCGCAATGCGGGGGCAGAGGCCAGCTATCCCAGTCTCAGTGAGGAAAATGTGTTAACGGATGAAGGAACGGCCGGGACGGATGGCGCCCAGCGCAGGCGCAAGACCGGTCTGCTGTCCGGCACGCGCAGCCTGAAAATACTGCCGCTGCTGGCATGCCTGTCATGGGCGGCATCGGCGCAGGCGGCTTCCTCACCCTCACCCGCGTCCGCACCCGTATCCACGCCAGCACCGGTCCCGGCGAGCGATGCCGATACCGACGCCGCCGCTGCGGAAGCCGCAGTGGATAGTGGCGAGAACGCCAGTGGGGCGGGGGAGCAGATGGCCACCACCCACACCTATACGCTGGAACAGCTTGGCGCACCGCGCGCCCTGACCATGCGCAGCAACTCGCCGTTGCAGGGTCTGGAATTCGGTGTGCCCGCCGACCGGCTTGTCACCTCCGCGCGGCTGATCGTTTCCGGGGCGATGTCACCCAGCCTGCGGCCCGAGACCAGCGCCGTCACCATCACGCTGAACGAACAGTATGTCGGCACGCTGCGTCCCACCCCTTCGCAGCCGGCATTCGGGCCGATTGCGTTCGATGTGAACCCGATCTTCTTCGTGAACGGGAACCGGCTGAATTTCAATTTCGCCGCAGGCACGCAGGGCTGTGCCGACCCGACCGACAAGCTGATGTGGGCAACCATTTCCCAAAATTCGCAGTTGCAGGTCACGACCATTCCCCTGCCGCCGCGCAGGCAGCTTTCCCGCCTGCCGCAGCCGTTTTTCGACAAGGCTGTGGACCAGCAGGCGACCATTCCCATGGTGCTGGCGGCCAGCTACGATTCTGAAATCCTGACCGCGAGCAGCATCGTCGCCTCATGGTTCGGCAAACAGACCGATTTCCGTGGCGTGACCTTTCCCGTCTCCTCCACCATACCGCAGCGGGGTAATGCGGTTGCGGTGGGCGTGGTTGCGGAACTGCCCGCGGCGCTGGGGCATCTGCAGGTCAACGGGCCGACCGTGCTGGAGCTTGCCAATCCGTCCGATGCCAATGGCACGGTTCTGGTGGTGACGGGCCGCGACCGTGATGAGGTGATTACGGCCAGCAAGGGACTTGGCTTCGGTTCCGCCACGCTGCCCAACGCGCCGCGCGCGGACATCGCCCCCATCGATCTGGCGCCGAGCAGGCCTAACGACGCGCCCGCCTTCATTCCGACCAACCGGCCGGTCAAGCTGGGTGAACTGGTGCCGCCCGGCGTGCTGCAGGGGGTGGGCTATACACCCGGTATCATGAGCGTGCCGTTCCGCGTGCCGCCGGATCTGTACACCTGGCATGACCGTCCGTACAAGATGGATGTGCGTTTCCGCTCCCCCGACGGGCCGATTGTGGACGTGTCCCGGTCGCATCTGGATGTGGGGGTGAACGATGTCTATGTCCGCTCCTATTCCCTGCGTGATGACAGCAATGCCATCAAGAACGTGCTGGAACATCTGGGCCTGCACGCGGCATCGGGGGTGGAGAGCCATATCGTCTCGCTGCCGCCATGGCTGATCTATGGCAAGAACCAGCTTCATTTCTATTTCGACGCCATGCCCATGTCGAGCGCGGTATGCCGGGCCGGGCTGAACGTGCTTCACCTGTCGGTTGATCCTGATTCCACGATCAATTTTTCAAATGCCTTCCATATCACCACCATGCCCAACCTGGCCTATCTGGCCAGTGCGGGGTACCCGTTCACGACCTATGCCGACCTGTCCCGTACTGCCGTCGTGCTGCCCGATCATCCTTCCGCCAGCACGATCAGCGTGTTCATGGACCTGATGGGGTTCATGGGCGCATCGTCATGGTATCCGGTTGCGGGTGTTGAGATCGTGACCGCCGACCATGTCAGCGATGTTGCGGACCGGAACCTGATCGTCCTGAGCACGCTGGGTGAAAGCGGGGACATCTCGCCGCTGCTGGCCAATTCGGCTTACCAGATTTCCGATGGCCGCCTGCACATGTCCATCCGCACGCCGCTGGGTGGTATATGGAATGCGTTCCGCAGTCCGCTGGCCGCGCTGCAGGGGCATGGGACCACGGAAATGGAAAGCGACCTGACCGGCGGGGTCGGCGCGATGATGGAGTCCCAGTCGCCGCTCATGGCCGGGCGCACGGTCCTGGCCCTGCTTTCAGCCGATGGACAGGGACTGAACAACCTGATCCAGGTGCTGGAATCGCGTAAGGACCAGCCGCAGATACAGGGCGACCTGCTGCTGGTGCATGGTGATACGCTGTCCACCTATCGCAGTTCGCCGCTCTATACGGTGGGGTCGCTGCCGCTGTGGATGTGGCCGGACTGGTATATGCACAACCATCCCTCGCGCGTGCTGGTGCTGGGCCTGTTTGCCTGCGTGCTGCTGACGGCGGTCATGACACGTGCGCTCGTCCGCCACGCCACCCGTCGATACAAGGAACTGCAGGACCAGCGCCGGACCTATCGCGACTGACCGGGCCGCTTCCGTGTCCCGTGCGCCAGCGGCGCGCGGGGCGCATGGACGGCCTAGCCGCGGGGCCTATTCGGTGGCAGAGTAGATTATTGCTGTTTTATCCGCAGCCCCGGTGCGGCATGGTGGCAGCGTAATCAGCGCGACGACAGCACGACCGCGGGGGAGTGCCATGATTTCGAACCACTATCTTGTTATGGACCAGTAATGACAACTTTCAAGAAACAACCGGATTTTTCCCTGTTCCTTCAGGCGCTGTCCTGGGAAATCGACGATCAGGCGGGGATCGAGGTCAGGAACGAACTTCTGCGCGAGGTCGGTCGTGGCATGGCGGGCCGTCTGGCGCCGCCGCTGTGCAATACGCTTGATACGCTTCAGATCGAACTGAACGCCCTGCTGTCCATGCTGGGCTGGGGCTATGTCTCGCTTGAACTGCTGAGCGAGGAAAAGACCCTGCGTATCGTGCATGAAGACCTGCCGCAGGTCGGTAGCGCGGGCGAACCGCCGGGAACCTGGCTGGCACCGGTGCTGGAAGGGCTGTATGGCCGCTGGATCACGTCGCAGCCGGGTGCGTTCGGTGATTACGTGGTGGTGCGTGATCTGGAAGCGGAAGATCTGGATTCCGTGCCCCGCCAGACCATCATCCTTTACATGCGCGTGCGCAGCAACGCGCTGTAAGCTACAGGCGAACTGACACATGCGTTCCCTCCTGCCACTCCTCCGGCAGGGGGAAGGGTGCTGGCATGTGCAGGCCGGAAGGGCAGGGGCTGCTGCCGTCCGGTCATGGCTGCGCTCATCTGGGTATGATGTTGCGGGTGGCCCTTGTGGCGCATGCCGGTAACGTTCCGTCTGGAACAGGCGGGATATGCGGGCATGGTCGCCGCCGCTCATGCAGGAGCCATCATAGGGTTGCACGATGCGCAAAGGCGGATTTCTGGCCATGGCCGCAGCAGCGACGGGAATGGTATGGGCTGGTACCGCACCGGCAGCAGCTTCGGGCTGGCCCGATACGCCGCCTGGGCGTGCCCGTATGCTGGCGGCCATTCAGGAACTGGAAATCACCCTTCTCACCCATCCCAGCGCGACGCGTGCGCTTGAGGAGTGGTGCGCCACCCATCGCATGGCCGACAGGCCCGTGGTGGTCGCACACAAGGTAGCCGGAAACAGTCCCGAAACCGTGCCCGAGCGGGTGCGGACCGATCTGGCCGTCACCGCCACGCAGGCCATCCGGCACCGGCAGGTGCAACTGGTATGTGGCGCGCATGTCCTGTCGGTTGCCGATAACTGGTACGTGCCCGACCGGCTGACGGTGCAGATGAATGACGCGCTTGACCAGACCGACATGCCTTTCGGCCATGTGGTCGCTCCGCTGCATTTTTCCCGGGAGCGGCTGGAATTCGTCCGGCTGTGGTCGCCGTCAGATGAAAAACCCCCGGTAGCAGTGGGTGCGATGATCGTGCCCCCCGCCATCATCCTGCGCCAGCGCGCCGTGCTGCGCGACGCCCACGGCCTGCCGTTCAGCGAGGTTGTGGAAACCTATACCAGCCAGACGCTCGATTTTACGCCGGCCCCACAGACCCCGCCCACACGCTGAGCGGGTACCGGGCGGGCATTGCCGTGTCCTGTCAACGGGGCTACGCCGGTGCGTGGATGAAGACCGGAGCAAGGACGCAATCATGATCGACCTGCGAGATCCAGCCGTACCCGCGCACGAGGTAAGGCGGATGCTGGACCTGCAACCGCACCCCGAAGGTGGCAGCTACCGCGAGATATGGCGCGATACGCCAGCCCATGGTGGCCGGGGCGCTGTCTCGACCATCCAGTTCCTGCTTGCAGCAGGGGAGCGGTCGCACTGGCACCGTGTCGATGCGGCGGAAATCTGGTGCTGGCAGGGGGGCAGTCCGCTGGTTCTGGAAATGGCGGCGGAGGGAATGCCGGTTACGCGCACCATCCTTGGCCCGCTTCCGGGCAGCCAGCAGGCGCTTCAGGCCGTGGTGCCCGCAGGCATGTGGCAGGCGGCATCATCGCAGGGGGCGTGGAGCCTTGTGGCCTGTCAGGTCGCGCCTGCGTTCCTGTTCAGCAGTTTCGAACTGGCCCCGCCCGGATGGTCGCCGGAAGGAGAGGGCGCATGAACATGCAACTGACCCCGCAATGGCTGGTCTGGGCGCGTGACCTTCAGGCACTGGCCCAGAGTGGCCTGACCTATGCCGAAAGCCCCTTCGACCGGGAACGCTATGAAAGCATAATGCAGATCGCGGCGGACATGATGGCCGCAGGCAGTGCTGCCGACATGAAGCGTGTGCTGGACCTGTTCAGCAGCCAGCACGGTTACGCCACGCCGAAGGTGGTGGTGCGCGCCGCCGTATTCGATGACCGCCAGCGTGTGCTGCTGGTGCGTGAAGTTCTGGATCACGACCGGTGGACCCTGCCCGGTGGCTGGGCCGATGTGAACCTGACGCCGGTTGAAAACGCCGTAAAGGAAGTGCGCGAGGAAAGCGGGTACGACGTGCGCGTAACCCGGCTTGCCGCCGTATGGGACCGCGACCGGCAGGGGCACCCGCCGGCACCGTTTTCGTGCTACACGCTGTGCTTCATCTGTGAACTGACGGGCGGTACGGCCCGCACCAGTATCGAAACATCTGAAATCGGGTGGTTCGGCGCGGATGCAATCCCCGCTGACCTGTCACTGGGGCGGGTATTGCCCCGGCAGATCGCGCGTCTGTTCGCGCATGCCCGCAATGCGGACCTGCCCGTGGATTTTGACTAGGGCACGGCAGGATCACCCATTGAAAACGCTGCAAACATTTCCATATCCAATACAAATTGTAATTTAACAGCCCATTTATAAACAACAGGACAGCCAATGACCGATCAGACCACAGCCAGCCCGTCCGAAACCACGGGCGAACAGCATGAATTCAGCGCCGAGGTCGGGCGCCTTCTCGACCTTGTGGTGCATGCCCTTTATTCCGAACGTGAAATCTTCCTGCGTGAACTGGTTGCCAACGCGGCGGATGCGACGGACAAGCGCCGTTTCGAAGCCCTGACCGATGGCGCGCGCGCGCTGCCCGATGATGCGAAGATCCGCATCAACCCGGACAAGGATGCCCGCCTGCTGACCATCAGCGATGATGGCGCGGGCATGGGCAAGGATGAGCTTGCCCGCAACCTTGGCACCATCGCCCGCTCCGGCACCCGCGCCTTTGGCGAGGAACTGGCCAACGCGAAGCCCGAGGACAAGCCCAACCTGATCGGGCAGTTCGGTGTCGGCTTCTACGCGGCCTTCATGGTGGCGGACCGGGTGGATGTGATCTCGCGCCGAGCCGGAAGTGACGAAGCATGGCGCTGGTCCTCCACCGGCAAAGGCAATTACACCATAAGCCCCGCCACGCGCGACAGGGCGGGCACGGACATCATCCTGCATATCAAGGACGATGCGAACGACTTCCTCGATTCGTGGCAGCTTGAGACGATCGTGCGTAAATGGGCCGATCACATCTCGTGGCCGATCACCATCGTCAAGGAAGGCGAGGAAACATCCGCCAACAAGGGGACGGCCCTGTGGCGCAAGCCGCGCGGTGAGATCGACGAGGAACAGCTCAACGAATTCTACCGTCACGTCAGCCACAATTTCGATACGCCGTGGGCGACCCTGCACTGGCATGCTGAAGGCACGCTGGAATTCTCGGCCCTTCTGTTCATTCCCGGCAGCAAGCCGTTCGAGTTTGCCGAGCCGGTGCGTGAAAGCCAGATCCGCCTGCACGTCCGCCGCATGTTCATTACGGACGATGCGGGGCTACTGCCGCCATGGCTGCGTTTCGTGACCGGTGTGGTCGATACCGAAGACCTGCCGCTGAACGTCTCGCGTGAGATGCTGCAGGCGACGCCGGTGCTGGCCCGCATCCGCAAGGCCGTTACCAACCGCGTGATTTCCGAACTCAGGACCCGTGCGAAGGACGAAGCGGATTTTGAGAAGTTCTGGGACAATTTCGGCCCCACCTTCAAGGAAGGTATCTGGGACGATGCGGAGCACCGTACCGACCTGGCCACCATCGCGCGCTTCCGTTCCAGCACGCAGGAAGGCTGGACTACGCTCGATGCCTACCTTGAGCGCAGGAAGCCCGAGCAGGAAGCCATTTACTATCTGACGGGCGACCGCACGGAAATGCTGTCCTCCTCGCCGCAGCTTGAAGGTTTCCGCGCGCGTGGGATCGAGGTTCTGCTGCTGTCCGATCCGGTGGATTCCTTCTGGCCCGATCGTCTGGGCGTGTACAAGGACACACCGCTGCGCAATATCAGCCAGTTCCATACCGATCTGGAAAAGTTTGGCGCACCGGAAGAAACGCAGGCCGAAAAGGATGCGCTGGAAGTCGTCATTCCCGCGCTGAAGGAAGCGCTGGGCGATGCGGTATCTGATGTGAAGGGCACCAACCGTCTGGTCAACAGCGCCGTGGTGCTGGCAGCTCCCGAATCCGGTCCCGACCTGCAGATGATCCGGCTGATGAAGCGCAGTGGCCAGCAGGTGCCAGACACGGCCCCCGTGCTGCAGGTCAATCCCGCGCATCCGCTTGTCCTTGATCTGGCGGCACGGGTGAAGAACGGCGACCCGGTGCAGGATATCGCCCTTGTGCTGATGGACATGGCCCGCATCCAGGATGGCGAAAGCCCGAAGGACCCGACCGGCTTTGCCCAGCGGCTGACCACCATCCTGACGCGTCTGCCGCTGACCGATGGCCCGCAGGGCTGAGCCTTCCGGCTTCATTCTTTTCGCGTTGTTTCATCCCGCCATGCAGGCTGCATGGCGGGATATTTTTTGCCCGATGCAGGTGGCGCCCCTTCCGCCGCCGGCACTGCGCCCGCATATATGGAACCATCCATGAACTGGCTGTATGATACGACCGGTTTCGCAGCGATGGTTTCGCGTGGTCTGACGGGATGAAGCTGCCCCGACTGCCCGGTCATGCGGGATTCGGGGGAAGGGGGGCTTGAATACCAGCCTGCCGGATGCTTCCCTACGCGCCCTTCTGGTGTTCTGGTTTTTCTATGGCGGCAAATATTATATGAAAATCGACAACGTCTCCTATCGTAGCGTCTGGGTGGATGCGGATGATGGCTGGTCAGTCCATATCTTTGACCAGACCCGGCTACCGTGGTCGCTGGACATCCTGCGCCTGACCGAACGCGATCAGGTGGCGCATGCCATCCGCACGATGCAAGTGCGCGGCGCACCGCTGATCGGTGCGGTAGCGGCCTACGGGCTGGCCCTTGCATTGCGTCAGGACAGCAGCGATGCGGCGATGGAGCGTGATGCTGCCCTGCTGGCGGCTACCCGCCCCACGGCGGTCAACCTTGCATGGGCCATCCGGCGCATGCTGACGCGCCTGCGCACCACGGCCCCGGCCGACCGCGTGGCAGCCGCCTATGACGAAGCCGGACGCATCTGTGATGAGGACGTCATCCAGAATGAGGCCATTGGCCGACAGGGACTGGAACTGATCGAAGAGATTGCCAGCCGTCGCCCCGGACCGGTCAATGTCATGACCCACTGCAATGCGGGCTGGATCGCCACGGTGGACTGGGGCACGGCCCTTGCGCCGATCTATATGGCGCATGACCGTGGCATTGACGTGCATGTATGGGTGGATGAAACCCGCCCGCGCAATCAGGGCGCGTCGCTGACCGCGTGGGAACTGGGGCGTCATGGCGTGAAGCATACCGTCATTGCTGATAATGCCGGTGGCCACCTGATGCAGCATGGTATGGTGGACATGGTCATCGTCGGTACCGACCGCGTGACGCGTACGGGCGATGTGGCGAACAAGATCGGCACGTATCTCAAGGCGCTGGCCGCGCATGACAATGGCGTGCCTTTCTGGGTGGCGCTGCCTTCCACCACCATCGACTGGACCATCAGTGACGGTGTGACGGAAATCCCCATTGAGGAACGCAACGGCCGCGAAGTCACCCATATACAGGGACGCGACGAAACCGGCGCCGTGACCACCGTGCAGCTTGTGCCCGATGGTAGCAAGGGGGCCAATCCGGCCTTTGATGTCACGCCCGCGCGGCTGGTGACGGGACTGATTACCGAACGGGGCCGCTGCCCCGCATCGGCCGACGGGTTGTGCGACCTGTTTCCCGAATACGTGTGACACATCACCTATAACCTTGACAGGCGGGGGCGGGATTGGCTTTGTCGCGCCTGAAACCGGGCGCGTCCATGGCAGGCGCGCCCCCCGGACTCTGGTAGAATCAGGACAAGAGCATGCATCCCTATCGTACCCATAGCTGCGCGGCCCTGCGGGCTGCTGACGCCGGGCAGACGGCCCGCCTTTCCGGGTGGGTACACAGCAAGCGCGACCACGGCGGCCTGCTGTTCATTGACCTGCGCGACCATTTTGGCATGACGCAGATCGTGATCCCCGCCGGTTCCCCCGTTCTGGAAACGGCCGAGCGCGTGCGCGTGGAAAGCGTGCTGACGGTAACGGGCGAAGTGGTGCTGCGCGATGGCGCGACCAAAAACCCGAACCTGCCCACGGGTGAGATCGAACTGCGTGCGCGTGAAATCGCGGTCCAGTCCAGCGCCGACGTGCTGCCGCTGCAGGTGGCGGGGAACGAACATTACCCCGAAGACCTGCGCCTGACCTACCGCTACATCGACCTGCGGCGCGACAAGGTGCACCGTAACATCATGCTGCGCGCGCAGGTGATCGCCAGCCTGCGCAAGCGCATGACGGATCTGGGGTTCATGGAATTCCAGACGCCGATCCTGACCGCATCCTCCCCCGAAGGCGCGCGCGACTTCCTCGTGCCCGCGCGCATGCATCCGGGCAAGTTCTATGCCCTGCCGCAGGCCCCGCAGCAGTTCAAGCAGCTTGCCATGGTCGCGGGCTTCGACCGCTATTTCCAGATCGCACCCTGCTTCCGCGATGAAGCGGCGCGTGCCGACCGCTCGCCCGGTGAGTTCTACCAGCTCGATTTCGAAATGGCGTTTGCAACACAGGAAGATGTGTTCGCGACGCTGGAACCCGTGATGGAAGGCGTGTTTCGCGAATTCGGCGGTGGCCGGACCGTCAGCAAGGCCCCGTTCGAGCGCATTCCCTACGCCACGGCCATGGATGTGTATGGCAGCGACAAGCCCGACCTGCGCAACCCGCTGAAACTGTCCGACGTGACCGAAGCCTTCGCCGGTTCCGGTTTCGGCCTGTTTGCCCGCATCGCCGCCGATGGTGGTCAGGTCCGCGCCATTCCCGCGCCGGGTGCGGGTGATCGCCCGCGTGCCTTCTTTGACAAGCTCAATAACTGGGCGCGCGAATCCGGTGCCGGTGGGCTGGGCTACATCATCTTCGCCGAAGATGGCGGCAAGGGGCCGATCGCCAAGAACCTTGAAGCCGAGCGCATCGAGGCCATTCGTGCGGCAACAGGGCTGAAGGCGGGCGACGCCGTGTTCTTCGTGGCGGGCAAGGGCGATGAGATGGTCAAGTTCTCGGGGGCGGTGCGTACGCGCGTTGCGACCGAACTGGACCTGATCGAACAGAACGCCTTCCGCTTCTGCTGGATCACGGATTTCCCGATGTATGAGCGCAACGAGGAAACGGGCGAGATTGACTTCTCCCACAACCCGTTCTCCATGCCGCAGGGCGGCATGGACGCGCTGCAGAATCAGGACCCGCTGACCATCAAGGCCTACCAGTACGATATCGTGTGCAATGGCGTGGAACTGTCATCGGGCGCGATCCGTAACCACCAGCCCGATGTGATGATCCGTGCGTTCGAGATCGCGGGCTATCCCGCCAGCGAGGTCGAAGCCCGCTTTGGCGGCATGCTGAATGCGTTCCGTTACGGCGCACCGCCGCATGGTGGTTCGGCCCCCGGCGTGGACCGTATCGTGATGCTGCTGGCTGATGAGCCGAACATCCGCGAAGTGATCCTGTTCCCGCTCAACCAGCAGGGCGAAGACCTGATGATGGGGGCACCGGCCCCGGTCGAGCCGCAGCGGCTGAAGGAACTCTCCCTCGCGCTCGACCTGCCCCGTCCCAAGCCCGGTCAGGCCAAGAACTGACCCTCATGGCGCGGGTGGGGCGTGCCGGGGCGCTTGCCCATGGCTGCATGGTCATCGTTGCGGGCGCAATTGCCCTGTGGCGGGGCCATTCGGTCGCGGCCCCCGCTTCCGCCCCCGTCATGGCCCCGCATCGCGCGGTCTATGATCTTTCCCTCTCCGCCGTGGGGGATGGCGATGTCGTCACGGCGGAAGGGCAACTGACTTTTGTCCTGTCCGACATGTGTTCGGCATGGTCCACGCAGCAGCAACTGCACCTGCGCACCACGGGGCGTAGCGGGGCGGAAGCCATAAGCGATTCGGATTATGCCGTGCTGGAGGAAAAGGACGGCTCATCCCTCGTCTTCCGTGCCGACCAGACGGAAAATGGCACGCCCGCGCCCCGCATCGCGGGTGAAGCGCGGATGGGGACCAGGGGGGGCAGCGTGCATTATACTGCCCCCGCCACCCATGATGTTGCCCTGCCTGTGGGCACGCTGTTTCCCGTAGCGTATACCCGCGCCGTCATTGCAGCCGGCCTTGCAGGCAGGGGGCAGATTTCCCCCGATCTGTTTGATGGAACCGTCGAAACCGGGGCGCTGGGCACGTATGTGCTGCTGCTGGGCCAGCAGGCGGCCCCGGTTGCCGTGCCCTTTCCCGCGCTGGCCGCCCTGCCGGCGGTGCGGGTGCATGTTGCGTATTACAACAGCGCCACGCACGACATGACGCCGATGTTCCAGACCGGAATGCGTTATTTCATCAATGGCGTGGCCGACAATGTGGAGCTGGATTTCGGGCAGTTCCGCGTGGCGGGCACCTTGCGTGAATTCCGCCTGTTACCCGCTCATGACCGCTGCATGGACGGTGCCAGTCCACCGGCGGGCGGTGTGGTCAGTCCGCCACGCCAGCGTCAGCCGGCGTAAGGGTGATCGTCAGCGGTACATGATCGGATGGCTGTTCCCTGCCGCGCTCGTCACGGGCGGGCAGGGCGGTCAGCAGCCGTTCGGCCACGCGGGGCGACAGAAGGGCATGGTCGATGCGCAGGCCGCTGTTACGCTGCCATGCAGCCGCCTGATAATCCCAGAACGTATAGAACGCCCCGGTGGGGTGCAGGGCGCGCAGTGCGTCCGTCAGCCCCAGCCACAGCAGGCGGCGGAAGGCCGCGCGGGTCTGCGGGCGGACCAGTGCGTCATCGGGTGACAGCGCGCCCGGGGCACAGTCTTCTTCCGTGGGGCAGACATTGTAATCCCCCATCAGGATGAAATCCTGCCCCGCCTTCAGCATCGCCTGCGCATGCAGGGCGAGGGCTTCCATGAAAGCCAGCTTTGATTCGTATCCCGGCGTTCCACCGGAATTGCCGTTGGGCAGGTAAAGATTGCCAACCACCAGACCACAGGTGCGGATTTCTACATACCGTGCCTGTGGCGGTTCCGTTTCCCAGCCGGGCAGGCTGGTATGGGTGACCGTATGCGGGTGGCGGGTCAGGATGGCGACGCCGTTATAGCTTTTCTGTCCCACCACGATGCTGTCATAGCCCGCAGCCCTGAACACCTCGACGGGGAAGATTTCGGTGGCGCATTTGATTTCCTGCAACGCCAGCACGTCGGGCTGCTCGCGGGCAAGATAGTCCAGCACATGATCCTGACGCTGGCGGATGGAATTGACGTTCCAGGTCGTGAGTTTCATCATTCGACCGAAAAGCTCGTGCCACATCCGCACGATGACGCGGCATTGGGGTTACGCACGGTAAAATGCGCGCCCATCAGGCTGTCATTGAAGTCCAGTTCGGCCCCGGCCAGCAGGTCCATGCTGGCCGGATCGACCAGCACGCGGGCATCGCCTGCCGTAATGACGATATCATCGGGCATGGTGGCGGGATCGAGCGCGAATTTGTACTGAAATCCGTTACACCCCCCCGCCAGAACCGACACGCGCAGCGCCGGTTCGTCGTCCGCGCCCGTGGGCTGTTCGTCCAGGATCTCACGCAGGCGCCGGGCAGCCGAATCCGATACGCGGAAGCTTTCGGCGGTGGGGGAAGGGGGCATCGACATCGGGCTTCACCATGGTGTGTGGAACGCGCAGGCACGGGATCATGTTGGCCACGGGCCGCGCGCGGGTTATGGATGCAGGCGGCGGTATCATCATGTGCCGTCTTATCCATGGCTGGGTCTTGATCATATATGAGTACTGCACCCTACGCTGTCCAGACCGCCACCGCGCGTGGCCGCCTTCATCGCGAAGCGGAAGCCCCGACACGCAGCCCCTGGCAGCGTGACCGCGACCGGGTCATCCACTCCGCCGGGTTCCGTACCCTGCAATACAAGACGCAGGTGTTCCTGAACCATGAGGGGGATTTCTTCCGCACGCGCCTGACCCATTCGCTGGAAGTCGCGCAGGTCGCGCGCTCGATTGCGCGCAGGCTGGGGCTGGAGGAAGACCTGACCGAAGGGCTTGCCCTTGCCCATGACCTTGGCCACACGCCCTTTGGCCATGCGGGGGAGGAAGCGCTTGCGGCAGCGATGAAGCCGTGGGGCGGGTTCGATCACAATACCCAGTCCCTGCGGCTGGTGACGTTGCTGGAGCGGCGGTATTTCGCCTTCGACGGGCTGAACCTGACATGGGAAATGCTTGAAGGGCTGGCCAAGCATAATGGCCCGGTGGATCATCCGACCACCTATGTCGCCGATTACGCGGCCCGGCACGGGCTGGAACTGCAAAGCTATGCCTCGGCCGAGGCACAGGTGGCCGCCGTGTCGGATGACATCGCCTATCACGCCCATGATCTTGACGATGGCCTGCGGGCGGGTCTCCTGCATATCGAGGAACTGGAAGCCCTGCCGGTGGTGCGTGAAGCGCTGGCCGAAGCCCGCACCGCCCAGCATCAGGCAGGCCACAGCATCGGCAATAACGATCCCCGCCTGCGGCATGAAACGCTGCGCCGCGTCATCAACGCGCTGGCGATGGACCTGATCGGGCAGACGCAGCGCAATCTTGAACGGCTGTCCCCCCGGTCATCGGACGACATACGCAATGCTGCCGCCCCGGTCGTGGCGTACAGTCCGGCCATCGCGGCGGCCAATCTGGAAATCCGCAAATTCCTGTATGCCCGCCTTTACCGCCACTGGCGCGTCAACCGGATGACCCGCAAGGCGCGGCTGACGGTCGAATCGATTTTCAGCATCCTGTCGGAAAACGTGACGCTGCTGCCCGATGGCTGGCGCGAGTCCGCTCTGGCCGCGCGGGATGGCGGGGACATGGCGCGTGCGTGTCGCGTGGTGGCCGATTATATTGCCGGTATGACCGATCGCTGTGCGATGGAAGAATATCGACGGTTGACGGACCTGTCCTCGCCGGGGTGAAACACGCGCAGCAAGATCATCCGCCTGTCATGCCATCTGGCATCACGGCAGGCCATTTATGCCGGGCCGCGGGGTCCGGCGCCGTTTTTTGGGAAACCGAGCCGCATGTCAGAAAGTCTGTTCGCCCGTTACCTCTCGCATGTGCGCGACGCGCTGCGTCAAATCCTGCCTGACCTGCCGCCCGCCACGCTGGACCGGGTGGAAGTCACCTCCACCCGCGATCCTGCCCATGGCGATCTGGCCACCAATGCGGCGCTGGTCATCTCCAAGGCCGCGCGGCGTCGCCCGGCTGAAATCGCGGCGGAACTGGTTACGGTGCTGGCGGGCGCGCCCGGTATCACGCGCGCCGAAGTGGCGGGGCCGGGTTTCGTCAACATGACGCTGTCCGCATCGGTGTGGCAGGGCATCGCGCGCGAGGTGCTTGAAGCGGGCGAGGATTACGGTCAGGGCACCGCGGGCGAGGGCGTGCGGGTGAATGTGGAATATGTTTCCGCCAACCCCACTGGCCCCATGCATGTCGGTCACTGCCGCGGCGCCGTGGTGGGGGACGTGCTGGCCAACCTGCTGGCCAAGGCGGGTTACGCGGTGACGAAGGAATATTACATCAACGATGCCGGGGCGCAGGTCATCGCCCTGGCATGGGCGGCGTACTGGCGTTACCTGCAGGCGCTGGGCACGACCATGGACGAGGCGGAATTCGCCGCCATCGTGCCCGGTGGCGCGATCCAGTACGGTGGTGACTACCTTGTCCCCGTGGGCGAGGCGCTGGTGGCGCGACACGGCGCGACACTTGCGGCGGCGGACGCGAAACCAGCCGACCCGTCCGTATGGCTCGATACCGTCCGGACCGAGACGGTCGATGCCATGATGGGCATGATCCGGCAGGATCTGGCCGCCCTTGGCGTGCATCATGATGTCTTTACCAGCGAAGCCCGGATTCTGGCGGATGGCGAAACCGACCGCGCCATTGCCCGTCTTGAAGAAAAGGGCCTGATTTACGAAGGCGTGCTGGAACCGCCCAAGGGCAAGCTGCCCGATGACTGGGAAGCCCGCCCGCAGACGCTGTTCCGCTCCACCGAATTCGGGGATGACGTGGACCGGCCCCTGCGCAAGTCCGACGGGTCCAACACCTATTTCGCCAATGATATCGGCTACCATGCGGACAAGATCCGCCGGGGCGCGGATGTGCTGATCGATGTGTGGGGGGCGGATCATGGCGGTTACGTCACCCGCATGAAGGCAGCCGTGGCGGCGCTGGCGACGGATGGCCGCCCCGTGCTGGACGTGCTGCTGTGCCAGATCGTGCGCATCGTGCGCGATGGCCAGCCGGTGCGCATGTCCAAGCGCGCGGGCACCTTCGTTACCCTGCGCGACCTGATTGACGAAGTCGGGCGTGACGCCGTGCGCTTCACCATGCTGACGCGCAAGGCTGACGCGCAGATGGAATTCGATCTGGATCAGGTCGTGGCCCAGAGCCGCGACAACCCGGTCTTTTATGTCCAGTACGCCCATGCGCGCTGCTGTTCGGTGCTGCGGGCCGCAGCCGGTCTGGTCAATGAAGGCAGGCTGCCCGGTGGCATCACGCCTGCCGAACTGGCGCAGGGCGACCTGTCGGGCCTGACATCGGATGCGGAACTGGCCGTGCTGCAGCGCATGGCGCAGTGGCCGCGCATGGTGGAATCGGCCGCCGCCGCGCATGAACCGCACCGGATCGCTTTCTACCTCAATGAACTGGCGTCGGATTTCCATGCCCTGTGGAACCGGGGACGTGACGACACCACCCTGCGTTTCCTTCAGGAAGACGATGTTGAGGCGACCCGGATGAAACTGGCCCTTGTCGAAGCAACGGCAACCGTGCTGCGTTCAGGGATGAAAGTACTCGGCGTGCAGCCGGTCGAGGAGATGCGATGAGTCCTGACGATACATCATCCCCTGATACGTCCCCTGACGATGACCGCCACAACCCGGCGGCGCCAGATCCCTATGCCGCATCCAAAAGCCGGATGCGCGAACGCATGGGGGCGGATTCCAACCCCGATATCGACCCGCGCAACCCCATGGAACCACCCGAGGGTGGCCGCTCCCGACCGGGACGCAGCGGGGCGGGCATGGACTTCCGTGGCATGCTGGCGCGGCTTGGCGGGATCAGTCTGATCGGTCACGACCCGACAACGCGCAAACTGGTTTACGGTGCCGCCGGACTGGGCGGCGTGCTGGTGGTGGCGATCGGTGGCTGGTCGCTGTTCGGCCATCATCAGGGCGGGATTCCCGTTCTGGGGCCACCACCGGGGCCGGTGCGGGTCAAGCCGGCCGATCCGGGCGGCATGCAGATACTTGGCGCCGCCGATGGCATGCCTGCTGATGGCGGGGTGATGCGTCTTTCCCCGCCGCCGGAACAGCCGCAGCCCGATGCCATGGCCCGGCAGTATGGCCAGAACGCCACCCCCGATGCGGCCCACCCGGCTGATGCCACGACGGTACCCGAAGCCCCGCCCACGCCATCAGCCCCGCCTGCTGGCGCGCCCCCGGCCGCACCGCCCCCGGCTGCACAGGAAGCCCCGGAACCGGAGGCCGCGGCCCCGCCGCCGTCCCGATCCGTAGCCGAAGCGCCATCCCCCGCAGCAACCCTGCCGCCGCCTGCATCGGGCGAGGCGGGTGAGGGGAGCGGCGCATATGGCGTCCAGCTTGCCGCCCTCGATTCCCAGGCGGCGGCCCTGAAAAGCTGGAACAGCCTGAGCAGCCGTTACCCCGCCATTTTCGGGGCGTACCAGCCAGCGGTGGTGAAGGCCGAACGCAATGACCGCACCTTCTACCGCCTGCGGGTAAAGGGGCTGACCAAAGCGCAGGCCACGGGGCTTTGCGAGAAGGCCAGGGCAAAAAGTCTGCCGTGTGATCTGGTCCATTCCTGAGACAGTCGTGATACGGACCACACAGCGGAGGGATGGGTGAACGGGAGCAGTACATCCGTTCCCGCTGCGCAGTCCGTCGCCTCCACCGCTCCCATCGTCCATCTGGAAGGTTTTCAGGGGCCGATGGACCTGCTTTTGGAACTGGCGCGGGCGCAGAAGGTGGATCTGTGGCGCATATCCATCCTGCAACTGGTCGAGCAGTTCCTGTCCGTTGTCCGCTCCGCCCAGACGGTGCGGCTGGAACTGGCGGCGGACTGGCTGGTTATGGCGGCGTGGCTGGCATGGCTCAAATCCCGCCTGCTTCTGCCTGAAGACGATGAGGAAGCCACCGATGCGGAAGAAGCGGTGGCGCTTCTGCATGAACGGCTGCTGGAACTTGAGCGCATGGTCCAGCTTGGCCGGTGGCTGGCGGCCCGTCCCCAGTTGGGGCATGTGGTGTTCGAGCGCGGACAGCGCGAGGATCTGGTGGAAATCGACCGCTCCGGGCTGGCGGTGGATGTGCCCCAGCTCATGCGGGGCTATATGGCGGCCATGCGGCGGCGCGTGCGCCGGTCCGTCTATCAGCCACGGGTATTGCGTTTCTGGACCGTGCAGGACGCGCTGGCGCGGTTGCGGCGCATGCTGGGTGGTGGCGTGGGGGAGGAAGGCTGGTGCGGGCTGGAGCATTTCCTGCCTGATCCCCTGCCGCAGCCCGACATGGCGGATGACATGGCCGAAACCGGTCGTCGCGCCGCGGTTGCGGGCACGCTGCTGGCCAGCCTTGAAATGGCGCGCAATGGCGCGATTGAACTCCAGCAGGCCCGGCAGTTCGGTCGTATCCTGCTACGTGAACGCATGGCGGATGACAGCGCCGTGGCAACAGAACCGGAAGGGGACATGGCCTGATGAACGATACGCAGCATGCGCAGGGCGAACTGATCGGTGATGAGGCTCCGGCTGTCGACATCCCGGTGCGCGAGTTTTCCATCAGGCTGGCGGAAGCCCTGATATTCGCCCGCGCCGATCCCCTGAGCACCCGTGCCGTGGCGGAGGTGCTGAGCGCGCAGGGTGGCGTCCCGCATGATGTGGCCGACCGCGACGCCTATGTCACCGCGACACTGGCGGCACTGGGCGCGCAGTATGCGGGGCGGGGTGTGGTGCTGGTGGAAGTGGCGGGGGGATGGCAGTTCCGCACCGCGCCCGACCTTGCATCCCGGCTGACCCGCGTGATGCCGCGCCCGCGCAGGCTGGCGCGTTCCACCATGGAAACGCTGGCCATCATCGCCTATCACCAGCCCTGCACCCGTGCCGAGATCGAGGAAATCCGTGGCGTGAGCCTGAGCCAGCAGGTGCTCGATACATTGCTGGAAGCCGAACTGATCATGCCGCTGGGGCGTAAGGAAGTGCCGGGGCGGCCGATCCTGTGGGGCACGTCCTCGGGTTTCCTGCGGCATTTCGGCCTCAAGGACCTTGGCGACCTGCCCCGGCGTGAGGAGCTTCTGGTGGACGTGCCCGATACGGGTATGCAGCCCGGCACGGATGACGAGGTTCCTGACCCGCCCATGTCATGATAGGTGTGCGGGGGCGTATGGTCGTATGTACGTGCGCGTGGCGCGCTGGGGAAGGATACAGGGTTCATGTTCGATTTCGCGTGGTCTGAATTTGCCCTTGTCGGGGTGGTCGGCCTGTTGCTGATCGGCCCGAAGGACATGCCCGTCGCCATCCGCACGGTCACGGGCCTGATCAAGAAGGCACGCGGGCTTGCGACCGAGTTCCAGTCCCATGTTGACGAGATGGTGCGCGAAGCCGACCTGACCGAAGCGCGCGACCAGCTTGGCCAGTTGGGGCGGCTGAACGTGCGCGACAAGCTGATGAAGGCCATTGATGGTGATGGCGCGCTGCGCCGTTCGCTGACCATGCCGCCGCTGGTGGAAAACCCGCCCCCGCCATCCCCCGTCGCCGGGACAGCGCCCCCCCTTCCGGAACGTCCGCTGCCCGCCCGCCATTACATTCCGCCCCTTGTGGATGAGATGGACCGCGATACGGGACCGGTGCCTGATGCGCCGGATTTCCTGCCGCCCCGCACCGCACGCCGCATTGCCGCCGAACTGCCCCATCTGGCGCCGCCGGCCTTCCTGCCGCCGGTGCGCGTCATCCACCGGGGCCAGCGCGTATCCGTCATGACGGCAGGCAGGAATACCTAACGCGATGGACGCAGGAGACAGGACCCTGAACGAGGATTCGATCAACGACCAGCCCATGCCGCTGCTGGAGCATCTGGTGGAATTGCGGCGCAGGCTGCTGTGGTCCATGGCGACGTTCGTGGTGTGTTTCGCCGTCTGTTACTATTATTCGGAACAGATCTACTTCTTCCTTGCCCGTCCGCTTGGCACGATCATGCGGCAGAAGGGGGAACAGCCGCACCTGATCTATACCGCGCTGTATGAGGCATTCTTCACTTACATGAAGGTCGCCTTCTTTGGCGCGGCCTGCCTGTCCTTTCCCATGGTGGCGGTGCAGGCGTGGATATTCATCGCGCCCGGACTGTACCGTAGCGAAAAACGTGCTTTCGCACCTTTCCTTGTCGCGACGCCGATCATGTTCGCCCTGGGTGCCGCGCTGGCCTATTATTTCATTTTCCCTGCCGCGTGGAAGTTCTTCCTCTCCTTCCAGACGGCGGATGGACAGGACGGGCTGCAGATCGAACTGCAGGCCAAGGTGTCGGAATACCTGTCGCTTGTCATGAAGCTCATCATGGCGTTCGGCATGGCGTTTGAACTGCCGGTGGTGCTGACGCTCATGGCGCGGGTGGGGCTGGTGACATCGAAGGGACTGGCGAAGGTACGGCGATACGCCTATGTGGGCGCGTTCGTGGTTGCGGCCATCCTGACGCCGCCTGACGTGATTACCCAGACCGGACTGGCCGTGCCGCTGATCGGGCTTTACGAGATTTCCATTCTTTGCGCCCGCCTTGTCGAGCCGCGCAATCCGCCTGAAGAGACCGAGGAGACACCCTGATGCACGACCTGCGCGCCCTCCGCGCCGACCCCGATGGTTTTGACGCCGCCCTGAAGCGGCGCGGGGAGCCTGCCGTGGCTTCCACCGTGCTTGTGCTGGACAGGGAACGCCGCGCGGCGGAAACCGAACTGCAGGAACTCCAGTCCCGCAGGCGCACGATCTCCAAGGAAATCGGGGCGCTGCGCCGCAAGGGCTGCGATACCTCCGACCTTGAGGCCGAGGTGGCATCAGGCAAGGCGCGGATGGAAGAACTCCAGACGCAGGTGGATACGCTGGACGGCCAGTTGCGCAACACGCTGGAACGCCTGCCCAACCAGCTTGACGCGACCGTGCCCGACGGTGCGGACGAAAGCGGCAACGTGCAGGTCCACCAGAAGGGAACGCCCAAGGAGTTCGCCTTTACCCCGCGTGAGCATTACGAACTGGGCGAAGCGCTGGGCATGATGGATTTCGAAACCGCATCCCGCCTGTCGGGCACGCGGTTCGTGGTGCTGCGGGGCCAGCTTGCCCGTCTGGAGCGCGCGCTGGGCCAGTACATGCTGGACCTGCATACCGGCAGCAACGGGTATGAGGAAACGGCCGTTCCCGTTCTGGTCAACAGCGAAGCCATGTATGGCACCGACAAGCTGCCCAAATTCGCCGATCAGTCCTTCCGCACGGAAGATGGCCGCTGGCTGATCCCCACGGCGGAGGTGCCGCTGACCGCCACCGTATCGGGCCAGATCCTGCCTGCGGACGTGCTGCCGCTGCGCCTTGTCGCCCTGTCTTCATGCTTCCGTAGTGAGGCAGGTGCCGCGGGGCGTGATACCCGTGGCATGCTGCGCCAGCACCAGTTCCAGAAAGTGGAGATGGTCAGCATCACCGCGCCGGAAGAAAGCGATGCCGAGCATGAGCGCATGACGCGCTGCGCGGAAATGGTGCTGGAAGGGCTGGGCATTCCCTACCGGCGCATGCTGCTCTGCGCGGGGGATACCGGCTTTGGCGCCGCAAAGACCTTCGATCTTGAGGCATGGTTGCCGGGCCAGCAGGCATGGCGCGAGATTTCGTCGTGTTCCACCACGCGCGATTTTCAGGCCCGCCGCATGAACGCCCGTTTCCGCGCGGGGGATGGCAAGCCAGCTTTCGTCCATACCCTGAACGGTTCGGGGCTGGCCGTGGGCCGCACGCTGATCGCCGTGATGGAAAATTACCAGAACGAAGATGGCAGCGTCACCGTGCCCGACGTGCTGCGCCCCTACATGGCCGGGGTGGAAGTCATCCGCGCGGGCTGAAATCCGTAGCAGGGCTGGCGGGTACTGCCGCCGGGCACCGTGTTGGATGAGCGGGCAGGGCGGGCAGTGTCCCGTGCCTGCCCGTTCTGCTTTCTGTTCCCTGATCCGCCTTCACGGGCGCCATGAAGGAAGCGGTACGGGGCAGGGTACGCCCCGCCCGCGTCACCGCCGTTTGCGGGGCGGACGCTTGCCGCCGGGGGCTGCGTCGCGGTTGCGCCGTCCCGGCGGACTGCTCCGTCTGTCCGGGCTGAAGGGGGATGTCCGGGGCGTGCGGGCGCGGATGCTCTGCTGGCGCAGCACGTCTTCGATCCAGTCATTGAGGCGCGCGGTCGTGGCTTCCGCTTCCTCGCGGTTGACGTAGGCTTCGGGGAAGCGCAGCGCCAGCCAGCGCCATGCCACCAGCCGCTTGTGCCGCTTTTCCGCCCGTTCCAGTTCGGTACGTTCCGCCCGTTCCGGCGCGGGCAGGGGACCGGTGCCCGGCGGGGCCACGCTGTTGCCTGCGGCATGGTCCGCCGCCCAGTGGACAAGACGCTGGATGCCATTGTCGCGGTCATCCACCGGGCACATGGCGTAGACCCAGCGCTGCGCCAGTGTCAGGTCAGCTACACCTTCCAGTGCGGTTGCGATGGCGAAGGCCTGTTCCATGTTGGCCAGCCGGTAATTCGGATCGTCACGGCGCAGCACCGCGCGGCGGATGCGCACCAGCACGCCAAACAGGCTGTCCGATCCGATTTCGGCCGCGACGGCCTGCACGATGTCGGCATCCGGCTGGACCTGCGGGCGCATGTCCTCGATCGGCTGGGGCGGGGCGGCCAGCATGGCATGGATGAACGATGGGCTGCCCACCCCTTCCAGCACGGCGACGACGCCCTGTTCATGCTTGCCGAAACGTCCGGCGCGACCGCCGATCTGCTTGACTTCCTGCGGGTTGAGGTCGCGCGTCTGGTTGCCGTCATATTTGCGCAGGGCCGCGAACACGACCCGGCGGATGGTCAGGTTCAGCCCCATGCCGATGGCGTCGGTCGCGATCAGGATATCGGCGTCGCCATTATTGAAACGCTGGGCTTCCGCGCGGCGGACTTCGGGGCTGAGTGCGCCGTACACCACCGCCACCCGCTTGCCATGCGCCAGCAGCATCGCGCGCAGGTCCAGCACCTCGCGCCGGGAAAAGGCGATCAGCGCATCATGCTTCTGCAGTTCATGCAGGCTTACGGCCCGTTCGGCGGCAACCAGCGGGCTTTTGCGCTCCAGCCGGATTTCGTCCACCGGGTCGCCGCACAGTTCCGCAATGCGCTTCACCATGGGAATGCAGTCCGGCGCGCCCAGCACGAACAGGTGCCGTGCCGGTGCCCCCATGATGGCTGCCGTCCATGCCGCCCCCCGGTCGGGGTCGGTCAGCATCTGGGCTTCATCGATGATCGCGACATCGACGGGATTGTTCAGCGGGCACATTTCCACGGTTGCGGCCAGATGGCGGCTGCCGGGCATGTCGATGCGTTCTTCCCCCGTGGCAAGGGACGTGGGCACCCCGCGTGCCATGAGCGACTCGCGGAACTCATGCGCCAGCAGGCGTAGCGGGGCCAGCGCCAGCCCGCTTTCCGCCTGTGCCAGCGCATCAAGGGCCGTATGCGACTTGCCGCTGTTGGTCGGTCCCGTCACCAGTGTGATGCGGCGGTTGAGCGCGCGTGCGGTGCGGAAATGGGCGGCGTAGCGGTCAAGGGCCGCCACCTGCGCGATGACCGCATTGCCCACGCGCCGGTTGCCAAGATCGGGCGCGATGGGCGCGCGGCTGGTGCTGTCTGTTCCATCCCTGCGCCATTCGGGAATCTGCTGGCGCAGGGCCATGAGTTCGGCGGGATCGAACTCCCAGCGTTCCTGCCCGTTGGACTGGGGCACGCGACGGGCGACGGGCAGGCGGTTTTCCGCAATCCAGCGCAGGGCCTCGCGCTGGGAACAGCGCAGCAGGCCCGGCACATCGCTGAACGGGACAAGGCTTTTTTCCCATGCGCGCAGGCGCTGGACTTCCTCGCGCCTGCGGGCGCGGGCCGTATCCTCGATTTTTGCGTCCCGGTCCTTGCGGCTGCTTTCCTCACGCTCCAGATCGGTAGCGAAGGTGTCCGTATCGGTCAGGGCGAAGGCATCCGCCACCGCACGGGCAAGCGTGCCGAGTTCACCGGGGGAGAGGACCCGGCCGGTGCCATCGAACAGGTCAGCACGGATATTGTCCACCGCCGCGCGTGGCGTATCGCCCTGCGCACGCAGCCTGGCCTGCACCACGGGGGCGAGGGCGGCAAGCAGGCGCGCATCGTCGGGTTCGGGGTCATCCACCGTTATGGCGGCGGCTTCCGTATCCGCGCGTGTAACCCATACCTGCCCTGCGCGGCGCGTAAGGTCCATCAGGCGCGAACCCCACGGCTTGCGCCGGACGGTGCATATGGCCGCGCGGAAGGCGGCGTCGTCTATCCGGTCGGCGCCGGGTTGCAGCATGCGGGCGATCACGCGCTCCAGCTTCGGGCGTTCGCGGTTTTCAACATGCAGCCCGCTGGAGGCAATCGCGGCGTCCAGCGCCAGCAGGGCCGGGGCGGCCCGGTCGGGGAATTCTGAAGTCATGTCTATCTATGTGCGTCATCCACGCGGCGGGGACAATGGACTCAGTACTTGCATCCATACGCGAATTCATTGAATACAGGCCCGCATCGTACGCGTGTGACGTGACATGAGCGCCCCGGCATGGGCATTGTGCGGTGAATTCAGCTTCCCGTGGCGCGTGATATATTTGTTTGTGCTGGAATTCCACGCTGTGGATGGCCTAAACATTCCCGCCTCAGCCACGCAGTGCGGTGGGGGACATGTTTCAGGAGATCCTGTGTCCGCGGTCCCTCCAGCCGGGAGAATGACAACCTGATGTCCGATACGTTGATTATGCCAACTTCCGAGACCATGCTCACCGGGCTTGCACCGGTCGAGGGGCAGGAAGGCGTGTTCCACCTCGCCGAGCCGAGCAAGGAATACGGACACCTGAACGCTGAAACCGTTCTGTCGGTTCATCACTGGACCGACCGGCTGTTCAGCTTCACCACCACGCGCGACCCGGCGCTGCGCTTCGAGAACGGCCAGTTCACGATGATCGGTATCGAGGTCGAGGGCAAGCCGCTGCTGCGCGCCTACAGCATTGCCAGCGCGAATTACGAGGATCACCTCGAATTCCTGTCGATCGCCGTGCCCGATGGCCCGCTGACATCGCGCCTGCGCCATGTGAAGGTGGGCGACAAGGTGCTGATCGGGCGCAAGCCGGTCGGAACACTGCTGCTGGACAACCTGCGTCCGGGCCGTAACCTGTATTTCCTGTCCACGGGCACGGGGCTTGCGCCGTTCATGAGCCTGATCAAGGACCCGGAATGCTATGACCGTTACGAGCACGTGATCCTGAGCCACACGGTACGCATCTCGGGTGAACTGGCCTATTCCAACCATATCCGCCACGAACTGCCCGAGCATGAATTCCTGGGCGAGGACGTGTCGGGCAAGCTGCTGTACTACCCCGCCGTCACGCGTGAGGAATTTGCCGTCACCGACCGCATCACCAAGCTGATCGAGACGGGCAGGATCTTTACCGACCTGAACATTCCCGAACTCGACCCCGAGCATGACCGCGTCATGATCTGCGGTTCGCCGGAAATGCTGGCCGATACGGAAAAGATGCTGCAGGCACGTGGCTTTGATGAGGGCAACAACTCCCATCCTGGCGCCTATGTAGTGGAAAAGGCGTTCGCCGAACGTTGATCCCATGTCCCGGCCGGGCGCGCTGGCCGGGGCTTTTTTTATGGGCCGCCCCGTCGCGTGGCGGCCCGTTGCCGGAGCGACGCGTGCCGTTTCGTCCTTCCGGCCGGAACAGGATGCGGAACTGGCATGAGTTATGATTTTGATCTGTTCGTAATTGGCGCGGGTTCCGGCGGGGTGCGGTGCGCGCGCATCGCGGCGGGCCATGGCGCGCGTGTGGCGGTGGCGGAAAGTCGGCACTGGGGCGGCACCTGCGTCAATCTGGGCTGCGTACCCAAGAAGCTCATGGTTCAGGCCAGCGATTATGGCGACTGGGTGGAAGACAGCCACGGTTTTGGCTGGAACACGCGGCGGGGCCATAATGACTGGGCCGAACTGATCGCCGCCAAGGACCGCGAGATCACGCGCCTCAACGGCATATACGTCTCCATGCTGGAAAAGGCCGGGGTGTCCCTGTTTACCGGGCATGCCACGATCGAGGACGCGCATACCCTGCGCATCGACCCGTCCCCGCTTGCCCCCCATGCCGCCCCGCGCCGGGTCACCGCCGCACGGATTGTCATTGCCGTTGGTTCCACCCCCAGCATGCCCGCGATCGATGGGATCGGGCATGCCATTTCCTCCGATCAGGCGTTCCACCTGAAAGAACGGCCCGCGCGGGTGTGCATGGTGGGCGGCGGATATATCGGGGTGGAGTTCGCCGGTATTTTCCGTGGTCTCGGTTCGGAAGTGGATCTGGTCTACCGCCAGCAGCTACCGCTGCGCGGCTTTGATTCCGATCTGCGCCACGCTTTGCATGACGCCATCGACCTGCGCGGTATCCGCCAGCATGTCGGTGCGTCACCCACCAGCATCGACCGGCTGGCGGATGACAGTTTTGTCGTAACGCTGGACAATGGCGCCCGTATCGAGACGGACTGCGTCTTCTTCGCCACGGGACGCCATCCGAAAGTCGCCAGTCTGGGCCTGATTCAGGCCGGTGTCGCGACACAGGAGAACGGGCGCATCATCGTTGATGAAAATGGTGAGACCTCGATCCCCGGCATCTACGCCATTGGTGACGTGACCAACCGCCTAAACCTGACCCCCGTCGCCATTGCGGAAGGGCATATGCTGGCTGACCGCCTGTTCGGCAATGAACCGCCGCGGCAGTGGTCGTTCGCCACCACGCCCAAGGCCGTGTTCTTCACCCCAGCGCTGGCCAGTGTCGGCCTGACGGAAACGGAAGCCGCCCATAACGGCGATGTGGATATTTACATCAGCCGCTTCCGCCCCATGCGCAATACACTCAGCGGGCGGGCACAGCGCACGTTCATGAAACTGGTGGTCGATCAGGCCAGCCAGACGGTAGTGGGCGCGCATATGCTGGGTGATGACGCGCCCGAGATCATGCAGGGGCTGGCCATTGCCGTCACCGCCGGGCTGAAGAAGGGCGACTGGGACCGTACCATCGGTATCCATCCTTCGGCGGCGGAGGAATTCGTGACCATGCGGACCCGCACGCGCGTCACGCCGCGTAGCGCGGAGTAGGCGCGGACGCTCCAGTGCCGGTCCTGTGCATGGGTACGGGACCGGCCAGGCATGAAAAAACCGTTGGGGATCGATCCGCCAACGGTTTTTTATTTAATATTGCACGCTGGCTTTAGCGCGGCGCGACCCAGCCATTGCCGGTGGAATCGCCAAGCTGCCCATCACCATTGATCCCGCTGCTCTGGTATGCGGAACCGAAGCGCGACAGATCCGTGCCCGTGACCGAATCACGATGGACGTGTTCCAGATGGTCGGGGTCAGGGCCATGGTTCAGTTCCATGGACGGCGCTTCCTCATAGCCCGGCGGCAGGTGGCCGCGCTGGCCGTGAACGGTCATCCGGTCCTCGTTCTGGCTGCTGTCATCGCTGCTGTCCGCTGCGGGCGCGGCCATGGCTGTCACGCTGAACAGGCACAGCCCGGCCGATAGGGCGGTTATGAATTTCCCACGTGACGTGGCCATGATCCGTAATCCTTTTACCTGAGTGGCAAGCATGCCAACCCGCCCCCTTTTGGGGAAGCGCCGGTCTGACAGCCCAACCATGTCGCTTTTACATATGGGTTCCGGCCCATGGCAATGCGACCTTCTGGCGTAATGATACGCAGGCTTTGTGGCGACAATGCAACATTTCCCGCCAGCAGGCCCCCACCGATCCCCCGCAAAGCCCAGAACAGGCTTTGCGTTGCCGGGGTTTTTTCGACATAAAGGCTGCCCTTCCGCCACAGGCGGCGGGGATTGTCTTGTATCAAGAGGAATTAGGATCCGACCCATGAGTGCGACGCACAAGCATAACAGTTCTTCCCGGCAGGCCTGGACGCCGGAGAGCTGGCGGTCGTTTCCGGCGCGGCAGATGCCGCGATATCCTGATGAAGCAGCGGTGGAGGACGTGGAGGCACGCCTGCGCCGTTACCCGCCGCTGGTCTTCGCCGGGGAAGCCCGCCGCCTGCGCGCCCATCTGGCCAAGGCCGCTACGGGACAGGCTTTCGTGCTGCAGGGCGGTGCATGCGCCGAAAGCTTCAGCGAATTCACCGCTGACATCGTGCGCGACACCTTCCGCGTGCTGCTGCAGATGGCGGTGGTGCTGACGTTTGGTGCAAAAGTGCCGGTCATCAAGATCGGCCGCATGGCGGGGCAGTACGCCAAGCCGCGCTCTTCCGATATGGAAACGAAGGATGGCGTGAGCCTGCCGTCCTATCGTGGCGATATCATCAACGGTTCCGACTTTACGGAAGCTGCGCGCATTCCCGATCCCAGGCGGATGGAGACGGGGTATTTCCAGTCCGTCGGCACGATGAACCTGCTGCGCGCGTTCGCGGGCGGTGGTTATGCCAACCTGCATGAGGTCCATCGCTGGAACCTCGGCTTCGTCGAACGCTCGCCGCTGGCGCAGCGTTATGGCCAGCTTGCCGAACGCATTGGCGAAACGCTGGACTTCATGGCCGCATGCGGCCTGACGGCGGCCACCACGCCCCAGATTGACGAGACCGAGTTCTATACCTCGCACGAAGCCCTGCTGCTGCCCTATGAGCAGGCGCTGACCCGCATCGATTCGACATCGGGCGAATGGTATGACTGCTCGGCCCATTTCGTGTGGATTGGCGACCGTACCCGCCAGCCCGATGGCGCGCATGTCGAATTCCTGCGTGGCGTGCGCAACCCCATCGGCATCAAGGTCGGTCCCACCACGACCATCGAGGATCTGGAGCAGCTTCTCGATATCCTCAACCCGACCGATGAAGCGGGGCGCATTTCGCTCATCTCGCGCATGGGGGCGGGCAAGGTGCGTGATCATCTGCCGCCGCTGCTCGATAAAGTGATGGCCACCGGACGCACGGTCACGTGGTTGTGTGACCCCATGCACGGCAACACCAGCTCGACCGCATCGGGCGTCAAGACGCGGTCCTTCGATGCCATCCTGTCCGAGATTCACGGGTTTTTTGACGTGTTCGAGGCCGCTGGCGCCAGCCCCGGCGGCGTGCATTTCGAGATGACCGGGCAGAACGTGACCGAGTGCATCGGCGGTGCCCACCGCTTGACGGAAGACGACCTTGGTGAACGCTATGAAACCTTCTGCGACCCGCGCCTGAATGCCGAACAGTCGCTTGAGATGGCGTTCCGTCTGGCTGAGGAACTGAAAACGCGGGTCGGTCGTATCGCTGGCGGGGCAGACTAGTCCCGCCATCAGGGGGGATCAGGAGGGTGCATGACCCAAGGTGACCATGCCGGTCAGGGCGCGTTGGCCGATCCGGCGGCATATGATGTGATTGCCGACCGTACGGATGCCTACTTCAACCGCACGCGCGCCATTGTGGAGCATTTTGGCGACAGGAAGGTGACTTACGCCATCTTCCTGCGCCGCCCGGTCATTTCCGCCCCCCGCCTCATGGTGGACTGGTTCCGTGCCGTGGCGGCGAAACAGGGCGTGGATATCGACTGCACCATCATGTTTCCCGAAGGGACGTGGGTGGGGGCGGGCGAACCGCTGGCCTATGTGACCGGGTCGTTTGCATGGCTCGCCACGCTGGAGACACTTGCGCTCCAGCAGCTTGGGCCGGCCTGCGTTGCCGCCCATAACGCCTACCAGATGGCCATGGCGCTGCCGCATGTGCGTTTCATGGCGATGGAAGCCCGCCACTGCGCGGGTTTCGACATGCAGGACCAGATGGCCTATGCCGCCTCCGTCGGCAGTCGCGCCGCGCAGAAGGAAGGCGCGCTGGGTTTTGTCGGGGGCGCCAACGACGCCACGGCCCATTATTTCGGGACCGGCAAGGGACTGGGCACCATGCCCCATGCCTTGGTGGGGTATGCCGGGTCCACGCTGCGCGCGGCCGAGATGTTTCATGAAGTCTATCCCCAGATGGACCTTGCCGTCCTCGTCGATTATTTCGGGCGCGAGGTGACGGATGCGCTGGAAGTCTGCCGCCATTTCCCCGAACTGGCCGCAACCGGACGTATCGGCGTGCGGCTCGATACCCATGGCGGCCGCTTTCTGGAGGGGCTGGACCCGCAGTCTTCCTACGCGGTGCTGGAACGCCACTCGCCGGGCAGCATACGGCGCTACCGCTCCGACAAGGAACTGAGCTATCTTGTCGGCACCGGCGTTTCCGCCGCCGCCATCTGGCGCATGCGCGAAGTGCTGGACGAGGCGGGATTTCCCCATGTGCGCATCATTGCGTCCTCGGGTTTCAGTGTGGAAAAATGCCTCAGCATGGCGGATGCCCACGCCCCGGTCGATGTGATCGGGACCGGTTCCTTCATTCCCGACCGCTGGTCGGAAACATACGCCACGGCGGACATCGTGGCCTATGACGGCACGCCACGGGTCAAGGTCGGGCGCGAGTTCCTGCTGCGCCGCAACGGCGGCTGACAGCGCGCGGCCCCGCCCGTGGGGACGGATAACGAAAGGCTTCATCTTGTCAGAGACCATTTTTGCCCCCGAAGGGGGGTGGCGCGTACGGATTCTGGATCTGTCAGGCGGCGCGGAGGACAATATTGTCGAGGAAGTGGGTGGTTTCCCCGACCTGATCCAGGCCAACGCCTTTGCGCGCGCCTATGTGCGCGACAGCATCGAACGCTGCCGTATGCCCGGCCTTTCGGCGGCTGACATTCTCAAGGCCTGGTTCTCCTTTGGGGAGGACGCGGAAGTACTGGAAGCAGGCGATCAGGGCTGGCGTTCGGCCAATGAACTGGATGATTTCGCAGCGCACGCCGCCACCCCGATGGAACGCGACTGGCGGGCGTTTGATCCCCGCCGTGGCGATGATGAGGATGACGGGGCATAAGGATACCCGCAGTTCACTTCGCCATTATCAGAAGTCATAAAAGTTTTGGATGCTGCCTTTTTTCAACAAGGCGGCGTTCCCCGTAACCCATTAAAACAATCGCCCCATGTGTCGGGTAATGGACGGCTAAGCTGTTCAGATACCCTGCTGCGAATCTGACGGGGCCGGCATGTCGGGCCGTTGCCGCAGGTCGGTGTATTCCACACCGGATTGCGCATGTGTTCTCTGGCATTTGGGGCGTAATCGCCGCATATAGGGGGCATGAAACTCCGTTTTGCGCCCAGCCCGACCGGGCTGATCCATGTCGGCAATGCGCGTCAGGCCATTGCCAATGCCCTGTTTGCCCGCCGCCACAATGCACGCTTCCTGCTGCGTATTGACGATACCGATCGCGGTCGATCGAAAGAGGAGTATGTGCAGGCCCTGCAGGATGACCTGCGCTGGCTGGGCATCGGGTGGGATGAATTCGTCCGCCAGTCGGATCGTCTGGACCGCTACGCACTGGCCATCGAACAACTGAAGGCCAGCGGGCGGCTCTATCCCTGTTTTGAAAGCGAACAGGAACTGGCCTCCAAGCGCGAGGCGCGCATCCGCATGCGCAAGCCCCCGGTCTATGATCGCGCGATGCTGCGCATGACGCCCCAGCAGCGCGCGCAGGCCGAAGCCAATGGCAAGGTGCCTTACTGGCGCTTCCGGCTGTCCGACCATCGCACGGTGGAATGGAACGATCTTGTCATGGGGCCGTCGCGCGTCAAGCTGCCCGCGATTTCCGATCCCGTTCTGGTCCGTGCCGATGGCACGGTGCTGTATACGCTGGCCTCGGTCGTCGATGATATGGAAACGGGTATTACCCACGTCATCCGTGGGGAAGACCATGTCACCAATACCGGCGTGCAGATCGACATTGCCGAGGCGCTGGGTGCGAAGCGCAACCGCTTCACCTTCGCGCATCTGCCGCTTCTGCTGGATGAAGGCGGCGGCAAGCTGTCCAAGCGGTTTGACGGGCTTTCGATTCGGGCTCTGCGTCAGGATGGGATCGAGCCATCGGCCATTGTGTCCTATCTCGCCCGGCTGGGCAGCGCGGATGACCCGGCCCCGCTGTCATTTGATGAACTGGCTGCCAGCTACGACCTCAACCGCGTTTCGCGTTCTGCCGCGCGGTTTGACATGCGGCAGTTGCTGGGCCTGAACCGCCGCATCATGCACGCCATGCCTTTCGATGAAATCCGTAGCCGCCTGCCAGAAGGGGCGACGGAAGCCTTCTGGCTTGCCGTGCGTGGCAATGTGGATATGGCGGGCGAACTGCGCCACTGGTGGGATGTGGTTGCGGGCGAGATCGTGCCCCCGGTAATGGAAGCGGAAGATACGCCTTTCCTGTTGCAGGCCCTCGAAGTCCTGCCCGATGCGCCATGGGACGACACGGTGTGGAAGACATGGACCACCGCCATCCGGGAGGCCACAGGCCGCACGGGCCGCGCCCTGTTCCATCCGCTGCGCCTTGCCCTGACGGGGGAGGATAGCGGACCTGAAATGCGTGACCTGCTGCCGCTCATGGGGCGGGAGCGTGTTGCGGGGCGCCTGCGGATTGCAGCGCGCTGACATGAAAAAAGCCCGGTTCGCACCGGGCTTTTTTATTAAAGGGTGGTTATGGCCATCCCTTATTTGGCGTCTTTCTGCCGTGCCTTGCGTCCGCGGGACAGTTCCGTCACCACGCCGTGCAGGGTGCGCAGTTCCTGTTCCGTCACTTCCCCGCGCAGGAAGAAGTGGCGCAGGTTGCGCACCATCCCCGCGCGCTTCTGTTCGTTGCGCAGGAAGCCACATTCATCCAGATCACCGATCAGGTGGCGCATGAAGTTATCGAGTTCGCCCCGTGTCGCGACATGCGTCTCGTTGGTCATGAGGGTGCGCTGGGGCGTGGCGTCTTCGGCCATCCACCATTCATAGGCCATGATCATCACCGCCTGCGCCAGATTGAGCGACATGAAGGCGGGGTTGAGCGGATACCGGATCAGCGCATCGGCGCGGGCCATGTCCTCGTTATCCAGTCCGGCGCGTTCCGGGCCGAACATAAGCCCGACCTTCAGGCCACGCCCGGTCATCTCGCGCAGTTCTGCGGCACCGCCCCGGGCGGTCAGCACGGGTTTGACGATGTGGCGCGGGCGCGGGCAGGTGGCGAAGACATGATGCAGGTCGGCTACTGCGTCATCGACCGTTTCATGCACCGTGGCGGCTTCCAGAATGCGGTCCGCGCCCGATGCGCTGCGCCATGCGCGTTCCAGCGGCCAGCCGTCGCGCGGGGCGACAAGCCGCATGTGAAACAGGCCGCCATTGGCCATGGCGCGCGCGGTGGTACCGATGTTTTCCGCCATCTGCGGGCGGACAAGGATAACGACCGGACTGTTGCCTATGGGGCCGATATCCGCCCCGCCGTCACGTCCGGTCATGCCTGTCTCCATGTCGTGCCCTGCGGGCCATCTTCCAGCACAATACCCTGTGCCGCCAGTTCATTGCGGATTGCATCCGCGCGGGCGAAATCACGCGCCTTGCGCGCGGCCAGCCGTTCGGCGATCAGGGCTTCGATGGCGTCGGCATCCACATCCACCCCGCCACGGAACCACTGTTCGGGCGTATCATGCAGCAGCCCGATCAGGTTGCCCGCCGCCTTCAGGCGGGCAGCGGCAATGTTGCCGCCAGCCGCCGCGTCATGGGCCAGCGCGTCATCGGCCAGCGCGTGCATTTCCGCCAGCGCGCGCGGGGTGTTCAGGTCATCGCACAGCATCTGCACGAACCGTTGGGGCGGCGGGGCGGTGATGCCGGGATCAAGCTTTTCCAGCGCGCGGTAGAAGCGGTCGAGCATCTGGCGCGCTTCATCCAGACCGGCCTGCGTAAAGTTCAGCACCGAACGGTACTGCGCGCGCAGCAGCAGCAGGCGCAGGGCTTCGGGCGGGGTGTCCCGCAGCACGTCGCGCACGGTCAGGAAGTTGCCGAGCGATTTCGACATCTTCTCCCCGTTCACCAGCAGCATCGCATTATGCACCCAGTGATTGGCGAAGCGTCCGTGCGGATGGCAGCACATGCTCTGCGCGCGTTCGTTTTCGTGGTGGGGGAACAGAAGGTCCGACCCGCCGCCATGGATGTCGAAGCTTTCGCCCAGATAATGATGCGACATGGCCGAGCATTCAATATGCCAGCCCGGCCGCCCCCGGCCCCACGGGCTGTCCCAGCCCGGCGTCTGGTCATCCGATGGCTTCCACAGCACGAAGTCGCCCGGATCACGCTTGTAGGGGGCGACTTCCACCCGTGCGCCGGCGATCAGGTCATCCGGGCTGCGTCCCGACAGCGCGCCATAGGACGGATAGGTACTTACCGCGAACAGGACATGGCCCTGCGCTTCATAGGCATGGCCGCTTTCGATCAGGCGGCGGATCATATCCTGCATCTCGCCGATATGGTGGGTCGCGCGCGGTTCCGCATCCGGGGACAGGATGGAGACGGCCTGCAGGTCCTCATGAAAATCGCGGATGGTGCGTGCCGTCAGGTCCGCGATGGATTCGCCGTTGGCATGGGCGCGGGCGTTGATCTTGTCATCCACGTCCGTGATGTTGCGCACATAGGTCACGCGTGGATACAGGTGGCGCAGCAGGCGCACCAGCACATCCGCCGTAACCATGGCGCGCAGGTTGCCGATATGCGCCAGATCATAGACCGTGGGGCCGCAATAATAGACCCGCACGTTCTGCGGGTCGAGCGGGACGAAGGGAACGGTGCTGCGGGTCCTGCTGTCGTGCAGGTGCAGGCGGGGCTGTGTATCGGGCATGATGCGTCTAGATGCGACAGACAGCCGGTGGGACGCAAGACCTCATCTGCGCGTGCATCCACGCGGCGGATGAATGCCCGGCCAACCCGTCCCGCCAGGCCATCCGGTCAGCCGATTTCCTGTCCGATCTGCTTGATGTCATGAAAGGCCAGATCGGGGTTTCCCTCCGCCGTGCGACGCATCATGAACGCGGAAGATGCAAGGAAGACCGGGTCGCCATCAATGTCATCCGCCATGGCCGTGCGGTTGGCCATGGAAAAGGTTTCCAGCTTTTCCCGTGGCCCCGTGACCCAGCGCGCAAGGTTGTAGGGCGTGGATTCAAAACCGATCGCCACGCCATATTCGCCCTTCAGCCGGGCCTGCAGCACGTCAAGCTGAAGCGTGCCCACCACGCCCACGATGGGTGGTGCGCCATCCTGCGGGCGGAAAAGCTGGACCACGCCTTCTTCCGCCAGTTCGGTCAGCGCCTGACGCAGCTTCTTCGCCTTCATCGCATCATCCAGCCGTACGCGGCGCAGGATTTCAGGCGCGAAGTAGGGCACGCCCGTAAAGCGCAGGTCCTCGCCTTCCGTCAGCGTATCGCCAATGCGCAGGGTGCCATGATTGGGAATGCCCACCACGTCGCCCGCGAATGCTTCTTCCGCCAACTGGCGGTCACGCGCGAAGAAGAACTGCGGTGTATGCAGGGCGAACTGCTTGCCTATGCGTACGTGCTTGAGCCGCATGCCGCGCTGCAGCCTGCCCGAACAGATTCGCGCAAATGCCATGCGGTCTCGGTGGTTGGGGTCCATGTTGGCCTGGATCTTGAACACCAGTGCGGTCAGGGCGGGTTCGTCGGCGCGGACGTTGCGGGTCTCGGTCGCCTGATCGCGCGGCGGCGGCCCGAAGGCGGCCAGCGCGTCCAGCAGGTCGGTCACGCCGATTTCCTTCATCGCGCTACCGAAAAATACCGGTGTCAGATGGCCCGCATTGAAACTTTCCCGGTCGAATTCGGGCAGTGCCGCTTCAACCAGTTCCAGATCCTCGCTCAACTGCACCATGCGCGGGTCGGACTGGTCCAGTTCCTCGTTTACATGCAGTTCGCGGCTGCGCAGGTCGTATGTGCCCACGAATTTCGCGGCACGTCCCACCGGCCATGTGGCCGGAGCGGTATCGAGTGCCAGCGAAGATGAGATTTCATCAAGCAGGGCGAACGGGTCCTGCGACTCGCGGTCCATCTTGTTGATGAAGGTGACGATGGGGATATCGCGCAGGCGGCAGATTTCAAACAGCTTGCGGGTCCGGGCCTCGATCCCCTTGGCGGCGTCGATCACCATCACCGCCGCGTCTACCGCCGTAAGTGTGCGGTAGGTATCTTCCGAGAAGTCTTCATGACCCGGCGTGTCGAGCAGGTTGAAGATGCAGCCGCCATATTCAAACGTCATGACCGATGTCACGACGGAAATGCCACGGTCGCGCTCGATGCCCATCCAGTCCGAACGGGTGCGCCGCCGCTCACCTTTGGCCCGCACGTTGCCCGCCATCTGGATCGCGCCACCCGCGCGCAGGATGCGTTCGGTCAGGGTGGTCTTGCCCGCATCGGGATGGGAGATGATGGCGAAGGTGCGCCGCCGGACAATTTCGGCGGTAAGGGAGGTATCGGCAGCGTTGGCGGTCACGTGCTTGTCCATTCCTGCGGCTGGCCCGGCGGAAAGGATAGGGAACGGGGCAGGGGCCAGAAACGCGGACGCCGGACGCGGGGACAAAGCCCCACGCCCGGCGTCACGCCTGCCCGGTTCCGGGTATTGATCAGCGAGAGTAGAATTCGATGACCAGGTTCGGTTCCATCTGGACCGGATAGGGGACATCCGACAGCTTGGCGCTGCGCAGGAACGTGCCCTTCATCTGGCGATGGTCGACTTCCATGTATTCCGGCACATCGCGTTCGCCGCTCTGTGCCGCATCCAGCACGATGGCGAGCTGCTTGGACTTTTCACGCACTTCAATCACGTCGCCATCACGCACCAGGAAGGAGGGGATGTTGACCTTGCGGCCGTTGACCGTGATGTGGCCGTGGCTGATGAACTGGCGTGCCGCGAACGGGGTGATCGCGAACTTCATGCGGTAGACAACCGCATCCAGCCGGCGTTCCAGCAGGTCGATCAGGTTTTCGGAGGTATCGCCCTTGCGACGCACCGCCTCATCGTAATACTTGCGGAACTGCTTTTCGCCGATGTTGCCGTAGTAGCCCTTCAGCTTCTGCTTGGCCATAAGCTGCACGGAGAAGTCGGACGGCTTCTGCTTGCGGCGCTGGCCATGCTGACCGGGGCCGTATTCGCGCTTGTTGACCGGGGACTTCGCACGGCCCCACAGGTTCACGCCAAGGCGGCGGTTGATTTTATACTTGCTCTCAAGGCGCTTGCTCATGTCGCGCTCTCACTTCATTCATCTGCATGCACCACGGCGGGCCGTGTTTCATGTCGTTGCACCGGTAGGTCCTGTTCCCCATGAACAGGACGGGCGCGCCACGTATTACCGGCACCGGGGAGCAATCACCCATGGGCACCAGCCGTATCGTCCACATTCCCGGCAGTCGGGCGCGTATAGGGGTACAGCCCGTTCGTGTCAATCATGGCGTGGGGCTGGACCCTGCGTCGGACATGACAAAACCTGTATCGCAGGGGGCTGGCGGCCTGTTATGAAACGGCATGCCGGAACATAGGGAAGGGCTTCGCATGGAAACGCCGCTTACGCAGCGCTGGGGACTGTTTGTCGGGCTTGGGGTGGTATCGCTCGGGCTGGGATTCGTGGCCTGGGCGGACGCGCTGGCGCTGTCACTGGCCAGCACCATCCTGTTCGGGCTGGTACTGTTCGTCGCGGGCGCGGTCCAGCTTGTCCATGCCTTTGCCGTACGGGACTGGGATGGCAGGCTGATGTCCATCCTTGGCGGTGGTCTTTATATACTGGCGGGCACGATGATGATGGAGGAACCGGCCACCGGCTCCCTGATCATCACCATTTTCATCGCCGCCTGTCTGGTGGTGTCGGGAATCGGGCGCATCATCATGGCGTTCCGGCAGCGTGGGCTGCAGGGCTGGTGGATCATCCTGTTCGGCGGGCTGATCAGCCTTCTGGTCGGGCTGTGCCTGTACATCACACTGCCATGGTCGGGCCTGTGGCTGATCGGGACATTCATCGCCATTGAACTGATCGCAGCCGGGATCGGCTGGGTCCAGTTCGGCCTTGCCCTGCGCCGGGCCGCCTACCTGCCGCCGGAAGCCTGAGCTGCGGCAAACTGGGCGGCAAGGCTGCGTTCAACGGCACTGTCGCCCGTAACCCCCAACAGCCTGCGCAGGTCATCGGCATCCATCTGGGCCTCGAATGCCGGGCCGCCGGGCTGAAACAGGCCTGCCGCTGACAGGCCACCCGCCACGACCGGGTCAAATCCCGCATCATGGATCAGCCAGCCCGCCATAGTGAGCGCCCGCGCCACATCGCCCGCCATGGGCAGCGCCATGCGTGGCGGTGGCCGGTTGCTCTGGGCCAGCAGGGTTGTCATATCCTCTGAATTGAAGGCCCGCACTACGGCGGCGGTGGGAAAGAGCGACTGCGTGACCATGCCCGCGCCCTCAAGCAGCGCCTGACGGCCAATCTTGCCATCGCGCCATGTATACGGATTCGTCGCGTCGATCAGTGGCCTTGCATTCAGGATCGGGCCAATCGTATGCCCGAGCTGCTGCAATGCCCCATAGGGTACCGCCAGCACTACCACATCGCCAAAGGCAGCGGCATCGTGTGATGTGCCCGCGCTGCCGAAATGCAGTTCTTCAACCCGTTCCTGCGCCTCCCTCAATGTCAGGGCGGACAGCATGACCTCGTGCCCCGCCCGGCTCCATAACTGCCCCAGCGTGCTGCCGACATGGCCGGACCCGATCATGCCAATGCGCAGGGGCGTGCGGGCCATGGCGCCATGGGGCGTAAGGACGGGCAGCAGTCCGGCCAGCAGGGTGGTCAGGCTCTGCCTGCGGGTCAGTTTCAGGGGCATGGCTTTCTCCTGCGCGGGCAGCGGGTGATAGTATGTCGGGATGTCTGATCTGCCGTTTGGTTCTTTGCCGAACTGACAGGTATATGGCACAGAGTTGGGGAAAGCAGGAGTACAGCGTCAATGACCGACACACCCGATCAGGACAGGACTGTTGTAGCGGAATCCGCTGTTCCCGTGGGCGTGGATCATCCGGTCGAGGCACTGCACGACGCCACGCAGGAAGACGAGGCATCGGCTGCGGCGACCGACGTGCCCGATCCCGGCCCGGTGCCCGTGGCCCAGACACAGGTGGTGCCGCAGGCCGATGATGCTGTTGCGACATCCAGCAGCCATGCCGCCGCCATGGCTGGCGCGTCCGCTCCGTTCATGCCCTACAAGGAACTGTTCCAGTTGATGGGGGCAATCGTGTTCGTGCTGGTCGTGCTGGGTGTGGGGTGGAATGCGCTGCATGCTTCGGGCATCTGGCCGGAATAAGGTTGTCTGCCACGCCGTCCGGTCCTTCAGGTTCAGGGGGGCGATAGCCGGACCGAGACGGGGCAGTGATCGGACAGGCGCATGGCCTGCTCCTGTCCACTGCCGCGATAAAGCATGACGCGCAGGCTGTCGGGTTGCAGCCAGCCGCGTGCAGCACCCCCCAGTATGATGTGGTCGATAAAATAGCTGCCCTGCCCGCAGGGGCTGGCATGGCCCGCCGTGGCAAGGGTCAGCGGTCCGTTTTCGGCAAGGTTGCGCAGCGCCGGGTCATCGGGGGCGAGCAGGCGGTTGAAATCGCCCAGCACGGCAAAAGCCTCGCCTTCATCCTGCCGTTCCATGATCCAGTCCTGAATGACGGCAATCTGCCGTAAAAGCGTACGGCAGGCAGGCTTGCGGCTGGTGGGCGACGAATCCCTGCATCCCGCCTTGAGGTGAACGACAAGCAGCCGCAGCGTGTCCGGCCCGCTGCCAATGCTCAGATCCAGACCGGAACGCAGGTGACGCGGGGCGGTGGCAGGATAGACATCCAGCGCGGTAACATCCGCATGGCGCTCCACCTGTAGGTCGGCCCGGATGGCGAGTGCGACCTTCTGCACCACCTGATCGCCCGATATGATGATGTGGTAGGAAGGGGCAGGGAACAGCCGGGCGGCCAGTTCCGGCGTATCCACTTCCTCCAGCGCCGCAATGTCGGGTGCAAGGTGGCGGGCATACCGGGCCAGTGCATCCAGTTCGGCGGGCGTGCGGGGCGTTACATCCGGCGGCAGGGCGGCATCGCCCTGCGTGCGGGTGGTCAGCCAGTCAAGATTCCATGTGGACAGTTTAAGGCTGGCCGCCGCCTGCGCGGGGCCAGGCGGCATGGTGGTGAGGCACGCGAACAGCGCCAGCCACACCCCATGCCGGTGGAAGCCTTCAGGCGGTGGCGGGCGTACCCGACTGGGCGCGCAGCCGGGCGATGGCTTCATCCACATGGACGAACTGCCGCGACGTTTCATCCAGAACGACAACTTCCCCGCTTGCGATGTCATAGAACCATCCCTGCAACGTCAGGGTGCCACGGGCAAGCCCTGCGGCTACGGCGGGATGGGTGCGCAGATGGGCGATCTGAAGCTGGACATTCTGTTCTGCCAGACTGCGTACGGTCGCGGGGCCAGCATCGGATGCCTCCAGCACGGCGCGCGCGGCTTCGGCATTGCGCAGCCAGCTTGCGACGGTCGGCATCTTGTTCAGGTTGGTGGGGTCGGGATCGAGCAGGGCCTTCATCGCGCCGCAGTTTGAATGACCGCATACGATGATATGGGACACCTTCAGCGCGCTGACCGCATATTCGATGGCAGACGAGACACCGCCAAGCATTTCCCCATAGGCAGGCACGATATTGCCGATATTGCGTAGCACGAACAGGTCACCCGGCTGGGTCTGGGTAATCATGCTGGGGTTAACCCGGCTGTCGGCGCAGGCGATGAACAGCGTATCAGGGGACTGGCTTTCAGCCAGACTGGCGAACAGCTCGCGGTTCTGGGGGAAAACTTCCGTATTGAAACGTTCCACGCCCTGCAGCAGCTCGATGAGGGTATCCCGGGCAGTATTGGTATCGGCCATTGTAAAATCCTGTCACCTGAATGTCCGGACATTGGGGGAAGCATGCCGTGCGGTACAGCCGCCGTGGCATCCGATGGTCCGGCCTGTCTCTCCTATCCCCTATACCATGGGAAACACCCGGCGGGCATAAATGTTTCTCAATGCAGTGCAGTGGAAATACTATGTAACCACAATATAATTAATAAATATTCACTTTCTGTACTGAATATATTTCATCCTGTGATTGCACAGTACAGCACAACGGCGTGACTGGGCGCGCCGTTGCATGGTATTGGACCGCAGCAAGAAGCGGGAACTAGCCCGCTGCCTGCTTCAGTGCCGCACGCACCGCATCAAGTGCGGCATCAACCTTGGTGATGTCCGGGCCACCGGCCTGCGCCATGTCGCGTCGGCCACCGCCGCCCTTGCCATCCATTGCGGCACTGGCCACGCGCACCAGCGTCACGGCATCGACCCGTTCCGCCAGATCGGGCGTGGCCGCCACCACGATGCTGCCCTTGCCATCGGCGGTGGAGATCAGCACCACCACGCCGGAGCCGATTTCAGTGCGCAGGGAGTCCGCCAGCGGCTTGAGTTCCTTGGGCGGCAGTTCACCCACGTTGCGGGCATCGAGTTTGATGCCGTTGATGTCCTCGATGCTGCTGGCGGCCTGACTGCCCGATGCCAGCTTGCGCTGCAGATCGGAAATCTGGCGTTCCATGACCTTGCGTTCTTCCAGCATCACGGCAAGGCGCTCGGGCGCTTCCGCAGGCGGCACGCGCAGCATGGCGGCAATCTGGTTCAGGCGTTCCTCGGTCGCGACGGTGGCGTTTTCTGCGGCACGTCCTGTCACCGCCTCGATCCGGCGCACGCCGGAGGATACGCCGCTTTCGGACGTGATGCGGAACAGACCGATATCACCCGTGCGGCGCACATGCGTGCCACCGCACAGTTCGATGGACCAGCCTGCGCGCCCTTCTTCCGGGCCACCCATGGACACCACGCGCACTTCATCGCCATATTTTTCGCCAAACAGGGCCATCGCACCCTGTTCGATGGCTTCTTCCGGCGTCATGTGGCGGGTGGTGACTTCCGTGTTTTCACGGATGCGGGCATTCACCTCCGCTTCGATCTCGGCCAGTTCTTCCGGTGTGATCGGGCGGGGCTGGCTTACGTCAAAGCGCAGGCGGTCGGGTGCGTTCAGGCTGCCCTTCTGCGTGACATGCGCGCCAAGGCGGCGGCGCAGGGCTTCATGCAGCAGATGGGTTGCGGAATGATGCGCACGGATGGCGCTGCGACGGGTATGGTCAACCTGTGCGGTAACGGCCATGCCGGGTTTGACCGTACCTTCGACAACCGTGCCGTAATGCACCAGCAGGTCGCCCAGCTTCTTCTGGGTATCCGTGATGGCGATGCGCAGGCCCGGTGCCGTGACCGTGCCGGTGTCGCCAACCTGACCGCCACTTTCCCCGTAAAAGGGTGTCTGGTTCAGCAGCAGTGCGATCTGCGCGCCGAGGCCGGCACTTTCCACCTGCGCATTGTCCACGATTATGGTCTGCACCTCGGCATCCGACGTTTCGGTGGTGTAGCCGAGGAATTCGGTCGCCCCGAAGGTGTCGCGGGCTTCGAACCATACGGTTTCGGTGGCGCTGTCGCCCGAACCGCTCCATGCCGCGCGGGCGCGCCTGCGCTGCACGTCCATGGCTTCATTGAAGCCCGCCACATCCACGCCATGGCTGCTGCCGCGCAGGGCATCCTGCGTCAGGTCAAGCGGGAAGCCGAATGTGTCATACAGCTTGAACGCCACATCGCCGGGCAGCGGCGCGCCATCGCCAAGGCGTTCCGTCTCGTCCGCCAGCAGCGACAGGCCGCGGTCGAGCATGGCCTTGAAGCGCTCTTCCTCGCCCTTCATCGTTTCTTCGATCAGGGCGCGGGCATGCACCAGTTCGGGATAGGCTTCGCCCATCTGCCGGATCAGGGCGGGGACCAGACGGTAGAAGGTCGGTTCCGTGGTGCCCATCATGTGCAGGTGGCGCATGGCGCGGCGCATGATGCGGCGCAGCACGTATCCACGCCCGTCCTTGGAGGGCAGCACGCCATCGGCGATCAGGAAGGAAGAGGAGCGCAGGTGGTCGGCCACAACGCGATGGCTGGCGTTGAACGGGCCATCGGGGTCCTGACCCGTGATCTCGGCGGAGGCGAGGATCAGCGCGCGGAACGTGTCGATATCGTAGTTGTCGCGCTTGCCCTGCAGGATTGCGGCAAAGCGTTCCAGCCCAAGCCCGGTGTCGATCGACGGACGGGGCAGGGGAGAACGGGTGCCGGGCGGGTTTTCGAAATACTGCATGAACACGAGGTTCCAGATTTCGGTAAACCGGTCGCCATCTTCATCGGGGGAGCCGGGCGGGCCGCCTGCCACTTCCGGGCCGTGATCGTAGAAGATTTCCGAACAGGGGCCACAGGGACCGGTATCACCCATGCGCCAGAAATTGTCGGATGTGGGAATACGGATGATCCGGTCATCGGACAGGCCGGCAATCTTGCGCCACAGGGCGGCTGCTTCCTCGTCATCGGCATAGACGGTGGTCAGCAGCCTTTCCTTGGGCAGCCCGAACGTGCCGGTCACCAGCTTCCATGCCAGTTCGATGGCTTCGGCCTTGAAATAATCCCCGAACGAGAAATTGCCCATCATCTCGAAAAAAGTGTGATGGCGGGCGGTATAGCCCACATTGTCCAGATCGTTGTGCTTGCCGCCTGCGCGCACGACCTTCTGCGCCGTTGTCGCGCGGGAATAGGGACGTGTTTCCTGCCCGGTGAAAACGTTCTTGAACTGCACCATACCAGCATTGGTAAACAGCAGCGTGGGATCGTTATGCGGCACCAGTGACGAGGACGGCACGATCTGATGCCCATTCCCGGCAAAATAGTCGAGGAAGGTGGCACGAATGTCGTTTGTTGTGGGCATGGCGGGAAACAGACGATCCTGTATTGAAGATAGATGTAAAACCGGATTCATTCACCTAGCGCACGTAGCACCGGACCGGAAGTGAGAACATGCGTGTTTTGCCCATATGGCCGATGCGTGATGTGCGTGCATACCCAGGCGAAAAGGAAACATGATGCACGACTGGCAGGCGGAACGGGACTGGCCACTGCTGACACGGGGACTGGCGGGACGACTGCGGCAGGACTGCATGCCCCGATGGCTGGATTTCGTAAGTCATCCCTTTGTGCAGGGTATGGGCGCGGGGACGGTCAGCCCCGATGCGTTCAGGAATTTCCTGATTCAGGATTACCTGTATCTGATCCAGTATGTCCGTGCCTGCGCGCTGGCTGTCCATAAAGCGGATAGTGTTGCGGGCATGCGGCATGCCGCCCAGCTTCTGTCGGGCATACTGGATACCGAACTGTCGATGCATGTGGCGTATTGCCGGGGATGGGGGATCGAGGAAGCCGATCTTGAGGGGGCGGAAGAATCGCTCGAACTGCTGGCCTACAGCCGTTTCATCCTCGATCGCGCACAGACGGGCGACCTGCTCGATCTGCTGGTGACCATGGCTCCCTGCCTGATCGGCTATGCGGAGGTGGGCGCGCGACTGCATGCTGATCCCGCGACCCGGCGGGAGGGGAATCCCTACTGGTCATGGATCGCGCTTTATGGCGGGGATGAATATACCGCGCTGGTGGAAGACGGTATCAGCCGCCTTGAGCAGGTTGGTGCGGTCTATGGCGCGCAGATGCGTTATCCGGCCTTGCGGCGGGAATTCGAAACCTCGGTCCGTCTGGAAACGGCATTCTGGGCCACGGCGCGCTGCGGCTGAAAGGGCGTGATCTCGGCACTTTTCTGCTGACAGGCCGGGCGGCATGAATGGAAGACAAGCTTCCGGCTGATATGGAAGTTCGCCAGCATGCCCGCTACCGCGCCTGCGGCCAGCGCCAGCACGGGGTTGGCCTTGAAGACCGGGGAGAGGTGGAACATCATGAACACGCAGCCGCGGTTCAGGAAGAAGCCCAGTGAATTGCCCGCAAGAAAGCGCAGCCACTGGATGACGAAATGATGCTGGTTGCCCGCCTTGCGGAAGGTCCACAGCCGGTTGACGAGCCAGTTGATCGACGCCGCAATAAAATAGGCCGCAATCGTGGCGGTCGTCAGTCCGATGAGCGGACGCAGGCTGTAAACGGCTGTTGTGTCCCAGAATAGCCCAAACAGGCCGACAATTCCGAATTTCAGAAATTGTGTGACTTTCTCACGGGAAAGCTGGGGCAAGATGGTATCCTTCTGCCTGCATCGAGTGGAAGGGCCTTGCTATCGGACAGATGCGCGACAGACAGGCTTGTTACCGGCAGGCACCTCATAGGGGAATGAGGCCGGAAATAAAAGAAATGAAAAGTAATAAAGGGAGCAGATGACTGCTCCCTTTATTGACTGCCAGATCAGTGCAGGATGATTTCCACGCGACGGTTCTGGGGCTCACGGGTGTCGGGACCTGTGGGCACCAGCGGGTGTGCTTCGCCGTAGCCATGGATGTCG
>NZ_NKTY01000039.1 GCF_003207825.1 Komagataeibacter saccharivorans | reverse complement strand
GTACCTGCATCCCTACTTGTTGCGTGAACCTCAATGTGGCCAGTTCTACAGGTGTTCACTCCAAGCGTACGTAAAATACACTTTCGTGTCGTGATCCCTTGTTGCGGACCATCCGACAGGCTGTACGGTAGCCGGGCAGAGGGCGAACGGCATGATCGCCTTTTCCCATCCGGACAGATGATGCGGCGTTACCTTTGTGCGTCCACCCTGGCGCCCGCGCTGTGGCTGCATGCAGCCATGGCGCAGGTTCCCCAGCAGATTGTGCCAGGCATCCCGGAGATCGGTACGCCGGAGTTCGTCTATGCGGGGACATCTTCCAGTTCGGGAGGGTCTTCGACCACGACGGCCTATACGGGCGCATGGGGCACGACCGATGCAATGTCCACGCTTCTGGCCCGGTCTTACGGCTCGGATGCCGTGACTGCGGCCGAGGATGAAGGCATCAATCCCGATACCCTGGCGGCTTTTGGACAGATCGAGAGCCATTTCCAGAATGTCGGCAACGCCTCGTCCTCGGCGGAAGGCGTGTGGCAGATCACCAACGGGACATGGAATGAGTATGCCGCGAAACTGGGGCTCAGCGATGCCGACAGGAGCGATCCGGCCGTACAGGCGGAAGTCGCCAGCGCGGTCATAAGCGATTACGCCACATCTGTATCGAAAGCGACCGGCACGAGTGCCACGGCCGCGCAGACCTACGGCGCCTACATGTTCGGAACAAAGGCCGGATCTGAAATCGCAACCGAGTCGGACAGCAGCACGCCATTGAGCAGGTTTGTGTCCGCCAGCACTCTTGCGGCCAACAACATGAGCGGCTGGACGGTGGGTCAGTACTACGCAACCATTTCAAATCGCATGGGAAATGGGGCTTCGGAGCAGGTCATCAGCACATGAAACACTGTCAGGTTTCCGTGCCAAAATGGACACAAAAACGCAAGAAAAACAGCGGTTTACCAAGGTTTCGCTTGTGGTACGGAATGAGTCGGGGCAAGGTGCTTTCGAGCCGCGGGCAGCATAGCCATGCAGACCGGGCACCCGACTGCAGAGGCCCACCGATGACCTAGCCCAGATATGAGAAACCCTGCCTCCCCCGATCGGCAAATCGGAAAAGCCAGGGCACCCCAAAAACCATAGTTCATGTACGAGAAATGCGACAATTTCCTCGTACATGAGAGTCCTGTCGGAACGCAAGACAAAATTGCGAACGGGGATGGTTTGTCCGGTGTCCGGGTCGTGAGGCTCCTGAAAACTTCCTGGTTCCCGGACTTTTTTTGAATGGTGATACACGACCACAGTGATAACGCGCGCCCGATGCGCCGGCGCGGAAAGCGGACCCTTACCCCCGCCATGCTCGACGCCGTGGCCGAACTTGCCGGGCCAGCCCCGGCTTTCCCCGGCAAATTTGACGTTGTGCGCGTCCTGCGCGCGCTCCGCAGGCCACTCGGCCTGAGCCGGAACGCGTTCGAGCTTCTGGTGTGCATGGTCGAGCGCACGGCGACAGGAGACTGGGAGAAAGGGGCGACCCCCTTCATCTATGCCCATAACACCACGCTGCTGAACTGGACGGGGCTGTGCCTGAGCTCCCTGCGCCGAGCCATACGCGATCTGGCCGAAGCGCGCATGCTGACGGCTCATGACGGCCGCAACGGGCAGAGGGGACGGCGCTGGCAGGGCGATGAGGATGCCAGCCGGGTCGGGTTCAGTCTGGCCTCATTACGCTACCGCTGGCCCGGCTTCATGGAGATGCTGGAAGCGGAGCGGCGGCATCGCAGCCAGATCAGGTTCCTGCGCGATGCTATCGCCGACCTTAACGGAGTGATCCGCCAGCGCGCGGAGCAGCAGGGTGATGACGCGGCAATCCTGCAGGCATCCGGCATCATGCGTCGTCGGCTACGCTCTGAATCCATCGAAACACTGAGTGTCTATCATGACGACATGAAAGCCCTCTGGCATCGTCTGGAGGCATGTCCGGTCCCTGTGGATAACCCATCTCCAGATGCCCGATGGACCCCGAAAGTGGCACCCATGGACCCCAATTCCGGGACCCACTATACAGATACAAAAAACAATCTATCCGAGATTAAAGTAGTCAGCGTAGCGGCCACAGGCCGCAATCGCATTAAAGCAATGCGGAGCGCAGCGCCAGCGGATCCAGTCGTCACATCATCCGGACCGGACCTGTCCGCCCTGCGCGGTTTTCGCGCCACATCGACGTTCTATCTCGAAATCTGCCCGCCCCTGCGTGACCTGTGTCCATCCGAAAAACCGACCCAGCCCCAGCTGACGGATGCCGCGGAGTATCTTTCCGGTCAGATCGGCATCACCCATCACGCATGGCAACAGGCCTGCGTGGTCCTTGGCCGCCTGCAGGCGAGCATCACCATCATCATCATGGCCGCCCGTCTCCATCGTGGTGAACCAATCCGCTACCGGGATGCCTATTTTCGCTCCCTTGTAGACCGGGGCGCGCGCAGTGCGCTCTATCTCGACCGAAGCCTGTATGCCCTGCGCGATGCCTGCGCCCGGATGACACGTCCGCCCGGTCCGTCCCGACCTTCATGTCCTGTCGGCCTGCGGCAGTGACGGGCGGTCATGGCCCCATCCCTCTGTGCGTCCCGCGTGACAGGGCGAAACAGGCCGCCGGGACCGGTGCACGATGGGACGCGGGACAACGCTGCTTTTTTTGGGATTCCGGTATCGCCAGCATTCCGGAAAACGGCCCGATCCGGGCGTTCCTGCCATTTCGCTTCCGGCCGGACCGCAGGCCGCCTTATGTGCGGCCGTGGATGGTCCCGCAATCCCTGTGGGGATGGAACCTGCGCGCCATGCTGCGTCGCGAAGACTGGGACAGGATCCGCCGCGATGCTTACAGGCGCGCGGGCTACCGGTGCCGCATCTGTGGCGGTGCAGGCCCTGACCATCCCGTCGAAGCCGATGAAGGCTGGGCCTACGACGACACGCGCTTCGTTCAGGTCCTGAAGGGCGTAATCGCCCTGTGCCCCGATTGCCACGCCGTCCGGCACTGGGGGCGCAGCATGGCGACAGGAAAGGAACAGCATGTCCTGCGCTGGCTGGCATGGATCAACGGGTGGACATACGCCGAGGCCCGTGTATGCGCGGATGAGGCCATGGCGCTGTGGCACTGGCGGAGCGGCCATACCGACTGGACCTGTGATATCAGATGGGTAGAAAAAGTTTTCGGCGTGCGGCCCGTAGCGGATGCCATGGACCGGGCGGCGGCAACGCAGCAGGGTCTGATAGCGTTGGCGCGGCAGTCGCGCGACGGTGAAATGCGCTGATCGAGGTAGAGATGACGGATAACCCCGCTCCCGTAGAACCCATTGCCGATACCCTGACCGTTTCGCGGTTCCCGCTGGAACGCCGTAAGGCGCGGTCGGTCGAGTTCATGCAGATGCTGAGCCTTGAACGCGATGACGTGGCCGAGGTGATGAAGGAGGCCGGGCAGAAGCCGCCCTACGCCCTGTCCAGGTTGAAGCGGGAGGGGGCGCGTGAGGTCCGCTCCCGTCTCAGGGAATGGGACCTGAGCGCCTTCGCGGATGCAGCCGAACTGGAGGACGCCCTGCGAGCCTGGTTCCAGCCCGCCGTGACACTCGCGATCAGCGAAACGGCGGAAGCCCGTGACCTTATCATCCGGGAGCGGCAGATACGCCTTGCCACGAATGTCGAACAGAGGCTCATGGATGCGTCCTACCGGCAGCAGAGGGCGATTGCCGCCCAGCAGGTCAGCGAGACGTGGATCCTGAGTGGCCGGATCATCGGGGGATGGGAAGTCGTTATCGACTATCTCGAACGTTTCCGGGCGGGCAGGCATGTGCGGAAGGTGAAATCCGGGAAGGCGCCCGTGAGCGCACCTGCCCAACCCGAACAGGTCGTGCAGGATGGAAATGTGGTATCCCTGAGTAGCTGGCGGAACAGGAAAAATGGAACCAGCTAGGGGTCTCCTGCCTGTGCCTCCCATAGGGTCCGGGTTAACGTGGCGCGTTGCATTCCAGTATTCGGCGCGGTTCCATAATTACACGATATCGAATCAGTGAAAATCTCGCGACCGAATGGCAAGCGTTTTCTCGGACTGCCCCACCGTCGCCAGCAGCGGCGTCATGTCATCCAGCTCCCTGACAACGACGTGAATGACGTCACCTTCTTTCTGGAGGGTTCCGTGGCAGGCGAGCATGCTGGCCGACAGCACGACACGGCGCTGCCGCTCTATCCGGTCCGGCCACAGGATCAGGTTGGCCATGCCGGTTTCGTCCTCGATCGTAAGGAACATGGTACCGTTTGCCGTGCCCGGGCGCTGGCGCATGATGACAATGCCGGCAATGGTGACGCGCCGCCTGTCCGCAAGGCCAGGGAGATCTCCACAACGGGTAATTCCACGACAGTCCAGTTCTTCACGCACGAAGGCCACAGGGTGGCTGCGCAGCGTCAGACCGGCTGCGTGGTAGTCCTCGACGACATTCTGCCCGTCCGTCATCTCCGGCAGTATGAAAACCGGCTCGACAATCTCCGGTTCCGGGCGGTTGCGATGCCGGTCAGCCGCTGCAAAAAGTGGCATCGGGGTATCTGCCATGGCCTTTATGTCCCATAGGGCGCCCCGACGGTCCCTGCCGAGGGCATGAAAGGCGTCGGCTTCGGCCAGCGCCTGCAGGGCGCGCTGATCCAGCCCGGCCCGCCGCCAGACGTCTTCAGGGCTTTCATAGGCAGAGGAGCGGCATGCCACCAGTTTCGCCGCCTGCTGGTTCGATAGTCCCTTCACCAGCCGCAACCCCAGCCGCACGGCAAGGAGACGCCCTGATCCAGCTTTCTCGAGCGTGCAGTCCCATCGGCTGGCGTTGACGCAGATCGGACGGACCGGAACGCCATGCCGCCGCGCATCCCCGACAATCTGCGCCGGTGCGTAGAACCCCATTGGCTGGGAATTGAGCAGGGCGGCGCAGAAGACATCCGGATGGTGGCATTTGATGTAGGACGAGGCATAGGCAATCAGGGCAAAGCTTGCCGCATGGCTTTCGGGAAAGCCGTAGGAGCCAAACCCTTCCAGTTGCGCGAAGGTGCGCTCGGCGAACTCAGGGTCATAGCCGCGCTCCGTCATGCCATTGACCAGACGGTCCCTGAAATAGGTGACCGTTCCCTCTCCCCTGAATGTTCCCATGGCGCGGCGTAGCTGGTCGGCTTCACCGGGAGAGAAGCCGGCGCAGTGGATGGCGACCTGCATGGCCTGTTCCTGAAACAGCGGCACGCCGAGTGTCTTGCCAAGGATGCGCTCCAGCGCCGGTGAAGGGCAGTCCGGTTTCTGTCTGCCTTCCCGACGCAGCAGGTAGGGATGCACCATGTCGCCCTGTATGGGGCCGGGGCGGACGATCGCCACCTGCACCACCAGATCGTAGAAGGTGCGGGGCCTGAGGCGCGGCAGCATGCTCATCTGCGCGCGGCTTTCGATCTGGAACGTTCCGATCGTATCCGCGCGGGCGATCATCCGGTAGGTGGCCGGGTCTTCGGGCGGAATGGAGGCCATGTCCATCCGTGTGCCCCGCGCGGTCTCAAGCAGTGTGAAGGCACGCCGCATGCAGCCCAGCATGCCCAGACCCAGCACATCGACCTTCATGAAACGCAGCTGATCGATGTCGTCCTTGTCCCAGACGATGATCTGGCGGTCCTCCATCGCCGCGGGCTCGATGGGCACAAGGTCATCCAGCCGGTCACGTGTCAGTACGAAGCCGCCCGGATGGGTGCCAAGCTGGCGCGGGAAGCCGATCAGCTCTCCGGCCAGATGCAGCGTCAGGCGCAGGCGCGGGTCATCAAGGTTCAGGCCCAGTTCCCGCGCCCGGTCCGCAAGCGTATCGCCGTCCGGTGACAGACCGGTCAGATGACGCGATAGGGCAGCCGTGACATCCTCGGGCACACCCAGTGCCTTGCCCACGTCACGTAGCGCGCCCTTCCGGCGATAGCGCATTACCGTAGCACACAGGGCTGCCCGGTCCCGCCCGTAATGAGCGTAGATCCACTGGATCACTTCCTCGCGCCGGTCACTCTCAAAATCCACGTCAATATCCGGTGGCTCCCTGCGTTCCGCCGAAACAAACCGCTCGAACAGGAGGCCGGACCGGACGGGGTCAATCGCAGTGATGCCCAGCACGTAACAGACGGCGGAATTAGCAGCAGAACCACGTCCCTGGCAGACGATGTCCTGCTGGCGGGCATGCCGCACGATCGTGTTGACCGTCAGGAAATATGGCGCGTAATCCAGCGAGGCGATCAGATCGAGTTCGTGGCGCAACTGGGCTAGCACATCATCCGGTGCGCCCGCTGGATAACGGTCTTTCAGATGCGTCCGGACAAGGGCTGCAAGGGTTTCCTGTGGTGTCTGCCCGGATGCGTCGGTTTCATCGGGATACTGGTAGGCCAGATCATCGAGCGAGAAGCGGCACAGCGCGGCAATCTCGGCACTGCGCGCAATCGCGGCCTCATGTCCGGCATAGTCCTCACGGATCTCGCGTTCCGTGACAAGATGTCGTCCCGAACAGGTTTCACGCCGGTCGCCCAGCTGATCGACCGTGCAGCCATGACGGATGCAGCCCAGCACATCCTGCAGGATATGCCGCCCTGTGCTGTGATACAGGACATCGCCGGTTACGACGGGACGCAGGCCCGCCGTCATCGCCATGTCGGCCATGCGGGCGAGACGGGCTGCATCTCCCGGCCGGTACTGCCGGACAAGGGCAACATAACCGGGCAGGCCATTCATGCGGGCATGCGCTTCCATGCGGGCCAGGGCAGCGGAAAGCGTCGTATCGGGTGCATCCGGCAACAGGATCAGGAGCAGGCCCGCACCCTCACGTTCCAGATCGCGCCATGTCAGGGAAAAGCCACCCTTCCCCGCCCGTTTCTTGCCCAATGTAAGGAGACGGCACAGACGGCCATAGGCCTCGCGGTCAGTGGGATAGGCGAGAACCGGCGGCATGTCCTCCAGATCCAGACGGCAGCCGACGACAAGGCGAAGGCCATGTTCGCCCGCGGCCCGGTGCGCCCGAACGATCCCGGCGAGGCTGTTGTGATCCGTGACGCCGATCGCCCGCAGCCCCAGCGCCTTTGCCCGTCCGAACAGTTCGTCGGGATGGCTTGCGCCCCGCAGGAAGGAATAGTTTGTCGCGACCTGGAGCGGGACATAGGCGGGCATCACCTACCCCGCATCCGTGTGCGGATGACGGTGCGTGCTGGTGCTGGGCGCGGGCGATCCGGCCCGCCGCAGGATGACGTAACCACAGCTCTGAAGATAGGCGACAAGACGTTCGGCCGTAATCCGCGCCATCATCTCGTCGGCCGTATGCACCTTGCGGCGCCCGTCATAGCGCAGGCCATGCGACAGGGAGGCTTCGATTTCCTCCAGGCTGGCCGGGCGCAGATCGGGGGGGCTGTCCTGTACCATTGCGCGCTCCTCAGAAAAGACCATGCAGAAACCACGGGCTGGCCGCATCCGGCGTCCCCGCGCAGCGGACGGACTGGAACAGCCAGAACTGGAGGCCGCCTTTTTCCGCCGCGATCCAGTAATTCCGGATGCGCCCGTATTCGCTTGCATCGTGCCACCATTCACCATGCACGCGCTCGGGGCCGTCGCATGCAACGATTCCGTAGGCATGACCGCGCCACACCACCTGCAGCGGCACGCCGACCGCATCCTGCCGGATCATCACCACTGGTTCGGGCGGGTCGAACAGCCGCGCGGGACGTGGCCATTGGCATGACCAGTCGGTGGATTTCATGCAGGGTGTCGCAGGCATCATCACCTGCCGGCGTTCCGGCATGTGGCTTTCAGCCCGTGCCATGCGTACCGGCACGCCGTCGAGTGCAGCCCGGTTGCCAAGCCGGTCAAGCAGCTCTGCATCGCCCGTCTCCTGCGGGGACATGTCTGCAGGCATGCCCGTCACCTGTCGTGCGGCGCGCCGTTCCGACTGCCTGACAATGAGCTGCATCGCCTCGATGCCGAACCCCGGTTCGATTGTCTCGATCCGCGCCCGTAACAGACGCCCCATATGATCGGGGTCGCAGACCGGAGAGGCTGTTCCGATCCGGACTGCCTGCACACTGCCATCCACCCGCTCACACAGAAGGTCGGCCTGCCTTGCGCCCTCCCCCCGCTTTACCAGTTCCATGCATACCGTTTCCACCAGCACTCCGATAACCGTGGCGATGGCGTCCGCCGTGGAGACCGGTTCGAGAAAAGAGCGACGGTCCTGTACTGCATCGCGCGGCAGGACAGGGCGGATCGGTTCCGGTAGCAGTCCAAGCGCCTGATCCAGGCGTCGCATGAGATCCGGGCCAAAGCGACGAACCAGCGGCGCCCGTGGTGCGGTCCGTAGCTGCCTGCTATGTTCCAGGCCAAGCTGGAGCAGACCCTTCACGATTACGGCGTCCAGACGCAGGGCCGCGACCGGCAGAGGATCGAGCGCGGCCGCCTGCCCGTGCTCGGGGATGACTTCCGCCGCCTGGCCGCCCGCATGCGCGAGCGCCCAGGCGCAGCCCGGCGTATCCGCCATTGCACCCCGCACCGTCAGTCCCATGCCCGACAGACGCTCAAGCAGGGTCGTGAGCATGGATGTTTCGCCGCCATGAAGATGTGCGCACCCCGTCGCGTCAATCCAGATGCCATCAGGATCGGTTGCGGATGTCAGCGGCGCACACCACAGGCACCATTCCGCCAGCCGCGACAGCGCCTGCGCGTCGCCATCCCGGTCAGCGGGCGCGACAGCGAGATCCGGCACAAGGGCCTGCGCATGCGCCAGTGGGGCGCCGGGGCTGATTCCGGCCGCCATCGCTGCCCGGTCGACCGCAGCGATCATGTAGCGTCGCCCGTCATGGACGCGCGTCACCAGCGGCCGGGAGGCTGGCAGGTGGCGCAATCCATGTCGGCGCAACCGGTCGGTCGGCCAGTGAGGAAACCACAGCGAGATGATCCGGCGCATGTTCCGTCTCCACGATCCATTCCCCTGCCCTGCCACCCCGATGGCGCAGCAGTTCGACACGCATGCGTGGTCGTCCGGGCCGAAAAGCAACCGGAGCAGACCCGGCCGGATAGGGAGCAGGCCCTACCCGCCAGCGCGTGGAACTGGCTGTGGGGTGCAGGAGGGCAGTATCATCCATCCGCGAGGCGCGACGCAGCAGGAAAGCGGTCTGCCCGGAACCTTCCGCCGCCAGCCGCAGGCGGCGTGACGCCGTCAGGCCAGGCGACCGGTCGAAATCGGTGACGACTGCGGCCAGACCCGTCTCACGCAAAATATCCTCGGTCATGCTGAGAACCCGGTCGGGAGCGGCGTGAAGGCAGATCAGGCGATCGGGAGAAAGTCCGGCCTGAAACAGCCCTTCGGCCAGCAGGTTCAGGCACCCGGTATAAATCCATGCGACAGGGCCGGTCGTGCGCGACAGGATGGTGGCGATCCAGCGGGTCGGGTAATACCCGAGAGACGTGTCTGCCCCCCGGCCCATCACTTCATGAGTCGTGCCCTGTTCCAGACCACCACAAAGATGGGTGTCGATTTCGGTGGCGCCGCAGGCCAGTCGTGCGGCATCATGCGCCAGCACGCCTGACCGCCGTTCGAGCCGCAGGATCTGCGCCCGGAGAACGGCGACGGTATCGTTGTCCTGTGTTCGCGCCATGTTCTCCTCCCTCAAGAGAACACCTAGAGAACACGGAGCGATCTTGTAAAGCGGAAAATGCGTGAGGGGGATCAGGCCTGCGTGTCGGTCGTTGTCTTGCGGCGGGTTTTCCGGGGCTGGGACGGTTTGTCTGCTTCTTCCACGCCAGAATTCTTCCTGGGCTCCCGATCGCGTTTGGGCTGGAATCTGTCCCGTGCCCATGTTTCAGGTTTTTTGCGGAGATCGCTCTTCCCGGCTTCCGGAATTGTGGCACCACTTTTCCCGATAGCCGTCATTGCGACTGCAGCGTCTCCCTTGCGCTGCGTTTTTGAAACCTGTCCGGTGTCGTCAGTCTGCTGGCGTCCCAGTCCCATTTCCCGTGCCAGTTTCGCGCGTTGTTCCGCATAGGCGGGCGCGGTCATCGGGTAGTCCGGCGGCAGGCCCCATTTCCGGCGATACTGTTCGGGTGTCAGCTGGTAGGCCCGCTTGAGATGGCCCTTCAGCATCTTGTATTTCTTCCCGTCTTCAAGACAGACAATGTAATCGGGGAAGACGGAATCGGCGACAGGAACGGCGGCCACCGGCTTTGTGGCCGTCGTGGTGGAAGCAGGCACGCTTGCTTCTGTCCCACTGACAGTGTCTTCCCTCACGGCAGCCATCACAGTACGGATCAGCGTTGGAATGGCACCCGGAGTCAGTACTGTCTGGGGATTGCCGAGATACGCCGAAACGATGCTCGTCATGGCGGTGACGATGGTATGATCGGCCCCTTCAGATTGATCCACTGAAATATTCTCCTGTTCTTTAAGCTCTGGAATTTCGAATACCGTGCCCGAGCTTACTTGCTGGCGCAATCAGCCAGCGTCGGGTACGTATCCATGCATGAGGTCGAGATCAAATTCCGACCCATCTTCCTGGTTCCTGCCACTGGCGCAATGCTTATATTGGGATACCCCATGGCGCAAATGCGCAATAATAGACAAGGAGTGCTATCCACGAAACAGCGGTGACCGACAGCCATGTCCTGCGCTTTCTCAGAACAAGCCCTGCAAGACAGAATATCACCGCGCCAGCGGCCATGATTTCTATCTGAAACTGAAGAAGTGCTTCAGTTGAATAGTATCTGTCCATTTATTCAACATCTCTCGCCCGCTGCCGTGTCTGTGCCGTTCGGGGATTCCAGACGGTGTGTACAGAGAACCTCGTTTCCCCAGGCAATAAAATCTTCCATCCCCTGTCTCGTTGCAAAACCAATGATGACATCGCCATCAATGGTGTCCGAGATCAGTAAACTGCGGCATGCCAACCGCGTGGCATGCTCTACAGGATCCAGATCAGCATCGTCGAACAGGAAGCAGGCAAACAGGACGAAGTGTTCGATATCGAAACCTGTTGCGCGCTGGATAAATGCGTCCCATTCCCGGATGATGTCATCAGTCTTCTGGTCCCGAAACTGCGTCAATGTGGCGACGGAACAGCGGTTAATCGCCCATGAGCGTAGTCCGGTCGTCTGATTGTCACCCATTGGCGTTCTCTTTCCTGATGGCAGCCATCTTATTTTCGCCAGATGCTGCAATTTCGGGACGTCCGTTGGAGCCTGAGAAAAGCGCGACGGCAGACAGAAGCGTATACCGCTCGTGCGACGGAACTGCATCGGTGTAGCCGAGGAGCGCCAGTATCTCGTCAAGCGCCGCGCAGCCAACCTCTTTGGTATCGGGCATAGGATGTGTCCTTCTCCATTTGCTGTATCGCCCGATTCAATGTGCTCTTATCGTTTGTGGGTGCTGGATTGCATTTCTGTCCCTGCTGATATCCACATCAGGGCCTAATGAGACCGGGATCCTCCTCACTTGTGAAAAGTGACTGCCGTCCGATCAAAGAACTTGATATATACCATGCCGTATGCCATGGTGATATATACCATGTCACCTATCGCAGAGGGTGTGATGACGCAGGTCGCAAAAATCTTCAATAATGGCCGAAGCCAGGCGGTTCGCCTGCCGGCCGCTTTTCGCTTCGAAGGCACGGAAGTCTTTATTCGTCGGGACGAGACTTCCGGAGACGTCATCCTGTCGCGCCGACCGGAAAGTTGGGACGGTCTCCTTGCCGCGATCAGGGAAGGTGGCGCGCCGGATGATTTCCTCAATACTTCTGAACGCGCACAGATGCAGGATGATCGCGACCCGTTCGCCGACGTGTCGAAATGAGCGCAGATCTAACAATGTCCTGTATGCTTGACACCAACACGGTGAGTCACATTCTCAAGGGGCATCCCCGAGCATTGGAACGCCTTTCTCAGGTACCTATGGCAAACGTGTGCATCTCCGTCATCACGGAAGGAGAATTGCGTTTCGGCATTTCCAAGCGCCCGCAGGCGATACGGCTCCAGCGGATCGTGAGCGAGTTTCTCCAGCGTGTGGCTGTTGAACCATGGGAATCATCTACGGCCCACGCATATGGCGCCCTTCGCGCTTCTCTGGAAACCTCAGGCAAAGTGGTAGGTGCCCTTGACCTGCTCATCGCTGCTCACGCCCTGGACCTGAATGCCACACTTGTTACCAATGATGCAGGCTTTCGCAAGATCGCCCATTTGAGGACCGAAGACTGGACAGCATACTGACATGCTCACCGGCCTGAAGGCCGATGGTTCTGGTTTGAGCTTGCATCAAGCAGCCCACCCAAGGCTTCCTGCTTCAACGGGCCGCTTGATGCGGTGTCCCTCCACAGGCTTCAACGGGCTGTCCGCCCGCCGTAGAATGTTTTTCGCGGCGTT
>NZ_NKTY01000038.1 GCF_003207825.1 Komagataeibacter saccharivorans | reverse complement strand
CAGATGGCCAACAGCAACGCCGTCAGAAGGGCGGCATAACAACAACCAGGTATAGCTTATCAAGCCCGCAAAACTGTCCGAACGGACGGGTCCACCTCTAACAGTTGACCACTGCAGGGTGCTTATGGGTCCAGATTGACGAACCTATCCTCGCACATCCCGAATTGTCGGCTGCTACACTGACACACATTGACGTTGCATGGCGCATCCTGGCCGAGATATCAGGCGGCACGTCGCTGGTTCTGGTGGGTGGGGCAGGAGGCTTTGGGCCGCATCTTCCGTTTGTACTGCAACTGCCCTTCGATGGTCTGCATATAGACCTAGTGTACGGTTATCGCGATTTACCTCATGTTCTGAATCATTTTCCAGCGGATCGCTGGCTGTCACTGGGATTGGTCGATGCCTGTGGCACGGTACCAACCCATATTGGTATAGCCCGGACCATTGTAGACCAGATACTGAACTCCCATCGCCGGGACCGTCTTATGATCGTGCCATCCGAGGCGTTAGGTGGCGAGGCGGGGCTGAATGAAACAGACGTCACGGTTATGCTGCAGCAAAAAATATCTGAAATCGTGTCATTGGCCGCTTCCCGTCAGTGGAGATGCCAGACAGAGCCCGTCCGCGAATTTTGTGAAAACGATATTCGTTTTGTTCCATGTGCTGCCGACAGTGTGAGACATTGAACAGATCATGACAGGAGATATATCGGAAACAACCGTGCCCGAAATCGCAGCCTCGGCAGGTGTCGATATCCGCCGCGTCTGCAGCAATCCCGATTTCTGGTATCCGGTAGCGTGGTCGCGTGAACTGCGCCGGGGCAAGGCGATCGGCGTCCGTTACGCAGGACAGCCTATTGTCGTGGTCAGGCCAGATGCCGGAGCCATTTTCGCGCTGGATGACGTCTGCCCCCACCGTCAACTCCCCCTCAGCCGGGGGGAAGTGTGTGGGGATTTCGTCCGCTGTGCATATCATGGGCTGAAATACAGTCGACGCGGCCAATGCTTCTCCCCTGACATGAAGCTGGAAAATGAACCACCTCGACTGCGTACCTGGCCCTGTCGTGAAAAGGACGGCCTGATCTTCGTATTCATGGGGAATCTGGAAAAATCCGACAGCGTACCCCTGCCTGACTTCCCGCGTGTCCGCGACCCGCAGTACAGGACCCGCCGGTTCGGCAAGGTCGTGCAATGCCACTACAGTTTCATGCATGAGAACCTGATGGATATGAACCATCAGGTTCTCCACAGTCGTCTGGTCGGAAGCATGAAACCGCGATTTCTGGGGATGGTGCGTGGTAAGGATTTCGTGGAGGCTCGCTATACATTTGCCCGCACGGGCGGCAAGCAGCCGTTGAGCGAAGCCCTGATTTACGGACAGCGCCGGAAAGACGGTCGGGACTTCGCCTACCGGGATGTCATGACCATCCGCACGCAGTATCCGTATCAGACATTACGTATCGAGACCCAGGGCGTAGATGAACCGGTGATGGAATTGTGGATCGCCTACGTGCCCCAGGATCGGGAAGAGCTGAGCAACCGCGTTTTCGGCCTGTTATCCATACGCAGGTTGAAAATCCCGTTCGTGCTGGATCTGGCGTGGCCATTGCTGATCGCCTTTACGGAGCGGGTTTTCACTGAAGATCGCGAAATTGTCGAGCTGGAGCAGCAGGCCTGGCGGGAGCAGGATGGCGACCGGAATCAGGAGGTCTTTCCGGTTATCGTGGCGCTGCGCCAGATCCTTATCCAGAATGGTACGTCGCCCCGGAAGGATGTCAGGGAGTAAACCGGTCGATGCCCATGCTCCGTCTCAATACGCATGGGCATCTTCGCCTGACCTGGCATCATGCAGATCAGGTGCTCATTTTGCAGTCCGGGCCGATATGACCATTGTAAGGAAGCCAGGTCTGTGTCTGTCCGAACATCGGAATCCCGAGATAGCCCCGTAACTTGAGCTGTCCGGACTGATTAACCCACATGCGGGCCTGATAGACGTGATTGGTATTGGGGTCGAGAATGGACCCGTCCCAGCGGTCCGGTTGATCCGGATCCCGCACAAAGTCCCGCAGCATAGGCAAGCCACATTCCGAACGTCCTGTCTGGTCCCGTGGGATGCCATCACTATAATTCAGGCCCACCAGCTTCCCACACAAATTGTCGCCACACCGTGTGATCTCGAAGACACCTTTGTGGTTTCTGGTGACCCATTGCCCCAGAACGGCGGGCGGAACTGTTGTCGCTGGAGGAACCTGTGCGTGAACAGCAGTGCCTCCCATCATGACACTGAGGAGTAGCGCGACACAGACTGCTTTTTGCGCAATATGCATGATGTCTCTTTCGTCGCTTCGTGCGTGACTGAAATTATGGAACATTGGCGGATCTATCAGCGAATTTGCATGGAAAAGCGCATGACCGATGCTCTGGGATGCACCACATGGGAATGAGTGGTCAGCGCACCATGGATGTTTTCCATGACGGCCCTGTTGCATCCGCCGCCTGCTGCCGTATCGGTCTGAAGAGCCCGGTATGGGTTTTCAGCATCATGCAGGCGTCCCTGGCCGGTTAAATGTGCCGTGCTCGCAATATGCGCAAAGCCAGTGCCGACACATTCTCCGCCATATATCAGCGTGCCATGTCCCCATACGAAGCCAGAAGCCACATCCGTCGGGCGCACGCTGAAGGGAAGGTCGCCTCTGCTGGTGTCAGGAATATCAGCAGCATGAGCGCATGCCCCTGAACCATGCATGGCAAGCAGGCCGGTTATCAGAAACGCGCCGGTCACACAGCGCCGCATCACGATGTCTCCGCCAGAATTATGAAACATCCGGGGCACCGACCGGCCGTACTGATCTTCCCATAACGCATGGGAAATCTCCTGCCTTCGGTGCATCCCGCCCGACGACGTGGTTTGCAGACGAGGGCAGGTCTCCTGGCTCACGGATCATGGCCAGCCTGTTCATGCCTTCCCATTTCCCGCAGGAAACAGTGGCCCACCCGCAAGTGAACGAACCGGTGGCATACCGCATACAGTTGCGGGAGCAGCCGCTGACTTACTCCCGGAACAGAATTGTCCGGCCGGAGCGTTACAGCGTTCCCTTTTAACCCGCTCGCGCGGGGCCATCGTCAATCAAGGGTCTCACCTGATTATGCGCGAAGCGAAAGGAACGCCCAATTCCTCGAAACGCGATGCCGGCCTGCACGGAGCGAAGAGCTTGTTGATACCGCTCCCTCCAGCCCGATAACGCCAGATTACCGAGTATCTTCACGCCTGAAGTCGACAGGTGAGGTATGCCCCCATGTGCGGCGGCCACCATGTTTTCAATCAACCCACTGGGCGTGTACACCGTATAGGTGCATGGCGGCATCACGCGCGCCCATTGTCCAGTGTGCGGAAATATAGGCCTGAAGCAAAGCCATGAGCGCCTCGCTCCCGTGCGTGTTCGATAAATCGCAGGCTGTATCCACATAGGCCAGAGCCTCTGACAGCAGGGGCAAGAACAGTTCCTCCAGGTAGTCACCCCGCGCCTCCGGCGCAGCGGGGAGCTGACCAGCGGGAGGCGCCAGACGAAGGAATGTTTCAAATCCATCTGCACGAATGCGGTCTTCCGGGTTTGGGACAGGGAGCTCCGTCTCGGCTATTGCCTGGATGACGTCTTCCCGGAGAGGTGCGGATTCCATAAGGCGGAATACCGAGACGGAACGCCGACGTCGCCGCTGTTGTATGAGGATAAAATCCGGCGAAGGCACGGGAGAGGCCATCTTTTTTCTTACTTGGAATTGGAACGGATTAACTGGAAAGGGCCGCATCGGACAGGTCTTCGTGTGTCAATATGCGAGCATCCTCATCACGCCATGTTTCGATCATGTCAGGATTCTGGCTGAGCCATCCAATTCTCTCGGCACAATATACAGGAACTCTGAATTTTTGACCGCGCTGGTTATTCAGGATTGTTCCGGTCTGCTGCAGGCGTCCGTCACGTGTCCAGGACAGACGTTCCTGGTTGGTAATCCCCAGTATCCGTCGCACCTGCCGCGGCGTAAATGGACGGGAAGACAGCGCGTTGATCTGTTTTTCCACCGAGCAGGCAATAGCCTCCAAAGCGTCGGTCCTTTCACGCATAAGGGCCGCTACAAAGCGGGCGAAAAGCTGTTTTACCTCTGGCTGCCGCAGGCGAAGAGCCGGGGACTGATCAAGACATGCAGCAACAAGCATACGAATTGCGACAGCCGGCTCAGGCTCTGTGACGGACGCCATGAGGCGCGGCGCAATGGCAGGGATTACCATGCTCATATCTGTGTTCATGGATATTTCTTTTTATCAGAATAAAACGCAGGCACCTGTGTCACGAGGCCAGGAAAGTACATGCGCGGGTTATAAGCCGCCAGCCAGAAGGCCTACGGAGCGCACCGCTTTGCGAAGCCGGGATTTATCTGGGTCCAGACCAATGATCCGCATACATATGGAGGCTTGACAGACACATCGGTACGCAAAAGAACGCGTCACAGCTGATCTCCTGCCGCCGGTCAGTCCCGCCCGGTGGCACGGTTTGCGACGGTAGCAGGTTTCCTGGCTCACGGATCATGGCAGCCCGGTCCTGTCTTCCCACTTCCCTTACTGGAAGCAGTGACCCATCTGACTGCATATCAGATGATCGGATCCGGCTACATACCGCCTACAGTTGCGGGCGCAGCCACCGACTGGCTCCCGGATCATTGTAGATCCCGCCAGAGCTTACGGTATTCCCTATTACTCCGCTTGCGCGGCACCACCGACATAAAAGCTGGCCGCAATATGCGTCAGATCTCGTGAGCCACGCAATATGGATTTTCCAAAAACCTGCGATGAAAGAGCATGGTATCCTTCACACAGACGGGAAGCTGGCAGACTTGCACCGCAGGCTGGCGTGCGTCACACTACCTTCACATCACAAGGCCCCGTGCGAACGGGTTAATAGGGAACGCCGTGCGTTCTGGCAGGACTGATCAGGGTCCGAGAACAAGTCGGTGGCTGCCCCCGCAACTGTAAGTGGAGAGATACCGGATCGTATGTCCTCATGGCAGGACCCGTCACTGGCCATAATGAACAGGCCGGGAAGACAGAACCGATATTGACGACCCGCAAGCCAGGAGACCTGCCTTTGTGACGTAACCAGTTCTATCGGGCGGGGTGCCCGACAGACGGAGTGACGGTCATGTTTTCTGTTTTATCCGCAGCTTTCCCCATCCGCGTGTTCTTTCCTGAACAGTTCTGAAGAATTACGTACGTCGGGCAATGGCGTGTCGCGGGCCTGGTCCCGTCAAACGCTTCAAGGGGAACACGGGAAATGCATACATATATTGGCGGTAGTCAGCGAAACGGAACGGGTCGATCCTATTTTGGATCGGAAAGCCTGACTCCTGCACAGAAACGGGCCATTCTGTCCCTGCCGGAAGACGGTGGGTATGGAACCTTACTGGACGGAGGAAGTATCCGGTCATCTCTCGTACTGATGGGCTTTATCGCAGGTGGATGTTCGGCGCGATGGGGAATGGAACGCTCCCGCCTCACCACACGTGGCCGGGAACTGCGGCACCAACTCGAAGGTTGCCGCTCCTAGAGGGTGTTATGCAATTTGGGCGAGCAGTTGAGCGGCATTTCTGAGCATGAAGCCAGCGAAGGCGATGGTGTGCATTGAGGCGAGGGTTGAGGCGCAGCGCTCGTAGTCTTTTACGAGCCTTCTGCACCGTGTCGCCCATGCGAACGATCTCTCCACGATCTATCGTCGGAGCAGCAGCACAAAACCCCGCTTTGCCTGAGGCAGCCTGACGATTTCGAGGGTGATATCCTGCTCTCTGGCAGCTTTCGCCGGTTTTGATCCGGTATAGCCCTGATCAGCCCATGCCAGTTCAACGCTACCGTCTGTTGCCTGCTGAATGGCTTGCGCGAGCGGAGCGACTTCTGCCCGATCATCTCTGTCTGTCGGGGTGACGTGTAGGGCCAGAAGATGCCCTAGCACTACTTTGGCAGAATAGAGTTAGGATGTCTTTTGAGTGTCCATCCGCAATGAGGGCATTGTGTTGGGGGTGAACGAGACATGTGGTCACTGATATCAGACTGACCCTGCCCCGAACATGCCTACGGATTTAAGTTAGGGTCTGTGCGTTGCTATATGCCGTTTTGGCGTGTTGAGCGAAAGCCTCTGGCGTCATGCCATTGAGGCTGGTGTGGGGCTTGACGGCGTTATAGTCGGGCCGCCAGGCGTCGATGACCGTCCGAGCGTTGGCGATGTTACGGAACAGATGCTCATTGAGGCATTCGTCGCGGAACCGGCCGTTGAAGCTCTCGACGAACCCGTTCTGCTGCGGCTTGCCTGGTGCGATATAGTGCCGCAGCACCGATCGCTTCTGCTGCCAGGCCAGGATCGCGTTCGACGTCATCTCGGTGCCATAGCACATCAGGAAGCGTCGGCATCGGTAATGCCGATCTGGCCTTAAGGCCAGATCGGCGGCCATGACCAGGCGACATGTCTCCATAGTGGTGGTGTCCAGCCACACAGAGGAGACAACCGACCGTGACCAGATCCGATACTATACCAATGACTGCCGTCCTCGTCGCCATCGATGTCGCCAAATCCCGCAATGAGATCCTGATCGAAATGCCCGGCAGGCGGCGGCGACGGCGCCTGACCGTGGCTAACACGCGCCTCGAGCATGACCGCTTCGTGGCAGAGCTCCAGGCTCTGGCGCCGCGACCGGTCATTGTTGGCTTCGAACCGACAGGCCATTATCATCGGCCACTGGCATGGCGCCTGGTGCAGGCCGGGTTTGATACACGCCTGATTTCTTCGGTCGCCCTCGCCCGCACACGAGAAGCTCTGCACAATGGCTGGGACAAGAATGATCCCAAGGATGCGCAGGTCATCCTGCACATGCTCCAGATCGGTGCGACCAAACCGTATCACGATCCGCTGGCCAACAGGATTAATGACGTTCAGGAACTGTCCGTTACGCACGAGGTGATTTCTCGTGCCAAAACTGAGGTCCAGCACCGGATCCTTACCCATTATCTGCCGCTTTATTTTCCGGAGATCGAACGTTTCAGGAGCAATACCCGCAGCGACTGGTTTTTCGCTCTGCTCGAGCAATTCCCGGTTCCCGCCAGCATCACGGTGCTCGGCAAAGATGCGTTTGTCGCGGCAGCCTGAGACGTCGTCGGTCGCAAGGTCAGCAAGTCTTGTCTACCTGGCGACATCTGGGACACAGCCCGGACATCCATCGCCTTGCCGATTACCCCGGATGCTCCTGCGATCGGGATGTTCAGGCTGGTGTTGGGAGAGGCGCGGCGCCTGATTGCCCAGCGCGACGACATTGAAGCCGCGGCCATCGCACTGCTGGGCGAGCATGCCGATTTCCGGCGTCTGCAGCAGGTACCAGGCATCGGGCCGATCCATGCCCTGACAATCCTGGCCGAGGCAGGTGATCTGAGACGTTTTCGTCATCATCGGCAATTTCTCAAATTCTGCGGTCTGGATCTGTCCACCTACCAGTCGGGTCAGTATCGCGGCAGAACGAAGCTGTCCAGGCGCGGTAATGCGCGCTTGCGCCGCACATTGTGGATGGCAGTTCAGGTCGCCATTCGTCAGCGCGAGAGCAGCTTCCGTGACAAGTTCGATCGCTATGTGGCCAGGGACCGGCATGATCCGGACCTGCGTCGCAAGGCGTTCACAGCCATCACCGCAAAGATGGGACGTGTTGTGCACGCGATCATTAAACGCGGTGACGATTACCGGCCCTTCGTTGAGGGGCCGGTTCCAGGTGGAGGAACCCCTCTCACTCAGTGCCGTGAGGGCGCGTTAGCGACCCTGTAGATAATGTTTGGGTCCTCCACCTGGGTTATCGCATCCCATCTTCAGGACGGTTAGAGCCACGGCGCCGTCACGCCGCTCTGGACTCTGTGTTTGCTATGGCAGGGAGCACCTTATTTTGCGGTGGAGACCGCCTGGTTTTTGCTTGCAGTATTTTTCAACGACAGTGCAAACTGCCGATGGAGACGTGTTGCCAAATCGACCGGATGCTTCCCGATATAGGACGTTGTCGCTGACAATCATAAGGGGTTTGCCATATCGTTCCACCAGGGCCGTCAGTTCCCGCGCCACACGTCCACCTGATAATGACGTGTCGGCAACCAATGCCAGGTTCTTGCGACTGAAATCGTCGATAACAGCCAGAATGCGGAACCGGCGGCCACAGATCAGGGCATCCGAGACAAAATCCAGGCTCCAGCGCTGCCCGGATTCCTGAGGGATGGTCATGGGAGAACGCGTCCCCAGTGCCCTCTTGCGGCCACCCCGATGGCGGACTTTCAGCCCTTCCTCCTGGTAAAGACGGAACAGCTTCCTGTGATTGGGGCTGAATCCTTCTCGCGCCAGAAGATAACCCAGGCGGCGATAGCCAAAGCGGCGTCGTTGGTCCGCCAGTTCCCGTAGGCGCTGGCGCAGGGCAGCATCGTCCGCTCTGGTAGAAACATACCGCGCGACACGCCTGGCAACACCAGCAAGCGCACAGGCTCGGCGTTCACTCAGGGCCAGAGCTTCCTGAATGTGTCGGACCGCCTGTCGTTTCGCGAAAGGCGTTACCACTTTTTTCCAACAATTTCCTTCAGTGCCGCATTATCCAGCATGGCATCCGCCAGAAGACATTTCAGGCGGCTGTTTTCATCTTCCAGCGCCTTCAGCCGTTTGGCCTCGGATACCTCAAGGCCACCATAACGGGTCTTCCATTTGTAGAAGGTCGCGTCACTGATCCCTTGCTTACGGCAAAGATCAGAGACCTTCAGCCCGGATTCCTGTTCCTGCAGGATCCCTATGATCTGCTCTTCCGTAAAACGACTGCGCTTCATCCGTCCGTATCCTTCTCGATCGGACTCTACTTTTAAATGGTTACATTTCCGGGAGGCACGTCAAATGCAGCCACATTTGTCCATGAACAATATTGATGTATTAATGAAATCAAATCATTTCTGCTCACGGGTTTGCTCAGGCATAAAGCTGCCATGATGATGACCACAACCGCCTGAAAAAATCAGAGATTAAAACTGGTGAGGCTTTGCATCTCCGGTGTTCGCATTCTGGTTTGAGGTGGTAAAAGGGACGCAGGACAACAATGATTCAGGACTCGACATTCAGTATTCATCGGCTTCGTTTCGATGAGAACTATCATCCTTCCGACAGAACCCGCCTTACGACCAATTTTGCCAATCTGGCGAGAGGGGAAAGTCGTCAGGAAAACCTGCGCAACGTCCTGCGCATGATCGACAATCGGTTCAATGATCTGGCGCACTGGGATAATGCCAACAGAGATCGCTACACTCTTGAACTTGAAATCGTTTCTGTCGAGATGGATCTTGCCTTTGCTGGAAAAAGTGGAAGCTTCCCTCTGATCGAAGTCCTCTACACAACAATTGTTGATAAAAACACCAACAAACGGATAGAGGGCCTCGCCGGAAACAGTTTTTCCTCATACGTGCGGGATTACGACTTCAGCGTGTTGTTACCGGCTTACAATAAAGAGAAAGCCGAATTCAGTGTCCCCCATAATTATGGGGACCTACATGGAAATCTCTTTAAAAGCGTTATGAACTCGACGGCTTACAAGCAGAATTTCAAAAAACTGCCTGTCATCTGCCTCAGTGTCTCGACCAATCGCACGTATCATCGGACGGAAAATCAGCATCCTGTTCTCGGCGTTGAATACGAACAGCGTGAATTTTCGCTGACAGACCAGTATTTTAAAAAAATGGGAATGCAGGTTCGTTATTTCATGCCGCGCAATAGTGCTGCGCCACTGGCCTTCTATTTTTTTGGCGATCTGCTGTCTGACTATTCTGCCCTTGAACTAATCAGCACCATCAGCGTGATGGAATCTTTTCAGAAGGTCTACCGTCCTGAAATTTACAACGCCAATTCTGCTGCGGCTGACTGTTATCAGCCGAGCCTGAAGTATCAGGACTATTCCAACGCCCGCATTGTCTACGACCGTGATGAGCGTACACAACTGGCGATCTCACAGGGGCACTATACGGACGAGCATTTCATCAAGCCATATCATGATATTCTCGAAAAATGGTCTGCCGGTTACACCGCCTGAGCTATCAGAAACACAAGGTCATCTTCCATGAAAACACTCCTCCCTACCTCAACGGCTGGTAGCCTGCCTAAACCCTCATGGCTTGCACAGCCTGAGACACTCTGGTCCCCCTGGAAATTGCAGGGAGAAGAACTGGTCGAAGGTAAGCAGGATGCGCTTCGCCTGACGCTGGACGATCAGGACCGCGCTGGTATTGATATCGTCAGTGACGGTGAGCAGACACGTCAGCATTTCGTCACGACCTTTATTGAGCATCTCAGTGGTGTCGATTTCGAGAACCGTCAGACGGTTAAAATTCGCAACCGTTACGATGCAAGCGTGCCGTCCGTTGTGGACGCCGTAGCACGTGAAAAACCGGTTTTCGTCGAGGACGCCAAGTTTTTACGCACACTGACGAAGAAACCCATCAAATGGGCGCTCCCTGGCCCCATGACGATGATCGACACACTCCGTGATGGCCACTACAAAAGCCGCGAAAAGCTTGCCTGGGAATTCGCCAAAATTCTTAATCAGGAGGCGAAAGAGCTGGAAGCGGCAGGTGTCGACATTATCCAGTTCGATGAACCCGCCTTCAATGTGTTCTTTGATGAGGTCAATGACTGGGGCATTGCCACGCTGGAGCGGGCCATTGAAGGGCTGAAGTGCGAAACCGCGGTTCATATCTGCTATGGGTATGGCATCAAAGCCAATATCGACTGGAAAAATGCTCTTGGGAAAGAGTGGCGGCAGTATGAAGAGATCTTTCCCAAACTGCAGAAGTCCAATATCGATCTGATTTCACTGGAATGTCAGAACTCCCGTGTTCCGATGGATCTGATCGAGCTTATTCGTGGAAAAAAGGTCATGGTCGGCGCCATTGACGTGGCCACCAAAACCATTGAGACGCCTGAGAAAGTCGCAGATATTTTGCGAAAAGCGCTTCAGTTTGTTGATGCTGACAAGCTTTATCCCTGCACCAACTGTGGCATGGCGCCGTTGCCGCGTGATGTGGCGCGTGGCAAGCTGAACGCGCTGGGTGCAGGCGCGGAGATTGTTCGAAAAGAACTGTCGGCCTGACAGGCATTCCGGCAAGTTTCTATCATGGCGGCCAGGACACAGGTATTGCCCGTCATGATGTCAGAATTTCCGGAGACATCAGCAGTCTGACCACGTCTTCCGCGCTGTATAAAGTCAGATGGTTCTGACGGCCGCCCCAAAGCCTGGTTTATCGATAGACCGCCTGAAGAGGTCGAAGAGGAAGTTCGTTTTCTTCGCTCCGAAATTTATCAGCGGGAGGTCGACATTTCCGTGCAGCCTGTTGAAGCCGGAGACCGCTTTACCAGCCGGGTCTGAGGCGGTCCTTGTCCAAAGCATGGCACAGTGTCACTCTGATCTCTTTCACAAACAGGGAGTTTCCTGATGTCGATCCGGTTCCGTACGTCGTCTGCCATGCTCCTGGCGGGCATGACTCTGTCTTCTACCGCTCTGGCGGCTGAAACCTCTGAGAAACCCTGTGAAACCGATCTGTGCCGCAGTGTCCGGCAGTCCTGGACCACCGTGCGTCAGGATTCCTCTGATGCGACCCGCTGGACCAAAAAGGAAAGCGTCAAAGGATGGGATGCCACAAAGGACAGCACAACCACGGCTGCACACTGGACCGGCCGGGAAAGTGAAAAAGGCTGGAAGGCCACAAAAGCCGGAACGAAGGATGCGGCGCATGACACTGCCGCCTGGACCAGAAAAGCAGCCCATGATGTGAGCCAGTGGGGAACGGAAAAGACGCCTGACGTGGCCAAAACCGGACAGGATCAGTAATCCTGGACCAATACGGTTCAGGGTTATGACCACGCCTGTGGGTTCTGTCTGATCTCCATCTTGAGGCTGTACCGTTTCCGGATGGCTATGATCCGGCCCGTCCGGATTTCGACGTGCTGGTGGTGGCTGGCGATCTCTGGCAGGTGGCCGTCCGGCTGTGTTCATAGCCGGTAACCATGAAGCCTGGGGGATGACCCTTGGCCGGGATCCGGTTCGCAGGCCTCACCCTCTGGGCGGATGGGACTCTGGCTCCTGTTGCAGTGTATCTAAACCAGACAACAGGTGAGGGGGTTCTGCGGCCTTGTGGTGCGGGTCTGGTCATAACACGGATAGCGTATTCTCTTGCTTCTGCGTTGAACGTATTGCCTGAGACTGGCTATCAGTTTCTCCCGCTTGATAAACCAGACCAATATAACTAAGTCTTTATGGTCTGGATCAGGAGTTTCTGCCATGCGCACTGTCAACATCCACGAAGCCAAGACCCACCTATCCCGGCTGATCGAGGCCGCCATGAAAGGTGAGAGCTTCATCATTGCCAAAGCCGGTCGGCCGATGGTGCGGGTCAGCCCGATTACGGCTCCCGAAGAGACACAGAAGCGCCGTCTGGGTTTTCTGGCCGGACAGATCCGGGTTCCGGAAGACTTTGATCGCATGGGCCAGGCAGATGTCATTTCCCTGTTCGACGGTCCGGCATGAAGCTGCTTCTGGACACCCATCTGCTGCTCTGGGCTGCCGGAAAGCCTGACAGGTTGTCGGTGCGTGCAAGATCCCTGATAGAAGATCCGGACAATGATCTGATGTTCAGTGCTGCCAGCCTGTGGGAAGTCACTATCAAGGCAGGACTCGGACGTGCAGACTTCCAGATTGATCCCCATCTGCTGCGACGCGGTCTGATTGAAAACGGCTACGAGGAACTGCCCGTCACCGGTCAGCATGCCCTGGCGGTCGGACAGCTTCCTGATGTGCACCGGGATCCTTTTGACCGCATCCTTGTGGCACAGGCCACGGTGGAAGGATTGCTTCTGCTGACCCACGATCCGCTCGTACAGGCCTATCCTGGGCCGATCGAAGCAGTCTGAAAAATATCTGACATCTCTTGCTGATGTTTCTCAGACTGCTTCTTCATTCTTTAATTTTTCACTTCCTCTGAAGTGGGATCATTCAGTGACCAGCAGCGTGATGTCGGGACATTCTGATCTGTTCCCGGCGTCGGGGCCGTCAGAACGCAGAGCACGGTCTGCTTTTGCCGGAACAGAGTGAAAAGGGCTCCTGAGCCGCCATAATCCGCTGTAGTCGTAATCAGGTATCCTTTGCTGACATGCTCACCGGCCTGAAGGCCGATGGTTCTGGTTTGAGCTTGCATCAAGCAGCCACCCAAGGCTTCCTGCTTCAACGGGCCGCTTGATGCGGTGTCCCTCCACAGGCTTCAACGGGCTGTCCGCCCGCCGTAGAATGTTTTTCGCGGCGTT
>NZ_NKTY01000037.1 GCF_003207825.1 Komagataeibacter saccharivorans | reverse complement strand
CTGCCGCTGTCGTCGTGGCGCTTCCGTGGTGAACCTGGCCCATAGCGCTTCCTTCCACTCTCGTGAAAATAATGCACCATCAAATCCTGGGACTAAACATCTATTGAAAAAACTGGAAGTTAAGCTTCCCCGGGGCTGGCGTCTGTATAAAAGGCGCTGCATGTCTGGAAAACTGAAAGACAGGCGAGGCACACGCAACCGTATACGGACGATGCGCTCATGCATTCCATGTCCGCAATCTACATTGCGGCAAGCTGCATTTTCTATTTTAAAGAATGAGTCCGGACCCAAGCCGCGTCAATTGGAAGGGAGTGCCTGAAGAACGATTGGACGGCTATTTTAAATCGCTTGGGATTTTCAAAATTTTTGGCGAACCCTGAAGGTTCCTGTTATGCAGGCATTAATAAATTCTTAAAATATACTCAATGTATTTTGGTTCTGAACACACGGTCCAGAAAAATAGCCGTAATCGCAAAATTTGATTCTGGCGCAACATAATGATGCTGAACGTGATGTTTCTTTATGGAACGCAGGACCGGCAGCCGCATGGGAAACTGATGGCAGGCATAATGCACTACGTCATAAATGACATATCCCATGATAAAGCCAGCAACAAAGCATCCACCGTTGCCCATGCCGCCGATCATGACCCCGCCTGCCCACAGTAGTCCGGCCAGCGGGATGGAAAGCCCCAGCGGCATGAGGTTGCGCAGCGGGTGATTCGGCTGAACATGGTGGTTGCCATGCAGCATGAAGATCAGCGCCTGTCCAATGCGGGAACGAAGCTGCAGGTGGAAAAGAAAACGGTGGGTGAAATATTCGACCACGAACCACACGGCAAAACCACTGCCGGTCGCCAGCAGGAATGCGCCATAGGAATGGCTGGCCTTTCCCCCTACAATGAGCAGGACAAGCAACAGCGCACTCCAGACCAATACGAAGGTCCGGAAAGAAATTTGCGTCAGACGCTCAAGAATCTCGTTCTGAAACAGACGAACGGGAGCCTCATTATGTGATCGGGACGGGCGCTTCATATTCCCATTTTCCGTTTTCAGTCTTTTATTTTAGACGCATTAACAAAACTCTACAAGCCGGGGTATTAATGCGGACCATATCAATATCATGCTTTCTTTAGCCCCTTATGGCAGGACATACCATTCCTTCCTGCGGGACTATATGGAAAAAAACACCATCATCTTAACGGGACGCAGACAGGTGCACAGAGTTGCATTGTAGCCGCACTTCCTTCCAATCCCGTCATATTTCTACCGTCCTGAGGCCGTTTAGGGATTTTGCCCCGCTCTCTCCGGGCATTCCTTACCCGTGTGGGTTGATACCCGCAATAGAAGCCGGGGCGGGTCGGTATCATCATTTGCATGGGGGATTGCGGAACTGCGTATTGGCAGACTATATCGGCCTGCCGCCTTTCCTCATCACGCCTATGCTCCATGACCTTTCTCCATCGAAGGCTTCCGATCGCGGGGATCAAGAATGTGACGTGGAGGATGTCAGTTACAGCTTTCTGCGTCGCCATACAGTCATCGTTCCAGTGCGCGGGCTTCGATCAGACCATGAAGGCCTGCAGGAGAAATATCCTGTGCGGATAAAGCGTTTTTATGGCCGGAAAGAGGAAAATCCACGACAACGAAAGGCGTATGCCGCGCCCCGCCGGGAACAACCGAACCGGGGATGGACGGGCGATGATCCCCAAAAAATACCAGCGTGGCCTTACAGGCCCGCTCCTGAAAACCCTTCATCAGCGTGGCCAGCATCTGATCGCTGCCCTGTAAATGGCGCAGGTAATGGGCCACACCCTCGCCTTTCCCGTTTGGCCAGGGACCGTGATTTTCCATGGTCACGGCATATACGAACAGGGGTTCCGCTCCCTCCGCATCGACCAGCCGAAGGATCGCATCCGCAACATCACAGTCCTGCGTGTAGGGCATACTGGCGGACGCAGCATGAGCGAAGGCATCATCGCCGATCAGGCGCTCGAAACCGATGGCGGGCATAAGGCGGTCCCGACCGTAAAACCCCAGATCGTGCGGATGGACGAACACGCTGCGGTATCCTGCCGCACCCAGTCGGTATGGCAATGCGAATTCCTTCTCCCGCGCAGCGGTCAGAAACGGGTCGAAATAACGGAAACCAAGTTGTGCTTCCGTGCGTCCAAACAGCACGCCATATTCCGTACGCATTGTATAGGCACCAAAACCACTGACCTGTAGCGCGCCCCATGCGGATGCAGCTGCCTGCGCGCTCCGCAGGCCACTCATGGTCGGGAGGGCAGTTTCGCTCAGGCCAAGAGTGTACGGGTCAGCAAAGGATTCACACTGCACCACCACCACCACATCCCGCGCGGGTCTGGTCGTGGATGGCACCGGTGGTAGTGGAGCACAATCAGGCTCCGCCTGCCAGCGACGCCAGTAAAGATAAAGCGAACCGATCAGCCCCAGACGGCCAATATCCTTACTGATATTCGGCGCCGGTGCCCAGCGTGACGCGGGCACGACCCGCAGCCCAAGGGACGCCGCGACCACCATGCACAGCCCGGTGATCCGCGTGCCCGGTCGCAGCCCCTCAACGGAGACATAAATAAACAGGGCGGGAACAATCAGCACGATTGCAACCACCGCCACCCGCGCGAGCGGAGGAATGGAAAACAGATAAAATTTCGGATTGCGCAGGAAACTTTGCGCCACAACCACATCGCTGAACAGCAGCGGCTCACCCAGAAGCGACCATTTTATGTTGGAGGCCACAACCCCCACCACAGCCAGCAGTACCATGACACAGCCCGACAGCCACGCCGAGCCGGAAAGAAAGGCACACAGACCATAGATCTGCCCCATGATCAGACCATGGATGACAAAGCGGGCATATGACCGCCCCACCTGAACAGATGGCCGCGTCAGGCGTTCTGTCAGGAAGGTTATAAAAAACGCCGTCCCGAAAACTGCCACAGGAAATCCAAAGTTTGATGCGATGTTCATTCCAACCTGCTTTTCCAACCCATCCTACAGGCAGAACATGCCCCATACCATCCAGCCCGCCGCACTTCGCTTACCCGGCATGAAAGGACATAAACAGTGGATACGGCACAATGACCCTTCTCTTTTGATTTTCTGAATATATAACGTGTCGGCTGATGCAGGCACCCCAGATGCCGCATCGCCATAATATTGACAATCAGGAAGACAGATACACGGACTGATGAAACAAGAATAATGAGAAATGGAATTATGCCCCCCCTCTTACGGTCCCCCCCAATGCGCAGGGGTATGCCTTCCCTTTCTGTCAGCCGTTCTTCCTGTCATCCCGCAGACCTTACCGCTACACTTGCTCCCGACGATGAAGATACTGCAAATCTGATCGTAAGCGGACGTGTTGGTGGGGCATTCTGGGGTCCAGCGCCGCATGTAACGCGGCCCATCGTGATATGCGATGGCCATCTTCCCGCAGCGGACCAGAAGCTGGCCTCCCGCCTTCTGTCATGGGCGCTACGGCACTATCCATCTGAAAGTATACTGCTGGTTGTCCGTCATCCCCACGGCTCAGCCGTAAGGATTGCACGATGCCACGGCGTGGCCGTCACAGATGCGCAGGTCGATCCGCATGCCCTGCTGGATGGCGCGCGCGAAGTGCATTGCACAGGGCCGCATGATCTGGCCGATCTGGCCGCCATGCGTGGCCTGCCAGTTCTCGTACATAGGGAAACCGGCGCTCTCCCCACCGTCTGGACACGATCAGATGCCTGCCTCCGCCTGATCCGGGGCACGCGGTATATCGACCCCTATACCGGAAAGCCGATCGGATGCCGCGAGGCCATCGCAATCCTTACGCTATGGCGTCGCACGATCCTGTCCAACCGACAGGTCGCGGCCTGCGCGGGCATGTCCCTGTGGAAACGGCGCAGGATTGCCGAATTCCTGACTACAGCCCCCGGTTCACCACCCTTTATCCGTTATCCCAGTGCGCTTCGGCGCATTAAGCGTTCCCGATCCGGCCACGATACACAGGGTGTCGCCGTGTGGGCCACGCGCATTCCGCAGGGGCTGGAAGCAGCAGCCCGTACTGCCGGGCTAGAAATCTGGCGGGTGGAAGACGGGTTCATACGGTCCGTTGGTCTGGGCAGTGGATTACAGGTACCGTGTTCCATTTTTCTCGACCGGCGGGGAATTTATTACGATCCGTCCCGCCCCAGCGACCTTGAGCATATACTGGCGACCCACCCCTTCGACGACACGCTGCGTGAACGGGCACGGAAACTGATCGACCTGGTGGTCGCAGGTGGCATTTCCAAATACGGTGTCGATACGGATGGGGCATTACCCGAACGGGGGGATACGCCCGTCGGCAGGCGTCCCGTCATTCTGGTGCCCGGTCAGGTCAGTGATGATATGTCGGTCCTGCTGGGTGGAGGGACCATTACCAGCAATATGGATCTGCTTCGCGCCGTCCGCGCCCGGAATCCGGACGCTGTCGTCATCTACAGGCCTCACCCTGACGTGAATGCAGGGCATCGCGCGGGGGCATTGAATGACGCGGAAGTAAGGCAATATGCTGACCAGATCAGTCGCGGCGGCTCCGTTATCTCCCTTCTGTCGAAGGTGGATGCGGTTCATACGCTGACATCCCTCGCCGGGTTCGAGGCCCTGCTGCGTGGGGTACAGGTCGTTACTTATGGCGTGCCATTTTATGCCGGATGGGGACTTACCACAGATCTGGGGCCGGTTCCCCATACGCGTCGGCATCGCAGCCTTACGCTGGAAGAACTTGTCGCGGGCACACTACTCCTTTATCCGTCATATATTGACCCGCTAACCCGCCTGCCGTGCGAACCTGAAATGCTTATTGACAGAATCCAGGATGCACGGTTGTGGCGTCCCACTTTACTAATGCGTGCGCGCGAAATACAGGGGCGGGTCAGGCGCAGGCTTGGCCAGATGAAAACGGAACGGGTTACCCCTGTTGCAGGTGAGAAACAAAATACAAAAAGGGCAAACCCTGATGCATGATCCTTTCGTCAGGAAAGAGACATCACCCAGGCGGTTTCTTCTGCTTCAGGGACTGATGGGGCCTTTCTTCCGCATGGTCGGGATCGCGCTGCGTAAAAGCGGGCATGAGGTTTACAAGATCAATTTCAATGGGGGCGACCAGCTATTCTGGCGCCTGCCCCATGGTATTGATTATACAGGCGACGGACAGCACTGGCCTGTCTTTCTGGAAGACGTAATCAACCGCCACCAGATTACGGACGTCATGCTGTTCGGGGATTGCCGCCCGATGCATAAGGCCGCGATTGAATTCTGCGGCCAGCGCCACATTCCGGTCCATGTATTCGAGGAAGGCTATATCCGCCCTGACTGGGTCACGTTGGAAGTGGACGGGGTGAACGGCAATTCCAGCCTGCCGCGTGACCCTGCGTGGTACAGGGCGGAGGCGGCCCGTCTGCCACCCGCACCAGTACACAATACGGTTCCCTCATCCTTCCGCAGGCGCGCACTGGAAGCTGTAGCCTATAATGCTGCTGACATCCTGACCCGGTGGTATTTCCACAAATGGAATGACTACCGTCCCTGGCATCCATGGACCGAAGGGATCGGCTGGCTCAAGCGCCTGCGTAACCGCAAGGCTGCTGAAATCCTGACACAGGAAATCATGCAGCATATTACCGATAGCGGTCACCCCTACATGCTGTTTCCGTTGCAGCTTGATGCGGATGCACAGGTACGTCTCCATTCATCGTTTGCGGGCATGGAACCCGCGATCCGGCGTGTCATCAGTTCCTTCGCGGCCCATGCACCATCTGATACCGTCCTGCTGATCAAGGAACATCCCCTTGATAACGGCGTGCGGGACTGGCGCAGCCTGATCAATGATATCGCCCGCGAACATAAGGTAGGCGACCGGGTTTTCTACATTGAGACGGGCGACATCGCCCTGCTGGTGCAAAAAGCACGGGGTGTCGTCACCATCAACAGCACAACGGGCACGCTGGCGCTTGCCTGTGGCGTGCCGGTGCTGGCGATGGGACAGGCCGTATACAACATTCCCGACGTAACCGATCAGTGCGACCTGGATACGTTCTGGGTATCTCCCACACCGCCCGACAAGGCGACCTATGATGCTTTCCGCCGGGTGCTGATTGACCGCTGCCTGATCCCCGGCGGCTTCTTCTCCGAACAGGGCCTGAAACAGCTGATACAGGGCGTGCTTGAGCGGATCAGCCGCAGTCCGGCTCCCGAACGGATCGCATCGGAAACCGTCGCCAGCGGCACACCGCACTTCAGGCTCCACCTTCCCACCCGGAAACCGTCGCGCGCAAGCCAGCCTACTGTCGTGACCCACGACCGGGTATGAATATTTTGTCAGGTCGTATGCCACAGATTTTTATGGATGTTTCGCGGCTGCTTTCGCGTGCCGGTAATCCCGTACCCACAGGTATCGATCGGGTTGAGGTGGAATATGTCCGCTATCTGCTGCGCCACGCAGCAGAGCGGACCATTTTTACCGCGATCCACCCACTGGGACATATCGGGCTGCTGCAGCGCGATGAGGTCATTGCATTCATCGATCAGATGGAAGCGGTATGGAACGGCGAAAAAGTATCGCCCCGCACCACAAAATGGACGGCCCGGCACCTGACCTTTGTCAGGACGCTGGCCTCAGGCTCCGCAGTGCAACCGGGCGGCATATACCTGCTGGTATCCCATCATCACCTGACACGTCCTGACTCCATTGCGCGCTTCCTGCGCCGTCACAGGGCCGTATTCGTATCGATGGTGCACGACCTGATTCCCATCGAATTTCCTGAATACGCACGACCTGCCGAACCGGAGCGTCATCTGCGCCGCATCACCACCGTTACGGATCTGGCCGATGGTGTCATTGTGCCATCCAAGGCAGTCGAAGCCTCCCTTGCCCCCTTCATCGCCCGGTCGGGACGGAAGATAACGGTAAAAACCATTCCGCACGGCCTGCACCTGCATGCAATGCGCGAAGAGACCGTAACCATGCCCCGCACATCGCAGGACCAGCGGCCCTACTTCGTTTCCCTTGGCACCATCGAACCCCGGAAAAACCATCTTCTGCTCCTCAACCAGTGGCGGAACATGGTTCAAGAACTGGGGGAGCACGCGCCGCAACTGATACTGGTCGGACGTCGGGGCTGGGAAAACGAAAACGTCCTCGACATGCTGGAGCGCTGTCCGGCCCTTCAGGGTCATGTTATCGAACATAATGACCTGTCAGATCCACAGGTTGTCGCCCTGCTGCGCCGTTCGCAGGGACTGCTGTTCCCCTCCTTTGCGGAAGGTTTTGGCCTGCCTCTGGCTGAAGCCCTGATGCTGGGTGTTCCCTGCATATGCAGCGACCTGCCCGTTTTCAGGGAAGTTGCGGGGGATGTGGCACTTTATCTGGATCCCACCAATGGACCGGCATGGCAGACAGCCATCATGGACCAGATGCCCGACCGCCATCCCAAAAGACCCGGTCCCGCAGATATTGCACCACTCGGTTTCGCCGACTGGCCCGTCCGCGCGGCCGAAGGCGTTGCTTTTGCGGATGCCATTGCGACTGAACATCACATATCGGGTTGAGGGCTGCCTGGATATTCCCTGCCTGCCGGGAGCAACGATATACTGGTGGCGGATTTTCTGGATAAAACTGAAGAAATTGCAGGAAATCAGATTCAGGAAAGTAACAAAATCTGGCAGCCGCCGGGAGGGCAGAGTATCACAGCCTGTATCCGCCGAAAAAACCGGCAATCAAGGTCTGATTGCCACTGGCATCTGCATAACAGGAGCCATCACATCAAAAATATGTTCCGAACGCTAAAGAACTGCCAACGTCCTGCAACCCCGATATGGATTGCTGCGCTTACACATTCACAGCGCAATCCATATCACAGCACGCTGCATCTCCTGTCTTAAAGCGTATGGCCTGAACCGGAATCGTAAGTAGATTCTTCAGCCGGAGCCATTCATTTTTTGAGGGGGTTACCCTGTGCATATGGCCAGTTTAAATAGAATCTGATAAAAGGTCTGACCTTCAATTCTCAGCTTTCATATCTGTAGGCATGTAGGTGCGCCTTGCGGGTCTGATATCGGCTCTACCATAACTTTTATCTGCGGTGTCCCATTGACCATCTTCTGTCTGTTGAAAAAATTGGGTCCAATACAATCTCCTGCCCTGAAGAGAGGATGCCTTGTCGCAATCGGGGGGGGATTGTTGCTTCTGGCGGGATGCAATTCGCTGCCAGACAGCGGTCCAACAGAAGCTCAGGTTAAACATTCGCAGCGTGACCCGAAAAAAAATAACCTTGGTTATGGCATCGTTCAGATTAGCCCCGAACTGGTAGCTTTGCTACAAAGTAAGGCTCCTCCACTTTTCAGCAGTTTCGACGTCGAAACTGCTGGGAGCGCCTCTCATGCCAGTAATGATACGGTTGGCCCTGGGGATGTCCTGCAAATATCCATATATGAAGTCGGCAGTGCGATTTTCAGTCCCAGCAGCGCGACGATGGCTGCATCTACTGCAGGGGGCACCAATGCGATGCCCACTTCGTCTACCGCTTCCAGTCTGCCACCTGTCAATGTGGATGGAAGCGGCAACATCGAAATTCCTTTTGCCGGTCAGATCCATGTTACGGGAATGACTACCAATGATGTCTCTCTGGCCATCGCAGCCAAGCTCAGGCAGAAATCAATGGCGCCGCAGGTCGTGGTGCGTATTGTCTCTGATATTGCCAATTCAGTTATGGTTTACGGGGGCGTCAGGCATCCCAGCCGTATAACCCTGACACCGAATCAGGAGCGGATTCTGGATGTTATCGCTCTCGCCGGCGGAGAAGATCATACATCCCAATCGGATGAAGATTACACTGTCAGGCTGATACGCAATGAGCAGGTTGCCGAACTGCCCCTTAAAACCATAGAAAACGACCCGCAGCAGAATATTGTCATGCAGCCGGGCGACCGGGTGCAACTTGTCTTTCAGCCGCGTAGCTACACGGTTTTTGGTGCGAGCGGACAGGTTACCCAGACCCAGTTTTCAACGCCGACACTGACCATGGCCGAGGCCATCTCACGTGTGGGTGGTCCAATAGATTCCCGGGCAGACCCAAACGCGGTTTATCTGTTCCGTTTTGAAAGTGCTGATGTCTTGCGTCATCTGGGCATGCCCATTGATGAAAACGCAACTACTGGGCCAGTTATCTATCAACTCGACATGATGAATCCTAGTAATTATTTTCTGGCAGATAAATTCATGATGCGTGACCGGGATCTACTGTACGTCGCCAATTCTTCAAGTAATAAATTTTATAAATTCTTCGGATTAATCAGTACTCTTGTTTCGCCAGGCATTACAGCGGCTTGGATAGCAAAATAATGAGTAGGCGCCAGGAATATAAGGTTTTTATGAGGATGTATGTAATGCCCTGTATGGGTGATCATATCCTTGGAAAAGCTCTGCCCAATATCCTCTCCTGCGTTTTTGACCGGAACGATGCTCCATGAATATCGACATACACACTCATGATGGTGAAGATCAGTATCAGGAGGACTCCCTGCTGACCAAGATATTAAACTGGTTTCGGGGGCATATATACTTTGTTATATTCGTTCTGGGCCCAACGTTCATAACATTCCTTTATTTATCGCTCATAGCAACACCGCAGTACATATCTGAAGCGCATTTCGTAGTGCGTGGGCATTCAGCCCAGTCGGGTATATCCCTGAGCAGTATTCTGCAATCCAGTAGCGGGGGGAGCGGCTCCACGTCTGAAAATACGTATGTAGTTCAGGATTATATGCAATCACGTGATGCGGCTGAACTGCTTATCAAGCAAAATAAATTGCTGGATGTGTATTCTCGCCCTGAGGCGGATTTTCTGGCGCGGTACCCATTTTTTCTTTTTCAAAGAAACTTTGAGCATTTTTATAATTATTACAAAAGACATGTCCTGGTTGAACAGGATTCGGAAACCAATATTTCTATTCTGACGGTTCGTACTTTCCGTGCAGAGGATTCTCAAAAAATTGCCCGAGCTTTGTTGGACGCTGGCGAGAACCTTGTAAACGATATTAACCAACGTCAGAGGGAAAACCTGATTCGTGCAACTAGCGCAGAAGTGAAGACAGCTGAATCCAAGCTGCGCGATCTTAACCAGAAGCTGGCTGAATATCGTAATGTTGTTGCTTTAATTGATCCCATGCGGCAATCTGGCCCCATGGTTGGTTTTGTTACCAGTCTTCAGAATATGCTGACATCTACCCAGATGCAGTTGAATCAGCTACGCGAGGCTGCTCCCAATAGCCCCTTGATATCTGCTTACCAGCATCAGGCCGATGTCCTGTCTGAGCAGATCAAGAAATCAGGAAGTGAGATTACAGGGTCCGATACATCCCTCGTGCCCAAGATTACCGGGTATGAAGACCTTATGGTACAACGGGACATCCAGCAGCGGATTTTGCTCAGTAATGTTGCATCGCTTGAAGGAGCTAAGCAGCAGGCAAACCAGCAGATGATCTACGTTGATGAGGTCGCTCAGCCAAATGCTGCTGACTGGCCCGAATATCCTCGCAATATCGTTGTGCTTGTCATTGTCTTTTTTTCCTGTCTGGGACTTTTTGTTATGGGTCGTCTGCTTATTGCCGGTGCACAGGAACGCCACCTCCGGTGATTATGTGTAATCTATGATTCGTCCTGAATATTCGCTGAATAGGCAGGCCTTCTGCCTTTCAGTTTTTTGAGGAAAAAATCCTGACATGTTGCGTTGTATTGATATTGTTAAAGATTATCATGTAGACGGGCAGACAAGGCGAATTCTTGATCACGTCAGTTTCCAGGTTGAGCGCGGAGAAAAGCTAGGAATTCTCGGAAGGAATGGCGCGGGTAAGTCAACACTCATTAAGATTCTTGGAGGTGTTGAACTGAGTACTTCCGGTCGGGTTCAACGCAATATGTCAGTTTCCTGGCCCCTTGCATTTGGAGGTGCCTTCCAAGGAAGCTTAAGTGGGCTGGATAATCTACGATTTATTTGTCGAATCTATAATCTTGATTATAAAAAAACCCGTAAATACGTTGATGATTTCTCGGAACTTGGGAAACAATTAATGGATCCAGTCAAGACGTATTCTTCAGGAATGCGGGCTCGGTTGGCATTCGCTCTTTCTGTAGTTATTGAATTTGATTGCTATCTTATTGATGAAGTCATCATGGTGGGCGATGCTCGCTTTTTTGAACGCTGTCGGGACGAACTCTTTATCAAGCGTGCCGATCGTGCCCTTATTATTGTCTCACATGATATGAACTTTATTAAAGAGATATGTGATAAAAGTGCAGTAATTCATAATCGAAAAATGATAGAATGCCCAAGTGTGCAGGATGGTATTGATTTATATCATTCCTTATAAATAAAATATAAAAGTAATTCCCATAATTTTAGAATCGTGGCCGATTTGTTGAACTGTTTAGACGCTCCACGATGGGTAATTCACAGGTTTGTAGAAGGTCAAGCCTGTGGGCAGCCTATTTTTTACTATAAAAAAGTCAGATGATACGGATTGAGTTGTTTTTTGCAGGCGTATGGCCGCACGAGGACGATCGTCACATGCAGTGGGACCATGTATGTGATTCGTAATGGGCGGAAGATGATACGGGAGCATATGAACTGCACAAGACCTTATACAACCGGTTTATCAGCTGGAGCCGTGGCTTTCGTCCAAGCATTCTACATCCGCGCAGAGTTCCGGTAGTCGCCTGTCCCAAATGGGTTTATGAGCATCGGCATCTGCTTTGAAATCTATGGGCAAAGGGTTCAAGGGATGGCGGGCTGTCGCGCTCCCAATAGCGAGAAGATAGACGCCTCCTTCTTCTCCGTCATTCTCATTGCTGCCTCAATAGGTTACATCAAGACCTAACCGGTTTTGGATGCAAAGCTTGCGACTGCTGTATTGTCTATCGTTCGGACAATCTGCGTGTGGTTATGAAATTCTCTTCCCGTTTCGTGAAACAGGGCGTCATCAACCTGATACTAAAACACCAATAACATTTCCAAACAGAATGGAGATGATATAATGGGCGACCACATCATATAGCGCGTTACGTAGGGTTGGCAGGAGATAAGATGAAGAATCTTGTAATTGACTTGGATTATACGATTTGCACACCGTATGAAAATGAAGATCAGGTCGAAGATCCTGCTTTAAAATATAGCCAAGCCGCCCCCATTCCAGATGTTATAAAAAAAATATGTGAATATAAGAAAAACGGATTTCATATTACCATCCACACAAGCCGTAATATGCGGACATACAATGGTGATGTCTCGGCCATCATAAAGAACACTTTGCCCATTATCACGGAATGGCTCGAGAGGCATAAAGTGCCTTATGATGCAATCGTCGTTGGTAAGCCCTGGTGTGGAAATGATGGGTTTTATGTGGACGACAAAGCGATTCGTCCGTCTGAGTTTCGTGATCTAAGCTACGATCAGATTACAGAACTTCTCAATAAAGAGAAAATATAATGAGCAGCGCTTACTTTATCATTTTGAGCGGGGCATATATCTGCCCGGAACTGGTTGCAGAATTTGGAAATCTTCCACCTGCGTTTCTTCCTAATGGCGGTCGTCGTCTTTACGAAGACCAGTTGAAGCAGGCAGTCGCTCTGAATGCGCAGCCCATTATTGTGCTGCCTGATAATTATCCTCTGCCGCATTATGATATGGAGCGTATTGAAGCTGCCAATATCCATATTGAACGGGTTCCGCCGACGGCATCCATCTTGGAAAGTCTGTCGCAGGGACTTGCTTCTGTAGAGAAGGGTAGTTCTGTATATGTGCTATTTGGCGATACGCTGATCGAAAGCGCGTCGCCTTGGCCGGAAAATGGCTTTGCCGCTGGCGGTACGCATCATCTTGCTCGGTGGAGCGAGTTTGAAGTTAAAGATGGTCAGTGCGTTTTCTACGAGTATCAGCGCGACAGCGAACGGACCACCGATATCGTTGCTGGCTTCTTCAATTTCCATAACGGCGACGCGTTCAAGGGGCTTGTCCAGTCGAACCTGGTGCATAAGCGGAGCTTCATTGAAGTTCTGAATGAATATGCCCAGAAAAATACGCTTGAGCCCATATACGACATAACGTGGCTGGATTTTGGCCATCTTTATACCTACCATCAGTCCCGTTGCCGTGAACTGCTGGCCCGGTCCTTTAACAGCATCGTGAGTGATGGCTGCTCGGTAGTCAAAACGGGAACTCCCGAACGTAAAATTTTTGCGGAAGCAGAATGGTTCAGGAATCTGCCTCCCAAGCTACGTCCCTATACGCCGCATTTCATTGATGCCGGCCTTGCGGAAACGTATAGCTATGAACTGGAATATCTATATTTTCCCCTGATATCCGAACTCTTCTGCTTTGGGCGACTTCCTGGCCATACATGGGAACTGATCCTGGGCAACTGCATGGATTTCCTTGGGAAAATGCAGTCCATCCGCCCCAAGGCTTTTGAAATCGGTGATAATTATCCTGCGATCTTCTTTAACGATATGATCCAGGGAAAGACAGGTAAGCGACTGGAAACCTTTGCACGGGACAACGACATCTCCCTGACAAAGGAATGGCGTTACAATGGCAAGGCTGCACCTTCATTGCAGGCACTTGGTGAAGAACTGATCGCGGCCATTCCGCCCACCACGCAGGAAGACATCACCATGTGGCATGGTGATTTCCACTTCGGAAATATTTTCTATAATTTCCGCTCAAACCGCGTCAACGTGGTAGATCCGCGGGGCATGTTGTCAAATGGCACCCTTACCATGTTCGGGGATGCACGCTACGACATTTCCAAGCTTGGGCATTCCATATTCGGGTTTTATGATTTCCTGATCGCAGACAGGTTTGATCTGCAATCTTCCGATTATAACCTGGATCTGAGTTTCGGCTCAGACCCGGCGCGCGAACATCTGTTGAATCTCTATAAAAATACGCGTGTGGGAAAATATGCCTGCATGGACCGTTCGGCCATCGCGATGACAGCGTTGCTGTTCCTGAGCATGCTGCCACTCCATACAACCAACAAGAAGCGCCAGAAAGCGATACTCGCCAACGCATTCAGACTGAAAGAGATGATGGAGACAAGCGCGTGATTATTTTTCCTATGGTCGGGATGAGCCGTCGTTTTCGTGAAGCCGGATATGCCAAGCCCAAGTATATGCTACCGCTTGGCCAGCATACCTGTTTTGATTATTCCGTGATGGGATTCATCAAGGCCGCTCAGGACGATACCCTTACTTTTGTCATGCGCCGGGATTTTGATACGCCAGATTTTGTTCGTCAGCGTCTGGATGCCCTTGGAGTGACCAATGCACGCCTCGTTATCCTTGATGAAATGACGGCAGGGCAGGCGGAAACGGTTGAACGTGGCATTGATGGTATCACGGATGCTGGCCCCAACGGCATGACTATTTTTAACATAGATACTTTCCGCCCTGGTTTTACGTTTCCTGCGCAGCTTCACCAGAAAGATGGTTATCTGGAAACCTTCGTAGGCGAAGGCGATAACTGGTCGTTTGTCGAACCCGATGGCAGCGATCAGAATCGCGTTATCCGCACTACTGAAAAAGAGCCGATTTCGCGCTTTTGCTGCACGGGGCTTTATCAGTTTGCCCAGGTTGATGCTTTCCGTTGGGCCTTGAACGAAGAACGGAAAAATCCGAGCAAGAACGAACTGTATGTAGCTCCGATCTATAACCACCTGATCAAAGCAGGGAAAGAAATCGGATATACCGTTGTTCCTAAGGAAGACGTTATATTCTGTGGCGTGCCTGCGGAATATGAAGCTCTGATTGCAGATGGTGGCGAAAAATTAGCTAACATCTTTGCTTCAAACTGAATGGACTACGCTTGTTAATTTAATACATACGTTAATATTTGATTCTGGAGATTTTTTTGTCTGCCGAATTTATTATTAAAGAGCTAGCAGCCTGTCGGGTTGGGCATTTTGCGGCTGATAACGCCGAGGCTGACCCGGCTTATGCTGCCTGAAGCCGTGCCATTCTTTTGCAGTTGTATGCGAGAG
>NZ_NKTY01000036.1 GCF_003207825.1 Komagataeibacter saccharivorans | reverse complement strand
CGCCGCATACCGTTTCCGCGTAACCTTGCCCATAAAACCCGTCCTCGTTCAGGCCAGATGATAGCTTACCGCCCTGTCCGAAAAATGGGGGCCACTTCTTCATGTCCATGCCTCTTACGGCGCATCCGGACGATTTTGAAGATACGGCTGGTGTCACCCTTCTATCGTGCGATCCGAAACGACATCATCGCAAGTAACGGTCTCTGCGCCGGGCGATCCGGCCGGAAACATAACGCTCGGCGGGTCTGCCAGAGCAGATCCCGGTCAGATGGGATCATATGAACGGGTGAAGATGCTCACAAAAATCAATGAAACAGAGCCTTTCTGCTGAACCAGAGTTCAGTGGAAATTCTCCAGAAGCTGTTTATCTCCCACAGTCGACCTTTCGCATTCGCTCCCCTTAAACTGCCTGTCCGCTCAAGAAATAGAAGCGGACAGGCGGGATGCGCCTCATCTGAGACGTAGCGAGCATTTATAAGTTAATCGCAAAGCAGACATGCGCCTTTTTAGAACGCACGATTTATCCATATGCGATTACGGTTTCCCATAGTAAAGTAAATTACTCTGATACGCTGCTACGTCATCATGTAAGTATCTATTATATAGGGAGATTTATCGACATGGACGCAGACGACTTTAAGGTAGAAGCAGTACTCAAGGAAGATCGTCGTTTCATTGTCCCCCTATATCAACGTAAATATCAATGGTCTGAAAATAGATTGCTTCCTTTTTGGGAAGATGTTCAGGCGAAAGCCGCTGAAGTTCTATCTGACGATAGTAAATTCGAACATTACATGGGCGCGCTGATCATCGCTCCAGTCGATATTGGCTCACAGATAAGCAAGACGCCAATCGTTCAGGTTGTTGATGGCCAACAGCGCCTTACTACTTTTCAGCTTTTTCTAGCAGCATTACGCGAGGCAGCTAAACGACAGGGGTTGGTTGATTTTACTAAAAATATCAATGGTTATTTATATAACAATCCCAAAAGCAAAGATACAGATCCTCTTACTAAGTTTAAGCTTACCCCGACACCTTCAGATAGTGCGCTTTTCCACGACCTGATCGAGTTGGATTATAGCGAAATCGAACGAAAATATCGTCACTTTTTCTGGGGTTCCACGGTTCCCAAAAATACTGATAGCCCAGCATTTCGAGCTTATTTCTTGTTCAATAAATGGATTGAAGAGTTCCTGCTCAATGGCCCGAGCGACGATGCTCCCCCGGATGATGACTATGCTCCGGAAAACTTCGAGGGCGATAATGAACAGGTTACAGTTGAGCGATTGGAAGCCCTCCTGAACGCAGTTCTTGATCGCCTAAAGCTTGTTGTCATCAGTCTAGGTGAAAATGACGATGCTCAAGTTATATTCGAGACATTAAATTCAAAGGGTGAGCCGTTACTCGCCATGGATCTCGTCCGTAACAACATCTTTCATAGGGCAGAAAAGCAGGGAGCTAAGGTCGAGGATCTATATCGGAGGTTGTGGGATCCTCTTGATGATACATGGTGGCGACAAGCCGCACCAAATGCTCGTCCTACACGCCCGCGCATTGATCATTTCCTCGCCCACACTCTGGCAGCAGAGACCGGTGATAAAATTTCCATGCGCGAACTATATGCAGAATATCGAGCCTTTGCCGTCCCCAAAAGTAAACCGCGTTTTGAGAATGTTGAGGACGAGTTAAAACTACTTGAACATTATGCTCCGCTATACGAGACTTTGGAAGGTAGGAAATCTTACGATACAGATTTGGCGTGGTTTGGTCGCAAGATGTCTGCGTGGCAGGTAACAACTGTCTACCCAGTTGCCATGCAATTAGGCGCGGATGACGTGGATCAGATTACTCGCAAGTTGATCACGAAACTACTCTATTCCTACATCGTCCGTCGTGCATTGTGCGGACTGACTACTAAAAACCTCAACAATGTATTTCAGAGTATAGCATCAATTTTCCGACAAGATGGGGTTTCAATTGGTTCCTTCTCTACATTTTTTTATGGCAAACAGGGAGATAGTGTGCGGTTTCCATCTGATGATGAACTGCATGAAGGTATCCTTTCCAAAAATGCTTACGCTATTTCTCCGCAATCACGTCTGGTAGATATTCTCTGGGAATTAGAACAAGCTTCACGATCTAACTTCTCGGAAAAACATGAGAAGCCGGATGGGCTATGGGTTGAGCACGTCTTGCCACGAACGTGGACGGAGGATTGGCCATTCGCAGACAGTGATTACGCTGCGCCAGACAGTGATCTTCCTCAGACGACATCAAGGCGATCAATTATTGATACGCTTGGAAATCTAACTTTGGTCACAAATAGTCTTAATATATCTGTAGGAAATAAGAGTTATTTAGAGAAAAAAAGAAAATTTTCCGATCATACAGGCCTATTCTTAAACAAGTGGTTCCTTAATCAAGAGAGGTGGGCCGAAAAAGAGATCGCGCACCGAGGTGAGCACTTAGCATTGCTTGCAAAAGCGATATGGCCATACATAGGTAGTTTGCAAATAAACCAAAATGAATAGTCACAAATTTATCTGGAGTGCTCTTAAGTAATTTTCTTCCACTAATTTCGTATCCAAAGTTGGATATTTTGCTTCCCTGCCCGAGCTGCCTGTCAGTTATTCGCGTAACGGACAGGCAGAACACGCCTCATGGTGGACATACAGCAGGATGAAAAGTTTTCCATATAGCGGATACTAAAAATTTGCGTACTTGTGGTTAACTTACCCACGAAATCGAATTTGCTATCGGGTTCTGGAGTGGCTGGAGTAGCCTTTCTCGAAATGCAACGATAAGGCCAAAGTGACGATGGACCGTGTTAAAGACGAGGCACACCTTGCAGCACTAGATGCTCGCTTACCAATGTCCGAGAATGTTTCATACGTAGATGCTCTTGCAGCGCTAATTGCTTCTGAAGATCTAATCCGGAAGACCTGTCAAGAACACATGGCACCTAAGGCTATCACAAGTGCATGTCTGTTCGGTTTTGGTGTAGGCAACCGTGCGCTTGCAGTTTCATCTGGTTTCAGAACAATGGTCGAACAGCAGAATTCATTATGTGCGTTACCGTTGGTTCGCATGCATCTCGACACATTGCTTCGACTTTACGCCGGTTTCTGGGCAGCCAATCACCAGAGCTTCTGTCATGAAGTGTTGATGGGGGCGCAGATCAACCGCATGAAAGATGCGGACGGTCATAAAATGACCGATAAATTCCTCGTCGATAAGTTAACGACCAGAAACCCTTGGGTTGCAGATGTCTACAAACAAACATCAGGCTATATTCATTTCTCTGGGCGTCATATTCGCTCGGTCATGCGCATGGAAGACTTGAGTAGCGGAGATATCCTGCATGGCCAACTTGTGATCGGCCCCAAAGATTACAATCGGCAGCAGGAAGACTTTTGCGAGTCAATCAGGTGCGTCCACCATCTGAATTTGATTCTCGATTTCGCCCTAAAGGACTGGTTCATAAGGATGTGCAGGCCAGACGGTCATATTCCCGACGTGACCGAGATTTGGGGCGATTATGAGCAGCAACCTGAGAGTTAGGTCGCTGGTAATATATCTCAATTCAGAATACCTACCTGCAGCGACCGACAGCGGACCTTCCGCTTGCCCCTCTTAGCTGCCTGTCTGTTCAGTGAATATCAAGCAGATAGGCGGTAATCGCCTTCATGGCAGACGATTTGTGTCGCTCTTATTTGCCTGATATCGGACTTTGGTCTCCGGCGTAACGCGCGGGTCTGGTTATGAGAGGCGATCGCTCGTCGGGGCACCCATGTCTACCTGACACAAAACGAGTTCGACGCCCTCGTTTCGTTCGTCTACAATCCAGGAAGAGGTTGGCCGGGTGTCCGTGCTGCTATCAACACCGGCGATAAACGCAAGGCCGTCAGGATCATCGAGGAGCAGGTGCGCTCGGGCGGCAGATATCCACGCATCCACCAGTTTCCGCAAAAACCGGCTTTGAAACGCAGGAGAAAACAAACTGACAAGATTTTTTATCAACAGGACCCGATTCTGCGATGAAGCCAAAATGTCTTGCGATCCACCAGTCACAAGTGTCGTTGGTAGTGTTGCTCCTGCAACCATACAACGTTCAGAAAACCCCACGGGATCAATAGATCCGTGGAGTTTCCGTTATTCGCATGTCAGATTGAATTGGATAATTCTAAATTGTGCCAGTCATGTCTTGTTACGAATGCGCGAAAACCACCCTGATTTTTTTGAAGGGGGTGGATAAACCTGTGTGCCAGCAAGAGATTCAATGCGTTCGCAATTCCAGACACCATCGTCTATTGCTTGTTGGAGCATGGCCAATGTGACTGGCACTGTTATTATTTTGCGGACTGGTTTGCCCAGTAAAAGTTTCCAGATCAGAAATCGAAAAAAAACAAAGAGGATAACAGGGATAATTAATAAAACCTGTGTTTCATCATTAAAATATCGATAATAATCAAAATCCCCCACCTTGATTGAGAATGTTTCTGCATAAGATTCCATGAGGTAATGAGCATCAATCCCGTCCAGACTAAGATCCTCTACTACTCTTGTTGACGGTTTAATTTCTTCTTCAGAAATTTTTTGCTCAGAAATTAAGAAATTTTTTAGTTTATCTGAGATAATATACATTTAAAAAATCCTGTCTTCAGATTTAACCAGACGATTATACTGCTGAACAGTATTATAAAAAATTTTCGATACGTCGTAAAAGGTGATAGCAACACCTACATACGGCAGCAGATTTTGAATGCTCAGGGTGTCCCAAAATACAGGGTCTATTCAGAAGGCGGCTGCGGCTTCAGATGAAAACGGGTGATCTCGGATGGCCTGCCCAGCCGGAGTGCGAAGCCCGGCCACAGTCCGGTGCCGTTACTGACGTAAAGCGTCATGCCACCAATATTGTAGCGCCCGGAAACAAACCCGTTGTTGCCACGTGCAACGAGACGGTCGAGACCGACAATCATCCCGCCATGCGTATGTCCCGATAACTGAAGGGCGACACCCTGTGCGGCAGCGGCACGCGCATCACCGGGCTGGTGGTCGAGCAGCACGACCGGCGCCCCGGCAGGACGGCCGGCAAGGGCCGCTGCCAGATCCGGGCCAGCCTGTCCATGCCCGGGCGCCGACCGGTCGGTGACGCCAGCAATGACCAGCTTGGCTCCGTCCCGTGTGATGACCGCATGGCGGTTTAGCAGCATGTGAAAGCCCAGTTCCGACAGGTGATGTATCCAGTCGGCGTAGTCGAAGAAATATTCATGGTTTCCCGGTATCGCCAGAACACCGTCCGGCGCATGCAACTGCGCAAGAGGGGCCACGTCAGCGCGGCGCATGGCCACCGAACCATCAATGAAATCGCCCGTCACAACAATCATGTCGGCGTCAGCCGCATTGGTGCGGTTCACAACTGCCTGTACCCATCTGGCGGGAAAAAGCCAACTGATATGCATATCGGTCAACTGGAGCAGCCGATACCCGTCAAATGCTGGCGGCAGGCCGGGAATGGTGATGGTCACGTCCCTGACCGGTGGAACCCGCAGCGCGTTGGCGACACCGATGGCAGACAGCATGCCCGCAATCCCGCCCACGGTTGCCCGCGCGTCCGCCGGGATATGCACCGGCTGCCATGTCACCAGCGCAACCAGCAATGCGCCGAGATCAAGCGTGATCTGAAGCAGCGTGAGGAACAGGATCGTCCCGAACGCCCAGTTGAACATGATGACAAGAGGGCGGGGGAATTCTGGCGCGAAGATGGAACCCGAAGAAAGCCGGGACCAGTAATGATAGAGTGCGGCTACGACCACCAGTGCGGCCACGGGTATTTTCAGGCCCAGCGGAAGTGGTAACGGCCAGAGCCAGTTCAGGATCACGACAAGAAGGGGTAAACCGAAAACAACAAGGCGCATTACAATCAATATCCTCGCACGAAAGCGCAGGGAGACATCTTCCGTCCCCCTGCGCACGGGCCACACACAGTGGTAAAATGTCTGTCTGGTCGTCAGGTGTGCCCGTTATGCCAGAAACAGGGGCACTGAGGCTTCAGGAGAATTTTTCCCCGACCATTTCCTCGCTCTTTGCCCACAGGGCCTCGGCGTGTACGGGATCGACCGCGTAGGCCCGCACGCCCTCACTGACCAGGGTGAGTGACCTGTCATCGGGCACGACCGGGCTTACGTGGCAGTCTTCGCAGTAATGGCCGCCGACCGCATCAGCTTCCGCCACCACACCGGCCCAGACCGACGTGGCCGCCCCCTGCGGAATGGTCTTGAACTGGAACGGTGGTTTCCCGTCTGCTGCGGCCTGTTCATTGATCCTTGCCACCATCGCCTCGATGCCGCCTGCTGGCATATAACGCGTCAGTTCGGTCAGGATTCCACCCGGATGTATCGCCGTGGCGCGCACGCCGCGTGCGCGATGCCGTGCGTCAAACGCAACGGCAAAGAGGATATTGGCCGTCTTGGAGCGCCCATAGGCGACGAAGGGATCGTACGGTGTATGCTCGAAATTCGGGTCTTTCAGGTCAACATCGGCAAAGCGATGTCCGGCCGAGGATACATTGACCAGCCGGGACCCGGTACGCATCAGTCCCGCAATCCGGTTGACGAGGACGAAGTGTCCCAGATGATTGGTGCCGAACTGGGTCTCGAACCCGTCCTTCGTATGGCCGAACGGCGTGGCCATCACGCCCGCATTGGCGATGACCAGATCGAAGGGCAGAGCTGTTGCGTTCAGCTTATCGGCACAGGCGCGCACACTGTTCAGATCCGCGAGGTCAAGGGCAATCAGTTCGAACGTACCGCCCCCACGTTTAGCGTCGGCACGGACCTGCCCGGTAGCATGTTCCGCTTTTGCCAGATTGCGTGCGGCACCCACCACCTGGGCGCCATGTGCGGCAAGGGCGCGCGCGGTTTCAACGCCCAGACCAGCGGAAACGCCGGTCACAAGGACACGTTTACCCTTCAGGGATACGCCGGAGAGGACATCTTCTGTCGTCGAACTCGCGCCAAAAATCTGTGTCATGGGTGGAACTCCTTAAAAGGATGCATCCGTTTTTTGCCGAAGTGGCATGCGGGGTGTTATATGGAGCATGGCTCCGCTTGATATATGCGGAGAGTCACTCCGTTTAACAAGAGGGAAACCGGTGACCGACGAAAAAAAGCCGCGCCGCCGACCGCGCAGCGATGGACAGCGCAACAGGGAAAACCTGCTGAAAGTGGCGAAAGCCGCGTTTACGGCGGGGGAAGTCGATATCCCGCTGGACGAGGTCGCCCGTCGTGCGGGGGTCGGGATCGGAACGCTTTACCGTCACTTTCCCAATCGCGATGCGCTGATCGAGGCGGTCTATCGCGCTGAACTGGACAGTCTGGCGGATGCAGCGCCAATCCTTGCCGCGCAGCATCCACCAGTGGAAGCGTTGCGTGCATGGATGCGGCTGTTCGTGGATTACATTGCCGCCAAGCTGGTCATCGCTCCCGCCCTCAACGGACTGGCGGGCGGCACGGGCGCGCTCTACGCCCAGTCCGGCACGGTCCTGCAGGACGCGATCGAGAAACTCATGGCGGCAGCCGTTGCCAGTGGGGACATCAGCGCGGATATCGAGCCAGTCGACCTGCTCCGTGCCCTGGCGGGGGTTTCAAACTACGCTGCGGGTCCCGGCTGGGAGACCAGTGCGAAGCGCCTTGTCGATATTCTCATCGCCGGATCACGGGCGCCGGCATCGTGATGCCGCGTGATAGAGAGTTATGTCGATAGTGCTCTCGGGTAAACCGAATGCCCATTCATGGCCGGGAAGCATGGAAACCCGACATTCGATCGGACAGCCATGATGGCAGCATGCCTGAAAGGCCATATTGTATCGAAACGTCACAGCGCCGTTCTTGTATTGATAATGATTATTATATTCATATAAGGAGGGGCACTGACGCAAGCTGTCAAGGAACCTTCAGGCTGTGGCCTCGACCGATCACCTTCTGGAAACCTATCTTGCGAACCGGCCCCGTTTCGTATCTTTCGCAACCTCCATGGTCGGCTGCACGGCACAGGCGGAAGATATTGTGCAGGATGCTTTTGTTCAGGTCGCATCCGTAAAAAGGCAGGGCATTGTTTTCAATCCCGTCGCATACCTGACCGCAATAATACGGAACCTTGCGCTTGATCATCTGCGTGCTGCGCACAGGCAGATTCCAACCGAAATCGATCATACCCTGCTGGCTGATACAGGTGCGGGGTCCATATCGCCCGAAGCCCATTGCGGGCACCGGCAGGAACTTCATTCCGTGGCGAATGTCCTGACCAGCCTGCCGCCACGCACCCGCCGCGCGTTCGAGATGTACCGCATCGGCGGCTATACATTACAAGAAATTGCAACTGTTCTGGGCGTCTCCACCACACGCGTGCATAAGATGATCCAGATCGCGCTGGTTGCCTGTGCAACGGCCCTGCCAGATATGGAGCCGTAAAGATTTTTTTCTTACCGTTGAAAAACAGGTCCCTGTCACGTCCCTGTTTCTGGGAACACGCTCAACGCTGCTGGCGTGGAAGAAAGGGGAGGGGCAGATGAGCATACAGCCAACACAGGACGCCGGGCGCGTCATGCTGGAAGCCGCCACCTGGAAAATCCGCCTTAATGAAGCACGGCATGATGAAACGGTACAGGCGGAATGCGCCGCGTGGCGTGCGCTGGACCCCGCCCATGAACGGGCATGGCGCCGGATGGAACGCGTATGGGCCGTCACTGGCGAACTGCTGCCGCCCATGGTGCAGGCACCTGACCAGCGGCCCGCAACATCCTGCCCGCCTGCGGCCAGCAGGTCATACGCCCCCTTGCGACGCCGGTTGCGGATTGCCGCAGGCTGCATGCTCCCGTTGGCAGCCAGCCTTCTGGCCTTCGCCACGCCGGACCTCATGGTGCGCCTGCGGGCTGATTATTACACAAAAACCGGCGAAACCCGCACGGTCATCCTGTCTGACGCAACGGCCGTGACCCTGGCAGGCCATTCCGCCATTGCCGTGCATTATTCGGGTCGGGAACGGGGAGTTACGCTGCTGGCCGGGGAGGCGTTTTTCAACGTCGCGCATGACGGAAAACACGGCTTTGCCGTCAGGGCAGGAAATGTCACGGCCCGCGATATCGGCACCACCTTTGATGTGCAGATGACCGGCCCCGATGTGCGTGTTGCCGTGCGTGAAGGGATTGTGAACGTAGCACGCCAGTCTGACCCCGCCCTGCGTCTGACCGCAGGCCAGCAATGGACGGTCGATCAGCATACGGGCAAGACGCATCGTGGCGCGATCGACCCGGATGAAGTCGGTTCATGGCGTTCAGGGCAGATGGTGCTGAATGACGTACGGTTCTCCGAAGCGATCGAGGTTATGGGGCGCTACTATCCGGGTACCATCGTGACCCATGGCTTGGAACACGACACCATCCCGGTAGGGGGGGTATATGACCTGCGCCACCCCAGGGAGGCGCTGGAAGCCCTGTGTGCGCTGCATGGGAACAGGCTTGTTTCGCTCCCCGCCGGCTTCACCCTGATACTGGCCAGTCACAATGCGCCCTGACGGGCCGGAACGGCAACCCGGCGCTTTTTGTCTCGAAGTGCGAAAAAAAGTTTCACTACCCCGTTAAAAAAAAATCGTCTCAACGGACATGAATATACGCGAGTGCAATTCGTTTGCATTTGCCCTCAACCGTCTGCCCGTGAGATCTGATCATGCCGTGTGTTCTTCTGTCATGCCGTCGCAATCGCATCCGGCCTTCCCGAATCAGCCTGCTTACCGGCACTTCGGCATTGATGTTCGTCATGTGGAACGCCACGGGCCATCATGCCGTGGCGTCACCGGTCGCGGCCAGTGTCGCCGTCCCGCCCGCACCGATACAGCCATTCAGTATTCCTGCGCAGCCGCTGGCCCACGCCCTCGTATCCCTGGGCGCGCAGACGGGCATGCAGATCGCGTTCGATAGCGCCACGATATCGGATGTACGGTCAGGGGCGGTGACCGGGCAGATGACAACGGAACAGGCACTTTCCGGCCTTCTGGCAGGCACGGGCATTACGTACCGGAAAACCGGGGCGCATTCCGTCTCGCTCGTCCGCGCAGCTTCCTCCATCACCCTTGATCCGGTACGGGTGGAAGGGCAGGGGAACGTGGGCGGCAGAAAAGGGTGGAAAGAAGAACAGATCGCCGTTTACGCCATATCGGGGCGCGCGGGCCTCGTGCCCAAGAATTCCAGTGCGGCCACCAAGACCGACACGCCACTGATTGAAACCCCGGAATCCGTGTCCGTCGTGACCCGCGCGCAACTGGACCAGCAGAACGCCCGCACCATAGCCGAGGCCCTGCGATATAATGCCGGCGTGTCGGGGGATGTGGCATCGGGCTACACCACGCGGTTCGATATGGTTGAAATCCGCGGCTTTCAGGGGGCTGCGGGCGCGGATGAGTTTGTTGACAACCTGCGCCTGTTCAACGGCGCCTATTACGCTACCCAGCAGATCGACCCCTATCTGCTTGACCGGATCGACATTCTCAAGGGGCCGCCTTCTGTCTTGTACGGGCAGTCCAATCCCGGCGGGGCCATTGTACTGACCACAAAACAGCCGACGGCTACCCCGGTTCATTCCGTCTCGGTCGAAGGGGGGACATACGGCTACGTACGCGGCACCGCCGATTTTGGCGGACGGATAGACCGTGATGGCAAATGGCTGTACCGCATAGCCGCAACCGCCACCACATCGGGCACACAGGATGAGCACACCCGCAACGAACGCTTCGGTGTCCTGCCATCGCTGACATGGACCCCCAATGATCGCCTGACCATGACACTTTCCGCCTTCTGGCAGCGTGACCCGCGTGGCGGAAATTTTGATACGGCACCCCTGGAGGGCACCATCCTGCCCAACCCGAATGGCAAGATTTCGGACCATTTCTATCCTGGCGACCCGAATTTCGAGACCTACAAGCGCACCCAGACGGCCGTCAACTACCGCCTGAGCTACCGCATTGCGCCCAACTGGACCTTCAAGTCATTTGCCCGTTACGCCAATGTGGGGGCGTTTTTCCAGCAGGTGTCTTCGGGCGGGATGCTTGATGATGACAACCGGACGCTGGAGCGTGCGGCATACGGGTCAGAGGAGCATTTCGACACGATTACGGTAGAAGAACAGATCCTTGGCCATTTCCGCACCGGCCCGGTCAAGCACAACGTTATTATTGGCGGCAACTGGCAGAATATCCGTGATTCCGCCAATCTGTATTACGGTGACGCCCCCTCACTGGACGTCTTTGCCCCGACCTATGGGCAGAGCATTGGCAAACTGGATCTGTACGAAGCACAGAGCATAACCACCAATCAGGAAGGCATATATGGCGAAGACCAGATGACATGGGGCAGGCTGCATGTGCAGGGGGGCGTGCGGCATGACTGGTCCACCATCGACACCCGTGACCAGACGGATAGCGGCGGCAGCTTCAACCAGTCGGATCAGGCCACGACGTGGCGCGGCGGCATTCTGTACGCGTTCCCCATCGGCCTGTCGCCCTACTTCCATTACGCGGAATCTTTCCAGCCCGCGAACAACCTGTCCTTCAACGGCACGCCATTCAAGCCGACCCGGGGGCGGCAGTTTGAAGTGGGGCTGAAATATCAGCCGCACAACTTCAACGGCTTCTTCACGCTGGCACTGTATGACCTCAAGCAGAGCAACGTGCTGGTCACCGATCCCGTCCATATCGATTTCTATACCCAGACCGGCGGTATCCGTTCGCGGGGGATCGAACTGGAAGCCCATGTTGACCTGACCCGCAACCTGAACATCATTGCGGCCTATACCTATCAGGACGTGGCCTATACGCGCGGCAGTGGCGACCTGACTGGCGAACGCCCGATTGCGGTGCCCAAGCAGACATTCTCGGTCTGGGGCCATTATGACCTGCGCAATGGCCCGCTGCGGGGTCTGGGGTTTGGCGCGGGCGTGCGCTACAACGGCAATACGCTGGTGGACAACACGCTGGAATACGTAACACCCAGCTATGTGCTGGTGGACGCGCAGGCACAGTATTCACTTGATGCCGTCGCCCCGCGCCTGAAGGGCATGCTGTTTCAGGTAACTGCGCAGAATCTGCTCAACCAGCGCTATTACCCCAGTTGCGCGGGTGCCGATACCGGTTGCTATATCGGTGCCAACCGCAATGTCATCGGCAAGGTGACTTATAGCTGGTAACTTCCATGCGGGTCTCCCGTTCAGCCTCCCACCCCGGCGCAAAGATCCGATAGCCGCCTGTCTCAACCGGCGGCTGCCCAGCTTTTTCATGACAACAGGCCAGATCCAGAGACAGCGCCGGAGTATCTGCCCGACTGGACAGTATTCCCGCAGCGCTATGGCTCCCCGGCAAGCCCCGGCCATGACACCGACCAGTCCCTGATTGTCACGTATCTGGTCCTGATGCGCGAGAATGCGAAATAACGGCAGTCATTCCCGACAGCCGGACGGTTACGCTCGATGCCGGAAACCAGACCGTCTGCTGTCTCGTTAGAGCGGGCACGGCCTGCCGTTCCAATCAGAGCGGCGGCCCTGTTACAGGCGCGGAGTATCCTGAACGTGTACGCTGAAACAAGTCATGAAAACGTTGAGTCCTGCCTGACCGAGGCACTGGTTATCCATGCATCGCATGATCTGAGGCTGGACCCCATTCTCCTACCTGATCCCGGCCCCGATGAAGTGCAGGTGAATATGGCCTGGGGTGGCATATGCGGTTCGGACCTGCATTATTTTTCCCATGGGGGCGTTGGGGCGTCCGTACTGCACGCCCCCATGGTTCTGGGGCATGAAGTCTCTGGCACCATCAGTGCGCTGGGCAGTGATGTAAAAGGCTTTTCTGTAGGTCAGGATGTGGCCATTCATCCGGCGCGGCCCTGTGGTCACTGCCTCGAATGTGCGCGGGAGCGGCGCAACCTCTGTCGCAACATGCTTTTTTTGGGAAGTGCCGCACGTGATCCCCATACCGATGGCGGCTTTCGCCGGTCCATGACTGTAAAGGCAGCACAGCTTCATTCCCTTCCTCCCGGCCTGACTCTTCGCCGGGCATGTCTTGCCGAACCTTTGTCCGTCGCCCTGCATGCCATTGCACGTGCGGGCGATGTGCGTGGTCGTAACGTGATGGTACAGGGGGCAGGACCAATCGGGCTGTTAATCGTGGCGGGACTGGTCCATCACGGGGCGAAACGGATCGTGGTAACCGATCTGGAAGATTCTCCACTACAGTGCGCCACCCGGCTTGGCGCAGACAGGTGCTACAACACCCGCCATACCGAGGTAGAGGAAGAATTCGATATCCTGTTTGAAGCTACAGGCGTGCCGACTGCGCTGCCTGCGGCCATAGGCCATACACGGCGGGGTGGCATACTGGTTCAGGTTGGCATGTTCCCGCCAGGGGACATACAAGTGCCCGTTGCACAGATCATCAACCGTGAACTCGATTTCAGGGGTACTTTCCGTTTTGACACGGAATTCGACGCCGCACTTGCCTTATTGGCTGAACGGCCTGAAATTGCCGATATTCTGGTCACCCAGCAGTTTCCCCTGCGCGACTTTGCCGCGGCCTTTGCCCTGGCGCCAGACCGCAGGCAGGCAGCCAAAATCCTGCTGTCCCTGAACAGTTGAAGGGATGGCGCCCATTCTCGCCTGACCAAACCGGCGGGAATGGGTAAAAAGTCTGGCTTCCATTTGTACGGAAGTGGTTATGCCCCGGAAACCAGCAGGCGTGTACTGGTCCGTTCATCGAAGGACTGGTTCGTGGTGACAATGAGGGCGGTCTGTTCATATAGAGACGGCTGATCATATGGAACCGCAACAGTCCGCCAGACTGGACAAAGGGCAGGGCACCCGGTTCGTCGAGGACGACAAAGTCCGGTCAGTCGGCCCATGCGGATACAGTTCGAGCCAGCGATCGTGGCCAGATGGGTTTTGCGGTACCCTATGCGTCCCACAGACACGACATTACACGTGAGACCGAGGAATCCGCTCCGGGCCAACTACATGCACCGATTCATAGGTCCCATCCATTGAGTTCCTTGTAAGCGCCGAAACTTCAGGTGCCGGGAGAACACGCGTCCGCGCGCATATTTCATCCAGGGATAATGTGGAGGGGTTACGGGATTGCTGGGCAAGGAGATAATCATAGGGAGATTTTGCGTAATCCCAACAATGCGCATTATTATCCCATAAGAAATCTTATGCCAACAAAAACCATCTTCATATCTGGCATCGCGTAACGCGCCTGATCCGGTGTCTGGAATCATGTGGGCCTGACAGACCTGTATGTTTCTCCCGTCCCATATAACAAACCGAACCGGCATTCGTATACCGGATACAGCGGGAACTGCATGCGGCGTGATGTCCCACACGCGTTACTCCCGCTGTTCGCTACCCGTTACACGTATCAGGTCGCATGCCCATATGTGGCCGTCAGCCGTTCGCGCAGATAGTCGCCTCCGATGATGGGGGGATAATGGGGCGTGTCGCCCGCAGTCGTAACGATCGGTTCCACCAGCGCATCGGCATCGGGGTCCAGAAAGAATGCGACGGAATACCGTTCGCTTGCGGGCTTCAGCACACGGTGGGGCGTGGAGACATATACGTCATTGCTCCACCGCATCAGGCAGTCGCCGATATTGCATACGAATGCCCCCGGTATGGCCGGGGCGTCGATCCAGTCACCACCGCGCGGGCGGACCTGTAGCCCTGCCACACCATCAACCGCCAGTATGGTCACGTTGCCATAATCCGTGTGGGCCCCTGCCCCCGGCGCACCGTCGTCGCGCGCTTCGGTTTCCGCCGCGCAGTAATGCAGCAGGCGTAATGTCGCCATGGGGTGGCGGAATTTATCGGCAAAGAAATCCTCAGACACCCCCAGATCCAGCGCAAATGCCCGGTGCAACGATGCCCCCAGTGTCTGGCATGCCTGAAAATAACCCAGCATCCGTTCCCGCCAGCCCGGCAGGTCCGGCCACGCATTGGCAGGCTCCCCTTCCGCTTCACGCCCGATGTTGAAGGCTTCCTTGCGGTCCGGCAGGGCCGTCGTATCCAGACGTTCCACACCGTAGCCGACATACCCGCGATTATGCCCGATACGACTGCGGGCAATGCTTTCCTTCTGTGCATCTGGCAGGGCAAACAGGGCATGGGCGGCGTCAAAGACGCCCCGCATCATCGACGGGTCAACACCGTGGCCGGTGATGTAGAAAAACCCCGTCTCCCGGCATGCCTGCCCTATGGACCGGGCGACCGCCCTGCGCTCATCCGGCGCGCCATTCCGCAGGCGCGTAATATCAATGACAGGGATATCATGGGTCATGGGACTGATCCTCAGCGCTATCAGGGATCACGACACGAAAGTGTATTTTACGTACGCTTGGAGTGAACACCTGTAGAACTGGCCACATTGAGGTTCACGCAACAAGTAGGGATGCAGGTACC
>NZ_NKTY01000093.1 GCF_003207825.1 Komagataeibacter saccharivorans | reverse complement strand
TAGGTTCTGTTGACAAAAGACGGTAGCCACAATTTTACGGCTGCGAGGTTAAGAAAGGCGAGAAATGATTTTCTTGTCTTGTCATATCGTGTGGCGATACGTCGGAACTGCTTCAGTTTGTTAAACATCCGCTCGATACGGTTTCGATCCCGATAACGACGGAAGTCGCAGGGAATATCCTCTGTGCGATTTAAACGCGGTGGGATAACAGGAAGAATGCCTCGAAAAAGCAGGTTCTCCCGTAACCTATCACTATCATATCCCTTGTCGGCCAGAAATCGGCGCGGTGTCGCGACCGGCAGGTCCATCAGGGCATCAGCGCCGGAATAATCAGAAACTTCACCCCCTGTCAGGTTGAAGCCAAGAGGGCGTCCCTGACCGTCAGCACGGGCGTGGATCTTGCTCGTAAAGCCGCCGCGGCTTCGACCAAAACCTTCCTTATGCGTCCCCCTTTTGCGCCAGCCGCCTGGCTGTGAGCCCGAACGACCGTGCTGTCGATCATGTGCTGCCAGTCATCGGTCAGACCGAGTTCAACCAGCGTTTCCAGCAGAGCGTCCCAGACGCCCTGTTCTGCCCATCGACGGAACCGCACATAGACCGAGTTCCATTTTCCGTAGCGTTCATGCATGTCCCGCCATGGGCAACCGACACGCAGGACATAAAGCATTCCATTGAGAAACAGACGGTTATCCTGTGCCGGTCGTGACCAGCGGCCACGTTCAGGCGGCAGTAGGCCGCCAATGATCGCCCATTCCTCGTCCGTCAGGTCGCCACGCATCCACAGGTCTCCGCAAAGACCAACGTTGAATCACGTCCAAGCCAGTCTGAAAAGACCTTTTGTCAACAGAACCTA
>NZ_NKTY01000035.1 GCF_003207825.1 Komagataeibacter saccharivorans | reverse complement strand
TCTTCCAGTCTCCCCAAACAACCGCGGGGTGGAGCAGCCCGGTAGCTCGTCAGGCTCATAACCTGAAGGCCGCAGGTTCAAATCCTGCCCCCGCAACCAAAATTAAACGTCTGAAAAGACAGAAGAAAAGCCACCCTCAAGGGTGGCTTTTTTGTTGTTCATAATGTGCAGCAGGAAACTCCTCTTCGGAGCCGGAGGCAGGAACGTCCTGTTGGATCACAGGGTGCCTCCGGATAACAGGCCTAATCTGATCGAAACGAATACCGGGTTCAGGCAGGGACACAGGGGCAGTTGCATCCCTGCGCGAAGCCCGCCAGAAAAATGCGTACCGCACGCTGGAAGCGTGGTCGCATGTTCTGTTCGACCCACAAGGTTTCGGATGCGCAGGCAAGGCTCTGGAGCATGAGATCGCCAATGGTCATGCCAAACAGCATATTGCTGTACATGGATATGTCGTTCACCACGTACTGCTTGTGATGGACATAGCGATCCAGCCATGTGGTCAGGATGTTGTCCTTTCCCCCCGCGCGCAGGGTGGTCAGGATGCGACGGATGTCCTCTGATTCCTGTGATTCCGTAATCAGCGCCCGGATCAGGCTTATACGGTCGGGGCGCAGGATGACGCTGCCCAGGTTCAGGAGCAGCTCCGTCAGTTCCTGTGCCGGGTCATCCATGTGGTGACACTTGTCAGGGGTGACATTGAACAGCCTGCTGCTGACCAGAGTATGAAACAGATCCTGCTTGGATTCGAACATCTGGTACAATGTCCGCTTCGACATGCCCGAAAGCTGGGCCACCCTGTCCATGGATGCGGCGTGATAGCCACATTGCTGCAGGGCCATGCAGGCAGCATCCAGAATCCGTTCCCGGCGTTCGCATTCTTCCATTTCAGGTGGTCGACCGGGGCCGCGCCGTCGGCCGTCGCAATTGTGCGGGGCGGATAACCGCGCTTCGTGCCCGTTCTTGCTCATTCGTAATATGCTCCGACCGCTTTTGGATGGATGCGCTGCTTGACCGCCTTATGGAGACGATATAGTTTTCCATTCATTGAAAACCAAATAGTTTCGTTATTTGGCTTTCTTATGGCGGCCATGTGCAGCAGTGAGCACGGCTGTGATTCAGAAACATTTTATATAACGGCATGCAAGCCGGTTGGTGACCATGATGCAATATTCCCGTGTCGTAGCCCCGGCGGCTCTGATTCTCGGCCTTGCGGCCTGTCAGCGGCACGCTGCGCCCCCCAAAATGCCCCCACAGCCGGTCAAGGTTGTAACACTCAAGACCCAGCCGGTGGAAATTCATACCCAACTGCCCGGTCGTACCGAAGCGTTCGAAATCGCGCAGGTCCGTCCGCAGGTCAGCGGTGTCATCATGAAGCGCCTGTTTGTCGAAGGCACGGATGTCGAGGCCGGGCAGCAGCTTTATCAGATCGACCCCCGCATTTATCAGGCCGCGGTGGACGCGGCGCAGGGCCAGTTGCTCCACGCGCAGGGCGGTGAGATGACGGCACGCGCCAAGCTGAACCGTTATGGCCCGCTGCTGAAGGCCCATGCCGTCAGCCAGCAGGAATATGACGACGCCCTTGCCGCCGAACGTGAGGCCCAGGGCGATGTCGAGACGGCCAAGGGCCAGCTTGAGCGCGCCAATGTCGATCTGGGCTATACCCACATGAATGCGCCCATCAGCGGCCGTATTGGCCGTTCGATCCTGACGGTCGGCGCGCTGGTCACGACGAATCAGACGAACAATGTGGCGATCGTGACCCGGCTTGACCCGATCTATGTGGACGTGAACCTGCCCGCGACCGAACTGCTGCGCTTCCGTCGGGAACTGGCGCAGGGCAGGCTGACACGGGCGGGCGACAATGCCGCCAGCATCACCATCGCGCTGGAAGATGGCACAACGTACGAACATGCCGGTCGCATGGAGTTTTCGGAAGTAAACGTGGATGAAGCCACGGCCACGGTTGTCGTGCGTGCGGTCATGCCGAACCCGGAACGGCTGCTGCTGCCGGGCATGTATGTCCACGCCCAGCTTGCCGAAGGCGTGGACCCCGCAGCCCTGCTGGTGCCGCAGGAAGCCGTGCAGCGCAATTCACACGGTGATCCGCAGGTCTGGGTGGTCGATGCCGACAACAAGGTCAGTATCCGGTCGGTGACGGCACAGCAGGCCATTGGCACGAACTGGCTTGTGACCGACGGGATCAGGAATGGCGAACGCGTTGTCGTCGAAGGTGTGCTCAAGATCCATCCCGGCGACACGGTGACACCCATCGATGTGTCCCCGCAGGCCAAGGCAGGATAATCCCCCATGTCTCTGTCGCGCTTTTTTATCGACCGGCCCGTTTTCGCATGGGTGATCGGTCTGATCATCATGCTGGTGGGTGGGGTGTCCATCCTGCGCCTGCCCATCGCGCAGTATCCCGCCATCGCGCCACCACAGATCGCCATCACCGTTACCTATCCCGGTGCGTCCGCGGATACGGTGAACGATACGGTGGTGCGCCCGATCCTGCAGCAGATGTTCGGGCTGGATCATCTGGAATACATTTCCGCGCAGTCCTACGCATCCGGACAGATGGAAATCGACCTGACCTTCGCGCAGGGGACCAACCCCGACATTGCGCAGGTGCAGGTGCAGAACAAGCTTCAGCTTGCGCAGCCCAAGCTGCCGACGGAAGTGACGGCGCAGGGCCTGAGCATCACGAAGGCCGTCAAGAACTTCATGATGGTTCTTGCCTTCATCTCGACCGATAACAGCATGAGCGGCGCGGATATCGCCGATTATGTGGCCTCGAACATTTCCGATCCGCTCAGCCGCGTGACCGGCGTGGGTGACCATACGCTGTTCGGCGCGGAATACGCGATGCGGATCTGGCTCGATCCGTCCAAGCTGTACAAATACAACCTGACCGTGGCTGACGTGCAGACCGCGATCCAGACACAGAACATTCAGGTTTCATCAGGTGAGCTTGGTGGCCTGCCCGCATCTTCCGGTGCGCGGCTTGACGCCACCATCATCGGGCCGACGCGCCTGCATGAACCCGGTGAATTCGAGAAGATCCTGCTGAAAGTCCAGCCCGACGGCTCGCAGGTGCGCATTCGTGATGTCGCCCGCGTGGAACTGGGACCGCAGACCTACAATACCGATTCCTTCTACAACAACATGCCCGCTTCGGGCATGGCGCTGAAACTGGCCCCCGGTGCGAACCAGCTTCAGACGGAAAATGCGGTGCGCGCCCAGATCCATGAACTGGAACAGTTCTTCCCGCCGGGGCTGAAAACCGTCTATCCGCTGGATACGGCGCCCTTCATCGTTCTGTCGATCAAGGAAGTCATCATCACGCTGATCGAGGCGATCGCCCTTGTGTTCCTTGTGATGCTGGTCTTCCTGCAGAACTTCCGCGCCACCCTTATTCCGACCATCGCCGTGCCGGTGGTGCTGCTGGGCACGTTCGGCATTCTTGCCGCCCTTGGTTTCTCCATCAATACGCTGACCATGCTGGCCATGGTGCTGGCGGTTGGCCTGCTGGTGGATGACGCCATCGTGGTGGTGGAAAATGTCGAGCGTGTGATGACGGAAAAGAAGCTGTCCCCACGCGACGCCGCCCGTCAGTCAATGGATGAAATCTCGGGCGCGCTGGTCGGCATCGTGCTGGTGCTGACGGCGGTGTTCCTGCCCATGGCGGCCTTTGGTGGTTCGACAGGGGTGATCTACCGGCAGTTTTCCATCACCATCGTCGCGGCCATGTGGCTGTCGGTTCTGGTGGCCATGGTCATGACGCCCGCCCTGTGCGCCACCATGCTCAAGCCCGGCACCCATGAAAAGACCACGGGGGCCGCAGGCTGGTTCAACCGCCATTTCACGCGCCTGACCAATGGTTACCAGAAGGGTGTGACCCGCGTGCTGGGGCATGCCGGGCTGTCCATGCTGGTGTTCGTGCTGATTACCGCAGGTGTGGGCTGGCTGTTCATGCGCCTGCCCGGTGGCTTCCTGCCCGATGAGGATCAGGGCCTGATCTTCGGTCAGGTGACCATGCCTGCTGGCACGCCCATGGAACAGACGGCGGCCGTCAACCGCAAGGTGACCGACTACATCCTCAAGACCGAGGGCAAGAATGTTGAATCCGTTTACGCCATGAACGGGTTCAACTTCGCGGGGCAGGGGCAGAGTGCCGGCGCCTTCTTCATCCGCCTGAAGGACTGGGATGACCGGCCCGCCGCATCCCAGACATCGGCGGCGATCGCCATGCGCATCATGATGCATTTCTGGATGGACCCGGTGGCGCAGATATTCGCCATCAACCCGCCCGCCGTGCTGGAACTGGGCAACGCCACCGGTTTCGACCTTGAACTGGAAGATCGCGGGCATCTGGGTCATGCCAAAATGCTTGAAGCGCGTAACATGGTGCTGGGCATGGCCGCAAAGGACCATCGCCTGACCGCCGTGCGTCCCAACGGCATGGAGGACGCGCCCCAGTTCCATCTGAATATCGACCGTGAAAAAGCCAACGCGCTGGGTATTACCATCGCGGACATCAACACCACGATCGAGGGGGCGCTGGGTTCCATCTACGTCAACCAGTTCCTGCGCGATGACCGTGTGAAGCAGGTCTATATTCAGGGCACGCCTGATTCACGCATGATCCCCGATGACCTGAACAAATGGTATATCCGCAACATCACCGGCGGGATGGTGCCGTTCAACGCTTTCATATCCGGCGAGTGGATCGTCGGGCCGCAGAAGGTGGAGGATTATAACGGCCTCAACGCCTTTGAAATCCTCGGCCAGCCCGCGGCGGGTTACAGTTCGGGCGATTCCATTGCAGCCATCAAGGAAATCCTTGCCAAGCTGCCGCCGGGTGTCGGCTATGAATGGACGGGCCTGTCCTATGAACAGATGGCGTCGGGCGCTTCCACCGGTCCGCTTTACGCGCTGGCCCTTGTCGTGATCCTGTTCTGTCTGGCCGCGCTGTATGAAAGCTGGGCCATTCCCTTTGCCGTGCTGCTTGTCATCCCGCTGGGCGTGCTGGGCGCGATCGTGGCGACCCTGCTGCGTGGTATGGCCAATGACGTCTATTTCCAGGTCGGGCTGCTGACCACGGTAGGGCTGGCAGTGAAGAACGCGATCCTGATCGTGGAATTCGCCAAGGCGTTTTTCGAGAACGGCGCGACGCTGGAAGAATCCGTGCTGGAAGCCGGGCGGGAGCGGCTGCGTCCGATCCTGATGACGTCCATCGCCTTCGTGGTGGGTGTGTTCCCGCTGGCCATCGCCAGTGGCGCAGGCTCCGCCGCGCGTGTTGCGATCGGCACGGCGGTGGTGGGCGGCATGGTTACGGCCACGCTGCTGGCCGTATATTTCGTGCCGCTGTTTTTTGTGGTCGTGCTGCGTGTGTGCCGGGTGCGGCGCATGTCCGAACGCACGGTGGAGGAGTAAGCAGATGACCGTATTCCCCACCCTTAAGCGCGCGGGGGCGGCAGGCATCGCGGCTGTCCTGCTGGCCGGATGCACCATGATCCCGCAGTACAAGCGCCCGGCGCCACCCATGGCCAAGGCGTGGCCTGCCTATGCCAATACCGGTCAGCCCGTGCTGGAAAACCAGTTGGCGGCGGATCTTGGCTGGGCGGATTTCTTTACCGACCCGCGGCTTAAGGCGCTGATCGCCATCGCCATTCGTGAAAACCGGGACCTGCGGCAGGCGGCGGCTGACATCCGGCGCGCGCAGGGGCAGTTCGATATCCAGCATGCCGGACTGTTTCCGGCCATCGGCGGCGGTGGCGAGGCCATATTCCAGGGGCCGTCCGGTGCGGCCGGTCTGAGCTTCGCGCCGGGTCTGGACACCGGCAATCCGCCAACATTCAAATATTACCAGATGGGCATCGGCGTCTCGTCCTACGAAATCGATCTGTTCGGGCGTATCCGCAGCATGTCGCGTGAAGCGGCGGAACATGCGCTCATGCAGCGTGAAAACGCGCGGGCCATGCTGATCAGCATCATCTCGCAGGTGGCGACGGCCTATATCTCATGGCTGGGGGATCAGGCATCGCTGCGCCTGTCCAATGATACCCTGGCTTCCCAGCAGGAAACGCTGGATATGGTCAAGGCCCGCTTCGCCCATGGCGAAACGGATGAGATGACCGTGCGGCAGACGGAAACGCAGGTGGCGCAGAGCGGGGCGTTCCGCGATGAGTCGCTCAGGCGCGTGGCGCAGGACGAAAACCTGCTGACGCTGCTGATCGGTCAACCGATCCCCGATAACCTGCCTCCCGCCCAGCCGCTGGGGCAGCAGACCATCATGAAGGACCTGCCCCCCGGACTGCCTGCGGACGTGCTGGAACATCGGCCCGACATCCGGGCGGCCGAGCATGACCTGCTGGCCGCCAATGCCGATATCGGTGCCGCCAAGGCTGCGTTCTATCCGCGCATCACGCTGACTGCGTCGGACGGGATCAGCAGCCTTCAGCCGCACAAACTGTTCACATCGGCCGCGACGACATGGGGTGTATCGCCACAGTTGCAGGTTCCCCTGCTGAACTGGGGACAGAACAGCGGTAACCTCAAGGCGTCACGCGCGATGCGCGCTTCCAAGGCGGCGGCGTATGAAAAGACGGTGCAGTCCGCTTTCCGCGAGGTGGCGGATGCGCTGGCGGCGCGCGATACCTATCGTGACGAAACCGGTCGGATGGACACATACGTGACCACGACATCGGATGCGTACAGGCTGGCCATGCTGCGGTACAGGGCGGGGACGGATTCCTACCTGACCTCGCTGGTGTCGCAGCGCTCGATGCTGCAGGCGCAGCAATGGCAGATCTCCATCGCGGTTTCACGCTACCAGAACCTTGTAACCCTCTATCGGGCGCTGGGCGGCGGGTGGACCGAACATACCCCCACGCCCGTTGCGGCAAGAGGGCAGACGCCCACCCGCAAGGGGTAGGAAACCGCATCCGGGTCCGATCGGTCCGGCATGGCGTACATTACGGCCCGACCATGTTATATACATGGCGGGCCGTAATAGTATTTAAGTAAATTCAGAACAATTAACAAAACATAAACATAAAATTACTTTGGATTTGTTTATGTAAACGATAAATAAACATCTAAATGAAATAAATAATAAATATCTTCTGATATTTAATATATTACGAAAAAATGTAAATTTTATCCTTCCAATCCAGAAAATCGTACCATATCTATAATGCATGGCTTCTGTCGCAATATGATTTGTTTTCCGGCGTACAAGAAGTGCATGAAAGGTAGGGTCTGAACTTTGAATTTACATAGCAAATCCGATAATCAACTGCCTGCGGCCGTGCGCCCCGATGGGGAATTGCGCATGGTTATTTTCGATTGTGACGGGGTTCTGGTCGACGGGGAATATCTGTCCACCTGCATCATGGCCCGGGAAGCCCGGAAATATGGCTGGAACATTACGGACGAGCAGGCCAATAAAATGTTTACCGGTGGCGAACTGGCCAAGATTCGCGACCGTATCGCACAGGAAAGCGGTGCGACGCTGCCCGATGACTGGGACATGCATGTGCAGAACCTCATCGTGTCCATGATGAAGACCGACGCCCAGACCGTTGATGGCGCGGAAGATATGCTCAAGGCGACACTGTCGCTCGGCCTGCCGGTGCGTATCGGTTCCAATTCGTCCATGGCGGAGATGGAGGCCAAGTTCAGCAGCACGGGTCTTGACCAGATGCTCGATGAAGAGCGCATTCATTCCGGGCGCGACCTGAACATGCCCAAGCCCCGGCCCGACCTGTATCTGTATGCGGCCGAACAGGACAATATCCCGGCGGGCAACTGCATCGTGCTGGAAGATTCCAATGCCGGTGTCGAAGCCGCCCGTCTGGCCGGTATGGCCTGCGTGCTGCTGCGTGATCTGGACAAGCCCGCGCCGGAATGGCCGGGGCTGTACCGTATCGGTCACCTGTCGGAATTCGTGCCCCTGCTGCGGCGCATCATGTCCCGGCAGAAGCGCGAAGCGGCCTGATACGCCGGGACGCGGCAGGTATCAGTCAGCGTGGGGCGTGCTGCGCCCCTGCTTGATGCGGCTGCGATGCTGTTTGCTGTCCAGCCGCTTGCGCCGCTGGCTGCGCGACGGGCGCGTGGGCACGCGGTACGCCTGTACCTGACTGGCCTGTCCGATCATTTCGTGCAGTCGCGCCACCGCGTCTTCCCGGTTGCGGATCTGGCTGCGAAAGCGTCGGGCGGTCAGCACGATCACGCCATCCCCTGTCATCCGGCTGCCCGCCACCTGTATCAGGCGCTGCTTGATACGTGCGGACAGGGAAGGGGAGTTGCGGGCATCGAAACGGAGCTGGGCCGCAGTTGCGACCTTGTTGACGTTCTGCCCGCCGGGACCGGATGCCAGGATGTAGGTCACATGTAATTCATCATCGGGGATGGTGAGGGTCGACATGGCGGTTTACGGTCCTGATTGACGAATGGGGCGGCGTGCAGTGTTGGGCCGTCCTGCATGGGCCGCATTGCTGTGCAGGCTGTTTGCTATCACCATGCCTGTCCCATGATGACAAGAGCGGAGTAGCACAGCCATGAACGATCAGGCAGTCCCGGACCAGTTGCGCAAGGCCCTGGCGCAGGCAGCGGGTGATGCAGCACAGGCCAAGGTGATGCCCGTGGTCAAGATGATTGCGGCACAGCAGATCGTGGTCATGGACCTTATGCAGATGCTGGTGGATGCCAAGGTGCTGCACGCCGATGAAATCGCGGCCCGCATGCGTCATCATATCGACCATACCGATACGAAGGACATGGCGGCGCGAACCCTGTTTGAACAGGTGCGTTCACGCTTTGCATCTGCCACCCAGACGTCATGATGTTGAGGAAAGGGTTTTCCAATGGCTGATCATCCACCCGCCCTGCGCGCGGAAATCGTGGCGCTGAAGGCAGAACTGGCCCGCGTGCGCGATGAACTGGCCGCAGCACGCAGGACCATACAGGACCTGAACCTGAAACTGCGGCGTGAGCAGACACGCAGCCCCACCGCGCGATAGTTCCGACCGCTGAGAAGGTATTTCCATTATGACTGATGAACGCGATGCCGCCGGACGGCTGGTTGTCTACCCTACGGTCAGTTGCGGCGCGGAAGCGGCGCAGGATACCGTTGTGGTGCTGGACCTGTTCATGGCCACGGCGCCCGAACATATGCCAAAGGGGGACAGGCGGGTTGTGACCGTCCTGCCGCCGGAACTGGCGCTTAACCTTGCCGACCAGCTTCGCGCCGCTGCCGAACGGGTGCAGGCCGCGCATGGAGCGGAAAGGGCAAAGACTTCAGGCAGCGCCCCGGCTGGCTGACAGCCTGCGCAGGCCGCTATAGCGCAGGTTGAGGGATACTTCCCCACCCGTCACGGTCGGGACGGGCATGGTGTTTTCCAGTGCGGTGCGCATGGCGGTCTGGGATGCCATATGCACTATGCCCACCGGTGCGTGCGGAAAGAACAGGTTGGCCAACTGGCCCGTTGTACTGTCCAGAAGCCACGGGCCGATATAGTTATGGCTGTTGTCCAGAAACGTGACGGGCTGCCCGTCAATATACACTGCCAGCGCAATACAGAGTTGGTCCTGCGTGAAGGCCATCCCGCGTCGGGGCAGGATCAGGGCCTGCCAGCGGCGTAACACCGGCCAGATCGTGGCGTCCCGGCGCAGGCAGAATACACCGGCATTGAGCAGCGGCTTGGCCCCGATACGCTTGCGTATGCCAAAGGGCAGTCGCGCACGGCTGGCATTTTTATACAGGAAGGAGCGGATCTGCATCCAGCCGGGGCAGATCCAGCGTACACCCAGAAGATTGGCGATCTTGGCCCCGATTTCGGGCACGATCGCCAGCGTACCGCCCTGTGCGGCAGCAAACATCCGTTCGATGGCCTGTCCGTCCTGCACCCATGCATCGGCATCGATCCACAGGATCAGATCGAAATCGGGCAGCGTCCGGTCCAGCCATAATTTGCTGATATTGATCGCAAGGCTGGGCCTGCGTTTTACGGCCTGCGCCGGGGCGTAATCGGGGATGTGGGGCGTGATGACCCGTATGCCCCGCGCCTCCAGCCACGCAAGCTGTTCACGGTCCATGCCGCAATCGATCACGCCCATCGGGGTATCGGTGTGGTCGCGCACGGATGCGATCAGTTCCGTAACCAGTTCAAAATAGGCGTGGTCACATCCCGTCACGATAATCCGGCGGGCGATGTCTGGGCTGTCGGGCGGTGTCATGGCCGCCATCATAGGCGTAAGGCCGCAAAGCGGAAATCGTCCATTATCAGGCTTTGGTATGGTGCTGTGTCGCGCCCGGTTTTATGCGTTTTCCGCTAATAAATTATCACCCGTAATCGATATGCTATTATGGTTTTGCGTAGAAGCCTCCCCTTCCGTCACAGGGTGCGCGATAGTAGCCGGCACAATGCAGCAGGGATGGAGGGCACGTGGCCACGCTGGAATGGGAGGGCAAGCACGCGGTCGCGGCCTATGTGGAGCGGATGGTCCCCGGCACCCTGATGCACGATCCCGCCCTGTCATGCGGGAAGGGACGCGACCGGATCATTCAGGGCGATAATCTGGCGATCGCGCATACGTTGATGCCCGATCATGCCGGGCGGGTGGATATGGTTCTGATCGACCCGCCCTATAATACCGGGCGGCGGGACTGGCTGTATGATGACAGCGCCAGTGCGCCCCCGGCCCTGCGCTGGCTGGATGCAGCACTTGGTCCGGCTGCGCGCACCCTGTCGCGTCAGGACAGGTGGCTGTGCCTGATCTATCCGCGCCTGATCGCGCTCAAGGGCCTGCTGGCGGAAAATGGCGTGATCGCCTGCTGCATCGATGACCGCGAATATCCGCGTCTGCGCCTGCTGATGGAGGACGTATTCGGCCCGGAAAACTTCCTCGCCACTTTTGTCTGGATCAATGCGGGCAATATCGACAATCACAGCCGTATCAAAACCAACCACGAATATGTAGTGGTGTTCGCGCGTGACGCACGGCGTTTCGTGCCGGGGCGGGTGCTGGCTCCGCAGGTGGGCGCGCGCAGCAAGCTGCGGCGGCCGGTCATACGCAATACCATTATCAAGAACGGCCCCCGCAATCCGGTATCCGAACTTGTGCTGCCTGCGGGCTTTCCTGCCGCTTTTGATGATGGCGATATCTCTCCACCCCGGCATGCAGGGTTCTGGCCGCGTTTTGATGTCCCCATGGTGGTGCGCAACAGCCGTCTGGTCGCACCTGTCGTCCTGCGCAGTGGATGGAGTTCACGCAGGCAGTGCATGGCGTTCATTGCCGGTGGCTTTCGTGACATTACGGACCGGCGGGGCCTGAAAACCCGTTTCTACCTGACCCCCAGCGGTGCGGTTTTCATGGAAAAGGACCGCAATGAGGCATCAAGCCATATCCTGACCGTGCTGGAAGGGATGGGAACCGTGCAGCAGGCGGCGGCCGATCTGGCGCGGCAGGGCGTGCGTTTTGATTACCCCAAGCCCGTACCGCTGGTGCGTTATCTGCTTGGTGCTTTATGTCCCAATCCGCATGCGCTGGTGCTTGACGCCTTTGGCGGGTCAGGCACGACCGGGCAGGCGGTCATGGAACTGAACGCCGCTGATGGCGGGACACGGCGCTTCATCCTGATGGAAAGGGATGAACGGATCGCCACCACCGTTACCCGGCCCCGTCTTGCCCATGCACTGGCGGAACAGGGCCTGCAGGATGCAGGTTTCCGCTTCTGCCGACTCGTGCCATCCGCCAGCCCCGCCTCTTCGGTCATTGCCGCGGCAGGAACGCCGTAACAGCGCGTTTTACCGGATACGGGCGGCATCCAGTCGGGCATTGAAAATCCGGCTGAAATCATCCAGTGAACAGCGTCCGTCCTGTCCGGCATGGCACGCAGTCAAGGGCAGGGTATCGGGTTGGGCGGTAATGGCCTGTCCCTTACGCAATGCTTCCAGCCCCTGATGAAAAATGACGGCCCGCACGCGCCGCGTCCCATCGGGCATGCGCCATGTTTCGAATCCCAGCGTGGTATCCGGGCCGGTCGGGTCCGGCAGGTCGGGGAAAGACCAGTCCAGTCCGAAAATGGCCGCCAGCATGTCCAGTGTGGTGTCATGCCCGGCGAATACGATCATCCGTGTAGCGGCGGCAACCGGACTGCCATCGGGCAGGATCGCGGCGTGAGTGGAGACTAGGCTGGTTATCATGCGTGCAAGCCCGTGCCCGCGTGCAAACGCGAAAACCGGCATCCGGCGTAACAGGCGGCTGGCATGGTTATGGGCAGGCATGACGGCATCAATGATCCGGGGTGGCGTATCGTGCCCCCATACAATGGCGGACACAGGCAGGCCCTGCGCGTATTCCAGCAGCATGTCCTCCGCCATCTCGGCTGCGTCCTGCAGACCCCCTGTCAGGCGGGGGGCGTTCTTCTGCCACGTCGCACCGTCCGGGGTGGTGAAGCAGGGGCCGCCCGCTTCGCATCCGTCGGGGTTTATCACGGCCTGAAGCACGTCTGACGCCCGGGCCACATCGGCGGGACGCGTGGCACGGTCATGTGCAATAGCCATGCGGAGGTCCGTCATGATTGCGGCCTGAAGGGAGGGGGAAACCGGATCTGGCAGGCTGTTGAATAGCGGGTCATGTGTGCCTGCGGGCAGGCTGGCACCTGGTACGGGACAGTCGGGTGCCATCGCATGGCCCATGATGGCGCCGCTTTCCATCGTGCGGTGCGCCGCGCTGTCAGCCCATACGTTTATCATCAGGGGCGTGCATCCCTGCCGGGGCAGCAGCCCTTCGTGCCGGTAATGCTGGCCCAGTGCCGTGGCCATCAGTTTCAGGTCGTCCCTGCCATGTGCGCTTATCTCACCTGGAGGGACCGGCCATGCGGGCCAGATCCGATGGGTCCGGGCATCAAGGTCCGTAATCGACCGGGTCGGACTGCGGATGCCATGGCGCGCGATCAGAACCACCCGTTCAAGTGTGGGGCGTATGTCGTCCGCCGCCATCGCGGCACATGGCAGGGCGCATGGCGCGCAGGCCAGAATCAGCAGGGCGGATAGCAGGAAAGCAGGCTTGGGCATGCAGCCTTATCCCACACAAAAGGGCACCGGATGGGCATGAAATGATCCACGCATGACACGATAAGCGATGTTCTGCTAACGTGTCGTAGCTGAAAAAAACGGCGCGTCCCCTGTGGGGCGGGAAACGCTTCGCCGCGTGATGCATTCCTGTTGGCGCGCGGCGCGGGCAGGGGGAAGCGGTTTATGGAACTGGTATGGACAGATCGGCCCACGGGAATTGTGGCGTTCATCCGGCGGCACTGGTGGGCATGTACGGCAGTGCCGGTCCTGCTGGGGCTGGTTGGTGGTGCTGCGGCCTACCTGAACTGGACCAGCCAGAGCGACGTGAACTTCGCCCGTCATAACATCCTGATAAAACATTCGCAGGAAGAAGCGGCCTATGCCCGCCAGCTTGCCGATGATGACCAGACGATCATAAGGGACCGCCGCGTTTTTCTTGACGTGACCCGTCAGGATTTCGACCGGATCGCCCCACCGGCCCAGAAGGCGTGGCTGCTGCAGGAATATCGCAAGTTCGATATCAGCCGCGTCAAGGTTTACGACGGGCATGAAACACGTCCCTTCGTGCCCGCGCCGTGTAACGTTGAATTATGTTTTGTACCAATCTTTCTCGAAGAACTGCACGACGACCCCATTCACAATACCAAATATGTGCAGGTCGGCGCGCTGGAAGACATGTCCCGCACGCTGATTATGGACGCTGAACAGTTCTGGCGACTGCGCAAACTGGTCATTCATGTCGATGCCATCCTGTTTGCGGACCGTCACCAGCAGATTGCGGATTTTGAACAGATGATGCAGCTTCGCGCCTCGCTTGATGTTCTGCGCAGGACCATGCAGAAAGTACAGTGATCGCCGCGGCGCAATATGGGTTGTGCAAATAGTTCCCAGGTCTATCCTTTTTCAGGAGTAATAATGCCCTCCTCCACTACGCAACTAGCGGAACAGCCTCTGCCCGAGCCGGTGGTTCCGGTTATCCTGTCGGGCGGAAGTGGCAGCCGGCTCTGGCCCGTGTCGCGCAGTTCCTATCCCAAGCAGTTCTGGCCGCTGGTCTCGCAGCATACCATGGTGCAGGAAACGGCGCTGCGCAGCCATGGCCCCGGTTTTGCCGCGCCGATCGTGGTCTGCAATAACGAACACCGCTTCATCATGGCCGAGCAGTTGCGTGAAGCTGGCGTAACCGGCGCGCGTATCCTGCTCGAACCCATGGGACGCAATTCCGCCCCCGCCATCGTCGCCGCCGCCCTTCTGGCGGCCGAGACCGATCCCGACGCGGTCCTGTGGGTCATGGCGGCGGATGCGGCGATGATGAAGCCGGAAAATATCCGCCCCGCCCTTGATCTGGCCGTGCGCGTGGCGCGTGCCGGGCGCATCGTGACCTTCGGGATGATGCCGACCAAGGCGGAAACGGGGTACGGCTATATTGAAAAGGGCGACAGCCTGCCCGGATATGACGGCGCGTTCGCCGTTGCACAGTTTACCGAAAAACCGGATGCGGCCCGTGCGGCCGCCATGTTTGAATCCGGCCGGTTCCTGTGGAATTCCGGCATGTTCGTCTTCACCGCCCGCACACTGCTGCAGGAAATGGAGAAATTCGAACCTGCCATTGTCGCTGCCGTGGGGCAGGCCATGGCCGGGCGCAGGACGGATATCGATTTCGACTGGCTGGATGCGGAGGCATTTGCCGCATCGCCCGAGATCTCGATCGATTACGCGGTGGCGGAACGTACGGATCTCATGACCGTCATCCCTGCCGATTTCGGCTGGTTCGATGTCGGTAGCTGGGATGCGCTGTGGGAGTTCAATCCCAAGGACAGGAACGGCAATGTCGTCAGCGGTGATGTGGTGATGAACAACACCACCAACAGCTACGTCCGGACCGATGGTATCCTTACCGCCGTTGCCGGGGTCAAGGACCTGCTGGTGGTCGTGAATGAAGATGCGGTTCTGGTTACGCATCGTGACCACGCGCAGGATGTGAAAAATATCGTAGCCGAACTCAAGCGGACCCACCGCAAGGAAGCAACAGCCCACAGGCGCTGCTACCGGCCATGGGGGTTCTATGAATCGCTGATTGAAGGCAGCCGGTTCCAGGTCAAGCGGATCGTGGTGGAACCGGGACAGAAACTGTCGCTGCAGAAGCATTTCCATCGCGCTGAACACTGGGTGGTGGTTGAAGGCACGGCGCAGGTCGTCCGTAACGAGGAAACGATCCTCGTGCGGGAAAATGAAAGCGTGTACCTGCCGCTGGGCGCCGTGCACCGGCTGGAAAATCCCGGTCGCATCCCCCTGACCCTGATCGAGGTCCAGTCCGGCCCGTATCTGGGGGAAGATGACATCGTGCGACTGGAAGACGTGTACAGCCGCTCCTGATCCCTTCCGGGCACAGGTGGAAAGGGGGTACGATGTGGCGACAGGCCGTGCGTGCCCCCTTTTTTATGGCCATGGGATGCGCGGCACCGGACAACTGTTGCCATGACGGAGGGGTTCATATTTCCTTCATAAAACTGTCATGGACATATCATTTTTATTTATACATCCCCTTATTTATTAATTCGCGTGTCTGCTGGATAGCCAGACATGTCTGTCTTCTTCATGTCGGAGAACATGAGTATTATGTACTTTCCTGCTCGAATTCTAACATGTGCCCTGCTGGCAACCGCCCTGCCGGTCATGGCGCATGCTGCGGATATTACAGGTGCCGGTTCCAGCTTTGCTGCACCCATCTACGGAGCCTGGGGGGCAGACAGTCGCAGTGCTGCTGGCGTTAACCTGAATTACCAGACAGTCGGGTCCAGCGCGGGCCAGAACCAGATCCTTGCCGGGACAGTTGATTTTGGCGCGTCCGACGTGCCGATGGAAACGCAGAAGCTGGAAAACGCCCATCTGTTCCAGTTCCCCACCGTCATGGGCGGCATCGTGCCGGTCATCAACCTGCCCGGCATCAATGCCAACCAGATCCAGCTTGATGGCCCGACGCTGGCCGCCATCTACCGTGGCGAGATCGAGCAGTGGAACGACCCCAAGATCGTGGCGCTGAACCCCGGCGTGAAACTTCCCGATACGGCCATCGCCACGGTGCATCGCGCCGACGGTTCGGGCACGACGGCAGTGTTCACCGGCTATCTTGCCCATGTGTCGCCTGAATGGCGCGAAGGTCAGGGCACGGGCGCTTCCATCGCATGGCCCGGCGGCATCGGCGCGCGTGGCAATGACGGCGTGGCCGCTTCCGTGCGCAATACCGAAGGCGCGATCGGCTACGTTGAATATGCCTTCGCCGCCAACGCGCACATGACCACCGTGAAGCTGAAGAACCACAGCGGCGCTTACGTGGCCCCCGGCATGGACAGCTTCAGCCGCGCTGCCGAAGCTGCGGACTGGAAGGATGCGTCCCACTTCGCCGTTGACCTGCTGGACACCAATGGCGCGGGTGCGTGGCCGATCGTGTCCCCCACCTATGTGCTGGTGCCCGTGCCCACGGCCAAGGCTGAACATGGCGCGGCGGTGCGCAAGTTCTTCGGCTACGCGCTGCAGAATGGTGATGCGGCAGCGCTGCGTCTGGATTATGTGCCGGTCCCGGCAAATGTTAAGACTGACATCCTGCGTCAGTGGGACAGCGCCAAATAATAATCTGGCAAAACCGGAAGTAATAAGGAAATCCGCCCGTATTCCGGGCGGATTTTTTTATGCAATCGGCGTGTCATAAATCCTTCATAAAACTGTATTGGAAACATAACACACAGAATTGTGCGCCCATTCTAAATGAACCCATCCTTCATTACGGAATGGTT
>NZ_NKTY01000034.1 GCF_003207825.1 Komagataeibacter saccharivorans | reverse complement strand
TATCCGTTCGATGACGCCGCTTTCACACCAGCGGCGCAGACGCCGGTGCACGTTTTTCCAGTCCCCGAAACGGGCAGGAAGGTCGCGCCATGGAATACCTGCGCGATAGCGATACAGCACCGCCTCCACGAACAGACGGTTGTCCACCGCAGTGCCGCCGACATAGCCTTCTCGACCGGGAAGAAGATCCTTTATCCGCTCCCACTGGTCATCGCGTAAACTATAGCGCCGCATCTGTCTGTCTCCCTCAAAACGGGAAAACAGTCAGCACACGCAGACACAAAGTACAACCCTCACAGGCCACATTCAGAGCTTAACTGACGACACGCCGTAGAGAAGCTGCCGTACGGTGTGCTTTGAGATGTGTGCTGTCGATCATGAGGCATTCTGGAACACCGGTCTGCGCAGCCAGAGTTGTGAAAATCTCCTTAAAAACGCCGCACTTGCTCCAGCAGAGGAACCGGTTGTAGAGGGGGGCGTGTCATCAGAACCCTCTGGGTGCATCTTTCCACTACAAGTCGTTACGAATCTCATACATGATCCCGCTGATAACCCGAAGGTCATCCACACGGGGTAATAATGGCTGCATAACCTTAATCTGCTCGCGGCTCAGCATTCGCAGTCTGCTCATTCCAATTCTCCATAGAGAATTGGCATCACATCAGGATCATGTCGTAAAAAGATTTGACCCTAACCCAAAAGCCGTGCCGCTTGATAACTTGTATTGGTCGGATATTAATCGCAATAGCCCGGTATAAGACTGACATTCCCAATCTTGCTCCCGACATATCAAGCCAAAAAGCCTCCATCAACGGCAATATGTGCGCCGTTGATGTAAGATGCCTCATCGGACAAAAGAAAAGCAACGGCAGTCGCAATTTCGCGCCCAGTGCCTACTCGGCCCATCGGAATTCCATTATCGACTACCTTTTGTGTTCCTTCCGGGTGAGCTTGCGTCATTTCAGTGTCGATAACTCCTGGTTGAAGCTCGTTCACCCGCAAGCCCTGCCGTCCATACTGTATCGCCGCCGTCCGGGTGAGGCCCCGGATGCCATGCTTGGCGGAAGAATAATCGGCAGTAGGACCACCACGATCGGCGAACACGCTGGAGACGTTGACGATTGCGCCCCCGCCGGCAGCCAGAATCGCGGGGATTTCATATTTGAGTCCATAGAACAGGCTGCTAAGATCAATACTGATCGTGCGGTTCCAGCTTTCGACGCTCATCTCCGGGAGCGGATCAAAGCAGCCAGAGACGCCGGCATTATTGACCGCATAGTGCAAGCCGCCGAAGGCCTCGACGGTGCGTGCAACTGCCCGTTCGATATCTTCTGGCTTGCTGACGTCGCCCGCGACAGACATTACCCGACCGCCAGCGGTGGTAATTTCTGCCGCGACCTCGGCAAGTTTTTCTTCCCGCCGGCCGACCAGAGTGACAGCGGCTCCGCGCTCCGCCAGCACAATGGCTGTGTCGCGTCCCATGCCCGATCCCGCCCCCGTAACGAGCGCCACCTTATGCTCGAATTGCTTCATATTCGTCTTTTCCTGTTTCAAGGGCGTGAATTTCGGTAGGCGGCAGATGCACGGATGGGGCTGAGCCACTTGCTCGGCCTCACTCGGCATCTTTGGAAGATCGGGGGCCGATGAAGGATTATTTCGCCGGCTCGTCCGCCGGCATGTCGGCAGGATACTCCTGACCGAAATCGGCCGAATTGCTGATTGCCTGCCAGACCGTGACTTCCGCGATCTGCTTGTTGGAATAAGCAATGGCACTCTGCACGGCGCCGCCACCAAGAACGAGATGCGTGGGGATGTTCACCCGCTTGACGGTGCGCACGATGATCTCCCCGGCCCGGTCCGGGTCTCCACGGTTCGTAGTAGCGGTGCCCATGATGCGAGCGATGTTCCCGACCGTGGCATCATATTCCTGGGGAATATTCTGAATGTCCATCGACACACCCGCCCAATCCGTCGCGAAGCCGCCTGGTTCGATCACAAGATATCGAATGCCGAAGGGCGCTGTTTCCGCCGCGAGCACGCGGGTGAAGCCGTCCACAGCGAACTTTGCTGCCTGATAGGAACCGAGGCCCGGCGTTCCACCGACACGTCCACCGACGGATGAGAACTGCACGATCGTCCCCGATCCCTGCTTGCGGAGAACCGGCAGAGCGGCCTTCGAGACGTTGTAGACACCCCAGAAGTTGGTCTCGAACTGACGCCGGAAATCATCTTCAGGAGCGGTTTCAACAGCGGCTATGTTAGCGTAGCCCGCGTTATTCACAACGATATCAACCCGGCCGAAATGCATGACGGCAGCGTCGATCGCCTCGCGCGCAGCAGCGGCATCCGTCACATCGAGCGCGACCGGAAGCACGCGGTCGCCATATCTTTCGACCAGTTCCGCCAGATGTTCGGGGCGGCGGGCCGTCGCAACGACGGAATCGCCTGCCTCAAGCGCAGCCGTAGCCAACGACCGACCAAAGCCGCGTGAAGACCCTGTTATCAACCAGACATGTCGAATCATGATGTATTTCCTTTTGAAGTTTGAGAAATTCGTCGGCCCTCCTGCTGGATCAGCGAACTGAACGGATGGGCACGATCAGCAAGGCCGAGCCAATGCAAAGGAAGGCTGCGAGCGCGAACATTGAGGGATAACCACCGAGCCTGACGGCCATTGCGGTAAGCATTGGTGCGAAGATTCCGCCCAGCGTATTGGCTACTGTCAGGAAGCCTAGGTCCTTACCGCGTGTCTTGGGGTTCGGCAGAACTTCCGTCGCCAGGGCGCCATGAACGGCGAGGTAGATACCGTAACCAAATCCATTGACCGCCTTGTAGCCTATCATTGCCCAAGGCCCAGCCCAGCCCAGCAGCAGAAGGATTGAGGCTCCGATCAGGAAGGAAGACAGGTAGGTAAGTGGCTTGCGCCGGCGAAAACGGTCAGAAATGGGACCACCCAATGCACCACCGATGATGGCACCGGCGACGTAGGCTACGGCGGACTGACTCAGGGTCATCGCAGCCCCCGCCTGATCCTGTCGAAGATAATCAGTGACAATATAGAGTTGGTAGCTGAGCAACATGGCGGTACCCAGCACTATGAAAAATCTGGCGGACACGGCCCAATAGAAGTCAGGAGCGGCGATTGGAGGCAAAAGAGACTTCAACACCGCAGCGGTATCCGCAGGAAGTCGTGGTACATCCTTATTCGACTGCTCCCGCGCGACCATTACAAAGATAAGACCAGCCAGAGTGGGGACCGCAGCGATGCAGAAGGCTCCCTTGCCAGGGTTCCCAATAAAAGGGGAAGAAATGATCAACCCCAGCGCAAGGCCGATAAGTTGCCCCACGCCTAACGCTGCATTAAGGGAGCCGCGTTGGGCCTCGGGCACGCGATCTGGAATGACGGCCGTCGTGGCCACAAGCTGCGCGCTGAATGCCATCATCACGACGCTCGTCGCGACGAGCAGCATGAAGACGCTTTGCGCTACCGCCATTGCCAATAGCGCGAGCGTGCAAACAATACCTCCGCCTACGATCCACGGGCTGCGCATACCCCAGCGACTCCGGGTTCTGTCGGAAAAATTCCCGGAAAATACCGCCGCGAATAACGACGCGATTCCGGAAACAACAGCGATCAGGGCCACCAATGAAATACGATCGGATTTGCCCGCGATAAAATTAAGCTTGGCCGCGACCAACACACCAGCGACAGCAGACTGAACAGAACTTTTCCCAATGGAAACAAGGAATAATCCAAGACCGAGTCTGCGCAGACTGACTTCAGGACTCTGCGTCGTTGGGGGCCTAAAATCCGTCATCACGCCTCACAAAACCAACCGGATGGTTTATTCTGGGGACATGGGCGCGCGATTGTCAACCATCTAGTTGGTTTTTTATGGAGAACTGCTACCTGGTGCAGCGTATCGTTGGGCGTTCCGACTACCCTTTTCGAACTCAACTGGTTGGTTTATTTACGAGATGCCTATAGCCGCGAACGGCAGATAAGGATCAGAGCCCTGTTATGAGAAAATCCGATGCGACCAAGCAGCGTTTAATCGAGGCGGCGACTGTTGAATTCGCGACATACGGAATCGCTGGAGGTCGCGTTGACCGGATTGCAGCGAACGCCAAATGCAACAAGCAGGCGATCTATGCATATTTTGAAAGTAAAGACGGTCTGTTTGATGTCGTCTATGACAGGATGGTCAATGCAACCATTCAGAGCATTCCGATCGATGCCAATGATCTCCCCGCTTATGCGGCCAGACTTTTTGATCGCTATCGCACTCATCCCGAGGTTCTGAGGTTAACGCGCTGGCATAATCTTGAACGGAATACGCTGCCTCCGCAGATGGCTCTTGATGCGGCTGCTGAGAAGATCGCCGCCATTCGCGCTGCCCAAAAATCCGGTGTGATCACCTGCCGTTACAAAGCCGAAGATCTACTCGAGCTCCTGTTGAGTATGGCCAAGGTCGGGGCTGAAGGCTCGCCCGAAAGCGGTCCTTCCAATGCCTCTCCGGATGATTTACGCAAAACTCTGATCGACGCTGTGAAGAAAATCGTTGCGCCATAGTGCCGGACTTTGGACACCCGGCCCGCTCTTAACCTGACGCCTGCACTGATCGTCTTGGCTACAGAGCAAGGTTGAACAGCTTTGCAAAAGATTTAGATGGCTATCCCTCTCTGCCTCCCCAACTGCCACGATACCGATCCGTCCTGTACTATACCCCTCACCTCCCGACCGAGGTGACTCTCGATCACAGGCCGCCACGGGACCAGCGTGAACTCATGAGATTTCTCGACGATGGCGAACTTCCCGCTTGATAGCTGAGCGGTGCCGATGAACGTGCCACTAACCGTCTCGCCATCGACGGCGGCTCAAAACGGCATGGGCTTCGCATCTGCCAGTTTGTCCTGACACGGGAGACGTCGCCCTGCTCCTGAAGCGTGGCGGGCAGGCTACGCCGGTATCCGAGGGCCCGCACAGGCCATGAGCGGCCCGCTTGATGAACGTCAGGCGTAGTAAGCAGGCTGTTCGAGATCAGCGAGCAGTGAAGGGCCTGTCGGGTTCCAGCCGAGAAGCGCACGCGTTCGCACACTGGATGCGGCCATGTTCGCGGCCGCCATGTTGGCGAACCAGCCGAAATGCTCCCGTTCTCTCGGCTCCACCGGCAAGCTGAGCCGACGACCAATGACGCTGGCAATGTCCCTGAACGGCACGGCTTCATCGGCAACCGCATGATAGACGGGTTCGGTCACGCCCTGTTCGAGCACAAGCCGATAGACTTTTGCCGCATCCGGTCGATAGACGCCGGACCATTTGTTCTGGCCGTCACCGATATAGGCCGACACGCCCTTTTCGCGCGCCAGGCGAATGACGATCGGAATGAACCCATGATCGCTGATGCCATGCACCGACGGCGCAAGTCGTATCGTGGCAACACGGACACCGCGTTCCTTCATCGCCCGCGCGGCCGCCTCAGACCTGCGCGGAGAGGCCGGATCAGGCAGGTCCGTCTCCGTTGCGCCGGCAGGCAGGCCCGACAGCCCGGACGTGACAAGAAGCGGGCGCTCCGATCCTTCCAGCGCACTGCCCAAAGCCTCAATCACACGCTGATCCTGCGCCGCACTTTCGGGGAATTTCGAGAAATCATGGTTGAACGCCGTGTGAATGACCGCATCGGCTTCTGAGGCAGCGTTTTTCAGCGCGTCCAGATCATCGAGCGTGGCGCGTAAGACCGTAGCACCGGACGCGGCCAGGCGAGCCGCCTTTTCATCATTCCGGGCCAGGCCGGTCACCTGATGCCCGGCACCGATCAGATCCTGAACCACGGCGGAACCGATCCAGCCGGTGGCCCCTGTTACGAAGACATGCATGGTTCCGTCCTCTTCAGATATTGGAATTATGTTCAGCCAAGCCTTACGGACAGTTCGACATCCCCGGCGAACGGTACGGAGAGATACCCGGCGGCAGGAGAGCGGACGCGCGCCAGATACGCAGGGCTGTGATCGGCATTATCCGCGACGATCAGCGCGCCGGTCTGCAGCCTGTCCTCCAGAAGATCGAGAATATCAGGATAGAGCGGTTTGGCGCCGTCAAGCAGTACGAGATCGATGCTCTCGGGGAGACCGGTCGCCAGCGTCTGCAGGGCGTCGCCCTCGCGGAACTCCACAAGATCGGCCAGACCCGCTTCTTCAAGATGATGCCGGGCGCGGGCAATCTTGGAGGATTCAAACTCGGTGGTAATCAGCCTGCCACCGCCATTGTCGCGCAGCGCGGCGGCGAGATGGATGGTGGAGAGACCGAAGGACGTTCCGAACTCAACAATGCCTTTCGCCCAGTTGGCGCGTGCCAGCATGTAAAGCAGCGTACCCGTCTCACGCGAAACAGGGAGCCATAGGTCTTTTGCGAGACCATAGAATTTCCGATAGTCGGTCCGACTTCCGGCGAGGCGCTGCAATTCCTCACGGGGCAATTCCGAGACGGCAGAGCTTGTTGCGGCATCTGCCTCAGCAAACAGGCGGTCCAGCAAAGGCGCAACAGGCACGCTGGTCAGCGTCGAGGTCTTTTTGAGGGTCACGGGGGCGGTCATGGGGTGATCTCCGCACTAGGTTTCGCGCTTTCCGTGCGCCCTACAAAAATACGACGAACCCGTCATTTCCACTATTCGCATTGCGCCGCCCACAGAACGGCTTTGAAATACTCAGTGTTTTTCATCAGAAATATTGGGAGCGCGCCGCTGGCTCATCGAGCGGGTTCGCATTTCCCACATGGGAGGCAGAGCAGTTACCGCTCTCGGTCAAACAGCATAGTCGGCCGACATCTTCACAAGCCAGGCGCAGAACATGTCGGCCATGGCGTCCGCATAGGCATCGATTTCCGCGATTGTCCGGGCAGTCCCGGAAAATTCCTTGCCGACCGCGCTGAAGGTCATCGTGATCAGATCGGCTGCCAGTTCACGCGTTCGGTCGGGCGCGTCCGGGAGAAGCTCCTGCATGAAACGCAGCATGATCCGGTCGCCGGATTCCCGTGCTTCAGAGGCCTCGGGCGCATCCCGATAAAGAGGAGCCGCATCGCCCAGCGCCACGCGAACAGCCGCCTCTTCGCATTCGGAGCGTATGAAGGCATGAGTGACCGCGCGCAAACGCTCCAGGGGCGGATGACGCTTATCCTCAAGGATATCGTGCAGCATTTCTGTCGTTCGCCGCCATTCGTCGGCCTGGAGCCGGAACAGGATCGCTGCCTTGTTGGGAAAATACTGATACAGTGAACCAACGCTTACGCCCGCCTTCTCGGCAACGCGCGCTGTCGTAAAGCGGGTTGCACCTTCCTCCGCCAGCACCAGTGTCGCGGCTTCCAGAATTGTTGCCACAAGCCCGGCGGAGCGGGTTTGCTTGGGTTGCTTTCGGGCCGAAATTCGAGGCTTGGGACGATCGGTCATGCCACTCCGTAAAACGCGAACAAGCAATGTGACGAATTAATCGTATTTCCAGTCCCGCGCAAGCGGAGCTAGTCGGCCAACTCCCTGCATCAGGCCGCAGAAAAGCCTGGTTCCGGCCAGTGGCGTCTCTACTCGTCCCGGCTAGACGCTCGCGTTACCGACATACTCCCACACAACTGGTCAATCCGGGCGGCCAGGTCCAATCTGTGCAAGACCCGTCCCTGACCGGACGTGTGTCAAACGCTGGCGAGAGCGTAATGGCCGCGACAGGCAGGGAGACAGGAGAACCGCCCGAGCCTTGCTCACATGTCATCAGGTGCGTGCTTTCCATATGGCGGTCCAGCGCCACCTGTGATCTCCAACTTTCCAAAAGATATTATACCGTTTTCCAGCCAAGGCACACATACAAACCTGAAAGTGGCCCACGTCTTTGCTCCAGCCTCCGGCTTTACGGCCAGAACGCAGTCTGGCAGAAAGAGAGCGCCGAAAAAGACGTATGTCGGTTTGGTAAGCCCGACGCCCTGAACATGGTTCTGATCATGCTCTCCTGCCAGAGCAGATCCCGCGGCCGGATCACATGGTTCAGACGCCATGATGTGACGGCTGTCGCGCGTCCTGTCCTCAAGGGGAACAGGATGGATCACCCGTTCACAGATCCGCCTGCAACGCATGATACAGGGCTTTTCGGATGAAGCTGAACCATATCAACCTCTGCACCAGCAATGTGCTGGCACTGTCTTCTCTGCTTGAAAAACACTTCGGGTTTGTTCTTGAAGAAACACGCGGACAGCACGCTTTTGCCCAGCTTACGGGCACGGATGGCATGACGCTGGTCCTGATGGACATGAGCAAAACACCCCAGCCCTACCCGCGCAATTTCCATATCGGGTTCATTCTCGATGATCCGCAGGAAGTGCGCGCCCGACATGCCAGCCTGTGCGCCGACGGCTATCTGCCGGGACCGGTGGAGGTCATGACGCGTGGGCGTGATCGCTGGACCCTGTTCTATCACCCCGCAGGTGACGACCTACTGATCGAGGTCAGTGCGCAGGAACGGGCGTGAATATCGCGCCTGTCGCCTGCCTCACGCCACCCGGCATCTGACGCCGGGTGGCAAACTGTTCTAATTACTTCGTGTCTTCTACGGCAAGCTTTCCGTCCCGGACGCCATACTGCTTCTGATTATCCGGACCGATCAGCGACGTGGCATGGCCTGCAAACGTCATGGGCAGGGAGACGGGTGACTTTACGGGGCGGTAATTCCCTGCATCATTCACATCCCCTGCCCCGACATACTGCGCAATGTAGGGATAGGGATAAACCGGGCGGCTGGCGATCGCTGCCGCATCCGGTCGGGCGTAAGGCTGGTTGGGCATGGGGGCCATGTGGATCTGGCCACCAGCCGGCGGCTTGCCGTGCCCTCCGGGCGGCGGTCCCATCGACCCATCACCTTGGGCTGTCTTTTCCGTACGAATAGCGTTGGGCGCAATGCCAGTTTCCGTCCAGGCCATGAGCGGGGACAGAAAATCGACCTGCGGGAAGCCCTCACCGTTTCCACAATGTCCCACACCGGGCAGCAGATAGAATTTCAGGAAACTGTCAGTCTGCTCCACGCCCATTTCCCGCTGCACGCCCTGATAATATGCGATGGTGTTCAGGGGCGAGATCGACTGGTCCGCCAGCCCGTGCCAGAGGATCAAGCGGCCACCGTGCTTGTGAAACGGACGGAGGTTTGTGTTCTCGGCATTATATAGCGGTGCCAGCTTGGTCATGGTGGCGAAGGACGCGTCATCAAAATGAAAGCGGGTCAGGTCAGCCGCTTTTTCATCCACCTGCAGCGGAATGACATAGGCAATGGCGGAAGCGGCAATACCCTGGCTCATGGACTCTCCGCGTGCTGTGGCAGGCAGCGCCCATTGCAGTTCTGAACCCGGCAGTGGACCACCGATGATGTATGGGCGCCCCGCCGCATCTGTGGCCCCCTTGTAAAGCCGTAGCGCCGCCTGCGTTTCCTCCGCTGTCAGGCAGTGCGATGTGTCACTCTGGCCTGCCGCGCACTGTACCCACACGGGATCGAAATGGCAGGCGCGAGGTTCTTCCAGAATGCCGTCCTTTACACCCGAAAGCGTATCGCAGTGACGGATAACGGCGTCATGCAGCACCCCCACACGGTTTTGCAGCAGGATATTGGTGCCATCGGCACGCTGGTTCCCGCGCACGTTCCACGCATGGTAAAAGGAGTTCTGCACGGTAAACAGTGCGGCCGGAGCCCCTGCGGAAATCCCGTCAAAATCCTCGGGGTAGCGCTGCGCCTCCATCAGGGCTTCACGCCCGCCATCGGAGCATCCTACAAAGTAGGAATATTTCGGGGCCTGGCCGTAGAAGGCCGCTGTCAGGGCCTTGGCCGCCAGAGCGGTGACATGGTTGGCGCGATAGGCGAAATCGATGCGTTTTTGCGGGTCTTTACCGAATTCGCCCTGCGCCAGCCCCATCATGGAGCCAGTATGGCCCATGTCGTCCCCAGCCATGACGAATTCGCCACGCAAAGCCGGGACACACGCCTCCGCATTGCTCACGCCAACATGAGTCATGCCGCACAGGCCGCCGCAACCGCCGAGCAGAAAGCGCTGGGTCCAGTGCTCCATGGGCAGATCGACTTCAAAGGAAATCACAGGCGCAATCCGGCCCGTAATCTTGCAGAATTTACCCTTTGGAGTGTCCAGCACAGCCGCTTTCTGGCCGTAAACGGCAGCGCCCACGGCGGGCGCAAGATCGACATTGCCTAGCGCCTCACAGGAGGTAACGGGCTTTACTTCCGACAGGCTGGCGATATCCGAGGCCCGCGCCGGGTTCGAGAGCACAGAGAGGAGGCTGATTGCCGGTCCCACAATCCACAAAAAGACGGTCAGCTTTAAAAGTATTCTTTTCATCGCAGGTAAGATGCCCCGTTCAGTCAATCGTTCGATGCGGTTCATTAGCCGAATTCACGCGATGGCGCGCCAAACAGAATGTATGGGTTTGTAATAAAGGCAACTATTCAAAGCCCCCCGCAACCCGTTACTCCGCCCTCCATTCTTCCTTGTAGCCAAACCCGTTCCTGTTATCGGTCGCCTTGATGTAAAGCGGCGTAAACGCCCAGTAGACAGGCTGAAGATGGGCTGGAATAGAAAACCGGGCCATATAAAGATTTGCTGCCAGTTCCCGGTCCTCAATGCACAGCCTCCGCACAGGCCCCTCCATCTGCAATCCACGCAGGAGAGGAATGGAGCTGTCCTGACCACTGACTGTTGCTACCCCTCGCCCTGCCTGCCCCAGCAGAATGCCGTGGCGGGTCGAAGGGTCTGTCACAAACAGCAGGCGTGCACGTAGTGGGTCAAAAACATAGAATATAGGCGCTGCCCAGTGCTGATGCCCGGCACAAACCGCCAGAGACATGACATGGAATTCTGCTACCAGGGCATCAATCCGGGGGGTAAATATGGTCATGGTCCGACAAACCTTAGCCATATGGTGGTCATGGGCATGGCCAGCACCAGTGCAGGCAGCATGTTACCAACCGGGAATTTGACAATGCCGCATATCCGGAAGCCGGTTGCCAGCATCAACACACCCCCTACGGCTGCAAAATTGTCATTCATCAATGGGGTTGTCAGCGGGGCAAGGTAAGTCGCACCTGTCGCAAGGGCCAGCAGAACTGCCAGTTGAGGAATGCATATGGCCGCAACAGCAAAGCCCAGCGTTGTTGCAAAAATGGCGGCGGTCAGGAAGTCCAAAACAGATTTGGCCAGCAGGATGGAGGGATCTCCCGTCATACCTTCATGAATGGCACCGAATATACCCGTTCCGCTTGCGCAGAAGAGAACGGTAAGGGCAACGAAGCGTTCTAGAAATACCTCTGGCATCAGATCTGCCGGCATAGGCACAAAGCGTCCCATCAAGCGGTTCCCCCATGTGGAAACCGCGCCCAGATGAGTCTCCAAAGCGCAACTTTCCCCTATGATGACACCAAGCAGCAGGGATAAGACCATCACGGCAACAGCATGGCCGTGGACAATCAGCGAAACACCCATTCCCATGGATGCCAGACCAAACATTATAGGCAGACCATCTTTCAGGCGTTGTGGAATATGCCCACTCAGGGCCGCGCCGAGAATTCCGCCTGCCAGCACTACGCCGGCATCTGTATATGAGCCGATCAGCATGGCTGTTTTCCTATTTTTCTGCTGAGACGGTAGACAGTGTTTCGCCCCAGCGGGGCATGTCAGGCACTTCCACGCCCAGCAGGGACAGGGCGCGCGCGGCACTATGGCGGATGATATCGGCACTTGTGCGCGGCGCCGCGTAAATGGCGGGAACCGGCGGGAAAATGATACCGCCATATTCGGTTACGGCCAGCATGTTACGCAGATGACCCAGATGAAGTGGCGCCTCACGCGTCATCAGCACCAGACGCCGTCTTTCCTTGAGCGCGACATCGGCCGCGCGCGTGACAAGATTATCCGTCACTCCCGATGCAATTGCACCAAGCGTATGCATGGAGCACGGGGCGATAATCATGCCTTCGGTACGAAAAGACCCACTTGAAATGGGCGCGCCTAGCGCACCTGGTGAGTGGATATAGGTGGCAAGGGCATACACGTCCTCAGCCGACAGACCTGTTTCATGCTCACGCGTCAATTGCGCGCCACGGGACATGACCAGATGGCTCTCGATATCCGCGTCCCGCAGCAGGCTCAGGACATCAACCCCATACTGGAAGCCCGATGCCCCCGTAATACCGACGACAATCCGTTTTCGGGCCATTGAAAGCTCCCGTTCTGAAGATGTTTCCTGATGACGGCTGAAGTACAGAACCTATCTGCCTGCGCAGGATGACGAACCGGCAAACAGGTTCCTGCGGCATTACATGCCCGCTTTCGGAAAAATCGAAGGTGCGAACGGATGTGGATCGACTTCGCGGAACTGCGCACGCACAAAATGCTCTTTCAGCTTCCACGGATAGGTGCAGTCAAAGATCGTCTTACACGACACGCCTTTTGCAGGAATTGAGGGATCGTAATCAGGCACCTGCGAGGGATCGAGCACATGGCCCGTCACTCCGGGTAAAAACATGGTATCCACATTGCCCTGATACCGGGTCTGCATGGCCCAGAGCACGTCGTTACTGTCAAACAGGTCTACATCATCATCCACGATGATGATGTTCTTGAGTTCGCGATAAACTGCCAGCGCAATCAGCGCGGCCTGACGCGCCTTACCCGCATCACCCGCACTACGTTGACAGACCTGAAGGATCGCCAGCAGCTTTCCTCCCCCCGCGCTATGCGCATAAACATTTTTCACAAACCCCGGCAGCGCCTTGTCACAGGCATTGAAAATGCTGGCTTCCGTCGGGATGCCTGCCAAATTCACGTGTTCTTCACCCGGCCCGACCAATGTCTGCAAAATAGCGTTCTTCCGCATGGTCACCGCCGTGACCTTGATCACCGGCAAGGACGGATTGGCAGGACCGTTATAACCGGGAAATTCTGGCATCGCATGTCCGGTATTGGTATTGACGTCCTCCTGTATCCGCCGTCCCGGCAGGATCTCGCCTTCAATCACGATTTCGGCCCGGGCGATGGAACGTTCTTTCACCGTCACAGCATCTACGAGTTCAACCGCTCTACCACGCAGTCCGCCAGCTACGGTCAGTTCATCAAACCCCAGCGGTGTGGTAGGAGCCTCAAAACATGCGCCGATCGGGATGGCAGGATCCAGTCCCATATTGATGGTGATAGGCAGCGCTTCGCCTCGCTCTTCCGCCTTGGCACGGAAGGCATCAATATGGCGTCCGGGCGCGAAAAAGACCGAGAGTTCATCGCGCCCCTGCACGCACAGACGATGGATGGTCACGTCCGTATGGCCATTATCCGGATCGCTCCCCAGTAGCAGGCCGAGGCAGAAATAGGGACCAGCATCCTCTTCCGTATTGGTTGGGGCCGGGAGGAGATGACGCAGGTCAAAGTTCGGGTCATCAGTCCGAAAGACCTGTTCCTGACACGGGGCGGACTCCCCCTTGAGAACGACCGGAGCAATCCCGTTAAGGACCGCCTCGCCCATCCGCTGCCCAAGCTCTTCGGGTTTGCTGTCAAGCAGTAAGGCTACGCGCTCGCGTTTCGCCATAAGGCCAACCAATACACGCGCGCCGGGGTAGCCTTTCACATTCTCGAACATCATCGCCGGACCGGTTCTGGTCGGACGCATGACGGTACCCCCAGCCCCGACACGTTTATAAACACCCGCCAGTTCGGAGCGGGGGTCGATCTCATGGTCTGTTGAAATCAGTTCATCTGGAGACTGCTCAAGCCTAACCAGAGCGGAGCGTAGATCGATGACCGGTGAGTTGGCTGTGTGATCTGTCCTGTTCATGACATTGTCCTTCCTGTCGCAAAAGGAAGGCTATCCGGCCACCATAATATGTTCCATATTCACTATATGGCATTATTGATAAGTGAAATATTATGGATGAACATCTAACGTCTGTTTCTCTACGCCGGTTGGCTGTCTTTCTCACTGTGTGCGAAACCCTCCATGTCGCTCGTGCGGCTGAAAAGCTCGACATCGCACAGCCCGCGCTCAGCCAGCAGATCAAGGCTCTGGAAGAGGCTCTTGGTGCCCAGCTGTTCCATCGTCGCAAGCGAGGCATTGACCTGACCAGTGCTGGCCATGCCTGCCGGGAGGCGGCACAGCACCTCCTAAAGAGCCATCACAACCTGATCGACGGGGTGCGAAGCATTGCCCGTGGTGAGATGGGCCAGCTTGTTCTGGGTCATGTCGGATCGGCTCTGGCGGGGCGGATTTTCCCCGACCATCTACAGAGAATGAAACAGCACTTCCCTGAGGTGCAGATCACGTTGGCTGAAAAATCCATCTCGGATCTTGTCAGTGCTGTCACAAAAAAGGACATCGATGTTGCTCTGGTACGAGATCTTGAAACTGTTCCTTCCATCTGCAGCACACGACGGTACATAACGGAAAAGCTATTTGTTCTACTTCCGGAAAACCATCCCCTTGCATCCCGAACCGACCTTTCCATACGGGCAATCCATGCCACTCCCCTGATTGGTTTTCAGGATCCGGACGAAGTCGGCATCGCACGTATTGTGCAACAGATAGCCGAAAAAAACGGCCTCTCCCTTGAGCCATCATGGAAAGTTACCAATATCGGCAGCATTTTCGGAATGGTTCACGCAGGTTTTGGCCTGTCAATCGTTGCCGAGAGTGTGACAGCACTTCTACCTGCCGGTCTGAGCGCCCTCCCCCTGAGTGAACCTGACGCAGAATCAACCCTGTTTCTATTGTGGAACAGAGAGCAGATCTCGCCAGCATTACAGAAGTTCATTGAGCTTTCCTGAAATGCCTCCATAATCTGTGAACCGGACATCGCTAAATTAGGTCACTCGAATCACCTCATTACTGAAAAGCATAAATAACCAGTCATCTTCATCTCGTTCAGCGCACATCTCCGACATCCCTGACGGAAGCATCGGCCTGTCCCTTCACCCAGTAGCCGGATGCCTTGACCCATGGGGCCGGAATCCTGCGCTCATCCAGAAGATACTGACGCACAGCCTTCGCCACGCGGGCCTCAGCACTGACCCAGACGAAAGTACGGTCAGGGATCTCCAGATTTTTCAGAACAGCGAGAATGCCCGTGGCTTCATCCGCCTGATCCATGGAACGATGAACCCAGCGGGCAGCATGGCGCGCGACCGTGGCGAAGACCTGCTCATCTTCTGGTCCCGGCACAGCCACGAGCGTTGTGACAGGCGTGTCGGCTGGCAGTTCCTCCACGCGACGCCCGATCGCGGGTAACGCCGTTTCATCGCCAATCAGAAGCCACTGGTCAATCGGTCCGGCAATGATCTGCGACCCACGTGGACCGCCGATTTCCAGCCGATCTCCCGGTCTGGCAGCCCTTGCCCACGCAGCCGCTGGTCCACCATGATGATTGACGAAATCCAGAAGCAGCGTACCGTTCTGCGGGTCATAGCGACGCGGCGTGTAATCACGGCGGGTTGGCGTGCCGTCCAGACCTGGAATGAAGATCTTGATGTGGTCATCCGGCGCTGGACTGGTGAAACCGGCCAGTTCGGGTCCGCCCAGCGTGATGCGGATCATGTGCGGAGTCAGGCGCTCAACGGCGCGAACCTCAAGACTGCGACTGACAAGTTCATGCCTCACGCGTCGGATCTCGGGGCCATTACCCCGATTTAAAAAGGACTGGAAGAGTTTCATGACTATGTATCCTTATCGTGCCGACAGGCCGGTGACTGTGGATACACAGACGCACAGGCTGCCAGCATCTTGCTGTCAGTTTCTGTGCGTTGTTTCACGTTAACGCATACGAAAGTACGATCAGCGAAGACCGCACTAGCTGTCATGATCAAAGCCTTCGGAGGCAGAGTCTGTCAACGGGTTTCTCAGTATCCTCCTCAGATCGGACAGACGCCACTGGCGCATTGAAGATGCGCCCAGTCCACCACTTCGCGCACCTCATCATCCTGAATCATGGCGGTGATGGCAGCAAATTTTCCTGCCGAGACTTCCTCTTCCGGCAGATATTCATAACCAAGGCCGGAATCCGGGCGGCTCGGCAGCACGGCGCAGCAGCGCACATGCGGCTGGTTGGCCGCCACCATGGCGCGGAAACTGTCCAGACTATGCCGGTCGGTATAGACCTTGAGCGTGTAGGACACCTGATTGCCCTGCTCCGCCCCGATCCAGTATTTCTCCAGCAGTTCCAGCCAGCGATACTGCTCCTCCGGAGAGGCTTCGGGTGCTGTCACCACACGCTCGCCCATGCCGAGACGCTGGATAAGCGGCACGGTCGGAAAGCCCACAATACTCATGCCCGGAAAGCTGCGCAGCGAACGCACGGGATAGCCCTTGCGCTCATAGGTGGGCAACAGCGGATCGGTTCCTGCCTCCCATGTGCCGTCCTCGCGCCGCACGCCCTTGAACTGCACCCAGCGAAGATACTGCCGCCGTGCGGGCAGATGCGCTCCTTCGGTCAGACCGAACAACTTGGATGTGGTGCCCGCGGGCTTGACGGTTGTAACCGTAATCGGTCGGGCGGTGCCGGTCTCGTGCGCATAGGCATCCGCCTCGCTTTTGGCGATGGTGGAGAGTTCCCTCACAGCGTTCCAGAAAGGAGCTGCGCGTTCCTCATCCAGTAGATCGCGGAAGTCGAGGCCAAAGCGTACCCATGCCCACTCATGCAGGCCGGTCGGGCCGATGCCGATACGGTTGGTCCGCCGCACTTCCTCACCATATAGCGCGTCCATGCAGTTGGCACGCAGCAGGAAACGTACGCCCAGCCGCACGGAATCCCGCACGCGGGCATCCCATACTGCCACCGTCGCAGGCGGCACCTGACCGGGCGTCACATCCTCCAGCGCCACGGGGCAGGCCAGCAGCGGAGCGAAATCACCAATCACACAATAACCACCCGTGACGTGCAGTGTGATCTCACCACACGGATTGGTCGTGACCGGGAAATGCGCGGAGGTGGCCCGCTGCGCCAGATCCGCCAGCAGGGCCGCCCCCTCGGTGGCCTGATAACGATGCGAGCGGAAATCCCGCCCATCCGCATGCACCTGTTTGAGCCGTGCGCTGCCGGTGCGGTTATCTTCCAGCCGGTCACCGTTGATAAAGCCAGGCTCACCATTGATCCATGCGCACCGCGTGGCCTCGGCAAACACCGTGCGGGCATGGCCGGCCAACGAGCCGGTCTTTGCCGGATCGTTCACGTAATCCCAGAATTCGGCGTCCACCATGACGGAATGGTTAGCGGTCCATAGCCCGCCTTCTTCCTTGGCGCGGATGAAGCGCAGCACATCCGCATCCCGCCATGATTTGGTCGCCATGCGTGCGGCCCGACGGGCGCCCCCAACCTGCACCTCGACGGACAGATAATGATCCACCCGTAGCGCCTGTTCCCATAGTGGCATGTCGCCTGCGCGCGCGGCCTCGATCACATGCTCTCGCACATTGAGCAGCCCGCGCAGCAACGAGACCGGTCCCGAAGCTGGCCGCCCCTGCATGCCTGCAATTGGACTGCCCGCGCAGCGGATGGCGCTGAAATCCAGCACCAGCGTGCAGCTGCGTTCGCCACGGAAGGCCATCGCCTCAATGGTCTCGACCGCCTTGCCCCAGCCTTCACGGCTGTCCTCGATGACATGGAGAAGTTCATCACCTTCGGGAGCACGGGCGAGCACGGTTCTTTCCAGAAAGGCACGGACCTGTGCCTCGATCTCCGCATCGAAGGCTTCCTGCGCCGTGCCCCAGGGCAGGATCTGCATCTCAAGGCCGAACCGCAACAGGCTGGCGCGATCATGCGGGTAGTCCGGATGATCAGGCGACAGGACGAATTTCAGATCCGGGGCCTGCCCCCAGTCCACCACGCAGAGTTCGTCGTCATAGGCCCGCCCGACGCCGGAGCCATTGAGCAGCAGGTAGAATTTCGCAAAAGAGCAGATGGCCGTGGCACAATTAGTGAACATTTCCATGTTGCGACCCGGCTGCGTGCTGTCGCCATGCTGCAGATGGCGTCCCGATGTGAGCAGCGCCCCCGTGGCGATTGCGTTACGCAGTTGCATGATCTCCGCATCACCGACCGTAGCCAGCAGCCCGGCATTGCCTTCGGCTACACGGTCGGCGACACGCCCAAAATCTTCGCGGTCGGAAGGCCGGAACACGGTCCGGCGACCAACTGCCTCTCCCATACCGCGATCCAGCGGACGGGCGGAAATCGGCCGGGTTCCGAAAGCCTCTTCAAACGGGTTGCGAACAGCTTCGCATCCTCCCTGCCCACCCGTAAACAGCGAGAAATCTCCATCCATGCACCGGCTCCATTCTGCGGGGAGTATGGCCCATCTCCAGCACCACAGTCGCTCATATTGTGTCTTGGGCGACATCGTGACACCAGATGTTGTGTATTGCACGAACAAAATAGCGGGCCGCACTTTTCTGATCGCTGTCACCCGCAGTTTTCCTTGATATGCGATCTGATTTTTTTGGTTCCTACTGGACGGCCTGCCAGAAGAATCATGTCGGTCGCTTCGAACGCCAGTAGCCGCGACGTCATCGCCACCAGGAAGGTCTGTAAAAATACTCACGTACACGTGAAATCAAGCGAAAACTACGCTATGCTTTCACTCCCGATTGCATCCTATACGCATCCTGCGCGTGGACCAGAAACGCAAAAGGCCGCCCAATGGGCGGCCTAAGCGTTTGATATTATTTGGTAATTTTGGTTGCGGGGATAGGATTTGAACCTATGACCTTCAGGTTATGAGATAGATTTTTTACCCTACGCAGGCCAACGCCCACGCCGACAGAATTGCGCCGGACCACGAAAACCCTTTGTTTTTCCTTGAAAAATAGTCCCGTCCGGATACGTCATTCGTTCACCGACTACGCTCGGTTGCGCTCTCATCTGTTTCCTATGTGTT
>NZ_NKTY01000033.1 GCF_003207825.1 Komagataeibacter saccharivorans | reverse complement strand
AACTTCCACCACCACGCCTGCGCCCTCATGGCCCAGAATGGCCGGGAACAGCCCTTCGGGGTCCGCGCCGGACAGGGTGAACTTGTCCGTATGGCACAGGCCGGTGGCCTTGATTTCCACCAGAACCTCGCCCTCGCGCGGGCCTTCAAGCTGTACGGTCTCGATTTCCAGCGGTTTACCCGCTTCAAATGCAACGGCTGCCCTTACGTCCATAACCTTAAACTCCCGGTCTTTTATGAAAAATTCATGCCACGACCTGCCTACCTACCGGTTTGCAGGACACCCAGCATGACCAGATGGTCCCTGATCGCCTGCGCCGCTGCCTGCGGCGTGGGATCAATCATGACCTGTCCCCCCGTGCCCGATGCCTGAGCCTGTATCAGGCGTGGCCGGGCGCGGTAGGGCCGGATCTGCATGTCTGCCCCTGCCATGTCGGCAGGGGGGCTGTCGGCTGTCTCGCCATATGTCAGCACCTCGCCCCGCCGCATGGCGGCGAAAGAAAATGCAGGGGTGAAGGGCGCCATTTCATGCACGCCCAACACGCACGGACCTTTTACATGCGCCCTGCGCCGCACCCCGCGTGGCAGGGCCTGTTCAACCTCGACCACGCCCTGCGTCGCCTGAATGGCAACGATATCGCGCATGATGGGCCAGTCCAGCGCATGCGCCAGCGCGTAGGGAAACAGCCCGCTATCCTCGCCGCCCGAACCGCGTCGTCCGGTCAGCACAAGATCGACCGGCGCGCCGTCAAACGCTGCGCCGGAACGGATATAGGCCGCAAGGGCTTCCACCACCCCCGCCTGCCCTGCCCCAAGGGCGACAATACGTTCCAGCCCGTAGCCTGCATATTCACGCATCGTGGGGCCAGCGGGACCGACATGCACGCCCAGCACTTCGCCACCTAACGCCAGCGCCATGCCAATCGCGCCGATTTCCCCCGCAACGGGTGCGGGCCTGCCTGATACCGTATCGTATCCCGCTGACAGCAGTATGATCGTGCGCATCCTATTCTTCCGTCCCGTTGCGCAACACTTCCAGCAGGGCTGGCATGACAAGCTGGGCATCCGCGATGATCGACAGCCCCGCGCGTTCAACCATGGCCGCGTGCAGGTCCGTGTTCACCGCCACGACATGCTCGACCCGTCCCAGCCCCTGCAGGTGCTGCGGCGTGCCGGATATGCCCATGGCGACATAGCATATGGCATCCAGCACCGTGCCCGATGCGCCCACCTGCATCTCCCGTGGCAGGAGCCCTGCATCACAGACCATGCGACTGCCACCGGGGGAGGCATGCAGCGCGCTCACCATCTGCCGGAACATGTCGAAATCCGTTACGCCATTCCCGGCGGAGACAACAAAGGGCGCTTCCGCCAGCGCCATCGTCGCCGGATCGCCCGGCTGGGGCGGGGCGACACGTATGCGCCCCCCGCCATGGACCGGGGACTGACGGTCATCACCATCCATCCCCGTCACGCGGGCTTCGTGCGCATTTCCGCCATAGGGCGCCACCCGATCGGGCGACAGGGCCATGATGCCCGGCAGGGTGGACGCAACCTGTTCCGACCGGCGGGCCATGGCGGGACGGATGGCGTTGCGGGGATTGAGAACCTCCACATCACCCATGAAACTGCGTCCGGTCGCAACCGCCACGCGCCGGGCCATGTCGCCGCCATCGGTGCTTTCGCCAAACAGCACCGTCCGGGGCGTAAACCGGGCCACTGCGTCGCCGATTGCCGCGACACTGCGTTCGGGGTCGGTGGGGTCCAGCGGCAACGGCACCACCCGGTCCGCGCCTGCCTGAGCAAAATCGGTATAGGCTGCACTGTCCAGACTGGCGGGACAGCACAGGACAACAGCCCCCTTCCACGCATCGGCCAACAGGCGGGCCGCGCCCATCACCTGCCGGTCAAGACGGCCAGGGCGGCCATCAGGCAGGTCAGGCACCACCATGACCAGACATTGCGGGTCATCAATGCGGGTGACCTGACTGCGTGCTTCCTGAACGGGGGTGGCGTTGCCACCCGTGCCTGCGCGCCCGTCACGAACAAGGCGCGCACGGGCCAGACCGGGCACCAGCAGGCGCTGACGTTCCGCGCGCGGGTCCCGACGCAGGCGACCGGACGGCGAGACCTGCCCAGCCCTGTCTGCAAGTGCTGCCGGGACAAGGCGCACGCGCCCGGCCTGCCCCGCCGTCATCCGGCGCAGGCGTAATGCCCGGGGATCAGGCCGCAGCCGGGTCATGCCCGCACCACGGCGTCAAGAACCAGTTCGGCTATATCGCGCACTTCCGGACGGTCGCCCGTCACACCTTCCAGCATGGCGGTGCAGCCGGGACAGCCAACGGCAACGATACGCGCCCCCGCATCACGCGCCTGCCCCATGCGCAGGTCGGGTATACGCACCTGCGCGTCGACATCGCTGACCGGATTACCCCCACCACCACCGCAGCACATGGCCTGCATGCCATGGCGTTCCATTTCCACGGTCCGGGTGCAGGCGGCCTGCAGCAGGCGGCGCGGGGCCTGTGTTTCCCCATTGTAGCGCGCCAGATAACATGGATCATGCCATGCGACCGGCGGCAGGTCGCGCGCCGCCAGCACCAGCCTGCCCTGTGTGACCAGATCATCCAGCAGGGCCGTATGATGCCGGACGCGCCATATGCCCCCAAGCGCCGGATATTCGTTACGCAGCATATTATAGCAATGCGGATCGGCAGTGACGATGGTGCTGAATTTACGCCGCCCCAGCGTCGTGATGACATCCGCCGCCAGCATCTGGAATGTCGCTTCATCGCCCAGCCTGCGGGCCAGATCGCCGCAATCACTTTCGGCTTCACCCAGTATCGCAAAGCGCAGGCCCGCCTGCCGCATCAACCGGACCAGTGCCTGCAGGGTGCGGGCATACCGCCGGTCATACGCCCCTTCCCCCAGCCAGAGCAGGATGTCGGTTTCCTCCCCTTCCTTCAGGACGGGAATATCCATCGCCAGCATGTCCGCACGTTCGGACAGGGGGCGGCCGCCGGGTTCGGCGCTGTCACGCATGCGCCGCAACACCTGTGCCGCGCCGGGGCGGACATCGCCATGCATAAGGGTCTGACCGCGCCGCAGGGCGATGACCGTATCGACATGTTCGATCATCATCGGGCATTCCTCGACACAGGCACGGCAGGTCGTGCATGCCCATAACGTGTCAGGGTGGATCATGGCGTCCGTTCCGACAACCGGATGGTCCATGCCGCCATTCCCTGCCACGGGTGGGGCGTTGGGGGCCGGACTGCCGGTATAGGACGCGCCGCCATCGTCACGCATGGCGCTGACCATGCCCTGTATCAGCGCCTTGGGGTTCAGCCTCTGCCCGGCGGCGAAGGCGGGACAGGCCTGCTCGCACCGCCCGCACTGGATGCAGGCATCAAAGCTGGACAGCATATTCCAGGCAAAATCGCCCGGCGTCACCGCCCCCAGCACCGGCTGGGTCAGATCGAGCGGTTGCAGCGCGGTATCGCGCCCGCCACCGAACCGGCCGGGACGGGAATGGGCCACCAGCCATGTGGAACCCGCGAAGGCATGGCGCATCGGGCCATACAGGAACAGGCCCAGCAGGCCGAAACCACCCACCGCCAGCAGCATGGTGGCGAACGCCATTACCCCCTGCCGCGCGGGCGTGTAGGCAAGGACAACCTGACAGGCCGCAAGCACGGCGATCGCCCCGGTCATGGCGGCAAGGACAGGGGCAAGCCAGTTGAACAGACCGCCGGACAGGAAGGACGGCCGCACCGGCACCCGCCGCGCCCGCACCAGCGCCGACCCGGCCATGCCCGCCAGCGCACATGCCAGAACCAGCCCCCAGTAAATCCGGCTTGATCCCAGCGGTGGCAGCATGGCCAGCATCACAAGCACAAGGCTGCCCAGCAGGCCACCGGCGGCAAGGACATGCATGCGCCCGGCACCGGGGCGACGTTCGACCACATGGTGCACATCCACCAGATACCGCCGGGGCAGCGCCAGCAGGCCACCGACCCAGTCCACCCGCGCGGGAGCGCCGCGGCGCCACAGGCGCACGAAACCCGCAGCCCCGACCGCAACCGCGATGGCCAGCAGCCAGACCAGCCCGATCATAAGCCATGCCATGGGTGTTACAGATCCTTGCACAGGCGCAGCGCATCATACAGGGCGGCATGGATATTGCGCCCGGCCACCGCATCGCCGATACGGAACAGCGCATAACCATCCTGTCCTTCGGCAAAAACGGGCTGGGTCCTGCCTTCCAGCAGGGCGGGCAGGTCGGTCTGGCCGTAATTTGCGGCATTTTCCTTGAGCGCGAAATACAGGTCCTCACGCGGCAGGTTGCCATATTCGACAATCACATGATCGACGACGCGCTCTTCCTCCACATCCGTCATGGTGTTGCGCAGCACGGCGACCAGACGGGAATCCTCGCGGTAAACTTCCGTCAGTTCCATGTTGGGCGAAAGCACCACGCCAAGGCGGTAGAGTTCACGCAGATGCACCGGCTGGTTGGTCGTTCCCACTTCCTGCGCGATCAGGCGGTCGCCTGTCGCCATTTCCACCAGACAGCCGCGCGTGGCCAGCACTTCCGCCACGGATGCCGCGTTATGCTGGCCCATGTCATCATACAGCAGCACGCTGCCCGTGGGTTCCACCGTGCCTTCCAGCACGGCGCGCGCATCATGCACCAGATCGGAACCCGGACGGTCCCCGACCGAGGCATGGCCGCCGGTGGCCACGATCACCACGTCCGGCTTTTCCGCCGCGATCAGTTCGGGCGTGGCGCGGGTGCCCAGCCGCAGGTCAACCCCCAGCTTGCGCACCTGCGCGTCCAGCCAGCGCACGATGCCCGAAAGCGCTTCACGCCAGCCCGCCCGCGCGGCGATGGTTACCTGCCCGCCCGTCTGGGCTTCCTGCTCGAACAATACGACATGATGCCCGCGCAGCGCACAGACGCGCGCGGCCTCAAGCCCCGCCACCCCGCCGCCCACGATTACCACCCGGCGGCTGATGTCCGCGCGGGGAATGTCGTGGGGCATGGTCGCTTCGCGCCCCGTGGCGGCATTCTGCAGGCACAAGGCATCGCCGCCGACGTAAATGCGGTCGATGCAGTACCCCGCCCCCACGCACTGGCGGATATCATCCTCACGCCCCTGCGCCAGCTTGTTGACCAGATGCGGGTCGGCAATATGGGCGCGCGTCATCGCCACCATGTCGATATGCCCTTCGGCCACCGCACGCGCGGCGGTTGCGACATCGGTAATGCGCTGGGCGTGGAAAACCGGGATGTCGACCTCACGCTTGATGCCGCTGGCCAGATGCAGGAAGGGCGCCACGGGAAAGGCCATGTTCGGCAGGCTGACGGCATGCGACATGTCATCGCGCGCCTGACCGCCAAGGACATTGACGAAATCGATCAGGCCACGGCGGGCATATTCAGTGGCGATGGCGATCGCATCTTCGTGCGACACGCCGTCCTTCAGCAGTTCGTCGCCGCTCATGCGCATGCCCATGATGTAATCATCACCCACGGCTTCACGCATGGCGGTCAGGATTTCGATGCCAAAGCGCATGCGGTTTTCCAGCGATCCGCCATAGGCGTCCGTACGGCGGTTGACCCCGGGCGACCAGAACTGGTCCAGCAGATGCCCATGCGCACCCGAAATCTCGAACCCGTCCAGCCCCCCCTGCTGGCACCGCCGCGCGGCATCGGCGAAGGAGCGGATAACGCGGCGGATATCCTCCACTTCCATCTCCTTGGGCACCGAGCGCGATGCGGGTTCGCGCACGACGGACGGGGCGATGACCGGCAGCCACGCATCCGTATCCCACCGCGTGCGACGGCCCATATGCGTAAGCTGGATCATCAGTGCCGCGCCATGCTGGTGCACGCGGTCCGCGAACTGCTGGAAATACGGAATGATCCCGTCATCCGCCACCGCAACCTGATTCCACGGCGTTGCCGGGCTGTCGCAGTCAACCGAGGACGAACCGCCAAACATGGTCAGGCCAATGCCGCCCTTCGCCTTTTCGGCATGATAAAGCTGATAACGCTCCTGCGGCCTGCCATCGCGGGCATAGCCCGGCGCGTGGCTTGTGCTCATGATGCGATTGCGAATTACAAGACCCTTGATGCGTAGTGGCTTGAACAGCACCTCTGCATTGGCGTTCATTCAGGGAATCCAGCATTGCTTGGTTGTCGGGAAAGATAATCGTTCAGGCGCGACATGGACGGACGGAGCCGCCGTTCATCACGCGGTGCGCAGCCGAAACGGCTGCGATAGGCCGTACTGAAATGCGCTGGCGATACGAAACCGCAGGCCAGACTGACATTGGTGATCGACATGCCCGTCTGCTGTAGCAGCCGCCGCGCGCGCTCAAGGCGCACACCCACGATATACACCGCAGGCGTGCAGTCGGCATGACGACGAAAAAGGCGTTCAAGCTGGCGGACGGACAGCCCGACATCGGCGGCGATGCCGCTGATCCGCAGGGGGCGGTCAATATCGCGTTCGATCAGGCGCATCGCCCGCATGAGGGCGGGCGGCGCATCCGCCAGCGTGGAGACGGGCTGGGCCTCGTTTCCCGTGCGGCTGCGATCAAGGATGAACTGCGCGGCAACCGCCTGCATCCGCTCGCGCCCGAAACGGGCTTCAACAATGCGCAGCATCATGTCCAGCGGCACGGAACCGCCTGCACAGGTCAAACGGTCACGGTCGATTACGAACATTTCGTCCGTAATGTCGATTTCCGGAAATTCCTCCCGGATCGCGGACAGGTTTTCCCAATGGATGGCGCATTTGTAGCCGCGCAGCAGCCCCGCTTCCGCCAGTGTGAAGGTGCCCGTGCACAACGCCCCCAGCACCACATGCGCCCGGGCCTGCACACGCAGGAAGTTACGCAGCGATGCCGAACTGGCCGCACGGACATTGATGCCGCCGCACACGAATATGACATCGTATGGCCGCGTACGCTCTGGCGCGACGGTGGGATGCAGCATGAGGCCGTTGCTGGCGGTCGCGGCCTCCCCGCTCTGGGTCAGGATGTCCCATTCATAGACATCCTGCTGCGTTACGCGGTTGGCCATGCGCAGGACTTCAATCGCATTGCTGACCGCGATCATCGAATAGCTGTTGAGTGTCAGGAAACCAAAACGGCTCAGCCCGGCGAGATCCAGCTTACGATTCATGATCAGCGTTCGATAACCAGATCGCTGGTCGGTTTCGCGCAGCACAGCAGGATCATGCCGCGATCGATCTCACGCTGGCGAATGCCGCCATCGTGCTTCATTTCCACCGTGCCGGATACCAGACGGCATTTACACGTCCCGCACATGCCCTTGGCGCACGATGCGGGCAGACGCATGCCCGCCGCCCGCGCGGCGGACAGTACCGGCGTATCCGCGCCGCACTGGATATCGCGCTGGCTTTTGGTGAATGAAATGCTGAACTGGGCCGCTTCCAGTTCCTCGATGGCTTCGATGATTTCGGGTTCGTCGGCAACCAGCGTACCGAAATCGAAGCTTTCCTCATGGTGGCGGGCCATGTCGAAACCGCCCTGCCCCAGCATGTTCCGGACCGCATCCATAAAGGGCGCGGGACCGCATACGAATACCTCACGCTCACGCCAGTCGGGCACGGCGAGTTCCAGCGCGCTGGCCGACAGCCTGCCACGATAGCCATCCCACCGTTCGGCAGGCGTATCATGTTCGCACAGCGTCACCGTGCGCAGATGCGCGTTCGCCTGTTCCAGTGCCGCCAGTTCGTGGCGGAAGATGCGGTCGCGCGGGCTACGGGCCGCATGGACAAACATGATATCCATATCAGCCGCCATGTCGCTTAACGCACGCGACATGGACATCATGGGCGTAATGCCGCTGCCACCGGACAGGAACAGCATTTTCCGCGCCCTGGACCCCGCACAGGTGAAATCACCCATCGGGCCAAGGGCGCGCACTTCCATGCCCGGACGCAGGTTGTCATGCAGCCAGTTCGACACCACGCCACCGGGCACGCGCTTGATGGTGATTTCCAGCGTGTTGGGCCGCGTGGGGCTGGAGGAAATCGTGTAGCAGCGGTTGATTTCCTGCCCGTCGATCATGACCGTAAGCGTCATGAACTGTCCGGGTGCGTAGGAAAACAGCCGTGCCTGCGGAGCGGTAAACACGAATGTACGGACATCGTGCGTTTCATCGCGTACCTGACGGCAGACCAGAACCTCATCACGTTCAGGGTCCCAGAACGGGACCCCCTGGGCTGGTGGATGTGTCACAATAGCCGACATGGATGCGCGGCCTCCGTTCATTTCACGTTATGGGAGAGGCGGTCGAGGTACCAGTTCACGAATTTCTCAACCAGACCTTCGGTATGGGGCGAATAGGGACCGGGTTCATAGGCCGGGTCCATAGCCCCCTGCTGGCCGATGGCGACAAGGTCAGCGTCCTGCTGGTTGGTGGCGTTCCACACTTCGGTCAGGCGGGTCAGGTCGTAATCGACGCCTTCCACCGCATCCTTGTTCACCAGCCAGCGCGTACGGACCAGCGTATGACCCTCGTCAATGGGAATGGCGGAGAAGGTGACGATATGATCGCCCATGAAGTGATGCCAGGAATTGGGCTGTGTCCAGAACGACAGGCCACCAGCCGCCATGTCGCCTATCGTCCCCAGCGGGATGCGACATGCGGCGCGGGTGTCCATCGTCTGGCTTTCACCCGCGCGGTCGATCGGCAGGCGTTCGGTACGAAAGCCGGTGACCCGGTCGCTCAGATGCTCGACCTCACGCGATGGCAGGCCCGCAGCTTCCCATTTCGCGCGCGACGATTCACTAAGCTGGTTATAGCGTTCGGCTTCCCTGCGCCCTTCCTCATCAAGGGATTCCGGCGCGAAACCGAAACCATAGGCAAACAGCGGGATGGTCAGTTCGGGATGGTTCGGGCCGCAGTGATAGCACTCGCGGTTGTTTTCCATCACCAGCTTCCAGTTGCCGTTTTCAATCAGGTCAGCCTGATGGGCAACGCGGGTGTTGCGGATGTCATGGGGGGCCAGATACGGCTCCATGATTTCGGCCATCGCGTCGATATCGTCGGGCGCATCTTCGGCCAGACAGATGAACAGCAGCCCCCCCACCGAACGCAGGTGGACCGGCTTCAGCCCGTGGCAGCCCCGGTCGAAATCGGGGGTCATGTGTTCCGCGAATTTCAGGCCGCCGTCCAGCCCGTAGGTCCATGAATGGTAGGGGCAGACAATATTGCCGATGATTGTCTTGCCTTCAGGGATCATGCGCGCGCCGCGATGGCGGCAGACATTGTGGTAGGCCCTGACGGCGCCTTCATCATCACGCACGATGATGACGGAGGAATTGCCGATATTGACCACCATCGCGTCACCTTCCTCGGCTACGTCGGGTTCAACACCGACATAGATCCAGTGACGGCCGAAAATCGCCTCCATATCCATCCGGAAGATTTCGGGACTGGTATAAAACGGCGCTTCCAGCGAAAACCCCGGCTTGCGCCGGGCGATCAGTTCGCTGACTGAAACCACGCTATCCTTGGCCATCGCACGGTGGACCTTTCCTTAGAAATACGCGTTATGCGATTACCAGTATCGTTCCAACACAATAACATCTTATGCGTATATGCGACATATTATTATATCAGAACGACTTTCTTGTATACGGCGCTAACATTCAGGAAATCCGACAGCCAGCCCCCCCTGCGAGGTTTCCTTGTAGCGGCTGCTCATATCCGCACCCGTCTCGCGCATGGTGACGATCACCTGATCGAGCGACACGAAATGCGTGCCGTCCCCCCGCATGGCAAGCGACGCCGCATTGATCGCCTTGACCGCGCCAAAGGCGTTGCGTTCGATACAGGGAATCTGCACCAGGCCACCAACCGGGTCGCATGTCATGCCCAGATGATGTTCCATGCCGATTTCGGCGGCGTTCTCGATCTGCTGGACATTGCCACCCAGAGCCGCCGCAAGGCCCGCCGCCGCCATGGAACACGCAACCCCGACTTCCCCCTGGCAACCAACTTCCGCGCCGGAAATGGAGGCGTTGCGTTTGAACAGGCCACCAACCGCCGTTGCGGTCAGCAGGAAGTCATATTCCCGCTCCGGCGTGGCGCCGGGGCAGAAGTCACGGTAATACCGCAGCACGGCGGGCACCACGCCCGCCGCCCCGTTCGTGGGCGCGGTTACGATACGGCCCCCGGCCGCGTTTTCCTCATTCACGGCAATGGCGTAAAGACTGACCCAGTCCATGACCTCGTGCGCCGCGCGCACGTTGCGGAAACGGTCCCCTTTCAGCCGGTCATAAATGGCCGCCGCCCGCCGTCGCACCGCCAGACGCCCCGGCAGGACCCCCTGCTGGTGCATGCCCCGGTCAACGCAACCCATCATGGTTGCAATGATCCGGTCAATCCCGGCGGTGATTTCATGTTCCGGGCGCAGGGCGCGTTCATTGGCCAGCACGATTTCGGCAATCGTCAGGCCGGTACGGCGCGTGATCTCCAGCAGGTCGCGGGCCGATGTAATCTCGAAAGGCACATCCGCCGTGGCCACCACCGCATCATGGGCATGGGCCTCGGCCACGATAAAGCCACCACCGATCGAACAGATCCGCTGGCACGCAACCTGTTCGCCAGCCGCATCATAGGCGATGAACTGCACCGTATTGGGATGGACGGGTGGCACCGTCACGCGGTCGAATATGATGTCACCGGCCGGATCGAAGGACAGGGTCCGATCCGGCAGCGACAGCCTGTGGGCCGCCCTGACATGGGCGACCAGTTCATCGGCCATGTCTGGATCGACGGTATCGGGCAGATACCCCATCAACCCCAGAATGACGGCCTTGTCCGTCGCATGTCCCACGCCGGTCCAGGCCAGTGATCCCAGCAGGGTGACCTCTATCCGCGCCACATCGGGACAGGCGCGCAGCGCGACCGCGAAGTCATGCGCCGCGCGCATCGGCCCGACCGTGTGGGAGGACGATGGGCCGATACCGATCTTGAACAACTCAAAAAGGCTGATCATGCCATCCCTGTTTCGCTGCTCGCTGCGTCGTCAGAACCTGACATCGCAGGCTACTTTCTGCAGATATTCCGTCATGTAGGGGACGAACGAACGCCACACCTCCAGCCGGAACGATTGCGGCCCCGTGCGCCAGACCATGCCATCCGCCTTGGCCAGCAGCGTGCGCGTGGCCATGCCGACGGGAAAGGCGCGGATGTTGAAATCCATCGGGGAGAGGCTGGACAGAACCAGTTCCACGTCCGGCCCGCTGATATCGATGGCAACCTGCCGGTCGCTGATTTCAACAAGGCTGGAAGGGATGTCCTTCAACCCGGCCTGCAGGGCGGAGTAAATGGCGTCCGCCCTGTCCGGCTCGGCAAAAAAGACCAGTTCGTGCGGGCCGAGGCGGGCGGCAGTACCGCCAGCCACCTGCGCCGTACGGAGCATGTCCGGCACACCGGACAGGCCAAACGCCGCAGCCCCCGCCGCAAGTCCGGCATCGCGCCCCTGCAGCACCCAGCGGCGCAGATCCGGTCCCGCCGCCACATCAAAACGGGCTTGAGACGCTGTCATGACATCAGACATTCAGGCGGGCTCCCTCGACATCATAAAACACGGGATTGGTAACCTTGACCGGGATCGACCGGCCTTCCACGGGCACATACAGCGTCTCGCCCATACGGGCGCGGCCACCGGCCACCATCGCCAGCGCGATGGAATGACCCAGCGTCGCGCTGAAATAGGATGACGTGACATGACCCAGCTTGTGCATGGGCACGGCCTCATCGGGACGGGCCACAAGCTGCGTGCCTTCTTCCAGCACCTCGGACGGGTCCAGCGTCAGCAGGCCGACAAGCTGCAGCCGGTCAGGGGCCTTCAGCGCGGGCAGCGCCAGCGACCGCTTGCCGACAAAGTCCTTCTTGACCTTGCTGACCGCCCAGCCACATCCGACATCATCAGGCGTTGCCGTGCCATCGGTTTCCTGACCGACGACGATGTAGCCCTTTTCCGCACGCAGCACGTGCATCGTTTCGGTGCCATACGGCGTCATGCCGTGCGGCTCGCCCGCAGCCCAGATCGCATCCCAGATCCTGCGGCCATGCCTGCTGGGCACGTTGACCTCGAAGCCGAGTTCACCGGTGAAGCTGACGCGGAACAGTCGCATCGGCACACCGCAGATGCTGCCTTCGGCCATGCTCATATGCGGCAGGGCCTCGGCGGAGATGTCCAGACCATCGACCAGCGGTGCCAGCACCTTGCGCGCCAGCGGCCCCTGTACCGCAATGACCGACCATTCTTCCGAAGTGGAGGTCAGCCACACATCCAGATCCGGCCATTCGGTCTGGAGATAGTCCTCCATCATGTTCAGCACGCCGGCGGCCCCACCCGTGGTGGTGGTGACGTGGAAGCGGTCCGCGGCAACCCGGCCCACAACGCCATCGTCATACACGAACCCGTTTTCACGGCACAGCAGGCCATACCGGCACCGGCCGACCGCAAGCTTGGTCCAGCCATTGACATACATGCGGTTCATGAACGTGGCGGCGTCGGGGCCGACCACCTCGATCTTGCCCAGCGTGGAGGCATCGAAAATGCCCACCGCACTGCGCGTGGCCAGACATTCGCGCCGGACAGCCGCTTCCATGTCTTCCCCGTTGATCGGGAAATACCGCGCGCGCTGCCACAGGCCGACATCCTCGAACACCGCGCCACGATCCCGCGCCCAGCCATCCGCTGCCGTGCGCCGCACCGGATCGAACAGGAATTCGCGCGCATGACCGGCAAAAGCGCCAAACGTGACCGGCGTAAACGGCGGGCGGAAGGTGGTCAGACCAACCTTTTCCACCGGGCGGCCCAGCGCTTCGGATGCAATGCCCAGCGCATTCACATTGGATGACTTGCCCTGATCGGTCGCCATGCCGGTCGTGGTGTAACGCTTGATATGTTCGATGGAGCGGAAGCCCTCGCGCACGGCAAGCTTTACGTCCTTGGCCGTCACGTCGTTCTGGTAATCGACGAAAGCCATGGCACGCAGGCCCTTGCCGCGTCGCGGCAGCGCACCGGCGAAACCACCCCGGCCCGGTTCGTCCAGATCGCCCGTCTGCCATTGCGGGGCCGATCCGTCGAACCCGGTGGCGGCAGCGGCTTCGGCCCCTGCCCGCGCGCCGTCTTCCAGCACCCTGTCCAGACGATAGACGCCACGGCACGCACCGGCGGAACGTTCGCGTTCAGCCGACTGGCCGGGCACGTAAACGCCCAGTTCCTCATCAAACACCAGCTTGCCACGCGACTGGGAGAACATGTGGACGCTGGGCGTAAATCCGCCCGACATCAGCACCAGATCGGCCCGCCACTGGTGCCCCTTGCCCACTGAACCATCGGGAAGCAGTTGCGCCAGTTCCACGCTGCACACACGGTTGAGACCATGCGCGCGCTGGATGGTGGTGTTGGGAAGTACGGTAATGCCCGCACGGATGGCAGCCGCCACCAGCGCGCCATCCGGCGCGGGCCGCAGGTCGGCAATGGCCGCGACCGTCACCCCCGCATCCTTCAGGTCCAGCGCCACGCGGTAGGCTGCGTCATCCGCCGTGACCACGATCGCCCGCCTGCCGCAGGCCACGCCGTAGCGGTTCAGATAGGTACGCGCGGCAGTCGCCAGCATGACACCGGGGCGGTCATTGCCATCGAATACCAGCGGGCGTTCCAGCGCGCCCGCCGCCAGCACGACTTCCTTCGCCCGGACCTGCCACAGCCGTTCTTTTGGCTGGCCGACGGCCGGATGCGCCAGATGATCGGTCAGGCGCTCATTCAGCGCGACCATGTTATGCGGGCCGTAATTGAACGCCGTGCAACGGGTCAGAAGCCGCACATTGGGCATGGCGTTCAGTTCATCAACGACTTCACGCGCCCAGGCGGCGCCCGTCTTGCCATCAATGCGCGATGTCGTGTCCGACAGCAGCCAGCCACCGGCTTCCGCCGTTTCATCAGCCACGATGACACGCGCGCCAGCCCGGCCCGCCGCCAGTGCCGCGGCAAGACCGGCAGGCCCGGCGCCCACCACCAGCACATCGCAGTGTTCATAACGGAAAGCATACTGGTCCGGGTCCGGCGCGGTGGGTGCTACACCCAGCCCGGCTGAGGCACGGATGATCGGCTCGTACACCTTGTCCCAGAAGCTGCGCGGCCACATGAAGGTCTTGTAGTAGAAGCCGGCAGGCAGCAGCGGGGCAGCCAGCGTGTTGACCGCGCCCAGATCGAATTTCAGGCACGGAAAGCGGTTCTGGCTGATGGCGACAAGGCCGTCATGGATCTCGACCTGTGTTGCGCGCAGGTTGGGGGTCTGCAGCGCAGGGCCGGAGCCTACGGCGACCAACGCATTGGGTTCATCCGACCCGGCGGAAACCACGCCGCGCGGGCGATGGTACTTGAACGAACGCCCCATCAGGTGCTGCCCGTTGGCCAGCAGCGCCGATGCCAGCGTATCACCTTCGTAACCCTGGAATTCACGGCCGTCGAAAGTAAAGGTCACGCGCCGCGCAGTATTGACGCGGCCACGGCCGGGAATACGGTACTGCTTTGTCATCGTGCCGCCTCCGCCGCCGCTTCGCTGTCGATGGTGGGGCGTGGCTGGCCCATTTCGTAAGTCATCACAAAACGATCCGTTCGGGTATCACGGATGGCATTGAAAAACCGTCCGCATCCATGGGAATGACGCCACCGTTCGGCAATCAGTCCCTTGGGATTGTCACGCATGTAGAGGTACTGGGCCCATTCCTCATCACTGACCGCCATCGGGTCTGCAGGGCGGACGATGTGGGCTTCGCCAGCATTGGCATATTCGATTTCGGCACGATCACCGCAATAGGGACAACGGATCAGAAGCATGCTGACCTCCTTAGTGGGCGACGGCCGCTGCCGCGGCCTCGTCGATCATGACCCCGTCACGGAAACGCTCTATCGTGAAGGGCGCATTGATCGGGTGCGGTTCATTCCTGGCAATTGTCCAGGCAAACAGGTTGGCGGCCCCCGGCGTGGCCTTGAACCCACCCGTACCCCAGCCGCAATTGACATACAGGCCAGGGATCGATGTCTTGGCCGTAATGGGCGAACGGTCGGGCGTATTATCGGTAATGCCGCCCCATGACCGCAGCATGCGCAGGCGGCGGAACATGGGGAACAGTTCGCAGATGGCTTCCAGCGTATGGGCGGGAATGTGCAGCCCGCCGCGCTGGGTATAGGATACGTAGGAATCCGTCCCCGCCCCGATCACCATCTCACCCTTGTCCGACTGGCTGATATAGGCATGGATGGTGTTGGACATTACGATGGTGGGAAACGCGGGCTTGACCGGTTCGGACACCAGCGCCTGCAGCGGGTTGCTCTGCAATGGCAGGCGTATTCCCGCCATGCCCAGCACGACCGAGCTGTGACCCGCAACCGATACGCCGATCTTGCCCGTGCGGATATCGCCGCGCGTGGTGTTTATGCCGGTCACTTCACCCGTGGGTGCGCGCATGATGCCCGTCACCTCACAGTTTTCGATGATATCGACACCAAGGTCGCTTGCCGCGCGGGCAAAGCCCCACGCCACCGCGTCATGACGCGCGGTACCTGCGCGGCGCTGCAATGACGCGCCAAGGACAGGGTAGCGGATATTGGGGGAAATATTCAGCGGCGGGCAGAATTCCTTGGCTTCTTCCGCCGTCAGCCATTCATTGTCGATCCCGTTCAGGCGATTGGCATGAACATGGCGCTTGAAGCTCTGCACATCATGGACCGTATGCGCGACCATAAGACAGCCGCGCTGACTGAACATGACGTTGTAATTAAGCTCCTGCGAGAGGTTTTCCCACAGTTTAAGCGAATGCTCGTAATAGGAAGAACTTTCATCAAACAGGTAATTCGACCGGATGATGGTCGTATTACGTGCGGTGTTTCCCCCCGCGAGCCATCCCCGTTCGATCACGGCGATATTACGCAGTCCGTGCTGCCTGGCCAGGTAATAGGCCGTGCCCAGACCGTGGCCGCCACCGCCTACGATAACGATATCGTAGGCCGGTTTGGGCGCAACCGACCGCCACTGGGGCTTCCAGCCAAGATGACCGCCAATTGCCTGGCGCGCTAGTGAAAGTGCCGAAAATTTCTGCATGTTCATCCTACATGCTGCGAGACGATATGACGCCGAGCATGCACCCGCCGCCTGTTTCCCGCTGGTATGGATAAGACGGAAAACTTGAATAATAGCGACATGCTGGTTTTTTTATCGAAACGAATCTGAAAACCCGTCACAGCATGCACGACTGCGCATAATTTTTATTTAATTCAGTTGGTTATGAAATAATCCGCGATGCACGGCTGTAGCCCTTACGACACGGCGCACCATCACGCATGTCGTATCGACCTAAATGATCCTGTGCATAAATGTTCAGCCACGCCGCATCCATACAAACCTTATGGTGCGTTATGGATCAGGCGTTACGGCGGGCTGTTTTCTAAAGATTGTCAGCCAGGGAAAATCAGCATCCTGTCCGGCAGACATATCCGTTACCATCGCAACTGGAAGATGCGCAGTCAAAACCGCGTAAAGTTCCGCCCGCCTCGACTGCCTCCATGCAACATCGCATGTCGTTTCTTCATGACAATGGACGGCTGATTAAACTGTTTTTTCAGGAAACCAGCTATCTGACACCAAAACCGTTACGCCCGTTTGTTCGTTTCCGACATTTTCATGCATGTTAAAGCCATGTAGTTCTAAAACAGGTCACATATTCAATATTTTGAATTATATGATTTCAGTCCGTTTTTCGGCCTTGCATCTGCAATCGGTTCTTATGCAGAATGAATTACCGTCCGGTTTTTCCACAAAGGATATTCCGCCCGTCATGCATCGCCTGTCTCCTTTTCTATTCCTTGCATTGGGAGCGCCCGCCCTTGCCCATGCGGCGGACCCCGCTTCGTGCCACGCGGTCAGGCTGGCCGATGTCGGCTGGACCGATGCATCCGCCGTTACCGCCGTGGGGGCGGAGGTATTCGATGCGCTCGGTTACACTGCATCCACCCCCATGGTTACGCTCAGCCTCGCCTATCTCAGCATGCAGGACGGTCATATCGACGGGTTTCTGAGCAACTGGGACCCCACGGGCGTATCCGTGATCGCGCCATACCTGAAAAACGGCAGCGTGCAGCAGATCGCGGTCAACCTGCCCAATGGCCATCTGGGCCTTGCGGTGCCCGATTATGTCGCGGCCGAAGGGTTGCGGGACTTCAAGGACATCGCGGCATGGGGCGCCAGGCTGCACCATGTCATCTACGGGCTGGAATCAGGCAATGACACGAATGATCATGTGCTGCGCATGATCAATGAAAACATGTTCGGGCTACAGCATTTCCGGCTGGTTGAAAGCAGCGAACAGGGCATGCTCAGCCAGGTTGCGCGATCGGTCGAAAGCCATCGCCCCATCGTCTTTCTGGCATGGGAACCGCACCCGATGAACATGGACTTCAGGATTACCTACCTGACCGGTGGGGAAAAGGTCTTTGGCGCGGGTGCCCATGTCAATACCGTTGTCCGCACCGGCTATGAGGCCGCATGCCCCAATGCCTACCGGTTGCTGAAACAGATCCGGTTTTCGGTGCCGGGTGAAAACATCATGATGAAGGCGATCCAGGACGATCACGTCCCCCCGCGGGAGGAAGCCCGGCAGTGGCTGCGCGCCAATCCGGATGTTCTGGCCACATGGCTGACAGATGTGACCACTTTTGACGGACAGCCGGGACTGGCCGCGGCCCGCACCTATCTGGGCATTCATTAAGGACGACCTGTCATCATGAAACATATGGAAACCTGGATCACATCGCACAAGCTGCCGGTGGGCGCCGTCATGGCGCAGCTTGTCGATTTCGTGCGCAAGCACTTCATGTTTTTCTTTAACGGCGTAAGCGACGTGGTCGGCTCCCTTGCCGATGGGCTGACGGATTTCCTGCTTGGCTTCCCGCCCCTGCTGCTGCTGGTTGTCTTTACGGTGGGATCGTACGTCGCCCGGCGGTCGGGATGGCTTACGGCACTGGTCGGGCTGGGGCTGCTGTTCATCATCAATCAGGGCTACTGGCAGGAAACGATGGGCACGCTGTCGCTTGTGCTCTTTTCCACCATTATCTGCCTGCTGGTCGGCGTCCCGCTGGGTATTGCCGCAGCCCATCGCCCCTGGCTGGGCCGCCTGCTGCATCCCGTGCTCGATCTCATGCAGACGCTGCCCACCTTCGTCTATCTGATCCCCACCCTTATCCTGTTCGGTCTGGGTACGGTTCCGGGCATGATCTCCACCATCGTTTTCGCCATTCCCGCCCCGATCCGGATGACGGAAATGGGCATTGCCTCGGTCCCGCGCACCCTGCTGGAAGCGGGAGAATCCTTTGGCAGCACGCCACGGCAGCTTCTGTGGAAGATCGAGATTCCCGCCGCACTCCCCATGATCCGCGCGGGGCTTACGCAGTGCATCATGCTCAGCCTGTCCATGGTCGTGATCGCCGCACTGGTCGGTGCCGGGGGGCTGGGGGTGCCGGTTGTGCGCGCGCTCAATACCGTGCAGGTCGATACGGGCTTTGAATCCGGCTTTGCGATTGTTCTGCTCGCCATCATGCTCGATCGCCTGTGTCGCGCAAAAGGAACGTCCTGATGACTACCGCCCTTGCCTTCAGCCACGTTGACATCCTCTTCCACCGCCAGAACAGCAAGGCCGCCATCAACCGCGCGCTGGCCATGCTGGATGAAGGTGGAACGCGCGAAGAAATCGCCCGCACGACACAGGTTACCGTGGGCGTAGCGGATGCGAACCTTGCCATTGAACGTGGCGAGATCAGCATATTGATGGGGCTGTCCGGCTCCGGAAAATCCACGTTGCTGCGGGCCGCGAATGGCCTGAACAAAGCGGTGCGGGGGGAAGTGCAGATCGGTAATGGCGTGGCCTATGTCGATCTGTCCAACTGCGATGACGATACGCTGCGTGAAATCCGCAAGACCCGCATTGCCATGGTGTTCCAGAATTTTGGCCTGCTGCCATGGCGCACCGTGCGTGACAATGCCGGGTTAGGACTGGAACTGCGTGGCATCACCCCGTCCATGCGCCGCAAGATGGTGGACGAAAAGCTGGAACTGGTCGGGCTTTCCCGCTGGGCCAATTCGCGCATAAGCGAACTGTCGGGCGGCATGCAGCAGCGCGTCGGCCTGGCCCGCGCCTTCGCCACGGATGCCGACATCCTGCTTATGGATGAACCTTTTTCCGCGCTTGATCCCCTCATCCGGCGCAAGCTTCAGGATGAACTGCTTCACATCCAGAAGCAGTTGAAGAAAACCATCATCTTCGTCAGCCACGACATCGACGAGGCGCTGAAGATCGGCAACCAGATTACGATCATGCGCGAAGGCCGCATTATCCAGACCGGTACGCCGCATGACATCCTGTTCCGCCCGGTCAATGATTACGTGGGCGAATTCGTACGCCATATGAATCCGCTGCCGGTTCTGGACGCGGCATCGGTCATGCGCGGGCTTGATCTGCCGGGCAAAACGGATGACGGGTTTACCCCCATTGACGAAGCGGGCCTTTACAGGTTCGATTTTGTCGCTGATCAGGTCAGGCATATCGGTGGCAGGGTGCACGCCATCCAGCGCCACATGACCGTGCCCGATACCCATACCTGTGAAATCGGGCCGGGTCTGGTGCAGTGCGTACCCACGGGAACATCACTGCATGCCGTTGCCCTGTTGCGCCAGCGCAGCAATATGCCGGTCCTGATCCACCGGGAAGGCGAAGTTGTCGGCCTGTGCGACCATGGCGATATCATTCGGGGCATGACGCAAATAATGGGTGGCTGACAGAACGCACGTGCAAGCGTAAGAAAAGAATGTAAGGCGTGTTTTATTTTATATTATGCAGATATCTGTCGTAATCTGAAAATAAAATGACGCCACTTTCCAAAAGCACTGTCCGGGGATACCCCTTCCCCTGTATAAGCACCTTATAACGCGGAGCCGTCCGCCCTCATCCTGTTTTACACTATTTATGGCGGTTCTGCATTTTCTGGAGATTCGATCATGTTGGACACTATTGATCAGGCAGGTCTGCGCCAGTACTTCCGCGCCCCGCTGACGGAAGCGGACCCGGATGTTGCTGCGATCATTGGCGCGGAACTGGAACGCCAGCGCGACGGTATTGAACTGATTGCGAGCGAG
>NZ_NKTY01000032.1 GCF_003207825.1 Komagataeibacter saccharivorans | reverse complement strand
CATTCCCGCCAGCGTCGATGGCGAACGGGTGCGCGGCCGCATGCGCGAGGATTTTGAAATCGAGATCGGCACCGCCTTCGGCCCGCTGCAGGGCAAGGTGTGGCGCATCGGGGCCATGGGCTACAATGCCGAGAAGTCGAAGGTGCTGCTCACCCTCGGTGCGCTCGAAGCCGTGCTGCGTCAGGAGGGCCACGCCTTTACCGCGGGCGCAGGCGTGGATGCGGCGCTGGCAGCTTACAACGCCATGACGGTTCCCGCCTGACCGATAACCTCACGTCAGGACGGGTTTCCGGCCATGCCGGCAGGATGACAGATGGCGGAAACCAGATTACATCCCGTTACCGGCAACAGGCGTGACTTCTGCTTCCTGCTTCTCTGCAAACCAGCGGGTTTTCAGATATTTATTCCGCTTTGGGCGTAAAGACCTGAAAACCCATACATGATCAGGCTGTTTTTCTGGCCGCTGCCCGCGCGGCTTCCTTTTCTTCCTCGGTCCAGATCTTGCGCTCGCGCTTGACCTGCGGCTTGATTTTCTTGACCGGCCCGCCACCCAGAACCGGTGCCCGCATGGTCGAGTTCCGCGCCGCTTCCGAATGCCACGGATGATCGGTGTGGACCGTCAGGCTGCGTCCGATCTCGCGCTCCACATCATGCAGCCACGCACGCTGCTCGGCATCGCACAGGGTAATGGCGATGCCGCTGCGTCCTGCGCGGCCGGTGCGGCCTATGCGGTGGACATAGCTTTCGGGCAGGCTGGGCAGGTCATGGTTGAAAACATGCGTGACCGTATCGACATCAATGCCGCGCGCCGCAATATCCGTCGCCACCAGCACCTGCACGCTGCCATCGCGGAACGCATTCAGCGCCCGTTCCCGCTGTCCCTGCGACCTGTTGCCGTGCAGGGCCTCGGCCGTGATGCCTGCCCCGGTCAGAAAGGCGCAGACTTCGTTGGCGATGTTCTTCTGCAGGGTAAAGACGACTGCCTGACCGATCTCCGGCGCCTTCAGTTGCGCGAGGAGGGCTTCTTTCTTGTTGGCTGCATCAAGGAACATGACCGACTGTTCGATCCGGTCCACGGTGGTTGAAGGGGGCGCGATTTCCACCCTGGCCGGATCACGCAGAAGGCTTTCAACCAGGGCTGCGATGGACTTTGGCATCGTTGCGGAAAACAGCACTGTATGGCGATCCTTCGGCAGGGTCGCGACAATGCGCTCGATCGGCCTGGCGAAACCCATGTCGAGCATCTGGTCGGCCTCATCCAGCACCAGTGCCTCAAGCTGCGACAGGTCGCACAGCCCCTGCTCGATCAGGTCCAGCAGCCGCCCCGGCGCGGCCACGATGATATCCACGCCATCCCTGAGCGCATTGACCTGATGCAACTGGCTGACGCCGCCGAAGATCGTTGTCACGCTGAACGGCAGGTGACGGCCAAAGCTCTCGAACCCGTCCGCGATCTGCGAGACCAGTTCGCGCGTCGGCGCAAGGACAAGGACGCGGGCACCGCCCCGGGGGGCCGGACGGGGGGCCGCGGCAAGGCGATGCAGCAGCGGTAGCGCGAAGGAAGCCGTCTTGCCCGTGCCTGTCTGGGCCATGCCCAGCAGGTCGCGGCCTTCCAGCAGCATCGGGATCGATCGGGCCTGAATGGGTGTCGGGTTCACGTACCCTTCCTCGGCCAGTGCAAGGAGCACGGGCTCCGCGAGGGAGAGGTCGGCGAAAGTCATGGACATGGTGAAGCGGCGCCTCCGGCGCTCGGTAAGGCTGCGCCTGGTCGGGCTTCGCTGGTTGAAAACGAGGGCTTTTTACGGAGGATGTTCAACTGCGTCAATATGACGCAACGGGACGGCGGCACGTCCTGCCCCTGAAGCGGCCGTATTAAGGAACGGCCCCCGTCCAGCCAGACCGGCCGCAGGCTTTCAGGGACTACCGCGCGGGCGGCCCTTCCGGTGGGGGCAGGGTTGCGCGGATTTCGTTGGAATAATCGGCGTCGATTACGGCGCCGGGCGGGCGGATGATGCGGCTTGCGGCGTGCAGCGCGTTAAAATCGGGGTAGCGTGCCGGGTCGTAGGGACCAAGCAGGTCCATGTCATAGGCCATGGCCGCCGTATGCCCGCTGAGGATGACCCGCCAGTCCAGCCGGTAGCGCAGCCGCGCGCCCGCGCGGGCCAGTATGCCGGTGGTGCAGTTATCGGTCAGCGTGTTGTACCATACGGGATGGGCGATGATGTCATGTATCGCGCCGACATAGCTCAGGAACAGCCGCTCACGCACGGCGGGGGTTATGTTCAGGCGGTACAGATATACGCGCTCGCGCCGTGTGTCGGTGCGCACGCCAATCAGGTCACGTTCATCGGCGGTGACGAAAAACAGTTCGTAATGATGAAAGAACCCCGCAAGGGTGGAATAGGGAAAACGCGCCTGCCGCCGGGTCTCGATCGAGATGGCGAGGTGTTTCCCATCCGCGAAGCCGAAGCTGAGGAACACATGCGCAATCGCGTCCCCCGCCCAGTAGGAGGTGACAAGGTCCACGCGCTCAAGCTGCTTCAGGTCATAGGTGGCGTCATACCATGCGGGTATGTAATCGCTCTCGCTCCGGTAACGGAAGTTGCGGACATGGCGCACATGCACCACATCGCCGTCACGCCACGCATCGGCGGGAATGGCGTATTCCTCGGCCCAGTCACGGTCATTGCGCGGCGGATCGGTTACGTACCACGCCGCATACACGCCAAGCACCGCCACCCGCCCCGCGCGTGCCAGCCAGACCGGGCGCAGCCACCGCGCCCCCACCATCACCACCACGAACCCGCCGGTCAGCCCCAGCCGCAGCGCATCGGGCATGAGGGTGGAATAATACAGCCCCCCTGCCCCCAGCGCCACGCCCGCAAGGCCCGCCATGCGCGTAATCCACCACCATGCCCGGCGGCTGCGCGGGACCGTGGGACGGCCCGCCGCATCCGGGTTGCGCCGCATCCGTGCCCGCAGCCGCGCGGCCCATCCCGTCATGGCCGGGGCGCCTGCGGCGTGGCGATTGTGGGGGATGCCGGGGCCTGCACCTTACGCGGGGCAAGATCGGGATTGGCGGCGAGTTGCAGCAGCAGGATGCGCCGGACTTCCGCAATGGTGAAGGGGTTGGACTGCGTGGAATGTTCCGAATGGCGGACCACCAGTTCGGAATCCACATCCGGTATATGCGCGCTGGCATAGGCCACGACGCCATCATCCGCAGTCGCCAGCGGCTCCCCGTTACCACAGACGGGAATGATGGAATGGGCATGCACATCGGGCATGATGGGGATGGTGGGCAGCGTGCGCATGAACGCGCTGCGTGGCGACATGGCATAGACGCTGCCCAGACGGAACACGCGGCTGGCCAGATGGGTGCTGTCGCCTGATCCGGTCAGGATCTCGCGCGCGGTCTCGCTCACGCGCAGCGGCAGGCTGGCCATGCTGCCCACCCACTGCGCCAGCGACATGCCCGCAAGGTAGCTGCCATGCTGCGGCGTGGCGATGAACACCACGCGCTGGATTTCGGGCATGGGGGTCGGGAACATGGTTTCGCGCACCATCTGCCGGGTCCTGCGGTCCAGCCGGAAGGTGGAAAGCGGGCGGCCCGCCGTGCCATTCCACAGCCTGTCGCCGGGATTGATGACCAGCATGCGCGCCAGCAGCCCGCCCTGGCTGTGCCCCACCACGGTAATGTGCCCCAGCGCGGGATCGGCCTTCACACCGCCCAGGCTGTCCACCGCCTGCGTTATCGCGCGCCGCAGTTCCCATGCGGAATAGGGAATGGGGCTGGATGTGGCGTAGGAGTAGAACCAGAAATCGAAATGGTCGCGTATGCGCCGGTCCTCCAGCAGGTCATTGACCATGCTGGCCCAGCGGTACGGGCTGGACGCCGTGCCATGCACGAACACCACCGGCATGTTGCCCGGCCGGTGCGGCGTCATGGCCACCAGATGGGGGTGCGTGCCGTCGAAGGTCGTGCCCTGCAGGAAGCCGGTATATTCCTGCGCCCACAGCGCGGAATCCCGCAGGCTCAGCGCGCGGGCCGCCGTCTGGTCGTATTCGGCGGGGACGGTGGCCTGACCGATGCGGGTATCGGGGCTGTCATCCATCACCCGCAGCACCAGCCGCCCGTGCAGGTGATCCGTCAGCACCTGCGCGCGCGGATCGTCGATTTCCAGCAGCAGGCTGGCGGGCACGCGCAGCCGGTCCGATATGCTGAAGCGGTCCGTATCATCGCCATCTTGTGTGGCGGCGCGGGCCGTGGACGGGGGAACTGCCATGTTGGGGTAGGCCGGGTCCGGGCGGCCCAGCGCGGTCAGCGGTTCGCCAAGACCGGGGGTGCGGTAGACATTGCCGATACCGCCCACCGCCAGTGTTGCGGTCGGGCGCAGGTTTTCCAGTATCCGCCCCTGCCAGCGCAACTGCGCGGGATCGGCGGCAAGGTCGATGGTACCAAAGGGCAGCGCGCGTTCCTGCGCCGCAAGGCTTACGGGTGCTGGAAACGCCGCCGTCAGGCCAAGGTTGTACAGGTCGCATGCCTGCCGGAAGCGTTCGTCATACGGGCTGGGACCACCCGCGCGCCCCGGTTGCAGGAAGGCGTAGGCATAAACGGCGGCGGCAAGGAAATCCTGTGCATGGTGATGGCGCAGCCCCTGCCGGTAACTCAGTTCCGCCAGCGCGAACAGCATGTCGGCACTATCATCCGCCATGGCCGCCGCCGCCTGCGTGCGCAATGCGGTTATGGCCCGGTCGGGGTGATTGCGCCACAGCGCCAGCAGCCCGCGGCGGCGCAGCACGATCATGGTGTCATTACCCGGCGCGTTGCCCTGTAGCGCGCTGCGGCTGGTGGCGCGGTAGCTCTGCACCAGCGAAACCTGACGCACCGTAACCGGCCCCGCGCATCCCGCCAGCATCACCAGCGCCATAAACCCGCCCATACGGCGCATGGCCATGCCCGCACGGGGTTGAACAGCGCGGCGCGCGCGCATGGAAATCCGTCTCATTACGCCAGATTAGGCATCTGGCGCATAACAGGAAACAGGCAATCGACATGAACCCGCGCCCGCGTGGTCTGGAACCCGCCGGACTTTGCTGATAGCAGGTCGATATGACATGCCCTGAACCGAAAGTGGCCTGACCTGACATGAACCCGTTTGCCCGCCTGTCCCGCCCCGCCATCCGCGCCCTGCGCGCCACGGCCCTTGCCGCATGCGTGCTGTCCATCGCGCCGTGCGCCAGCGCGCTGGCCGTCACCCCCATCGGCATGGCCAACCCGGCATCGAAATACTGCGAAAATCGCGGCGGCCGGGTGGAAATGCGCCGGACATCAACCGGGGTCGCCGGGTGGTGCCACCTGCCCAACGGGACGGTGGTGGATGAATGGAAACTGTTCCGCGCGGGCCATCCCGCCATGCACCGCCGCTGATGCCCGGGCCGCTGGCGCACGCGGCGTACCGGGGGGTGATGATGGCGGCCCTGCTGGCGCTGGCGGGGTGTGACGATGCGCTCATGCACCATCACCTGCCCCCGGCGCAGGACTGCGCGCAGCGGGGCGGGTCATGGCGCGTCCTGCGCGGTGGCCATGTGGGGGTATGCACCCTGCCGCCGGGCGGCAGGGTAGCGGGCTGGACCATCGCGCCCCATCCCCGCGCCAGACCGCCACGGGGCTGATGCAACCGGCAATCCTTCCGCCCGTTTTTCGCGGTATATGGAGGAGGAAGCCGTGCCGACCGCATATGCAAACCATCCGCGCCGGTCCATCCGGCTGGGCGTTGTGTGCCGTCTTTCCGCATCGCTGCTTGCGATCCTGCTGCTGGCCCTGCAACTGGCGCTGTCGGGGTGCAGTCGCGCGGTGGGCCGCGATGCGTGCATCACCTGCGCCGGTGAGGTGCTTCCGGGTGGAAAGCCCGTCACGCGCAAGGCGGGGGAAGAACGGGTGATCGTGCCACCCCCACCCGGCACGCAACCGGCCAGCCGCGGCATGAGCGACACACCCGAACGCGATCTGGCCTGATCCGTCACACCTCACACAAACGTGCGCGCAGGCCACCCTAATGACGGCAAACCCGCGCCCCCTTTCCCACGTTTCTTCCCCGTAACCCCAACAGGATAAAGGGAGGACAGACGATGCAACATTCGCTTATCCACCACCTGCCCATTACGATGGGAATGGGGACCGGGCGCACCGTTCACGCGCATGGCGCACCCGTTGCGCCGTTGCAGCAGGCGCTGGGCCGCCGGACCACCCTGCCGTGGTCCCGCATGCCAGCCCGTACGCATACGGCCATGTCCGCACCGCGCCTGCGGCGCTAAACCGCCGCCCGCGCCCCTGCATGCCGGGACACCGTGCAGGAACCACAAGGCAGAGTCCCGCTAACAAGGGGATGCCACAGGCCCAGTGCCCCGGCGTTTCCCCCTGATGTGTTAACGGAGCCTAACATGACGATTTCCCGTAATGTATCCGACATCACCACCCGTATCGGCGATTTCCTGACCGGGGCGCTGGGCGACCGTTCCGGCGCGGTCTCGGTGCTGAACGATATCCTTGGCCCGCTGCCTGCCCCCGATCACCCCAGCATGCTGGAAAACCGTGCCGAGACGCAGGGCATGCTGCCCCTGATCCGCACATGGCAGGCGCAGGACAATCCGGAACCGGCGGACGAAAGCACGATCCACGCGCTGTTCAAACCCGTGGAAATCGAACGCTTTTCCACCCAGACCGGGCTGTCGGGCATTGCCGCGATGCAGATCCTGCGCGAGGTGCTGCCGATTGCGGTACGCCACCGCGCCCTGAGCGCCCGCGCAGGCTGGCAGCAGCCCAACATGCATTAACGCCTGTCCGGCCCCGGCCGGCACGGCATGGGCGGGATGCACGCAGCACCCGCCCCACCTGACCCGCCCGCTGGCGTGACACCCGGCGCGGCGGGTTTCTGTTATCCGGCGCGTGGTGACGCGGGCTTTGTCGTCCCGTCACATGCAGCGTAGCGAAAACAGGCCGGATCGTGATCGTTGACCATGCCCGCCGCCTGCATCCACGCATAGGCGATGACGGGACCGACAAAACGGAACCCCCGCGCCCGCAATGCAGCCGACATGGCATGCGACAGCGGGGATGACGCCAGCACCTGCCCGCTGTGATTATGTACCGGGGCATCGGGCACCATCGACCATGCGAAGGTTGCAAAATCCTCTCCCTTTTCCCGCATGGCGATATAGGCGCGCGCATTGCCGATGGTCGCCACGATCTTGGCGCGCGCGCGGATGATGCCGGGATCGGCCATCAGGCGTTCCACATCCGTATCATTAAAAGCCGCCACGCGGTCGGGATCAAAACCGGCGAAGGCGCGGCGGAACCCCGCACGCCGCTTCAGCACCGTGCGCCATGACAGACCGGCCTGAAAACTTTCCAGCGCCAGCATTTCCCACAGCATCCGGCTGTCACGCACCGGCTGGCCCCATTCGTCATCATGATAGGCCATCATCATCGCATCCGCCTGCGCCCAGCCACAGCGCGGGCGGGCGGGATCGGGGACCAAAGGGGAATCCGTCAATCTTCGCCCTGCTCCATTTCCTCACGCAGTTCGACCAGCGTTCTGCCCTGATATTTCCAGTAGCGTGGTCCCTGATACGCGACGTTATCAATCCCGGTCCGGCTCCCGATTTCGCAGGCGGCGGCGCTCAGGCTGGTAATTTTATTTTCGAATTCGATCTTTCGGTCATCAACGACACGACAGGTAATATCAGGATCATAAATCCATTCCAGTATCGTGCCCGGCTTGATATCCACCATTTTAAAATTGAAAACGGATGCCCGCCTGTTCGCTGATTTCAGGGCTGCGATATCACTGCTTTCTTCCGCCCCTGCATCTTCGCCTATGGCGATTTCCTCGCCCGGCAGCAGATTGAAAATGACCCTGACGCGTTCGGGATCAATGCGGAAAAATTCGCGGTTTTCATTAATCCGGTGATCGCCAAAGGCCGTATGCAGCGTGGCTTCGACCCTTGCATAATCCTGAACGCGCTTGGCATACGCACATTCAAATGGAACCGGCACGCCGCAGGTATACAACTGCTTCATTCTGGCCGGTAAATCCCCGGCGGTAATCCCTATCTTGATCAGTCCGGGCATGACCGGATTGGTCAGGATATAGACGATCCCGACCCCGGAACCGGTATCAGATGAATATGTCAGTGCGGTTGACTGCTGCGCGTCCATGTTCAATCCCTAATGGAATCCGCTCAGGGCTGGCAATGTTTCAGTTGGTTATGACAGGGATGCCGCAGCATTGCCATCAGACAGACAGCGGCGCCATCACCACGTTTTCACGCACCGGGGCCAGCAGGGTCAGGCCGGACCGGGTAGCGACGCGGATGGCGCGTGCGGTGGGTGCGGATATGGCGGCCAGCGCGGGCATGCCCGCCATGATGGCCTTATGCGCCATTTCGTAGGAACAGCGGCTGGTAATCAGGCAGAACCCACAGCCGAAATCCGTGCCCGCGCGCACCCCCGCCCCGATCAGCTTGTCCAGCGCGTTATGGCGGCCCACGTCCTCGCGCACATGCACGATTTCACCATCGGGCGCGCACCATGCGGCGGCATGCAGCATATGGGCGCGCGCGTTAAGCACCTGCCGCCCGCGCAACCGGCCCAGCGCGGCATGGACGGCGGCCAGTTCCGGCGGGGCGCAGGGCACGCGCGGGGTGGGCCGTTGCAGCACGTCGCTGGCATCGGTGCCGCATACGCCGCAACTGGTGCGCCCGGCGATCGCGCGCCGCCCGCGCTGGAGCAGGCGCTGGAACGACGGGCCATCAATCCGTGCGTCAACCTGTATATGTTCTGCTTCCACCCGCACCGTCATGCCTTTCAGCGCGCTTGCGTCGGGCACGATCCCTTCGGTCAGGGCGAAGCCGGTCACGAAATCCTCCAGATCCAGCGGGGTCGCCATCATCACCCCATGGGGCATGGTGTTGAAGGTCAGGCTGACGGGGGTTTCTTCTGCAATATCCAGCGTTTCAATGGCCGGGGGTATGGTGTTGCGGTGGGACTGCATGCGGCAGGCGACGATGGCGGGGGGCAGCGGGCGCGTCATGCAGAGTGGTCCATGCAGATGAAGGGGCCGGGGCATCGCGCCCGTGCGGGAGCAGGCCAGCATACGGCCCGCGCATACCTGCGCGCAACCATCCGCCCGCCGGGCCGCGCGGGCTGCGACGGGTGGCATGTCCCGTAGAGTCTTGAGTTTACGGGCGAATGATGTAGTGCTGTCGGCGCGGATGCGGTGGCCATGCCCCGCCGCCGCACGGTCCGATCGTTAAGGAATTCCGGCTTGTTTCCAGCTAAACCCCAACCCGTTGACACCGCGCTGACACGATCGGCGATGTTTCTTGTCCTGACCCTTGACCATGGCGCGCAGGCCGCGGCCACGGTGCGCGACCTGTGCGGGGATCTGGCGGCGTTGCGCCGTGGCGTGGGGTTTCGCGTGCCCGATGGCGACCTGTCGTGCATCATGGGGATCGGGTCCGATGCGTGGGACCGGGTCTTTGGCGCGCCCCGCCCGGCGGAACTGCACCCGTTTCGGGAAATAGACGGCGTTCACCACGCCCCCGCCACGGCGGGCGACCTGCTGTTCCACATCCGCGCGGAACGCATGGACCTGTGTTTTGAACTGGCGCGGCACATCGTCTCCCGCCTTGAAGGCGTGGCGCAGGTTGTTGATGAGGTGCATGGCTTCAAGTATTTCGACGCGCGCGACCTGCTGGGTTTTGTCGATGGCACGGAAAACCCGGTCAGCGATGAGGCGACGGACGCAACCATCATCGGGGCGGAGGACGCGCCCTTCGCCGGGGGCAGCTACGTGATCGTGCAGAAATACCTGCATGACCTGAAGAAGTGGGACATGATCCCCGTCGCGGCGCAGGAAAAGATCATCGGGCGCAGAAAGCTGTCCGATATCGAACTGGCGGATGAAGCCAAGCCCAGCTACGCCCATAACGTGCTGACCAATATTGAAGAAAACGGGCAGCAGCTTCAGATCCTGCGCGACAACATGCCCTTTGGCGATGTGGGCAGGGGCGAATTCGGGACCTATTTCATCGGCTACGCGCGTTCGCCCGGCCGGGTTGAACGGATGCTGGAAAACATGTTCATCGGCAGCCCGCCGGGCAATTACGACCGGCTGCTGGATGTCAGCCGCGCGGTTACGGGCACGCTGTTCTTCATTCCCACCGCCACATTCCTTGAAAACGCGCCACAGGCCACGCCGGATGGGGCGGATGAAAACCCCGCCCCCGCGCAGCCGGTCATGGCGGAGGGTTCTCTGGGTATCTGTTCGCTGAAGCAGGCGGACTGACGCGACCGCTCCCGTCCTGACCGCCAGCGTCGCGCCGGTTATCCGGCATCGGGTGGCATCACTCCCCCTGCCCCGCCATGATCGCGGTGCCGGAACGCATGGCAGCACCCTGAATCCGCAAGGGAACCATCGCCGGGTGGATGCGTGTGTTCAGGATACGCCATTGCGCTTCCGCAGGGGCATCCGTCATCACATAAGGGCACCAGATCATTCATAAGATCGGCATACTCTCCCGCTGGGCATTTGCCGGGGCAAGCAGCCTTCTCATCCTTCTTGCGGTCCTGCTGCTCATCTCTGGCATGGTGGGCCTTGTTTCGGCCTTTAATGTCTCGCTGAACCACGGGCGCGAGGAAATCCTCCAGACCATCAGCTACGTCGTCATCGCCATAGCCGTGTTCGACGTGGCCAAGTATTTTATCGAGGAGGAGGTCCTGCGCCCCAAGGGCAAGCAGTCACTGGCCGAAGCCCGCATCAGCCTGACCAAGTTCATGACCACCATCATCATCGCCGTCTTTATCGAAGGGCTGGTGGGCGTGTTCGAGCGCAGCAGTAAGGCCCCGCAGGACATCCTCTACCCCGCCGTGCTGCTGGTGGTCGCAACCGCCATGGTCGTGGCGTTGGGCATTTACCAGAAACACAGCGTCGGGGCCGAACGCGAAAAGAAGGAACGCGACCTGATCGGCTAGGGCATGCCGCCGGGCCGGGGATCATCGCATAGCAGCGCCCAGCGTTCATGATCGCGCCATTGCCCGCCAATACGCAGGTAGCGCGGGGAAAACCCTTCCAGCCGGAAGCCAAGGCGGCGGACCAGCGCGATGGAGCGCAGGTTTTCGGGCTGGATGTTGGCTTCGACCCGGTGCAGCCCGATTTCGGTAAAGGCATGGGCCAGCGTCTGGCGCACAGCCTCGGTCATCAGGCCGCGCCCGGCGGTAGCCACCATGCCGTAATAGCCCAGATAGGCGCTCTGGAATCCCTTAAGGAAAATCTGGCTCAGGCTGGTGACGCCCACAATCCGGCCTGACCCGGCCTCCCGCGCGACAAAGGCGGCCTGCGCGCCGGTACACAGGGTGGCGAACCATTCGCTGAACCCCTCCATCGTGATGAAGGGATGGGCGAAGGGGGCGTGGTAATCGCGGCTGTCCCGATTGGCCTGTACCAGTTCGGCCCCGTCGGCACGCCGGACGGGGCCCAGCGACAGGCGGGGCGGCTGTGTTTCCACCATGGCCACTCAGGCCGTGGCGGGCCTGGCGCCGTTTTCGCGTTCGTCAATTTCCAGCGCCAGACGCGCCATTTTCAGCGCCCCTTCCCGGCTGCCCGCGCCGCAGATGAAACGTGCGGGATGGGCGAAAACCGCATCCGGCACGCCACATACCGCAGCCAGCGCGCTGCCATCCAGCCCGCGCCATGCTTCAGGCAGGGAGACACGCTGCCCGAAATCACCGCGCACCGGCGGCACCGCCTTCACGTTCCAGCGGTCGGCCCCCACGGGGGAGACGACATAGACGACCGGCAGGTCATGTTCAAAAATCACCTTTTCGGTCGGCATGCCGGTTTCCATCAGCAGGATGCGCTTGTCCTGCGCATTGGCATAGGCTTCCAGCACGCGGCCGGTGGCCTTCAGGCTGGCGCGCACGCGATCGACCATGTTGACCAGATGCGCCGCGACCGCCGTTGCGGCATTGGCGAAGCCAAGGGATTCACGCGCCCTGGCTTCATCCGCGCCATACAGTTCCGCCGTGTCCCACGGCGCGCTGCATGCCGATACGATATCGGCCAGCGACAGCTTGCCCATCTTCACCACGCCGTTGTCATCCTGATCGATGGGCAGGACCAGCGAACGGTCCAGCGCCTTCCAGATCGCGGCAAGGGTGGCGTCGTCCTGCGGCACTTTCAGCAGGTTGCGGATCGCGGCCATGCCGTAATCCTTCCACAGCAGGCCCGCAGCGCTGTACGGCGTGCCGTCGTCGCGCAGCGGCTTGTCCTTCATGTGGTGGTCGTAGCGCCCGTGGGCGGGGTCATAGACGCCGCCCACGTCAAATACGATGTCCGCTTCACGGATGCGTTCGGGCGAACGGGTGCGGGTGAAGGTCAGCCGGTCGGCGGGCGCATCCCCCAGCACACGGCCGCGCAGGTCGCCCTGCGGGGCCAGCGCGTAATGCAGGATGACGTAGCCCAGCGTCTCGTCCACATGGAAATTGCCCGAATGGGTCAGCGCCCGGATGGGGGTGGTCCCATTATCAAGACCAATGGGGGTGTATTCGGACATATGCGGACCTGCTGACTGAAATGAATGAAATCTGTTGGCCCCTCATGCCGCAAAGGCCGCCATCATACAATAAACTTCCGTGTCGATGCCCCCGCCCTGCCCCGCCGTGGCGGCGGCGACATAAAAAAACCGGGGCCGACAGTGCGGCCCCGGTTCAGGGTGCTGGCTATGGCCAGTGTTGCGTCAGTTCACGTTGTCCAGCGCATAGACCACAAGGTCGTCCGTAACCGGCGTCATCATGAAGTGATGGCCACCGGCCATGATGGCGACGTACTGCTTGCCCTTGTATTCATACGTCATGGGCGTGGCCTGTCCGCCACCGGGCAGGACATCGTTCCACACTTCCTTGCCGGTATGGATGTCGAAGGCATGGATCATGTTATCCGTCGTCGCGGCAACAAAGATCAGGCCCCCTGCGGTAATGACCGGCCCGCCATTGTTGGGCGTGCCGATGTTAAGCGGCAGATGCGTGGGCAGGCCGAACGGACCGTTGGCGCGCGCGCTGCCCAGCGGGTGCTGCCACAGCACCTTCTGCGTGTGCATGTCGATGGCGGTAATCATGCCATAGGGCGGACGGTTGCACATCATGCCCGTATATTCATCCCAGAAGGGCGAAACCACGATGCCATAGGGCGTTTCCGCCATCGCACCCGCACCTTCGGCCCCCCCGCCGCCGGGCTTGTAGTTCGGATCGTCCACCGGCATCAGGCCAAGCTGGTCCGCCTTCTTGCGGTTGACCAGCTGGTCATACATCGGCGTGTTGTTCCAGTTGGCGATCAGGATGCCGGTCTTTTCGTCATAGGCGACGCTGCCCCAGTCGGACCCGCCGTTATAGCCGGGATATTCCAGCCAGGGCTTGTCAATGCTGGGGGGCGTGAACTCGCCCACGTAATGCGCGCGGCGGTATTTCAGGCGGCAGTAAAGCTGGTCGATGGGGGACATGCCCCACATGTCCGCTTCCTTCAGCGGGGCGAAGCCAAGGCGCGGCATACCAACCGACCAGGGCTGCGTGGGCGCGCGCGTATCGCCCGGCACCATGCCCGGCGAAGGCGCGGGCCGTTCTTCCACCGGCAGCACCGGGTCGCCCGTGCGGCGGTCCAGCACGAAGGTCTGGCCACGCTTGGTCGGCATGATCAGGGCCGGAACCGTCGTGCCATCAGGTTTGGTGAAGTCCATGAGCGTGGGCTGGGAACCGATGTCGTAATCCCACACGTCCTTATGCACGGTCTGGAACACCCAGCGCGGCTCGCCCGTTTTCACGTCGATCGCCACCACGGCGGAGGACACCTTGTTTTCCTCCGGCGAACGCATGGCGCTGTAGTAATCGGCGGCCGAGTTGCCCGTGGGCACGTAAACCAGCCCCAGGGCGTTGTCGCCAATCATCGCCGCCCACGAATTGGGGGTGCCACGGCTGTAATGCTCGCCTTCCTTCGGCTCGCCATGTTCATGGGGGCGGTTGACATCCCATGCCCACAGGAAGCGCCCGGTTTCGGCGTCGTAGCCACGGATCACGCCAGAGGGCGCCCAGCGGCGCTGGCCATCAAGGATTTCCTGATTGGTGATGATCGCGCCATTGACGATCGGCGGCGGCGCGGTTTCGGCCACGAAGCCGGGCACGGACTCACCCATCCCCTTCATCAGGTTGACCATGCCGTGCCAGCCAAAGCCTTCGCACACCTTGCCGTCCTCGCTGTCCACCTCGATCAGGCGTTCGTCCAGCGTGGCTTCAAGGATGCGGTGGTGGCAGTGCTCGCCTTCCGGCACGGTGGAGGAGGTGTAATAGACCACCGCCTTGCACGCCGCCGTATAGGGGATGCTGTCGTATTTTTCATTGGCATGGAAGTGCCAGACTTCCTTGCCCGTGGCCGGGTCGATCCGCATCATGTCGTTCATGGCCGAACACATGTACAGCCCGTCACCCACCTTGATGGGCGTGGTTTCGGCGGCCCATTTGTTGGTCTGTCCCGGCGCGGGCTTGCTGCCGGTGTGGTAGATGAAGGCGCGCTTCAGGTGGCCGACATTGGATGGCGTGATCTGGTCCAGCGGCGAAAAGCGGGTCGCCCTGTCATCGCGGCCATAGCCGGGCCAGTCATCATGCGCGGGATTGGCTGTGACCTGCTCGACCATCGGCGTGGCCTCGCTGGGTTCGGCGGGCGGGCCGTCGGGAATATTGGCGGCGTTCACGCCCGGCGACTGCGGTGCGTTGGGCGACGGGGGGGCAAAACTGTCCGCAGGCGGCGCGGGCTGTTCCGCGGGCGGCGTGGCGTTGCCCGTGCCGGGAGGCTGGTCGGCGGGGGGCACCTGCGCGATGGCGGCGGCCGTCATGCCCGCGATGATGGTGGCGCCCAGCAGGACGTTACGCAGCATTGGTTTGGGAGACATTACGCAACCTTCCGCGCTGAGGGTGAATGCGCGGCTTCGGCGCGTTTAAGCACGGGCATACACAGCAGCACGGCAATGGCGATCAGGCTCGGCCCGAACACGCGCGGCAGCAGGCCCCAGCCATCCAGCCCCACTTCCCACAGCGCCCACAGCCATGTGAAGGCGCAGGCCGCAAGGTAAAGCAGCGCCCCGGCCACGCGGCCAAGCGCCATGAGCACGCCCGAAAGGGTGACGGCAAGACCGCAGATCACGTAGTACCATGACCCGCCAAGGGCAGCGAGTTCCGCACCCATGTAAACAAGCGGCAGACCCAGCAGGATAATGATGACCGCCAGTACAAGCGTCGCCCACCCGGCGGCGTCCTGTGGTCTCATGAAAGAAGACATGATGGATGTTCCTTCTGTATCGTTGGGTGGAAGCTAGTCCCGGCTTTTACAAATACGAAAAAACGAAACCGCGATCTTGGTAACAAGTTTATTACGAGTGTATTGATAAAGTTAGCATTTCGTAAAAATCGGGTAAGGTCATGTGCGGCATAATCGCCAGACATGCAATAAACGGGTAAAGAAAATATTTTTTTTACTTGGACCCGCCCTAGCGGGAACCATTACGATGCGGTCATGATTCCGGGCGGACCGGGGCATGCAGGCCCCCCTGTCTCCTCGCCCGGCAGCAGCAGGCGGGGAACCCGTTTTCACGCATTCTCATGACGATCCGCCCATCCATCCACGCGGCGCATGAACACGGCATTTCCTTCCGTATGGGGTGCCGGCCACGGCGGTCACGGCTGCGTCGTTACGGGGTGACGGGTCCGGCCTGATCCATGCGGGCGGCATGCTGGCAGGCGGCCTGATGATCATCAGGCGTATTGATGTTGAAGAACGGGTCCACCCCACCGGCCAGCGGCGCGAAAGCGACCGGGCGCGCATCCAGCCGGTCGGCCAGCGTGCGGACACGCGTGGCGCTGCGCCGGTTTTCGGGCGTGATGTCCGCAAGCTGCGCCGCCAGCATGTCGCGGCATGCAACCGGCCACGCGGCCACAAGGCTGTGCCGCTGGCCAAGACTGGTGGCGAAGGATGGCGCGGGCAGCAGCCGGGGCACGAGATCCGCCGGGATAAAGGGCGTATCCCCCGGCACCGTCACCAGTACGTCCAGCCCCGCGTCGTGCGCCCATTCCAGCCCACGCAGCACGCCCGCCAGCGGCCCCGCCCCGGCAACCCGGTCGGCCAGTACCGGCAGGTTCCACCGTGCATAACGTGCGGCGTCACCATTGGCGCTGATGGCCAGCCGCGCGCAGTCGCGCCGCAGGGTTGCGATCACCCGTTCAATGCAGTTCAGCGCGCCCAGCGGCAGGAGCGGCTTGTCCACGCCCCCCATGCGCCGGGCTTCCCCGCCCGCCATGACCAGCCCGCCAGCCTTCATGGCCGCGTGGTCCCCGCCATGTCGTGGCATTGCGTCATGGCCTGCCGCGCCATACGCTGCGACAGCCAGCCCACAGGATTACAAGGTTTCGCGCACATGTCCCATCCAGCACTTCAGGCCCTGATCGGTATTACGGGGCGCAGCGGGTCGGGCAAGACGCACCTGCTGGCCCGGCTGCTGCCGGTGCTGCGCGCAGGCGGGCTGGCCGTATCCACCATCAAGCATACCCACCATGATATCGACATTGACCGTCCCGGCAAGGATTCATGGCTGCACCGCAATGCGGGCGCGGGCGAGGTCATGCTGGCCACGCCGGGGCGCTGGGTCCTGCAACATGAATGTCCCGATGCGCCCCCCACCCTTGCGGAACTGCTGGGGCGCATGCAGCGCACCGATCTGGTGGTGGTGGAAGGTTTCCATGCCAGCGTTCCCGCCTGTATCGAGGTCTATCGCCCCGCATTGGGCAAGGAACCGCTATTCATGCGGCAGGACAACATCATCGCCATCGCCACCGATACGCCCGGTGCCCCCGGCCTGCCCGCGCACCTGCCGGTTCTGGACGTGAACGACACGGCGGCGGTGGCGCGGTTCGCGCTGGAGCATGCCTGTTCCGTGCAACTGGACTGACCCGCCATCAGCGCCGTCAGGCCAGCGCGGATGGCGCGTGAAGCGGGATGGCCCACGCCACCTGTCCCGCCCGCACCGGGTTTTCGGCACTGGCGGCCAGCAGGGCATCGGCGCGGGAAAACGCGATGATGTCCGATGCGCCAGCCGTTGGCACCCGCACGAAGTGCCAGCCCTGCGGCCCGCGCCGCATGGATACGGGTATGAACCCGGTGGTATCGGGCGGGGCGTCGGCTGAAAAATCCGCCGTGGCGCTGACCTGCGCCATATCCGCTGGCGCCCCGGTCAGCACGCGCAGGTAAGGCTGCACGAAGGCCAGCGCACAGATGGCCGCAGCCCCCGGATTGCCGGGCAGGCAGAACACCGCCCGCCCATCATGTTCCAGCATGGTGAAGGGCTTGCCGGGGCGGATGGAAACCCCACGGAAAACGATCCGCGCGCCCATTGCCAGCAGGATATCCAGCATATGATCGGTGCCGCCAACCGATATGCCCCCCGTGGTCACCACCACATCCGTCCCGGTGCAGGCCGCGCGCAGGTGGGCGGCCTGCATCGCGACATCATCGGACGCGACACTGCACGTCCGCACCCGCGCACCCGCACTGCCCAGCATTGCGGCCAGCATGGGCGTGTTTGAATCCGCGCACGCCCCCGGCGCATCGGCGGCCAGTTCGGCCCCGTTGGACAGCACGCATACGCGCGGCCTGCGGGCCACCACCACGTCCTGCATGCCCTGCGACGCCAGCAGTGCAACATGCCGCCAGTCCAGCACCTGTCCCGCGCGTACCAGCACATCGCCCGCGCCGAATTCCTCGCCCCGGTAGCGGATATTGGCTCCCGCCTGCGCAAGGGCCGTGGCCGGGGCCACCTGGTCGCCCGCACCCAGCGTCATCCGTTCGACCGCCATAACGCAGTCCGCGCCCGCCGGTATGCGCGCACCCGTCAGGATGGCGCGCGCATGGCCCGCTGCAAGGGCTGCCGGCCTGTCCCCCGCCACCGTGCGCCCGTCCACCGGCAGGCTGCCCTGTGCCACCATATCGGCATGGGCGAAGGCATAGCCATCCAGCGCGGAAATATCGGCGGGCGGTCGGGGGGAAGTGGCCTGCACCGCATGGGCGGCCACCCTTCCCGTGGCCTGGGCAAGGGGCACCCGCGCCACGGGCTGCGGCGTCTGGCGGGCATGGGCCAGTACCAGTCCCAGCGCGGTGGCGTAATCCACCCGGCGGGCGAAGTCATGCACGCTCATCTGTATCTGGCCCTGATGCATCTGGCTGCTTCGTTCAGGCGGGTTGCAGTGCTTCGGCCTGCGGGGCGGTCGCTGCGGCATGGACGCGTACGGGAATGGACTTGGCCGCGGGCGTGCCGCTGATCTGGTCAAAATGCGATAGCGGCAGAAGCGGGTTGAGTTCGGGATAGTACCCCGCGATCGAACCGCGCGGCATGGGATACGGCAGCACCATGAAGCCGCTTAACCGGCGTTCGACCCCGTCATTGCTGATGGTTTCAAGATCCGCCAGCATGCCTTCGCTCAGGTTGCGTTCGCGCATGTCCTCCTCGTTCATGAAGATGACGGTGCGGGTGTTGTACACGCCCCGGTAGCGGTCATTATTGGTGTAGATGGTGGTATTGTACTGATCGTGCGAGCGGATGGTGGACAGACGCAGCATGTCGGAGCCGCCAATGGGCGTGTCTTCGTCCAGTCCGTCGATCAGCAGGAAATTGGCCCGCCCGGTCAGGGTATTCCACCGGCGCTCACGCGGGGGGACCGGCAGGGCAAAGCCTTTGGTGGCGCGGATGCGGGTGTTGAAACCGGCGTACAGGTCCGGATAGACCTGCGCGATCCGGTCGCGGATCAGGTCATAGTCATCAATGAAGGATTCCCACGCGATGCTACTGTCCGGCAGGGTCGCGCGCGCCATGCGGCACACGATTTCGATTTCCGATCGCAGGTCGGGACTGGCGGGATGCAGCACCCCGCGCGATGCGGTGACGTTGGACATCGCGTCCTCGATCGTGACGAATTGCGGCCCGGTTTTCTGGTGGTCGATTTCGGAACGCGCGATGACCGGCAGGATCAGCGCATCACGCCCATGCACCAGATGCCCGCGATTGAGCTTGGTTGCGATCCCCACCGTCAGGTTCAGCCGCGACATGGCCGCATACGCAACGGGGGTGTCGGGAATGGCATGGATGAAGTTGCCCCCCATGCCGATGAACACCTTCGCCGTGCCGTCAATCATCGCCTGCACGGATTCAACCACATGGTGGCCATGTTCACGCGGCGGGTTGAAGCCGAATACTTCCTGAAGCCGGTCGAGATAGACGGGGCTGGGCTTTTCATCAATGCCGACCGTGCGGTCACCCTGCACGTTGGAATGGCCGCGCACGGGGCATATCCCTGCCCCCGGCTTGCCAAAATTGCCACGCAGCATGAGCAGGTTGGCAATCTGGTGGATCACGCGCGATCCCTGCTGGTGCTGCGTCACCCCCATGCCGAAGCAGATGATGGTGGCGCTGGATGCGGCATAGATCGCGCCCACGCGGCGGATCTGTTCTTCCGTCAGCCCCGACACCGCCACGATGTCGGCCCATTGCGTGGCTTCGATATCAGCTTTCAGCGCCTCGAAACCGAATGTGTGTTCGGCAATGAACGCATGGTCCAGAACAGCAGGTTCGCCCCTGGCCGCAGCTTCGGCATCCAGTTCGAACAGGGTTTTCATCACCCCCTTGAGGAAGGCCGCGTCCCCGCCGATGCGCACATGGCAGAACTCACTGGCGATGGGGGTGGAGCCGAACGTCGCCATCTTGATCGGGTCCTGTGGCTCGGTAAAGCGGATCAGGGCGCGTTCGGGCATGGGGTTGACGGCCACGATGGGCGTGCCGCGTTTGCGGGCATGGACCAGTTCGGTCATCATGCGCGGGCTGTTGGTGCCGGTGTTCTGGCCGATGATGAAAATGGCTTCGGTTTTGCCGAAATCCTCCATCCGCACCGTGCCCTTGCCAATGCCGATGGACAGCGGCAGGCCACGGCTGGTCGGCTCGTGGCACATGTTGGAACAGTCGGGGAAGTTGTTGGTGCCGTAGGCGCGCACGAATACGGAATACAGGAACGCGGCCTCGTTCGACGTGCGGCCGGAGGTATAGAATTCGGCCTGATCGGGACTGTCCAGCGCCTGCAGGTGCTGGCCGATCAGGGCATATGCCTCATCCCATGTGCATGGCACGTAATGGTCGGTCGCGGCGTCATAGCGCATGGGGTGGGTCAGGCGGCCCTGTTCTTCCAGCCAGTGATCGCTGCGCGCCATGAGTTCGGTAACGGTATGGGCGGCGAAGAATTCGGCCCCGATGTGGCGCTTCGTTGCCTCGAACGCCAGTGCCTTGGCCCCGTTTTCGCAGAATTCAAGGGTTTTTTCCCGGTCCGGGTCCGGCCACGCACAGCTTGGGCATTTGAAGCCATCGGGGTGGTTCATCGCCAGCAGCGCGCGCGATCCCTTGGCCAGCACGCTCTGTTCCATCAGCACGCGGGCTGTGGCGTTCGCCGCCCCCCAGCCACCGGCGGGATGGGTATAGGGCTTGTATTGCGGCTTGTCGGACATGGCTTTCCCGTATCGTTCTGCGTTGGCAGCATGTGGCCTTTGCCCGAAGGAAAGACCCCCTGACTGCGCCATTGCAACAGGAAAAACCCATATCACATTGTAGATAAATGAGTTTTATCTTTTCATAATTGAAATCTATCAAAAACCCGCGAATTATCTGCCCTGTTTATATATAGGCATATACAGACATATAAAGCCATCCCCTTGAACCCGCCTGTGGTTACGGCATGCCATCGGGCAGATCCGCCTGTCCGGCGGGCGGCGGGCGGCCCGGCGGGGGCAGGATATCGCGCAGCGTAACGGTATCCAGTTCCGCAAGAAATGCGTCCAGCGCGCGCGACAGGATGGGACGCAGGGTGCATATATCCGCCAGCAGGCAGTCCTGTTGTCCATTGGCGGGCGTGCAGGCCGCAACCGGTTGCAGGCTGGCTTCCATCCGCCGCACGACGGTCCCGATCACGACATCTTCCGGCGGGCATGCCAGTTCCACCCCGCCACTGCGCCCCCGATGCGCAAGGACGACCCCGTCATGGGCCAGATGGCTGACCACCTTCACCAGATGGTTGTGGGAAATGCCGTGCAGGCCGGCGATATACTGGATCGGGATGCGCCTGCCGGGGTTCTGGCCCAGATGGAGCAGAACGCGCAGCGCGTAATCCGTGTGTAACGTCAGCCGCATGGTGCGGGCGGGACCGGCCGGGAAACCTGCCCGTCAGCAGCGCCGGTCATGCGCGGCATCCGTGGCTGGAACTGTATGGCCATGACATGGCGGGCATGATGCTCCTGTCATTTGCGTATAGGCCCCGATAAATCGTGAACAATCGGTGTTGCGCAACACTGTGCATTCCCACCGGAAAACAGTGCAATACAATTGATATTTATAATTTTTTAATTTTCTGTATACGACACATATATACCATCTTCCGACCGCCGCACCGCTTTTGCGGCACCTGCCTGTCCGGTGCGGTGATGGGTGATTTCATGAAATGATGGCGTCAGCCGTCCCGACAGGCATGATCCGCCCGGCGATCAGCCGCGCAGGCTGCCCAATGGGTCAGGCATCCTGCGGGATTTCGCCCTGCCCCGTGTCGGGAATATGCTTTTCCAGCACGACCAGCAGGTTCCCCGCCGAAATGGGGGCGGAGATATAGAAACCCTGAATCCGGTCCACCCCGATTTCGCGCAGGATGGCCATCTGTTCCTCCCTCTCGACCCCGCCAACCGTCACATCCAGCCCATAGGCATGGGCAAGGCCGCACAGATGCGCGATCACCGCGCGGGCCTGCTGGCTGTGTTCGATACCGGCCACAAGGGTACGGGAAATCTTGACCATCGAGAACGGAATGCTGCGCAGGATCTCAAGCGGCAGCATGGCCTGCCCGAAATCATCCAGCGCAAGCTGGAACCCCTGCGCCGCCAGTTCGTGCAGCCGTTCCAGCATCCGGTCCGAACGTCCGGCGGACAGGACGGATTCCGATATTTCCAGCACATAATTCGCGGCCTTGCCGCCCTGCCGCCTGATCTCGATTTCCAGTTCATTCTGGAAACTGACATTCAGCAGGTCCAGCCGGGACAGGTTGATGGCAAGGCTCGGGCAGGCATCAAGGTTGCTGGCCCACAGCCGCATGTCATCACGAAAGACACGGACAAGCTGCGGGCTCATCATCCGTGCCAGCGCGGCGTCCAGAAACACATCGCGGAAGCTGTCCGCCGCCAGCAGCCCGCGCTGCGGGTGATGCCAGCGCAGCAGGGCTTCCATCTGGTCGCACTGTCCCGTGCGCAGGTTCAGGATGGGCTGGTAATACAGTTCGAACTGGTCTTCTTCCACCCCACGGCGGGCATCGGCCAGGATCTGCGCGCGTTCGATGCTCTGCTGGTGCAGGGCGATATCGAACATCCGCGCCTGATTGCCGCCCGCGCGCTTGGCGGCGTATAGCGCGACATCCGCGCTTTTCTGCAATGTCTCGGCGCATTCCAGCGCCGCGATGGGGGTAATGCCCACGCTGCCCGATACGCTGACCATGGTGCCGCCGACCTCGACGGGGGTTTCCAGCACCGACAGCAGCCGCTCCAGCAGGGCGGGCAGCGGCATGCGGTCAAGCGTGTGGCTTATGATAAGCGCGAATTCGTCGCCACCCAGACGGCATGCCGCATCTTCGGGATGGATCAGGTCCAGCAGGCGGCGCGCCATGACCTTGAGCACCACGTCACCCGCATGGTGGCCGTGGATGTCATTGATCTGCTTGAAGCCGTCAAGGTCGAACATCATCAGGAACGCATCGCGCGCGATGTCCTGCGCCTTGCGCTCCACTGCGGCCTGAAGCACGGAGTTGAAGCCGCCACGGTTGAACAGGCCGGTCAGCGGATCGGTCGCGGCCAGCGATTTCAGCCGGTCGCGCACGTTCATCAGTTCCGTTATCTCGAACCGCGTGGCCACGTAGCCTTCGATCGCGCCCAGCGCGTTATGCTTGGGCATGATGGTGGTGCCGACCCAGTACAGCGTGCCATCCTTCGCCCGGTTGCAGATATTGCCGCGCCAGATGCCGCCTGCGCGGATGGTGCGGTACATCTGCCGGAAGAACGCCGCGTCGTGATAGCCGGAATTGACGATGCGGTGCGTCGCCCCCAGCAGTTCCTCACGCGAGTAGCGGCTGATCTCGCAGAACCGGTCGTTGACATAGGTGATGATGCCCCGCACGTCGGTAATGGCGACGATCAGCACGTTGTCCACCACATCGGCCCAGAAATCGGAATCCTTGTGGGTCAGCGCGCGCAGGCGGTCATCATGTTTGAATGGCATTATGTGGAAATCCCCCTCGGTCCCGCTTGGTCCTGTCAGGACGTGGCCGATGTGTGCGGGCCTGAGGCGGCACCAGTCGCGCGTATGGCAGCCGGACCACCCCCATCGCGCACCCACTGTTCCATCTTGCGTGGGGTCAGGGGACGGGCGAACAGATAACCCTGCATCACGTCACAGTCCAGTTCTTCCAGCAGCGCGCGCTGTTCCGCCGTCTCGACCCCTTCACCAACCACGGTCATGCCCAGCCGCCGCCCGATGCCGATGACCGCCATGGTCACGGCCTGCACGTTGGTATCGTGTTCAAAATTATGGATGAAGCTGCGG
>NZ_NKTY01000031.1 GCF_003207825.1 Komagataeibacter saccharivorans | reverse complement strand
CAAACCCCCAGCAGATGCTGCCGGGGAGTGTGAAGGCATGGGTCAAATCTCGATGAAAATTTCCGCCCTACCCGGGTCAGTTCTCAGTGAAAATCAACATCCTGCCATCAATTTCGCTGTTTTCTCTGCCATTTTCGCCTCCTCAGGTTTTTTCTGACCTGATCGCGCCCTCATCGGGGGGCGGGCGTGGCAAGGGCGGCGTCAGCCGGGAGCGGTAGCGACGAACCCTTGCCGCGACCGACGCCCTATGAGAGCGCCTTTTTCTTTTTTCATTTCTTTCCTCTCTTCCCTTTCCTTTTTCCTGCCTTTCAGCTTCGGGCAGGGCTGGGGATCACGCGGATTTCTGGCGATTTCCATCTCGCGCAGGCTCGCGGAAAGGACGCGGCAGGCCCCGTGGCACTCAGGATGATTTGTGTCCAAAACGGCACGGAGCAGCATCGCAGGACGTGGATCAGGCCGCCACGAGTTCGAACGGCGTCAGTTCGGACGCACCGGTCCACGGGCTGCGGCGCTGGATCACTTCCACGCCCCGCACGATCCCGTAATAACCGTGCTTCCTGTACTGCCGCAGGCGTTCGGGCGTAATGCGCGGCCGCGCAACGCGCGTCCGGAAATCGACCAGTGCGGCGGCCTCATCTGCGTACGGGCCATGCCATTCGCGCGCATTGACGGGAAAGATGCCGGGCGTGCGGATCAGGACGCCGTCACGGACGGTGGCAATCTCAAGGCGGTAGCCTGCGATCATTTCAACGCGGCTGGTGGCGGACATGGACTTCTCCCTCAACGGAAACGGCCCCGCCGGGCGGGGCCGGTACAGTGATGTGCAATGGCGGACATGGCCGCGGGCGATGGCTCAGGCGGCAACGCTTCGGGCCGCCCGGTCCATGGCGACAATTTCGGTCGCCATGTCGAAGGGATGAAGTTTTCGCGCATAGGCGGCGCGCAGCGCGTCCTGCGTGCAGGTCTCCGCGGGATCCTGCTCGCGGCCCGTGAGCCGGGCCAGCCGGAAGGCAATCGCGCGCATCCAGCCGTATAATCCCAGCGAACGCTGCGCGATGGTTTCCAGATACGCCGGTCCCTCACCCGGCCAGACAGGGGCATGCCCTTCCAGACAGAACGGCGTGAATTTGCTGCCCCATGAAGAAACGCCGGGGCCATCTGCATGCGGTACGGGATGTTCCAGCGTCACATGCAGCCAGGACTCACAGTTGAGTTCCTGCGCCCGTGCGGCCGCGTCAAACCCGCGCGGCTTGCGCTGCCCCCGTGCCATCCGGGCAAAAACCACAAAGGACTGTCGCGGACATTCCGCCGCAACATGCCGACCAAAAGCAATGACCTGATTTGCGACATCCGGCACGGTCGCCGCCGTAATCCGCCGTGGCGGAACCAGATTGGTCGTGATTTCGCTCTTTGTCGAAGCGCCCCACCGACCAATGGTGCGGGTAGCGGGAATGGCGTTCAGGATCAGTACGGGCATGACCGTGCTCTCTCTCTTTATTTCTGTTTCGGATGTTTCGCGCGTGGCCATGGCGTGCCGGTCGGGGCCAGAGCGGCGCCCTGCGCCGGCACTGGACCCACGCGCAGCATCGCGAGCATGGGGAAGCGCCACATCTGGCTGCGACCGGCACGCCATGGCAGCGCCTTCCCTTTCCTGCGTTTCGTGTTTCCTTTCCGTGCCCTCGCCTGAGGGCACGAAAAAAGGGTGGCGCATGGCATGCGTCACCCTCTAAAAACCCGGCTTCCTGTCTGTCCGTCCACACGGCCACGAACGCGCGGGGCGGTCCTGTGCCCCACCCTTTTCCCATGGTGGCAATGCTGGTGTTTCGTACTCCGCAAAACGGAAGGGGCGCGGCACCGGAAGGGGTCGCGCCCCTTGAAAATCGTAGCCGGAATGTCCTAATCTGAACCCGTGGCCGGGGGGCATCCCGTCAAAGAATACCCCCCGGCCGTGTGGTGGAAGTGGATTAATCCGCTAGGCCCTTCAGGACGGTGGCTGCCGCCTGGAGGGCCTTCTTCGCTGTGCGAAGCAGCTTCTTTAACCACTTCCGGTCCACCACAATCAGGACGATCATGGTTTCCCCTCAGTTCAGGACATGACATCACGGCCCCCGGGATGTCATGTCCGGCTACGATGAATGGGGGCCGCGACATCCCGCGCCGTAGCCTGCGTGAATGTTTCGTCCGTCCTCGTCAGGCGGCCCCGGTTTCTTATGCCGCCAGAGCCTGCGGCGGGCAATGGCGGGACGGTCCCAGCCAGCCCTCGCCTTCAAGCCGCCTTCGCAGGAGAACCTGCGCATCGAACACGAGCGCCAGCCACTCACTGGCGGGCCGCTCCATGCGGATCCATTGCCGGTGCAGGTCCGCGCACCGCCACGCGGTTTCATGATCGGGCAGCAGCCCCAGTGTCTGCCCGCAAAAAGAGAGTTGCGCCCATGGTTCCGGCCTGCCGCAGAAGCAGGTCGCCACCCTGTAGCGTCGGTCCCTGCGGACCGACGCGCACGGCTTTGTCCGCCCCTTCATCATGCAGCCAACACCATTTCAGGTTCGGGCGTCGCTGCATTGGGCAGCGCTGTCATGTCTGCTTCGCCTTCGTCCACCTGCATCGCGCCAGCGACGGCGTCAGCCGCGCCCCCGGCGTCCTCATGCGTTTCGTCCGCCTCCAGTTCGGCGTCCAGGGCTATCATCCGGGCCGCGGCCCCGCGCTGCCGGTCCAGCTTCTCCTTCCAAGCAACCGGCGCCCCGGCAAAGCCCGCGACGTCAGGAACCCAATGCCCCCCGGGGCCTACATGATTAATGAGGGCTGCGCGCATGAGCTTGCCCGTGGCCTGTTCAGGCAGCCCCTCGGCCTGCACGGCCCGAGTGATCCCGGCCTTGCTGTACGTTTTCAGGAAGTCCTCGACCGCCATATTGGGCATATGGCTGTCCGCGCCGAACAGGATGCCCAGCAGGAGCGCCTGCGGGCCGCTGCCGTCGTACGGGCTGACATCGCAGTTCGCGATGCTCCGCACCACCGTCATCGCATGATGGCGCATAAGCGCCGGGTCGCGCACCAGATGCCCCTCGGGAAACAGCGCGGCCAGCGCATTATCGCGGGCGGTGGGCTGGTGATAGGCGATGTGGCTGGTGTCATTCTTCACCGTCACGTTGCCACAACCCAACGCCAGAAGGAGAGCGCCTACAAGATCCCATGGGTCGACGGCATCAGCAGCCCCATCCAGCGCCCGGTGCAGGGCCAGCGTGCGGATCTCCCCGATCATCTTCAGACCCGTTCCTGATATGTCGGGCCTCTCACGCGGTTTCTCCACGACCGGTCCCGGGCTTTCGCTGGCCCGACTGGTAGCGGACGCATCCACGCGTATCCGGAAACCCTTCTCGCCAACCCTGAGCGTCACGGGATGGAGAAAAACCGCGATCTGGTCATCTTCACCTGCTTCATGCCACGCCTGCACGAGATAGGCGTTCTCGGGCAGGACCGGATATCCGTAATCATCAGTCGGCGTGATATGGCCATTGGCAGGCAGGCCCGCCTCCATGGCCTCGCGCTGGGCGGCCGCGTAGGCACGGGCATCGCTGGTATAGCGGTTGTCCTGCCCCCCTTCACCGAAAAGGTCCTCCTCCCAGACAATGCCGTGCCGTCTGGCAGCTGCGTCGTCGAAGCGCGCATCGCGGGCATAGAACGCCGCGATCGAGAACGCCCGGGCCAGATCATCCCAGTCCATGTGCTGGCCATCCTCCACCGTCATCCGGTAATCGGCAGGGTCCTGCCCTTCTTCAGCACTCTCTGCCCAGATTTCAGCCCACACCCTTGCCTGCTCTTCGGGAGACGCCTTTGCGATGGCCTTGCGGGCATCGTCATCGGGGCCGATGCCCAGTTCAATCGCATCAAGGATCGGCGGGTGCAGATGTGCCAGCAGGTCAAGCCGCCTGAGATAGGCAGGGGTCACCATCAGCGCCTTGCAGATGGCGGTTTCCTTCATTTTCTGTTCGCTGCGCATGCGGCTGACCGCCCGCCACTGGTCGGGCTCGCTCATCCCCAGCCGGATCATGTTCTCCGACGCGGCCACCAGGCCGTCCAGTTCTTCATCGGCGCCCGTGACGAAGACGGGGATGGTCTTCAGCTTCGCCATGATGGAACACCGTGCGCGGCGATGCCCTGCGATGATCGTCAGCACACCATCCCCGCCTTCGCGCACCAGCGGCGGATGGATCAGGCCCACCGCCCTGATGTTGAGCGCCAGCCTGCGGTCTTCCTCGACCGGGGGCGCCGCCCGGCGGGGATTGTCCGGGTTGGCGCGCAGGGTCTTCGGGTCGATCTCGCGTAGTTCCATGGTCCTGTCCTTTGCTGGATTCCGTCTTTCGACATCTTCAGGGCGGTCGGGGGGCGCGTCGCCGCGCAAGGCCGCGCGCAGCGCGCCCGGCCTGAGCCTTGCGCGGTGATGCGGCCTCTGGCAGCCCCCTCCTTTCCCCAATTCTCCTTCCCCTCCTTCTCAGGCCACCAGATCGGTCACCGCCTCCACCGCGTCGTCATTGGCGGGTGTCTCCATGACGGTCGCGGCCAGATCGGCTTCAAGGGCTTCGAGGGCTTCACGCTTTTCTTCAAGCAGCGCCTGTTCCGCAAACGGAGTGCCGATCCGCGCGCGATAGGCGGGCAGGCGGGCCTGTGCCCCGTCACGGCGGCTGATCGCATTGCGCAGCGCATCCTCGAATGTCAGCAGCAGGTGTTCGATACGGGACACCAGCCCCAGCGGCTTCACCTCGTCATCAAGATGCACGGCACCCCCACCCTGTTCGAGTGCCAGATACAACGTCACATCCGCTTCCTTTTTGCGATCATCCACCGCGTAGGTCGCGCGGGCTTCGCACATGATGTCAAAGCCACCGATGCGTCCCAGACGCCACTCCCCATCGTCACCGTTGCGGGCCGCCATGCGGATCTGCGAGAGAAGATAGGCTCCCGCCTTCTCCCGCGCGGTGATGACGCTGCGCGCGGTCTCAAGGCCAAACGCCTCGCCGCGCGTCGGACGCCTGCGCGCGATATCCGCCTCGATCTTCGGGATCAGCCCCTCCATCGCCGCGATTTCCTTTTCCGCGTTCCGCACCGCGCGCTTCACATTGAACTGGTCGTCGTAATGGGCGGCATAGAGGCGTTCGAGGCGGGCCAGTTCCGCTTCCAGCCCCGCCTTGCGCAGCAGGCGCTCATCGCCCGAGGCCAGCGCCTTGGCCATGGCGAACTGGTTGGCTTCGGCCCCCACATCTTCAAGGCGACGGATGGTGCGGTCGCCGGACATGGCAAGGCAGATGAAACGCTGCTTGCGTTCGAGCATCTGCCAGTTGGTCGCGTCCACCGAGCCTTTCTGCGCGTAGGCGTAGATTTCGATCTCGTCGTTCTGGTTGCCCTGCCTCTCGATCCGGCCTTCGCGCTGGATGATGTCGGCAACCAGCCAGGGCACGTCGAGATGGTGCAGCGCCTTCAGCCGCTGCTGGGCGTTCACGCCCGTTCCCATTGTCGCGGTAGAGCCGATCAGGATGCGCCTGCGTCCTGAATTGAGGTCCGCGAACAGGCGCTGCTTGGCCGCCGATTTCCTGTAATGCTGCATGAACGCGATCTGCTCGCGCGGCACGCCCAGCCGGATCAGTTCGTCGCGGATCCATGAATATGCGGAGAAGCCACGTTTCTCGAGAGCGCTTTCGGTGCCCAGATCCGAGAAGATCATCTGTGTCGCACCGGGAAGGTCGTAAGGTGCGCCGGTCTCGGGGTCGGTGTAACGGTTCTCCGATGTCTCGCGCCAGATCCTGAACACATTGGCGATCATGATGTTGAGCTTGCTCGTCGGATCGCTCTCCATGCCCGGCACCACGAAGCGCAGGTCGATCCCGGCATGACGCGCATCGGTAATCACCGACAGAAGGATATCATCGCCTTTTTGCGGCCGGCCGCTCCGGTTCTCGATGGCGGTGATCCGCTGCGCCAGCGTCTGCTGGTATGCCTTGAAACTGTCATTGGAGGGCGCGACCACGATTTCGCGGCGACCGCCCCGCACGTTGGGCAGTTTCACATGCTGGCGCAGGTCGTCGGGCAGCACCACGTCGGCAAAGCTGCGATACATCGCCATGAGGTCGGCGACGTTGACGAATTCGGAGAACCGCGTGACCGGCTTGTAAAGGCCGCTGGGCTGCAGTTCGAGTTCCGTGCGGGTTTCACCGAAATTCGCAGCCCACGCATCGAATTCATGCAGGCCGCGTTCCTCCAGGGCGGAAAGCTGCATGTAGCGCTGCACGGTATACATCTCGCCCAGCGTGTTCGTGATCGGCGAACCCGACGCCAGCACGAGCGCGCGGTCGGGATTGTCCCGCGCGATGAAACGCGACTTCACGAACAGGTCCCACGCGCGCTGCGACCCGTTCGGATCGACGCCCTTGAGATCGGACTGATTGGTGGCGAAGGACAGCTTGCGGAACAGCTGCGCCTCGTCGACAAGGATCTGGTCGATCCCGATCTCGCCGATATGCAGCAGGTCATCCTTGCGCGCGGCCAGTCCTTCCAGACGGGCTTCCATCCCTTCCTTCATGCGCTCGACACGCTTGCGCGACAGGGTGTCGTCCCTGTCCAGCGTTTCCAGAAGCTCCTCATAGGAGGCGACCTGTTCGGCGATCAGCGCGGATTCAAAGTCGCTGGGCGTAGGAATGAACCGGAACGCATCATGCGTGATGATGATCGCATCCCAGTTTCCCGTCGCCGCCCGGGCCAGGAAGCGCTGGCGTTTCGCCTTCTCGAAATTCGTCTCGTCGGCAACGAGAATGCGCGCGGTCGGATAGAGCATCAGGAATTCGCGCGCGATCTGGGCGAGGCAATGTCCCGGCACCGTAATCAGCGGCTTGCTGACCAGTCCGAGCCTGCGCTGCTCCATGACAGCGGCAACCATGGAGAAGGTTTTCCCCGAACCCACCGCATGCGCCATGTAGGTGCTGCCCGCGGCTATGATGCGCCAGATGACACGCTTCTGGTGCGCGCGTAGCGAGATGACCGTGCTGGCGCCGGGTAGCGTCAGGTGCGTGCCATCAAACCGGCGTGGGACCAGATTGTTGTAGACGTCGTTATAGAGACGCACGAGGCGCTCGCTGCGATCGGGATCGGTCCAGACCCAGTTGTGGAAAGCCTGCCGGATCGTCGCCAGCTTTTCCTTTGCCGCTTCCGTCTCCTTCGTGTTCAGCACGCGGTGTTCGCCATCGGCGTCCCGCCATACGTCCCAGATCTTCGGGCTCGACTGGTTGAGCGCATCGAGCAGGAGTTCACCGGCATGCCGCCGCTCGGTGCCCCATAGGGAGGTAGCCTCGGCCTTGCCCCGGAACGGCGCGATATCAAGGCTCCATGCGGCCACTTCGACCGTGTGGCGCACCGTCGTCTCCACCCCGATCACTTCGGCGATGAATGCGCTCACGTCCGATGCGGGCAGCCACGGCGCACCCAGCCGGGCCGTAATGTCCGAGGGCCGCAGGTCTTCGGGCTGCACCGCTTCCAGCGCCACCACATTGCGTGCGTAGCGTGCATCGTCCTGCGCCGCTTCGCGTGCCTTCTGGAGTTTCGTGCGCACCGCGCCGGACAGGGCCTCGTCCGCCGTCACCCAGACATCGCGCCCCGCGGCGCGGCACGCGGGATCGAGATAGATCGCATCCCCCAGTTCATTGATGACCTGCGCTTCGGACCGGCCAAGCAGTTCCGCCACGCGGGGGATCTCCACGCCACCCGTTTCATGCAGGCAGACGGCAAGCGCATCGAGGGCGGTCTGCACGTCCGGCTCCACCGGGGCGTGGACAACCCGTTCCGAAAAGATCGGCCCCATGGATCCGGCCTGTTTCTCGGTGTCGTAATTCTCGATCGAGGCGACCAGCCACACATCGGGATCGTCGAGAAAGGGCTGGAGATTGGGACGGCGCTGGGTTTCGGTCTCCACGCCGGTCTTCTCGTTCATGCGGGTCGTGGTGTTCGTCAGGTTGATCGGGCCGAACTGACGGACAAAACTGGTATAGGCACGCCGCAGATCGGACTGCAGCCGCCCGTAGGGCCGGTTTTCCATCTGCGCGCGCAGCACCGCCCGCGTTGCATCGCGCACCGGAACCAGCGCTTCGATGATCCGGGCATGTTTGTGGAAGATGCCCTCTGTGCTGCCTTTCTTCCTGACCGGCACCTCGACCCCGACGCCGCCGACGATCTGATGCAGCACCCGGCTTTCGATGTAGTAGCTGCCTTCTTTCAGGACCGCGCCATCGGCTGCCGTCCCGACACGCGCACGCCGGGCGGGGGCTGTGAGATCACAGGTCTCGGGTTTCGGGAAGCGGATGTCGGGGGCGATGCGCGCAAGAGCTTCGGGCAACGCACAGTCCAGCATGAGCCCTGCGACCGGTGCGCAGGTATAGTCCGGGCCGAACTGGGTGGTGGTCCATTCATGCGCCCCCAGCACCTGCTCGCCGTGGTCGAGGAAATAGCGGTTGACGCTCAGCGCCCCATTACCATGATTGCTGTCGGGCACCTCGCCCGTCTCCAGCCAGCCCTCATCCCCCGGCACGTCGCCCACCATGCGGCGGCGCAGGACAACGATATCCACCACAACCTCGGTCCCGGCCTCGTCCTTCATCGCTCCCTGCGGCAGACGCACCGCGCCCAGCAGGTCGGCCATTCCGGCGATATGCGTGCGTGCCGTGCCGTCACGCCTGTCCATCGTATGCCGTGAAGTCACGAACACCGCGATGCCCCCGGGACGCAGGGCCTCGACGGAGCGTGCGATGAAATGGTCATGCAGGGACAGGCGCAGCCGGCCGATCGTGTCGGCTCCGCGCACCGTGCGGCTGGAGAAAGGCGGATTGCCGATCGCCAGTTCGTAACGCTCGCCTGGCAGGGTCTTCGTGAAATCCTCCTGCCGGATCCACTGGTTCGGATACAGCGCGCGCGCGATCCGCGCCGTCAGGGGATCGTTTTCGATGCCGGTAAAGGCCACCCTGCCTTCCAGCTTTTCGGGGCGGGTCGCGATGAACAGGCCGGTGCCACAGCCCGGTTCCAGCACCCGGCCTCCCGAGAACCCCATCCGCATGACCATGTCCCACAGCGACCGCACCATGAGCTCCGGCGTGTAATGGGCATACTGGGTGGCCCGCATGAGACCGGCCCTTTCGGCATCGGTCGTGCTGTCATGCAGCGCGCGGCCGATATCCTCCCATCCGGCCCGGAACCCATCCTCGCCGTGCGGAAAAAGCGAATTGGCAAGGTCGCCAGCGCCAAAGCCGGTAAAGCGGATCAGCAGGTCCTGTTCGGCGGTCGTCGCCGCGCGGTCTTCGCGTTCCAGTTCACCCAGCAGGCGGATTGCCGCGATGTTGTCACGCGCGCGATCCTTCCAGTTCGCGCCCAGGTGGCGGGGGCCGACAAGGCGGTAATCCGTGCGCGGAATGATCAGGGGGACGGATGCCGACAGGGGTGCAGTCCCCTCCTCCCCTTCCAGTTCACCCCAGAAGAGGTCGGCAGCGCCCCCGCTGCTGAGGGATGAGGTGTCGAACAGGCTGAGCTGGGCGTGAGATCGGTCGCGCATGGCAAACTCCGGGCAGGCGCGGACAGCCGCCCCTGCCGGTGCAGGACGGTTGCCGCGATGGATTGATGTCAGTGGAAGGGTCAGGGTCCGGCGGGTCAGTGCCGCGTGCCGGTTTCTCTTTTCTTCACCCGTCCCCCGCGACCGGGCCGGGGGGACGGGCGCAAGGGCGGCGCTTCGCGCCGGGATCGGGGCGACCCGCAGGCCTGTGCTGCGCAGCAGTCAGGGCGAGGACACGAACCGACCAGCCCCTTGCGCCTGGCCCGCCGGTCTGGTGCGTCCTTTTTTCTCGTATTCCTGTTCTGCTTTTTTCTGCTTTCCGCAGCCACGCCGCGGGCTAACCCGGCCCCGCGCTCTCGCCGAAAGCTCCTGCTGGCAGTCGCCAGTGATCTGTCAGCACGGGGCCTGCCCAGTCGGGCGACAGCGCCTGCCGGAGCAGGTCGGGCTGTTGCAGGGCAGCGGGAAACGGGCGCCCCCGATCGGCAAGGGTATTCAGGTCGATGTCGCGCCGTATTGTGCAGCCGAAGGCATGTTCATATGCGGCGAAGCCCGCGAAGCGGTCGGGGGCGGTGGGCGTGCCGTCGCGGAGCAGCTCGCGCTGTATGCCCCCGTCGCGCCATGACATGTAGCATGGCAGGTCAAAGGCGCGGGCGATCTGGCGGACATAGCCGGGGGTGGAAGGCCAGTCCATGAACCCCTCCCCTCCCCCGTCCACGTCATGATGCCAGAGTTCGATGCTTTCCGGTCTGGCTCCCAGCTCCAGGGCTGCAAGCAGGGACGCCACGCTGTCTTTCCCGCCGCTCAGGGCCACGATGATATGGTCGTAGCCCCGCAGGTCTGGCGTCATGCCGCGAACCGGGCCACCGGAGTTCCGGTGCGGATGGCATCAGGGACCGTGCTACCCACCGAGCTGGCCCACAGGCGCAGGGGCTTGCTGTGCCGACCATCCCATGTGAGCGCCTCGCACTCCTTCAGCAGACCCGCCTGCCGGGCGTCATGATCGCGCTGGGCGCAGACGTTTTCGTTGCCGCCGGCCCAGCGTCGGCAGGGCTGACCAGGTTCGCCATCACAGCCGCGACAGGGCAGGGTGATGGCCGGATCTCCTGCCATCCAGGTGACGCCACAGCGGGTGCAGGTAAGCGGAGCGGTCACGTTGGCCCAGCGCATCGGGGCAGGCGGGCGAGGGGAGGTTGCAGTGGGAATACGGTGTGGGCGCATGATGCCTTTCTCCATTTCTGGTTTTGACATCATCCGCGCGACCGGGCCGCGACGGCCGGGGCAAGGGCGCCGCTTGCGGCGGGATCGGCGCGGCTACGCGGCGACCCACCCCTTGCGCCGGGCGGCGGGGGCTGGTGCGGGCTTGCGTCCTTTTTCCTCCCATGCGTTTTTACCATGCGACGATCGTAGTCTACTTCCGTCGCTACCACACGCGAGTGGTTGCTACCGCGTGCAGCCGGTAGCCGCCCCCCCCCCTCTACGTCACAGTATCTACGAATAGGGTCGACGATATATCTAATGCTCAGACGCGTGTGTTTCTTAACGTTCATCTAAAGTTCGCTACCACCCTTCGCATACCTCATCGTGCGCCCTCAGGGCGGCCGCATTATTTACGAATATTTACGCGCTATATCAGTATGTTACTGTACAAGAAGCATATACTGGCCTCCAGTCGCTACCGGGGCCTATCGGTTGCTACCGCGTGCTGTCTGGTGTGCGAGTGCGTGCGGTTGCTATCGGTAGCATTGCATGCACTCGGATTGTTGCATGCGCGCGCGTGGCGTGCTACCAAGTGCATGCACACGCATGCACGAAGAGTGCCCATTTCAATTATAGGATCGCCCATGCCCGTAATCGTGACAGCAAACCCCAAAGGCGGCGCCGGCAAAAGCACGTTTACCCTGGTTATGGCGCAGACTCTCTCCGCCATGGGAGCCTCGGTCACAGTAATCGATGCAGACCCGAACAGGCCGATTGCAGACTGGCGAAAGGGCACGTCAAAGGCCACTTTCGAGGTAATAGAGGACGTTAAAGAAGGAACCGTAATTCGGCAAATTGTGGAAGCAGCGCGTCACAAACAATTCGTTTTTGTCGACCTTGAAGGAACAGCGAGCAGATTGGTGTCACGAGCGATCAGTCATGCGGACCTTGTGGTAATTCCCCTCCAGGCAAGCGGCGTCGACGCCCGGCAGGCAAGTCGGGCCATCGAACTCATCCACGAGGAAGAAGAGGCTTTGCGGGGGCGCGAAATTCCGTTCCGCGTAATTCTGACACGCACGAGCCCTGCCATTAAAACGCGCATCGAGCGCGAAATCTTAGGAAGCCTCAATAATGCAGAGCTTCCAATGTTCCGTAACGCGCTCAATGAACGTCAAGCATATAAGGCTATTTTTGTCCGCCGTCTCGCCTTACAGGAACTAGACCCCAGCGACGTGAACGGCCTCCCCGAAGCATTGCGCAACGCGGAAGCCGTCGCAGACGAATTAATTTCATCCTTTGTTGATAACAATGCTACGGAGACAGCAGAACCATGAGCGATGATGCCTTCGGCTTCGGTCCCAAAAGATCCGCATCGAAGCTCGCCTCAATTATCCCGCGTGAACCCACCGGGGTCGACAGAGGCGATTTAGAGCGGATTGACCATGCAGGACGTAACGCAGGTTTCACCAGCAGGGAAGCTGGAGCACGCATCGTACCGCGCCGCAAAAAAGCAGTCGGCCCGACAATCACAATTAACACGCGAGTTCCGCAGGATGTTGCGGAGCGCTTCATAGAGTTCTGCGACGCACGTCGGCTCTCTTACTGGGAAGGTATAAACGAGTTGATGGAGTTAGCTAAGATATAAGCATCTCCTATATGCACGCATGCGGTAGCATGCCATGCAATCGCGTGCGTGCATATGCAGGGAAAATTACATTGAGGTGCCTAATTATCGGCTGTGAGGGTTCATGCGCGACCGGGGTCCACACTCACTTCTGTCACGCGCGACCAGAGTCCACGCTCCGAACTTTACGCCGACGGATAAGAACCGCTCTCTAATATCTTCCAGATCAAGGCGTGGACTCTGGTCGCGCATGAACCCTCACAACTCGATTCGCCAAAGCGACGTCGGCTCAGCTGTGTCCTGAGAACACGTTTTCCACAGCTTCCCCGCTTATTCAGTGGACTTTGGTCGCGCTCAATGTGGACCCTACTCGCGCGAATACGATTCGTCCCGTGGACCCTGGTCGCTCAAACAAATAGTTAAATACAAATATCACTTCAAATAGCCACCGCGACCAAAGTCCAAATTGATTTTATTTAAAACGTCTGCAACCATGCGGCCATGGTGAATTTTCATGCGATGATTGCCGAGAAAGGAATAGAGGAAGCACGCGCTCACGCGACATCAAAGCATGAACGTGCCCTTGTTGAAGCCGCATTTCAGGTTTTAAGCGAAGAGCGGGACAAGCTAGGTTTTACTTACTCGGGTTTTGCTTTAACGTCGCTACCTCACAAGCCCCTGACCGACCATGTCTGGCGCAAGGAAGGCCACAATATCACCTTGCTCATTCAGGGCGGCGTGGATCGCGAGGGACACAATCTCGGAGTGCCCTACGGCTCTTATGCGCGATTCATCCTACTTTTCCTGCAAAGTCAGGCCGTACGCACAAAAAGTCGGGAGATAGAACTAGGACGCTCCATGAGGGTCTGGCTTGGCAACATGGGTCTTTCGATTGGCGGCAAGACATATAAAAATGTGAACGAACAGGCACGCAGGATATCCGCATGCAATCTAACCTTTTTCGCTGGCCACGAAAAAAAGGAAGTCATGAAGAAAGGGGGGTTTATCGACGGATCCATAACGATGAGCGACGTCCTAGGGGACCAACCAACGCTGTGGAAAGAAACTGTCCTCCTGAATGCTGAATTCTATAATGCACTGTCAGACAGACCGCTCCCTTTAAATGAGACTGCTCTTCGCGCGATAGGGCCTCGAAGCTTAGTTATCGACATTTACATTTGGCTTGCTTATCGGCTGCATGCTCTAACGGGCAATGTCGAGATCTCGTGGCCGTCCCTCCATGCCCAATTTGGTAGCGGCTATGCTCGACTACGAGACTTCCGATCTGGCTTCATCGAAGCACTTGAACTGGCAGTGGCCGTATATCCGGAAGCCAAAATTGGCGTAAGTGAAAAGGGCGTAACACTAAGACCGTCTAAGCCCCCCATTGCTAAACTAGCCGGATAGATCCCTGTGGACTCTAGTCGCACCTATCGTGCGCCATAATGTAGCGCCTGAACTGACTAGCAGCACCACTTATCTTGTCGAGAAGCATTGTAAGGATGCGAATACGTTCGATCACAAGTCTATATCCGCCCGTTTGTGACGTTCTTTTGTTTTGTAAATAAGAACTTACCGTTTTTATGATTATAAAATATTATATGAGGTTCTTGGAAGATAGATATGGATTTACCAAAATACATAGACCCAATAAGCCTATTGATACACAGCACAGTTCGAATTCATTGCTTCTCTCCTTTTGGAAAAAATTCCTACGGAACAGGTTATATTTATTTTTTTCGTAAAAAAGATGGAACATTCTTTCCTGGAATAGTAACAAATAAGCACGTTATTAATGGTGCCACTGACGGGTCATTTAATCTCACGTTAGCAACAGACGATGGTGGTCCGGACCTAGGGCGACACGAGAGTATTCATATCAAACACATAGATAAAACATCTATTTATCATCCGAACCCAAATATCGACCTCGCCGTAATTCCGATTGGAGAAATACTTGATTCAGCAGAAAATAATGGAAAAAATTATTTTTACGTGCCCATAAGTGAGAATTTGATTCCCCCTCAAGATTTTCTTAGCTCTTTGTCCCCCATAGAAGACATTATCATGATTGGGTATCCAAATGGTCTTTGGGACGCATTTCATAATCTACCAATTGTTAGACGAGGAATCACTGCGAGTCACCCGAAACTGAATTTAAATGGTAACCCCGAATTCTTAATCGATGCAGCATGTTTCCCAGGATCATCAGGATCGCCTGTATTTTTGGCAAATAGGGGAGCGTTTCTTACATCAGAGGGTGATGTCCGCGGTGGAACAAGAGTCGCCTTCCTTGGAACTTTATGGGGAGGTCCTGAATATAACACTATTGGCCAGGTCGAAGTTGTAAATGTTCCAAATGACACAAAGTCTATAGCTAAGGGAAAGGGGGTTATGAATCTAGGGCTGGTAATTCGATCAGCAGAACTGGCTGTTTTAGAGAACTGTATTGGTATTACACCCCCCCGATATCGTAACTCCTCGTGTCCTTGTGGTAGTGGCAAACGCTTTAAATCATGCTGTGGTCGTATAGGGCGGGGCCTATCAAGGTGGCAAACTGAATCTTCCCTGTAGAACCCGGCGGCCCTCAGGTCGGAGTATTGTTTAATCTCCCGTCTGGAAATAGGGGACCATGTCTAGTGGGGGCAGGCGGCACGACGCCGTAATGCTGCACAGGGAGGGGGAAGCCGCCGCAGGGTTTCCCGGATGCCACCTGCCAGATCCGCGCGTCGCATGGGTTAACCTTTCCGTGGGGACGACCGCACACGTGAGTAATTAAGGAACAGGACAAAACCTTTATCACAGGATATCATGAGCGACCATGTTAAAGCTTTTCCCTTGCCGATCAGGAGGAAAGCCGGTTTCTCCGGGTGCGGAATTCCCTGCATGGACCCTGCCAGACGCGATAATTCCCCTTATCGCGTGTGATGGCATTGAAACGGGTTGAATGGAGCGCCTGCGGCTGCCATCCTGTCTCCATGACTGCCAAAACGCCCGCGGACCGGTTGCCTGCCCGGAGAGTGGCTCCAGGCTTTTCCCCCGCCGCGGACAGGGAGACGGGCGGTCCGTTGCTGACCCCGGCAGGCAGTGCGGCGCTGGAGACCGCCATCCGTTTTGCGAGCCACGCCACGGCGCCGGCGACGCTGCGCGCCTATCGGGCCGACTGGGCGCACTTCCAGGTCTGGTGTCGGCAGGCCGGGTTCCAGCCGCTGCCCGCGGCACCCGAAACCGTCGGGGCCTATCTGGCCAGCCTTGCCGGGGTATTTTCCCCGCGTACCATCCGCCGCCGTCTGGCCGCCATCGGCAAGGCCCACCGGTCCGGCGACTGGCCCTGGAATGCAGGCCACCGGGCCATCCAGGGGCCGCTGCAGGGCGTGCTGCGGACGCAGCACCGGCCGGTCCGCAAACCCGTGGCGGTAAGGCGGCCCCTGCTGATGGATCTGCTGGCCACCTGTGACCTGTCGCCCCGGGGACGGCGCGACCGGGCGCTGCTGCTGGTCGGGTTCGCCGGTGGCCTGCGCCGGTCGGAACTGGTCGGACTGCAGGTGGAGGACCTGACACCGATGGCGCACGGCCTGCAGCTGGGCATCCGGGCCAGCAAGACCGACCAGACGGGGGAGGGGGCGGTGATCGGCCTCGCCCGCGGGCAGCGGCCCGAAACCTGCCCGGTCCGCGCGCTGGAGAGCTGGATGGATGTGGCCCGCCGTGGGGTCGGCCCCCTGTTCCGCAAGGTCGAGGCCTCGGGCCGGATCGGCAGCACCGGACTGCATCCCGATGCCGTGCGCCAGATCCTGCGCCGGCGCGGGGAGATGGCCGGGGTCGCGCCGGAAATCCTCGGCCGGCTGACGCCGCATGGCCTGCGTTCCGGCTTCATCACCGAAGCCTATCTCGGCGGCGTGCGTGAGGAGGAAATCCGCCGTCATGTCCGTCACCGCGATCCGCGCAGCACGCGGGGCTATATCGAACTGCTCGATCTCGTGGTGGACAGTCCGGCCGGGAAGGTCGGATTGTGACGGGAGGAAATGGCCGGTTGCGCCTCATCTCGGTCATAAGCGGAGCCGTTCAAGTTTCCGGAAAGCGGACGGTCTGCAATACTCCTCGTTATCCGCTGATATCCTCGTCCAAACTTCTGATTGCTGCATTTGCAGCTGATCAGGAGAAAGTATCATGGAGAAGAAAACACGTTTTCCATCCCCTACGTTGAAGGCGTCCGTGCCCTGGAATGCAGGAAAAATGGTTGGCGCCAAGCGAGCACTCAAAGAAAAGCACGTCTGGGCTATTCGGTTCTGGCTCGGGAGCGAACAGCGTATCAGAGACAAGGCTCTGTTTGATCTTGCTCTCGATAGCAAGCTCAGGGGCTGCGATCTTGTCAGCCTTCGTATCGGCGACATCGTTACCAGCGGTCAGGTGCGTCATCGAGCCATGGTCGTCCAACAGAAAACCCGGCGACCTGTACAGTTCGAAATTACAGAAACAACGCGGGAAAGCGTGCGAGCGTGGTTGGAGCATCGAGGTGGTGGCTTGAATGACTATGTTTTTCCCAGTCGCTTAAGTGCCAAAGCTCACCTGAGCACAAGGCAATACGCCCGACTTCTGGATCAATGGGTTCAGGCGGTGGGACTTATCCCCGGGGAATACGGAACTCATTCGCTCCGGCGGACTAAGGTTGCCATGATTTACAAACGAACCGGTAATATCCGAGTCGTGCAGATCCTGCTGGGTCATTCAAAACTGGATAGTACGGTTCGATACCTTGGGGTGGATGTAGAGGACGCTCTAGCGCTGTCGGAAGCCACTGATCTCTGAAATCGGATATGCCTCAGGAATTCTCTACCTCCTCCTTCTGTGTACATGATATGATGACACATAAGGAGGAGACCATGAGCGAGCGTCTTTCAGATAATGCAGCATTCCCACAGAAAATCGGTGTTCGGGAGTTCCGAGGAAACCTGACAGCTTATCTGCGTCAGGTCAGACAGGGCAGTACGATCCTCGTGACGTCTCATGATGAGGTTGTCGCTGAATTGCGGCCGCCGGCTCCTTCCTATCGCCCCCGCCGTCAGCCAGGAGCTCTTCGAGGACGGATCAGAATGAGCGAAGATTTTGATGAGACACCACCGGACATTCTTGAGAGCATGGAACGCGACCTGTGAAGGTTCTGCTCGATACGCATGCGTTGCTGTGGTGGCTTTCGGACTCCGACCGGCTGGGTGAGACTGCACGGGAAATCATCGCAGACCCGGTCCACGATATTCTGGTGAGTATCGTGTCACTCTGGGAGATTGCGATCAAAATCCGTATCGGAAAGCTGGATGCGGATATGAACGATATTCTGGCAGCCATTCCTGAAGAAGGTTTCTCTCTATTACAAATACAGCCCGAGCACCTACAGATTCTGATGACTTTGCCTCTGCATCATCGTGATCCGTTTGACCATCTCCTTATGGCGCAGGCGCAGGCTGAACACGCCACATTCCTTTCGGAAGACGGACAAATGAATCATTACTCCATCAAGCGAATACGCTGTTCGTGAAGCAGAAACTGCCGTCAGAACACGCCTCAGTCCAGACATAGGGCGCTCCGACCCACATCCCGATAGCGGACACGACTGATTCAAAGCCGATCAGTCGCCGTGCTCACGGAGCCAGCTCGCGATCGCGCCGACGACCTCACTTTCGATGCCGTAATAGCCATGTGGTGAGAGCGAGCCGCAGGCTTTCGCTGACCGTTCGAAGCCTCCCCTGACTGTGAGCACGCGCGCGTCTGGCGAGCGCGTCATGGCTGCGACGATGCGAGGCGCCATCTCGGGAGGAGCGACATCGCAAGCGTCATCGCGGTTGGCCACCACCAAAGCAGGAACCTGCACGGCCGACGGGTCGGCGTCGAACACAGTCTCGGTACTCAGCCGACCCGGTACGGAAACGGATTCCGTAAGCACTACGCCCGAGATCGAGTCCGGCCGGGCTCGGGCGGCGCCATTCATCGCCGCGATGGTTCCCTGACTCGTGCCGATCAGGAACACAGGCGCTTGGACGTGGTTATGGGCATATGCGACCAGCTCTTCGACCAACTTGCCATAGACCGGGGAACTGCGCGCACCCCTCAAATTTGCCTGGGCGATGGTGTCAGGGATCAGCACGGCATAGCCCCTTGCGACCCAATCCTCTCGTGTGCGCACGACGAAATTATCATCGTGGCGAAGGTCGCCGTCACGTTGCACACCGACCTCGCCGGAGCCGCCTGGCAGCATGATCAATGTCGCCCGCGGTCGGGGCGGGGCGAGGTAGAGGATGCGCTGAGTCAGCCCGTTTTCAAGTGGAAGATCCGTCACCCACTCGTTGTCCCTAGATCCCCGCCACGAAGACTGCTCAGCCGACGCTGGTGTGGTGAGTGCGGTCACAGTTGTTACGGCGGCAAGAATAGCGGTTTTTAGCATGGTCGGAGATCTTCCAAAGACAAGAACGCTAATATGATCGGCGAGTCCTGAACGCTCACGATCTCGTTGGCTCACGCCTTCATCTCGGTCATTTGAGCGTTTATAGTGGTTGCCCGAAAGCGGACATTGTTACGCGAAGCGCCACAGACGGAACGTGGGACTGTCGTCTCTGACAAAGCTTATTCATCCCCTGTAACGCAAAGCATCCAGAACAAGGTTGAATGCTGGAGAGGGCTGACGCCTGCTTGGGTAATATAGATAATAGCCATCGAATGGCTCACACCACTCTTCAAGAATTCGTACCAGGCTTCCAGAAGAAAGGTAATCTTTGACATGATCCTCAAGCATGAAAGCAATACCGTGCCCGGTGAGGGCGGCTTCCACAATCAGATTGATATCGTTGAACACAAGCTGTCCTTGCGTTTTAACCCGGATCTCTTTGCCATCGCGCTCAAACTCCCAAGAATATAATCCACCGGAAGTCGGCAAGCGCAGATTGATGCAGTTATGTTGCGCAAGATCGTAAGGCGTTTCCGGGATGGTCTTTCCGCTCAGATATGATGGGGAGGCCACAGCGGCCATCCGAAGGCGTGGGCTGATTGGCACCGCAATCATGTCCTGCTCCAGTCTTTCTCCAAGCCTTATTCCTGCGTCATATCGCTCAGCCACGATATCGACGAGGCCTCCTTCAATATTGATTTCCACGTTGATGTCAGGGTTTTCGGCTGTGAGACGACCAATAACTGGCCACAGCACCGTGTACGCCGCGTGAGAACTTGTCGTGATTCGAACAGTGCCCGCAGGGCGGTCCCGTAACTCGGTCAATGCGGCAAGCCTCTGATCAATCTCCTCAAGGGCAGGACGCAGTGTTTCTATAAGGCGCTCGCCAGCCAATGTAGGTGCGACACTCCTGGTTGTACGTGTAAGGAGCCGGAGGCCCAGTCTGGCTTCGAGCCGCCGAAGAGAATGGCTGAGCGCAGATTGTGAAATGCCAAGCTTGCCCGCGGCCTTGGTAAAACTGCCTTCATCAGCAACTGCCATGAACATAGCCAGACTTCCAAGCTCTTCACGCCGCATTATGCTCAGGCCTTCTCACAGGTTTCATGACTAAAATTCATAGACCTAAGAAAGTTACCTTGTCTAATCGATTGATGAGTCTGGGCTTATGATTTGCGTGTTCGGAGCCTTGGCAGACGCCCAAGGATAAACACGCGGGATCAAGAAACATGCAGAAACGTCTGTTAGGCCAGAGTGGTCTGGAAGTATCAGCGCTTGGGTTCGGCTGCATGGGCCTGAGCTATGGCTATGGCCCTGCCACCGATCGCAAGGATGCTATTGCCCTGATCCGCGCAGCATATGAGCGTGGGGTCACTTTCTTCGATACTGCCGAAGCTTATGGACCAGGCATTAATGAAGAAGTCGTTGGGGAGGCGCTAGAGCCCGTTCGTGATCAGGTCGTGATTGCCACCAAGTTTGGTTTCGTAAACGGCGTACCAGCACAGGGATTGGATAGTCGGCCGGAGCGTATTCGACAGGTTGCGGATGAAGTCCTGAAGCGCCTGCGGACTGACAGAATTGATCTCTTTTACCAGCATCGCGTCGATCCAAACGTACCGATCGAAGATGTTGCCGGAACGGTGAAAGACCTTATCGCAGCGGGCAAGGTCAAGCATTTTGGCATGTCTGAAGCCGGGACGGATTCAATCCGTCGTGCACATGCCGTACAGCCGGTTGCCGCTCTCCAGAGTGAATATTCGATGTTCTGGCGCGAACCTGAACTGGAAATCCTGCCGCTTCTTGAGGAACTGGGTATCGGCTTCGTGCCATTTGCGCCTCTTGGCAAAGGGTTTCTGACTGGAAAACTCGATCCAAAGGTCGTGTTCGCCAAAGATGATTTCCGAAGCTCTGTTCCCCGTTTCCAGGCTAATGCACTGGCCGCGAACCAGGCTCTTGTTGATCTTGTTAAAGCCATTGCATCTGAAAAATCCTGCACGCCTGCGCAGATCGCATTGGCGTGGCTTCTGGCCCAGAAACCGTGGATTGTTCCCATTCCCGGTACGACGAAACTTGATCGTCTCGAAGAAAATCTGGGAGAGGCTGATGTCAGTCTAACGGTTGATGATCTGACCCGCATTGAACAGGCGCTCAACGGGATCACCCTGCAAGGAGACCGATATCCTGCCTCATATCAGAACCTGATCAATCGCTAAGCTACAGTCTCGGAAAGAATAATCATGACACTCACCCCGCCTGCAGTCATGCTAAACAATGACGTTCAGATGCCGTCTCTTGGTTTTGGTGTGTTCTAGGTCCCTGATCCTGCCGAATGTGAGCAAAGTGTTCGGGAGGCCATTGATGTCGGTTATCGGCTTCTGGACACAGCAACGTCCTATGGCAACGAGGAAGCAGTGGGACATGCGATCCGCAACCACGGGATCGACCGCAGCGACTTATTCGTCACTACCAAACTCTGGATTGAAGATGCCAGCTATGAGGGAGCCAAGGCAGCTTTTGAGCACTCGTTGAACAAACTTCAGACGGACTATCTCGATCTCTGGTTGATCCACCAACCTTACGGTGACGTCTATGGAGCGTGGCGCGCAATGGAAGAACTGTATCGTGCGGGCCGTATCCGGGCGATCGGCGTCAGCAACTTCTATCCTGACCGACTAGTTGACTTCGTACTGCATAACGAAATCACACCAGCAATTAATCAGATTGAACTCCATCCTTTTCACCAACAGGACGATGCACTGAAAATCCTGAAGCAATACGATGTTCAGGCGGAAGCCTGGGGACCATTTGCAGAGGGGCGAAACGGGCTGTTTTCTAATGATGTACTTCAGTCAATTGCGCAAAAACATGGCAAAACCATTGCTCAGGTTGTGCTGCGTTGGTTGAATCAGCGCGGGATTGTCGCAATCCCCAAATCAGTGCGCAAAGAGCGTATGGCTGAGAACTTCGCAATTTTCGATTTTGCGCTGGATGATGCTGATCTCAGGGCGATTGCCATACTCGATCAGAAAGCCAGTAGCTTCTTCGATCACCGTGATCCGGAGAAAGTCCGCTGGCTGGGAACAAGAAATTTAGGGTGAGAGGTATCCTTCTCAGGGGTGTCTGTGTGAATTGAGATTGTTGCGGATAGAGGTGGCCCCGGAAAATCGGACAGGGTGATAAGCTATCCCCGGCCTGGATAAGGACAGGGACTGATGGGCAAGGTTACGAGGAAACGGTATTCGTGTGAGTTCAAGTCTCGTGTGGCTCTTGAGGCGATCCGTGGCGAGCAGACGTTGTCGGAACTGGCGTCGAAGCACGGTGTGCATCAGACGATGATTGCCCAGTGGAAGCGTCAGGCGATCGAGGGCATGGCAGCGACCTTTTCGGGCAAGGCCGTTGCGGAGCCTGCGACGAGTGCGGCCGAGGTCGAGAAGCTTCATGCGAAGATCGGCCAGCTTTTGGTGGAACGGGATTTTTTGCGGGATGCCTCTGTTCGCTTGGGCGTGACCAGAGGCGGGAAATGATCGACCCGCAACGTCGCCGCTTGCCGATTGTCAGGCAATGCACCTTGCTGAGGCTCAACCGATCTGGGGTATATTATCAGCCTGCGCCCGAAAACGCGTTCAACCTGATGCGGTTGATCGACGAACAGTTCATGGAAACGCCGTATTATGGCGCCCGGCAGATGGCGCGGCACCTTCGCCGTCTGGGCCATGAGGTAGGCCGCAAGCGGATTGGACGGCTGATGGCCCGGATGGGGCTGGTTGCGATCTACCAGAAACCCAGGACGACGGTGCCCCACCTGGAGCATCGCACATATCCTTATCTCCTGCGGGACCTGACGATCGACAGGCCCAACCAGGTCTGGTGTTCGGATATCACCTACATTCCGATGCGCCGGGGTTTTCTGTATCTGACGGCGATCATGGACTGGGCGACGCGCAAGGTTCTGGCCTGGCGCCTGTCCAATACCATGGATGCGGACTTCTGCATCGAGGCCTTGAAGGAGGCGTTGGCCCGCTACGGGACGCCGGAGATTTTCAACATGGATCAGGGCAGCCAATTCACCACGCCGCGCTTCACCGAAGTGCTGCAGGGCCGGCAGATCCGCATCAGCATGGACGGGCGCGGCCGCTGGATGGACAATGTCTTCATCGAACGGCTCTGGCGGTCATTGAAATATGAATGCGTGTATCTCCACGCTTTCGAGACCGGCTCGGAACTTCGTGCCGGCCTGGCGAAATGGATTGGTCATTATAATTCGCGGCGCCCACACTCGGCGCTCGCTGGACGCACGCCCGATGAGGCGTATCATGGATCCGCTCTGACACCGCTGCCGGGGTTAACCCCGGCAGCGGTGTCGGTCAGCAACAACGAGAAATTGGCGGCATAGCAACATCGGGCGATAGCTTATTCAACCCGCAAATCTGTCCGAACAAATGGGGCCATGTGTGATCTTATTCAAATCAAGTGAATGTTTTTTCGATCCATACGAGTTAAAGGGAATGTCCGAGTATCGACAATTTCGCTCATAACCGGACATTCTGTACCTGAAGAGTTTCGGGCGCCGTGAGGCGTACGAAAGTCGGGGAGGACCGAACCCGCGACACCGGGACTCAGTTATGGGGAATTTGCAACTGGCGCTGCCCTGAGGCGCCCCTGAGCGGGGTCACCTGGCGGCATTCGTGACGCGGCAAAGGGCGTTTCCCGCTGATCCTACACATGAAGATGACAGGATCTTCAGGGCCAGGTGCGCGCTTCCCGCCGTTTTTTCGCGTTTTGCGTAAGCCTGTCGGTGTGCCTGAACGAGACGGTTCCGGCAGGCATCGGGTTATAGGGTCATGTCTGCCGGTCATCATGCTGATTCCCCGGCCGGATCGTAAGCACCCGGCGACTGCCGCCTTGCTGAATATTTCTATTCTGGTTCAGCTATGAATCATGAGCGATTCAAGAGATAGAGACGCGGTACTACCTGCG
>NZ_NKTY01000092.1 GCF_003207825.1 Komagataeibacter saccharivorans | reverse complement strand
ACCAGCCTGCTGGCAGCGACACCGTTCGCAGCCAAGGCCACGACCATCACCGGCCCGTATGTCGATATCGGCGGTGGCTACAACCTGACCCAGACCCAGCACGGGCACTTTGCCGACACCAACTCCGGTGCAGGCACCCCCGGCGAGCCGGGCCGTGAAAAGCTTGGCCACCGTCATGGCTGGACCGGTTTCGGTGCAGTTGGCTGGGGCTTCGGCAACGGCCTGCGTGCGGAAGTCGAGGGTGACTACAACTGGTCCGAAATCTACAGCCAGTCCCGTGGCGACAAGGGCAGCGACCGCTCCTATGGCGGCTTCGTCAACGTGCTGTATGACATCGACCTGAAGCGTCTGTTCAACATCGACGTGCCTGTCACGCCGTTCGTCGGTGTCGGTGCCGGTTACCTGTGGCAGAACGCCCACAACGTTACCGTCGGCGCGAACAACCCGTCGGGCGCCCGCAGCCTGAGCGGCACCAAGGGTGGCTTCGCCTACCAGGGTATCGTCGGTGCGGCCTATGACATCCCGGGCGTGCCGGGCCTGCAGATGACCACCGAATACCGCATGATCGGTCAGCCGCAGAGCTTCACCATGGGCAACTTCACCGCTGGTGACGGCCATGCAAGCTTCGACCACCGCTTCAACCACCAGTTCATCGTAGGCGTCCGCTACGCGTTCAACAACGCGCCGCCGCCGCCGCCGCCGGCCCCCGCCGTCGTGCCGCCCGCGCCGACAGCAGCCCGCACCTATCTGGTGTTCTTCGACTGGGACGGCTCCGCCCTGACCGGCCGCGCGCGTGAGATCGTGGCAGAAGCCGCTCAGGCTTCCACCCACATCCAGACCACCCGCATCGAAGTCAACGGCTACACCGACAACTCCGCGGCCCACCCCGGCCCGCGTGGTGAGAAGTACAAC
>NZ_NKTY01000030.1 GCF_003207825.1 Komagataeibacter saccharivorans | reverse complement strand
ATCCTCTTCTTGACCGCCCGCCCGACTACGCCTGAAATAGCAGCTGGCTGGGTCAATTCCTGATGAAAAACCCGGGTCAGTTCTCAGTGAAAATCAACAGCCTGGTTGTTCGCCGGGTCCGATCGTGGCGGAGAGCGCGCCGCCGCCATGTATTCCCTGATCGTCACCGCGCGCCTGAACGATGTCGATCCCCATGCATGGCTCGCTGATGTCCTGGCACGGATCAATGACATCCCCAATCCACGCCTCCATGAACTCCTGCCCTGGCACTGGAAAGCCCACCAGCAGGTCCACAATACCATCGCCGCCTGAATACGCCCGCGTCTCCCGCCGGATGCTTACAGACGAATACGGCAAGTGGAACAGCGTGTTCCGCCGCTATCGGCGCTGGGTTACAACTGGCGTGTTCGACGCGATGCTGGAAACGCGGGCTGAAATGGTGGAGCGCGACGCCACCGCCGACATGATCGACAGCACCGTGGTCCGGGCACATCATTGTGCCGTCGGCATAAAAAAGGGGATCAGGAGACCGAGGCGCTTGGCCGATCGCGCGGTGGCTTCAGCACCAAACTCCACGCCCGATGCGATGCCAAAGGCCGCCCGCTCGGATTTGTCCTGACACCAGGGCAGACCCACGACATCCAGGGCTTCGGTCCGCTGTTCCGCATGATCGCAGACAAGATTGAGGCGCTGCTGGCCGACAAGGGCTATGACGCCGACGCCATCCGTGAGGAACTGACGAAAGCCGACGTCGAAGCGGTCATCCCCGCCAAGAGCAACCGGCGCGATCCTATCGCGCACGACCGCGAAAAATACCGCTGGCGCAACCTCGTCGAGCGTCTGTTCAACAAGCTCAAGAACTGGCGGCGCATCGCAACCCGATACGACAAAACCAAGGAATCTTACCTCGGCTTTGTCAATCTCGTGTCAGTCCTCCAGTGGATACCCTTTGTCCACGAAACCTAGCCCGATATCAGCGCTAGCCAGCCCTTCTACTCCCACCTGCATAGCGGTCTTTCGGCGGCGCTCTCTTAAACCTTAAGGCTGCCCGTTTGGCGCAATGGTTCTTATGAAGTTAGTGGCTTTTGCGGACCAGAATTAGATAAAATTTCAAAAGCCTCCTCAATGTCTGCTCGCTTAATGGATATTGCATCCGCTCCAAAGCAAGATATGAAAAAGTCATCTTTTCTTTCAAATAGATCTGGGTAAGCTTTTAGCAAAGCTCTTATATTGCGTCTGTTTCCATGTTTGAGCGAGTTTGCGATGTTCTTTATTTTTTCAATCTTCTCGTCGATTTCATAATGTTTGGATATTATTTTTTTAAGTGAATTATAATTCTGAAAGTCACTGTACTTAATTTTTCTCTCTTTGTCTCCTGAAAGTTCCTTTCCTATTATTATATCGAACCAATACCTCTCCCAAAAGTGATATATGTTTACAATAGTATTTTTATTTATATTCTCTATAACGTCAATGCACGCACCTTTATGATGATGTAGTTTTTCTTCTTCGGGAAACAGAATTATACTTGATGCTTCGCCTGAAGTTAAAGGCGTTTCTCTATGTCCACATTTTACCCTTAAATTATACGCATCTATTTCTCGTTCAACTTCAGTAAGCTGAGCTTCCACAGGTTTAACGGATCTTTCATATATTTCTCTGTATCGAGATATTTTCGATAGATACATGTAATTAGATAAATTAAATTCATCAGAAATCATCTTGTGCTCCTTTTGAGATAACTTTTTATATTTTAATCACTCCAATGCCTCAGCGTAAATGGCAAACTCTACATCGTTTCATCCCGTAGCCGACCTTCCGTATCCCCCCAAGAAGACGTAAAAATGCAACTACTGCAGCGCCTGACCTGCCAGTTACGATAACCGTCAACGGGAACAAAAAGGCGAAAGGCACGGCTGAATACGCCGCCACGGGGCGACCGACGCGCCTGTCTGGAGGCGTCGTCGATCCTCGCAACCCGGCGGTGCCGGGTCCTTCGCTTTGCTGCGGTGCTGCGCATGCCATGATCGCCTGTGACGCCTCCTTCCATCTACGCATCGGTCGCCCCGTGGCGGCAGCGCATCAGAAGGAAGACGGAAAATGGTGCAGACATCCCGAAAAACTGCTGGAAACAGGCAGACTATCTACACCGAAGTGACGGAACGGATCATTCGGGAGGTTGAAGGTGGCGTGATCCCGTGGGTGTGCCCATGGAAAGCGGGTGTCGGACAGGATGGTCTGCCCGTCAACGCCACGTCCGGCCGACGGTATTCGGGCATCAACCTGCTGCTGCTCTGGATGTCCGCCGCAGGGCACGGATACGCCACATCCCGGTGGCTGACATACCGGCAGGCATCCGAAGCCGGTGGACAGGTCCGTCGCGGAGAGCGGGGTACCATGGTCGTCTATGCAGCCACTTACACACCGCGTGATGAAATCGCAAAAAGCGTCGAGACCGGGGAAGACCCGCGTCGGGTGCCGTTCCTCAAGCGCTTTGTGGTGTTTAACGTAGACCAGATTGACGGGCTACCCGATCAGATACGGCAGGGGGAACAGATCCCTGACGTGTCCGGGATCGCAAGGATCGGTGATCTGGACCGGTTCGTCGCGGCGACCGGTGCCGATGTGCGCTACGGCGGCAGTGAGACATATTATTCGCGGTCTGGCGATTACATCCAGCTCCCGCCACCAGAGGCGTTTGCCTCTGCGCATGACATGTTCACCGTGCAGGCGCACGAACTGACACACTGGGCCGGAGCCAGCCATCGGCTGGACCGCGAGTTCGGGAGCCGGTTCGGAGATACAGCCTATATGCGTGAGGAACTGGTGGCCGAGATCGCCGCGGCCCAGCTTTCTGCCGTGATGGGCGTGCCTCCTGTCCTGCGCCATGCTGCTTATGTGCAGCACTGGCTGTCCGTGCTGCGGGAAGACCACCACGCGATATTCAACGCGGCGCGCCATGCCTGCGCAGCCGTTGATTACCTGCTCGGACTTGCAGGCGTGGGCGAAGATGTCGGATCAGAGCCACGCGTGCCACCGCAAAGGTTGCTGGCGGCCTGATCGTGCCGCAGGAACTGGTGGGTGGTCACCGCAAAAGCCGTGCCCAACGCCAGCGCGTGTACGGTCGTGTCGAGGCTGATGAGACGGCTTTCAGCCGCCTCGAACAGGGCCGCGCCAGAGTGTCCCTGAAGCCAGTACATAAGGGGTAGCAACGCGTCCGCCCGCATGGCCATGCCCCTTATCATGAAATCCGCCACGACCCCACAGATCCCGAACAGTACAACAAGGCATGCAAAATACGCCGCCACGCCGCGCCACAGCGCCCCAAGAACTCGGTAGAGCGCACAGAAAATGGGGCGACGGTTGGGGGAAGGGGCCGACATTGCGCGCTCCGGAAAACAGGGGGGAAGTTGCCTCATACTAAGCCCCATTTTCTCAAAAGTACATGGCGCCGTCTGTCGAGACACGCGGCCGCATCGTCAGCGTATCGCTCGGCATATGGACTGCGTGGGCGATGATCCGTTCCTGACTGGCTATGCGTCACAAGGGCAGCCTCTCGTCCGATCGGAAAAGCAGTAAATTACGGGTGGCCCTTCGGGTTCGGTCGCCAAGCTTCTCCAGACGGCTGCGCCGCCAGGAGAAGTCCAGCCCCCTGCGGGGTCTGTCCGCGTTCGCGCTAATGCTCCCCCACATCCTTGTCCACGATTGGCATGATGTCGAAAAACGGCACGGGGAGCGGGACGCCTCCTCAACCACCCTGACACGCCTGCGGCGTGTCAGGGTGGCCCGTTGCGGGGATTACGGCCGCGCATCCAGCTTCAGTGTGACAGTGTCCCGGCCAGGGCGCCAAGACGGCCTTCGGCCCCGCTTCGCGGCTTCGCGACCCTCGCGGCGCCTTTGCCGTCCCGCGCCTGACGCGGGGCAACGCCCTGCGGCAGGCGCGGGACGACCGGCTTGCTCAGGCCGCTTCGGTCCTGACTCCCTGTCCGTGCCACCGTCTTGCCCGGGGGCAGGATGTGGCTCACAAAAACGCCTCCATCCCCTCCACTACCGTCACCGTCACGGGCGCTCGCCGCCCCGCACCCCGGCAGGATATGGTCTAGTAAAACGACATTTATTTATTTGTTTTCAAGTAAAAAATATCCGAAAATAACAAATAAAAATGACCGTTATTAGCCGTTTTCTGCGGTTTTTCTATTGCTATGCTTGGGCATTCGTACTAAGTTTTTCTTGTCGGGAGGGATTGGCCCTTCCGGCTCAAGCGCCCCGGCAGGTGCTACGAACACCACGCCGGGACTGCGCCAGAAATGAAGAGTAATTTCATGTCCGACGTTGCAACCACCATCGCCCACAACGCCACCGCTGGCAAGGCTTCTCCCGCCGAGGCCCGCCGTGCGAACGAAACCCGCGCCCGTGCAAAGGGTTATGCGGCCCCTTCACTGGCAGCCATTCTGGACCTCGCGCCCAATGACGACCAGATGGCGAAGATCGTCACCTCCTTTGGCATCGAGGCGGGGGATGCCGACGAGCTGACCGGGCTGGGAAGCACCATGATCCGCGACCAGTACGCCGCGCTGGAACCGATCCTTGTCACCATGTATCGCGGGGAGCCGAATTATCAGGGCCTCAAAATCCACCTTGACCGCGTGGTTGATGGCGTCGTCCGGTCCGCCTATGGCGCGGCCGAGTTCTACGAAAAGCGTCGCCAGATCGCGCGGGATGCCGTCAACGCCTTTACCAACGAACACCGCGACGAAGATCGCATGGGCATTGATGGCGGCGCAAACCGGGTGGATGACCTGCGTGAAATCGCAGCGCAGCATGCCGGAAAATCCTACGCCCTTGCCTGCATCGCCGCCGGGGCATGCGCCGCATATGAAGAACTGATGGGGCAGGCGTGGCAGCCCTACGTGGCCAGCAACGCCCGCAGCGTCTCGGAACAGGCGGCAGCGCTCAGGAATGACGCGCTGGGCTTCTGATCCAGTCAGCCGGGCCAGACGGCCCGGCACCCCTTCCGTGCCAAAATGGACACAAAATGCCAGATACCCACCCCACCGCCCGCCGTATCCTGCGGGCAATCCTTCCCCCGCCCCAGACGCCAAAGCACAGGGAAGACAGGCTAAAGGCTCTTGCGGGGGCTTTCCAGACGCTGGCCCTTGGGGCGGTGGGCGTGGGGTTCCTTACCCCCATGATTACGGATTACACCGCGTTAAACCCGACCCATGTGCTGCTGTCCTGCCTCCTTTCCCTCATTTTTGAGGGCATTTCTTTGACTCTTCTGGCCTATATCCCATATGATTCCGGGGATGATGCTGTCTCACCGAAAGGGGACAACAATGGATAGTTTTACGCTCAATACGTTCGGCATCGTGGTGCCTTTCGCCATCTTTACGCTGGTTTTCGGGCTGGCACTGGGGCCGATTGCAAACAGGCTTGCCAAATGGCGGCAGTCGCTCTGACTTCTCCGGTTTAAGTTTCATCTTCCGATGGGGCTGAGGACGGCAACCATGGATAATTTTACCATTAACATGATTGGCATTGTAGTGCCGTTTCTGGCGCTGACCTGCCTGTTTGCCGCCGTAATTGGTCCCATTGCGAACCGGCTGGCCCGACTACGCAAATCCCTTTAAACGATATACCATGCAGAGGCGGCCCCACGGGTCGCCTTTCTTATTTGTGCAGCGCGTACGCCATGGTCCAGCGTGGGTAGCGCCGTTCGCGCCGTCAAGTCGGCCTTCGGCCCCGCTGGCGCGGCTGCGCAACCCTCTCCGCGCTCCGACGGTCATGCGTATGGCGCAAGGCGCGGCCTCGCCCCATACGCATGACCGTCGGGCTTGTTCAGGATGCTTCGGACCTGACCGCGCGGACGACACCGGGCAGGCAACAGGGGAATAAAAATACGTCGCCATTCACTCACAGGGGCAGGCCGGTGGGGCGGGCGGTTCCGGTGCCCGACCATTCCATGCTGCCTTGAACCGCGCCCACTCCGCATGGCGTAGGTCATCGGTCCCCGCTGTCACAACCACGCTCCATTCCTCGCGTGCCGCGCTGTAACGCCAACCCGCCCATGTCATTTCAATCCGTCCCGCAACAGGAACGTCCTCCCGGAAACGCAGCACAAGACGCCGCGCCGTGCGCGGCGCTGGCTTCGGCCAGTCCGGAAGGCTGCCCGTCGCCGCCTCCGTGGGGTGCCCCTGATGCGTGTCCTCAATCTGGTCCGCCTGTCCCCGTATCTGCTCTACCCGCATCCGTCGCTGGCTCCTCTGCTCTTTGTCTGATCGGTCCGCCGGGGACCGCGTCGTTCATCGGTGGGAAGGGGTTCCCTTACAGGATTGTTTTTTAGACAGACCCATTGTGGGTCCGGTGTGGTGCGCCATGGGCATCGCGCGTTGAAAATGACGGACAGGAAAAAAGCCATGGGTGGCCCTTCGGGTTCGGTCGCCAAGCTTCTCCAGACGGCTGCGCCGCCAGGAGAAGTCCAGCCCCCTGCGGGGTCTGTCCGCGTTCGCGCTAATGCTCCCCCACATCCTTGTCCACGATTGGCATGAAGTCGAAAAACGGCACGGGGAGCGGGACGCCTCCTCAACCACCCTGACACGCCTGCGGCATATCAGGGTGGCCCGTTGCGGGGATTACGGCCGCGCATCCAGCTTCAGTGTGACAGTGTCCCGGCCAGGGCGCCAAGACGGCCTTCGGCCCCGCTGCGCGGCTTCGCGACCCTCGCGGCACCTTTGCCGCCCCGCGCCTGCCGCAGGGCGTTGCCCCGCGTCAGGCGCAGGCCGACCGGCTTGCTCAGGCCGCTTCGGTCCTGACTCCCTGTCCGTGCCACCGTCTTGCCCAGGGGCAGGATGTGGCTCAGAAAAACGCCTCCATCCCCTCCACTCCCGTCACCGTCACGGGTGCTCGCCGCCCCGCACCCCGGCAGGATATGATCTAGTAAAACGACTGGTATTTATTTGATTTCAAGTAATAAATACACGGATATAACAAATAAAAATGGACGTTATTGGCGGTTTTCTACGGCTTCTGTCTTGTTATACTTTGGTATTCGTACTAAGTTTTTCTTGTCGGGAGGGATTGGCCCTTCCGGCTCAAGCGCCCCGGCAGGTGCTACCCACACCACGCCGGGACTGCGCCAGAAATGAAGAGTAATTTCATGTCCGACGTAAACGAAATTATAGGCCATGGTCCTCACAACGCGCAAGGCAGAGCCAGGAAACACAATCGGCAGTGTGGTGAAGGTGGTTTAGCTACAGTCGAGTGTGCCGTGGAACTTCAGGACGCGCATTATTCGGATCAGACGCTTGCCGCCCTGGTCGAGCGCCATGGGTGGCGTTATCAGGATGCAACACAGCCGCAAAACGGGGTTGAGCGTCTGTTCGACGGTCTTGCCTGCGATGGGATGGTGGTGCCCGACGGCACGCGGTATCTGCTGGCCAATTATGCCGCCGACCCGGAAAGATGCCGGTATATCGCCCTGTATGCCGGGTGGGAACTGCTCGGGGACTGGGACGGCCGGAATGGATCGCCAGAGGAGATCGCATCCCGGCTCAATGAGCGGGCAGAGCATTACGCCCGGTCGGAACGGATCGCGTTGGAAGCCGCCTGAAACGGTTCCACGGGCCGGAACCGCCTTTTCTCTCAAAATTGGTAATGGAGCAGACACATGGCTGGCAGCGTCAACAAGGTCATTCTCGTGGGCAATCTGGGCAAGGACCCGGAAATACGGAACAGCCAGAGCGGGGCGAAGATCGTCTCGCTGACACTGGCGACAAGCGATACATGGAATGACCGCGCATCGGGCGAGCGGCGCGAGAGGACGGAATGGCACCGGGTTGTCATTTTCAACGACCGGATCGCCGACGTGGCCGAGCGTTTCCTGCGCAAGGGCCGCAAGGTCTATCTGGAAGGCTCGCTCCAGACACGCAAATGGACCGACCAGAGCGGACAGGACCGCTATACGACCGAAGTGGTGGTCGATCGCTTCCGGGGCGAGCTGGTTCTTCTCGACAGCAATCGGGGCGGCGAGGATATGGGCAGAGGGTACGACGCGCCCACCCGCCAGCTACCGCAGGGTGGTGCGCGCACCGTTGGAGCAGCCGCGGGCGGATGGGATGCGCCCATGGATGGTAATAACCTTGCCGACGAAGTGCCCTTCTGACGCCGCCCGGTATGGGCCGGTGGCACGATGGACACAAAAAGCCGGGTGCCCATCCTGCCACCCGCGCCCGAACCCGGCAAAGCAGCGCTTTCGCCGGACCCGGAAGCGCCAGTCAGGAGCGGGGCGTGTCGTCATCCAGATCGCACCACGCCCGGCTGGTATTCGGGTTGATGTAGGTGTGGCTGGTGCAGTATCCGCCCCGCCTGAACTGTGGCCACGTCGCAGCCATCGTCAGGGCCGAGCCGAGAACCACCAGAATGACCCCGCCCATGACAAGCCGCGTATAGGCGTGCCATCGTGCTTCACGGTAAAACTTCACCTCCTGCGTTGGTAGCTGCTCGCGTATCCTGTGGAATACCTGTGTCCGCAGGTCTTTGACGATGGCGTCAACCATCCGACTGATCGTTATCGTCTGCTGCTTTTCGGCTATCGCCTCATATTGCGCGATGCGCGCATGCGCCGCTTCGGTCGTGGCGTTGAGTTTCGTGATTTCGCTCCCGACCTGTTTCTGCACATGTGCGAACGTTTCGGCACTGGTCGTCTGGATCTCGTGCAGCTGTTCGCGCGCATTTTGCAGTGCGCGCTCCATGGAGGCCGAGGCATGGACGTTCCCGGCCCATTGCAGTTCGGCAAGGCGACGCAGGAGACCAAACCATTCCCACAACGCCGATCCCGGCTCTATGCCTTCGCGGCGCGCCGCGATTTCCATCCGTTCAAGGGTCTGATGGAGGGCGTCCGCCTTCTCATCATTGCTCATGGCAACATTTCCTGAAGGCCCGCCACTTCAATATTCTGCCGGATGGTGTTGAGCCAGCGTGTCACCATGAACCGTTTGACGGGATCTATCGGCTTGCCGCCACTGCCGATCTTACCGGCCGCCGCATCGTGATAGCTCAGACCGGTTTCCTTGACCGCGCCCATGCAGCCAAGTTTCGGAAATTCCAGCGTTTCAATGCCTGCCGTGAACAGGGGCTTCAATGACGGGTCTGCGGTGCGACTTTGTAGAATATCGCTACCAGCATGTCCCGAGGGAACGGTCATTGCATTAAAAACCACTGCACCTTTCGTCGGGCGGAATTTTCCTGTCTCCCACAGCCGTGTGATGTAGGCGAGATCATCTGCGTCTCCACCGCAAAAGAACAGGCCACAGACTTCGAGACCGGCGCTCTCCGCAAAAGCGACCAGATCAACCTCGGCAGCCCACTGCTCCATTGTTCTGTCCCCGCCGCCGATATCGAGTACCAGAGGAAGCCGTTTCTCCGTGGCTGCACTGAAGACCATGGAAAACCATTCTGAAATTTCGTGTTCGTCTTCTGAATCTGGACGGGGCAGGCCATAGCGCGCGTAAAGCGGCGACGCGGATATGCCAGGGTTCCGCATGTCGCCATCTGCCATAAGAAAGTTGCGCGATGCGCTGGCTGCGATTTCGCAGATGGCTGTAAGGAATGTCGAGCCGCCGAGATTCCCTCTTCCTGCTTTCACGATCAGGGGAACCGATGCTTTTTTTGTAACTTGTGTCGTGTCTTTGCTCATGACCTATCCGGGTACACTTGAGAATGGCGTTATTGCCGATTCCCAATGTGCCCCGGGCGTTTGTGGGTGCGAGCAGTTGCTGTCTATTGGGCGCGTCTGCCGACACTGGCGCAGACTGTATAAAGCAGCTTTTCCGGAACCGATCTGTTCTGGCGCGGGATAGCGTCCAGCATTGAAAAGACATTGCGGTACCACGCTTCTTTGGTCTCAAAAAATGAGCGGCGTGGCAGGCCCGGAAGCTGTTCCAGATCGAAGCCGCCATTAGGCAGCAATCCCGACGCATCAAGGGGCATTAGTGCTTCAAGCGGTAGATTATCGGGCATTCCCGGGGGACGCGGCCCAACATAGGGCGGCGGCAGTGGGATTTCCTTATCCTTGCCGTATCGGGGAGCCTGCTTGAGCATCATCACTGTCGGCTTTACCTGCCCGAGCCGCGACTGGAGTGCTGCATCCTGATCGACTGGAGCGTCGGACTGGGAAACTCTTGCGGGCGTGTTTGGCGCAGTGGGCTGGGGCGGCAGCGGATCGTCGGGGAATAATACCGATGTGGCACGGGCGCGCCGGGCTTCAAGCTGGCGTTCCGCCACCCCCTTGTCGGCTTCTGCCATTTTTTCCCGGAGTGCCTGCAATTCCGCCGCTTTTTTGATGGCGGCCTGCGCTGCTTCTTCAGCACGAACACTGGCCTGCTCATTACGGGCCGCCATCCATTTGCCCACGCGGTACCATATCATCTTGGCGCATTTTACGGTCGGAGCCAGTCCCCGCGCATTCACCAGCCCGACCTCGGTGAACCAGCGACACAGGGCCACCCAGTCAATGCGGCGACCATCGCAATGACGCAGGACTTCCGCGCGGTGCCGTTCCATCCACGCCCGCAGCGACAGCGTGCCGCGCGCTTCATCAAGCGCCGTCAGTGCCCCTTCAATGCCGATGGTTCCCGCAGACATCTCACTCTCCCAACCCCACTGGAGTCCGCCCTGTGGCGCTGCCAGAGGCATATCACGACCACGTCACGATTACAACAAGACGACGGTTCGGCTACGCCACGACTACATGAAGACTACACAAGGACTACAGAAAATTCTTAAGTCCATATACAAATGCACCCGTTCCGGGTGCCCCCCTGCGGGGGCAACAGGAAGACCGGATGGCATCCGGGTGTAGTCATGCCCGCCCCTGTGATTTTCCGGTCGCCGCAGTCTGGTCATGGCCTGCAGGCTGCGCCAGCAAGCACCCGCCTGTTCCCCATGGGCCGGGGATGGAGCGCTCGCGACCGCACCCACAAACGGCGGGGCGATAGTGACTTCCATTTCCCAGGGAGTGGAGTGAACATGACGGATACCGGTAACCAGCAGCCCGTCGTTGACCCGACATTGATCCGGCTGCTTCTGCAGATCAGCACCCAGACCGAAAGCACGGGGCAGGGGGTGAAGGAGATCCTTCGGCTGGTAAGTCCTTCCGAGGGTGACGACACCAACAGGGTAAGTGACGCTCTTGAAGCCCTGGCTGCTGCTGTTGTTACCCAGACGGACGTGCTGCTCAGTGTTCAGGCGACGCTTGAGACCCTCGTGCCGTCCCCGACTTCAGCATCGGGCGACGCACGATGATGACATACCGCAAACTCTCTGCAGATGGCGCAGGCAGGCTGATCGTCGCCTATCTGCGTGAACACATGCCCGAACCCGGTACGGACGTGCGGACCGACCGTGATCCGGCTCGAGACGTGGAGAGTGGTGATCGCCTGAACAGCTACTATACGGGGCGTGACGGGCAGGGTGCCTGGGGACCGGGTCTCGGTGGTCGGATCGCCGACGCGCTGGGAATAGACGTGACGGCTCCGCCGAGCGATGCGGCGCTGGCGCGCCTGTTCGAGTGCAAGCGCGCATCCGACGGTAAGGAATGGCCCGGTGCGCACGCGAACCGGACGATATCAGGCGTGGATTTTACGGCGTCTCCCGACAAGTCGGTAACGCTGGCCGCAGAGTTTGCCGCCACGAAGGCCGAACAGGCCCTGATCTGGCACGCCATCCAGCAGGCCAATGACCGTGCCATGGCGTTTATCGGCAAGGAGATTGGTGTCGCACGCAGGGGAAAGGGGGGTGAAGGCTGGACCGAGGAAGGCGAGGTCGCGTGGGTATCTTTCCGGCATTATGCCGCCCGGCCGGCGATGCACATTCAGGACGGTGCGGGCGGCGCCACGGCATCCGTGGAGATTCCCATTCCGGGCGATCCACAGGCGCATATCCATAACCCGGTCTTCAATGCCGTTGCCACGGAAAGCGGGCATCTGGGTTCCCTTGATACCGCCCGGATTACAAAGGTCACGTCCCATCTGTTTGGCGCCTATTTTCAGGCGGAGCTGGCGCAGCAGCTCCGTGGGCTTGGCGTCAGGGTCCGCCCTGATGAACGGGGCAAGGCCATTGTGATCGAGAGCATTCCGAGATCCGTCTGTGACGCCTTCTCGAAACGTAGCCATCAGGCAGAAGCGCAGGCAAAGGCATTCGTGAAGCGGCAGGGCGGCGACTGGAACACCATGTCGGCCGAACAGAAGTTCAGGGTGCTGCACCAGGCGAACCTTGCCTACCGTTCGAAGAAATATACCGGCACCAATGACCGGGAAATCTGGCGCGAACAGGCGGCTGAACTCGGATGGAAGCATAGCACTGTCCTGACGGGCGATGTCGGTCAGGAACTTCCTGATCCCGAGCGGTACGAGAAGGCTTACGAAATCGCTGCCCGGCTGATTGCCGATGAGTTCAGGACAGCGGCCGTTCTGGACCGGGATGTCTTTCGCATGCATGCGGCGCACGCACTGATCGCAACCGGCATAAACGGTCGGCGGGATGTCGATCATGTGGCTGACATGATTGAAAGCCGGGGTATTGAAATCGACGGCGAGCGGGTGGGGTTCGTCATCCGTGAACAGGACCGGAAGGTGCGGATCGCAACGTTGAGGCAGGTCGCGATCGAGACGGAAATGGGTGATCTGGCGGGCCTTGCGTCCCGGACGCGTGAAGGTGCCCTGTCAGATGAGGCGATTACCCGCGCCATTGCCGGATCGGGGCTGGACTTTGACCGTGATCCCGATCATGGCCGAGCCCAGCTTGCAGCCATTTATGCGCTGGGACGCGCAGGCGGGCTCGGGTTCCTGACCGGTGTTGCGGGATCAGGCAAGACCACCCTTCTCAGGCCGCTGGTTTCCGCATGGAAGGAGGATGGCCGGAACCTGATAGGGGCCGCCATTGCATGGCGGCAGGCGGATGCGCTCAAGGACGCTGGTATTGCCCGGACGCTCGCTCTTACGCCACTGCTTGACGGGATCGCGAAGGGCACGCTGGACGTCAGTCGGGACACCGTTCTGGTGCTGGACGAGGTGAGCCAGATCGCGCCGCGCCAGCTCCTTGAAATCCTGCGCCTGCAGAAGGAAGTCGGCTTTTCGGTCCGCCTGCTGGGGGACCGCCAGCAGGCGCAGGCGATCGAGGCGGGTGACAGCGTGGAGATTCTTGAACGTGTGCTGCCACCCGAAGCCCGGCCGGAACTTCTCAGCACCATTCGTCAGAAATCTGCCCGTGCCCGCGAAATTGCCGGTCTGTTCCGCAGTCCTGGCAGGCAGCTTGAAGTGAGCGAGGAGGAGCAGAAGGCGAAAGACACCGCACGCGCCCGAGAGGCGATCGACATGAAGCGTCGCGATGGGACATTCAGCCTTGTCGGCGGCGATCATGCCCAGGTTGTGGCCGAGCTGGCCGATTTCTATCTCAGGCGGCGGGATATGCTGCGCGCCAGCGGATCGAAGCGCGGCATAACCATGTCAGCGCCGACGAACGAGGATGTTCTGGCGCTGAGTCTGGCCGTGCGTGAACGGCTGCGCGCCCGTAACGAGATCGGGAAAGAGGAAATCATACGTGCGGCCATCGATCAGCGTGGCGAGATATATGACCTGCCCATCTCGAAGGGCGACCGTGTCAGGCTGTTCTCGCGGATGCAATGTCAGGTGACCCGGGCCGATGGCAGGGGCTGGCGCTGGCGTGACCTTGGTTCCAACGGCGATTTCGTGGATGTGGAGGGTTGGAATGATAAAGGCATTGTCCTGAAAAACACCCGGGGTGTGACCGGCATGGTGCCATGGGAACGGCTTGCGGACAGGGAGACCGGGCGGATCAGGCTGGGTCCGGGTCACGCAATGACGATTGATTCCGCGCAGGGCATCACATCTGACGAGCATATCAACGCCATGCCGCGCGGCAGTTCGTCCGTCACCGGGTTTACCGCTTATGTGGCCGAGAGCAGGCATGTCCATACGTGCTGGACACGGGTGGCTGAAGCGCCGGTCCGGGAAGCGGAATCATTTTCCCGTCCGCTGGGGGACGCGACCCCTGTGACACTGGAGAACCTGTTGGACCGGATTGCGGGCGACATGGGGCGGCATGAGTACAAGTCCCTGGCGATTGACCTGGAAAAGGTCCGGCTCCGGTATGAAGAGAACACAACGCGCTGGATACGCCAGAGCCATGATAACGAGGCGGCCCGGCAGCAGGGAAAGACACCGGGGGCAGGGTTCAGGTCCCGTATGGCGGCCCGGGAGGTTACTGCGGTGCCGCAGGAAAAATGGGACGATATAGATCGCACATTGAGACGCATGGCATTTCAGACGCAGGATGTGGCCGAGAAGCTGGAACGTGTTGTCGGGGAAAAGCGGCGTCAGCAGGAGCAGGCGGAAAAACAGCGCAGGGAAGAACAGGTGCGTGAACGCGATCGGCGTCCGACGCGGTCGGCAGGGCGTGAAATATAGCGGCTACCATCCATTGCACTGACCATAAGGAGAAACGGACATGATTTCTGACCCCGAAACCGTAACGGCGTTTGTCGATGTGTTAAAGCCTCTGGTGCGGGTAGAGCGTCAGGCGGAAACTATCGGGACGCACGACGCCTACCTGCGGTTTAGAGAGGAGCAGAAGCCCCTGAACGACAGGGTTCTGGGAACCGTCCGGGCGATGGTCGTACAGATCCCGGATGTCGTTCTGGATGATATGCAGGAACTCTATGCTGTCCTGCTGGATCATCCGGATCTGGTGGCTACGGTTTCGGATCGCGTGGTTACGGGCGCGATCCTCAATGAAGCATGGGGCGGTCTGCATGGGTGGAAAAAATGACCGTACCGGGGGCTGTCGGCTCTCGGGAAAAATAAGGACAAACCGGATATCGTAAGCGCTTCGGATTGCGGATCGGACAGATCCATGGTATCTACGCTGTAGACACGTGGAGATAACCTCATGCACGGAACTGTACGCAAATGGGGCAATAGCGCCGCCATTCGTCTGCCAACGAGCATTCTCGAAGCTGTCCAGCTTCAGATCGATCAATCCGTTGACGTTCGAGAGGAAGATGGGCGGATTATCATCCAGCCTCTTCGTCGGGAAAGCCTTTCTCTGGAAAGCCTGACGGCGGCGATCACGGACGAAAACCGCCACGGTGAGATGGGCTTTGGGCCTTCAGTCGGCGGTGAGGTCTGGTGATGCCGGAATGGGTACCAGACTGTGGGGACATCGTGTGGCTCGAGTTTGATCCTCAGGCAGGTCGTGAACAGGCGGGGCACCGGCCTGCCGTGGTGCTATCGCCTGCTTCGTACAACGCAAAGTCAGGCATGATCGTCTGCTGCCCGACGACCACGCGCATCAAAAGCTACCCGTTCGAAGTGCCCCTTCAAGGGCAGCCTGCGAGCGTCGTGCTGTCTGATCAGGTCAGAAGCCTCGATTGGCGTGCCCGCCGCGCCAAAAAGAAAGGCAAGGTTGCGGGGGGCGAGCTTGAAGCTGTCCGCGAGCGAGTACGTCTCCTGGTCGGGTAAGGGGGGGTAACAGAATGTCGGTTATCAAGCGACAAGGCTGGCAAAGCAGTCATTCATGGGAACATTTGTGAGCTTTTCGTCGTCACCGTAATGGCGAGAAAGTTTCCGGTAAGCAAAGGCAGGACTGGGCATGAATAATTTGCTCAGGCCCTCCTTTTGGCGGCCAAAGTCCGTCCACGTAATGTTGCTGACGCAGAATATTGCGTTGTTCAAAGCTGTCGAAGGCCCAGATATGGCAGATGCGTGACGCACCATCCAGCGCGAACATGTTGGTGATCAGGTGGCGGGTATAGGCTTGTGCAGGCTTCAGAGCACTCTGCCACGCTTTCAGGGTCGGTTCCAACCCTCCAGCTTTTAAACTGTAAGTTCGGATTTCATAGAGTCCACCACATTCACCAAACTCCGGGGGTTTAAGAAACGGAAAGCCTTCAAACGCCTCAGCTTCTATTAAAACGTCGTTCATCTTGATACCGAAGGGCGTTCTGGACTCCAGTGTTCTGTGCCGCGCCTTAAGCAAGGCATCCTGACAGGAAAAGGAACGCAGCAGGAGTAGCGTTCCAAGTTCACCGATCTCCGTTCGCCATACCCCTGTGAGGCTTCCCGCAACAGGATTCAGGGTATCCGAGAACCGTGCTTTCAGGAGACGGGAGAGGGCTGGCACTCCCAAAACATCCGTCCGAAAGCGAATCATTTCATAGATCATGAGTGTTCTTCGGATGGGAATAGAGATTGCAGTTCCACGGGCGGTTTGCCGGTCGATAGGTTGGACAGGCAACCGAACAGCGGATCCCACTCTTCAATTCGAAGATCACAGATCAAACCTTCCGGCGAGAACGGATCCCGAGCCACCATCGCTTCAATCTCCTGCCGATTGGCACCTTTCATGATCAGAAAACCTGACCGCAATGGGGTGCCTTTCAGCGGACCAGAAGCCAGAAGACTACCTTCCTGAATGAGGCGCTTGAGATACAGCACATGCGCCACGACATGCTGCCCCCACCCGTCGCCGTCCGGATGATCCATTCGCACAAGATAAATAGGCATTCTAAAGAGCTCCATCGGAGAAGATGCTTGCCGATCAATCAGCAGGCTCAACATATTCCTCTTTTTTAAGAGATAAATTGTCGATAGAAGATGTCAGTCACAACTGAGGATGATGAATGCTTGATCGTTTGACCAGTATGAAGGTTTTCATCAAGGTTGTGGAACTGGGGTCTTTTGCCGCGGCCGCTCAGCGTCTGACCTTATCGCCGCAGATGGTGGCCAAACATATAGAGGCTCTGGAGCGTCATCTTGGCACGCGCCTGCTCCATCGGACGACACGTCGTCAGAGCCTCACAGAAATAGGGAGTCTTTACTGCGAGCAATGTCATCTCGTCCTGAAGGCTGTCGAGCGTGCTGATAATCTTGCCGCCAACACGCTGGGCGAACCACGTGGTACACTTGCTGTCAGCGTACCAGTTACCTTCGGGCGGACCATGTTCCCCATGTTTCTACATAATTTTCGGAAGAAATTCCCGAAGGTACGATTACAAGTATCCCTTACGGATCAACTGGTTCATCCGACGCTGGATGGCCATGAAGCTGTCATTCGTATTGGCGAGCCAGATCCCGATCTTACGGTCGTCAGTCGCCCTCTGGCCTCATATTCCCTCACGGTCTGCGCAGCGCCTGCCTATCTCGAAAAATTTGGCGCTCCGGACAGTCCTGAGGAACTCGCCCGGCATCAGTGTCTTGTCTACGAAAACTCTGCAAATTCTGTACGAACAGCATGGCACTTTATACGAAAGACCTGCACACGATCTGTCATGGTTTCTGGCACTGTGACGTCCAACGACTGGGGCTTTCTATTGGCCCTCACCTTGTCAGGAGAGGGCATAGTATTGGGTTCTGAACAGGCCTTGAAGCCCGAACTTGATTCTGGCCGCCTTGTCCGCATTCTATCCCAGTGGAGAGTTCCTGGTCGCCCGATGCATCTGCTTTACAATGCCGGCCCTGCTATGACCCCAAAACTGCGGAGTTTCGTTATCGAAGTTCAAAACGCCTTTCCGCCATGACATCTGAGATATCCTACGATGCTCCGGCGCGTCGAAAGGTCCATGCTCTTCGACGGTACGCTCAAGCCCACACGGCAAGCTGCCAGCTGATTTCACAGTTTGAAAGATGCCCCTAACAGATTTCATCTCCACTCAAAGCCAGAAAATTCCGGATCCCAAAAGACAGACAATCTATTCATCGTAGTTTACTCACGAAATGTCTGAGATGATCTGCAATAAAACTGGCTACAAAATAATAGCTGTGATCGTAATCAGGACGAAGATTCAGGATGAGTTCCTGCCCTGCATTCTGTGCGGCTTCCTGGAACAGTTCTGGCCTGAGCTGTTCTTTCAGAAACTGGTCCGCCAGACCCTGATCTATCAGAACAGGCAGTCTTTCCTTCGCTGTCCGCACAAGTTCAAGCGGGTCATAGGCTGCCCAACTGGCACGATCCGGCCCCAGATAAGCACTGAATGCTTTTTCACCCCATGGTACCTGCGTTGGTGCCACAATGGGTGAAAAGGCTGACACAGAACGATAGCGGCCAGGATTACGCAGCGCGATCATGATGGCGCCAAATCCACCCATCGAATGTCCCGCAATGCCTCGCTGCTGCGTAACCGGAAAGCTCGCCTCAATCAGCGCAGGAAGTTCCGTGACGACGTAATCATACATCCGATAATGCACAGCCCACGGCTCCTGCGTCGCATTGAGGTAAAATCCGGCACCCTGTCCAAGATCGTACGCATCGTCATCAGCCACACCCACGCCCCGTGGACTGGTATCCGACGCGACAATGGCGATGCCCAGTTCTGCGGCCACGCGTTGCGCGCCAGCCTTGCCAATGAAATTCTGCTCCGTACATGTCAGACCGGAGAGCCAGTAAAGAACGGGAACCTTTTCAGTTTTTGCCTGCGGCGGCAGGTAGATCGCGAAGTTTGCTTCCACACCCAACGACACGGACTTGTGTCGCCAGACTTCCTGCACGCCCCCAAAAGAGGCGTGTGTTTCCTTGCGTTCCATGGCTCTCACTGCCTTTTGCGCATGTCAGTTACCGTCCGTGAAGGTATAAGTGCAGATCTTGTTCCCTGCCGGATCCCGGAGATAGGCAGCGTAAGCGCCCGGTAAGTGGCTTCGCGGACCGGGTGCGCCTTCATCGGCTCCCCCATTGGCAAGACCTGCGGCATGAAAAGCCTCCACTTCGGCGGGTGTCGCTGCTGCAAAACCGATGGTGACACCGTTGCTTGAGGGCGCTTCACCGTTGCCTGGACGTGCAATGATGAAGGCTGGCTTTTCGCGGCCATACAGAATCCACCCATGCCCGAACGGCCCCAGGTTTTTTATGCCCAGAGCCGCAAGCGCGGCGTCATAGAATTTCGCGGATACCGCAGTATCCACTGCCCCAAGAAAAACATGAGAGAAAACACCGTCACCGGAAATAACTGCCATGATCGTTCTCCTGTAATTTCCAACCATTGGAAATGATGTTGCGCGGTGAGACGCAGACCTTAGAAATGAATGACGGAACGGATGGATTTTCCTTCATGCATCAGATCGAAGGCCGTATTGATGTCTTCGAGCGGCATGGTGTGGGTTACGAAAGGCGCAAGTTCGATATCGCCACGCATGGCATCTTCGACCATGCCGGGAAGCTGGCTGCGTCCCTTGACCCCACCGAAAGCCGAGCCGCGCCACGAACGCCCCGTCACAAGCTGGAAGGGACGGGTCGAAATTTCCTGACCGGCCCCTGCCACCCCGATGACGATCGACTGCCCCCACCCACGATGCGCGGCTTCTAACGCCGCGCGCATGACGTTGACGTTTCCGATACATTCAAATGTATGATCAATACCCCAGCCGGTCATTTCCACAAGAACCTGCTGAATCGGTTTGTCATAATCCTTGGGGTTGAGGAATTCCGTGGCGCCGAATGCTTTGGCAAGTTCAAACTTTTCCGGGTTGGTATCAATAGCGAAAATCCGGCCAGCCTTTGCCTGTCGCGCTCCCTGAATGACCGCGAGACCGATCCCGCCCAGACCGAAGACGGCAACCGTATCTCCCGGCTGCACCTTGGCCGTGTTGTGTACCGCACCAATCCCTGTGGTGACGCCACATCCCAACAGACAGACATGCTCTGGATTGGATGCGGGATTGATTTTTGCCAGAGAAACCTCGGCGACAACCGTGTATTCGCTGAACGTCGAACACCCCATGTAATGATGGATCGGCTGACCTTTGTAGGAGAAGCGTGTCGTGCCATCCGGCATCACGCCTTTACCCTGTGTGGCGCGCACTGAAATGCAGAGATTGGTTTTTCCCGACTTACAGAACAGACATTCACCGCATTCCGCCGTGTAAAGCGGAATGACATGGTCGCCGGGGGCAACGCTGGTGACCCCTTCTCCGACCTCGATGACAATTCCCGCGCCTTCGTGACCCAAAACGGCTGGGAACAGTCCCTCGGGATCATCCCCTGACAGGGTAAACGCATCAGTGTGGCACACACCCGTATGCGTGATCTGCACGAGCACCTCACCAGCACGAGGAGGCGCTACATCGATCTCGACAATCTCAAGGGGCTTACCCGCCTCGAAAGCAACTGCGGCCCGTGATTTCATGATTTTTTCTCCAAATAACCTATCAGCCAGCATCGAGGGCATTACCGGAGATAGGATCGAACGAGTGACACCACATTCTCGATCGAACCACTGGCAGCATCACGATCACCGGCACACTCAACAAATTCTTCCCGCAGGTGGCTTTCGAGAACACCGGCCATTAATCCGTTGATCGCTCCCCGGATAGCCGCCACCTGTTGCAGCACCGGACCGCAATCAGTTCCCTTCTCCAAAGCCTGTTCCAGCGCATCAAGTTGCCCGCGAATACGGCGCACGCGGGTCAGAACGCGCTTTTTCTCAGCCGGTGTGTGCGGCACGAACGCTTACTCCCGAATATACTACCCTTGAGTATCCTTTTCATACTATGGGGCAGTATGTAAGGGATATAAGGAACGTGCTTGTCATATGATCCGATCACAATTCCGTATTGCTGAAATTTTCACCATAACGTCCATGGGTTGCCTGTCTGTGTCTTGGGATCATTCAATAGGTGCAATCAGTGAGATCCAGACAATCTCTGCAACGAGGCTTTGAAGCGCTGATGTCCGCTATTTGGCAAACAACCTTGTGGTCCAAACGACCGAGATGAGGCGGTTACCGCCGGTCTGCTAAGCAATCAGCCATTGCCGGTCGCTAGATTTGCGCGTCAAACTTGTGTTAGTTCTCCCAGGTGTTCTCGCATCCATTTGGCCTCCTCACTTGGAGTGCGATGAAAATGGCGTTTGAAATCCCGACTGAACTGGGCGGGACTGGCATAGCCGACTTCGGCGGCGATAGCGGCAAGTGTTCCCTGACGTCGTGCGATCATCAGCCGGGCTTCGTGCAGCCGCAACGCCTTGAGATATTGAATCGGGGTATTCCCGGTGAGGCGCTTAAAGCCGACGTGATATGACGGAATGCTCATACCGGCTGTTACAGCAAGTTCCGGAACAGATAGCCCTTCCTTGTAACGCTCACGGATCAGCGCCAGGCTCTGCACGATCCTGTCTGTTGTGTCACTGCGACGCAAGGCTGCCATCAGCGATCCGCCCTGAGGACCGACCAGGATGCGATAATGCAATTCACGCAATAGCCCTAGGCCGAGAATAGTGAGTTCCTGGGGATGATGGAGAGCATGAAGCAGGCGTTGAAGTGCATCCGTCAGGGCGGGTGCCATTCGACTTGAGATCAGACTTCGCGCCTGCATTCTTTCGTCCTGACCGGCTTGTCCCTTCAGTGTCGTTGCTATTTCAGCAGCAAGATGCAGGTCGAAATCGAAGTAAATGGCGAGCAGAGGATGAGCAGGGCTAGCCTGCGAAGCCATCCGGAAAGGCACAGGGACCGAAACGGCAAGATAGTGTTCGGCATCATATCGGTAGATCTCGCCATTAAGGAAACCCTGCTTTAACCCCTGCAGGACGAAAACCGCACCAGGGCGATAAAGGACCGGCACATCGTCAAGGATGGTCTCGGAACGCAGGATACGGACATTCGGCAGAGACGTGGCGTTGTAGCCAGATCGCGGTGCGAGTTCCGAAGCCAATGCGAGGAGCGAAGAGGTATCTGATTGATAATTCATAGAATCAGGCAAAGATATTAGAGAAATCGCAGTATAGATCTGGATAATACGCTATTATTGGTCAAGGCATGAACGAAATCCAGTCGAGAAGAGCCATGCCACAGAAAACCTTCTTTATCACGGGTGCCAATTCGGGATTTGGGTTGGCGATTGCCCAGGCTGCCCTTGAGGCAGGTTATCGGGTGATTGGTACAGTCCGATCGCAAACCGCAAGAGCGTCCTTACTGGAGCGACTGCCGGATGTTCGCGCGGTCCTGTGTGACGTCACTGACTTCGACCGTATCCCCGCCATCGTCGCACAGGCAGAGCAAGACCATGGTCCGGTTGACGTACTCATCAACAATGCCGGTTATGGGCATGAAGGGGTTCTGGAGGAATCTCCTCTCGAAGAAATGCGCCGCCAGTTCGACGTCAATGTCTTCGGAGCTGTTGCTGTCGCCAAAGCCTTCCTGCCGCGCTTTCGTGAACGCCGTCGCGGGTTTATTGTGAACGTGACATCAATGGGTGGTCTGATCACGATGCCGGGCCTGGCGTCTTACTGTGGTAGCAAATTCGCTTTGCAGGGCATTTCTGACGTCATGCGCGCGGAAATGGCGCCTTTCGGCGTTCATGTCACGGCTCTGTGCCCTGGATCATTCCGCACCGACTGGGCAGGGCGTTCAATGGTCAGGACTGAGCGCTCAATTACCGACTACGATGCTCTGTTCGATCCGATCCGGACTGCACGACACGAGAAGGACGGCAAACAATTGGGCGATCCAGTGAAACTCGCCGCTGCAGTGCTCCGACTCATTGCGTCGGACCCGCCGCCACCGCAACTGCTGCTGGGCAGCGATGCTCTACAACTGGTTCGTGAACGTCTCACTCGTCTGGAAAGAGAGATCGCAGACTGGGAGGAATTAACCCGATCAACAGACGGGTAATATTTCTGAAGACCGATGGCGGATATCAGAAGGTGGGTTTTCCGAGCTAAATGTCCAAAAAGAAGGCGCAAGCTCCCACAGCATCTCGCTCTCCGGGACAGCGCCAAGGCTCTTGGGTCGTGGGGCGAGTGTTGCACCAATCTGCGAAATTATGGCTCCGCGCCTGTTATGCTGTTTGAAGCGTGCCGAAACGGCATCAGCCGGTCCGTAAGATAAAGACGGTGCATCCGCCGGAGCTCGTCAGGTGCGCCAGGCGTCGTGGGGGCGTCCTTCGCCAGCATGCCGCGCAACACTTTCATAGTGTTCAGAACCACCGCCGCGATGTCTTTCGCCAGCGCCTCATCCAGTCCTGGCGCACAGACACGCAACGCTGCCGCAATTCCGACTATGGCATGTCCTCGTGCACGATCACGGATCTCCATCCTGTCCGTCCGGGCCTCCATCAGCGCGGACAGGGATTTCACGCGAGGATGAAGCGTGACAAGCAGTTCGATCAGAACATCCGCCAGAGCGTCCGGGGACAGCGTGGCGGCACGTTTGGCGAGTGCCGCGTATTCGTCTTCCAGAACGGCAATATGCCGTTGCACCAGAGCGTCCGCCACTGCTTCCTTGTTCGGAAAGAAACGATAGAGCGAGCCGATCTTCGCCCCGGCGCGCGCGGCGATCTCCGCCATGGTTGTCGCCTCGTACCCTCGTTCCGCCATGAGGTCGGACGCGGCCTCCAGTAATTCCTCGACACGCTGACGCCCGGCCGCGCGCATCGGCTGAAGAGACGTCCGTTTACCCCTTGACGAACTTGAGCCCATACTCAAATAATACTCCTGTTTGAGTGTCCACTCAACTTCTTAACGTTTCCGCATGTTCCGGGCAATGGCTCGGGATGGCGGTTCGATTGCCGATAGGAAGGTCTTGCCATGATTTCGCTTCCAGCCACCAGGACGGCCCTCATTTTGATCGATCTCCAGAAGGGCATTACGGGGCTTCCCCTGGCTCCGACACCGGGTGCGGCGATTGTTGAGCGATCGAAAGAACTCGCAGAGCGCTTCCGGGCCGCCGGCGCCCCCGTTATTCTCGTAAACGTCGCGTTCGCGCCAGATTTCGCCGATGCCGTGCATGCGGTCGTCGATCGCTCCTTTTCACTGCCTGGCGGCTTCGCACCGGACTGGGCAGAACTGGTTGACGGACTTGCCGAACCAACCGATTTGCGCGTCACGAAACGCCAATGGGGTGCCTTCTACGGCACTGATCTCGATCTTCAGTTACGGCGACGTGGTATCACGACCATTGTGCTGGGCGGAATCGCCACCAATCTGGGTGTGGAATCTACCGCCAGAGCAGCTCATGAGCATGGGTACAACATCGTGCTCGCCGAAGATGTCATGACCACATTCACCGCAGATATGCAGCGCTTTGCCTGCGAGGAGATTTTTCCCCGCCTCGGCCGGGTGACGACGAGCGACGCGATCGCGCTGGATGCGTAAACGCATGGCTCATGTCTGCGCGTCTCGCGGTTCCCGGCGAGATCATTCATGAACGCCGGAACGTCGTCGCCAGGCTCAGACCCGGATCAACTGCCTCCGGGCATCTGGAAAATCGTGAGCGTCGCGGCGATAGGGTCTTTCATGGGGTCACGACACGAAAGTGTACTTTACGTACGCTTAGAGTGAACCCAACAAGAACGTTGAGGCTGTTCTGCTGAGAGTTCGATAGACAGTTGGCCGAG
>NZ_NKTY01000002.1 GCF_003207825.1 Komagataeibacter saccharivorans | reverse complement strand
CCATTCGGCCTCGTTGTTCTGGCGTCCACATCCTGAGTTTGAATCACGCATAAACCCGCTTGAAAAGCCATCATATCGAATTTCCAAAAGGGCACTTAGAAGGACTTATAAGAACACCCTTAATATAGGGAACCCGCATTGCCTTTCCCATAATGTTTGGCGTAGACATTTGACCATACGAAACAAAGGGGAATTTCCTTGGGTAAAAGCCTTACGGGCAACTGCAACGTGTCGGTTCGAGTCCCGCAGCTCGCAGACCATGACTGGTTATATATTATTAAGTAAAAACGTACGCTTTATATGTTTTTACTGTCGCGGTACGGTCAGCCTGCGACAAGAGACCTTATATTACAGATCTGTCTCCAACCGGGAGCATGTGCTCCTCAATTCTCCTGCTAAAATCGTAGCGCGTGCAGGTCGCGCCACAACCTTTATTCATTAAAGGAAATATTTCTTCTCGATTGAATTATATAATATTAATTCAATCAATGTAGATGAAACGTAACCGGAAGCAATACATGTCTGCCATTCAGATTGGTTCCCGGTGCCGAACACTGCACCTTTGTGGCGGCAGCAAGAGCGGTGCTGTCCAGATCATCGTAGCCGGTGCCGGTTTTCAGGGTCGTCTGTAGCACCTGTCCCTGTTCCCCGAGTGTCAGATCCACCACTGCACTGCCTTCTTCGTGCATATGCCGCGCCATTGCGGGGTAACGCCATGAAGGCTGGGTACAATGTGGTGCCGTAGAGGATGATGCCGTTGTCCCTGCTGTCGCGCCATTCTGTGGCGCAATGGCGGGATGGCTCGCGCTGCCTGCCTGTTGTCCGCCCGGTGTAGCAACCGCTCCTGCGCTGCTATGGCCGGATCTAGCATGCGCCGGAACGGGCGGAGCCACCGTGGGTGCCGGACGCACTACCGGGCGGCGTATTTCATCCTGCTGTCGCACCTTCGGCTGTGGCTGTGACTGTGGCTGTGGCTGTGGCTGTGGCTGTGGCTGTGGCTGTGGCTGTGGCTGTGGCTGTGGCTGTGGCTGTGGCTGTGGCTGTGGCTGTGGCTGTGGCTGTGGCGTAGCCGATGTGGGCGCGGGCGCAACCTCCGGCCGGTCAAAAAAGACCTGTATGCTGTTTTTTTCGCCCGCCGGTTCATGCACCGGCGTCTGGCGCGGTAACAGCCATGCCCCGATCATGCCATGCACCAGTATCGCCAGAAGCACGGCCCAGCCGGCAGCCATGGCGCGCCAGCCCGGACGTTCGGACATGGTGGAAAACGGTGTGGCAAGCCTGCCTGCGCGTCTGTCCTGCTGCTGCACGCTTCTATCCATTACGGTGGCAAGACCTTACCCAGATTTGACAAAAACGTAGGCGTATCCGAGAACACATACCCGTTACCGCCCTTATCTTACAGCCAGAAAGCACCCGTTCAAACATGGGCCACGCCCGCCACCCTTTCCTGCATGACATGCCTGCGATCCGCTGGATCATGGTGCTGTGCGCATGCCTGGGGCTGTGGGGGCAACTGCTGATTGAAAGCCGCAGCCTGCCGGGTGAGCTGCCGCGTTCGACCATCATGCGGCTGACAGGCATCGACATTGCGCCGATGCCCCACATGGCGGACATGCCGCAGGCCGATGCCAGCCACGACACCATGATGGATGACATGGGGCCGGGACATACCGACCCCATGGGTCAGCCGGGCCATGACCATACCGAAGGCTGCCCGCTGTGCCCGCTGCTGCACCTGCCTGCGCTGGTCCTGACCGTCCTGCCCTTTGTCCCGCTGCCGCCCGTTACGTGGGCACGCCCCCGGCATGCAATCAGCCAGCCGCGCGCGCCGCCGCCCGTCATACTGGGGCTTCCCCCTGCGCAGGGGCCACCTTCCGTATCCTGAACCCCCATGCCGCCGCATGCCCCCATGGGCATGCGCTTTCCGGTCTCCTGTTCAGGACATGAAAAGTGACTTCCATAAAATCATCGGCCACGCTTATCGCGATGGCCGCTGGCGGCAGCATGCTGGCCGCTGGCCTGTGCCATGCCGCGCGGGCTGAAACCACCGTAACCCTGCCCGGCCTGTCGATCGAGGACTCGGCCGAGGATACCCCAATGGGCGAACGCCTGCTGTCCGCCAGTTCGCCATCGCAGGCGGATACCACCGCCGCGCGCCTCAGCAGCCCCGACGCGGTCAGCCTGTTCCGTAACCAGCCGGGGGTCAGTGCCTATTCGGCGGGGGGGCTTGCCGCACTCCCCGCGCTCAACGGCATGGCCGATGACCGGGTGGCAACCATGGTGGACGGGGTACGCATCCCCTCCGGCTGTCCGAACCATATGAATCCCGCCCTGTCCTTCATCGATTCCGACAGTGTGGAAACCGCCACCGCCATCGCGGGGATCACGCCCGTCAGCATGGGCGGGGACAGCACTGGCGGCACCATCGATGTGGAACGCCGTGACCCGCAGTTCGCACGGCATGGCAAGATACTGGTTACCGGCCACGTAACCGGCACCTATCGCAGCAATGGCGGCGGATATGGCGCATCGGGCAGCCTGACGGTGGCGAATGACATGTTCAGCCTGCGCTACAATGCTTCCTACAGTCAGGCGGGCGATTACAAGGGCGGCGGGGATGCCGGTCTGGTCCGTTCGACCAGCTACCTGACCTACAACCATGACGTGACCTTTGGCGTCCATAAGGACAATCACCTGCTCACCCTGACCTTCGGGCAGCAGGACACCCCGCATGAGGGATTCGCCAACCAGTACATGGACATGACCAACAACCGCTCCACTTATGTAAACGGCAAGTATGTCGGCACATTCGACTGGGGCGAACTGGAAGCGCGTGGCTACTGGCAGCGCGAGGACCACGCGATGGACTTCCTGCCCGACCGGCGGAAAACCACCCACATGCCCATGAACACCAATGCCCGCATGGCGGGCTACAGCATCAAGGCCACCATTGCGCTGGCGGAAAAACATACCCTGAGGCTGGGCAGTTCATTCGACCATTCCGGCCTGAACGACTGGTGGCCACCGGTCGCGGGCAGCATGATGATGGGGCCTGACACCTATCACAGCATCAATGACGGTCACCGTGACCGTCTGGGCCATTTCGTGGAATGGGAAGCCGCGTGGACACCGCGCGTCTCGACCCTGCTGGGTTTTCGCAATGATCTGGTCATGATGAATACGGGACCGGTCGCCCCCTATTCCACCATGCCATCCATGATGAGCAACGCGAACATCGCCGCCGCCAACCAGTTCAACGCCACCGACCGGGGCCGGACGGATGTAAACTTCGATGTGACCGCCCTTGTCCGCTGGAAGCCACGCCGCGACCTGTCGATCGAAGGCGGCTATGCCCGCAAGACGCGCTCGCCCAACCTGTACGAACGCTACGCATGGGGGCGTTCGGCCATGGTCACCAGCATGATCAACTGGTTCGGGGACGGGAACGGCTATGTCGGCAATCCCGATCTCAAGCCGGAAGTCGCCAATACCGCCAGCATCACCGCTGACTGGCATGACCCCGACGGCGATCGCTGGGACCTGAAAATCCAGCCCTATTACACCTACACCCATAATTACGTGAACGTGCGGCGCATCGCGTCATCGGGGCAGTTTTCAACACTGGAATTCGTCAACCACAACGCCCAGAGCTACGGCATCAACGCATCGGGCAATTATCGCCTGTGGCACAATGCCCGTTTTGGCCATGGCGAGATCGTGACCAACATCAACTGGGTGCGCGGACAGGATCTGACCAATGGCGCGGGCCTGTATCACCAGATGCCAACCAACGGAAACGTGGCGCTGCATGAACAGTGGAAAAACTGGACCGGCCGTGTGGAAATGACCTTCGTCAAGGCCAAGGACACGGTGGACTGGGTGCGCAATGAACCCCGTACCCCCGGCTATGCGCTGCTTGGGCTGGGGGGACAGTACACCTGGCGTTACATGACGCTGGATGCCAGCATAGACAACGTACTGAACCAGAAATACAGCCTGCCGCTGGGCGGGTGGTCGCTGGCGGATTACGCCGCGACCGGATCGCTGCGCGCCCTGCCGGGCATGGGCCGGTCATTCAATGTCAGCCTGACCGCACGCTTCTGACCGCCCGCCACCCACCCGCCCGGCACAGGACAGGCCGCGCCCGGTCCGGGGCTGGCGGGTGGGTGATGCGCTTTCGCTTTGACGTGAGGGGCAGCGCGCGCTACGGCAGGAACATGCTTGCCGAACCTGTTGTCCGATACGGTCATCATTCCTACACGCGGGGGGCGTTGTGAACGGCGTTCTCGATTCTGTTGCCGGTCTGGGCAGGACGGTTCTGGACATCATCCGCACGGCCGGACGGGTGGCGCTGTTCGCCGCCGTCGCCCTGTCGCATGTGATCCGCCCCCCCTTCTACTGGCGCATCCTGTGGGGCACGCTGGTTGAAATCGGCTATTTTTCGCTGCCGGTCGTAGCCCTTACCGCCCTGTTTTCGGGTGGGGTGATCGCACTTCAGTCCTATACCGGCTTCGCCCAGTACCATGCACAGAACGCCATTGCCGGGATTGTCATCCTTGCGGTCACGCGCGAACTGGGGCCGGTTCTGGCCGGGCTTATGGTCGCGGGCCGGGTGGGGGCTGCGATGTCGGCTGAAATCGGAACCATGCGGGTGACGGACCAGATCGATGCGCTGAGTACGCTGTCCACCAATCCCATGAAATACCTCGTTACACCCCGTCTGGTCGCAGGCACGCTGGCGCTCCCCTTCCTTGTGCTGGTGGCCGATATACTGGGCGTGCTGGGCGGCTTTACCGTATGCGTGATGAAGCTGGATTTTTCCGCATCCGCCTATATCGCGGCGACGGTGGCGTCCCTCAAGGTGATGGATGTGACCGTGGGACTGGTGAAGGCGGCCATCTTCGGCTTCCTGATCGCGCTTATGGGCTGTTACCATGGCTATAACAGCCGCGGCGGCGCACAGGGCGTGGGGGCGGCCACGACCGCGGCAGTGGTTGCGGCATCGATCCTGCTGCTGACATTCGATTATCTCCTGACGGACGTATTCTTCTCGCAATGACCCAACAGACACCCAAGATCCGCATTCGCGGCCTGAAAAAGGCGTTCGGCCCCAAGGTGGTGCTTGATGGGGTGGACCTTGATGTCATGGGGGGCACATCGTTCGTGGTCATCGGCGGGTCCGGCACCGGCAAGTCGGTGCTGCTGCGCTGCATACTGGGGCTTATGGCGCCCGATTCCGGTTCCATCGAAATCGACGGCGTGGAAATGACCACCCTGTCCGCCCGGCAGCGCGAACCCTACATGGCCAGAATTGGCATGCTGTTCCAGAACGGCGCGCTGTTCGACAGTCTGAGCGTGTGGGAAAACGTGACCTTCGGCCTGATGGCGGCGGCACGCAACGGCCATGGCCCACGCCTGACCCGCGCGCAGGCCCGCGAGCGCGCGGGCACATTGCTGGAACAGGTAGGCATGGACCCTGCCGTGGGCGGCCTGTCCCCTTCCGAACTGTCCGGCGGGATGCAGAAGCGCGTGGGACTGGCACGCGCGATCGCGGCCCGGCCTGAAATCCTGTTCTTTGATGAACCGACCACCGGCCTCGACCCGATCATGGGGGCCGTGATTGACGGGCTGATTGCCGATTGCGTGCGGAAGCTGGGTTCCACCGCCATCGCCATCACACATGACATGGCATCCGCCCAGCGGATCGGGGATCAGGTCGGCATGCTGTATGAAGGCAGGCTGATCTGGCAGGGTGCGCCGTCCACACTGTTCAACAGCGGCAACCCGGTCGTGGACCAGTTTACCCATGGTCGGCGCGAAGGCCCGATCAAGGTTGACGTGCCCACCTGATTCCGGGGCACCGCCACCCCATATGAAACCGGTCTGTTCTTGCGCAAGGAGCCATCATGGCGCGTCGGCCCGCCAATCGTTTTGTCTGTCAGTCCTGCGGGGCGGTCTTTCCCAAGTGGTCGGGCCGGTGTGACGCCTGTGGTGCATGGAACAGCATTGTAGAAGAATCGGTTGAACCCACCGCGACCGGTGGCACGAACGCGCGCAGGCGTAGCGGCGCGCGCATCAATCTTGTGGGGCTGGCGGGCGACACGCCTCCGCCACCCCGGATAGAAACGCGGATCAGCGAACTCGACCGCGTGCTGGGTGGCGGGCTGGTGCCCGCATCCGTGGTGCTGGTGGGCGGCGATCCCGGCATCGGCAAGTCCACGCTGCTGTTGCAGGGGGCCTGCGCACTGGCGCGTCTGGGGCGCAAGGTCATGTATATCTCGGGCGAGGAGGCGGTTGACCAGATCCGCCTGCGTGCCCGCAGGCTGGGACTGGAAGCGCCCACGCTGGAACTGGCTGCCGCGATAAACGTGGCCGACATCGCCGCCACGCTGGAAGCGGAAAGCGATCTGGCGATGGTGGTAATCGACTCGATCCAGACCATGTGGATGGAAACGGTGGAAAGCGCGCCCGGCACCGTCAGTCAGGTCCGGTCCAGCGCGTTCGAGCTGATCCGTCTGGCCAAGCAGCGCGGTTTCAGCCTGATCCTTGTAGGACACGTCACCAAGGAAGGGGCGCTGGCCGGCCCCCGCGTTCTGGAACACATGGTTGATGCGGTGCTGTATTTCGAGGGCGACCGCGGCCACCAGTTCCGCATCCTGCGCGCGGCCAAGAACCGCTTTGGCGCGACCGATGAAATCGGTGTTTTCGCCATGACCGATCAGGGGCTGGAGGAAGTACCCAACCCTTCCGCCCTGTTCCTTGCGGAACGGCGCGGTCATATCGCAGGCTCCGCCGTATTCGCCGGTATGGAAGGCACCCGTCCCGTCCTTCTGGAAGTGCAGGCCCTGCTTTCGCCCAAAGGGGGGGATGGCGCGCCACGCCGGGCGGTGGTCGGCTGGGATACCGGGCGGCTGAACATGCTGCTGGCGGTTCTGGAAGCGCGCTGCGGCATCAAGCTCAATGCAATGGATGTCCATCTGAATGTGGCGGGCGGGCTGCGCGTGATGGAACCGGCGGCGGACATGGCGGTGGCTGCCGCACTGGTTTCGGCGGCGACAGGCCAGCCCACCAGCGCGGGTTCCGTCTATTTCGGCGAAGTCGGCCTGTCGGGGGAAGTGCGGCAGGTCTCCCAGCCCGATACACGGCTGAAGGAAGCGCACAAACTGGGCTTCGAACACGCCTACCTGCCGCGCCGCATCGCGCGGGGCAACCGCCGCCCCACCGCGCCCGACGGGCTGGGCCTGCATGAAATCGGTCATCTGGGCGATCTGGTCAGCCTGTTCACCCAGGGGATGGAGGAGGCCCCGGCGTGAGTGCACCCGAGCGCTTCATGCTACAGGCCCCCGCCATGCTGGAGCGGGAAATAAAGAAAAGCATCTTTCTGGCGCAGGCCGCCCCCGTCGCCACCCCGCAGGAAGCCATGGCCTTCATCGCCGCCGTCAGCGACCCCGATGCGACCCATAACTGCTGGGCCTACCTGATCGGCCAGACCTACCGCAGCGATGATGCGGGTGAGCCGGGCGGCACGGCGGGACGCCCGATCCTTCAGGTGATCGAGGGGCAGGGATTCGACCGGACGGTGGTGGTCGTGACCCGCTGGTTCGGCGGCACCAAGCTGGGCGCGGGCGGGCTGGTGCGCGCCTATGGCGGCACGGCGGCGGAATGCCTGCGCCTCGCCCCCCGCCAGCCCATTGTGGAAATGGTGGCCCTGACCTTTGGCTGCGGTTTTTCCGAACACGCCCTGCTGCGCGCCCGGCTGGAAAGCATGGACTGCCAGATCTCTGGGGAGGAATTCGGCGCGGCGGGCGTGACGCTGCATATAACGGTGCCCGTCGTGCGCGAAGCGGAGGTGCGCGCACGCATTACCGACATAACCCGCGGGCAGGCCACGATCCGCGTGGTGGAGGAAGATGCGTCACAGGGTGTTGGAGAGTAAGGGCATTGCCGCTATGTCAGACAGCGTTTCACGTTCAGCATACGGAAAAGACCAGATATGACCGATACCCCGCCGGACCGTCTGTCCGTCAATCCCGCCAGCCCCTTTTATGACGAGGCCCTGCTCGATCGCGGCATTGGCGTGCGCTTCAAGGGCATTGAGAAAACCAATGTCGAGGAATACTGCATAAGCGAAGGCTGGGTGCGTCTGGCCGTGGGCCGTGGCACCGACCGCTTTGGCAACCCCATGGCCATGAAGGTCAAGGGGCCGGTGGAAGTCTGGTTCAAATCCTGAAACGCACCCCTCATTCATGAAAAAAGGCCGCATCCCCAAGGATGCGGCCTTTTTCATTTCATCCCCCCGAAAGGATCATTCCGCGTCGATCGACCGCTTGGGCAGCAGGGCCGGGACGAAAACAAGGGTCGCAACCAGCGTGCAGCCCAGCGACAGCAGCAGAAGCCGCCCCATGCTGGCCGTGCCCGGATGGTGCGATGCCGCCAGCGATCCGAAGGCCGTGCCCGTGGTCAGCGCCGAAAACAGTACCGCGCGCGCCGTCGGGCTGGACAGCGGCAGCTTGATCCCCGCCCGCCAGTTCATGACGAAGTAGATGTTGAACGACACGCCCACCCCAAGCAGAAGCGGCAGGGCGATGATGTTGGCGAAATTGAGCTGTTCAGGCACCACGATGATCAGGATCACCGTCATCAGCGCCGAAAGCAGCAGGGGTGCGAGTACCAGCGCGGTATCCAGCAGCCTGCGCAGCGCGACCGACAGGATGATGGCGATCATGACAATGGCCGCACCCGCCGCCGTGACAAAGGCATGCACCATGGTTGCGGCACTCTGCACGATATCGATGGCGGACCCTGCCGCCATCGGCGCGACCTTGCGGATTTCATCGACATAGGTGTGCAGCGCGCGATTGCCCTGCATCTCATGGCTGGGATGGACTTCGACCAGCGCACGGCCATCAGGCAGCAGGTAATCATGTGCCAGTTGCGCGGGCACATCAGCAATTGTCACCGGCCTGGCCTGAAGCATGCCGCGCAGCATGTCGAGCTGCATGGGCAGGAAGCGGACCAGTGCCTCGTTCGTAGCCAGAACGCGCTGGTCATCGGCCTTGGATAGATGCGCAAGGGCCGACTGGATGCGCCGCAGCGGATCGTTGGCGGGCAACTGGTCCAGCACGCCGCCCAGTGCGGCAGCGGTCCTGGCGGCAGCGGCGCGCAGTTCGGCCGCATCCGGCGCAGGCTTGGGATTGGGAACCACCAGCGTCGGCAGCAGCAGGCTGGCCGCATCCTGAATCAGCGGGAGCTTGGTCTTCTGGTCGGATGGCACAAGGGAGCCAAGCCACAGCGCGTCATGCACCAGCGGCAGGCCGGACAGGCGCTCCGACATGGCGGCGGCCTGATCCAGATTGGGCAGCAGCACATCCACGGTATAGGGCGAATACTGCGGCTCCGACATCAGCATGCCCAGCGTGACCATCCCCTCCGATTTGGGGTTCTTGGTATGCAGCGGGTCGGCATCGAATGTCAGGCGTGGCGTCAGCCCCAGTCCCACAAGCGCGATCACCACGAAAACGGCAAGGATCGGCCAGCGATGGCGGCGGATCGCGTGGTCCACGGGCCGGGCGAAGGTAAAGCCCATGCGGCCATGGCCTGCGGTCGGCCGGAACAGGCGCAGCAGCGCGGGCAGCAGCGTAAGCGTGCAGATGAAGGCGAACAGCATGCCGAAACCGGCAATCAGCCCAAGCTGGGCCACGCCGACAAAAGCAGTGGGCGTAAACGCAAGGAAACCGGCGGATGTCGCCATGGCGGCGACAAGGATCTGGTGCCCCGTTTCATTCCCCGTGCGCTCAAGCGCGTCCAGCAGGCCGGGGGAAGAGCCATCGGGCTGTGCCTGCGCCCGGAAGCGCACTGAAAACTGGATGGCGAAATCCACCGCAATGCCCACGAACAGGATAGCGAACGCCACCGAGATCAGGTTCAGCTTGCCCACCACGATGGCGGCGAAGCCCGTGGTCAGCAGCAGGCCGGATACCAGGGTGACAATAATGGGCACGATGATGCGCCATGTATGCACCGCCAGGATCAGCCACAGCGTAACCAGCACCAGCGAACCCAGAAGCCCCGCGACCATGCCTTCGGCCACGGTTGCGAATTCCTCATCCGCAATCTGCGTATCGCCGGTGATGTGGACATGCGCGCGTCCGTTCTTGACAAACGGCAGGTCATTGGCGGCGGCCCGGATCGCATCCGATGCCGCGCCGCCGGGCTGGAAGGAATCATAGTCCAGCTTGGGCTGGGTCACGACAAACTGGAACTTGCCGCCCAGATCCGCCAGATCACCCGCCAGCAGCCGTTCCCATGACAGGGGTTCAGGACTGCCATCGACCGAATGCTGCAACGTGGTGGCGAAACCGTTCAGCGCCGCCTGAAAGTTGCCCAGATCCGCCTGCCCCTGACTGACGCCAAGCGCGATCAGGTCCAGCGCACTGAACAGCCCCCGCCCGGACGGGTCGGCTGCCAGTTCACTCAGGAACGGCTGGGCGGTGATGGTGGTGTTGAGCACACGCTCCAGCGCCGTCGGGTCAAGGAACATGAGACCGTTGCGCACAAGGTAGGGATCGGTCTGGGGCGTGGTGACGTAATTGAAGTGGGCATGGTCATCACGCAGCTTCGCGGCCAGCGCCAGCGCGGTCTGCTGCGCCTCCTCCGGCAGGGCCGCATCGATTACGGCGACAAGCTGGTCCTGCTTCTGCGGGAACAGCCGCCCCATTTCGTCCGACCGCTTCTTCCAGTCGAGCGAGGAGGAGAACATCGTGTCCGTATCGGTGGTCACGCCCAGCAGCATGTAACTGGCATAGGTCGCGCCCGCTATCAGCACGGCAAAAGCCAGCACGACCGCAATGGCACGACGGGAACAGAAAGCGACAAGACGCCCAAGCGGTACCGATAGCATGACGAGTATTCAGCCCTTCAGAAACCTACGGCGTACCGCGTGGCGCGCGGTAGTCCGTGAAGATGCCCGGTTTGGCCCATGATGCGGTCGTGATGCAAGGTGGTTCTTCATGACGCACGCCTACGCACGGAGCGTGGCGATATCATGATCGACCGGACAGATGTATTTCCTTCGCATGGGCGGGCTCGGGACGTATCCAGCGCATTTCCATCACCTGCCATGCCAGAAGCGATGGCAGGCCCCATGCGATTTCCCGCAGGCGCTTGATCAGGGAAAGCGCGATCCCCACCTGCGGCGACAGGCCGAACAGCCCACCGATCAGGATATACCCCCCTTCGGACACGCCCAGCGCGCCGGGTACGGCAAAGCCTGCCGACTTCGCAGCCTGCCCCACGCTCTCGATCACAAAGCTGTCAGCAAGCGAAAGGGGATGGCCCATCGCGTCGAGAACCAGAAAAACCTCGAACGTGCCCAGCGACCAGCCCAGCAGTTGCAACGCGCCCGCACGCAGCGAATTTTCATGGGTGCGGTAAAGGGTCAGGATTTCCTGATGCAGGCCACGGATGTCCTCCACCCCGTCCCATCCCAGATGGGCCGCGATCCGCACCAGCAGCTTTTCCACAACCGACACCGCGCCCAGATACTGGCTGCCAAGGAAAACCGCACCCAGCGCCACGGCTGCGAGGGCACTTTCCATAAGTTCATCCGTCACGGCGGAACGATGGACCAGACAGAACAGCACCCCCAGTCCGATAAGGGTGAACGTCACCTGACTGAGCAGTTCGATGGTCAGGTCGCATATGGTCGCCGCCGCCGCGCGCCGCAGGCCCACATGATGCCTGCGCGCCAGAAGGCGGGTGGTGATGACCTCGCCTCCCACCTGCGCCACGGGAAGAAGGTTGTTGATCCCTTCGCGCGCGCAGCGCAGGGCGAAAAAATCGCCAAAGCCCAGACGGGCGCGCCCGGTCTGGGCCAGCATGCGCCATGCCTGCGCCGAAGCGCAGACCTGTGTCGTATGGAAAAGGATGATGACAGGGATGCTCCATCCCCCGGCCGCCATCAGCCAGAGAATGTCATGCAGGCCAAAACGCCCCAGCATCCATATGGTCAGACCAATTCCGAATGCCCCGGCGATGAGGGTGAACTGCCGCATCCGCCATCCCTGTCCACAGATTGAAACAGGACCATAAAGGGCCGTTTTCAGCCATTTATGGTGTCCTGTGGCATCTTAGCAGCCTCTGATTTTCTGAAGCAATGCGAGACTTTCGACACAGGCCGCCACGGCCTCGCGTCCCTTGTTGTGCACGTCATCACGCGAACGGACCACGGCCTGTTCATCAGTATAGGTCGTCAGCACGCCAAAGGCGATCGGCACTTCCGTATTCAGCGATGCCTGCTGCAGGCCGATCGCCGTGCCAAGGCTTATGAATTCGAAATGCGCCGTATCGCCCTTGATCACGCAGCCAAGGCAGACCACACCGTCGTAACGGCCCGTGCGGGCCAGCGTCTGGGCCAGAAGGGGCAGTTCGTAGGCACCGGGCGCATACATGACGTCATCATCACGCATGGCGATCGCATGTTCCGCCAGCCACGCCAGCGCGCCATCACGCAGTCCGTGGGTCACGTTTTCATTGAAACGGCTGACCACGATCGCAATGCGCGGCGGATGGGCGAAATCAAGTTGCGCGGGGGCGGAGGGGATGTTGGTGCTCATATCCAGCTTTTATCCGTGTCTGTCGTTATGATTCAGTGCGTATCCGCCGTTTCCGGCTGGCACAGGGCATGGCCCATGCGGGTACGCTTGGCTTCCAGATAGGCGCGGTTGAAGGGATTGGCCGCCACCGTCAGGGGAATGCGTTCGCGTACGTCAAAGCCGTGCTGCTGCAGGGCACGCACCTTGTCCGGGTTGTTCGTCAGCAGGTCGAGCCTGTTCACACCCAGCGCGTGCAGGATGGCGGACGCAGCCTGCCAGTCACGCGCATCGGTCTCGAAACCAAGGCGATGGTTCGCATCGACCGTATCCAGCCCCTCATCCTGCAATGCGTAGGCGCGGATCTTGTTGGCCAGGCCAATGCCGCGCCCTTCATGCCCGCGCACGTAAACCAGCACCCCGGCCTGCGCCTGCCCGATCTGCTGCAACGCGCCCTGCAACTGGGCGCCGCAGTCGCATCGCAGCGACCCCAGCGCATCCCCCGTCACACATTCCGAATGCAGCCGCACCAGCGGCACGGTACCCGCCCTGTCGGGCTGGCCCTTCACCATGGCGACATGTTCGGTGCCATCGGGCGCGCGGAAGGCATGGATCATCATGTCCGGGCCGCCAAAGCGGCTGGGCAGATGGGCACGGGCCACCTGTTCGATGCCCGGTGTCGCGTCCGCCGTCGCATCCAGCGGGTGCGATTCGAGCCAGCGGGCCAGTTCCGCGATGGACAGGATCTGCAGCCCGTGCCGTTCGGCATAGGGGCGCAGGTCATCCATGCGGGACATGGTGCCGTCCTCGTTCATGATCTCGCAGATCACGGCGGCGGGTATCAGCCCGGCCATGCGCGCCAGATCGACCGACGCTTCCGTATGGCCCGGCCGCGCCACCGTGCCGCCGGGCACCGCGCGCAGCGGAAAGATATGCCCCGGCGAGACAAGATCCGCCGCCGTCGCATCAGGCTGCGCCGCCACCAGCACCGTACGGGCGCGGTCGGCTGCGGAAATGCCGGTTGTCACCCCTTCGCGCGCCTCGATCGAGACGGTGAAGGCCGTGCCGCGCGGGCAGGTGTTCACCTGCGTCATCATGGGCAGGTTAAGCTGCGTGATCCGTTCGGGCGACATGGGCATGCACACCAGACCACGCGCATGCGTGACCATGAAGTTCATCGCCTCCGGCGTCATGCACTCGGCGGCCATGACCAGATCGCCCTCGTTTTCGCGGTCCTCGTCATCCACAAGGATGATCATTCCGCCCCGGCGGATGGTGGCAACAGCCTGTGCCAGCGCGGGGGGCATCAACGATACTGACATATGCTCTCCACATATTTGGCGATGACATCGACTTCGACATTCACCGCATCCCCTGCCTTCAGGGTGCCAAGGGTGGTGTGATCCCATGTATGGGGAATGATCATGAGGGCGATGCGGAACGCATCGGGATCGCTGCCCTCCGCCCCCGGCGCGCCAACCTCATTGAGCGTCAGGCTGATGCCGTCCAGCGTGATCGAGCCCTTTTCCACAAGGTAGCGCCGCAGCCGGGCGGGAACGGAAAAGACAATGCGCCGTCCCTCCCCCGTCTTTTCGACTTCCAGCAGACGCGCGGTCCCATCCACATGACCCTGCACGATATGACCCGAAAGACGGGTACCGGCAGTGACCGCACGTTCAAGGTTGACGGTGCGCCCCACCGCGATCCGCCCAAGGGCCGTGCGGTCCAGCGTTTCCGAACTGATGAAGAAGGAGGCCTTACCCGCGGCGTCAAAGGCGGTGACGGTCAGACACACGCCATTGACGGCGACGCTTTCGCCCAGAGCCAGATCGGTAATGCCGGTTTCCACCGTTATTTCCAGATCCCGGTCCAGTCGCCGCGCGGCACTGACGTGCCCCTGATACTCGATAATGCCAGAAAACATCTTTACTCCTTCATACCGGAGAGTTCGGGGAAAAGGCGCAGCGGGGTCACATCCCCTTCCCGCACACGGACATCGTAGCGATCCATGCCGCTGCCATCCGCCGTGATGGTCAGCCAGTCATGCCACAGGTTACGGGCCACGATTTCAGCCAGCAGCGCAGGCCCTGCCTCCACCATCGCCCAGGTCACGCCCGCCTGCCCCAGCATGTCCGGCAGGGCCGCGATATCGGTGCAGACCCGAACATCGAAACCACGCGCACGCGCGGCCAGCAGGTAGGCTTCGTCCACTTCCCCCCTCCGGGTGCAGATGGCGAGGATACGCGGCGCACGACCGGGATGATCCGCCACACGGCGCACGGTCAGGGCAGGGCTGTCAGCGCGGATGGTGCCGCTGGCGGTAATCACCGCGTCCGTGGCCCGGCGCAGCTTATGCGCAAGGTCAAGGGAGGCCGGCGCGCTAAAGGTCGTCTGACCTGCGGGCGGCACCATGGAACCCGTGGCGTCCAGCGCCTGCTTGACCGTAATCCATGGCTGGCCGGTACGCATGAAATGCGCGAACGGGGCCAGCAGGCTGCGGCAGGCCGCAAGGGCCGCCGCATGCGTGGGAACGGGCTGGAGCACATGCACGCTGCATCCATGCTGGTGCAGGTAATCCGCGCCGCCGCCTTCCACATGCGGGTTGGGGTCACGCAATCCGATCCATATCGTGCGCACCGGCGTTGCCAGCAGCGCCTGTGAACACGGACCCGTACGGCCGGTATGGTTGCACGGTTCCAGTGTCACCACCGCCGTATGCGCGCGGTCCAGCAGGCCGCGTTCACGGCACTGGTTTATGGCCTGTATTTCGGCATGGGGAGTACCGGCGCGATGATGGCCACCAACGGCAAGGATGACGCCATCACGGTCCAGCAGCGCACAGCCGACAGGAGGATTGGGCGCCGTGGCGCCCACATGGCGCGCGGCCTCATCCACCGCGGCGCGAAAACCATGCGCAACCGCTTCAGGCAGGTCAGGAGTGGGAAAGGGCATGATGCCCCGTGGCAACGCGTCCAAGCAACAGTACTCCATCCATCTGGACGGACTCAGGGCGCGTAAAACCATCTGCCTGCCTTCCATGACGGAAGGCGGGTGTACAGTTCTCGTTCTCTCTCATCCGGACTGTAACCGTCGGTTCCGGAATCACACCGGATCTGCTTGACCCCGCCCGCATGACTGCGACCGGGCGCTCGCGGACTTATGCCCCTGCGGACAGGGAACACTCACCGCCGGTGGGGAATTTCGCCCCGCCCTGAGAACGCCTGCAAACCGGGTCTGGGACCCGATTCGCGTTTCTGGTTATGATATTGGGAATAATTTGCGCCGATTGCAAGTAGGCTGCCTGCCCATCACTGGCGGGGCGTCCCCTGCGCCCCCGCATGACGGCCCGGATGCAGCAGGGAAGGGATGCGGCCATGGTGGCCGAAATTGACCAGCCGCGCCTCCTCCACCTCGATACGTCCCAGCAGGCGCGAACGCAGCAGCCAGATCGCAAGTGCTGCCCCCATGAAGGGACCAAGCACATAAATCCAGAACGCCTGCCACTGTCCCGCCATCAGCGCCGGACCAAAACTGCGCGCCAGATTGGAGCTGTTGCCCGACAGCCAGGCCGAAATCGGATTGCATATGAAAAAGAACAGCCCGCCCGCCCATGGCGTCACCACTTTCCATGTCGGATGGGCGGCAAGGCAGCACAGCATCAGCACCAGCAGGGCGGTCAGCGCCACCTCCGTCACCAGCGGCCAGATAACCGCTACCCCTGAAAAGGGAACGGTCGCGGCATAGGCGGATTCATGCACCATGCGCCCCCATCCCGGAAGCAGATGCCCGAAAAGGGCGAGGAGAAAGGTGGCGACACAGGCGCCCGCCATCTGCGCCGCAACGTAGCCGCACAGATCGACACCCCCCAGCCGCCCCGCGAGACTGAACGCCAGCGAGACGGACGGGCTGACATGCGCCCCGCTGACACGGCCAAACGGCGTATAGGCGGCCACAGTCCCCGACAGGCCAAAGAACAGGCCGCATAAGGCGGTCTGGAGCAGGGGATGGGGCGCAAGGTCCCTGCCGATGACACTGAAAGGGGCCGTCAGCACCGTCACGGAAATGATCCCGCAGAGCATCAGCACCACGGTGGCGACCATTTCGCATCCATACAGCTTCCAGTGAAAGGGATGGTCAGGATGCGGCATACCGGCCAGCGGTCGGTCCTCGATGGGACGGGAACCCGATTGCCGGGATTCGGTCATATCTCTCACTCCCATGTCAGTGCATGTAAAGGACTTGAGTTAACGGCAGAAATGTTATGAAATAAAGGAAATCATGCGAATATATGTCGTGCGTATGAATATTTAATGCATAACAGATAAACATTTTTTCTATATAAGATGCAATCCGTTCATGTATTACGCATGTTATGTTGCCGGTGAAAGAAAACAGACGGTATCTGCTGCCATCTGCACGCAGCCGATATTATCCCGTGCCCGTACCCGGCACGGGTGGATTTTGTTAATCATGTATTCAGGGGCTGACGCGCCAGACTGATGGATTGCTGTTGTAAAGAAAGCTGCCTGTCCTGCACCGCAGGCAGGCAGGCCATCATGTGGGGCGGGGTTGCGGTGCTGCTTGGCGGCATGGTCATGCCGGATTGCGCGCGGGCGGATGACATGGCGGAAATCCGTGCCATCCATGCCGAAATGCGACGGCTTGAAGCCAAGGTCCAGCAGATCGAGGCCCGCCACGGCGGGGCACAGAACGCACAGCACATGCCAGCCAGCCGCACGCTGCGTTCCGGCGGGCGGGCCAGTACGGCGTGGACCGCCCCTTCTCCTTCCGGGCAGATCACCGCCATGCCCGACCTGTCGCGTCTGGTCATAGGTGGCCCTGCACTGTCGGATGATGCGCAGGCCGCGGCAGCGGCGGAAAACACGATGACGGAAAGCATCATTCCCAGCCAGCCCAAGCTTGACCTTGATTCCTCCAGCCCGCTTGCCATTACCCAGACAGGCGTGGACAGCCTGCCCCCCGTGTTCCGCATTGGCGGGGTTTCGGTACGGCTGGGCGGCTTCATCGACTTTTCAAACATCTATCGCAGCAAGAACCTGACCAGCGGCCCCGCCACAAGCTGGGGCAGCTTCCCTTACGCCAACAGCCCCAACGCCCATACGGGCGAGTACCGCCCGTCCGCGCAGCTTACGCGCCTGAGCGTGCTGCTGCAGGGTTCGCCCACCAAGGATGAAACCCTATCCGGCTATATCGAGACGGATTTCGGCGGCGCGGCAGGTACGGCCAACAGCTACCAGACCAACAGCTACACGCCGCGAATCCGGCAGGCGTACATGACCTACAGCAACACCAAATGGGGGTTCCATGTGCTGGCCGGGCAGGCATGGAGCCTGACCACAGGTTACACGCAGGGCCTGCTGTCACGTCATGAACAGCTACCGCCGGTAGTCGATAACAACCAGATACCCGGTATCGTCTTTACCCGCGTGCCACAGATCCGCTTCATCAAGGATTTCGGGCGCAAATGGTGGCTGGGGCTTTCGCTTGAAGCGCCACAGGTGGCTTACGCGGCATCAGGCAGCAGCAGCGATCATCCGATGCTGAGCGGCACCGATGATGATATCCTCGCCTCATCCGGCACGCGCATACTCTACAGCAACGCTGGCTCGGGCATGCTCAATCCCAACGCCAAATACAGCATGGATGTCGCCCCTGACATCGTGCTGAAAGGGGCGCTGGACACCAAGCCCGCCCATTACGAGATTTACGGTCTGGCGCGCTGGTTCAAGGCCATGTCGCAGTCCGCCACGGGTGGGCCGATCCGCGAACGGGTGTCCTTTGCAGGTGGCGTCGGTGGGGACGTGACGGTGCATGTCATTCCCCGCTTCCTGCAGTTTACCGGCAACGTGCTGGCGGGTGAGGGCATTGGCCGCTATGGCCCCGGCATGCTGCCCGACGCCACATTCAAGGCCAATGGCACGCCCGCGCCCATTCCCGAAATCATCGGCAGCATGGGACTGATCGGCCACCCGACCCCCAACCTGCTGGTCTATCTGTATGGTGGCGTGGAACATGCCGGGCGGCGGACCTATACCGGCACGGATGGCTACCAGTATGGCTACGGCGTGAACGACCTGTCGCTGAGCAGTTGTAATGTGGAGATGATTACCGGCGGTAGCTGTGATGCCCAGACCCATACCCTTGCCGACCTGACGGTAGGCGGCTGGTGGCATGTGCTGCAGGGCGGCTATGGCGCGGTGATGACCGGCGTGCAGTACACCTATCTGCGCAAATTCGCCTATAAGGGCGGTGATGGGGCGTCCCCCACCACCGGTGGCAATACCGTCTACGTCACGTTCCGTTATCTGCCGTTTCAGTAGGCAGGCCAGCCGACAGGGCGGCAAGGCAGTCCGCATTCTGGTGGGCCAGATGGATGTCATGCACCGCACCGATGGCGCGGATGCTGTCCTGCCGCCAGCGCGCCGGCATGCCATGGGCGGTGCACAGCGCCCCCGCCCCCAGCAGCGCGCCATTGCCCGGATCAATTATGGACAGCACGGCATACGGATTACGCGGCAGGGCCTGACGCAGCGATGTGCGCAGGCGGCTGGCGGTTGCGTCATCGGCATGGGTGATCAGGTCAGGCACCAGTTCGATCCACCCATCCCAGCCAGCGGCCACGGCGCGGCGCAGGCGGGGCCATGCCTTCTGTTCATCCAGCGCGTGGACGGTGGCCTGCGCGCCTTCTTCATGAATCTGGCGGGCAAGGGCGCGGGCGCTCAGGCTTGACGCGGTTTCGGTTGTGGCCGTGGTCGTGGGCAGACTGGCCGCGAGTGCTGTCAGCCCGGCGGTGGGACCAAGCAGGGCCATGAGCAGCATCAGCCGGGGAAACGATCTTATACGCATGGTCGCTGTTCTCCCTTCTTACTGGTGTTGCGCCATGGTCGACAGAACAGGGTAATCGTGGCGCGGGCGGGGCAGGGATAAGGAAAATCATGGGCACGCCGGTTGCGGCGCGCGCCGCATGTGCCTATAGCCTGCGGCGATGCCCGTGTTCCGACGGGGCAGCCGCGCGATCCTGACCGGACCGGCCACGCGCGTTGACAAACGGGGCGTATCCGGTCCTGATCCTATTCCCGGCTGGTCCTGCCATTGTGGAGAACATACGTTTCATGGGTACCATGTCCTCTTCCGAGATTTCGCGTCTTCAGGTCTGCCTGCGTCGCCTGCTGGGCTCACCGGGTCTGACCGTCAATGCACCGCCGCGGGCGGGCCTGTCGGTTGAACTGGCCGTCAACGGCGAAGTGGTGGGTACGGTCCACCGCGATGAAGATGAAGGTGAAGTGTCCTACGCCGTACACATGACGGTGCTTGAGGAAGACCTGCCTGCCCCGAAATAACCGGGTTCCTGCGCGGCGGGCGCATTATCCCGCCACCACGCGGCCTAGGGCTGCGTCACGCGCTGCGGAACCGGCCCGGCCGACGCCTCGATCAGGGGCTGCTGGCGCGGGGCGGGTAGTCCCACGCTATGAATCTTCCACTGAAAACCGTGGATGCGCATCTGAAGGCGCAGCGGCGTTTCATTTTCATGCCCGGGCATGATGACACTCGCCTCGAACACGCCGGGATGGGTGAAGTGCATGTGCACACGACCCAGCATGCCCACCATGGCGGGCACACCCATGGGCGCCGCAACCTGTTCATGGGGCATCAGGTGATCGACCAGATTGCCCAGCCTGTCAGGGCGCACTTCCTCATCAATCGCGTTGGACACGGCGGAGGACGCGAAGGACGAGCCGAATTCCGGCAGTTCATCATCCGCATGCGTGGGGCCGATCAGGCCATCCACAACCTGATTTTTCAGGCTGCTGCGCACCGTGTCCCACTTGAGCGTGGTGTTCAGGCTGCCCATGTCGTGGGCGCGGATGGCGGATGTGATGGACCACAGCGTGAAAAAAGGCGACGCGGCATACAGCGACGTGGCGGCGGCCAGCGTCCCGGCACAGACCCAGCGCGCCTGCTGGCGACGCAGGGAGGACAGGCCGGATGGAATTTCCATACGGGAAAGATAAGACATTGATTTATACTCCCCCTAATGGTTTCACGCCGTAACTGGACTATACTGGAAACATATCCGGCATGCATTGGTTTCATGATTGCATGAAGAAATTATCACGTAATCGTGAACTCCCGCACGCGGCTTCCGGCTGCGTTGTGGCGCGGGTGGGGTGTATCCGCCATGAAGGGGCTGCGGGATCGTGCAGGAGACAGGGATGAATTTTTCCGAAGACGAGATCCAGCGCTACGCGCGCCACATCCTTCTGCCCGAAGTAGGCGGAACCGGGCAGGACGCCTTGAAAAAAGCCAGTATTCTGGTTGTGGGCGCGGGTGGCCTGGGGTCGCCCGTGGCGCTGTATCTGGCGGCGGCGGGTGTTGGCCGGATCGGGCTGGTGGATGACGATGTGGTCGAGCTGTCCAACCTGCAGCGCCAGATCGCGCATGTGACCGACCGGATCGGTCAGCCCAAGGTCGATTCGGCGGCACAGGCGCTGCGTGCGATCAATCCGGGAACGCAGGTCGATTGTCATAACGTCCGGCTGACGGCGGACAATGCGCGCGAACTGGTGCGTGGTTACGACCTCGTCTGCGATGGCTGCGACAATTTCGCCACCCGCTATCTGGTGGCCGATGCCTGCGCGCTGGAAGGGCGCACCCTCATCTCCGCCGCCGTGCTGCGTTTTGAAGGCCAGCTTTCCACCTTCCGGCCCGGCGGTCCGTGCTATCGCTGCCTGTACCCCGAAGCCCCGCCCGCCGGCACCACCCCTTCCTGCGCCGAAGCGGGGGTCTTTGGCGCGGTAACCGGTGTCATGGGCACGCTTCAGGCAACGGAAGCCCTGAAGGAAATCCTGCAGATCGGCGAAAGCCTTGCCGGTCGCCTGCTGGTATGGGACGCATTGGCCATGCGCTTTCACACCATCGCCCTGCCCGCTGACCCCGACTGTGCCCTGTGCGGCGCGCATCCCACCATTCACGACCTGTCCGCCCATCGCCACGCCACGGCCCCGACCTGCCGCATCCCGGCGGAGGCCACGCATGACGCATGATGACGGCGCGCTGGCCATCCTGTTATATGATGGCGCATATGCCCGCGCCCATTATGCCTTTGTCGTAGCCGCAGGGGCGCTGGCCATTGGTCGTCCCGTCACCCTGTTCGCGGCGGGGCGGGGCGTGCATGCGCTGGCGCGTGACTGGCATGGCCTGCACGATGCCGCCGATGACATGGAAGTGCGCGCACGCGGTGTTGCGGGCATGGATACGCTACGGGAGGCTGTGATCGAATTCGATGCGACCCTCATGGTATGTGAAGCCGCGCTGAAATTATGTGGCCTTGACCCCGATCTCCTGCTTGATGGAGTACAGGTTGCGGGTATTCCCACCTTCCTCGAAGCCGCCCGGGGGCGGCAGATCATAACCCTGTAAGGATTGAAGAACGCGATGGCGCAGTGCGTGCGGCATGAATTCCTGGCGCGACCGGCCCCGGCGCCGTCCCGCGCCCCGGTACGGTGGGGATATCTGGCAGGCTGCGTGGCCGTGCTGGCCACAGGCATGGGGCACGGCTACGCAGCCGCCCCCGCGACCACCACCAAAACAGCGCATCACCATGCGCATCACGCGGGGCAGGCTGCGACCGCCCATAGCAGCACCCATGCGGCAGCCAGCAGTCTGGGCCATGCCCATGTCCACGCGGCCACCGAGAAAAAGGTGAAATCCCATACGGCCCGCCACCACCATGCCGCAGCCGTGGCGGCAGGCGTCGCCGCCGGTGCGGGGGCCGGTGTCGTTGCGGCGAAAAGTGCGGCGCATACTCCGCCGCCGCCCGTACCAGCCACGCCGGATACCGCCACGATCCAGCCTGTGGACAACAGCAAGGGCAGCGTGACCGGCCTGCCCCTGCCCCGCTTCGCCGCCTTCCGCGCTGATGAAGTCAACATGCGCACGGGGCCGGGCCAGCGCTATCCCATCGACTGGGTCTATCACCGCCGTGGACTGCCGGTCAGGATCGAGCGGGAATTCGATGTCTGGCGTCTGGTCGAGGACGCGGACGGACAGAAGGGATGGGTCCAGCAGGCAACCCTTGTGGGAACCCGCACGTTTGTCATCCCGGGACTGCCCCCACAGGGAGACGCGCAGCAGACCAACCAGCCATCCGCCAAGGAAACCGATGTGATCGGGCGCGCCGATACACGGGTGGTCGGCCATGTGGCGGACGTGGCCGAGGCGGGTCGGGTCAGGGGGGCGGTCATGCTGCGCGCGGATGCCAGCACGACATCCGCCGTGACTGCCGTGCTGCGCCCCGGTGTGGTGGGCACCCTGCGCCAGTGCCAGGCAGGATCGGCATGGTGCAAGGTTTCGGTCAAGCAGTACAGCGGCTGGCTGGAACGCAGCGCGTTTTGGGGACTGTTACCGCAGGAGGTCATATCGCCCTCCTGAGGGCAAAGATGAACAGAGCGGGAGAAAATGATGCCGGAAACACCGTATCGTGCCATGCGCCGGACCAAGATCGTATCCACATTGGGCCCGGCAACATCAGACCATGCGACCATACGCGCGCTGGCCGTGGCGGGAGTGGATGTATTCCGGCTCAATTTTTCCCACGGCACGCATGAGGATCATGCCGCGCGCCATGGCGTGATCCGCGATGTGGAAGCCGAACTGGGCCGCCCCATCGGCATTCTGGCCGATGTGCAGGGGCCGAAACTGCGTGTGGGCAATTTCGTCAACGGACGCACGCAACTGACCGCAGGGGCCCATTTCCGGCTTGATCTCGACCCCACGCCGGGAAACGAGGCGCGTGTCTGCCTGCCCCATCCCGAAATCCTTGCCGCCGCCGCGCAGGGCAGCACGCTGCTGCTTGACGACGGGCGTCTGGCGCTGCGGGTCTGTGAACGCGGCGACGATTTCCTGCTGACGGAAGTGGTGCTGGGCGGTGTCCTGTCCGATCACAAGGGCGTCAATGTGCCGGACGTTGTCCTGCCCATCCCGGCCCTGACGGACAAGGACCGTGCGGACATGGCCTTCGCACTGGATCTGGGCATTGAATATGTGGGCCTGTCCTTCGTCCAGCGGCCCGAGGATGTGCGTGAAGCCCGCCAGTTGGCCGATGGCCGTGCGTGGATCATGACCAAGCTGGAAAAACCGCAGGCCATGGACAATCTGGAGGAGATCGTCGCCCTGTCCGATGCGGTGATGGTGGCGCGTGGCGATCTGGGCGTTGAACTGCCGCCCGAACGCGTGCCGCTGGCGCAGAAGCGCATCATCCGCGTGGCCCGGCGACTGGGCCGCCCGGTGGTGGTGGCCACCCAGATGCTGGAAAGCATGATCCATGCGCCCACACCGACCCGTGCGGAGGCATCGGATGTGGCGACGGCAGTGTTCGACGGGGCGGATGCGGTCATGCTGTCGGCCGAAACCGCCGTGGGGTCATACCCGCGTGAAGCCGTGGCCATCATGGACCGCATCGTACGCGGTGTGGAGGAGGACGAAGGGTGGCGGCGGCAGATGGAAACCTCCGCCCCGGAACCCGATCATGACGTGGCGGGCGCCATTGCCGCCGCCACGCGGCAGGTCGCGTCCACGGTGGGTGCCTCCGCCATTGCGGCCTTTACGCTTGCGGGACGCACGGCGCTGCGGATCGCACGCGAACGGCCGTCCTGCACCATCCTTGGCCTGACCCCGACCGATGACGCGGCCCGCAGGCTGGCCGTGGCATGGGGCGTGCAGGCCATATCCGTGGGGCAGGAAACGCCGGTGCATACGATCGAAAGCGTCGTGGATCAGGCGCTGTCCATCGCCCATATGGATGGTTATGGCGCGGTTGGCGATGCGGTGGTGATCGTGGCGGGGCTGCCCTTTGGCGTGGCGGGCAGCACCAATACGCTGCGGGTTGCGATCATTACCTGAACCACCCGAAAGCGTGGAACCGGCGTTACGCCTGCCGGTTCTCGATCAGGCTGCGCCGGATGGCGCGGCCCCGGTTGATCCGGCTTACGATCACATCTTCGTTGCCGGTGCGGATGGCGTTGCCCATCGCCTGCGCATCCGCAACGAAGCGGTCGAGCATGTCCAGCAGGGCTTCACGGTTATTGAGAAAGATGTCACGCCACATGACCGGGTCCGACGCCGCGATGCGCGTGAAGTCCCGAAAGCCCGATGCCGCGAAATCCAGCACTTCGGAGCGGGTTTCATCCGCCAGATCATCCGCCGTGCCGCAGATGGTGAAGGCCAGAAGGTGTGGCAGGTGACTGACAATGGCGCAGACGCGGTCATGATGTTCGACGGTCATGCTGCGCACCCGCGCGCCCATCATTTCCCACAGGGCGGTAATGCGCGCGATGGCGGAAGCAGGCGTGTTTTCCGGCGGGGTCAGCAGGCACCACCTGTCCTCGAACAGGGTGGCGAATCCGGCATCCGGCCCGGAAAACTCGGTGCCCGCCATCGGATGCGCAGGCACGAAAGCAATATCGGGACAGGCAGTCAGAAGCGGTTCCATGGCGTCCATGACCGTTTTCTTGACCGATCCGACCTCGCTGAGGATCGCGCCGGGCTTCATGACCGGCATGACCTGCGCCGCCACCATGGCGATCGCCCCGACGGGCACGCACAGGATTACACAGTCAGCATCCCGCGCGGCGGCAACCGGATCAGCCTCGATCACGTCGGCGATTCCCAGTTCAGCCACACGGGCGCGGACCTCTGGGCTTATGTCGCATGCAATCAGCCTGCGCGCGATACGCCGGTCATCCAGCGCGCGGCGCAGGATGGACGACCCGATCAGGCCCGGCCCGATAATGGTCAGCGTATCAAACAGGGGAACGGTGGGGTCCGTCGTCATGATGGGAATCTGTCTGGCTGAAGGTTCTTGAAAAAAAGCGCCCTCACTCGGGCGCGGCGTCGGTCTGCCGGGGCCGGTCATGCACGGAAACCGGGGCGGTGACCGGGGCGGCCCCCGCATCATCCAGCGTGGCCGGCCTGCGGCGCAGGCCGCGCATTTCCATGCCCTGCCACAGCAGCAGCATGGGAATGCCGATAACCAGTTCCCGCCCGCGCCGCAGCAGCGACAGCCCCAGCGAGACGGACGGCGCGATGCCAAAGGCCGAACCAAGCGCCATGTAAGCCGCTTCCTGCACCCCCAGCCCGGCGGGCACGAGGAACGAGACGGACATGATGCCGCAGGCCACGCCCTCGATCGCCACGGCGCCGCTGAAGCTCAGATGCGCGCCAAGGAAATAATAGGCGATCCAGATGGTGGCGGCGCTGCCCAGCCATCCGACGTAATGCAGCAGCGCACCCTGCGCGATGCGGCCCGGATGGGACCAGATCGCGTCGAAACGTTCCTGTATGCTGTCCGCGCTGCTCAGCATTGCGTCCTGCCACTGGGCGGCCATGTTGTGCCCCAGCTTGCGCCCCACGCCGCGGAGCAGGTCGCCGCCCCGGCGCTGGGTATAGATGAAGCCCGCGATGCCCAGCGTCAGCAGCCCCAGACCGATCAGCACCGGACGGGCGAACGGGCTGGACTGCTGGTGGGCCATAAGGCACAGCACGGCGGTCAGGATGAACAGGATCTGGCCCATGACCTCGGTGGTGATGTCCACAAGGTTGGCGCAGGCGGCCTCCCCCCCGTCCACATGACGGCCACGACGCCCGGCGAACAGGTCGCTTGATGATGTGGCGCGGATGCCCAGCACCATCCCGCCCAACTGCGAAAACGGCAGGCAGGACGCGGCCGCATCCCGAATCATGCGTGAAACCACAAGCTGGACGAACGGAATGTCCCGACAAGCTGCATGCCAGGCGAGACCCAGTATTGCATCGACTGCAAGCTGCGCCAGCACCGTCGCCATGAATCCGACGAAGCCGATGGAGACGATGGCCTTCATGACCGAACCGGCCCCGTACCACGCGGTAAAGCCTGTAAGCAGGGCCAGGCCAAGGATGGCCAGCAGGATCGTGAGCTTTCTCAAGAAAGGGTCCGTCTTCGTCTGTGGGCGTCGGAACGCCGGGTAAAATTCGTACCACAGCGGTCGACTGCGCCTGACTTACACTACAGCAGGGTCTGGCGCCACCGGGAGGTGTCGGGATAAATGGAACGCCCGCCGGTTGCGAGTCCGTGTCGCAATCATGAATTCTGTCCCCTGACGGAGTGATCGTTCAGACCATGACTGCCCCAACACTTGTAACCGGCGCGACCGGTTTTGTCGGCTCGGCCGTTGCCCGCAACCTGGTTGAACGGGGGCATACGCTCCGGCTCATGGTGCGCAAGGGTAGCGACCTGACCAATCTGCGCGATCTTCCCGCCGAACTGGTGGAAGGGGACCTGTCCACCCCCGGCAGCTTCGATGCGGCGGTCAGGGGCTGCCGCTACGTGTTCCATGTCGCGGCGGATTACCGGCTGTGGGTGCCCGATCCGGTACCCATGATGGTCGCCAATGTGGAAGGCACGCGCGCCCTCATGCTCGCGGCACAGAAGGCGGGGGTGGAGCGGATCGTGTACTGTTCCTCCGTCGCGGCGCTGGGACTGATCGGGGATGGCACCATTTCCGATGAGGAAACGCCGGTGCACGAACACGGCGTGATCGGCATCTACAAACGCTCCAAATACCGCGCAGAACAGGAAGTCCTGCGTCTGGTGCATGAACGCGCCCTGCCTGCCGTGATCGTAAACCCGTCCACCCCGGTTGGCCCGCGTGACATCAAGCCCACGCCCACGGGCCAGATGATCCTGGACTGTGCTGCGGGACGCATGCCGGCCTATGTCGATACCGGCGTAAACATCGTCCATGTGGATGACGTGGCGGAAGGGCATGCGCTGGCGCTGGAACGCGGCCGGATCGGGGAAAAATACATCCTTGGCGGCCAGAACTACCTGCTGCGCGACCTGTTCGCCATGACCGCCGAACTGGCCGGGGTCGCCCCGCCACGCATAAGCCTGCCACAGGCGGTGATCTGGCCGGTGGCCGTGGCCAGCGAATGGCTGTCCCGCGCTTTTGGCATTGCGCCGCGCGTCACGCGCGAAATGCTGGCCATGTCGCACAAGAAGATGTTCTTTTCATCCGACAAGGCGATACGCGAACTGGGCTATGCCCCGCGTCCCGCGCGTGAAGCGGTGAAGGACGCCATTGACTGGTTCCGCCAGCACGGAATGCTGGACTGAGGTTCCCGTCATGCTGCTGCTTCCCCTTGCCGTCCTGAGCCTTGTCATCTGGCTGGGACTGATTTTCTGCCATGGGCGTTTCTGGCAGGCGGGGCCGGTACTCGCCCCCCTGCGCACGCCGCTCCGGGCTGCGGACTGCCCCGAAGTCTGCGTGGTGGTCCCCGCGCGGGACGAAGCCCCGTCCGTGGTGGAGTGCGTGCGTTCGCTGCTGGCGCAGGATTATCCCGGCCCGCTTCATGTCATTGTAGTGGATGACAACAGCACCGATGGCACCGGCAGGCTGGCGCGCGGCGTGCCGGACCCGCAGCGACGGCTGACAGTGGTTACGGGCCGGACCCGCCCCCCGGGATGGAGCGGCAAGCTGTGGGCGGTATCGCAGGGCGTGACCCGCGCGCGCGAACTGGTGCCCGATTCCAGCGGTTTCGTGCTGCTGACCGATGCGGATATCACCCACGATCCACGCCATGTCTCGACACTGGTGGCCAAGGCGCAGGCGGACCATCTGGATCAGGTATCCGAGATGGTGGAACTGAACTGCGCCAGTCAGGCCGAACGCATGCTGGTCCCGGCCTTCGTGTTCTTCTTCACCCTGCTCTACCCCTTCGCGCGCGTGAACAACCCACGCAGCCGGGTGGCGGGGGCTGCTGGCGGCACGGTGCTGGTGCGGTGGTCGGCGCTGGCGCGCATCGGCGGGATCGAGAGCCTGCGCGGCGCGCTGATCGATGACTGCACGCTGGCCGCGCATGTGAAGCACAGCGGCGGCAGAATCTATCTGGGGCATAGCTGTCTTGCCCGCTCGATCCGCCCCTATCCCCGCCCGATCGACATCTGGCGCATGGTGGCGCGCACGGCGTATGTGCAGCTTGACTATTCGCCCCTGCTGCTGCTGGCCACCGTGATCGGCATGGTGCTTGTATGGGTCATTCCGATGCAGCTTGCCCTGTTCACCCATGGTCTGCCCTGCCTGCTGGGGGCGGGGGCGTGGGTCATGTCCATGGCATCCTACACGCCCACGCTGCGCCGTTTCAGCCTGTCGCCCGCATGGGCGATGTTGCTGCCGGTCATCGCGGGGTTCTATACGCTGGCGACGATCGGTTCGGCGCTGGACCACCATCGGGGCCGGGGCGTGATATGGAAAAGCCGCGCCTATACCGATCCCGATGGCGCAATCTCGACACATAATGGCGCCAAGGGTGCCGCAACCGTAATAAATCACACCATGGGGGATGACGTAGGGTGAACACTGATGAGCGGAGCGTGTGGGGCAGCGAGGATGTCTCGTCGGGCAAGGACGCCGGGGACGAGAACTTTCCCGTAGGATCCCTGCTGATAAGCCGCAGGCTGCGCCCGCATGTCCATGCCTATTACGATTTCGCCCGGGTGATCGACGATATCGTCGATACCGACCGGCTGGACGCACAAGCCAAGATCGCCCGCCTCAACGCCATGGAGGACGTGGTGATGGGCCGCAGGCAGGCCCCCCAGCGCCGCGATGCGCAGACGGCGGTGCGCGTGGGCCGCACGCTGCGGCAGACCGGCGTTTCCCCCGCCACAGCAACGGACCTGATCGTTGCCTTCCGTCAGGATGCGGTCAAGAACCGTTATGATTCGTGGGAGGAGCTGGAGGAATACTGCCGCTATTCCGCCAATCCCGTGGGCCGGTTCCTGCTGGAACTGCATGGCGAGAACCCGCGCACATTCGGCCCGTCCGATGCGCTGTGCACGGCGTTGCAGGTTCTTAACCACCTGCAGGACTGCGCGGACGACCTGCGCAACCTTGACCGCTGCTACCTGCCCCGCCCGTGGCTGGAACGTGAGGGCGTGCAGGTGGATGACCTGCGCCGCACCCATACCGTGCCCGGCCTGCGGCTGGTGTTCGATGCGCTGCTGGACCGGGTGGACATGCTCAACCGGCAGGCGGCCACCCTGCCCGGCCTGATCCGCGACCGGCGCATGCGCATGGAAGCAGCGGTCATCGTCGGACTTTCAAAACGTCTGGCGGCGCGGCTGCGGGCGGAAGACCCCATCGCGGGGCGGGTCAAGCTGTCACGCGGGGATGTGCTGCTGGCCCTTGCCCGCGCCACACGCACGCTGCTCTGACAGGGCGGGTTTTGTCCTTGGTCGTGATTACCGCTAAGAACGGGCGGACTGTAACTGGTAAGTGAACGGAACACGCGGGAATGGGTTTTTTGCGCGCGCGACATGATGAAGCCCCGGCACTGGGCTGCGATCCCGCCGACCTGGCAGCGGTTGAGCGGGTCGTGGTGCAGTCGGGTACGTCCTTTGGCAAGGGAATGCGCATCCTGCCACCTGACCGGCGGTATGGGATGTACGCGGTCTATGCCTTCTGCCGTCTGGTCGATGACGTGGCGGATGACGCGGGCGAGGCGGAAGACAAATGCCGCAGGCTGGAAGAATGGCGCGCGCGCATTGCCCGGCTTTACGCCGGTGAGGCACGCGACGGCATCGACCGTGTCCTGCTGGCCACCATCCGCCGCTTCGACCTGCGGCAGGACGACTTCGCCGCCGTGATCGACGGCATGGAAATGGATGCCCGCGGCCCTGTCATCGCCCCGGATGAAGCCACGTTCGACCTGTATTGCGACCGGGTGGCCTCCGCCGTGGGGCGGCTTTCGGTGCGGGTGTTTGGTGATTCCTCCGCCGAGGCGGACAAGGTTGCCCACCATCTGGGCCGCGCCCTGCAGATCACGAACATCCTGCGCGACGTGGCGGAAGATGCCCGCCTTGGCCGCCTGTACCTGCCGCGCGAACTGCTGGAACGCTTCGGGATTGCGCCCGAACCCGCCGCCGTGGTCCATGCCCCGGCGCTGGAACAGGTCGGGCGTATTCTGGCAGGGCGCGCGCATGACCATTTCCGTGCCGCCGCCGCCGCCATGCGCCGGTGCGACCATACGGCCATGCGCCCGGCCCGCCTGATGGGGGCGACCTATGCCGCCATCCTCAGCGCGCAGGAACGTCAGGGCTGGGGCACGCCCGAACGCCGGGTCTCCCTTTCCCGCCCCCGCAAGGTGCTGATCGCCCTGCGCGCGCTGGTAAGCTGACACATGAGCGGACATGTCCATATCATCGGTGGCGGGCTGGCCGGGCTGTCGGCGGCGGTGGAACTGGCGGGCGGCAGCGAACGCGTTACGGTCTATGAAGCCGGTCCGGCCTGTGGCGGTCGGGCGCGGTCCTATCTGGACCGGCATCTGGGCTGCCGGATCGATAATGGCAACCATCTCCTGCTGTCGGGCAACCCGGCGGTCTACCGCTATCTTGGCCTGATCGGCGCGCAGAAGACACTGGTCGGCCCCGGCCGCCCGGTCTTCCCCTTCGTGGATCTGGCCGAACGGCTGCGCTGGACGCTGGACCTTTCACGCGGGCGGGTGCCGCTGTGGGTGCTTTCACGCCGCAGGCGCGTGCCGGGCATGCGGCTTGCGGAACTGCGCGGGCTGCTGGCCCTCATGGACGCCACGCCGGATATGGTGGTGAGCGACTGCCTGCAACCGGGCAGCCTGTCGCGGCGGCTGCTCGAACCCTTCGCCATATCCGTGCTCAACACCATGCCCGATACCGGCAGCGCGGCACTGCTGGGGGCCGTGGTGAAGGAAAGCCTTGCCCGCGGCGGACGCAACTGCCTGCCCCGCTTTCCCGAGCAGGGCCTGTCCGAAAGTTTCGTGGACCCAGCCCTTGCCCATCTGTCGGTGCTGAAGGCGACGGTACGCACGGGCAGCCGCGTCAGCGCGGTGGAAATGGATGGCGCCACCGTCACCGCCCTGCGGCTGGGTGACGAACAGGTGGCCATCGGCGAACGCGATACGGTCATCATGGCGGTGCCCGCCCCCGTGGCATCGGGACTGCTGGCCGCGCAACTGCCCGGTTTCAGCGCCCCGGATGCGTTCGAGTCGATCCTGAACGTGCATTTCCTGCTCCCCGCCGCACCAACCCTGACGGGCGGGCTGGCGCAGGCCCGCTTCATCGGGGTTGTGGGCGGAATCAGCGAATGGGTCTTCGTCAAGGACCGTATCCTGTCGGTCACGGTCAGCGCCGCCAACCGCTATGACGGGCGCGATACGGATGAACTCGCGGCCCTGATCTGGAACGAAGTGCGCGCCGCGATCGACCCCGCCGCCACGGCCCCGCTGCCCGTCGCCATGCCGCCGCTGCGCATCGTGCGCGAAAAGCGCGCGACCTTTGCCGCCACCCCCGCGCAGGACCGCCTGCGACCGGGCACGCGGACCATGGCGGCCAACCTGCTGCTGGCAGGAGACTGGACGGCAACGGGATTGCCCGCCACTATTGAAGGTGCGATCAGGTCAGGTGCCGCGGCGGCGAAGGCTGTCCATGCCCGCAGGGGCACACCGGGCCGACCGGAATGAACATGATGTACGGATTTGGAATAGGCCCCCGTCATGACACGGGGAACGTGGAATAATGGCCAAGAGAACCGAGACAATCACCGCTCCCCGCAAGAAGACGCCCGCGTCCACCCGCTCCCGCGCGGCAGGACCGGCCCGCACGCCGCGTCCGGCAACGGATGCCCCGCTGGACCGGGACGAACTGGATCAGGCCGTAACCCGCGCCCATGGTGCGCTGGGCCGGCGGCAGGCCGATGACGGGCACTGGGTCTTCGACCTTGAAGCCGACGCCACCATCCCGGCCGAATACGTGCTGCTGGAACACTATCTGGACCGGATCAATCCGGAGCTGGAACAGCGCATCGGTGTCTATCTGCGTCGCATCCAGGGCGATCATGGCGGATGGCCGCTCTATCAGGACGGCAAGTTCGACCTGTCGGCTTCGGTCAAGGCCTATTTCGCGCTGAAGGCGCTTGGCGACAGCGTGAACGCGCCGCACATGGTGCGCGCCCGTCAGGCGATCCTTGATCATGGCGGCGCGGAACGGACCAACGTGTTCACCCGCATCCAGCTTGCCCTGTTTGGCGAAGTGCCGTGGGAAGCGGCCCCCGCCATGCCGGTGGAAATCATGCTGCTGCCGCGCACGGCCCTGTTTTCCGTATGGAACATGTCCTACTGGTCGCGCACGGTGATCGCGCCCCTGCTGGTACTGGCCGCCCTGCGTCCCATCGCGATCAATCCGCGCGACATCCATGTGCAGGAACTGTTCGTCACGCCCCCGCGCAAGGTTCGTGACTGGATTCGCGGGCCGTACCGTTCCGTATGGGGCCGTGTGTTCAAGTATGTGGACGTGGTGCTGCGTCCCGTCGAACGCATGATCCCCGAAAAGACACGCCGCAAGGCCATCAGGGCCGCCGTGGACTTCATCGAACCCCGCCTGAACGGCGAGGACGGGCTTGGGGCCATCTACCCCGCCATGGCCAATACCGTCATGATGTTCCGCGCGCTGGGCATTCCAGACAGCGACCCGCGGGCGAAGACCGCATGGGACGCGGTGCAGCGCCTGCTGGTCAATCAGGGCGACGAAACTTACTGCCAGCCCTGCGTGTCCCCCATCTGGGATACCGGCCTTGCCGGCCATGCCATGATCGAGGCCGCATCCGGCCCCAACGGCATCGCCCCGGAAAAGACGAAGGAAAAACTGGCCGCCGCCAGCAAGTGGCTGCGTGAACGCCAGATTCTGGACGTAAAGGGCGACTGGGCCGTCAACTGCCCGGACCTGCGCCCCGGTGGCTGGGCCTTCCAGTATGCCAACGATTATTACCCCGATGTAGATGACACCGCCGTTGTCGGCATGCTGCTGCACCGTGAGGGCGACCCCGCCAATACGGAAGCCATCGAGCGCGCCCGCGAATGGATCATCGGCATGCAGAGTACGAATGGCGGCTGGGGCGCGTTCGATATCGACAACAACCTCGATCTGCTCAACCATATTCCCTTTGCCGATCACGGGGCGCTGCTTGACCCGCCGACGGCGGATGTGACGGCGCGCTGCATTTCCTTCCTCGCCCAGCTTGGCCACCCGGAGGACCAGCCGGTCATTGACCGGGGCATCGCCTACCTGCGGGATGAGCAGGAAAAGGACGGTTCGTGGTTCGGCCGCTGGGGCACCAATTACATCTACGGTACGTGGTCCGTCCTGTGCGCGCTGAACGCGGCGCAGATCGCGCATGATGACCCGATGATCATCCGCGCGACCGACTGGCTGCGCAGTCACCAGCGCGCCGATGGCGGCTGGGGCGAGGACTGCGCCAGCTACGAAGGGGCTGCACCGGGCGAATACAAGGAAAGCCTGCCATCACAGACCGCATGGGCCGTTCTGGGCATGATGGCGGCGGGCCTGCGTGACGATCCGGCGGTAAGCCGTGGCATCGCCTTCCTGGGCCGCACGCAGGGCGAGGACGGCGAATGGGCGGAAGAACCCTATAACGCCGTCGGTTTCCCCAAGGTGTTCTATCTGCGCTACCACGGCTATCGCCAGTTCTTCCCGCTTATGGCGCTGTCGCGCTACCGCAATCTGGAAGTCAGCAATAGCGGCCGCGTCGGCTACGGCTTCTGAGCGCGGGGGAACCGATAGACATGCCCGATACTGTATCCGTGTCCCCCTTTTCCCGGCTCGGGATCGTGGTGGGAATGGAAGCGGAAGCCTCGCTGATCCGTCCCTTCCTGCCCGATGCGCGTTTCGGGCTGAGCGGCGCGACCCTGTCCGGCGCGCGGCAGGTGGTGCTGGACCTGCTGGAAAGTGGCGTTGACGCGCTGCTGTCCTTTGGTCTGGCGGCGGGGCTTGATCCGGCACTTGACCCCGGCGCAGTTGTCATCCCGCAGAATGTGATGGTGAATGGTGAACGTCTGCCCGCCTCCCCTGCCCTGCTGTCATGGCTGGGGGCCGACCGGGCGGACGTGGTTGGCGGCGACCTGCTGCATAGCGACGTGATCGTCACCGCCGCGACGCGCAAGACCGCCCTGTTCCGCCAGACCGGCTGCGTGGCGCTGGATATGGAAAGTGGCGTGGTCGCGGAAATGGCCGCCGCGCGCAAGGTGCCCTTTGCCGTGATGCGCGTCGTGTGCGACCCGGCGGACCGCACCCTGCCGCCTGCCGCCGTCGTGGCCCTGCGCCCCGATGGCCGACTGGCCGTTGGCGCCCTTACGCGCAGCATCCTGTGCGATCCGTTGCAGATTCCAGCACTGATGCGCGTCGGTCGGGACGCGGGCCATGCCCGCAAGGCGGCACAGGCCGCACTGGCCCGGCGTTTTGGCTGATCCGGTCGCGTCCTGCGCCACGCGGATGTGATATGCGCGCCCCCGCCGCCCGTGGGAACATGGCGGGCAGCCATGAAGAAAGCGGGGGCAGAAATATTTTAACGCGCTGATTTAAAAATACTTTCTGACCATACGCCGCGTGATCCACCACTCCGGGCGTATGTGCTGAGGGGAAATCTGCCAGCACGCACCCTTCCTTGACGCTGCCCGCGATGCAGGCAATTGATTCGCATCAATGTCAGACACGCCATATCGGCGTGACATGGCGCAGGCCAGACAAAGACATTAAGGGGAGACAGGCATGACACGCGCTGTACTGGCGCTGAACGCAGGATCGTCCAGCCTGAAGTTTGCCCTGTTTTCCATAGAAAAGGGCGAGGGGGCTACAGCGCCCAGCCACCGCATTGCATCGGGCGAACTGGAAGGCATCGGCACCCACCCCCATTTCATCGCCCATGATGCCAGCGGCCATACGCTGGTGGACGAACGCTGGGACCCCGCCACGACCGGACAGGCGGGCGACGATGCCCATCACGGCCCCATGGCCACCCTTATGGACTGGGTCGGCAGGCAGCTTGGGGATGTAGATCTTATGGCGGTCGGCCACCGCGTCGTGCATGGCGGGCCGGAATTCATCGCCCCCGTGCGGATCACGCCCGACATACTGGACCGGCTCACGGCCCTGACCCCCTTCGCCCCCCTGCACCAGCCCGGCAGTCTGGCCCCGATCCGCGCCCTGCTGGCGCAGAAACCCGACCTGCCGCAGGTCGCGTGTTTCGATACCGGTTTCCATCACACCATGCCCGCCGTGGCGCAGGCGCAGGCCCTGCCCCGCGAATATGCCGCGCGCGGGGTGCGCCGGTACGGATTCCATGGGCTGTCCTATGAATATATCGCATCGGCCCTGCATGACTGCGCGCCGCGCCTGTCGGAAGGGCGGGCCATTGTGGCCCATATCGGCAGTGGCGGCAGCCTGTGCGCCATGCGCGGCGGCCGCAGCGTGGACACGACCATGGGCTTTTCAGTGCTGGACGGGCTGGTGATGGGCACGCGCTGCGGCCATCTGGACCCCGGCGTGATCCTGTACATGCTGCGCGAGGAAGGGCTGGGCGCGGCGGAAATCGAGAACATTCTCTATCATCGCTCCGGCCTGCTGGGTGTTTCGGGTGTATCCGCCGATATGCGCGACCTGCACGCACGTGCGGCGATCAGCCCGGAAGTGACGCAGGCGCTGGACCTGTTCACCTACCGCTTCGCCCAGGAAGCAGGCGCCATGATGGCCGCGCTGCAGGGACTGGACGGGCTGGTGTTCACCGCCGGCATCGGGGAAAATGACGCAATTATCCGCGCTGCGATCTGCGCGCGGCTGGAATGGGCGGGTATCCGCCTTGATGCGCAGGCCAATGCCGCGCATCGGGACATCATCAGCACGCCCGACAGTGCTGTGGAGGTGCGGGTCATTCCCACCGATGAGGAAACAACAATCCGTCGGCATGTGCTGATGTGCCTGGCCTGAACGCAGGCCGCACAGGGATGGAATATCTCGGAAGGAACGCAAATGAGTGAAACTGCATCCGCGAACCCGCTGTCCACAGCGGATGTCGCGCTTTTCAACAAGTGGTGGCATGCAGCAAACTACCTCTCGATTGCCCAGATCTACCTGATGGCGAACCCGCTGCTGCGTGAACCGCTGAAGCTGGAACATACCAAGCCGCGCCTGCTCGGGCACTGGGGCACCACACCGGGGCTGAACTTCCTTTACCTGCACCTCAACCGCATCATCCGTGAACAGGACCGTAGCATCCTGTTCGTGGCGGGGCCGGGCCACGGGGCGCCGGGCGTGATCGCCAGCACCTATCTGGAAGGGACATACAGCGAGTATTTCCCCGCCGTGACGCAGGATGCGGACGGGCTGGCCAGACTGGTCAAGCAGTTCTCCTTCCCCGGCGGGATTCCCAGCCATGCGGCCCCCACCACGCCAGGTTCCATCCATGAAGGCGGCGAGCTGGGCTATTCCCTGTCCCATGCCTATGGCGCGGCGTTCGACAATCCCGATCTGGTCGTGGCCTGCGTCGTGGGTGATGGCGAAGCCGAAACCGGCCCGATGGCGACATCGTGGCACAGCAACAAGTTCCTTGACCCCAAGACCGATGGCGCGGTCCTGCCGATCCTGCACCTGAACGGTTACAAGATCGCCAACCCCACCGTGCTGGCCCGCATCCCCGCCGAAGAACTGCTGAGCCTGTTCCGTGGCTACGGCTATGAGCCGATCGTGGTGGAAGGTGACGATCCCGACACCATGCACCAGAAGATGGCCGTGGCGATGGATACGGCCTTTGCGAAAATCGCACAGATCCAGAAGGCCGCGCGTGAGCAGAACCAGACCGCGCGCCCGGTCTGGCCCATGATCATCATGCGCACGCCCAAGGGCTGGACCTGCCCCAAGACGGTGGACGGGCTGCGGGTCGAAGGGTACTGGCGCGCCCATCAGGTGCCCATTACCGACATGACCAATCCCGAGCACCTGAAGCTGCTCGACACCTGGCTGCATAGCTACAGGCCGGAAGAGCTGTTTGACGAAAACGGCACCCTGCTGCCTGAAATCGCGGCCCTTGCCCCCAAGGGCAACCGCCGGATGAGCGCCAACCCGCACGCCAATGGCGGCCTGCTGAGCCGCGACCTGCGCATGCCCGATGTTGCGGATTATGCCGTTACCGTATCCTCGCCGGGGCATGAACTGGGCGAAGGCACGCGCGTGCTGGGTAGCTGGCTGCGCGATGTGATGAAGGCGAATCTGGGTGCGCGCAATTTCCGCGTGCTGGCGCCGGATGAAAACAATTCCAACCGCCTGAACGCCGTGCTGGATGTCACCAACCGCGCATGGAACGCCGAGACCTTTGATTATGACGACCACCTGTCGGTGGACGGCCATGTCATGGAAATCCTGAGCGAGCATACCTGTCAGGGTTGGCTGGAAGGCTACCTGCTGACGGGCCGCCATGGCTTCCTGTCATGCTATGAGGCGTTCATCCACATCGTGGATTCCATGGTCAACCAGCACGCCAAGTGGATCAAGCAGGCGGATGAAGTGGCATGGCGCGCGCCGATCCCCTCACTCAACTACCTGCTGACATCGCATGTCTGGCGGCAGGACCATAACGGGTTCAGCCATCAGGACCCCGGCTTCATCGACCATGTGCTGAACAAGAAGGCCAAGACGGTACGGGTGTTCCTGCCGCCTGATGCCAACACCCTGCTGTGTGTGGCCAAAACCTGCCTTGAAAGCCGGGACCGCGTGAACGTGATCGTGGCGGGCAAGCAGCCCGAACCGCAGTGGCTGGACATGGATTCCGCCATCGACCATTGCGCCAAGGGCATCGGTATCTGGGAATGGGCCAGTAACGACAAGGACAGCGGACCCGATGTGGTCATGGCCTGCGCGGGTGACGTGCCGACCATGGAGACTCTGGCTGCGGTGCAGATCCTGAACCATCACGTGCCGGACCTGAAAATCCGCGTGGTCAACGTGGTGGACCTTCTAACCCTTGAATCACAGTCCCAGCACCCGGACGGGCTGGATGACTTCACCTTCGACAGCCTGTTCACCACGGACAAGCCGGTCATCTTCGCCTTCCACGGCTATCCGGCGCTGATTCACAAGCTGATCTACAAGCGGACCAACTGCCGTAACTTCCACGTGCATGGCTACCGTGAGGAAGGTTCCACCACCACGCCGTTCGACATGACCGTGCGCAATAACCTCGACCGGTTCCATCTGGTGCAGAACGTGATCCGCCGGGTGCCGGGTCTTGCATCCAAGGCGGCCTATGCCAACGAGGCGATCTGCGACAAGCTGAACGAACACCACCGCTACGTGGCGGAATATGGACAGGACCTGCCGGAAGTACGCAACTGGCGCTGGTCCTGAACCAGTCGCCGGCATCACTCCGGTCAGGAAAGGGGGCAGCAATGCCCCCTTTTTTTATGGGAATTAAGGAAGGAAGGGCCAGCCTTATTACCCCATGAGAACGCCTGATATGGCAGGCGCCACAATGCCCGTATTCAGCCTGACCCGGCCTGCTGCTCCGGCGCAGATTCCTGCGGAGCGGGCGCAGGCGCGTCACCGGGCGACGGGGGAAGCGGCACGATGCGCATGGGCGGGCGTGGCGGTCTGTCATCCGGCGGGGAAGCAGGTCCCGGCGGCTGCACGACCGGCTGGGGCGTTACTACAGGTGGGGGCGGTGACACAGGTGCCGGTTGTGGCTGTTGCGCAGGCGGTAGCGGGGGCACCGGACGCGGCACAACAGGGGTCGGGGGCACGGCAGGCCGTTGCCCGGTGGGCGCCGGCGGCGGGACATAGGCGACAGCGGGTTGCGGTCGGGACGGCAGTTGCGCGATGGGACGCGGCCCGGCTGACGGCGGTGCGGATGGAGATTGTGCCGCGGGGGATGGCTGGCCCGCTGTATTGGACGCTGCAAGGAACTGGGCAAAATCAGCCTGTATTTTCTGGGCCTGCGCCGGATCGGACAGGGGGGCCTGGGGATCGGACGTGTCGATCACGATCACCCGGTCCCCTTCCAGCGCTGTGGGGACATGTTCCGCGCCCAGCAGGGCGCGCACGCCGCGCGCCTTCTGCGGGTCGGTCTGCGCGATCAGGTCAAGCTGGCGGTCCAGCAGGCCATGGCGGTCGATAAAACTGTTCACGCGCGCCGGGATACGGATGCACCCTTCCGAATCCGCCTGCCCCAGCCGGGATTCAAGGAAGGTCGGGTCCGTGGCATGCATCTCCAGCCGGACGACCGCCACGCTTCCCTTGCGCCGCCAGTCCTCTGTCGTCTGCCAGCCGAAATCCCATACCCGCATGCCCTTTTCGCCATTGCCGCGTATGCCGTGTTCGTTCTTGGTGCCCAGTGCGCGATACCCGTAAATCTGGCCATCATTGACGAAGATGCCTACCGGCGTGCGGAAATGTTCCTTCCGCCCCGGTCGGCCCGTGCTGACCGCCACCATGCCCAGCGGGGTCAGTTGATGGGCCGCCGTATCAGCCAGCACGAACCACATGAGCTGAACGGTGGGCGCACGGTCCACCACCAGCACGATTTCCGCATCCTGCGGCCAGCCATTGGCCTGATCCAGCACATCGACCGTCAGGGCCATGGCGCGCTGTGTCTGGCGCGGGCGCATCTGCCGGACACCAAGTTCGTGCTGCATGTCATGCTGGAGCATGCTGGCGGCATCGGGGACGGAGGTGGCCCCCGCACGGGCACCACCCTGCGTCATGAACAGGATGGTCAGGACCAGGAAACGCAACCGGATCAGGCGCATCGGAAACATCATGCAGGCAGGCTACCTTGGTCGGGGACGTGCAATAACCCTGTTATATCGTATTTGGTCATATGTTCGCAGCATGCTGACATTCCGTAAATCACATATCCCACCCGCGCGGCGCGCCTGACCGGCCCCACAGTCAGCCGCCCCCGGTCATGTAACGGGAAATACAGGGCGGATATTTGTGGGATCTTAATATTTTACCTGTCTGCTACGATTTTTAATGTGGTGGATTCCCATGCGCATCTTAATAACCGGCGGGTGCGGGTTTATCGGGTCGGCGGTCGTGCGCCATCTGATCAGACACACGCGCCATGAAATCCTGAATATCGACTGCCTGACCTATGCCGCCAGCCCGCATGCGGTGGAGGAAGCGACTTCTTCCTCCCGCTATCGCATGCGGCATTGCGACATATGCGATACGTCCGCCGTGCTGGCGGCATTTGAGGCCTTCCAGCCCGATGCGGTGATGCATCTGGCGGCCGAAAGCCATGTGGACCGTTCGATCGACAGCGCGCATGCCTTTGTCCAGACCAATGTGACGGGCACCTTTTCCATGCTGGAGGCCGCGCGCATCTACTGGCAGGCGCTGCCCCCCGTGCTGCGGGACAGTTTCCGCTTCCATCATGTCTCCACCGATGAGGTGTTCGGCATGCTTGGTCCGGACGATCCACCCTTTACCGAAACCACGCCCTACAGCCCCAGCAGCCCCTATTCCGCCAGCAAGGCGGCATCCGACCATCTGGTGCGGGCATGGCGGCATACTTACGGCCTGCCGACCTTCATTACGAACACCACCAATAATTACGGTCTCTGGCATTTCCCTGAAAAACTTGTGCCGCTGACGATAATCAACGCCATCGAGGGCCGCGCCCTGCCCATTTATGGCGCGGGCGACAATATCCGTGACTGGCTGTTCGTGGACGACCATGCACAGGCGCTGGTATGCGCCGTGGAACGGGGCCAGCCGGGCGAAACCTATGCCATAGGCAGCCGCCAGCCCCGCACCAACCTGCAGGTCGTCCGCACCATCTGCGACATTCTGGATGAACTGCGCCCCGACCCGATGGGAACGCATGCGCGGCTGATCGAACATGTTCAGGACAGGCCGGGCCACGATTTCCGGTATGAAATCGACCCATCCCATGCGGAACAGGCGCTGGGCTGGACGGCACGACATGATTTTGAAAGCGGCATAAGGCTGACCGTGCGCTGGTATCTCGACCATGCGCCGTGGTGGCAGGCCATCCGTAACCGGCGCTATGGCGGCCAGCGGCTTGGACAGGTGGCATGATGCAGCATGACGAAGGGCAGAAGCCTGCTACCAGGGGCATCCTGCTGGCAGGGGGATCGGGCACGCGCCTGCATCCCATGACGCTGGCGACCAGCAAGCAGTTGCTGCCGGTCTATGACAAGCCGATGATCTATTATCCGCTATCGACCCTGATGATGGCGGGTATCCGCGATATCATGATCATTTCCACGCCACAGGACCTGCCGCAGTTCCAGCGCCTGCTGGGGGATGGCGCGCAGTTCGGTGTCCGCTTCACCTACCGTATCCAGCCCGCGCCACAGGGCATTGCGCAGGCATTCCTGATCGCGGGTGACTGGCTGGCGGGGGCACCGTGCGCCCTGATACTGGGTGACAACCTGATTTTCGCCGATCACCTGCCCGCCATGCTGCGCACCGCGGCCCACCGGCCCGATGGGGCGACGGTTTTCGCCTATCAGGTGCGCGATCCCGAACGCTATGGGGTCGTGACGTTCGATCGCCATGGCCGGGCGCTGGACATTGTGGAAAAACCTGAACACCCCCCTTCCAACTGGGCTGTGACCGGCCTTTATTTCTACGATGGACGGGTGGGAGAGTTTGCCACCCGCCTACACCCCTCCGCACGCGGTGAACTGGAAATCACCGACCTCAACCGCCTGTATCTTGAAGACAGCACGCTGCATGTCGAACGGCTTGGGCGCGGCTGCGCATGGCTGGATGCGGGCCTGCCCGAAAGCCTGATGCTGGCGGGATCATTCGTCCATACCGTGCAGTCACGTCAGGGCATGCTGGTCGGATCGCCAGAGGAAACGGCCTTCCGCATGGGCTACATAAACGAAAGCCAGCTCCGCACGCTGGCCGGGCAGATGAAAAAGACCGAACTGGGGCGGACACTACGCGATATCGCGGACCGGCAGCCGGTCTGAGGAGGCGGGAAAACGCCCCTCCGTGCGCCCCTATTTCCGTCCGTGGGTGCGGCGGTCACAGGCATGGCGCCAGATGTTGCACAGCCCCATGCAGGTTCCCCCGCCCATCACCACCACGGCCAGAGGCGCGGGGCTGTGGAATGGCACATGGCCCAGAATGAAGCCGCTGCCTGCGGCGAGGGAGAACTGGATCGTGCCCATCAGCGCCGACGCGCTGCCAATCTGGTGGCCGTGATGGGTAAAGGCCATGACCGTTGCATTGGGTCCCACAAACCCCAGCGAGGCGGTAATGCACATGATCAGCACGCAGACCAGCAGCGGATGCGCCGGACCCGCCACACCCGCCAGCGACAGGACAAGACAGGTCAGCGCGGCCAGCAGGCAGCCCACCACCCCCCGGTCCAGCAGGCGCGACAGCGACACGCGATGCACCAGCATGCCATTAAGCTGGGCCGTGGCGATGAACATGCCCGCATTGAGGCCAAAGAACACCCCGAACTGACCGGGCGTGAAATGCAGCAGGTGTTCAAACACCATGGGTGCCGAGGTGATGTAGGCGAACATGATGAAGGACGAAAAACTGTTGATCAGCGCACTGGACATGAACACCGGCTCACGCACCAGCCCGGCGTAGCGGGCAATCATGCCGGTAGCGGAAAAGGTGATCCGTTTTTCCCGTGGCATGGTGTCGCCCAGCGTCGCCACCACCACCACCAGCGCCAGTACGCCGTACCAGACCGCAATCCAGAAAATCCAGCGCCAGTGCCCGACGGACAGCACCAGACTGCCCAGCGAGGGCGCCAGTATGGGCATGACGCCAAAAACCAGCATAAGCTGCGACATGATCCGCGCACAGGTCGCCCCGGTCGCCACGTCGCGCACGATGGCGCGTGGAATGACCGCGCAGGTCGCCCCACCCAGTGCCGCGATAAAACGGCACAGGCAGAACAGGTTGAATGACGTGACCTCCGCACAGCCAAGGGAGCCGACCGAAAACAGCACCAGCCCGCCCAGAAGCGGCATGCGGCGTCCCAGCCGGTCGGATATGGGACCAAGGCTGAACTGTCCGATCGCAAGCCCCGCGAACCACGCCGCCAGCGTGATCTGGCTGGCCCCGGCCTGGCCGCCCGCCAGTTCCTGATCCATGGCCGGAAAGGCGGGCAGGTACATATCCGTGGCAAGGGGCCCGATTGCCGTCAGCAGCCCCAGCAGGGCAATCATCCAGAATGGCAGGGCGGAATCGGACGGGCGAGGAGCAGGCATGATGATCCGGCAGGGAAATTAAAAAGGCATGCACGCGGCAGGCGGAAGCATATCCCCGCATTTCATGCCGCTTGTCCATCAATGCTATCGCATGAAACACATGCCAGCGGCGTAACCCCCACGCCGTACCATGCAGCCTGCCGTGTCAGACCCCGAAACTGGCCACCAGATCCGTCAGTCCGATCTGGCGGTGACGTTGCAGCCGGGCCGCGACCAGCACGGCGCGGGCTTCCGCAATGGCCTGATCCAGTTCGGAATTGATGATGACATGGTCGAATTCGTTCCAGTGCGAGATCTCGTCGCGCGCGGCCTGCATGCGGCGCGCGATCTCATCGGCCTCATCCGATGCGCGTCCGTTCAGGCGACGTTCCAGTTCCGCGATGGACGGGGGCAGGACGAACAGGCTGACCACATCAGCGGGCAATGCCGCACGGATCTGGCGGTGTCCCTGCCAGTCGATGTCGAACACCATGTCGCGCCCTTCCGCCAGGGCCTGTTCAACCGGCGCGCGCGGCGTGCCGTATCCGCGGCCGAATACGGTCGCCCATTCCAGCATCTCGCCTGCTTCCGCCATGCGGCTGAATTCTTCCATGGTGCGGAAATGGTAATGGATTCCGTCACTTTCCCCCGGTCGGGGCTGGCGGGTGGTGACGGACACGGAATGCAGCAACTGGGGTTCGGACGCGCGCAGCGCATTGGCGATGGTAGACTTGCCCGCCCCGGACGGGGCTGAGATAACCAGACATACCCCCCTGCGCCGAACCGGAACCGCCGAGGTTGCACGGGGGGGGCTGAAGGTCTGGCTCATGCGGTTCTCCATAATTGGTGGCCGTACACAAATACCGGCCGGCTGCGCAAAGGGGGTAGCGCAGTTCTAACAGGGTGTATGTATTCTGCGAACATGAAACAGGAATCGATACTCATCACCGGCGCCTCCTCCGGTATCGGACGCGGCATCGCCCTGGCCCTTGCCCGACCGGGCCGCAGGCTGCATCTGGGGGGACGAAACCACGCCAACCTGCGCGACGTGGCGGCACGCTGCATCGCACGCGGGGCGGATGCGCGCATCCGGGTGCAGGATGTGCGCGAACGCGCGGGCATGGATGACTGGATAACCGGCACGGGCACGCTTGACCTCGTTTTTGCCTGCGCGGGGATTACGGCATCCACCCGGGGCGGCGAGGAAGCCCCCTACGAACCGGATGACCAGATCCGGCGCATGTTCGCCACCAACGTGGACGGCGTGATCAATACGGTGCTTCCGGCGCTGCAGGTCATGCGCGCCCAGCCGCGCGGGAGCGATGGCGTGCGCGGGCGCATCTGCGCCATGTCATCCGTGGCGGGGCTTGTCTCGTTTCCCGGAACGCCGTCCTATTGCGCGTCCAAGGCGGCGGTGGACCGTTTCATGGTGGCGACGGGCGGCAACATGGCGCGGGCCGGTATCCTCCTGTCCAGCGTGTGCTGCGGTTTTGTCGCAACCCCCATGACCGCAGGCAACACTTTCCCCATGCCCGGCCTGACACAGACCGGCGATGCCGTACGCGCCATCATATCCGGCGTGGCGGAGGGCAGGCGGCGCATCTTCTTCCCGTGGTGGCTGGCCGCGGGGTCGCGCTTCATGGACCTGCTGCCCATCAGGATTGCGGAATCCTACTATTTCCGTCAGGCGGCGGGACAGGCAGGCACCATGCCCGAAACCGGCCTGACACCCGAAGACGGGACAGCACCATCAGCATGAACGTGGACTGCATGAAGGTCAGGGTCGGTCACAGTCGATGAACCTGTGCCGCGTTTTTATCCTGCGCCCGGTTGCGACCACGCTGCTGGCCGCAGCCATCCTGCTGTCCGGACTGTTTGCGTATCGGGTGCTGCCGGTGGGCGACCTGCCCGATATTGCCGTGCCGGTCATCTACATCATGGCCACGCAGCCCGGTGCGTCACCCCAGCAGATGGCAAGTTCCGTCACCACCCCGCTGGAACGCAGGCTGGGACAGATCGCGGGTGTCAGCGAGATTGAATCCGATTCAAGCCAGGATACCGCCTTCATCCTGCTGACGTTCAACGAAACCACCAATATCGACGCGGCGGCCAACGATGTTGAAGCTGCGCTGCGCGCCGCGCGCGCGGACATGCCCGCCACCCTTCAGTCCCAGCCGCAGTACTGGAAGGCCAACCCGTCCGACAACCCCATCCTGATCCTTGCCCTGACATCGGACACGCAGCCGGTATCGGAACTGTACGACATCGCCAAGACCCGGCTGCAGCCCCTGCTGTCGCAGGTACAGGGGGTAGGCTGGGTGGAAATCGCGGGCAGTTCGGCCCCTGCCGTGCGGGTGGAAATCAATCCGTGGCCCCTGTTCAAATACGGGCTGGGGTTCGAGGACATCCGTTCAGCCCTTGCTTCAGCCAACGCCAATACGCCCAAGGGCATCATAGAAAACGACACCACCCGCTATACGCTGGCCACCAACGATCAGGCCCGCGTGGCGGCGCAGTACCGCAACCTGGTCATCGGCTACCGTGACAGCCGTCCCGTAAGGCTGCAGGACGTGGCCAGCGTGCGTAACGGTGTGGAAAACGAACGCCAGATCGGCTTCCTGAACGGTCACCGCGCCGTCATGGCCATCATCCGTCCCCGGGCGGGGGCCAACGTCATCCACGTCATCGATGAGATCAAGGCCCGCGTTCCCACCCTGCGCGCGGCCCTGCCGCGTGGGGTCACACTTGTCCCGGCCATGGACCGTTCCGTTACCATCCGTGCATCGCTGGCGGATACGCAGTGGACGCTGCTGGCATCGGTCGTGCTGGTGGTGGGGGTGGTGCTGGTTTTCCTGCGCACGGTGCGCTCGACCCTGATCCCGGCCATTACCGTCCCCATTTCGCTGGCGGGTACGCTGGCGTTCATGGCGCTGTTCCATTTCTCGCTCGATATCCTCTCGCTCATGGCGCTGACGATCGCGACCGGCTTCGTGGTGGATGACGCCATAGTGGTGCTGGAAAACATCGCCCGCCACATGGAAGCCGGGATGGACCGCAAGGCTGCCGCGCTACGGGGATCGCGTGAAATCGGGTTTACGGTGCTGTCGATCACCATATCGCTGGTGGCGGTATTCCTGCCGCTGCTGTTGCTGGCGGGCACACCGGGCAAGGTGTTTTTCGAGTTTTCCATGACACTGGCGATCACCGTCACGGTCTCGCTGGTGCTGGCGCTGAGCCTGACGCCCATGATGTGCAGCCTGTTTCTGGAAGTGGGCGAGAAGGCGCCCCCCGATGCCACCGCACCATGGTGGCGGCGCTGGCCGCACCGCGCGGGCGACAGGCTGGAATGCGGGTACCAGTGGCTGCTGCGCCATTATGAACGCTCCCTGTCACTGGCGCTGCGCCATCATGTCCTGACCGCCATTACCCTGCCGCTCAGCCTTGGGGTGATGATTGCGGTGATCGTGTTCATGCCCAAGGGCATCCTGCCGAAGGAGGACGTGGCCCTGGTCATGAACTTCTTCCGGGCCGACCAGACCACGTCCTTTCCCGCCATGACGCAGAAAATCCGCGCCATAAGTGACGCGATGATGGTGGACAGGGACACGCAGGAGGTCATCGCCTTTTCCGGGGACACCAATATCGAAGGCCAGGCTTTCGCGCAGATGATCGACCGTTCCCGGCGCGATGACAGCCCGGACGACATGATCGCCCGCATCCATAAACGGCTGGAGGATATTCCGGGGCTCGACATTTCACTGTTTTCGGCAGGCGACATAAGCGGCGGCGGCGGACGGCAGAAGGAAGGCGCGTACCGCTACCTGCTGACCAGCGACAGCGCCGATGACATCTATACATGGGTGCCAAGACTGGCCGCCGCCCTGCGCACGGCCCCGGCCCTGCGCGATGTGACCACGAATGTCATGAATAACGGCGCGGCGATCCATGCCGACATCATCCGCGATCTTGCGGCGCGCTACCTTGTCACGCCACAACTGGTCAGCAACACGCTGTACGATGCCTTTGGCCAGCGCGCCGCATCCAATATCTCGACATCCCTCACCACCTATCATGTGGTGATGGAAGTTGCCGACCAGTACCGGACATCGCCCGATATCCTGAACAGCTTCCGCGTCTCGACTGCCGGGGGCAGTCCCGGCGGCGGCACGGTATCCAATACCGTGCGCGTCACGACGCAGGCCGGGATACAGGCCAGCCGCAGCACACAGCTCAGCCAGCAGTCCTTTCGCAACCAGATCGCCAACCGGCTGGCGGGGGGCAGTGCCGCGTCGAACGGCTCGGCCGTATCCTCCTCCACCGAGACCATGATCCCGCTTTCCGACGTGGCGCGTCTGGTGCCGCGTCCCACCGCCATCACCGTTTCCCATCAGGACGGGTTCGTTTCCGCCGCCATTTCCTTCAACCTTGCCCCCGGCATGGCGCTGAGCGACGCATCCGCCACCATAGCGGACACCATGATCAGGCTGCATGTGCCTCCTTCCATCCATGGCGGGTTCACCGGGCAGGCGGCCCAGTTCCAGTCAGCCATCATCAACGAGGTACTGATTTTCATCGCGGCCCTGTTCACGATCTACGTGACGCTGGGCATCCTGTATGAAAGCTACATCCACCCGCTGACCATCATGTCCACCCTGCCCTCCGCCGGGGTGGGGGCGGTGCTGGCGCTGTGGGCCAGCGGGCAGGAATTTTCGCTCATCACCATGATCGGGATGATCCTGCTGGTCGGGATCGTGAAAAAGAACGCCATCCTGATCGTGGATTTCGCCCTGCATGCCGAACGCGACCGGGGACTTTCCCCGCGCGATGCCATCCATGACGCCTGCATCCAGCGTTTCCGGCCCATCCTCATGACCACGCTGGCCGCCGCCCTTGGGGCCGTGCCACTCATCACCAACAGCGGCTACGGCATAGAAATGCGCCGCCCGCTGGGCATTACGGTGGTGGGCGGGCTTATGATGAGTCAGTTGCTGACGCTGTACACCACGCCGGTGGTCTATCTTTACATGGAACACATCCGCACATGGACCGTAGACAGGGCCAGACGGCTGCTGGCGCGCAGGCGGGGATGAAAAAATTTTCCATAAGCAAAAAAAGGGGGTTGCAGGGGTCAGCCGTGTCGGCTAGAAACCGCCTCACAGCGCACCCGTAGCTCAACTGGATAGAGCACCAGACTACGAATCTGGGGGTTAGAGGTTCGAGTCCTTTCGGGTGCGCCACTTTCCTTAAAAAACAGACTGTCATTCGGAAAATCGCCCTGAGCGGTCCTGTGCGCGCATCTGCGCGTCAACGACAGTCCATGCGGAGCCTGCCTGCCCGGTGGATCGCACGATCCGGTCGCGCGCGGTTTCCGTCATGCGCCACGGTGCCCGCCTGTGTGCAAGCCAGCCCTTCCCATGCGGGGGCGGGGCGTTCCAAAAAGAAAGGTGCCTGCCGCCTGCGGGGCTGCTACACCCGTGGCTGATCTTTCTTTGTCTGAATTCAGGAAACAAGAATGAACGGGTCCGGCCTCCCCGAAAACATTCCCCCCCACGCGGAACCCGCATCGGGTGGCGGCGTCCTTTCGTGGATTGACCGCAGGCTTCCTGTCATCAGTGCTTTCCGCAAGGAATATGTGGACTTCCCCATGCCGCGTAATCTGAACGCGCTGTGGAATTTCGGGGCGATCCTGTGCGCCGTGCTGGTGCTCATGCTGGCGACCGGCATTTTCCTTGCCATGAACTACACGCCCACCGCGGCAGGCGCTTTCATGTCCATCGAGATGATCGAACGCCAGTTGCCCGGCGGCTGGGCGCTGCGCGCCATGCATGTCACCGGGGCGAGCCTGTTCATGGCCGCACTGTATATCCACCTGTTCCGGGGGCTGTACTATGGCTCCTACAAACAGCCGCGCGAGATTTTGTGGCTGTCGGGGCTGGGGCTGCTGGTCATGGTCATGGTCACCGCCTTTGCGGGCTATGTCCTGCCATGGGGGCAGATGTCCTACTGGGGGGCGGATGTTGCGGGCAAGGCGGTGGGGGCCGTGCCGGTTATCGGCCCCACGCTTGAACACATCATGGAAGGCAGCGACCAGTTGGGGGATATTTTCATCCACCGCTTTTTCGTGCTGCATTTTGTCATGGCCTTCGCCATCGTCGCCATTGTCGGGCTGCATGTCGCGGCCCTGCATGTGCCGGGGCCGAACAACCCGACCGGCAAACCCGTGAATGCGCGCGACACCGTCCCTTTCCATCCGTACTACACCACCAAGGACCTGACCGGGCTGGTGGTATTCGCACTGGTGTTCGTAGCCCTCGCCTTCCTGTGGCCCGACCTGCTGTCCGAACCGGAAAACTACCGTCCCGCCAACCCCCTGCACACGCCCGCCGATATCGAACCGGAATGGTATTTCCTGCCTTTTTACGGGATGCTGCAGTCTGTTCCGTCAAAATTCGGCGGCCTGCTTGCGGCGGGGGGATCAATCGCGATCCTGTTCGCGGTGCCATGGCTTGACCGATCCTCCATCCGTTCGGCCCGCTCGCGTCCGCTGTGCCGGGCTGGCATGGCGGGGCTGGTGGCGGCTTTCGTGCTGATGGGGCTGGTTGGACGCCACCATGCCGAAGGGGGCTGGATGATCGTGGGCCGGATCGCGACACTGTATTATTTCAGCTACTTCCTTGTGCTGCTGCCCCTGTGCGCACGGCGGGAAATGCGCGGCACGGCAGGCTGAACCTGCCATCGCGCACGGTCCGCAAGCCGTGACTTGACGGGCGACGCCGCCTTCACACACTCTCTGCCCGACCGGGGTGCCCTGCAACAGAAGTGCCGGGCTGAGATCACACCCGTTGAACCTGATCTGGGTCATGCCAGCGAAGGGAGGCGTCCTGCCATGGCCCACCGGGCCTGCGCCCTGCCTGCCATCCGTCGCTGATACGCTGGAAGGAAGGCACATGCGCACCCTTGTCCATCATCTTTTCGCCCTGCTGGGGCTGCTGGCCTGCATGGTCGTGACGACACCCGTGCGCGCCGCCGACCGGCAGGTGACCGTGGTGCTGGACTGGTTCCTCAATGCCGATCATGCCAGCCTGCTGGCCGCGCAGTATAGCGGCGCCTTCACCCGCCATGGACTTGATGTCAGGCTGATCGCGCCTGCCGATCCCGGATCGCCCGCCCGTCTGGTCGCGGCGGGACAGGCGGATATGGCCGTTTCCTACCAGACACAACTGGGCATGCTGGCCGATCAGTCCATTCCGCTGATGCGCGTGGGCACGCTGATTGACACGCCGCTCAACGTCCTGATCGCCAGTGACACCATCCATACCATTGCGGACCTGAAGGGCAGGACGGTCGGCATTTCCATGCCGGGGGTGGATGATGCGGCGCTGGACGCGATGCTGCATTCGACGGGGCTTGGCCTTGCCGACGTGCATCAGGTCAATGTCAATTTCCAGCTTGAACAGGCAATCATAAGCCATGCGGTGGATGCGGTGATCGGGGCCGTGCGGACCTATGAACTGATCGACCTGCAACAGAAAGGCGTCAGGGTTTCAGCCTTCTTCCCCGAGGAGCACGGCGTGCCCATGTCCGATGAACTGGTCCTGCTGGTGGGACGGGATCATGTGCGTGAGGCATGGATACGCGCCTTCATGGATGCACTGGCGGAAGGAACGAATACGCTTATCAACCACCCCGACACCATTCTGGCGCAGGCGATCCACGATCACCCGGAACTCGACACCCCGCTGAACCATGCGGCGTGGCAGGCGACGCTGTCGCGGCTGTGCAAACAGCCCGCGCTGCTGAACATACCGCGCTACCGGGCCTTTGCCGCCTTCCTGCATGCCCACGGCATGATGACCCGCGACATTGCGCTGGAACAGTATGCGGTTGACCCGTTCAGCCTTGATCCCGCCCCCTGAAACCAGCCCCGTGCGGCGATCAGTCCTGTTCAAGGGCCATGTTATTGAGCATGTCGCGCCTGTGCGGCAGGAACGTCGTTACCCGCAGGCCGTGCCATGCGACGATGCTGTCCCCCAGGAACATGGCCAGCGCGATAACGGTGCAGACCAGCGCATTGCCGAACATGAGCACCAGCCACCAGGCGATGGCGGAATCCCGCACGCTGCCCAGAAACAGCGCGAAAGCTGACCCGCAGGCGGATGCGCCGCCCACACCGGCGAACAGGATCGCGGCATCCAGCAGCAGCGTGCGGTAATGCAGGTGGGTCAGGCGGCGCAGCAGCACGCTGGTGCTGTCCTTTCCCTTGGTGTCCGTGGTGTCATCCGCATTTTCCAGCTTGTCGCGCACCGTCTCGATATGATCACTGACGCGGGCAAGCCGGGTGTTGAACATGTTCAGCAATGTACCGATGCCGGACAGCATGAAGACGGGTGTCAGGGCTGTCTGGATCAGATGGGCAACGCCATCGACGGAATCATCGGGAATAAGGCCGGGAAAGGCAGACACTGCAGATATATCCTTGGATGCGGTCAGGACCTGCGTTTTTTGGGCTTATCCCTGCCCCCGTCAAGGGGCAGGATCGATACAGACACGAAAGGAGCCACCGTCATGTCGCATAATTACGCCACGCCGCTTACGCCTGAAAAACGGCTGACGCGCGTCCTGTCCCGCATTCCCGACGACTGGTCCGTAAACATCGACCGGCAACCCGACGGTAACGGCGGCACCTGCTGGCGCGCACGCGTGACTCTGCCCGGCGATGATGCACTGGACTGGACCGCCCCGCAGGGCACGATGGTCGAGGCGCTGGAAACCGCGTGGCGTCAGGCCCGCGCCCTGCTGGGTGGTGAGGCAGGCCCGCAGGTTACAGTCAAGAATTAAGTCAATAAAATATAAACACAGCTTTGTGATGCTGTGTGCTGTATTTCCGGTTGGATGAACCCCTGCCCCCATCTGATTTATTGAACAGAATCTGGAAATTCATGCGCACACGATTGTTTGATGCATCCGATACAATGTTTCGTATCCGGACCATTCATCTCCGTTCCGGGCGGGTGCGTACTGCAATATCGTACGGAACCGGTCGGGAAACACACAGCTTTTTCAGGATGACTGTTTTTTGAACCTTGCATAAAAAAAAAGGAATATTTGCTAACAAATTCCTTCCGCCCATCGGAAACCCGCTGTTTTTCCCCTGCGCGTGCAAGGAAGAATCCCTGCACGCTCATGCCCCGGTTCCGTCGACATACGCGCCCTGGGACAGCCACCAGCCCCCATTGACCCGCCGGGTTTTATACAACAGGAATGCGGACAGGGAGTTTAATACTATGTCGGCTGGAAAATTGGCGCGTATTGGCGCAGTAGTTGTTATGGCAAGTAGCGGGGCATCCCTTGCCTGCCCTGAAGACGCGCGTGCTGATGATTACAGTGAACTCCTCGATATCCTGAAGGCGAAGGGCAGCCTGACACAGGGCGAATACCGCGGCCTGCTGGCCCATCATATGCAGCATGCGCGCGAAGCGGCCTCCGCCGCACGTGCGCAGCAGTACATGCCTGCCCAGCGTCGTACCATCATTCCCGCATCCACCCACACCCAGATGCGCACCGCCATGGGCCAGAAAATCCAGCCGCCCGGCCAGATCGACATCGGTGGCGGGATGGACCCCAACGATGTACTGGCGCAGGCCCAGCAGGCGGCGGCCAGTGCGCAGGCCAGCGCGGCATCGGCAGAATCCACATGGCTTGCAGCCCAGCATACCATGGACAGTTCATCGCTGGTGCATGTGGACAAATACGTGCCCGGTGGCGGCCTGACCTTCAAGGCAGGGCCGATCGACATCAACCTGTCCGGCTTCATCAACGGCTTTTACACCTATAACAGCCCGGCTGGCGGCCATCCGGTTGCAGGCGGTGTTTCCACCGGATCGAGCGGGTTCGATTCCTCCGCGCTGCGTAACGGCCTGCTGCCCGCGGGCCTGATCCTGAAGCTCAAGACCACCCAGAACGGCATCGACCTTGCCGCCGTGATGGGCATGTATCCTGGCATCAACAATGCCAAGAACGGCGCATTCAACGCCAATACGGGTGGTAGCCCGGTCGGGCTGGGAACCGCCGGCATCGATTTTCGTCAGGTTTACGTGACGGCGGGCAACAAGAAATGGGGCACGTTCAAGATTGGTCGTGACCTTGGCATCTTTGGCGGCGACGCCATCCTTGATGACGCCACGCTGCTGAGTGTCGGTTCAACAGGCAGCAACTCGGCGCCGGGCAATACCTCGCTGGGCCGTATCGGCGTGGGTTATGTGTATGCGGACTGGATTCCGCAGATTTCCTATCAGTCGCCCACCATCAAGGGGTTCCAGGGCACGATCGGCATCCTGCAGCCGCTGGATGAATTCGATTTCTCGGGCGATGACGCCAATGGCAATGCCTATTCGGCCAGTTCCACCCAGCACAGCTCGCCCATGATCCAGGGCAAGGTGACCTATGACTTCAAGATCGGCGGCCTGAGTGCCCGCATCTGGGCCAGCTTCCTGACCCAGCACCAGCAGGACCTGACCGTAAGCCGGACCACAACCGTCAACACGGCCCTGCTTGAAGCCAGTGGCGGGATCTACAACATGGCCACAACCACCACGGCGGATATGGCGGTCAATCCGGGCCAGAAGCGTGGCGTTACGGCGGAAGCGGGTGAAATCGGCACGAAGCTGACCTACGGACCCGCGCAGTTCGTCGGCTACTACTACCGTGGCAGCGGGCTGGGCACGACCGGCCTGTTCTTTGATGGCGTGGCCAGCAACGGCCGCAAGCGTGCATCGGAAGGCTATTATGTCCAGATGATGTACAACTTCACCAAGCGTTTCAAACTGGTGGGCAGCTATGGTGTCAGTAACCTGTATCAGGCACCGGGCGAGGATGATCCGGATCTGGTCCGCCGCAATGAATCCGAAGTGGGCGCCGCCTACTATAAAATGACGGACTGGCTGAATCTGGTGGCGGAATATGCCCATACCAGTTCGGCAGCACACGGACCGTACAAGGAAAGCGACAACAGTGCTTCCGGCGGTATGATCCTGCTGTTCTGAGCGTTTAACGCCATCCGGGCGAGAACATCCTGACCGGGGCAGGCGGGCATACCGTCTGCATCGGGATGCGGGTTAACCTTATCCCTCACTGCGACGGCTGGTGGCGGAGCAGTCTTGCATAGGTCGTGTTCGTGCAGATTACGTAGAAGTTTTTGGTGAAGCCTTTTTCAAAAAGGTGGCACCCAAAAACTTTTATTTATCAATCAGTTATTCCAAAATGGGAATAGTCTGGACAGGTCGCGCAGCCCCGCGCCATAAAAACTGGCTGCAACAGGGACTGTTCGCCGGAAAAGGGTAAAGACGAGGCCCGCTTTCCCCGCTTCCATACCGCCATCAAACGACCGCGTTCGTCGCCGGTCCGGGCATCTGGCCGCCGGAAGCAGTTTGCTGCAAAAACGGGTCCTGCCGTAATGCACCGGAAGAAAGGCAACAGATGCCCACACCATCACGCTGGCCACTACGGGTCGGGATTGTCGGTTATGGATTCGCCGGGCGCACATTCCATGCGCCACTTATTGACGCAACACCCGGTCTGGCGCTGGTCGCCATTAGTTCGGGGCAGCGCGCCCTCGTGGCACAGGACTGGCCGCAGGTTCAGGTGGTGGATACGCCCGATGCGCTTTTTGCCCTGCCCGATCTCGATATGGTGGTGATCGCCTCCCCCAACGAAACCCATGCACCACTGGCACGCGCCGCCCTGCATGCGGGGCTGCATGTGGTGGTGGACAAGCCCTTCACCCTTGATCTGGCGCAGGCCCGCGCACTGGCCGATGAGGCACAGGGCTGTGGCAGAATCCTGTCCGTTTTCCAGAACAGGCGGTGGGACAGCGATTTTCTGGCAATCCGCAACGGCCTGAATGCCGGAATGATTGGGCGGGTGACCACGTTTGAATCCCGTATGGACCGTTTCCGTCCGCAGGTGCGCGACCGCTGGCGCGAAGCCGATATGCCCGGCAGTGGCCTGTGGTTCGACCTTGGCCCCCATCTGGCCGACCAGGCCCTGCAACTGTTCGGCCTGCCGGATTCCATACAGGCCACGCTTGCCTGCCAGCGCGATGACGCCAGCATTGATGACTGGGCGCAGGTGATACTTCTCTACGGGCAGATGCGCGTCAGCCTGCATTGCAGCATGCTCGCAGCATGGCCCGGCGCACGTTTTGCGGTACATGGCACAGGTGGCACGCTGCTCAAGCGCGCAGCGGACCAGCAGGAAACCCAGCTTCGCACGGGCATGGTTCCCGGTGCCGATGGCTGGGGCGCGGACCCTGACGACATGCTGGTATTCGATGGCACGGATACACCCCGCGCCGTGCCCTCTCCACCGGGCGACCAGCGGATCTATTATGCGCTGCTTCGTGATGCCGTCATGGGCCACCGCGCGAACCCGGTTCCCCCCATACAGGCCATTGCCGTCATGGCTGTGCTGGAAACCGCCGCACGATCCGCCCGGGACGGCAAAAGACTTTCCCTCCCCCTGAACGAAGAAGAAAAAGTCCTGTGGGCGCAGGTATGGGAACGTTAGGGCCGATCAGTCCGGCTGGCGGATCACGCCATACAGCCCGATATCGAGATATTTGCCGGTGGAATAATTCAACCCGCGCTGCTGTCCCAGTTCATGCAGGTCCAGTCCATCCTGCATGGCGCGGGTGCTGAAGGCCACCAGATCCTGTGCGCCGACCAGCACCAGAGCGCATTTCTGGTTCTGTTGCAGGAAGTCCGCTGCTGCCGTGGCGCCCATCAGCCGTGTATTCTGACCCAGCAGAAAAACAAGGCTGGGTTCGGAATCCGATATGGAAGCCACGACCGTCTGCGCGCAGGGACGATGATCATCAACCATGGCGGCAAGGCGGGGGCTGAGCCAGATGGTCTGCAAACGTGGAATAACAGTAGAAAAAAGCCCCACATGGATAATGACCGCAGCCGCCACCGCAGCCATGACGGCGCGCAGCATATCCCGATGCACGATCAGATAACCCGACAGCACCAGCAGGGGTAACGCACCGGCCGGGATCAACATGGCTGCGGGGGAAAAGGTGCCTTCCATCCGCCACAGCAGCACCGGACCCGCAAATGCCAGAACCGAACCCAGCGTGAACCAGAGCACCGCATAGGCCGCAAGCGCACCCCGCGCCCATATCGCATGCGGCCATTCCCAGCGGGAGGAATAGGACACGACGGCAGCAGCCGTCAGGATGGCGATGGCGGGATAGGTCGGCAGCACGTAATGCGGCAGCTTGGTGGCGATGGCTTCGAACACCAGCCAGTGCGGCACGATCCAGCACAGCAGGTAGCGCACATGCGGTTCAAACCGGCGCGCCCACACAAAAGGCAGGCTCATGGCCGCGAACAGCGACCCCGGCCAGAAAGCAAGGGCGAAAACCGCAAGGTGATAGCCCGGCGGCAGACCGTGTGTTTCCTGCCCGCTCGCCACCTTGCCAAGGAAATTGCGACCGACTGAACGGGAAAAGAAATCCCCATGGCTTTTGACACCAATCGCCACGCACCATGGCACGACAATGGCCAGCATCAGCAGCCATCCCCATGAAGGGCGCAGACGCCGCCACCAGTCGATGCGCCGTTCCACCAGCGCAAGGGCCAGCGGCGTGCCAAAACCGGGAATAAGGATGACCGGCCCCTTAAGCATGAGGCCACACCCCAGCGCCGTCCAGTAAAGCAGCGCTGCAGCCAGAGGCGTTGCAAGATCACGTTCGCGGTCCAGATAGGCCCGCAGCAGTCCGCATTGCGCCAGCAGCACGCATAGCAGCAGCGTGGTATCAATGGTGGCCATCCGCCCTTCCGCCGTCATCAGCACGGACACGGCCAGCAGGGCCGCGGCCAGCAATCCGCAGGCAGGGCCAAACAGCGCCGCCCCAATCCACGCGGTCAGGACGGCGGCAGCGGTGACAGACAGAAGTGAGGGAATGCGGTAGGGCCAGACAGCGTGCGTGTCCTGCATGCCGGTCAGGCGGACGGCAGCCGCTTCCAGCCAGTAAATGCCAGCAGGCTGCAGGTAGCGGGGCTGATCGAGAAAGCGGACATCGACATAGTCGCCACCATGCAGCATCTGCGCCGTGGCTTCCATGTAACGCGGTTCGTCACGATCCAGCGGCGGCAGCGTGGCCCGCCCGGGCAGGAACAGGACAAACACGGACAGCGCCACCAGAATATAGTGGCGCAACGTCAGACGCGTCATGGCATGGCCCCTTCAGCGTTCGGTAACGCGTTTCGGTATCCTGGCGCGGCTGTTCAGCCACATGACACCCAATATGTCCCGGACGCCTACGATGGCCCGGTTGAAATTGGTATATTTGGAAGATCCGTGCAGCCGGTTGCGATGATGGACCGACATGCACACCAGCGGTACGCCCCGCCGCCCCATAAGGGAAGGCAGGAAACGGTGCAGTCCCTCGAACTGGGGCAGACAGAGGAAATCGGCCCGCCGGAACGCCTTGAGCGAAGCACCGGTATCGGGGCAGCCATCATTCAGCAGGCGACTGCGCAGGCCGTTGGCGAAACGCGACGCCAGCCTGCGCGACAGGGTATCGCGCCGCTTGGTGCGCACCCCCACCACAAGCGGGGCACGTCCCCTGGCCGAACGGCACAGGTCGAGCATGGGTGCGAAATCGGCGGGGTTGTCCTGACCATCCCCATCAAGGGTGATGACCCATTCGCCCCGCGCGGCTTCCATGCCGGTGCGCAGACCCGCGGATTTACCACAGGGCCGGTCATGACTGATGATACGCAGGTCTGGCAGGATACCGTCATCCCTTACGGCCTTCAGGGCCGCAACCGTATCATCCGTGCTGCCGTCATCGACAAAGATGACCTCGGCTACAGGCAACTGGTGCAGGGATGCCGCTATTTCCTGACAGAGGGGGCGGATGTTCTCCCCCTCGTCCAGCACGGCGGCGATGATGGAAACAACAGGGGCGTCATCCGCCCCATCGCGTATTTCCGACATTGCGGCTGTCAGCAAGGGCTGTCAGGCAGCGCGCTGGGAAAGGACTGCCGGCATGTCGCTGATCGACTTGTCAACGATCTTGCCATCGGTATCGGCGTTCAGGCTGGCGGCCAGCGTCTCACCCGTGGCCTGAATGGCGATTTCAATGGCCATTTCACGCACTTCCCGCAGGGCGGAGCGTTCAGCCGATGCAATACGATCCTTTGCCATCTGTTCGCAGCGGGCGGCTACGGCGGCGGCATTCTTATTGGCCTGTTCCGCAATGATGGCGGCTTCCCGCAGGGAATGTTCGACCAGTTCCTTGGCCTCGGCAATGGCCGCTTCCCGGTCACGGGTGGCGTCCTCAAGCATCTGCTCGGCCTCGCGGCGCAGGCGCGCGGCTTCATCAAGCTCGGCGCGGATGCGTTCCGCCCGTCCGTCCAGTGCGCTCACCAGGGGCTTCCACAGTGAGCGCCCGAACAGGACAAAGAACAGGACAAAGGCAACAGCCGACCAGAAACGGGGATCATGAAACATGATTATGACCTGTCTGTCTTGGGCAGCGCGGGTCAGAGACCACGTGCTGCCGCAGCAGAACCGACCTTTGCCGTCACGAAATCGGCCGGGGCGGCAATGCCGGATAACTGATGGATCAGCGTTTCCGCCGTCGTTGTGGAAATCTCACGCACGGATGCCAGTGCCGTTCCGCGTGCCTGCGCAATGCGGGTTTCGGCATCATGGATTTCCGCAGCCAGCCGTGCATTCATTTCCTCGGTCTGCCGGGCGGCGGCAAGACGTGCCTCCTCGACAACCTTGTCCACATTGGCCTGTGCTTCCGCCAGGGCATTACGCCGTGCCGTATGCAGTTCGGCCACTGCTTCGTCCGCGCGGGTCTTGGCCTTGTGCGCGATACCAAGATCCGTCTCGATCGTCTGGCGACGCAGCGACAGGACCTTTTCCACCTTCGGCAGGGCCGAACGGCTCAGCAGAAGATAGAGTACCAGAAAAATGCCAGCGCCCCACACCACCTGACCGATGACATAGGGATTGCCGAAATCAAGCTGGGGCATGCCCTCGGCGCGCGCGCCAGGGGCGACCATGGCCATCAGCGGCAGAGCCAGCGCGGACGAGGCCAGCAAGGTCCCCGCCCTTCGGATGTTTTCATACACCACGGCGCGCGCCATGTTCGCCTCCAGCGTATCAGACGAACAGGATCAGGAACGCGATCAGCAGCGCATACAGGGCAACGGCTTCCGTCAGGGCGAAGCCCAGCATGCCGAGACCGAACACGTGCGGACGTGCGGACGGGTTGCGCGCGATGCTGCTGACCAGCGTGGAGAAGATGTTACCAAGGCCAATGCCAACGCCGGCGAGGGCGATAACGGCGATACCGGCACCAATTTCACGGGCTGCTGCGATATCCATGTCTTGTTTTCCTTGTTTCAGACGTTCTGGATTGAAGCGATGGAAGACGGCGTGCGACCCGTTAGTGGGCCACCGCCTCCCTCAGATAGATGCAGGTAAGGATGGCAAACACGTAGGCCTGCAGGGCACCCACCAGCAATTCGAGTGCCATCAGCGCGATATTGATGACCACGGGACCAACGGCGATCACATCACCGAAGAAGCCCAGACCGGCCAGCATGATCGTGAAGGCGGCAAACATGTCGAACATCACGTGACCGGCGACCATGTTTGCAAACAGACGGATCGACAGGCTCACGGGACGTGAAAGAAACGAAAGGATCTCGATCGGGATCAGCAGCGGGGCAAGCGCCTTGGGCGCGCCGGCGGGCATGAAGTGGGCGAAGAACTTCGCCCCCTGCACCTTGAGCGATACGATGATCGAGAGGCAGAACACCATCAGCGCCAGCGCCAGCGTCACGGCGATATGGCTGGTGAAGGCGAAGGAGAAAGGCAGCAGGCCGAGGTAGTTACCGGCCAGGATGAAGAAGAACAGCGTGAACACGAACGGGAAAAACGCCCGTCCTTCAGCGCCGATCGTATCGACCGCCATGTTGTAGATGAAATCGTAGCACATCTCTGCCGCGGCCTGGAGCCGTCCCGGCACCACGGCCGCCGGACGCATGCCCAGATACAGGAACGCCAGAACCACAATGGAGGCGACAATCATCATCATGGGGGACTGGCTGAACCGCAGGGATTCACCAAGTACTCCCAGAACTGGATGGAGCTCGAACTGACCGAGCGCGTCGATGGATGATCCGGCCGCCAACTTCGTTCTTCCCTATATCCGTCCTGAGCCGTTATCCGGCCCGTCTGCCTTCGTGTTTATGGCATCGGGCCTGACAAGACGCCAGACATTAAGCACACCCGCCACACCCCCGAAAAGCGAGAACACGATAAGGAACCAGGGCTTTGAGTGCAGCCAGTGGTCTAGCCCCCAGCCCATCGCAACCCCGACCACAAGCGCCGATACGAGTTCCGTCCCGGCCCGGAGCACCAGCCCCAGATCGGACATCGTTCCACCGGTGGCCTGTTCGGCTGCCGCGCGCGGTTTGACGCGCTCACGGGCAGCTTCCAGTCGCCGGTCAAAGGACTCGCCTGAAGGCCTGTTATCCTTATCCACTTCTCGCACCTCCCATAGGGTGCAGGCGCTAGCTAACGATGCAGCAATAACCTGTCAAGCAAGGGGCGGCAAACAAACGCCCCATCCCCGCATCTTTTTTATCGCGCATGCGTTGTCCGCCCCCTTATTCGGCGGTCGAACCACCGGGAATGACATCATAACCCGAACTGCCCGGAAACGCGCCGGGCGGCGGTGCGTCAGCGGGTTCGATATGGATGGCCTGACTGATATCCGGGCCGATTTCACGCGCGTTGATGGCCGTCCCGCGCTCACCGGCAACACCGATACCAATGGCATGCAGCGTGGCGCCCGGCCGCAGCCATGCGGCAAGACGGGTGGCATTGGTTTCACCCACGTAAATCACGCTGTGATCACGCATGATAACGCCCTGCACCTTGCCCTGCATGTCATATAGCGGGGCAAGGATCGTGCCATCGACCGGAACATCCGGCCCGATGCTGGGGGAATCAGATGGTGCGACAGCCGTGGCGGAACGGACATCGGCAATACGCTGCCCGCGTGGCCCGGTCACGGCATAGGCGCGCACGATGGGCCTGCCTACGCCCTTCAGCCCGGCTACCGTCACCTGCTCGCCGGGGCGGACGATGCCGGGCAGGCTGTCGCCCAGTTCGTGCGTACAGAAAACCTGCGTGCCATCAGCCAGCAGCAGGCCGGACACCTGCCCCGACGCCGTCAGGATATATTGCGTGACCTGACCCGTCGTGACCGGCAGGGGCGCGATATCGAATACCAGTGCGGGCTGCGCAACGGCTGGCGTGGATGGCGCGGGATGCTGCACGGCCCCTTTTCTGTCGGCTGCATGGGCGCTGCCGCCCACAAGGCTGGCTGCCACAAACACGCCCGCAAGAAGGCGGCAGGGGGAATGTCGATAAATGTCCATGCAGATACCCGTCTCTCATCTAGCCTGACCGGCATCTGGCCGGACCGTGTCATCTCATTCCATCCCTGCCATGCAGGCAAGGGCCGTGTGTTCGGATCAGTGCCGGAAATGGCGCATACCTGTGAACACCATGGCAATGCCCGCCCTGTCGGCCGCGGCGATCACCTCATCATCCCGGATCGAGCCGCCGGGCTGGATCACGGCGGTTGCACCGGCGGCGATGGCGGCTTCCAGCCCGTCGGCGAACGGGAAGAACGCATCCGACGCCACGACGCTGCCCTGGGTCAGCGGATGGTCGATACCGGCTGCGTTTGCGGCATCCGCGCTCTTGGTCGCGGCGATGCGCGCGGAATCAACGCGGCTCATCTGGCCGGCCCCGATGCCAACCGTGCTCTGGTCCTTCGCATAGACGATCGCGTTGGACTTGACATGCTTGGCCACACGGAAGGCGAAGATCAGGTCAGCCATTTCAGCCGGAGTCGGCGCACGCTTCGTCACCACCTTCAGCGCATCCGGCATGATGCGGCCGCTATCGCGCGTCTGGGCCAGGAACCCACCGGCTACCGAGCGGACAACCACCCCACCCTGCGCGGGATCGGGCAGGGCCCCCGTCAGCAGCAGGCGCAGGTTTTTCTTGCGAGCGAGGATCTGGCGGGCTTCCTCCGTTGCGTCGGGGGCGACGATCACTTCCGTAAACAGGGTGGCGATGCGCGCCGCCGCTTCAGCTTCCAGCGTGCGGTTCAGCGCCACGATGCCACCGAAGGCCGAAACCGGATCACAACGCAGGGCATTGTCCCATGCCTGCGCCTGTGTCGCCGCTGTCGCAACGCCGCAGGGGTTGGCGTGCTTGACGATCACGACCGCAGGCTCATCGAACTCGGCCACGGCCTCGAACGCCGCGTCGGTATCGTTGATATTGTTGTAAGACAGGGACTTGCCCTGAATCTGGCGGGCCGTGGCGACACCGGGGCGGTTGCTGCCATCGGTGTAGAAAGCGGCCTTCTGGTGGGGGTTTTCACCATAGCGCAGGCTTTCGCGCTTCTCGCCCGCAACAATCATGCGCGGCGGCAGGATCTCGCCTTCCTGTCCAGCGAACCATGCGGCGATGGCGGCGTCATAGGCCGCCGTGCGGGCATAGGCCGCCCCGGCCAGCTTCGTACGCTGGTCCAGCGTGGTGCCGCCATTTTCCAGCGCGGTGATGACATCGGCATACTGCGCCGGATCGGTCACGATCGCGACATGGGCGTGGTTCTTGGCTGCGGCGCGGATCAGGGCCGGACCGCCGATATCGATATTCTCGATGCAGTCCTCCGCCCCCGCGCCGGAAGCAACCGTGGCCTCGAACGGGTAAAGATTGACCGCGACAAGGTCGATTGGCGCGATCTGGTGCTCTTCCATCTGGCGGACATGGGCGGGCAGATCACGACGGCCAAGAATGCCGCCATGCACCTGCGGCACCAGCGTCTTGACGCGACCATCGAGGATTTCCGGAAAACCGGTATGCTCCGACACGTCGCGCACCGCGATACCGGCCTCACGCAGGGTGCGGGCGGAGCCGCCCGTGGAGAGGATCTCGGCCCCATGGGCGACAAGGGCGCGGGCCAGGTCAAGCAGGCCGGTCTTGTCGGAAACGGAAATCAGGGCACGCCGAACCGGCACGGTCTTGGGGGGGGTCATCAGCGGGTGACCTTTCACGCAAGCTGGAAATGAGCCAATGCGGGTGGATTAGTCCAACCGCGCCGTCAGGGGCAATAAGCGAAATGCCATGACTGTCCCCTATGGGGCAGAAATCAGGGATAGACGCATGCCTGCACGGCCGTCAGCAGGTCGGGCATGACGGGCACGTCACGCCCATCAAGCATGTGGACGCCGCGCACGCCCAGGCTGTTGACGGTAAGGATGGCCGTTGCCCGATGCAGCGCCAAGGGCGACAGGCGGCGGACATGCAGCAGCCCCGCATCCAGCAGGACGCCACGGGCGGTGCCAGGCAGTGCCCCATCGGTTACGGGCGGGGTGACAAGCTGGCCGTCAATGCAGGCCAGCAGCGTGCTGGCACTGGTTTCCGCCACATATCCCGCGCGGTTGAGCATCAGGGCGTCATCGGCCCCCGCCCGTGCCGCCGCCATACGGGCAAGGATGGAAGGCAGGTAATTCAGGCTTTTGATACGCGACAGGACGCTGTCCTCGTCACGCCGGTATTCCACCGTAACCAGCTTTACGGGGGTAGGGGGAACGACACCCGCCGAAGCCGTGATCAGCACGGTGGAGGTGCCGTCCACAGGTGGCAGCAATCCACGCGGCCCGGTCCCCCGCGTGCAGGTCAGCCGGAGCGAACCCGCCGTCAGATCGCAGGCCGCCAGCATTTCATGCACGCCTGCCGCAATGCGCTCCCGGTCGGGCGGCGCCAGCATGAGGGCACGCGCACCGTCCGCCAGCCTGTCCATATGCCGGGAAAAATGACTTACCTGCCCATTGGCGACGCGCATGGTCTCGAACAGGCCATCGCCCAGCAGAAAACCACGATCCGCCGGATCAATATGCGCCTGACCCGCTGGCAGAAGGCGACCGTTCAGCCATACCGGCAGGGCCGTGGGCACGGTCATGACGCAGGATCACCTTCATCGGGCCGGGTGCTGAAAATACCCAGCAGGGCCGCGATTTTAAGCTGCATTTCGCGGTATTCCCGCATCGGATCGGAATCATACGTAATCCCGCCCCCTGCCGCGGCAATAATGTGGTTCCGTGTCATGACCAGCGAACGGATGATGACAGAACTGTCCATCGCGCCATCACACCCGATCCACACCACGGCCCCGCAATAGGCCCCCCGGGCCGAGGCTTCCAGTTCGTCGATTATCTGCATGGCCTGATGTTTTGGCGCGCCGGTAACAGACCCCGGCGGCAGGGTCGCGTCCAGAAGGTCAAACGCGTCGCATCCCCCGCGCAACTGCCCCGTCACTTCCGATACCAGGTGATGCACATGGGTAAAACGCTCCACCCCGAACAGTTCGGGCACACCCACACTGCCCAGTGCGGCCACACGCCCGATATCGTTGCGCATGAGATCAACGATCATCAGGTTTTCGGCCCGTTCTTTCGCATCGTGGCGCAGGTGGCGGGCCAGACGTTCATCTTCTACCGGGGTCAGGCCGCGCGGCGCCGTGCCCTTGATGGGGCGTGTGCGTATCGTCCTTTCCGCATCGAGGGATAAAAACCGCTCGGGCGAGGCGCTGAGCAGCGCGCAGGTACCATCGCCGCCCAGAAACGCCCCGAAAGGCGCGGGAGACCCGGCACGCAGGGTCCGGTAGACATCAATTGCCGCAAGCCCGGCGGGGCGGTCCGCGCGCATGCGCCCTGTGATGTTGACCTGAAAGACTTCCCCCGCCGCGATCCGTTCAACCGTACGCGCCACGCTGGCCCTGTAGGCTGCACCATCCTGATCAGCCACGAAATCCAGATGTGGCAGCGCAGGCATATCCCCCGCCGGTGCGATCGCATCCCATTGCTGGCGGAGGTCCGCCACCCGTCCGGCGGGCATGGTCGTGGGGTCTGATGCCGCCAGCCATGCTTCCTTCCGTTCACGATCCAGAACGAAGGCATGATCGTAAATGCCAAAGGCGGCTTCCGGCTCCCCCGCTTCGCCCTCATGCCGCGTGGAAACGCCCTCCATCCGCTGGCCCACGCCATAACCGATAAAACCGATGGCCCCACCAGCAAACGGAACCTCCGCCGGACAGTCCCCCGCCGGGACGCACAGACGCAGTTGTGTTGCCAGATCATGGGATGTGGCCGCACCATCCAGCCAGCACCTTCCGGCATGCTGGACAATCACATGCACCGGTTCACGGCACACGATCACCCAGCGCGCGCGCGGCCCCACCTCACCACCGCTGTCCAGACAGGCCAGCCATGGCTGGTGCCCCCAAGCGGCCAGTACCCCGTCCACGTCACGCCATGGCAGGGGGCATGCAACCGGCGGTGCCTTATTCATCCGCAGGCTGTCGCGCGGCAGCGGCGTAATCCATCAGCATGGTGCTGACCTCGCGCCCGTCGGCCGCTTCCAGCGCGCGACAGGCCATGCGGCGGCAGTCATCCATGGCCAGCGCCCGGATCGCGCGTTTGACGCGCGGCACGGCGGAGGCATGCATGGAAAAGGACCGTATTCCCAACCCGACCAGCAGGGGCACCGCTATCGGATCGGATGCCATTTCCCCACACAGGGAAACCGGCCTGCGATGTCGCAGGGCCGCATCCGCCGTCATGCGCACCAGTTGCAGCACGGCGGGATGGAACGGATCATACAGCGCCGCGACATCCGTCGCCGCCCGGTCCGCCGCAAGGGTGTACATGGTCAGGTCGTTGGTACCGATGGCCAGGAATTCCGCTTCCTGCGCCAGTACATCCGCCATAAGGGCGGCGGCTGGCGTTTCGATCATGATGCCCAGGGGCGGCAGCGGGTCGGGTATCTCCACCCCCTTGCGCCGCAGCCTGCGTCCGATGCGGGCATAGATGTCACGCGCGGCCCGCAATTCCCCCACGGATGAGACCAGCGGCAGCATCACCCGCACCGGTCCCGCACGGGCCGCGCGCAGGATGGCGGCAAACTGCGTTTCCAGCAGGCCGCGATGCTGAAGCAGCAGCCGGATGCCACGGACGCCAAGGGCGGGATTGGTATCGCCGCTTTCGCCAATCCCGGCACGCGACAGGGCATCGCTGTTTTTTTCGCTGCCCCAGTCCACCACGCGAATCGTCACCGGGTCCCCGGCCATCGCTTCGATCAGGGGCAGGTAGACCGCTTCCTGATGCAGTTCATCGGGCAGGGTTTCCGCATTCATGAACAGGAATTCGCTGCGCAGCAGTCCGATCCCCCCGGCGCCGGACTGCGCGATCATGGGCAGTTCGGCCGGGATTTCCAGATTGGCCTGCAGGGTCACGACCTCCCCGCTGGAAAGCCGGGCCGGAAGCCTGCGCAGGCGGCCCAGCATCTGGCGTTCGCGCGCATAGGCGGCGACATCGACCCGCGCGGCAGCGGCGGTGCGGGTGGACGGACGCACGATGACCTGCCCCGTCGTGCCATCCACCACAAGCCGCGTCCGCCGCCCAAGCTGTGCCAGCAGGCCATGGGCAGCCAGAACCGCCGGGATACCCAGCGCGCGCAGCAGGATGGCGGTATGCCCGGTGCTGCCCCCTTCTTCCGTCACCACGGCGGCGATACGCGACGGATCGATCAGGGCGGCATCGGCGGGGCGAAGCTGTTCGGCAACCAGAATGGCCCCATCGGGCAGGGCAGAAAAAGAGCGGTAGGGCGTGCCGCTTAGGTTTCGGATCAGCCTGCGCCCGATTTCCCGAAACTCCCCCGCGCGGCGCCTTGCTGCCACCGCGTCTTCCCCTTCCGGTGCGGGCCTGCCGGGCGGGGCGAGCATGAAGCCCGCAAGCGCTTCGGTTTCCTGCATGACGGCGGCTTCGGCCACCATGCCCTGATCCAGTCGTCCCTCGATCCCGCGACGCAGGCGCGAAGGGCCAAGCATGCGCCGGTAGACTTCCAGCAGGGAACCGATTTCCACCTGCCCGTCCTCGGGCAGAAGGGCAAGACGGTCATGCAGCCGACCAAGCTGGGCGACGGAGCGGCTGATCGCATCATGCAGGCGCGTGCGTTCATGGGCCGGATCGCAGTCGCGCCGTGCCATATCGACCGGCGGCGGGGCCGGTTCATGCGCGATCGCGGCATAACCGATCGCAACGCCGGGAGAGACAGGCTGACCTTCAAGCCGGATTTCACCTGGCCGCCCCCGACGCGCGGGGCGGCGTTCAGTCGTCTTCATCAAAGCCGGCCCGGACCAGCCTGAGCAGGGCCGACAGCGCCTGCGGACCCTGCGGCCCCTGGGTACGGATGCAGATCGTCTCGCCCCTGCCTGCCCCCAGCATCATGAGCCCCATGATGGAATGGCCCGAAACCGTCATGTCCACATGGATGACATCGACCGTAGCGTCGAATTTTTCCGCAACCGTCACAAACCGCGCGGCGGCGCGCGCATGCAGCCCGCGCTGGTTCACGATACGGGCCTGTGCTTCGTGCGACGTATCCTGCGCCATGCGATCAGCCACCATGACCGGCCACGCCATCGATCTGGCCCAGACAGTCCCCCGTACCGGACAGGCAGGCCGGCGGCAGGTGCGATGCGACCGATATGTAACGCCTGCCCGCTTCTTCCGCCCCGTTCAGGCAGTCCTGCATACTGGCATGGCCGCGCATCTGCGCAAGCTTGACCAGCATGGGCATGTTCACACCTGTCAGCACTTCCACCCGATCGTTCTGCAGGACGGATATCGCAACATTGGATGGCGTGCTGCCAAACATGTCGGTCAAAAGGATGACCCCCTGCCCGCTATCAACGGAGTCGATGGCTTCCAGCAACCCACAGCGACAGGTTCCGGGTAACGTCGCAGGGGTCACATTGAACACCGTCGCCTGCCCCTGCGGACCCACGACATGTTCGAGTTCCCCCTTCAGGGTCTCACCCAGAATACCGTGCATGACAAACACAAGACCGATCATGTGTGGGCTGTCCGCTCCGTTGTCTCTGACAGTCCACGCGGGCGGTTGGCCCAGCGCCAGCTGCTGCGGCCCTGACGGGCCAGTTCACGATGCATGACCACGACCGGCCACGCGTCAGGGGAATGGGCATTTTCCGCCCGTTGCGCAAGCCTGCGCGCAAGCGCTTCGACAAGGGTGACGGAACGGTGCCGCCCCCCCGAACAGCCGATGGCGATGGTCGCGTATTTCTTTCCTTCGCGCACGAAGCGCGGCAGGACAAGGTCCAGAAGCCCCGCCATCCGGTCCAGGAATTCCTGATAATCGGGATCGCGCGCCACATAATCCGCAACCGCCGCATCCAGTCCGGTCATGGCGGACAGGGCTGGGTCGTAATAGGGATTGGTCAGGAAACGGGCATCGAACACCATGTCCGCTTCCCGCGGCAGGCCGGCGGGAAAGGCAAAGGACATCAGCGCCACGGTCAGCCCGTCCACACCGCCCGCCGACCATTCGCCAAACCGGGCTTCGACAAGCTGGCGCAGTTCCGGCGGTGGCAGGTCGGAGGTATCAATGACGACATCGGCCGCTTCGCGCAGCGGGGAGGTCAGCCGGATTTCAGCTTCGATCCCTTCCTTTACGGTGCCATGGGCTGCCTGCGGGTGACGCCTGCGAGTGGCGGTATAGCGGCGCAGGAGCACGCTTTCCTCCGCCGTGGCGTAGATCAGTTCGGCATTCAGCGCCGGATTGACGCGCAGCCGGGCAAGGGCGGCAAGCACGGCGGAAGCATCGAAGCCACGGGTGCGGGAATCCACCCCCACCGCCACGGGCCGTTCGGCACGGGCCACGATTTCATCCAGCATGCCCAGCGGAGGATTGTCGATCACCTCATGCCCCAGATCCTCCAGAATGCGGAGAATCGAGGATTTCCCTGCGCCGGACAACCCGGTCACAAGCAGGATACGACGCGGGAGAGGCGTATCTTCATGCATGGTGTCAGTCACGCAAAATCCTGACTTCTGTCAGCCATATGCCAAATGACAGATCGCTGTATCATGACGGGATCGAAACCTTTTCCTATTCTTATTGTCCCCTGAAAAGACAATCATGAAAAGTGGTGGCAGCATCACATCTGCCCTTCATCCAGCAGGTGCCTGTTCCCGGCGGCACAGTCCAGCACCAGCCCGATCCGGGCCACGGCGGATGGCAGTGCGGGATCAATAAAAAACTCCGGCAGGCCCGTCAGCCTGTCATGTCCGGGATGACCCGGCAGCCGGGGTGGATAGTCTGCTACCCCCACCAGTCGCGCGACCGCAGCCACCCGCACCCGCGCACGCCAGTCCATGCGTATGATCCCGATACCACGAACCTCCAGCAGGCCGGCAAGTTTCGGTGGCGCGCTGGCCCAGCCATCATGCAGGCAGACACGGTCATCCGCCACCAGATCGTAACCCGCATCGACAAGGCGCAGCAACAGGTCGGACTTGCCAGCCCCCGACGGCCCAGTCAGCAGAATACCCTGCCCGCGCCGTGCGGCGCATGAAGCATGGATCTGGATCGGAACGGTCATAAATCAAGACTTATCCGAAAGCCGTCGTTTCGGGGAAAGAAAAATTTTTATGGACAAAAGATGACCATTTTGTGATTCTATGGGGGATGCAAGAAAACACGCCGTTTCGCCCGCCGCCAGAAATACAGATCCGGCACCTGACGGGTATCGACGCCCAGACCGGGCAGTTTCCGCCCGATGTGTTCGCCCAGATCCGGCAGGCCCTTTCCGTCGGAATCAGCAACCTGGCCCGACAGGGCATGACGGCGCAGGATGTAACCCGTATCGTATTCATCCTGAGTGAAACCGAAGGGTTCAACGCCTGTTTTCCGCTCCTTCACGACCTGTTCGGCCGTACCTGTCCCGCGACCACGCTGCGGCTGGTCAGTCATTTCGACACGCCCGGCCAGCTTGCGGAAATCGAACTCATCGCCCTGCCGGAACACGAAGCCACGGACGCGTAAAATGCTGCCGCCATCCGGCGCGGTCATGACAGGCGATATATTTTTTAAGGAAAGGATGTGGTGGAGCTGAGGGGAATCGAACCCCTGACCTCCTCATTGCGAACGAGGCGCTCTCCCATCTGAGCTACAGCCCCACATCTTTGCGCGATAAATACCGTCCCTGCCCCGCAAGTCAAGGCCCATTTTCTGGTCCTGAACCTGTTTTCTGCCCGATCCGGCGACTTCATGACAGTTGTATGCGCACGCCACGGACACTAAATTCCATTTCCCGTCATCTATGAAAGTTGGCCCGTTGATTTCCATCATCTTTCAGCTGCTGTTTGAACTTATCCAGCTTTATACATGGGTCGTGCTGCTGGCCTGCCTGTTCAGCTTTCTCATCGGTTTCGGCATTCTGGACCCGCGCAACCAGATTGTCTGGAAGATGTCCAATTTCCTGTACCGCATGACCGAACCGGTGCTGCGTCCGATCCGCAATATCCTGCCGAATGTGGCCAACATCGATCTCAGCCCGCTCGTGCTGCTTCTGCTCATCCAGTATGTGTTGATACCGGTGATGGCCAAAATCTATGGCATGCTGATGCTTGGGGTCGCCTGACCCGCCGCGACCCGTTCCCGCGGCCCGTAGGGAAAGACGGGCAGGACCATACCGGCCCTGCTATTCCCGCGACCGTGATCTGAGGAGTTATATCACATGAAGACATCAAACCGTTTCCTGGCCCTGCTCGCCGCCCTGCCGGTGGCTGCGGCCCTGTCGGGCACGCCCGCGCATGCGCAGGGTTTTGGCGGCCTCGCGGGCGGTGGCTCGTCGGGTGGACTGGGTAATGCGGCGGGACTGCTTTCGGGCAGCGGGCTGAACGTTCCCTCCGTTTCCTCCCTCGCCCCTTCCAACGTTACCGGCCTGCTTGGCTACTGCGTGCAGAACAACTACCTGCAGGGCAACAGCCCGACCACGCTGCTGTCCTCGCTGAAGCAGAAGGCGGGCATGGATACCACCGGCAGCCAGTACACCAACGGCCAGAAGGGTATTCTGGATACGGGCACCGGCAATACCTTCTCCCTGTCCTCGCTCAGCGGGAACCTCAAGCAGAAGGTCAGTACGAAGGTCTGTAACGCGGTCCTGAAGCAGGGTTCGTCCCTGCTCTGATCCGTGGCTGCTGTTGTCCGCCTGTTTTCAGAACGGGCGGACAACAACCATGATGACAATGATCATCATGAGAACGGTCGGCACTTCATTGGCGATACGATAGAACCGTTCGGTATGGGTATTGCGATCATTGGCGAAATCCCGCCGCCACCGTCCGCAGGCCCCGTTGAAACCCGCCAGTGCGATCACCGCCGCAAGCTTGGTCATCCACCAGCCAGCATGCCAGTCCACCAGACCCGGAATGCTTGCCAGCAGGCCACCGAATACGAAGGTGCTGATCATGGCGGGCAGCATGATGAACCGCTGCAGCCGGTATTCCATGCCCTTGAAACGTTCGGATTCCGCTGATCCCACCGCCACCTGGCAGTGATAGACGAACAGGCGGGGCAGGTAGAACACGCCCGCCATCCACGCGATGAGCGAGATGATATGGAAGGCCTTGATCCACAGCATGAAGGGGATCAGCACTTCAGCCATTTCCGTTCGCATCCCCCTGCTGGCTGGCCATGATCCGGCGCAGCAGCGGCACGAATTCATCCAGATGCGCGATACGCAGCAGACCCGGCCATGACGGTGCGGGCAGTTCGGCGGAGCGCAGCAGCACGCAGCCCATGCCGGCGCTACGTGCGGCACGGGCGCCGGTTTCGGTATCTTCCAGCACGATACATTCGCCCGGTGGCACGCCCTGTGCCTGTGCCGCCGCGAGATAGACCGCCGGGTCCGGCTTGGGACAGCCCATATCGCGTGCGGAGTGGATGCACGTCGGCACGATCAGGGCATCCAGACCGGTCCGGCCAAACTTCGCCTCCATTTCCTGCACCGAGGAGTTGGAGCCGATGCGGTAGGGCAGGCCAAGTGCGGCCACGCCACGCAGCATGGCGGGCGCGCCTTCTATGGTTTCAGCCTCATTGCGCATGAGGGAAACAAGGTTGCGCTGCATCTGCGCGGGCCAGTCGGCAGGCAGGGTAATGCCCTCCGCCTGTTCGATCTCATGCTTGAGCGCGGTCAGCGCATGCCCCGCGAAACGGTGGACCGCGTCCTCGTCGCTGATCGTGCGCCCGTGTTCACGTAAGGAGCGGGCGATCATCCGGCATGACGGCCCCTCACTGTCGATCAGGACACCGTCACAGTCAAAGATGACCAGCTTGAGCGCGCCATCGGGGCGCAGGGCGGCAGGCAGCATCATTCACACATCCCGGATGGTCTTGATCAGGTCGCCGACATGCTCGGGCGGGGTGGCGGGAATGACGCCATGGCCAAGGTTGAACACATGCGGCCGGCCCTTCATGGCATCACGGATGGCGCGGGCTTCGGCGCGCATGCCTTCCCCGCCAGCCAGCACGCGGATCGGGTCGAGATTACCCTGAAGCACCAGCGTATCAGGCACCTGCGCGGCCACGGCCTTCATATCGGCCCCGGTATCGAGCGCCATGGCGTTCACGCCGGTCTGATGCCCGTATTCAATCGCCATAAGCCCGCCAAGACGTGGGAAGCCGATAACAGGCGTGCCGGGATGGCGCGACCTGATGATTTCGGTAATCCGCCGCGCAGGTTCGATGACATGCCTGCGGAACTGCGACGGTGGCAGCAGGCCGGACCAGCTATCGAACAGCATGACCGCTTCCGCGCCCGCTTCGATCTGGGCGCACAGCATGTCAGCCGTCGCGGTGGTCAGCAGGTCGATCAGCCGATCGAAGAAGGCCGGGTCGGTATAGGCAAGCCTGCGGGTTTCCTCGAACTCCCGCGAGCCATGGCCTTCGACCATGTAGCACGCCACGGTGAACGGTGCGCCCGCGAAACCGATCAGCGTGACCTGTCCCGGTCTGGCCGGACCGATTGCTTCCGGCCCGTCCACGATCCTGCGCAGCCGCTGAAGGGTTTCCATGACCGGCTCGATCGCTTTTGTGACCCGGCCCGGATCAAGCCGTTCCAGATCCGCCTGTGAACGCACCGGTCCCAGCACAGGCCCCCTACCGGGCACGAAATCAAGCGACTGACCCATTGCCCAGGGCAGGATCAGGATATCCGAAAACAGGATCGCGCCATCCATGCCAAAACGGCGGATGGGCTGCAGCGTGATGTCTACCGCCATGTCCGGCGTCATGCAGCGTGTCAGGAAGTCCGCTTTTTCACGCAGGGCCCGGAATTCCGGCAGGAACCGGCCCGCCTGTCGCATCAGCCATACCGGAGGCGGCCATGTTGCCTCTCCCAACAGGGTAGCGAGCAGGGGTTTGCGTGTTTCAGTCATCGATCCGTCGTTCTGTTTCGTTGTGGCCGGACTATCTCGTACTTTCCCGCCGACGGATAGCGGGCAGGCGCGATGCGCGTGCTCCTTTCAAAACAATAAAAGAAAAGAGAAAGAAAATTTTTGATGTGCTTTAAGTGCTGTGGATGACGGGGTACCCGCACTTCCGAAAATGTACCCCACTTTTCCCACAGAGTGTACAGTTTCCGACTCCAAGGATTCCCGTGGGTCGGGAGAGTTATCCAGATTGTACCGACATAAGCCTGTGTACAACCCACCGCGTCCGCAGGTGTACCCGTTGTCCACGGTACTCGGTACGGCGCAGAACTGTTTGGAGTACTGTCCCCATGTACCCCAGTACTCGAACGCGTCGAATTTCATGTTTCATTTCATCAGTACGGAGAAGGTGATGCCGGGCGACTCGAATTTAGTACTAAAGACGCATCCGTTACAGGCGGAGTCGCCCCCGATAGTACTGGCCAGCCGTTCAGCCGCCCGCCGCGCCCTGCTGGAATCGGCGGGCCTTTCGGTGACATGCCGCGCGGCGGAGGTGGATGAACACGCCATACGCCAGCATTGCCGTGAACAGGAAATGGATGCCAGCCAGACCGCCCTCGAACTCGCCCGCGCCAAGGCGCGGGCGACACGGGCTGATCCGGGTGCGGTTGTGATCGGCGCGGACCAGATGCTGTCCTGCGCGGGGGAATGGTTCGACAAGCCCGAAAACCTTTCGGTCGCGCGCTGCCACCTCCGCACCCTACGGGGAAAGGCCCATATGCTGCATACGGCGGTGGTGATGATGCGTGATGGCCGCGAAACATGGCGCCATGTCGCGTGCCCCGTGCTGCATATGCGCGCGTTCAGCGATTCTTTTCTGGATCGTTATCTGGCGATCGAAGGGGATGCGATTCTGTCCTGTGTCGGCTGTTACCGGCTGGAAGGGCCGGGCATTCACCTGTTTTCCCGTATCGAGGGCGATCACGCCGCCATCCTCGGCCTGCCATTGCTGCCCCTGCTGGATGCGCTCAGGGCCGATAATATCATCATGCGATAAATCGGTTTGCGGGGGGTTGCATTGCCCGGAACTTATGGTTATACCCCGCGAACCGAACCACGGTTGGCCAGAATAAATGGCCACGCGGGTTGGAATAGTGGGGCCATAGCTCAGTTGGGAGAGCGCCTGAATGGCATTCAGGAGGTCAGGGGTTCGACTCCCCTTGGCTCCACCAGATTCCTTATCTGGTACCCCCTCTTCAAATAAAAATCACTCTTTTTCAGCCCCTTATGCTGTCGCGTATGGGGCCTGTTCCATTTTGGCCTTAATCAGTTCGTAACATGTATCGCGTTAAGACTGCTTTTCAGGACAACGTGATGGAACCCCGGTGTTTTCGCACGGGGGAACAGGCAAAGAGCGGATCGGTATGCGGATTTTTACCCAGTTTGGACGGGCGGGTGATCAGGGCGTCTTTTCTACCCTGACAGTCGATCACGCGCGGCACTGCCAGCGGCATGCGCCGGGGCATGCATCATGAAGGTGGAAACACTGCCCCTGGACGGGCTGCTGCTGCTCACTCCACCGCGTTTTGAAGATGAGCGTGGTTTTTTCAGCGAGACCTATAATGCCGCCACCCTGGCGGAAATCGGTATTACCGCGCCCTTCGTGCAGGACAATCACAGTCTTTCACGCCACAGGGGGGTGGTGCGGGGGTTGCACTGTCAGGTTCCGCCCTGTGCGCAGGGCAAGCTGGTGCGGTGCACGCGGGGTGCAATCTGGGACGTAGCGGTTGATGTGCGCATGGGATCACGGAGCTTCGGGCAGTGGGCCGCGGTTACCCTGAGTGCGGAAAACGGCAGCCAGTTCTGGATTCCCCCCGGCTTCCTCCATGGTTTCTGCACCCTGGGTGACAATACGGAGGTGCAGTACAAATGCACCGACCTGTGGGACCGCGCCTGTGAACGCAGCGTGCGCTGGAATGACGAGAGTCTGGGCATCGACTGGCCTGTCAGCGACTGTCAGGCCATCGTGTCCCCCCGCGATGAACAGGCCCTGCCGTTTTCCAGTGTCATTGACTGGTTCGTCCTGCCATGACCGGACCGGGCCGGCGCATGGTATCCCGTTCGGGTTCGCGTATTCTGGTCACGGGCGGTTCGGGCCAGCTCGCCACGGCCCTGATGCGGCGCGGGGGGGCTACGGTTACCGTAGTGGGGCGCCCGCATTTCGATTTCAGCCTGCCGGATACCGTCGTGCGGACCATGCAGGAAATCCGGCCTGACCTTGTTATAAACGCCGCCGCATGGACGGCGGTGGACGCGGCGGAAGACCAGCCCGGCCCGGCCCGGCAGGTCAATGCCGAAGGGCCGGCCCTGCTTGCATGGCTCTGCGCGGGGCAGGCCGTGCCGCTGCTGCATGTTTCCACCGATTATGTCTTCAGTGGCCTGAAGGGCCACCCCTATACGGAAGAAGATGCCCCCGATCCCCGCAATGTCTATGGCCACACCAAGGCGGAGGGGGAAAGAGCGGTCCTGCATGCCTGTGCGCACGCGATGGTGTTGCGCACGGCATGGGTTTACGGGGCGCGGGCAGGGAATTTTGTCCACACCATCGTTCATGCCGCGCGAAAGCGGCCGCATTTAAAAGTGGTGGCGGACCAGTGCGGTAATCCGACCTGTGTGGAGGATCTGGCCCATGTCCTGCTGCATATCGCCCGACGGATACTCAAAGCGGGCTGGCAGCCCTGTTACCGGGGCATATTCCATGTTGCGGGACAGGGCAGTGCGACATGGCATGAACTGGCCTGTGCCGCACTGGATCATGCGGCCCGGCATGGCCACCCCGTGCCGCCTGTCCTGCCTGTTGACACCACGCAGTGGCCCACCCCGGCTACGCGGCCCGTGGATACGCGGCTCGACTGCACGCGGCTGGGGCAGGTATTCGGCCTTGAACTGCCCCACTGGCGCGACAGTATCGGCCCTGTCATCGGTGCGATGCTGCAGGGCGTCACCGCCCCCGTTTCACGCTGAATGGTCCAGTTCATCCAGTTCGATCATCCCGGCCTCGCCACTTTGCGGTGGGGGAATGACGGGCATGGCCTGTTCGGTGGCCCTGTCACCGGGATGGAGCCGCCGGACCACGCCAAAGGCTGTCATGACGGCATATGAGCCGAACAGCACGCAGCCCAGAACCTGCCCTACCTGCACGCCCGCAGGCCCGAATTTCATGCCCACCCATACAAACGGAATGGTGCCCAGTGTCGCCCGTCCCCAGTTGAACAGGGTCGAATACAGGGGGCATCCAAGGTTGTTGAACGCGGAATTGGCCACGAACAGCATGCCGATGAAGACATAACCGGCAATGGTCCAGTTGCAGAACAGGTGGATCAGCATTGCCGCCGTTCCCTGCGCCGAGAATACGCGCACCACCAGATCCTGTGTCAGGAACAGGATCATCCATGTCAGCGCAACGCAGCCCGCGACCAGCCATAGCGATGCTACAAGGGTTTCGCGCACGCGATCGAGTTTCCCCGCCCCCAGATTCTGCGACATGATGGGACCAACCGATCCCGTCAGCGCAAAGACGAAGGCGAAGGCCACCGGCACGATGCGTTCGATGGTCGCCTGCCCGGCCACTGCCGCCAGCCCGAAACCCGCCATCGCATGCGTTACGAACACGCTGCCGACGGGCGTTGCAAGATTGGTCAGGATGGCGGGCATCGCAACCTGCGCCACCAGTCTGGTATCGCTCAGCACATGGGTGCGGACCGGCCTGCCGAACAGGCCATGCTGACGCACGCAGCGAAAGCCGACCAGAGCCACGATCGCGCGCGACACGATGGTGCTGATGGCGGCCCCTTTCAGCCCGAGACCCAGCCCAAGAATCATTACCGGATCGGCAATGGCCGATATGATCGCCCCCATCAGCGTCACGTTCATGGAAATGCGTGCCGCCCCGATAGCACGCAGCAGGCCCGAACATCCCATGCCCACAGCAATCAGCGGCAGGCCGGGGGAGACGATTTCAAGGAAAACCGTCGCCTGTCGCGCGGCCTCCCCCTTTGCGCCCAGCAGGATCAGCAGCGGACCCGCCAGCCATGCGGTGGCGATGCCGATCAGCAGGCACAGCCCGACCATGACGATGCCGAAGGAGGATGCAACCCGCTGGGCCTGTTCAATCCGGCCCGCGCCGATCAGTCTGCCGCTGATCGCCCCGATCCCGATGGACAGGCCGATGGAGACCGCGATCTGCACATAGCTCACCACGCCCGCGAAGCCGATTGCCGCGGTCAGCGCCGGATCGCCCAGCCAGGAAATGTAGAAAAGGTTCAGCAGATCGACGACAAAGACAGCCATGAGGCCAATGGCCCCCGTCCCTGCCATGACAACGACGTGGCGGACAATTTTCCCTGTGCAGAATGTCGCATGTGGTCGGGTTGTGGGTTGTCCCCCCATCGGGTGTCCTGTCTGCTGCAGGGCGGATGATGTGGCCGGGCCTGCGGTGATCCGTCCCCTGTATGATGCGGGGCAATGAATGTCGGCACAAGGCCCTTGTAGCCCCTGTTTTCCGGGGCGCGGGAGACAGATGACGCGCTGTTCTTCATATACTTCGGGTTGATTGTGCGGTGCAAAATAAACATATGAATTGTGCAGTGCAAAAAAAGTAAAATTCCTTTTTTATTTATATTTATTGTTGACGTTTGAAAATAAGAATGGCATACATAATCACACGAAGCCTGCTGGCTTCCATAAATACCAAGAATAGCCGGTATAAATGCCGGACAGGATACAGTGCCAATGCACGGTTGTCCTACTGGCGGGGTCCCCCTTGTGGGGACCCTGTTTTTTTGTGTGGCGGAAAATGGCGGGGTGCCATCCGTCTTTTACGTATCTTGTCCGCGCGGGCTTTCTCTACCCTGCAACGGGTTCCTGAAGTTGCGGGAACCATCTCGTTTAGGGAGGAAAACCCGATGTCCAGACTGACAGCGGCCGAACGTGATGCCTTGCCGGATTCAGCTTTTGCCCTGCCCGGCCGACGTTACCCCATCCCCGACGCCACCCATGCGCGTGACGCCCTGGCGCGGGCCAGTGAAATGCTGCATCGGGGGGATCTGACACAGCAGGACTATGACACGGTGGTCGCCCGCGCCCATGCCGTGCTGGAAAACGAATAGCCGTACATGAAAAAAGGGGCGCGGGAATGAAGCCCGCGCCCCTTTTGCAGCCATGGACCCTAAGGGTCAGCCTGCCTTGTCGAGTTCCGCTTCAAGCTGCGGCAGGATCGTGAACAGGTCGCCCACGATACCGTAATCCGCCACCTGGAAGATCGGTGCTTCCGGGTCCTTGTTCACCGCGACAATGACCTTGCTGTCCTTCATCCCCGCGAGATGCTGGATCGCGCCGGAAATGCCAAGGGCGATATACAGTTCCGGTGCCACGATCTTGCCGGTCTGCCCGACCTGGTATTCGTTGGGCACGAAGCCTGCATCCACCGCCGCGCGGGAGGCGCCAATGGCGGCGCCAAGCTTGTCGGCCAGCGGGTTGAGGAGCTTGAAGTTCTCCTCGTTCTGCATGCCACGTCCACCGGATACCACCACGCGTGCGGATTCCAGTTCCGGGCGTTCGGACTTGGACAGTTCGGTCGAGATGAAGGTCGATCCCCCCGGACCCGCAGGCAGGGCGACTTCCTCGATCACTGCGCTGCCGCCCTCGGCAGGAGCCGGATCGAAGGAGGAGGCGCGGACCGTGATGATCTTCTTCGCATCGGCGGACTTTACCGTCGCCAGCGCGCTGCCCGCATAGATCGGGCGCACGAAGGTATCGGCATCGTTGATGGCGACGATATCGGGGATCGGCTGCACATCCAGAAGTGCTGCCGCACGGGGCAGCGCATTCTTGGCCGATGCGGACGACGCGGCGAGGATATGCGTATAGCCACCCGCCAGATCGGCCAGCAGGGCTGCGACAGGTTCGGCAAGTTCGCTGTTGCCGGTGCTGTCAGCAACCTGGATCACCTTCTTCACGCCCGGAATGGCCGCTGCCGCCTTCGCTGCCCCAGCCGCGTCGGCACCGGTTACCAGCACATCGACATCGCCCAGCTTCGCCGCCGCCGTAATGGCCGAACGCGATGCCTGCCGGATCGCGCCACCCTCATGATCCAGATAAACGAGAACGGTCATGATCAGATCACCTTTGCTTCGTTGCGCAGACGCGAAACCAGTTCACTTGCCGAATCGAGCTTGATGCCCGCCTTGCGTTCCGGCGGCTCGGCTACGGAAATCACGCTCAGGCGCGGGGTCATGTCCACGCCCAGATCAGCCGGCGTGATCTTTTCCATCGGCTTCTTGCGCGCCTTCATGATGTTGGGCAGCGAGGCGTAACGCGGTTCGTTCAGCCGCAGGTCCGTCGTGATGATGGCGGGCAGCGCCAGCTTGATGGTCTGCAGGCCGCCGTCGATTTCACGCGTAACGGTCACGGCGCCATCCGCCACGTCCACCTTGGAGGCGAACGTCGCCTGCGGGCGGTCCAGCAGCCCCGCCAGCATCTGGCCGGTTGCGTTCATGTCATCGTCAATGGCCTGCTTGCCAAGGATGATGAGGTCGGGCTTTTCCTTCTCCACCAGCGCCTTGAGCACCTTGGCCACCGCCAGCGGTTCCGTCACCACATCGGTTTCCACCAGAATGGAGCGGTCAGCACCCATGGCCATGGCGGTGCGCAGGGTGTCCTGTGCCTTCGCTTCCCCGATCGAGACCGCGACGATCTCGGTCGCAACGCCTTTTTCCTTCAGGCGCACGGCTTCTTCGACCGCAATTTCGTCGAAGGGGTTGATGGACATCTTGACGCCAGCGGTTTCCACGCCGGAACCATCGGCTTTTACGCGAGGCTTGATGTTGTAATCGATCACGCGCTTAACGGGTACGAGAACCTTCATTGCATATTTGCCTGTCTGTCTTCGGATAAGGGCAACGTGTTTGGCAGATACATACCGTACCTGCCGCCGGATTACATCCCGCCCGGATAGTTGGGGCCGCCTGCGCCCTCCGGCGTGGCCCAGTCAATGTTCTGGGCCGGGTCCTTGATGTCACAGGTCTTGCAGTGCACGCAGTTCTGCGCGTTGATCTGCAGGCGCGGGTCCGTATCCTCATCGGCCACTTCGTACACGCCCGCGGGGCAGTAACGGCTTTCCGGCGCGCGGAAGATGTTCCAGTTCACCGTTTTCCACAGCGACATGTTGCGCACCTTCAGGTGGACGGGCTGGTCCTCCTCATGATTGGTGGCGGACAGGAAGACCGAGGACAGGCGGTCGAACGTGATCTTGCCATCCGGCCTGGGATACTGGATCTGCGGGGAGACGGCTGCCGGTTCCAGGGTCTCGTTATCGCCATGGCGGGTATGCAGTGTCCACGGCGCGCGACCGCGCAGCAGCATGGCGTCGATACCGGAATACAGCGCGCCGCCCTTCATGCCGAATTTGGCGAAGGCGGGGCGGATGTTGCGCACCGCGCGCAGTTCGGTCCACAGCCACGAATCCCGGATGCGGCGGGTATAGGAACCCGGCTCCACGCGGCTGGTGATCAGGGCTTCCGCCACGGCTTCCGCCGCCAGCATGCCCGATTTCATGGCCGTATGGGTGCCTTTGATCTTGGGCACGTTCAGGAAGCCCGCCGTATCGCCAATCAGCGCCCCGCCGGGGAAGGTCAGGCGGGGAATGGACTGGATGCCGCCTTCGGACAGCGCGCGCGCGCCATAGGCGATGCGACGGCCACCTTCAAAATACGGGCGGAAGGCCGGATGCAGCTTGACGCGCTGCATCTCGTCAAACGGGGACAGCCATGTATTGGGGTAGTCCAGACCGACCACGAACCCGTAGGAGACGAGGTTGTCGCCAAAATGGTACATCCACGCGCCGCCATAGGTCCGGTCATCCAGCGGCCAGCCGAAGCTGTGCTGCACCATGCCGGGGCGGTGCATTTCCTTGGGGATTTCCCACAGTTCCTTGATGCCCAGCCCATAGGTCTGGTCATCCACGCCCTTGCGCAGGTTGTACATCGCCATGACCTGCTTGGTCAGCGATCCCCGGCAGCCTTCGGCGAACAGGGTGTATTTCGCGCGCAGTTCCATGCCGGGGGCATAGTTGTCGCCCGGCTGGCCATCGCGACCCACGCCCATGTCACCCGTGGCAACGCCCGCGACGCGGCCATCATCGTCGATCAGCACTTCGGCACCGGCAAAGCCGGGATAGATTTCAACCCCCAGCTCTTCCGCCCGGCCGGCAAGCCAGCGGCAGAAATCACCAAGGCTTACAATGAAATTGCCGTGGTTGCGCATGTGCGGCATCACGCGTTCAAGGAACGGGACTTCAAGGCTGTTGTCCTGTGTCAGGTAGAGCATCTGCTCCTCTGTCACGGGGGTGTTCAGCGGGGCGCCCTCTTCCCGCCAGTGGGGCAGGAGTTCTGCCAGCGCGCGTGGTTCGATTACGGCACCCGACAGGATATGGGCGCCAATCTCGCTGCCTTTTTCAATCAGGCATACGCTGGCGTCGGGGGCAAGCTGGCGCAGCCGGATGGCCGCCGCCAGGCCCGACGGGCCGCCGCCAACGATGACGACATCGAATTCCATAGTCTCGCGCGGAGTCTCGCTCATGCCTCTGTTGTCCTCTTGCGTCATGACCGGGATGACATGGGATGAATGGGATTACACTTGGTGGAAACGCTTCCTAGAACCGTTTTGGCGGGGAATAAAGGTTTGTTTCGTATCGAACCGGCAACGGACAGGCAACCGTCCGCGCCTATGTGACGCGCGGCGGGCGGGCCAGTTCATTCATGGCCTGCCATTCGGGGCCAACATAATTGACGATCAGTGTCCGGCGCACGCCGCTTAGCGCGCGCGGCACGAAGCCGTGCCATGAATGGTCCGATGGAATGAACAGCAGGCCGGAATTGAAGGCACCCGATGCACGCGCTACGGGCGTGCCCTCCGCCGTCATGATATCCGTGCCCCAGTCATGAGCATCCGCCCCCATGGAAAGCGATACCAGAAGCGTCAGCCGCTTGGCCCCGATATCGGTATGGGGTTCAAGCCAGAAGCCATCGGCATCCAGACAGAGTTCAAGGCGCAGGGCCGCATCTTCAATCCGGGCATTGCACTGCGTGGTGAATGTCGCACGGGTGTGCGGGTCATCAAACAGGCGGGCCAGATGGTCCAGCGCGGGGCTGGCTGCCCGCCGTGCGGGCGTGATGAACAGCCGCTGCCCGTTGCGCCCGGCCCGCTGTCCGCCACTGTTCCCGCCGATGAACTGACTGTCCGGCATCCATGTCACCAGCGCGGATGCAACCGGGGCGGGCAGCACGTCATGAAGCTGCCAGTGCGGAAAGGGCCATGGCTGGACCGGGCTGTTGGCAAGGGCCGCAATAACGCAGTTGGGGTGCATGGGGGGACGTTTTACCTGCTGGATGCTACGCGGTTGCAGGACAGGGAAGGCAGGCGTCCTTACAGGGCGCTGGCATGGAGTGGCGTGGTCTGCGGCGACAGGTAGCGGTCGAACACGGCGGCGACATGGCGCACGAAGGGACGCCCCTTTTCGGTAACGCGGACATGCCGCGCGGTCATGCTGACCAGCCCGTCGCGCATCATGGGGGCCAGCCGGGACAGTTCGGTATCGAAACTGCTGGTGGGCAGGTTATGGTCAAGGATGATCTGGTCCACATCGACCTGCATGGTACACATGATCTGTTCGATTATTGTGGCGCGCACACGGTCGTCATCTTCCAGCCGCACGCCGCGCACAACGGGCAGGCTGTCCGTTGTCTGCGCCATGAGCCGGGCATAGGCGGCGGATGACACCGCATTCTGTGTCATGCCACCGGGCAGGGAGGAAATGGCCGACGCCCCCACCCCGATCAGCGCGGCGGCGCCATCAACCGTATAGCCCTGGAAATTGCGGTGCAGCGTGCCCGCCCGCATGGCGCGGGCCATGCTGTCATCGGGGCTGGCATAATGGTCCAGCCCGACGGGCAGGAAGTGATCATGGCGCAGCACGGCGTCGATGGCGGCGCGCTGTTCGATGCGGGCCTGCGCATCCGGCAGTTCACCCACCGGCATCAGGTTCTGGCGTTTCTGCTTCCATGGCACATGGGCGTAGCCGAATACGGCCAGCCGGTCGGGGCGCAGCGTGGCCACGGCCTGCGCCGTGCGGGTGACGCTGTCGGTGTCCTGCCGCGGCAGACCATAGATCAGGTCGATATTGATGGATGCCACCCCGGCATTGCGCAGCGCATCCAGACAGGCGCGGGTCTGTTCCCAGCTCTGTATCCGGCCGCACGCATCCTGCACCTGCGGGTCAAGGTCCTGCACGCCCATGCTGGCGCGATTGAAGCCCAGTTCATGCAGCAGGGCGGGATATTCGGGCGGGAGATGACGGGGATCGACCTCGATGCTGATTTCGGCATCGGGCGTGATCGTGAAATTCTGGCGGATGACCTGCATGACCCGGCGCATGGCGCCTGCGGGCAGCGTGGTGGGCGTGCCGCCACCCCATTGCAGGTGGGTGACACGACGGCCCGTGCCGATCAGTTTCAGTATCCGGCGCAGTTCCTCATGCAGCAGGGCCGCGTAGGCCGCCCGTGCATCCGTATCGCGCAGCACGGCGGTATTGCACCCGCAGAACCGGCACAGCGTGTCGCAGAAAGGAACATGTAGATAAAGGGAGACCGGCTGCGTAGCCGGCAGGGCGGATAGCCATTCCTGACTGTCCGCCGGGCCCACCGCATCGGAAAACTGCGCTGCGGTGGGGTAGCTGGTGTAACGCGGCAGATTGCCCCCGTAGCGGGAAAGCAGGGTGCTGTCTGCCGCGTTCATGTCATTAGAACCGGTAGGCGATACCAGCGGAAACGACGGTCGGGTCGAGCGAGTCGTGGGCTTTGATCTTCACGCTTTCGCTGTCGTTTTCAGCCCATGCATGCATGCGCACGAACATCTGCTTCACGTCGAAGTTGAAGAACCAGTTGCCAACCAGCTGGTAATCCACACCGGCGTTGATGGACGGGCCACCCGTGAAGCCGGAGTTCAGCTTGCTGACCGCACCGCCCAGCGCGCCGCTGGCGTTCATGTTGTGGAACCACATGAAGGTACCGCCAACGCCCACATACGGATTCAGGCGCTTGTGCGGGCGGAAATGCCACGCCACCGTCACCGTCGGCGGCAGGACCCATGCGCTGCCCACATCCAGCTTGCGGCCCACTGCACCGCCTTCTGCCGAGACTTCATGACGGGTGCTGGTGGCGATCAGGTCCAGCGAGATGTTGTCGGTCACGAAGTATTCGAACGTCAGTTCCGGCATGACCTGATTGGTGGTCTTGATGCGGGTCCCGTTCAGGGACGCGCCGTTCAGCCAGACCTTGCTGTCACGATCTTCCGGCAGCACGCCCACGGCGGACAGGCGGATCATGAAGTCGCCCCGGCCCAGACCGATCTTGGTGCTGGCGCAGGTCTGGAAGATGCCGCAACGGCCCTTCGGCTGCGCCGGTGCGACAGGGGCCGCCAGCGGTGCGTTGACATAGGTGGTGGGGGCTGCGGTCTGCGCATGGACCGCGACCGGGGTCAGCGCCGCGGCGCCAAGCACGGCCGACAGGGCAAGGTTACGAACGTTCTTCATCGTGGGCAGACCTTAATTTTGATCTCAACTGGGTAGCAGCGGAGAGTGTTAAGAATATTCGATGTGATTTGATCTGTGCAGAAATCACGCCCACCTAACATTCGGCTTTGATGTGAATCAATCAAAGGGGGCGATCTATTTCCTTATTGCGCTCGATCCTCACTGTTCGTTCGGTAATGTGGCTTGTTGAACACAGTTTTGGGACCGGGATGTCCCTGTTCGTGATCGGGTTACTGTAGGAAAAGGTACGGATTGCAGTGCAGCCCAGTTCACGGGCCAGCGCTTCCATGGCGGGCAGCAGGGCGTCGATGATCTGCTGTTTGTGGGCATAGGACAGCGTGATGATGTAATCCGCCGTCAGCGTATCGCCTGAATACAGGTCGAACCCCCGGCGGAAGGTCGCCATGGCGCAGGGCGGGCGCGCCGTGCCGTAATGGGCGACCAGTATCCCTTCGCGCACATGTTTTGCCGGGCGCGACAGCCTGCGTCCGATGCGCCCCCATTCCTGCAGGCTGATATGTGGAAACGACATCCGTACAAGGGGATACAGCAAAGGAATGTCGGCAGGGGCCAGTCGTCTGACCAGTGGCGGAGGAGCGGCCTGCACGCGTCGTATCTTTCTTGGGATGGGGTGGAAAATTTCCATTTATGCTTGGTCTGATGACTGAATATTTCATGGATCAACGCATTGATTTACATCAATCCATCGGCCATACTTGCCGTCCATTGCGAATGATCCACGGTATTTTCCGGGTCATGGACGATTCCGGTTGCACGTGGCCGGAACGCAGGCGCCTGAAAGTAATTGGGAATAATTATGTCGGATATGCCTTCGTGTCAGTTCGAGTCGCGGCCACGGCGTATCATGATGGGCTCTTCCGGCCTGCAGACCGATTTCTGCGCCACCTGCACCGTCCGCCCCAACAGCGTGTGTAACGTCATTGATGAAGGGGACATTTCCCGCCTGGCGGAAGCGGCGGTGGAAACCATCATTCCCCCCGGTCGCGGCTTCATTGAGGAAGGCGCCCCCGCCACCGATTTTTTCAATGTGACAGCAGGCACCGTCAAACTGTTCAAGGCCCTGCCCGACGGGCGGCGCCAGATCACCGGGTTTGCCGCGCCGGGACATTTTCTGGGGCTGGCGGTATCGGACAGCTATGCTTTCGGGGCGGAAGCCATCGATACGGTGCGTGTCTGCCGTTTCTCCCGCGAGAAGATGACCGAACTGCTGGATGATTTTCCCAAGCTGGAACGTCGCCTGCTGGAAGAGGCATCCAACGAACTTGTCGCGGCCCAGAACCAGATGCTGCTTCTGGGCCGCAAGACGGCACGGGAACGGGTCGCCAGTTTCCTGCTTGACCAGATGCGCATCGGTCAGCCGCCCGCTGGCAATGGTGGTCCCTGCCGGCTCAACCTGCCCATGACGCGTGGGGATATTGCCGACTACCTTGGCCTTACCATTGAAACCGTCAGCCGCACGCTAAGCTGGATGCGCAGTCAGGGCATGATCGAGGTCGGCAAGGGTTATGCCATTACCCTGCTGTCGGTTTCCCGGCTGGATGTGCTGGCTTCCGGTAACGGTTAGTCCTCCGGTCCGGGCAGGTTATCCGCCGTATCGGTGCCGGAAGGGGCGGGCGACGTATCGGAAAAGAGGGGTTTCTGCGGCGTCGTATGCGCAGGGCCACCCACGATATGGCCGATCGGGGTCAGGATCTCCACATGGTCGCAGATGATCTTGAAGACCGCCAGCAGGGGCACGGACAGGAACGCCCCGAAAATTCCCCATAGCCAGTCCCAGAACATGAGCGACGCCATCACCAGAACCGGATTGAGGGTAAACCGGCGGGCCAGCACCATGGGGGTTATGGTCTCGCCTTCCGTCAGGTGAATGCACAGATAGATGGCGGGCGGCAAAAGCGCCTGCCACACGGACGGGTAAACAAACAGGCCCACCAGAAAATAGATGATGATGCCCATCATCGGGCCGATGATGGGAATGTAGTTCAGCAGGAACGCCATCACCCCCCACAGCAGGGCATTGGGCATGCCCAGCAGCCAGCACTGCGCCATGTTCGCCAGCCCGACCAGGCTGTTGATGATGGTGATGGTGGCCAGATACAGGGAAACATTGCGTTCGATCTGGTAGGCGATCTGCACGGTCCGGCGCTTGTCGGCGAAGGTGGGCATGATCTCCACAAACCGCCGGAGCAGGCTGTCCCCCTGCGCAAGCAGGAAGAACAGCATCAGGATCATGGTGAAGAACTGGCCCATGAAGGCCTGCGTGCCCAGCAGGATGGACGAACTGAACCGGTCCAGACCGCCACCGCCGGGTGTGGACACGACAATGACATGCTCGTTCGTCGTATCGGCGGGCGTGGCATGGTCGAGATGACTGCCCGCGATCGTCATGAAATTGCGGATGCGGTCCGAAGCGCTGGTCAGTAACTGGAAGGGACCGCGCAGGAAGGCCAGACGGTCGCGCAGGGTGTTCAGCGCTTCGGGCGCGCGTTCCAGCCAGCCGGTGGCGGGCACGGAAATGGCGGTGCCCACAGCGCCCACAATGCCGAACACGCACAGGATCAGGCACAGTGCCGCCAGTGGCTTGGGCAGGTGCAGCCGGGAGTGCAGGAAACGCATTGGCGTCGAAAGCAGCAGGTTGACCACCAGCGCCAGGATCATCGGCAGGACAATGGCCGATGCGAAATACAGCGTGTAGAAAACCGCCAGCACGCTGAGCAGCAGCAGGCAGGCCGTGCGCAGGTCGATCCGGCTGTGGCGCATGACCTCGATGGCGCGGCGCTGCTGGATCTGCTCATAGGACGGGTGCGGGGGCTCGGGGGGCGGTTGTGTCTCGGGCGGCATCAATCGGGTCCTGGCATGTGCTGGCGCGGCCCAGACAGCGGGGGCAGTACATATGTAGGTACCTGCGTACCGGTGGGTACGCAGGTACGGCAATCCGTCCCTTTATGGGCCTATATGGGGGATGGGGCCAAGGTTTTTGGCACATTCCGGCTACGCAGGGATTGCAGGCGCGCGCAGCGTACACGCTAACGTGAATTTTCCGGCTGCATATGGCGGGAAACAAGGGTTGAAAGCGGTATTGGACAGGGGTCAAATACCCTGACGGGAAGGCTTCTGCCTTCTGGCATCGCAATCAATGGAGAAGTCCCATGGCCTGGAATACCCCCAAGATCGTTGAAGTCCCGCTGGGCGCTGAAATCAACAGCTACGTGTGCGGCGAAAAGAAGTAAGGATTGTCGCCGCCTGTCTCGCACAGGCGGCGATTTTCTTTTACACTCTGCGTCCATGATCGACATTATCGTTCTCGGCGCGGCGGCGGGCGGTGGATTTCCGCAGTGGAATTCAAACGCTCCCGGTTGCAGGCGGGCAAGGGCCGGCGATCCAGCAGCCCCGCCCCGCACACAGGCTTCCATCGCTATCAGTGGGGATGGAAGGCACTGGTTCGTGGTCAATGCCTCCCCCGACCTGCGAACCCAGATAAACCAGACCCCCGCGCTACATCCGCGCGAAGGCCTGCGCTCCACCCCCATAGCCGGGGTGATCCTGACGGGGGGCGAGGTCGATACCATTACCGGCCTGCTGACCCTGCGTGAGCGTGAGCCCTTTACCCTGCTGGCCACGACCGAAGTGCTGGCCATGCTGGATGCCAATCCCATATTTGAAGCCCTGAACCGCGAGGTCGTCCCCCGCGAGACCATGGCGCTTGACCAGCCGCTGCCCCTGCGCCTGCGTGACGGGTCGCCCGCGGGCCTGACCATCGTGCCGTTTGTGGTGCCGGGCAAGGTGCCGCTTTATGCCGAGGCCGGGCCTGATCCCGCCGCCATCTGCGAAAATGGGGAAACGATCGGCCTGGAAATATCGGACGGCGCGCATCGCGTCTGTTTCGTGCCCGGCTGTGCGCGCATGACCGATAACCTGCGGGTGCGCCTGCGTGGGGCGGATGCGGTATTCTTCGACGGCACGCTGTGGGTGGATGATGAGATGATCCGCGCGGGGCTGGGTGAAAAGACTGGCCGCCGCATGGGGCACATGTCCATCAACGGGATGGAAGGCACCATCGCCGCCCTGCGTGACCTCGGGATCAAACGCAGGATTTTCATACACATCAACAACTCCAACCCTGTCCTTCTGGCGGATTCCCCTGAACGCGCCCAGGTCGAGGCCGCAGGGTGGGAAGTCTCCCATGACGGGATGAGGATTACAGCATGAGCGGACACCTGCTTTCCCCCGATGAACTTGAGGCGGCCCTGCGGGCCATTGGGGCGGAACGCTACCATAACCTGCACCCCTTCCACCGGGCGCTGCATGACGGCAGGCTGACGCGTGCGCAGGTGCAGGCATGGGCACTGAACCGCTATTATTATCAGGCCAGCATCCCCGCCAAGGATGCGACGCTGCTTGCGCGCCTGCCCACGGCGGAACTGCGGCGCGAATGGCGGCGCAGGCTTGTTGACCATGATGGCGACGCACCGGGCACCGGAGGCGTGGCGCGCTGGCTGAAGCTGACGGACGGGCTGGGCCTTGACCGCGGCTATGTCGAGTCGCTGGAGGGGCTGCTGCCCGCCACGCGCTTTGCGGTGGATGCCTATGTTGCATTCGTGCGTGACCGCTCCATTCTGGAAGCGATTGCCTCCTCCCTGACCGAACTGTTCTCGCCCACCATTATCAGTGAGCGGGTCGCGGGGATGTTGCAGCATTATGATTTTGTGAACTCCGAAACGCTGGCCTATTTCCATCCGCGCCTGACACAGGCCCCGCGCGATTCCGATTTCGCGCTGGCCTATGTGAAGGAACATGCCCGCACGCCGGAGCAGCAGAAGGCGGTGCTGGACGCGCTCAAATTCAAATGCGCCGTGCTGTGGTCGATGCTGGATGAGCTGGAATATGCCTATGTAACCCCCGGTCGCATTCCCCCCGGTGCCTTCCGCCCGGATGCGGCATGACCGCCAGTCTGGCAGAAGACAGCATCATCCGTTTCGCGCGCGGGGTCAGGTTGCAGCATGACCGCGTGCGCGAACGCTGGATCATTCAGGCGCCGGAACGGGCCTTCATTCCCGATCCCGTCGCGGCGGAGGTGCTGAAGCTGGTTGATGGGACCCGTACGCTGGGGCAGATCGTGGCGGAACTGGCCAGCCGCTTCGCCGCCCCCGTTGACGTGATCGGGCGTGATGTCCATGTCATGATCACCGATCTGATTAACCGGCAGGTGCTGGTGGCATGACAGACACCCTTCTCTCCCCCATGAGCCTTCTGGCGGAACTGACGCATCGCTGTCCGTTGCAGTGCCCGTACTGCTCCAATCCGCTGGCGCTGGAACCGCGCAGGAACGAGCTGACCACGGCCGAATGGATCAGCGTGCTTGATCAGGCGGCGGAAATGGGGGTGCTGCAGGTCCATTTCTCGGGTGGCGAACCCATGAGCCGCCCTGACCTGCCCGAACTGGTACGCCATGCGGTGGGGCTTGGGCTTTATACCAATCTCATCACCTCCGGCGTGCTGCTGAACGAGAAGACTTTTCCCGTTCTGGTGGAAGCAGGGCTGGATCATGTCCAGCTTTCCTTTCAGGACATTGATACGGCCAATGCCGAACATGTCGGCGGCATGAAGGGCGCGCAGGCCCGCAAGCTGGAAGCCGCCCGGCTGATCGCGGCCGATGGTATGCCCCTGACGCTGAATTTCGTCATTTACCGCGAAAATGCCGCGCGCGTTCCGCAGATGCTCGATGCCGCCGTGGAAATGGGTGCGCGCCGTGTCGAGATCGCCCATACCCAGTATTATGGCTGGGGCCTGGCCAATCGGGACGCCCTCATGCCTACGCCTGCCCAGCTTGAACTGACAACGCAGGCGGTGGAAGCCGCGCGGGTAAAATATGCGGGCCGTCTGACGATTGATTACGTCACGCCGGATTATTATGCCGACCGGCCCAAACCGTGCATGGGGGGATGGGGGCGGCGTTTCATCAACATCTCGCCTTCTGGTCGCGTGCTGCCGTGTCATGCGGCGGAAACGATCCCCAACGTCACCTTCCCCGATGTGCGGCACGATACGCTGGCATGGATCTGGCGTGAATCCCCGCTGTTTACCATGTTCCGTGGCACGGACTGGATGCCGCAGCCCTGCCGTAGCTGTGACCAGCGCGAAAAGGACTGGGGTGGCTGCCGCTGTCAGGCGCTGGCGCTGGCGGGGGATGCGGCCGCGACCGACCCGGTCTGCAGCCGTGCGCCGGATCACGACCGGATCGTGAAGGTGCTGGAAACCCTGCCCGCCGAACCGCCGCCATTCCGGTACCGGCGCTACACCCGCGCTACGGATGAGGTCGGCTGACCTCGGCTTTCGTCTCCACACGTGGCAGGCAGATTACGAAACGTGCCCCCAGCACGTGCCCTTCGGCGTCCATGCGGTTTTCGGCGCTGATGGTGCCACGCAGGGCTTCGATGATCTGCCTGCTGATCGACAGGCCCAGTCCCGAATGCTGGCCGAAATTCTCGCTGCTGGGCCGTTCGGAATAAAAACGGTCGAAAATGCTGTCCAGCTTGGCCTGCGGGATGCCCGGCCCGTCATCACTGACCGCGATTTCAATCATGCCGCCTGACGGGACGGCGCTGAGCAGGATCTTGCCATCGGGCGGCGAGAAGGAAATGGCGTTGCCGATCAGGTTGCGCAGCACCTGTACCAGCCGGTCTTCCACCGCCAGAACGGTCAGTCTCTGGCCCACGCTGTCACCGCTGCTGGCCACTGCCATATAGGGCTGTCCGGGCTGGCGTGTCGCCTGGTGTATTTCCGCAAGGACGGACAGAAGCGGCACGATCGCCACGGGTTCGGCGCGCGCGCGGGACAGTTCGGCATCCACGCGGCTGGCATCCGAAATATCGGTAATCAGCCGGTCAAGGCGGCGCACGTCGTCATTGATGATCGACATGAGGCGGCGCTGGCGTTCGGGGTCCTCGATCCGCAGCAGGCTTTCGATGGCCGACCGGATGGAGGAAAGGGGATTCTTGATCTCATGGCTGACATCGGCGGCAAAACGCTCGATCGCGTCCATCCGCGCCCATAGCGCGCTGGCGCTGTCCTGCAGGGCGCGGGCGACCTCCCCGATCTCGTCACGGCGGGCAAGCAGCCGGTCGGGCACCATGTCGGTCCGGTTGGCGGATTCACGCATGGTATGGGCCGATGCCGCCAGCCGCAGCAGCGGACGTGCGATGGTCAGCGACAGATACCATGACAGCAGGATGGTCAGCGCCAGCGCCATGAGGAACAGTGACAGGATGGAGGAGCGCACCGCGAACAGGGAGCGGTCCACGTCCCGCGCCTCACGCGTAAGCTGGATGATGCCGACGGTGGTGCGCCCGTCATGCATCACCGGCTCGGCAACCGTGACCATAAGCTGGTGGTTGGCGTTGCGGCGGATATAGGGCGGGATTTCCATGATCCGCGTGCCATCGGGCTGCGTGACAGGCTGGATGGAAGGATCGGAATCAGGGGTGTCCAGCGTCATGATCCGCTCACCCGACAGGGTGGGCAACTGCGCCAGAAGCCAGTTGTAAAGCCGTTCGCCCATGTTGAGCGATGGGGGGTGGAAGGGGGGGTGTTCATCCTCCTCCACGCCGGGTGGCGGGGGCCTGCCATTTTCGGCATGGCGGTCGGCCTGTTCCACCCGGCTGTCGGCCACCACGTGCCCGTCGGGCGCGAACAGGCGGGCATGGGCGCTCGGGCTGGGTTCGGTCAGGCGCACCAGCAGCGGGCGGGCCAGCGCGGGTTCCAGCGTTACATCGCGGTGCGAGACGATGATGGCGCTCTGCCCCAGTGCCCCGGCATAGATGCGTGCCTGTTCACGCAGCGCCGAGACCTCCGCTTCCAGCAGGCTGTTCTGGAACTGCGTCAGGTACAGCAGGGTCAGCGCCAGCAGGCCCAGCGGCAGGGTGTTGACCAGCAGGATGCGCCGCATGAGCGGTGACACCAGCCGGGTGCGGTATTCCATGAACTCCGCAACCGCATTGCCGCCTTTCGTGCCCCGGCGGCGCGGGATCAGGCGGCGCAGGCGCGCGGGCAACGGCAGGGAGGATAGGACAGGATGCGGCATCCGGCTGGATCATTCTTCCTTGTAGCGGTAGCCAATGCCGTACAGCGTCTCGATCTGGTTGAACTCCTCGTCCACCTGCCGGAATTTCTTGCGCACGCGCTTGATGTGGCTGTCGATGGTCCGGTCATCGACATAAATGTTCTCGCCATACGCGGCGTCAATGAGCTGGTCGCGCGACTTGACCAGGCCGGGGCGCGCCGCAAGGGCCTTGACCAGCAGGAATTCCGTAACCGTAAGCTGGATGTCACGGCCATGCCACAGGCACTGGTGGCGGGTTTCATCCAGTGACAGCGCACCGCGCACCATGGTGCCGGTGGGGCTTATGCCGGCGGCCTCGCTGCGGCTGACTTCATTGCGGCGCAGCAGCGCGCGGATGCGTTCAAGCAGCAGGCGCTGGGAAAATGGCTTGGTGATGTAGTCATCCGCCCCCAGCCGCAGGCCCATGAGCTGGTCCACCTCCTCATCCTTCGATGACAGGAAGATCACCGGTAGCTGCGAGCGCGTGCGCAGGCGCTGGAGCAGCTCCATCCCGTCCATGCGGGGCATCTTGATATCCAGCACCGCAAGGTCCGCCGGTCGGGACAACAGCCCATGCAGCGCGCTTTCGCCATCGGTGTAGGTCTGGACGATGAAGCCTTCCGCCTCCAGCGTCATCTGTACGGAAGTCAGGATGTTCCTGTCATCGTCAACCAGCACGATTGTCTGTTTCGTTGGCTCCATGGGGGCTCTCTTTTTGCTTGGCTGCCTGTCCGGGCATGGCCGTGGGCATCTTGCCCGACAGGCGCGGGCAGCATAGCGTTATATGTATCCGCATGTCATGAGGGGATGCGGGTATCCTGTTTCACTGGAATGTCACCCACATTCCGGCTGCCCGCCCGGGGCAGGGACGTTACGCAAAAACGGCATGTCTGCCGCCGTGTAACGCCTTGTCCATCGGCCAGTCGTTACCTACTTGTAAGAGCATGAGCGAGAACACAGATCCCAACCCCTTTGCCGATGCCGCACCCGGCGACGGCACCCACGCCCCCGCACCGGATGAACAGGCTGCGCACGCCGAGACATCCGCGCAGCCCGAGGGTGCATCCAACCCGCGCATAGCGGAACTGGAGGCCGAGGTCTCCGCAATGCGTGACAAGTGGATGCGCGCGGAAGCGGAGATGCAGAACGTGCGCACCCGCGCCAAGCGCGAAGTGGAAGACGCCCGGCAGTATGCCGTGCAGAAATTCGCCAAGGACGTGGTCGAGGCGGCCGAGAACCTGAAGCGCGCGGTGGCCAGCCTGCCCCAGCCCACCGAAGGTGAGGACAGCATCCTGACCAGCATGCGTGAAGGTATCGAAAGCACCGAACGGTCGTTTATCGGCATTCTGGAACGCAATGGCATCAAGGCGGAAGACGCGAAGGGCAAGCCCTTTGACGCCAACCTGCATCAGGCCATGGCGGAACAGCACAGCGACGAACACCCGCAGGGCACGGTGATGGAAGCCTGGACACCGGCATGGACGCTGCATGGGCGTCTGCTCCGGCCCGCCATGGTTGTCGTGTCTAAGGGACCGGCGCAGGCGGGGTGAAATCCCTGTCCGCGCGTGCTTCCTTCCCCTTGAAAGCCGCGCGCGGGATGCCTACATCGGATTGTAACACCGGTGAACGGGCGGATGTGGAAAAGACAGTCCCCTGTTGTGCCGGACGATATGAAAGAAAGGGTCTGTCCCGATGCTTCGGGTCCGGACAGGCCGCTGAAAAGGAGAGTATCTGAATGAGCAAGGTTATCGGTATCGACCTTGGTACGACCAATTCCTGCGTTGCCGTACGCGAAGGCGACGAAACACGGGTGATCGAGAACAGCGAAGGCGCACGCACGACCCCGTCGATGGTCGCCTTCACCGACAGCGGTGAAATGCTGGTCGGTCAGGCCGCGAAGCGTCAGGCCGTCACCAACCCGTCCAACACGCTGTATGCGGTCAAGCGCCTGATCGGGCGCCGTTATGATGACCCGACCGTGGCCAAGGACAAGGGGCTGGTTCCCTACGAAATCGTCAAGGGCGACAATGGCGATGCGTGGGTCGAGGCACAGGGCAAGAAATACGCCCCCGCCCAGATTTCCGCTTTCATCCTTGGCAAGATGAAGGAAACCGCCGAATCGTATCTTGGTGAGGCCGTCAAGCAGGCCGTCATCACGGTTCCGGCCTACTTCAATGACGCCCAGCGTCAGGCCACGAAGGACGCGGGCCGTATCGCCGGTCTGGAAGTGCTGCGTATCATCAACGAGCCGACCGCTGCCGCGCTGGCCTATGGTCTGCAGAAGAAGAACAGCGGCACCATCGCGGTCTATGACCTTGGTGGCGGCACGTTCGACGTTTCCGTCCTCGAGATTTCCGATGGCGTGATCGAGGTGAAGTCCACAAACGGTGACACTTTCCTCGGCGGTGAAGACTTTGACGCCCGCATCATCAGCTACCTCGCCGATGAGTTCAAGCGCGACCAGGGCATCGACCTGCGTCAGGACAAGCTGGCCCTGCAGCGCCTGAAGGAAGCGGCGGAAAAGGCGAAGATCGAACTTTCCTCCTCCAAGGAAACCGAGATCAACCTGCCGTTCATCACCGCTGACGCGTCCGGCCCGAAGCACCTTGTGCTGAAGCTGACCCGCGCCAAGCTGGAAAGCCTGGTTGACGACCTGATCCAGCGCACGCTGGAACCCTGCCGTGCGGCCATGAAGGACGCAGCCGTGTCCGCGGCCGAAATCGATGAGGTCATCCTCGTCGGCGGCATGACCCGTATGCCCAAGGTGATCGAGGCCGTTAAGCAGTTCTTCGGCAAGGACCCCGCCCGCAACGTGAACCCCGATGAAGTCGTCGCCATTGGCGCGGCCGTTCAGGGCGCGGTGCTGCAGGGTGACGTGAAGGACGTGCTGCTTCTGGACGTGACGCCGCTGTCGCTGGGTATCGAGACGCTGGGTGGCGTGTTCACCCGCCTGATCGACCGCAACACGACCATCCCGACCAAGAAGAGCCAGACCTTCTCGACTGCGGAAGACAACCAGAACGCCGTGACCATCAAGGTCTATCAGGGCGAACGTGAAATGGCGGCTGACAACAAGCTGCTGGGCAACTTCGACCTGACCGGCATCGCTCCCGCCCCGCGTGGCGTGCCGCAGATCGAGGTGACGTTCGACATCGACGCCAACGGTATCGTGTCCGTCTCGGCCAAGGACAAAGCGACCAACAAGGAACAGCAGATCAAGATCCAGGCTTCCGGTGGTCTGTCCGAGTCCGAAATCGACAAGATGGTGAAGGATGCCGAGGCCAACGCCACGGCGGACAAGGCCAAGAAGGAACAGGTCGAGGCCCGTAACCAGGCTGAAGGTCTGACCCATCAGGTCGAGAAGTCGCTGAGCGAAGCTGGCGACAAGGTTCCGGCGGCTGACAGGACCGAAGCGGAAGAGGCGATTGCCGAAGTCCGCAAGGCGCTTGAAGGCACGGACAGCGAAGCCCTGAAGAAGGCGACCGATCGCCTGACGCAGGCCGCCATGAAGGTTGGCGAAGCTGTCTACAAGGCTGGCGAGGGCGAGCCCGCACCGGGTGCCGCACCCGGCGGCGCGCCGAAGGACGAAAAAGTAGTCGACGCCGACTTCGAAGACGTGGACGACTCCAAGAAGTCCTGATTGACGCTGGGCGTCATACAGGCTCCGAAATGGCGGGGCGGACCTTCGGGTCCGTCCCACCCTTTCACCAGATGGCGCCCGTGCTTCTGTGAAGACGGGCGCTTTTCATATTCCGCATAACGACATGATCCGGAACGCGAGGATGACGCCGCGATAAGTCGGGCGGCCGCGTTTGCTAGAGGACCCCCATGGCCACCAAGATAGATTATTACGCAGTCCTTGAAATTTCGCGCGATGCCAGTGGTGACGAGATCAAGCGCGCGTATCGCAAGCTGGCCATGCAGTATCACCCCGACCGCAATCAGGGCGACGCGGAAGCGGAAAACAAGTTCAAGGAAATCAACGAAGCCTATGATGTCCTGAAGGACGATCAGAAGCGCGCTGCCTATGACCGCTTCGGCCATGCCGCCTTCGAGGGTGGCGGGCCGGGACATGGTCCCGGTGGCTTCGATTTCGGCGGTGGCGGACTGGGTGACATCTTCGAACAGATGTTCGGGGACATGATGGGCAACCGTCGTGACAGCCGCCGTTCGGGCGCCGACCTTCAGGTGCAGGTCACGATCACCTTTGCCGAGGCGTTTACCGGCGTCAAAAAGAAGATCACCGTCCCCACCCGCGTCATCTGCGAAAGCTGTGATGGTTCCGGTTCCGCCGACAAGGACCAGCAGCCCGAAACCTGCCCTTCCTGTCACGGGGCGGGCAAGGTGCGTGCGCAGCAGGGCTTCTTCTTCGTCGAACGCCCCTGCCCCACCTGCCATGGTTCGGGCCGCCTGATCCGCAATCCGTGCAAGGAATGTCATGGTTCCGGCACGGTGGAAAAGAACCGCAGCATCGAAGTCGCCATTCCCGCGGGCGTGGAAGACGGCACGCGCATCCGTATTTCCGGCGCGGGCGAAGCGGGCGGCAAGGGTGTTCCGGCGGGCGATCTGTATGTGCATGTCGCAGTGGAATCCCACCCGATCTTCCAGCGCGATGGCGCCAATATCTACTGCCGCGTGCCCGTGCGCATGGGACAGGCCGCCCTTGGGACCGAGATCGAGGTGCCGGTGGTTGATGGATCGCGCACCAAGGTCAAGATCCCGGCGGGTACGCAGACGGGCGAACAGTTCCGCCTGCGTGGCAAGGGCTTCTCGGTCCTGCGGTCTTCCGCGCGTGGTGACATGTATATTCAGGTCGTGGTGGAAACGCCCCGGCACCTGAGCAAACGCCAACGTGAACTGCTGGAGGAATTCGAGGACGACGCCGCAGGCCACGCCAAGGGCAGTCCCGAAAGCACCGGCTTTTTCAGCAAGGTGAAGGACTTTTTTGAAGGCAAGCTCTGACCCGGTCCGTCAGCCTTTGGCTGACATGACAGGGCGACAGTTGAAATTGCTGATTATTCAGGTGTAGGGTCGGACCACTATTCATGGTGAATCCCCCCAACTCGCACCATGAGTAGAGTCAGGCGGCGCGATCCCCCGGTCGCGCCGCCATTTTCATGTCGGCACTGGTGGAGAGAAACAGCATGAACGCGCAGCCATTGCGTATCGGGATCGCGGGCCTGAACGGGCGTGTCGGGCGTCTTCTGGCGGAAGAAGTGCCCGCGGGTGGCGCGGTTCTGGCGGGTGGCACAACGCGTGACGGCACGCCGGTCGCCGGTCTGGACTGCCCTGTTCATGCCCATATTGCCGATCTGGCGCGTGAGTGCGATGTGGTGATCGATTTCACCCATGCCAGCACGGTTGCTGCGCATGCCACGGCTCTGGCTGAAACGGGTACTGCATGGGTGCTGGGCACTACCGGCCTGTCGCCCGCGCAGCAGCAGGCGGTTGATGCGGCGGCACGTCAGGTTGGCGTGGTGCAGGCGGCCAATTTCTCGCCCGGTGTAACACTCGTCACCCGTCTTGCGCGCCAGATGGGGGCAGCACTGCCGGGCAGCGATTACGACGCCGAAATACTGGAAATGCATCATCGCCAGAAGGTTGATGCCCCGTCCGGTACGGCGCTGGCCATGGGGCGCGCCGTAGCCGATGGGCGCGGTATCCGGCTGGAAGATCATATCGAAAGCGGTCGTGACGGCCATACCGGCCCGCGCGCCGATGGCGCGATCGGTTTTGCCGCCCTGCGCGGCGGCCAGATTGTGGGTGAGCATTCGGTCATCTTTACCTCCGGCCATGAACAGATCGTCCTGACCCACCGTTCCTTCGACCGCAGGGTCTATGCAACGGGTGCGGTGCGGGCGGCAAAATGGCTCCGGGGGCGTCCTGCCGGTCTTTATGATATGGAAGATGTGCTGGACCTGAACGCAGGGTCCTGAAGGCGTGGCCGACTGGGGGCGGGATGGTGGTATTCAGGGAAATGGCTTGACGCTCGTTTCCGTTTACGCCAAACGCATGCGATCATTCGCCGGTTGATCCATAAGGCGTTATTCCTACTCCACATAAGGCAGACAGGACCATCATGCGTAATAAAGGCGATTTTCTGTTTACATCGGAATCGGTATCCGAAGGGCATCCCGACAAAGTCGCCGACCGGATCAGCGACACTGTTCTTGACGCGTTTCTGACAGCAGACGGTGAATCGCGGGTTGCGTGTGAGACACTGGTCACAACCAACCGCATCGTTCTGGCGGGTGAGGTTCGTGGTCCGTCTTCGGTCACGGCTGACCAGCTTATTCAGGGCGCGCGCGACGCGGTGAAGGATATCGGCTACGATCAGGCCGGTTTCTCATGGCGCAACGCCGAGGTCGAATACTACCTGCACGCACAGTCCGCCGACATCGCCGTGGGCGTCGACAGCGCCGGTGACAAGGACGAAGGCGCAGGCGATCAGGGCATCATGTTCGGTTTCGCCACGCGTGAGACCGAAAGCCTCATGCCCGCGCCGCTGTTCTATGCGCATGACATCCTGCACCGCGTGCGTGACCTGCGTAAGGCGGGCGACCCGCGTGCGGCGGCCCTGCAGCCCGATGCCAAGAGCCAGGTCACCCTGCGCTATGTCGATGGCAAGCCCGTGGGCGCCACCTCCGTCGTGATTTCCACCCAGCACGTTGAAGGGGCCAGCCAGGCCACCATCCGTGAGGAACTGGGCAGCATCGTGCGTGATGTCCTGCCGGAAGGCTGGATGCCGCCGGAAAGCGAATTCTACGTCAACCCGACCGGCATTTTCGTCATCGGTGGTCCCGATGGTGACTGCGGCCTGACGGGACGCAAGATCATTGTCGACACCTACGGTGGCGCGGCCCCGCATGGCGGCGGCGCATTCTCCGGCAAGGACCCGACGAAGGTTGACCGTTCGGCTGCCTATGCCTGCCGCTATCTGGCAAAGAACGTCGTGGCTGCCGGTCTGGCCGACCGCTGCACGCTGCAGCTTTCCTACGCCATCGGCGTGTCGCACCCGCTGTCCGTCTATGTCGATCTGGATGGCACCGGCAAGGACGTGGATGAGGAAAAGCTGGGCAACGTGCTGCGTGAAGTCATGGACCTGACGCCGCGCGGCATCCGCAAGCACCTGCGCCTGAACCGCCCGATCTACACGCAGACCTCGGCCTATGGCCATTTTGGCCGCACGCCCGACGCGGCGAAGGACGATTTCACGTGGGAGCAGACCGATCTGGTCGACGCCCTGCGCGGCGCGTTCAACCGCTAAGGTCGCATTCGGGGCGGGGCATCATGCCCTGCCCGCTTCGGTTGCATTATGCGACCGGGGCCTATCGGGGGCCTGCCATGACTGCTTTCACAAGCGGGTCGCGGCGGCCCCTGTTGCGTTTCATCACCGCCCCGTGGGGGTAATCATGTCGTGCGGTCCGTCCGTTACGGCAGCAGGAGCAGGATTTTCGGACCTATGACCGCCTCCGTGGATGTAAAGGCATCTCCAGACCGGCTTTACGGGCGCCATCGCGGCCATCCGCTGCGCGCGCGCCAGCAGCGGCTTATGGACCAGACCCTGCCACGGCTGCGTTTTGTGGAATCCGCCATTGCGGACCCGGCAACGGGCTTCGGGCGCGCGCCGGAACAGATATGGCTGGAAGTCGGCTTTGGTGGTGGCGAACATTCGCTGGCCCAGCATGCAGCCAATCCCGATGTAGGTTACATCGCCTGCGAGGTGTTCGAGAACGGACTGTGTTCCCTGCTCTCCCGCGTGGTGCCCGAAGGGGGGGAGGAAACCGCCCCCGTGCCGGACACGCTGCGCATATGGGATGAGGACGCCCGTATCCTGCTGCAACGCCTGCCCGATGCGTCGATTGACCGCATGTTTCTGATGTTTCCAGATCCATGGCCCAAATCCCGCCATGCCAAGCGGCGTTTCATCCACCCCGAGACCGTGAAGATGGCCGCGCGCATCCTGCGTCCCGGTGCGGTCTGGCGGGTGGCGAGTGATGATCCCACCTATCAGGCATGGGTGGAGGAAGTCATGGGCGCGCAGGACCTGTTCGAGACCGCGCCACCCGTAAAGCAGCGCCCCGAGGGCTGGCCGCCCACGCGATATGAAGCCAAGGCGCTGCAGGCGGGGCGCCAGCCGTTCTACTGGACGTTCGTGCGCCGCTGATTACGACAGCGCGGTACCTGTCAGCCGTTCCGCCACCGCCCATAGCCGCCGTGCGATGGCAAGGTCGCGGGCGGCAGGCGGGATGATCGCTTCGGCTACATGGCCACGGCGTTCGCCCCAGCCATCAGGGCCATAATAGCCGCCATCGCGGGCTTCGGTGGCCATGGCGGCGAATTCAATGGGCAGCGCGCCGTCGGCAGCGGACTGTCCCATCAGCCGGAAGGCCCAGATCGCGCCAAGGCGCGTCAGGCGTTCCTGTAATCCCTGCTTCGTACCCAGTCGGCTTGCGGCAATATCAGTCATGGACCAGCCCGGATGGGCGGCGATGGAATGCAGCGGCCAGTTATGTGTCCGGGCCTGACGGTCCAGTTCCAGCGCGAATATCAGGTCGGCCAGCTTGCTCTGGTTATATGCGCGGAACGGGGCGTAGCGGCGGCGGGCCTGCAGGTCATCGAATACGATCCTGCCCGACAGGGCGGCAAGGCTGGCGACGGTCACAACCCGCCCGCCCTGCGGGGCCGCGCAGAGCAGCGTACGCAGCCGCGCCGTCAGCGCGAAGGGGCCAAGAAAATTGGTGCCGAACTGGAGTTCGAAGCCATCGGCGGTTTCCAGCCGGCGCGGGGTGCCCATCACCCCGGCATTGTTGACCAGTATGTCCAGCCTGTCCGTTTCCTGCGCCAGATCGTGGGCGAAGCTGGCGATGGAGTCCAGGCTGGCCATGTCCACCAGCCGGAAGGACGCATCCGCCCCCGGCAGTTCAGTCTGCATCCGCGCAAGGGCGGCGAACCCCTTTTCGGAGTTGCGCCCCGCCAGCATGACCCGTGCCCCACGCGATGCAAGACCAAGGGCGGTCTGGTAGCCAAGGCCGCCGGTCGCCCCCGTGACAAGGGCAAGATGCCCGTCCAGGCGTGGCGCCTGTTTGACTGTCCAGTGTCTGGTCATTTTTCAGTCTGCTCCCCGGATTGGTTCATTTCCCGTTCCGCAGCCGCTTCGGCCTCGGCCGCAAGGCGGGCTTCATGGCGGCGCAGGAAGATGACGGAACATAACAGCATGATCCCCCCACCGATTGCGACCGCTATTCCCACCGGCCCGGAAATGCGTGAAATGCTATGGCCAAGGTAATAGGCGGCATAGGCATACCCCCCGGCCCAAAATATGCCACCGATCGCATTGAACAGCAGGAAACTGGGCCACGGCATTTCATTGGCGCCCGCCAGCAGGGCCACGAACATGCGCAGGAAGGCGATGAAGCGCCCGAAAGCCACGATAACCCCGCCATACCGCTTGAACAGGAAACGCCCGGTCTGCAGGCGGCGCGGGGTCAGGCCGATGCGGGTACCCTTGCGTTCCAGCAGCGGATGGCCCAGCCACCTGCCGATCAGGTAGCCGAAATTGTCGCCCATGATCGCGCCGATGATACCCGCCACCGCCACCCATGCGATGTCGAGCCGGTGCGTCGCCGCACAGTAGATCCCGGCGGAAATGAGCAGGGTTTCCGCCGGAAGGGGTGCCCCCATGCTTTCCAGCATGACGATGACGCCAATCACGCCATATCCGTAATGCTGGAAAAGATGTTCAAGATGCTGAAGCAGCGGACTACCTGTCAGAAAGAAAAAGATTATGTAGGTTACGGACCCAGCCCGTGGAAGCACGGTTTGCGCAATCCCGATCCCATTGTCACGCACAAATGGCAGGAGCAGAAACATGACCCAGTCCAGCACCAGCGGCAAGGCAGGCCCTGAAACCCGTCCGTATGGCACGTGGCCTTCCCCCGTCAGTGCGGCCCTTGTGGCGGGGAAGACGGTTTCCCTGTCCGATGTGCGGGTCGATGGCCGGGACATTTACTGGATCGAAGGTCGCCCGGCGGAAGGGGGCCGCAGGGTGCTGGTGCGTGCCCGGGCGGGACAGGTGGCGGATGTCACGCCACCACCCTTCGATGTCGGCAGCCGGGTGCATGAATATGGCGGCGGAGCCTATACGGTACGGCGCGGGCGCATTGCCTTCAGCAACCGCCGCGATGGCAGCCTGTGGCTGATGGAGGCGGACACGCCACGCTGCCTGTCGCGCGGTGAGGGGCTGCGTTATGCCGACCTGACGTTCAGTCCCGATGGCCGTTTCCTGTTTTGCGTGCGTGAAGATCACCGCGTGACGGAAGGCGAACCCGCCGCCGCCCTTGTGGTACTGGACTGTAACGCGGCAGGTGATCCCGCGTTCAATGGCGGGACGCCGCTGGTGATGGGGCCGGATTTCGTGTCCTCTCCCCGTCCTTCCCCCGATGGCCGGTATCTTGCATGGATCGAGTGGGATCATCCCGCCATGCCATGGGATGCCACGCGCCTGCGTGTCGCCAGCCTGTTGCAGGAAGGTGATGATCCGCCACGCCTTGCCGCGCCGTGGACCCTCGCCGGGGGTGATGGAACGGCGGAATCCGTTATCGAACCCTGCTGGGATAAGGCGGGGCGACTGCTGGCGCTGTCCGACCGTACCGGATGGTGGAACCTGTATGGTTTCGACACCACGTCCGGGGTAGCGACGGCACTGGCCCCGATGGAAGCGGAAATTGGCCAGCCGCACTGGATTTTTGGCCTGCGCAGCTATGTGCCCCTGACCGATGGCAGCATTCTGGCGATGGTTGTCAGCGGGGGTGAGGCACGGATCGTGTCCATTCATGATGGCAATGTGACACCGCTGGATCTTGGTGCGCCTTCCGGCTGTCCCGCCCCGCTGGAAGGAGGCGGGTTTGCATGGCTCGATGCGCCATCCGACCGGGCGGCGGCGGTGGTCTGTGGACAGCCCGACCAGACCCCCCGGATATTGCGGCGGGCTGCCGACCTGCCGCTGGACACAGCCGATATCGCCCTGCCCCGCACCATCCGCTTTCCCCTGCCCGATGGAGACGGGCTTGGACATGCGTTTTTCTATGCCCCCGCCAATGCCCGTCATGACGGGCCGGTGGGGGAAAAACCGCCGCTGGTGGTCCTTGCCCATGGTGGGCCGACGGGGCGGGCCAGCACGGCGTTTTCGTTCAAGGTACAGTGGTGGACCAGCCGTGGCTTCGCCGTGGTTGATGTCAATTATGGTGGTTCGACCGGTTTCGGGCGCGCCTACCGGCAGCGGCTGGAACGCCAGTGGGGCGTGGTCGATGTGGATGACTGTATCGCCGCATGCGAATATCTGGCCCGGAACGGGCAGGTCGATCCGGCGCGTATCGTCATACGCGGCAGCAGCGCGGGTGGTCTGACGGTATTGCTGGCGCTGGCGCGATCGGACCTGTTTGCCGCGGGCACCAGCCTGTATGGCGTGACCGACCTGCGTGCGCTGGCGCAGGATACCCACAAGTTTGAATCGCGTTATCTGGATACGCTGGTTGGCCCCTTCCCTGCGGATGAAGCAATCTATCTTGCCCGGTCGCCCCTTACGCAGGTCGCGCGCATCCATGCGCCGGTCCTGTTCCTGCAGGGACTGGAAGACAGGGTGGTGCCGCCTGCGCAGGCGCGGTCCATGGTCGCGGCCTTGCGTGGCGATGGCGTGCCCTGTGCGCTGTATGAATTTGAAGGCGAAGGCCATGGCTTCCGTCAGGAAGCGACCATCTGCAGGGCGTGGGAACTGGAACTGGCGTTCTACCAGCAGGTGCTGAGATTACCGGTGGCCCCTGCCCTTGCGGTCGATCTGGTGCCGCCCTTGCAGGGCGGGTGATCCCCTGCGGCACGTATCCCGGTGCCGGGCCGGTCGTCTGTTCCCATAAGGAACGGGTGGTCCCCATGACACGGGGGCGGCGCATCCATGACCGGATATGCCGCCCGCCGCGTGGTGGTCAGTCGTCGTCGGTTTCTTCCGCGATGGCGGTGTTGCCCCGCGTCGGGCGGAAGCGACCCTGACGCAGTGCTTCCTCGATATCTTCCAGCGATGCACCGCGCGTTTCGGGCACCATGAAGAAGACAAACAGTACCGAGAGCAGGTTGACCCCGGCATAGAACCACATGGTGCCACCCAGCGTGATCTTGGTAACCAGCGTCAGCGCCGTGCTGGTCACCAGCAGGTCACTGCCCCACAGCATGGCGGCATGCAGGCTGGTGGCGTTGCCGCGCATGGACAGCGGGAACATCTCGGCCCCCAGCAGCCAGCCGACAACCTGTATGCCGCCCGCGTTGAACACCATGAACAGCAGCATGAAGGCAATGATCAGCCAGCTACCCATGCTGCCCGGCTGCGGGTGCATGAGGAACATGATGCCAAGGCCGATCAGGCTCAGCACGCTGCCCGGCCCCATGACCAGCACAAGGCGGCGGCGGCCGATCCGGTCAACGATGTTGGAACCCAGTATGGTCATGACCAGATAGATGATGGAAATGCCGATGCTGGCCATAAGGGCGGATGAACTGCCAAACCCCGCATCCGACAGGAAGGTCGGGGCATAATAGATCATCATTTCCAGACCGCCCGCCTGCGTGAAGAACGCCACGCCAAGGGCCGCGACCAGCGCGGGGCGCACCCATGGCTGCATGATGCCGCGCCAGCCAATGTCACGGGGGTCGGTTTCCTCGTTCGCATTGGCGTGGATGTGGCGGATTTCACGGCGGATCTCACGCTTGGTGGTGCGGATGCGCTGCAACTGCTCCAGTGCGGAATCAAGGCTTTCGTGTTCGGCCGCCCAGCGCGGGCTTTTGGGCAGGAAGAACATGGAGATGAACACGATGGCGGCGGGAATGGCCGCAATGGCCACCATGGGCCGCCAGCCCCACGCGTCACGCGCAGTAAAACCAATGATATTGGCGGCGAAAATGCCGATACCGATCGCGATGTTGAACATCGTCACCATGTGGCCGCGCTGGTGCGCGGGTGCCAGTTCCGAGATGTACATGGGCACCACCTGCGTGGACCCGCCCACCGCAAGCCCCAGGAACACGCGCGCGGCGATAAGCATGTAGACATCCGGCGCGAAGGCGCAGGCCATGGCCCCCAGCACGAACACCGCCGTCACGATCATGACGGACATGCGGCGGCCGAAGCGTTCGGACAGCCAGCCCGTCATGAGCGAACCGATCACCGCGCCCGCCAGAATGGCGGAGGCCACCATCTCCTGATAGAAACTGCTCAGGTGGAATTCGCGGGTGATGAGCAGCAGCGCGCCCGATACGATGCCGGTGTCGTAACCATAGAGGCCGCCGCAGATGGCGGCCACGATGGCTGCGAGCCATAAAGTCTTGCGGGCATTGGGCGAGATTTCGATCTGCGACAGGTCGGGTAACGGTTCGGTGGTCTGCTGTTCAAGTGGGGCTGGCGGGGCTTGGTCATTCATACGGGTGCCTTCTCCTTCCTGTTGTAAATGCTTCGGTTCCGATCTGGTTCCCTGCATGGGGCCGCCCCGCCCTAGCGGGGCGGGGTGTGCAGGGCGGCTTTCGTGCTGGCGATCCGGTCCAGGGTCGCATGCAGGCGGGACCAGTCATCCATGGCGGCGATGGGCTGCCAGATGGCTTCCACCGTTTCAACGGCCATCATGGCCGGCGCCGCATTGCCAAAATATGAATGCGACAGGTCGATGCCCGCCGCGGGCTCATGCTGCATGATCCGGTCATGCACCGGCCGGAAACTGTCCTGTGCATAAAAGTCTCCACGCGGCCCTTCTGTCGCGCGTTTCTGGCTTTCGGGGCCACCATACCAGTCAAAAAACGGAAGTTCAAATCCAATCTGGCTTTCATCCATGAAAGAGAACAGATATTCCCGCAGTTCCATGGAGGATTTTCTTGAACTCTCTTTCAGTCCCAATCTTTTAAGGACTGTAATATCAAGGAATCTTTCATACCGTTCCCAGAACTTGTCAAAAATACTTTGTATCTTCTCAAGCGTGGAAAAAGGCAGCAGGCACTCCCCCAGCCGCGCCACGTTCCACGTCATCGCCTCTGGCTGGCGGCCATATGAATACAGGCCGGAGTGATCAAAATAGGCGGCGGTAAAACGGGGATCAAAACTGGGCAGGAACCGCCAGGGACCGTAATCGAAGCTTTCCCCGGTAATATTGATGTTATCGGTATTGAGCACGCCATGGACAAAGCCCGCCGCCATCCACTGGGCCGTCATTTCCGCCATGCGCAGGGTTGCAGCATCATACAGGGCCGCAGCAGGGTCGGCAGCGCCGGTCAGTTGGGGGTAATAGGTCTCGATCACATAGGCCACCAGCCGTTCCATGCTGGCCCGGTCATCCTGCGCCATCAGGCGCTGGAAGGTGCCGATGCGGATATGGGAATGGCTGAGCCGGGCCAGCACGCATGACCGCGTGGGCGAAGGTTCATCGCCACGATGAAGCTGTTCGCCGGTTTCAATCACGCTGAGCGTGCGGGAAGTCCGCACCCCCAGCGCATCCAGATGCTCACTGGCCAGGATTTCCCGCATGCCGCCTTTCAGCGTCAGGCGGCCATCGCCGCCGCGTGACCAGGGCGTGGTGCCGCTGCCCTTGGTGCCGATATCGAGAAGGCGGCCATCCACCGCATCCATAAGCTGCGCAAACAGGAAGCCGCGCCCGTCTCCCAGATCGGGATTGTAGGAACGGAACTGGTGCCCGTGATAGCGCAGCGCCAGCGGGTGCGGCAGCGAACCGGGCAGCGGGTCGAAATATCCGAAATGGCGCGTCCACTCCGTATCATCGAGCGTATCGAGACCGATGCGCGGCGATACGTCGTCATTGCGGTAGCGCAGGATATGGGCCGGGAAGTCGGCGGCCTTCACCACATCGTAGAATTCATCGCCCAGCCTGCCGTGATGGGTGGCGGGTGCGTATCTGTCTGAAAATGGCATTTCTATATACTTTATGTGTGATAATAAATTATTACGTAACCGTATCACAAAGCGGCAGGTCGAGCGAAACGGGCGCCCTGCCCTGCATGCAGTCGGTCACTTCGCGGGTGGATACGGCGGCGGGATTGTCGGGTGTCCAGCGTGGGGCATTGTCCTTGTCAATCAGGCGTGCACGCACGCCTTCGGCAAAGTCGGGACGGCGCAGGAGGTGGTAGATCAGGTGGAATTCCTGCTCCAGCACGCTGTCCAGATCGGGCAGCCTGCGTGCAGCATGATACGCCGCAAAGGTAACGTACAGCGAAAAGGGACTGGCGCGGTTCAGCGCCATCAGGTCCGCCTGCGCCCACTCCGCCGGGTGCGTGTGCAGCCTGCGCATGATTTGTGGCACGTCCGGCGCATCATAGACCGCTGCGATATCCGCAATATCCGGCGCGGATGGCAGGGCCGGACAGGGGGGCAGACTGTCCACTACCCTGCCCGCGGGCTGGTGGATGAGCGCGTCAGCCAGCGTATCGAGCATGCCGGAATGGGCCTGACGGTCCGCAAACCCGGCATCAAGGGCGGCGGTGGCGTTCATGTATCCGCCCGTCAGCGCAAGGCGTAGCCCGCTCAGGCCCGGCGCGCGCGACAGCAGGTATGATCCGCCCGCATCAGGTGTCAGCGCAATGCCGGTTTCAGGCATGGCGAGGCACGACCGTTCGGTCACGATCCGGTAGCGGGCATGACCGCCCAGCCCGATCCCGCCGCCCATGGCGATACCGTCCATGAAGGATACGACCGGCTTCGGATACCCCGCCAGAAGGGATGCCAGCCGGTAGGTACGGCAGAATGGCTCGGCTGCCGCCATGGGACCATCGGTTTCAAGGCGGTGGAGGATGGCGCGGATATCCCCGCCCGCGCAGAAGGCCCTGGGGCTGGTGCTGTCCAGCAGTACGGTTGTGATGGCGGGATCATGCCGCCACGCCTGCAGGCGGGCGGTGATGTGGGTGATCATGTCGATGTTGAGGGCATTGAGTGCGCCCGGCCGGTTGAGCGTGATGCGCCCCAGTCCGCCCGTGTGGCGTATGTGGATCAGTTCAGGGTCCATACCATGGCTCCTTATGCGGTTTGCGGTATTCAACCGGCCTAGAATGCGCTACCCCGGCTACCGTCCGGCGTCACGGCTGCGTGCGGACCGACAGGCATGCAACAGCGACTGAGGCAGAGTATCATGGGAGTTGACGCCCTTACCTTCCGTAACGCCATGGCGCGGCTGGGCGCGGCGGTAAATGTTGTCACTACCGGAACACTGGATGATCCGGCGGGTTTTACGGCTTCCGCCGTCTGTTCGGTAACGGATACGCCACCGACCGTACTGGCCTGCCTGAACCGTAATTCGCGCGTGCGGGATCGCTTCCGCGTGGATGCGGCCATGTGCATCAACGTGCTCGCGGCCGAGCAGATGGACATATCGGGCGTATTCGCCAGCCCGCTTGAGCAGGCCGAACGTTTCCGTTCCGGTCACTGGACCACGCTTACGACCGGTGCGCCCGTGCTGGAGGAAGCGATCCTGTCGCTCGATTGCCGGATTGAACGCATTGTGGAGGTCGGCACCCACAGCGTCATGTTCGGTGCCGTGGAAAGCGTGCGCACCAGCGGCCCGCGTGGCGGACTGGTCTATTTCAACCGTACCTACCACATGCTGCCCCACGCGACGGAAGAATAGCCACCGCGCCGCGCGTTAAGGAAAAATCCAGTCTTTTGCCCCATGAAAGGTCCGATGGACCGAAACGGGAGCACGGACACGATGGACAGGACGCCAGACAGGACAACCATGCGCGCGGGGCGGGTTCCTGTCTTGACGCTGCGCAGGCTGATCTGGATACATGCTGGGCTTGCCCTTTTCGTGGTACTGATTGCCATGTGGGTGGATTACCTGCCGGACTGATTCCCGCTCCTGTACAGGCGTGCGGGCGGATATGCCGGCAACCGGACACAGGAGCATCGGCAGTGGCCCGCACGAAACAGATGGCCCGGACTGCGTCCCCGGCGGGGATGGAAGCACTGCTCGATCAGGCGGCTTCCCTGTGTCAGGCGCGCTCCGTACGGCTGACGGACATACGCAGGCTGGCGCTGGGGCTGGTGCTGGCGTCCGACCGGCCGCTGGGGGCCTATGAACTGCTGGAACAGATCCGTATCAGCCGGGGCAGACCGGTCGCCCCGCCCACGGTGTACCGGGCGCTGGATTTCCTGCTGGAACAGGGGCTGATCCACAAGATCGAACGTCTTTCCGCCTTTGTCGGCTGCCGGCACATGCTTGAATCCGGCCACGCCTGTCACGGGCACGTGCATGCGGCGCAGTTCCTGATCTGCAGCCAGTGCGGGCGTGTTACGGAACTGGATGATCCCCATATCGTCAGGGCGCTGCTTGAAGTGACGCGCGCGCGCGGTTTTTCGGTCCGGCAGACCACGATCGAGGCCGAAGGGATATGCGCCGCCTGCGCCTGAACGGGTAGGAGCGGTTTACCGGCATGGATGGGGCAGGGGCATGGCGCAACGGCGAAAAGGCGGGATGGCTGAACTGCCGTTTGCGCCCATGCCGCGCAAACGTCGGCAGCGCAGGCCCCCTCCGTCCCTTCCGGCTTCCCCAACCATAGGTCCGTCCATACCCCAGTCCGACCTGTTCACCGGTGCCCGTACCGCCACACGGCACGTGCTGACCTACCTTGATACGGTCAGTCTCGGGCTGGGGATCGTGAACATGCGCAGCCTGCGTGGCGATGACGGGCCGGATGGCTATCTGTACCATGTGACGACCCGGACGGAGCTGGAAACGATACAGGCCCGGGGCACGGTCCTGTTCTCGGCCCGTGCGCCGCTGGTGCTGACGGAACGCAATGGCGTGCCCGCATGGCTTGCGGACATGATGGACATCACGGAACCCGATGGCGGGCAGGGGGATGTGCCGGTCATTTTCCGCGTGAAACGCTTTGCCATCGATGGCCTGGTGGAAAATGATCCTGACCGGACACGGCGCTATGGTGTATCGTTCTATCTCCTGACCGGCGTGGCCGGGCAGGACTGAACATAATTTCCGGCAACAATAAAAATCATTACAGGACCGGCCCCCATGGGAAATCCATCCGAGACAACTGGATCTGATTCCACGCGACTGCGTACCCTTATTATCGGCTGCCTCGCCGCGCTGGCGGGGCTTATGGCGGGACTGGATATCGGCGTCATATCCGGTGCGCTGGACCTGCTGGCGCGGACTTTCCACGCCTCTACCCTGCAGCAGGAATGGATTGTCAGTTCCATGATGGCAGGCGCCGCCATAGGCTCGCTGTGCGGGGGGTGGATGTCGCACCAGATCGGGCGCAAGCATGCGCTGCTGGTCGGTGCGCTGGTATTCGTGGCGGGATCGCTGGCCTGCGCGCTGGCATGGTCGATCCCGTCCATGATCGTGGGGCGGCTGGTCATGGGGCTGGCCATCGGGGTGGCGGCCTTTACCGCGCCCCTCTACCTGTCCGAGATCGCAAGCGAGCAGGCGCGTGGCGCCATGATCTCGACCTACCAGCTCATGATCACGGCTGGCATTTTCATAGCCTTTCTCAGCAACACCATGTTCAGCTATTCCGGCAACTGGCGCGGCATGTTCGCGGTTGCCGCCGTGCCCGGCGTGCTGTTCCTGATTGGTGTGCTGTTCCTGCCCTACAGCCCGCGCTGGCTCATGATGCGGGGCCGCCGCAGCGAAGCGCTACAGGTGCTTGAAGACCTGCGTGACGACCACAGCGTCGCCATGCAGGAAATACAGAATATCAGCCGCCAGCTTCAGATGAAGCAGCGTGGCTGGAGCCTGCTGCGCCATAACGGCAATTTCCGCCGCTCCATCTTTCTGGGCATGGCGTTGCAGGTCATGCAGCAGCTCGCCGGGGTGAACGTGGTCATGTACTACGCGCCCAAGATCTTCGCGCTGGCGGGTTATGTAGGGCCTGCGCAGCTATGGTGTACGGCCATGGTGGGGCTGGTGAACATGCTGGCCACGTTCATCGCCATTGGCCTGGTCGATCGCTGGGGACGCAAGCCGATCCTGTATACCGGCTTCATTATCATGGCGATCGGGATGGGTTTCCTCGGGCTCATGCTGAACCGTCCCGTTCTGGGGCAGACGGAACAGATCATCTCGGTTTTCATGCTGCTGATCTATATTTCCGGCTTCGCCATGTCCGCCGGGCCGCTGATGTGGGTCCTGTGTTCGGAGGTGCAGCCGCTGCAGGGACGTGACCTTGGCATTTCCATTTCCACCCTGACGAACTGGGTCGCCAACATGATCGTGGGGGCCAGCTTCCTGTCGCTGCTGCAATGGATGGGCAATGGCCCGACCTTCTGGCTGTTTGCCGGGCTCAACCTGTTTTTCGTGCTGGTGACATGGCGCTTCGTTCCCGAAACACGCGACATGTCGCTTGAAAAGATCGAACAGCGCCTGATGGCGGGCCTGCCGCTGCGTGAAATCGGGCAGGGCGATCCGTTGCCCGACTCCCGGTAATATCTGTCCGGCAGCCTGCATCGCAGGCTGCCGGGGTGCCTGTCAGCCTGCCTGCCAGCCATCCTGCTGCAGGGCGACACCCGCCAGATACAGGCTGCCGCATATGATGACGCGCGCGGGTGGTGCGTCCGGCGGTGCGGTACGGGTCAGGCTGGCCAGTGCTTCGCGCAATGTGGGGCCTGCCGTCGCCTTGCCGTTCGATGCCGCGATGATGTCGGCCACAGGCTGTGCCAGATGCTGGTCTTTTTCCGCCACGGCCTGCACGCTGGTCGCGCGGGTCAGGAGCGGGGCAAGAAAGCCGGTAGCATCCTTGGTCTGTTTCATGCCAATGACCAGATGGGTGGGCCGGTCAGGCCACGCATCCATCACCTGTGCCAGCACTTCGCCCGCGCCGGGGTTATGCCCGCCATCCAGCCACAGTTCCCAGCCTGTCGGCAGCATGGCGGCAAGCTGGCCGTCCAGTCGCTGCATGCGCGCGGGCCAGCGCGCATGCGCAATGCCGCCCCATGCCTGCTGCGGCAGGGGCAGGTCACTGGCGCGCAGGGTCGCCAGCGCCAGTCCTGCATTGTCGATCTGGTGGGCGCCACGCAGGCCGGGCAGGGGCAGGTCCAGCGTGCCGCGCGCATCGCGGTAGAGCAGGCCGGACCCATCCGCAGTGGCTTCCACGGACCATTCATGGTCGCGCCGCCAGAGCGGGGCTGCGTTTTCACGTGCCGTGCTGATCAGGACATCCATGACTTCGGAGGGCTGGCGGCCCGTGGCGACAGGCACGCCCGGTTTGATGATCCCCGCCTTTTCGCCCGCGATGGCGGCGAGCGTGTCGCCCAGAAACGCCTCATGATCCATGGAGATGGCGGTAATCGCGCATGCTGCGGGCTGCCGCAGCACGTTGGTGGCGTCACAACGCCCGCCCAGTCCCACTTCCACAATGGTCAGGTCCGCCGGGTGGCGCGCGCACAGCACGAAGCCTGCTGCCGTCAGGACTTCGAACACCGTAATCGGCGCACCGTCATTGACCCGTTCTATCTCTTCCAGAACCGCGGTCAGTTCGCTTTCGCCTACGATTTCACCCGCGATGCGGAAGCGTTCGGTCACATGGACCAGATGGGGCGATGTCAGGACATGGACCCGCCATCCGCCCGCTTCGGCAATGGCGCGCATGAGGGCGCAGGTGCTGCCCTTGCCATTGGTGCCGGCCACATGGACCACCGGCGGCAGGTGCCGCTCCGGATGACCGAGGCGCGCCAGCAGCGTTTCCAGCCGTGTCAGGGACAGGTCGATCAGGGCCGGATACAGGCGGTTCAGCCGTTCGAGTATCTGCCCCGCCCGACCGACGAATTCGGGCCCGAGGGTCCGTGCGCTCATGCTGGTATCCTGCCCGGGTTCAGGCGGCGGGACGGGCGATATGGCGGAAGTTGAGCTGCCCGATCAACTGCGCCAGAACGGTCCGCAGGTCGGCGCGCTTCACCACCATGTCGAGCATGCCGTGATCGAGCAGGTATTCCGCGCGCTGGAAGCCTTCGGGCAGCTTTTCGCGCACGGTATCCTCGATCACGCGCTGGCCCGCGAAGCCGATCAGCGCATTGGGTTCGGCAATCTGGACATCGCCCAGCATGGCGAAGGATGCGGAAACGCCGCCCGTGGTCGGGTTAGTCAGAACCACAAGATAGGGCAGGCCCGCTTCCTTGAGCATTTCCACCGCGACCGTGGTACGCGGCATCTGCATGAGGCTGATCATGCCTTCCTGCATGCGTGCGCCGCCCGATGCGGTAAAGACGATCAGGGGGGACTGCTGGAGGATGGCCAGACGGGCTGCGGCAAGAAAGGCCTCGCCCAATGCCGCACCCATCGTCCCGGCGATGAACTCGAACGCCATCACGGCCACGACCGCGTTCTGGCCGCCGATCAGGCCATGGGCAACCACCATGGATTCATCAAGGTGGGATTTGGCGCGCTCATCCTTCAGGCGGTCCGTATAACGCTTGCGATCACGGAAGGAGAGGGGGTCCACAGGCACCTTGGGCAGTTCGATACGGGTATATTCGCCGTTATCGAATGTCCATTCCAGCCGTTCGGCTACGCTGGCGCGCATGTGGTGGCCACAGTGCGGGCACACGTTCAGCGCCTTGTGCAGGTCCTTGGTCAGGATCATCTGCTCGCACGATTCGCAGTTGGTCCACAGGTTGTCCGGCACTTCCCGCTTGAGCAGGCCACGGATCTTGGGACGGACGTATTCGGTCAGCCAGCTCATATTGCCTCTCCCTCAGATAGTCTGGGCGCCTGTTCAATACAGGCAGATGAACGATTGGGCCAGATTGTCATTTATTTCCGCACGTCATGCACCGCATCCGCCAGCGCGCGCAACTGTTCCAGTACCGCGGGCACGGTGCGGCTGGTGGCCTGTCCTGCCGCGTCCAGCGTGCCTTCAAGCGTGTTGAGCAGGGCGGAGGCCACAACGGCGGCATCCGCCACGCGCACGGCGTTTGCCGCAAGTTCGGGTGTGCGGATGCCAAAGCCGATGGCGATGGGCAGGTCGGTCGCCCGGCGCAGGCGGGGCAGGGCCTGCGCCAGTTCATCGGTGCTGGCGGTGCGCGTGCCGGTCACGCCGGTAATGCTGACGTAATAGACGAAGCCGGATGCGCCGCTGAACACGACGGGCAGGCGTTCATCGGGCGTGGTGGGGGCGACCAGCCGGATGATGTCCAGCCCGGCCTGTGCCGCGGGCGCGCCGAGCAGGTCGGCTTCTTCCGGCGGCAGGTCAACCACGATCAGCCCGTCCACGCCCGCCTTCTTCGCATCCACGCAGAAGCGTTCCGGCCCGTAAGCCTCGATCGGGTTGGCATAGCCCATCAGGATGATCGGGGTTTCGTCATCATCCGCGCGGAAGGCCGCGATCATTTCCAGCACGCGCTTCATGGTGGAGCCACCCTTCAGCCCGCGCAGGGCGGCCTTCTGGATGGTCGGGCCATCGGCGGACGGATCGGAGAAGGGAACGCCAACCTCGATCAGGTCGGCGCCCGCCGCGGGCATGCCGCGCAGGATGGCCAGCGCGGTATCGTAATCCGGGTCACAGGCTTCCACATACGGGATCAGGGCGCCACGGCCCTGCTGACGCAGGGTGGCGAAGCGGCGGGCGATGCGGCTCACAGTTTCACTCCCAGATGTTCGGCAACGGTGAAGATGTCCTTGTCCCCCCGCCCGGAAATGTTGACCACGAGGATTTTGTCCTTCGCCATGTCTGGCGCGATCTTGGCGGCGTAGGCGATGGCATGCGCACTTTCCAGTGCCGGGATGATGCCCTCGGTACGGGTACAGAGCTGGAAGGCGTCCAGCGCCTCCTGATCGGTGGCGCCCACGTAATCCGCGCGTCCGATGTCATTGAGCCATGAATGTTCGGGGCCGACACCGGGGTAATCCAGTCCGGCGCTGATGGAATGGGCTTCCGTGATCTGGCCGTCCCCATCCTGCAGCAGATAGGTGCGGTTGCCATGCAGCACGCCCGGCTTGCCCCGTTCGATGGATGCGGCAGTACGCCCGCTGTCCAGGCCGCAGCCCGCGGCTTCCACGCCGATCAGCCTGACATCGGGATCATCAAGGAAGGGATGGAAAATCCCCATGGCGTTGGAACCGCCCCCGATGGCCGCAACGATCGCATCAGGCAGGCGGCCTTCGGCGGCCATGATCTGTTCTTTGGTTTCCACGCCGATGATGGACTGGAAATCACGCACCATCTGCGGATAGGGGTGCGGCCCCGCGACCGTGCCGACAAGGAAATAGGTATCATGCACGTTGGTCACCCAGTCGCGCATGGCCTCGTTCATCGCATCCTTCAGCGTGCCCGCACCGGCAGTGACGGGCACGACCTCGGCCCCCAGCAGGCGCATGCGGAAGACATTGGGCTTCTGCCGCTCGACATCGGTGGCGCCCATGTAGATCGCGCATTTCATGCCGAACAGCGCGCATACGGTGGCGGTGGCCACACCATGCTGGCCTGCGCCGGTTTCGGCTACGATGCGGGTGCGGCCCATGCGGCGGGCCAGCAGGATCTGCCCCATGACGTTGTTGAGCTTGTGGGAACCGGTGTGGTTCAGTTCCTCGCGCTTCATGTAGATTTTCGCGCCGCCCAGTGCGTCGGTCATGCGGCGGGCGAACCACAGCGGGCTGGGACGGCCTACGTAATCTTTCAGGTAGTAATCCAGTTCGCGCCGGAATTCGGGGTCCGCCTGCGCGGCCGTGTAGGCGGCGTCCAGTTCCAGCAGCAGCGGCATCAGGGTTTCGGCGACGAAACGACCGCCAAAAATTCCAAAACGCCCGCGGCCGTCGGGACCGCTGCGCAGGCTGTTGGCGCCTGCCTGTGTATCTGTTGCGCTCAACTTCGCTACTCCGCAGGAAATTAGGTGCGTGGCTCTGTAGTCGTGAATGCAGCCGTCCCGGGCCGCGTATCTGGCGGTTCTGGACCGGATGGCGACAAAATACCAGCCCCCACGGCGTGCGGGCGACATGTCATGATTTGACATGTTTGCTGCCGCATGATGGATGGACACCGTCGGAACCTAAGAAAGACAGCCCATGTTTCTAGCGCATCGCCCCGGCAGCCCGGCCCAGACCGTGACCACGCCAGCCGACGGGACGGGAGCCGCGTGGCTGGACCTGCTCAATCCCACCGAGGAGGAGGAAGCCCTTGCCGCCCAGGTGACCGGCCTGCGCATTCCCACCCGCGCCCAGCTTGACGAGATCGAGAGTTCATCGCGCCTGTTCATGGAAGGGGACGCCGTCTATCTGTCGACCCCGCTGGTGCGCAAGACGCCCGATGACTTTTTTGTTTCCCCCGTGGGCTTCGTGCTCATGAAGGACCGGCTGCTGACCATCCGCTATACCGGGTTCAGCGCGTTTGACGTGGTGGCCCGGCAGGTGGCGAACCAGAGCACGGCGCTGGGCGCAAACGAGGCGGGCATACTGCTGCTGGAAGCGATCGTTGACCGGCTGGCGGATATTCTGGAGCATCTGGGCCAGGCGCTCGATGGCATGTCGCGCGATGTGTTCCAGTCCGAGGAACCGGGGCAGGCGCAGGCGGGCACCCTGCTGCGCAACATGCTGCGCCGGGTGGGCCGGTCGGGGGATCTGGGATCGTCCGTGCGTGACAGCCTGCTGGGGCTGGAGCGTATTTCGATCTTTCTGGGCGAGAACAAGCGCCATGACCTGTCCGACCGGTTGCAGGCGCGGCTGGGTACGGTGGAACGCGATATCCGTTCCCTGAATGATTTCGTGTCACAGACCGCCAACAAGGTGCAGTTCCTGCTGGATGCGACGCTGGGTTTCATCAGCATCGAGCAGAATAACGGCATGAAGATACTGACCGTGGTCAGCTTCATCGGTGTCGCCCCGACACTGGTGGCTGGTATTTACGGCATGAATTTTCACGACATACCGGAACTGAACTGGAAATACGGTTACTGGTATTCGCTGGGACTGATGGCGGCGACCGTCATACTGCCCCTGCTGTGGTTCTGGCGGCGTGGCTGGCTGGGGAAACAGTAATATCAAGTAATGGTGGCAACGCGGATGCCGGAATGTGTGCCGATTCGGCTGTTCCGGTAGTATAAACCCGGCATCTGCCATTCCGCTACTGGTGGCAGGGTCTTCCATGTCCCGCCACGTCGGGTTGCCATGGTGCCTGAAATTGTATCAGGTCATTGAAAAGTAACGTTTTGTCAGGGGATGGTAGCCGGATGCCATTTCCCTTTCGTCACGGGCTGCCCCCGCAGGTCCATTCGTGCCGTATGCAGGCCGGACTTGACGGGAAGGGAACCATGGGCTTATGATCGGGTTGTTCCACACGGCATATCCTGCCTGTACGGAATCCCCGCCTTAATCAGTCAAGCAGCATCAACCGTTTCGTCAGAATATGGTCAAGGCTCAGCGCCCGGCGCGTCCCTTGTCAACTGATCGCTGGCTTCTGTTTTCCCTTCGTGAACTGCCCACTTATAGGCATATCCTGCATGCAACTCGCCGAACTCAAGGCCAAATCCCCAGCAGACCTTCTGGCTTATGCTGAAAGTCTGAACATTGAAAACGCATCATCTCTTCGCAAGCAGGAGCTGATGTTCACGATCCTCAAGACGCTGGCCGACAACGATCAGGCCATCTATGGGGACGGCACGCTTGAAATCCTGTCTGACGGATTTGGTTTCCTCCGCTCGCCAGAGGCCAATTACCTGCCCGGACCGGATGATATCTACATTTCCCCCAGCCAGGTCCGGCGTTTCGGCCTGCGCACCGGTGATACGGTTGAAGGCCAGATCCGCGCGCCGCGTGATGGGGAGCGGTATTTCGCCCTGCTCAAGGTCAATGCGATCAATTTCGAACCGCCCGAGGCGGTGCGCCAGCGGATCAATTTCGATAACCTGACGCCACTTTATCCCGAACGCCGCCTGCAGATGGAAGTCGAGAACTCGACTGTAGGCGGTGCGGCTGAGCCCCCCGTCAATGGCAAGGGGAAGGGCAAGACCCCGAACCGCGATTTCACGTCCCGCGTGATCGATCTGGTCTCCCCCATCGGCATGGGTCAGCGCGCGCTGATCGTCGCCCCGCCGCGTACCGGTAAAACCGTGATGCTGCAGAGCATCGCGTCCTCCATCGCCGCGAACCATCCCGAAGTCTTCCTGATCGTGCTGCTGATTGACGAGCGGCCGGAAGAAGTGACGGATATGGCGCGTTCCGTGCGGGGCGAAGTCGTTTCCTCCACATTTGACGAACCTGCGACCCGCCATGTGCAGGTGACGGAAATGGTGCTGGAAAAGGCCAAGCGTCTGGTCGAGCACAAGCGCGATGTCGTGATCCTGCTGGATTCGATCACGCGACTGGCCCGTGCGTACAACACCGTTGTGCCTTCATCGGGCAAGGTGCTGACGGGTGGTGTGGACGCCAATGCGCTGCAGCGTCCCAAGCGCTTCTTTGGTGCGGCCCGTAACATTGAGGAAGGGGGATCGCTGACCATTATCGCAACCGCCCTGATCGATACCGGCAGCCGTATGGATGAAGTCATCTTTGAAGAGTTCAAGGGCACCGGTAACTCGGAACTGATCCTTGACCGCAAGCTGGCTGACAAGCGCACATTCCCCGCCATCGACATCACCAAGAGCGGTACCCGTAAGGAAGAACTGCTGGTGGATCGTGCCGATCTGGCCAAGATGTGGGTGCTGCGTCGTATCCTTGCCCCGATGGGCACGATGGATGCGATGGACTTCCTGTTGGACAAGCTGAAATACAGCAAGAGCAATCACGATTTCTTCGATGCGATGAATACCTGATCATCGCGCGATTGCGAAAAATGCAGAAAACCCCGGCTGAAAGGCCGGGGTTTTTTATTGTCCTATCCTGTTTTCAAACAACCTGTCAGGGGATCAGGATTGTGCTGCCGGTGGTTTTGCGGGATTCCAGCGCAATATGCGCCTGTGCGGCATCGCGCAGGGGGAAACGCTGTCCGATATGGGGTTTGATTACGCCTTTTTTCACCAGTGAAAACATCTCCCTCGCCGCATGGAGCAGGGCAGGCCGCCGCGCGATATAGGTCATGAGCAGGGGACGGGTCAGGTACAGGCTGCCATGGGCTGCCAGCGTACCCACGTCTACGCCGGTGACAGCGCCCGACGCGTTGCCATAACTGACCATCAACCCGCGCGGTGCCAGACAGGACAGGCTGGTTTCAAACGTAGCCTTGCCGATGCTGTCATAAACCACGGGCAGCATGCGGCCCGCAGTCAGGTCGCTGACCCGTTCCTTAAGCCGGTCCGTGCCGATAATGACATCCGTTGCACCATTGGCCTGCGCCAGTTGCGCCTTCTCTTCCGTGGAGACGATACCGATGATACGCGCGCCCAGATGCCGTGCCCACTGGCACATGAGCAGCCCCACGCCCCCTGCGGCGGCGTAGACCAGTATGTCATCGCCGGGCTGCACGCGATAAACCTCACGCAGCAGCATGTGCACGCTCAGTCCGCGCAGCATGATGGCAGCCGCCGTGCTGGTTGCGATGTCATCGGGCAGGGTAACAACCTTATCCGCTGCGATCGTGCGGAACGTGGCATAGGCGCCCGGTGTGGCGGGGTAGGCGACGCGCATACCCGGCGAGAGATCTTCCACCCCGGGGCCAACCGCTGTTACGGTGCCAGCACCTTCCATGCCCGGGATGCCGGGCAGGGAGGGGAATTTGTACAGGCCGCTGCGGAAATAGGTATCGATGAAATTGACACCGATGGCTTCCTGCCGCAGTACGATTTCACCAGCGGCCGGGGTGGGAACGGGCTGTGTTTCCACTGCCAGCACATCCGGGCCTCCGTATTCGTGGACGCGGATAACGGTATTCATGGCGGACCTTCCGTTATTATTGCACGGTCATTCTTTATCTTGATGAGGCAGGAAGTGTTTCAAGGTCCTGCAGGAACTGCCGGTCGCGTGCGCCTTCATCGCCGGGATAGGTTTCAGGGTCGTAGTCCGTACAATCCGTGAAATCGATGCGATGGCAGGGGATCAGGATGGGAATGGGATTTTCAGTGCAGGCGCTCAGGATGCTTTCGGGTGTTACTCCGGCCTGACGTGCCGCTTCCTGCCAGTGAACCTGCTGGCCTGCGGGAATGGTGCGGATGAACTTCCATGCGGCAAGCTGTTCGTCCGTGCCATAAGGGGCCAGTGGCAGATCGCATAGCGAAAGTTCGCCGTCGAAATACGCATCCAGCCAGGCGCGGGCGGCCAGCAGGACCGGTGTTTCCTCCTGATCGCGACCCCAGCCCCAGTCCAGGGCGACAATCTGCTCATCTTCCGCCGAGACGGTCAGGGGGGCCAGTGGCGAGTGCATTGAAAGTTGTGGCATGAGTCACCTTGATCAGGACAAAGAGGTGAACGATAACGCCGTTCCCGGGACGGACAAAATGATGATGCGATGACGGAGATGTTTATGCAGGAACGTGATGGACATCCGCCGGTCATTTTTGCGCTGGCCAGCGGGCTGTCCCGTGCCGCCATTGCGGTGATGCGCCTGAGCGGGGCGGGAACGGGCAGGATTGTCGAAAGCCTGACCGGACGGTTGCCTGCGCCACGCCGGGCTTCGTTGCGGGGGCTGTGGCGGCGCGATGGGGCGGAACCTGTCCTGCTGGACCGGGCGCTGGTGCTCTGGTTTCCCGGACCCGACAGCTATACGGGTGAAGACAGTGCCGAACTGCACCTGCATGCGGGGCCTGCGGTTATCAATGCCGTTGCCGATACGCTGGTGGCTCTCGGCGCCCGCCCGGCGGAACCGGGGGAGTTCACCCGCCGGGCCTTTGCCCATGGGCGGATGGATCTTATGCAGGCGGAAGGCATAGCCGACCTGATCGATGCCGAAACCGAAGCCCAGCGCCAGCAGGCGCTGGCGCAGGTTGATGGGGCGCAGAGCCAGTTGTACCAGAAATGGGCGGACAGGCTGCGTACGTTCCTGGCGCATCAGGAAGCACTGATCGACTTCCCCGATGAAGAACTGCCACCGGAAGTTGAACAGGGGCTGCTGGACGGAATGCGTGTATTGCATGACACCATGCAGACCTATCTGGCCGAAGGGGCGGGGGCCGAGCGGCTACGGCGCGGACTGGTCTTTGCGATTGTGGGGGAACCCAATGTTGGCAAATCCAGCCTGCTGAATGCGCTGGCGGGGCGGGATGCCGCGATCGTTTCCTCCCGTGCGGGGACCACCCGCGACGCGATCGAGGTGCGCATGGTGCTGGGTGATGTGCCGGTAACGCTGGTCGATACCGCCGGACTGCGTGAAACGGATGATGAGATCGAGGCTGAAGGGGTCCGGCGTTCACTGTTTCACGTGAAACAGGCTGACTGTGTGGTGCAGGTTTTTACCGGAGATGTGGTGCCCGAACCGGTAGAAGGGAATAGCCTGCTGGTATGTAACAAGACAGACCTGTATCATGCGCCTGAAGGCACGATTGGCATCAGTGTACTCACCCATTCCGGCATGGATGTGTTAAGGACCGTTCTGGCTGACAGGGTGCGCGCGCTGACATCGGGCCGGGCTGCTGCACCTTTTACCCGCGCGCGTCATCGTGCGGCGCTGGAGGAAACGGTGCATCATATCGGGCGGGCGCTTGATATGAACTGGCCGGAAATGCGTGGGGAAGAAATGCGGCTGGCCATGCGGGCGCTGGGCCGCCTGACGGGGGCCGTGGATGTGGAAGCCCTTCTGGATACGGTGTTTGGCCAGTTCTGTATTGGCAAGTAGGAGCAAGACTGGATGAATCGCGCATATGATGTGATCGTCGTCGGTGGGGGGCATGCGGGATGTGAAGCCGCCGCTGCCGCTGCACGTACGGGCGCACGCACAATGCTGCTGACGCATCGGCGCGAGACCATTGGCATCATGTCCTGCAATCCGGCCATAGGCGGGATCGGCAAGGGACATCTGGTGCGCGAGATCGATGCGCTGGATGGGCTGATGGGCATTGCCGCCGATCGGGCCGGGATTCATTTCAAACTTCTCAACCGGTCCAAGGGGGCGGCCGTGCATGGCCCCCGTGCGCAGGCAGACCGGACACTGTACCGGCAGGCCATACAGGATCTGCTGGCCGCGACCGATGGACTTGATATTGTCGAAGGGGCAGCGGCTGACCTGCTGACGGATGCGCAGGGACAGGTTGAAGGTATCATCTGCGAGGACGGGCGCAGCTTTTCATCCGGTGCCGTCGTGCTGGCGACCGGCACGTTCCTGCGGGGCACCATCCATGTCGGGCATGACAGCCAGCCTGCGGGGCGGGTAGGGGATCGTCCCGCCAATGCGCTGGGCACGCGACTGGAGGCGCTAGGGCTGCGGATGGGGCGGCTCAAGACGGGAACGCCTGCGCGCATCGCGCGCGACAGCATCGACTGGGACAGCCTGCCTGAAGACCGTGGGGATGCGGTGCCCGAACCATTCAGCCGCATGACGGATGGTATCGCCAATCCCATGGTATCCTGCCGCATCACGGCCACTACGCCGCTTACGCATGAGATCATACGCGAAAACCTTCAGCTTTCGGCTCTGTATGGCGGGGCGATATCGGGGCGTGGGCCACGCTACTGCCCGTCGATCGAAGATAAGGTCGTACGCTTTGCCCAGCGCGAATCCCATCAGATCTTTCTGGAGCCGGAAGGGCTGCCAGGTAATCCGGAGGGAAATCTGGTCTATCCCAACGGTATTTCCACCAGCCTGCCCGAACATGTACAGCTTGAAATGCTGCGCAGCATTCCGGGGCTGGAAAACTGCCGCATCGTCCGGCCGGGCTACGCAGTGGAATATGATTATGTGGACCCGCGCGAACTGGCCCCCACACTGGAACTGAAAAACATGCCCGGCCTGTTTCTGGCGGGTCAGATCAATGGCACCACCGGTTATGAGGAAGCTGGCGCGCAGGGCCTGATTGCAGGTGTGAACGCCGCCCGGCATGCGGCGGGGCAGGCGGGTGTTACCCTCGATCGTGGCGATGCCTATATCGGTGTGATGATTGACGACCTGACAACGCAGGGCGTGTCCGAACCCTACCGCATGTTCACATCCCGCGCGGAATATCGCCTGACCCTGCGCGCGGATAATGCGGACCTGCGCCTGACGCCGCGCGGGCTGGAATGGGGATGCGTCGGGACGGCGCGTGCTGTCCGTTTTCAATCCGATTGTACCGCGATTGATGTGGCGACCACCCGGGCCCGCAATGAAACTTACGGCACCGATGTCCTGCGCAAGGCAGGTGTGAATGTCTCGGCAGACGGGCGGGCACGTTCGCTTCTGGATGTGCTGGCGACGGATGCGTCACCTGAAACGATTGTGGGGATTGCGCCGTGGTTTGCTGAACTCTCCCCCCGCGTAGCCCAGCATCTGACGACGGAAGCCCGCTATAGCGGTTATATCTCCCGTCAGGACCGCGAGATCCGCCAGTTGGCTACCGAAGGAAAAATCACCCTGCCGACTGATCTCGATTATGGTCGGGTTGGTGGCCTGAGTACGGAAATGCAGGAACGGCTTGCACGGGTGCGGCCCGTAACATTTGGGGCGGCGCAGCGTATTCCGGGAATCACGCCTTCCGCCCTTGTCGCGTTGCTCGCACATATCCGTCAGAAGCAGGTGACGGCATGAGCGGCCCGGCTACCCTCGCGCCCGATATGGCCGATGTTTCACGTGAAACACGCGACCGGCTGGAAAAATATGCGGATATCCTGCTGCGCTGGAACCAGCGTATCAATCTGGTTTCCCCGCACGACCTGCCGCATTTGTGGTCGCGGCATATAGCCGATAGTCTGCAGCTTGCCGGACAGATACCGCCCGGCGGTACAAGGCTTGTGGATATGGGATCGGGCGGCGGTTTTCCGGGGCTGGTGATCGCATGTGCTACGGATGCGCAGGTTACCCTTATTGAGTCGGACCAGCGCAAGGCCGCCTTCCTGCGCGAAGCCGCGCGGGTGGTGGGCGTGCAGGTGAGTGTCTGCGCCCGGCGTCTGGAAGTGGCGGATGTGCCCCCCGCGCAGGTGGTGACAGCCCGCGCCCTTGCCCCGCTGTCGCGCCTGCTGGAATGGGGCGCGCGCTTCCTTCAGCCCGATGGGTTCTGCCTGTTTTTGAAAGGACGGAATGCCGAAGCGGAATTGACGACAGCCCGTGCCGGTTGGCACATGGCGACAACCCGGATTCCAAGCCGTACAGATACGGATGGTGTGATTCTAAAATTGAGCGATATCAGGCGTGTCAGAGACCATAACAATGAATGAGACGGGAAGTCAGACAGCATCTTCCCCCCGCATTATCGCGCTGGCCAACCAGAAGGGCGGCGTTGGCAAGACAACGACAGCCATCAACCTGGCTGCGGCCCTGGCAACTTCCGGGCTGAAGGTTCTGCTGGTTGACATGGACCCGCAGGGCAATGCCTCCACCGGTCTTGGGGTGGGGTATGATGCCCGGCGCAGTGGCACCTATGCCATGCTGGAAGATGGCGCACGCGCCACGGCTGTGGTGCAGGCCAGCGAACTGCCCGGCCTGTCCCTCATCGCGGCGGATACGGAACTGGCTGCGGCCGAACTGGAACTGGTCATGGCCGACCGGCGCGAATATCGCCTGCGCGATGCACTGGCCCAGATCGGCGCGGATTATGATGCCATCCTGATTGATTGCCCGCCCAGCCTTGGCCTGCTTACACTGAATGCCCTTGTAGCGGCGCAGTCCGTGATCGTGCCGCTGCAATGCGAATTCTTTGCGCTGGAAGGGATCAGCCAGTTGGTACGCACCGTCAACAGCGTGCGGCAGTCGCTCAACCCGGCGCTGAAGCTCGATGGTATCGTGCTGACCATGTATGACCGGCGCAACAACCTGTCCGAACTGGTGGCCGATGATGCGCGCAGCTTTTTCGGTGATAAGGTGATGGACACGCTGATCCCCCGCAATATCCGCATCTCCGAGGCACAGAGCCACGGCCAGCCGGTCATGAATTATGACAGCCGTTCGTCGGGCAGTCAGGCCTATCAGGCTCTGGCGGCCGAAGTATCGGACCGTCTGGCCCTGCGCGGGACACGAAAAGGGAAGGCACGCTGATGAAAACCAGGAAGGATGCGGCCCGTCCCCGTCTTGGGCGGGGGCTGGCGGCGCTGCTGGGCGAACAGGTCAACATGCTTCCTGCCGCCCCTGCGGTCGAAGGGCGCAGGAGCGGTGGTGAGATCATTTCCAGCCTGCCGGTGGACGTGCTGGAACCCAGCCCCTTCCAGCCGCGTCAGCAGATGGAACCCGGCGCACTGGATGAACTGGCCAGTTCCATCCGCGTGCGTGGTGTGCTGCAACCCATTCTGGTACGCCCCCATCCGCAGCGTAATGGTGTCTACCAGATCATCGCGGGTGAACGTCGCTGGCGTGCCTCCCAGATTGCGGGACTGCATGACGTGCCGGTTCATATCCGCGCACTGGACGATGGCGATGCGATGGCCGCGGCGCTGGTGGAAAATCTTCAGCGCGCGGACCTCAATGCCATCGAGGAAGCGGAGGGCCTTCAGCGGCTGCTGGATGATTACGAGCTGACGCAGGATGAACTGGCCAGCGCCATTGGCAAGTCGCGTCCACATGTGGCGAATATGGTGCGTCTGCTCCAGTTGCCGCCACCCGTGCGCGACGCGGTGCGGCATCGGGGGCTGTCGGCGGGGCATGCCCGTGCCCTTCTGGCGCATGCCGATCCGGTTGCCGCCCTGAAGGTTGTGCTGGGGCAGGGGCTGAATGTCCGCCAGACGGAAGCTCTGGCCAAACAGCATGAACGCAAGGCAGCCGCCACGCGGGAGAAGGCGGAAAAAAGCGCCCGTAATCCCGAAATCACGTCGCTGGAGCGCGAGCTTACGGCCCGGCTTGGGGTAAAGGTCCAGATCACGTTTGATGGCAAGGGGGGCAGCATAAAAATCGATTACCGTTCGCTGGAACAGTTCGATGGCCTGCTGCGTCTCCTGCAACAGTAGAAAATTCAAAAAAATTCAAAAACCCCCTTGTCAGGCAGTAAGATAGGCTGCTAGAAGCCCTCTCACCCAAGCGGTAACCCTGTGGGCGCATAGCTCAGTTGGTAGAGCAGCTGACTCTTAATCAGCGGGTCCAAGGTTCGAGCCCTTGTGCGCCCACCATAGGGTTTAATAAGGTTACAGAAGTCCCCATCAAGGCTCCGCCGGTGGGGATTTTTTGTGTCATGTCCGCGCGGTCGTCCGCTTTGCGGCACGGTTCTGGTCAGGCGGCAGGGGAAGGGCAGCATGGCATACCCATTCCCTTCGGCCCCATATTCATCTAGGCAGACGGGATGAACGCCCACCGTCCCCTGATTGGTGTCACACTGGACAGCGAACAGCCATCCGTTGATGGACAGCCCGGCTATTCGCGCTTTCCATGGTACGCCATCCGCCAGAATTATATGGATATGATTGCCGAATGCGGCGGATTGCCGGTTGCCCTCGCGCATGATCCTGATCTGGCGACGGCGCTGGTCGCACGGCTGGACGGGCTGGTCGTAACCGGTGGCGCCTTTGATGTGCCTCCCGATCTGTACGGGGCGGCGGACCAGCATGCTACGGTCCAGACAAAGCCACGGCGCACTCTGGCGGAAACGGCGCTGGTCCATGCCGCACTGGCGCGTGGCATACCGGTGCTGGGCATATGTGGTGGCATGCAGTTGCTTGGCGTGCTGCTGGGCGGCACGCTGGTGCAGCATATTCCCGATACCTATCCCGCTGCACTGCCGCATGAGCAGCCTAATCCCCGCAATCAGCCGGGGCATGATGTCGCCATCGTGGCAGGCACACGTCTAGCCCGGCTGGTGGGTCAGGACAGGCTGCCGGTCAATTCCGCGCATCATCAGGCCGTGGCGGATGCGGGGCGGGGGGTTATTTGTGCTACGGCCCCCGATGGAGTGGTGGAGGCGATTGAACTGCCCGACCATCCATTCTGTATCGGGGTGCAGTGGCATCCTGAATTTGGCATATCGACAGGGGACCGTCTCCTGTTCGAAGGGTTGATCGACGCTGCGAGGCAGACAGGAACATGACACAGGATAATTCCACGCCATCCGCAACCGCGCGCGGCGACCGTATCGCCAAGTGGCTGGCCCGTTCCGGCGTGGCCAGCCGGCGTGATGCGGAACGCATGATTGCCGAGGGCAGGGTGCGCCTGAACGGTGCGGTCGTGACCCACCCCGCCACCTTTGTCGATGCCGCCGATATCGTGCAGGTGGACCAGAACGTGGTCAGCGCTCCCGACCGTACTCGGCTGTGGCGCTATCACAAGCCCGACGGGCTGGTCACCACGCATCGCGACCCGGAAGACCGTCCCACCGTGTTCGATTCCCTGCCGCCGGGTCTGCCGCGCGTCATCAGTGTCGGGCGTCTCGACCTGAACAGCGAGGGACTGCTGCTGCTGACCAATGACGGTGAACTGGCCCGCAGGCTGGAACTGCCCAGCAATGGCTGGATACGGCATTACCGTGTGCGTGTTTTTGGCGTGGTGGACGAACGCATGCTGGCCTCCCTTGCAAAGGGGAGTGAGTTCGAGGGCGTACGCTATGGCCCGATCGAAGCGCATCTGGATTCCAGCAGGGGTGACAATGCGTGGCTGACCGTCTCCCTGCGTGAAGGCAAGAACCGCGAAATCCGTAAGGTCATGCGTGGGCTGAACCTGCATGTCAGCCGCCTGATCCGTACCTCTTACGGGCCTTTCCAGCTTGGCACGCTGTCGCGTGGCGAACTGGAGGAAGTGACCGGCAAGGTAATCCGTGAACAGGTTCCCGGCCTTGTGGGCGGCAAGACGTCGCGCCGGGCGTAATGCGGATCATCGCGGGAGAATGCCGGGGCCGCAGCCTGCACGCGCCGCCGGGACAGACAACACGCCCCACGGCTGATCGGGTCAGGCAGGCCCTGTTCGACAGTCTGTCCCACGCGCCGTGGGCGGGAGCGGACATGATCCGGGGTGCGCGCGTGCTGGACGGATTCGCCGGAACGGGCGCGCTGGGGCTGGAAGCCCTGTCACGCGGAGCCGGTGCCGCGATTTTTGTGGAACAGGACCGGGCTGCGCTTCGCGCGCTGCGCGAGAACGTCACGGCATGTGGTATGTCCGGGCGGGCCGTGATCCGCGCGATGGACATGCTGCGCCTGCCGCCCTGCGATCAGGTGGGACCTGTGGATCTGGTTTTCCTTGATCCCCCCTATAACCGTGACCTGCCCGCACGCGCGCTGGCCGTGCTGGAGCGCGGCGGATGGCTGCGGCCCTCGACGCTTATTGTCGTGGAGACTGCGGCGACCGAGTCCCTTCCGGTTGCGGCCGAGCGGCTGTTGCTTGAACGGCGGCACGGGGCTGCGCGGCTGTCCGTGTGGCGGCATGAATCAGGTGCTGCCGCGTAATTCATTGCCGTATTTTATGTAAAGCGGCCTTCTGTCCACGGGGCGGACAGGGTTATAGTTACACCGTTTAGCGGAAATGATGGCATGATGCGCGACGGTCATTTCTCCAGTGCCTCTGGTTCCCGGCGTCCATGTGCGCGGGACTATCTGATCAGGATATGGATTTTTGGCGATCTTCAGCCGTTTTATCCCTGAATCGTTCTCTTCGGACTCGATGCGTTCGCGCGTGCGCGAACGTTTGGCCGAAGCCGGGGGGCTGGGGTTGTGGAGTCTGGCCCTGTGTCTTGCCATCGCGTTATGGAGCTATGATCCGCGCGATCCATCCGCCAATACCTCCAGCTCGCAGCCACCCGCCAATCTGCTGGGCCGTCCCGGTGCGTATATGGCCGATATCATGCTGCAGGATTTCGGCATCGTGGGGGGGCTGGCCATTCTGTGTCTGCTGGCATGGGGCTGGCGCCTGATCCGCCATCGTGGGCTGGCCGCTGTCATACTGCGTATCGTCGCCCTGCTGTGCAGCCTGCCTGTGGTGGCCGCCGATATCGCGGCCGTGCCGCTGCTGGTGCCGGGTTTCCCCGCTGCCTTGTGGCCGACCGGTGCGGGGCTGGGCGGTGCGGTTGGCCTGTCCATCGCCCATATGTCCATTCAGGCGGCGACCGTGTTCGTGGGGCGCGGTGGCCCCGCCCTTGTCTGGGTGCTGGGCCTGACGCTGGGGCTGCTGCTGCTGCTGCTTGCCTTCGCGCTTTCCTTTGCTGAATGGAAAGGGATCGGGCGCGGTATCAGGTTCCTGCTGCGTCAGCCCGTAGTGCTGACCCGCTGGCTGCGTCGTGTAACCCATCATGCCGCCGAAGCCCGGAAGGCGAGGGAGGAAGAGGAGACGCACCAGCCCGCGCCCGGCCGCGCTGCCGCCTACGCCCCGCCTTCATCCGGAATGGGGGAAGCGGGGCTGGAGGCGTCACCTTTCCTCAAGACCGCGCATGGTATGGAACCTAGTCTTGAGGACATGCCCACGCCCCGCATGGCGGCAGGTACGGCCATCATGCCCGTGGCGGACCCGGCGGCGGCAAAGGCCGTGCCTTCCCCCGCGGCGAAGACCGTATCCGCGCCTGTCCGGGTGGCGGAAGACCAACCCCGCCCGGCTGTCGCCGCACGTAAGGCGGACGGGCCTCGCGCGCCACAGGTATCCCTTCAGACAAGCTGGATGCATCCGCCCGGCATGGATGAGGAAATCACCCAGCCCCTGCTGATGGGTGCTCCATCATCCGATCGCCTGCCCTGGCATGAGGATCCCGCGCCCGAGGAAACGGGTGCGGTCCTTACCCCTGCGCATGATGAACTGCCGCCCGGTATTGCGGAACCCGCCCGGCCGACGCTCCTGTCGCGCTTCTTCTCCGGCGGCGGCAGGACGGCGGCGGAAGAACCCGCTTCCATGCCGGATGCCTATGATCCGTCCCCCATGACCGGCGCGGAGGAGACGACCTACACCACCCCGCCGCAGCCGGAATGGCAGTTTCCATCCCTGTCGCTTCTCAAGCCCCCGGCATCGGACGAGACGACAAAACCCACCGAGGAACTGCTTCAGGCCAACGCGGCCCATCTTGTCACGGTCCTGTCGGAATATGGCGTGCAGGGTGAAATCGTGGCCTATCATGCGGGGCCGGTTGTCACGCTGTACGAACTTCAGCCTGCACCCGGCATCCGCGCCGCGCGTGTCATAGGGCTGGCTGACGATGTCGCACGCTCCCTGTCGGTGCTGAGCGTGCGGATCGCCACGGTGCCCGGACGTAACGTGATCGGGATCGAGGTACCCAATACGCGGCGTGAGACCGTCTATTTTTCCGAACTGCTCATGGACCCGCAGTGGTCGCATTCCCGCGCACGCCTCAATCTGGCGCTGGGCAAGGATATCGCGGGCGAATCCGTATACAGCGACCTTGGCTCCATGCCGCATCTGCTGATCGCGGGCACCACCGGGTCGGGCAAGTCCGTTGGCGTGAACGCCATGATCCTGTCACTGCTCTACCGTCTTTCGCCCGAGCAGTGCCGCCTGATCCTGATTGACCCCAAGATTCTGGAACTCTCGATTTACGAGGGCATTCCCCATCTCATGACCCCGGTGGTGACGGAACCGGCCAAGGCGGTCGCCGCCCTGAAATGGGCGGTGCGCGAAATGGACCGCCGCTATCGCGCCATGGCGCATCTGCAGGTGCGTAATATCGCCAGCTACAATGAACGCGTGGCCGAAGCGCGTGAACGCGGCGAGATCGTGACCCGTCGCGTGCAGACCGGTTATGACCCTGAAACCGGCAAGCCCACGTTCGAGGAGCAGCAGCTTGCCCTCGACTCCCTCCCTTATCTCGTCATTGTTGTGGACGAGATGGCCGATCTCATGATCGTGGCGGGCAAGGAAATCGAAGCCCTGCTGCAACGTCTGGCACAGAAGGCGCGCGCGGCGGGCATTCACCTGATCCTTGCCACCCAGCGTCCGTCGGTCGATGTGATTACCGGCACCATCAAGGCCAATTTCCCGACCCGTATTTCCTTTCAGGTCATCAGCAAGTTCGATAGCCGTACCATTCTGGGCGAGCAGGGGGCCGAGCAGCTTCTGGGCCGTGGTGACATGCTGTTCATGCAGGCTGGTGGCCGGATCACGCGTGTGCATGGTCCCTTCGTGGATGATAACGAGGTCGAGGCGGTCGTGGCCTTCCTGCGTACGCAGGGCGAACCGATCTATGACGACGATGTCATTTCCCCGCAGGAAGAAGAAAGCACGAACAAGCCTTTCTCCGCCCCGGCAGGCGGGAGCGAGGATGACGGCCTGTTCGCGCAGGCGGTCGAGGTCGTCGCGCGGGAAGGTAAGGCGTCCACGTCATTTATCCAGCGGCACCTGTCGATTGGCTATAACCGTGCGGCCAAGATCATCGAACAGATGGAAAAGGAAGGGCTGGTCAGTGAGGCCAATCACGTGGGCCGGCGTGAAGTCCTGATGCGTCGCCCATCGGATGACGAATGAGGGGCAGGACCATTCCGCCCCTGCCTGCGCACCCTTCATCTCCGCTACCTTTTACGGTCCTGTACCGCGATAACCGTTTTGTGATTCTGGACAAGCCACCCGGTCTGCCCGTCCATCCCGGCCGGGATGGCGGCCCGAGTGTGGAAGACTGCTTCCCCCTGCTGTCGCGCCACCGTAATGGCCCATGGCTGGCCCACAGGCTGGATCAGGACACGGCGGGCTGTCTTGTCGTGGCGTTGCGCAAGCAGGCCCTTGTTGCGGCGCAGGCGTGTTTTGCGGCGGGACAGGCGCGCAAGGTTTACTGGGCCATGGTGCAGGGAACACCGGCTGCGTCATCAGGCGTGGTGAATGCGGCGCTGGCGCGGGTGGAGCACGGGCGGCAGTGGCATATGCAGGTCGTAAAAGAAGGGGGCCAGTCGGCCCGTACGCGCTGGCGCGTGCTGGGGCAGGGGCGCGATGCGCAGGGTGCGCCGGTAAGCTGGCTGGAACTGGTACTCGATACCGGGCGAACTCATCAGGCGCGGGCGCATTGTGCTGCCATCGGATGCCCCATACTGGGCGACGGGCGATATGGCGCAGCAGGGACGGGGGCGTTATACCTCATGAGCCGGAGCATTTCCCTCCCGCTGGACGTTCCCGTGCATGCCACGGCCATGCCCCCGGAGCATATGCGCCTGCTTATGGCCCAGGCAGGCTGGACCCTGCCGTCCGACAACGTGGAATAAGGAAGCAGCACGGTGTTCGCCCACACATTGACGCAGGAACTGATGCGCGTTCTGGAACGGCCAGACCTGCGCGTGATTGCGGGGGAACGGCGGATCGCGCTGGACCCCGCGCTGGACCTTCCATTCCGTATCCAGCCCGATGGGGGCGTCGTACTGGGACTGCCGGTGCAGGGACAGCAGGAGGTCACGGCCTTTTACCTGCGTCATGCGCTGGAACTGGCCGTCCTGCGGGAAATCGCGCCGGAGCGGCCCATGTGCGCGGCTTTCTGTGCGGCACGTACGGCGGCGCTGTTCTGGTATCTCGATACCGGTCGGCAGGATGCTGACGCACCTGCCGCATGGGTGCCGATCATGGCGGGGGATGACCTGCCGGGTGTTTCCGTCCTGCAGGAAATCTGGCCCGCGCTGGCTCCTCTGCAACCCGCCCTTTCCCAACGGGGCGGGCGATGTTCCTTTCCACAACTGCATGACAGGCTGCAGGCCCTGTGGCCGCTGCTGGGGCCGACCGAAAGCCTTATGGCTACGGGGGGCGATGCGCGGCTGGCGGTCGATCCGGCAACCGGACTGAATCACTATGGCTGTTCGCACCGGCCGCGTCCGTGGGCCATTACCTTTGCTTCCTCCACCGCGTCTTCCCTGTCCGAACGGGGTTTTGCAGGGGCCGAGACGGCGCGGCTGTCCCTGCTGGCAGGCGCATTGCATGACAGGACGGACGCGGCTGCGTGCAGTCTCGATGCCGGCATACAGGCCCAGATCGCCGCCCATTTCGGCCTGACGGCGGAGGAAGGGGTCGTACTGGCTCCCTCTGGCACCGATTGCGAACTGTATGCGCTGGCCCTTGCCGCGCGGGCGCCCGGCGGGCGTCCCGTCGGCAATATCCTGATTGCGCCGGAAGAAACCGGCAGCGGCGTGCCGCTTGCCGCCATGGGGTGTCACTTCGCCAATGATACGGCACGTGGCCTTGCGGTCACGCGCGGCGCGCGGATCGACGGGTTTCGCGCCGATACGCTGGTGGTGAATGTTCCCATGCGGGATGCGGATGGACATGTCCGCGCTCCGGCGGATGTGGATGCGGAGACGTGTCGCCTGACGCATGAACTGCGCCGTGCGGGTCGCCATGTGCTGCTGCATCGCCTCGACCTGTCCAAGACCGGCCTGCTGGCACCGGGACTGGACGCACTGGAACAGGCATGCGCTCCTGATGGGCATGATGGTGAGTGTCCCGATGTGGTGGTGGATGCCTGTCAGGCCCGGCTCGACCCGCTCAGGGTACGTGCCTATCTGGACCGGGGCTGGATGGTCATGATCACCGGCTCCAAATTCTTTACGGGGCCGCCTTTCTGCGGGGCGCTGCTGTTACCGGCTGCGGTGCGGCGCAGGCTGGATGGGGGTGATCCCCTTCCTGCGGGTCTGGGGGCGTATAGCCATCGCCATGCCTGGCCTGCTGGCCGGGCGGTGGATGTGCTGCCGGTGGGGCATAATATCGGCCTGATCCTGCGCTGGCGGGCCGCGCTGTCGGAAATGGCGGCACTTAGCGCCATCCCCCGCGCGGTGGTCCATGACCGGCTGAAGCATTTCCTTGTCGCGGTGGAGGTACGGATCACGCGCGACCCCCATCTGGAACTGCTGCCCCCGGTACCGCCGCAGCGGGCCGATCTGGATAACGCATGGGACTGCCTGCCAACGATCATGAGCTTTTTTGTCCGTGCGCCGGACAGTAAGGCCGGAACCTTCCGTCCGCTGGCGCTGCCACAGGCGCGCCAGCTTTATGCGTGGCTCAATACCGACCTGTCGGACCTTGTTCCGGCCAATGATCCGGATGCGGCTGTCGCGTCCGTCCTGTGTCATATCGGCCAGCCCGTGCCGCTGGCCCATCCCGACCTGCCTGGCGTTCTTGCGGGTGCGCTGCGGATTTCGGCCGGGGCGCGACTGGTTTCGGGCGAACCTTCCCATGAAGGGATGGACCCCACTGGCCGCCTCCAGCGCGAGGCACGCAATGTGAGCCGGGTTCTCGACAAGGTCGGACTGATCGTGCGGCACTGGTCGCGGCTCAGCGCCGCCAATCCGGCGCAGACCTACCTGCCACATGGCTGGCAGGTCAGGGCAATCCTGCCCGCCTGAATTTTCCTGATTTTCCTTCCCGACGGATTTTGAGTGTGACGACGCAGAACAATCACGGCAATTTTCTCGATACACCCCAGCTTCAGAAGGGTGTCACCCGTTTCTGGCTCATCCGCCACGCGCTGGTCGAACAGAATGCCCGCATGCGGTTGTATGGCGCGATGGACGTGCCGCTCTGCCCCGACAGTCTGGTGGCCCAGCGGCGCATGTACGAATCGCTGGCCCACCGGTTGCCGCGTGGCGCCCTGTGGTTCACGTCCCCCCTGTCACGTACGCAGCAGACGGCCCGCGCCATTCAGCAGGCCGGTTATGGCGAGCATGCGTGGCAGGTGGAACCTGACTTTACCGAACAGTCCATGGGCGACTGGCACGGCATTACGCACGATACGCTGCCCAACAGGCTGAGCCAGCCCGCCCATCCCTTCTGGTCCGTCAGTGCGACCGAACTGCCGCCGCAGGGCGAAAGCATGGTGCAGGTCTGTTCGCGCGTCGGGGCCTGCCTGGACCGGCTGGCTGACCAGAACGCGGGTCAGGACATGGTGGTGGTCAGCCATGGGGGTGCCATCCGGGCCGCGCTGGCGCATGCGCTGCGCGTGCATGCCGAAACCGCATTGCATTTTTCCATCCAGAATCTGGCGCTCAGCGTGATTGAACGCCTGACGGAAGGGTGGCGTATCGTGACCGTCAACGAACTGCCCATGCCCTGACCGTGTCGGATTGCCCCGTATCCTGCCCTATTGCGGACCGGAATAGAGCAGGCAGGTAAGGGCGCAGGTCTGGCCCGTCCTTACGGGGCGGTAGCGGGTGGTGTCATCCGCCGTGGCCATTCCCGCTACGATGGCGGCGGTGGCAAGAACCAGTGTCAGTGTATGCATGACCTTACCCCCCAATAAATGGGCCGGTTATGATCCGGGCGATGGCGCGGCCCGGAAAAGACCGGCCTGCCCCTGAGTACGTAACGATACTGTCAGGTCCGGGTTGCCTGAATCCAGTCCAGAACGTGCGACCGCTGGGGCGCTGATCAATGGCGGTGCAGGGCCCGGCCTTGCCGGGGCGTGCGGGCTTGCTATCGTGGTGCCATGATACGCTCACGCCCGTTACCGGCCCATTTCATGGATATCGCGATGGAGGAGGCGCAGGCCGCCGCCCTGCGCGGGGAAGTGCCGGTGGGCGCTGCCCTGTCCGGACCGGACGGGCAGTTGCTGGCCCGCGCGGGCAACCGGGTGGAAGAATGGCATGATCCCTCCGCCCATGCGGAAATGCAGGTGATGCGTGCGGCAACCGCGCAGCGCAGCGGGCGTCGGCTTGCGGACTGCGTGCTGTACGTCACACTGGAGCCTTGTCCCATGTGTGCGGCGGCGGCCACGCATTTCCGGGTGGGGCGGATCGTATTCGGCGCCTATGACCCCAAGGGCGGCGGCGTGGAGCATGGTCCGCGCGTGTTTTCCCATCCCGGCTGCCTGCATCGCCCCGAAATCGTGGGGGGCGTGCGCGAGCGCGAAACGGGACGGATGCTACAGGATTTTTTCCGCCACCTGCGTGCCTAACCTATTTGTCATGCAACGGTATAGGAGGGGTCGGCTCCCTTGTGGCACAGTGCAGGGAATGGGATTGTAGGCATCGGCGATCAGTCCCGTCCGTTGTTTCGAGTTTGCAGCAGGACCATCATGTTCAGGGGTATCATGTCAGACGTATTACGGTCGAACACCATTTCCTTGCGCCGGTTTCGTGGCTCGCTGCTGGCTTCTCTGGTGGCCAGCACGGTAGTTGGGGGCGGTCTGCTCGCCGCCCCTCCGGCCCGGGCCGATGACAGCGGGGTTATCCGCCCTGATACGCAGATTCAGCAGCTGCCGAATTTCGTCCATCTCGTCAAACAGGTCAAACCCGCGGTCGTATCCATCACCGCGCGCATCAAGGACCCGGACATGAGCGAGGAGCAGGGCGCGGGTGGCATGCCCGGCGGCGGCTTCCCGTTCCCCTTTCCGTTCCAGATGATGCCGCAGCAGTCCCACCAGACGGTGGAGGCGCGCGGATCGGGCTTCATCATCTCGCCCGACGGGTATGTGGTGACCAACAACCATGTGGTGAAGGGTGCGACCAAGGTTACGGTCACGCTGGATGATGGCACGGCGCTGCCCGCCAAGATCGTGGGACGCGATTCCAAGACCGATATCGCCCTGCTGAAGGTCTCGCCCACAAGCAAGCTGCGCTTTATCGAACTGGGCGATTCCGATCGGGTCGAACCGGGTGAATGGGTGGTTGCCGTGGGCAATCCCTATGGTCTGGGCGGGACGGTCACGGCCGGTATCGTATCGGCCCGGGGCCGCGACATTGGCGATGGCCCGTATGATTCCTTCATTCAGGTGGATGCCCCCATCAACCGGGGCAATTCCGGCGGTCCGCTTTTCACGCAGGATGGCAAGGTGGTGGGCGTGAATACCGCCATCCTGTCGCCATCGGGTGGTTCGATCGGGATCGGCTTCGCCATTCCTTCCGATACCGTCAAGAATGTTGTCGACCAGCTTGAAAAGACCGGCCACGTCACACGCGGTTACCTTGGGGTGACAGCGCAGGTCATCACGCCATCCATGGCCAGCGCGCTTGGTCTGAAGCCTTCGGCATCCGGTGCGCCCGCCACCGGCGCGCTGGTTGCCAGTGTAAGCTCCGGCAGCCCCGCCGAAAAGGCCGGACTGAAGGCCGGTGATGTCGTAACCGAACTCAATGGCCGCGCCGTCGATACACCGCACACCCTGGCGGTGGAGGTGGCATCCATCACCCCCGGCACGAAGGCTTCCATTTCCTACCTGCGCAACAACAGGCCGCAGACGGCAAGCGTTACGATCGCCAGCCTTGGCAAGGGTGGGACAGCCGACAGCACGGTGGGTGATACCTCGCACGATGCGGAGAAGGGACCCCGCCTTGGCGTGACCCTCGCCCCGCTTACGCCTGACATGCGCCAGCAGCTCGGGCTGGAAGAAGGGGTGCGCGGTGTGGTCGTAAGTGACGTGCAGCCCGGTTCGCCTGCGGAACAGGCCGGTATCCATGCCGGTGATGTCATTCAGGCCGTGGGCGAGGTGCCGGTTGAAAACCCCCGCGCGACGGTTTCCGCCATAAGGCAGGCCCTGCAGGCCAACCATTCCGTGCTGTTGCGGGTGGTACGTAACGGGCAGAGCGTTTTCGTGGCGGTCAGCCCCAATGCGGATGACAACGATGCCCCGACGGGTGAGGACGACGACCAGTAAGTCATCCCCGATCAGTCGGTTCGCGTGGTGGCCGGGGCGGCGACGTCCCGGCCATTTTTTATGTGCGGTGACGGTACAGGGAAATTTTTTTTAACGTTTGCGCCAGAAAACCCGCAGGCAATGATTGTCGCCCGGTAGCTTCTTGCCTTATCTGCTCGCATTGCCATGTTTCTTTCCGGAGGGATGATGACCGGCCCAGCAGTATCCGATGCGCAGGAACCATCTGGCGCGCGCCTGATTGATGGAAAGGGATTTGCCGCCCGCCTGACGCAGGATATCGCCACCGAAGTCCGCGCCTTCTATGACCGTCACCATGTCACACCCGGTCTTGCGGTCGTGCTGGTGGGAAATGATCCGGCCAGTGAGGTCTATGTGCGCAACAAGGCGCTGCAGACCCATCGGGCAGGCATGCGTTCGTTCATGCATATGCTGCCCGCGACCACATCACAGGAAGAACTGCTGGGCCTGATTGCCCGACTGAATGCCGATCCGGAAATCCATGGTATTCTGGTGCAGTTGCCGCTGCCAGCCGGGCTGGACCCGGTTGCGGTGACCAACGCCATCCTGCCCGAAAAGGATGTGGACGGGCTGGGGGTGGTCAATGCGGGGCGGCTTGCGCTGGGCCTGCCCGGTATCGTGCCCTGCACGCCGCTGGGCTGCCTGCTGCTGCTGCGTCATTACGTGGGGGACATGCGTGGCAAGGACGCGCTGGTGATCGGTGCGTCCAATCTTGTGGGCCGTCCCATGGCGGAACTGCTGCTGCATGAAGGCTGCACCGTAACCGTTGCCCATATCGATACCCGCGATACGGCGGCCCTTGCACGGCAGGCGGACATCCTTGTCGTGGCGACGGGGGTGCGTGAACTGGTGCGCGGTGACTGGATCAAGCCCGGTGCCACCGTGATTGACGTGGGCATATCGCGTGTCACCCTGCCGTCAGGCAAGACACGGTTGGTGGGCGACGTGAAATTTGACGAAGCCGTGCAGCATGCGGGCCTCATTACGCCTGTGCCCGGTGGGGTCGGTCCCATGACGATTGCCTGCCTGCTGCGCAACACGCTTGATGCGGCACGGGTGATTGTTGAAAAGCGGACGGCGTGAAATGACCCTGACGTCTGTTGAACTGATCCCGCGCGATTCCGAAACGCTGCTGCGTGACGCCCATGAGGTCCGTCAGTGTTTTCCCGATGCGCAGATGATCAATATCCCCGATCTGCTGCGCTTTCCGCTGCGAAGCTGGGAAGCCGCGACCCTGATCCGGCCGGTCTTTCCCCGCGTGATCCCGCATATACGCGCAATCGACATTGCCCCCAATGCGCCGCTGCCCGGCGCGGATGATGAGGGCCTGACCGAAGTGCTGGTGGTGCAGGGCGATCCGCCATCGGACCTGAAGCACCGTACCTATCCCAATACCAGCGAAAGCGTGATCGCCCGTTATCGCCGTGAGGCACCGCACCTGACGGTCTATGCCGCCTTCGATCCTTACCGCCGTGCGCCGTATCAGGAAATGGAAGCCGTTGCGCGCAAGAAGGATGCCGGGGCGGCGGGATTGTTTACCCAGCCCGTATTCGACATGCGCATGCTGGATCTGTGTATGAACTGGCTGCATGGGGAAAACGTGTTCTGGGGCATTTCCCCGGTAGTCGGCCCAAAATCGCGCTCGTACTGGGAAACGACGAACCACGTCATTTTCCCTCCGGACTTTGAGCCGACGCTGGAGGCGAACATTGCCTTCGCCCGCCAGATGATGGCGGCAGTCGCGCAGGCGGGCGGCAACACCTATCTTATGCCGCTGCGCGTTAATCTGGAGCGTTACCTCGCGCCCTTGTGCAGGTAGAGCATCCCGTCGCGCGGCTAGATCCAGCCGCGTGCCCGGATCAGCCCGAATGCGGCAATTGTGACCATGCAGGTAATGCGTCCATCCGTAATCATCGCCTCCATTTCCGGCAGGGTTACGGTATGGCAGGTAATGTCGGCTTCCGTTTCCTCGCGCTGGTGCGGACCCTGCCGCAGGCCGGTGGCAAGGTAAACACGGCCCTTCTGGGTGGTGATGCCCGCACCCTGGTACAGCAGGCCGGCATCGCGCATCGTATCAGCGACAAGGCCGGTTTCCTCGCGCAGTTCGCCGCGTGCGACCTCATCGGGGGCGGCATCGGGGCGGTGTTCCCACATGCCCATGGGCAGTTCCCACATCCGTTTCCGCACAGGATAGCGGTACTGGCGGATAAGGGTCACGCGCGGGCCGTCGGTATCGTTCCATAACGGCAGGATCACGACAAAATCGCCCCGTTCCACCACGCCGTACAGGCCCTGCCTGCCATCGGGGCGGATGATGATGTCCTCCCTCACGCGCGTCCATGGGTTTTCATAGGCCACGCGGCTGGAGACGGTGATGTATCCACCCGCATCGGGTGTTGGGGATTGCGTCATGTGGCGTGCATCCTGTGTCATCATGCCCCGTGCCGCCCGTTTGCGTCCCGCACAGGAGATTGTGTAGGGCTAAAGGTGATCGCCCGGGTTTTTAAGATTTTTCCTTAATCCGTATTGTGCTTTCGTTACAAAGCCATTTTCTCAGGCAGGTCAGGATTGCCGTCACGCGCGCGCCGGCCGGGGCGCCTGTTTCTCAGTTCGTGGAGTGTATGCGTATCATGTCCGGCTCGCAGGCATCATCGGTGTCCCATACACGGCGGATACTGGCCGTCGTGCTGTTCAACCTCCTGTGCTATATCGATATCGGCCTGCCGATGGCGGTCATTCCGGTTTTTGTAAATCAGGTGCTGGGCTACAATACCGTTCTGGCGGGGCTGGCCGTATCCGTGCAGTATCTGGCGACATTCGCTTCGCGCGCCAGTGCGGGGCGGCAGACGGACCGCCTGGGGGCCAAGCCCACCGTTGTCCGGGGGCTGGCCATCTGCACGCTGTCGGGGGTCATGCTGCTTCTGTCCGGCGCCCTCATGCATTTTGCCGCGCTGTCCATGGGATTGCTGATCCTGAGCCGCATCCTGCTCGGGATCGGGGAAAGCTGGACCGCCACGGGCGCCATCATGTGGAATATCGGCCGCGTAGGCGCGGCGCGGACCGCGCAGGTCATCTCCTGGAATGGGGTTACATCCTATGGCGGGATCGCGCTGGGCGCGCCCATTGGTCAGGTCCTGTCCGGCCTGCCCCTGCCATTTGGCGGCCTGACCATGGTGGGGCTGTTATCCGCCGCCCTTACCCTGTTCGGGTTCGTGCTGGCCCGCCGGTATGAACCGGTGCCCCCGGTGCCCGGCAAGGGGCCGCCCATGCCATTCAAGGCCGTGTTCATGCGCGTCCTGCCGCATGGAATCGTGCTGGCCTGCGGTTCGGTGGGGTTTGGCACGATTTCCGCCTGTCTGGCCCTGTTCTATGCCCATAATCACTGGCAGGGGGCTGCCGTGGCGCTGACCGGGTTCGGGGTCATGTTCAGCCTCATGCGCTTCCTGTTCGCCCGCCAGATCGACCGGCGCGGCGGGCTGGTGGTCGCCCTTGTATCGCTTGTGGTGGAAACGCTGGGACTGGTCGTTCTGTGGCAGTGTGACAGCGTGCCCGGGGCAGCACTGGGGGCCGCGCTGACGGGGGCCGGTTTCTCACTGGTCTTTCCTGCCATGGGGGTGCTGGCGGTGGCCCGGGTCGGGCCGGAAAACAGGGGTTCGGCGCTGGGTGCGTTTTCCGTTTTCCTTGATATAGCCGTGGGCCTGTCGGGGCCGCTGCTGGGCTTGGTGATCCAGACAATGGGATATGGCGCGCTGTTTCTTGTCTCCGCCCTGTTTACGTTCGCCGGTGTGGGTGCGACCATTGCGCTGAAATTTCTGCCCCGCTGAAGGGTGGTGCGGGCAAAGTGACATAGCTGCGGGAGCTGAGCTGGATAAATGCAGATTTCATCTGTTGCCGTTTTTTGTGGATCGCGTTTCGGGGCGCGGGCGGAATACGCGGCGCAAGCCCGCGAACTGGGCACGGCACTGGGGCAGGCCGGTTTGCGGCTGGTTTATGGTGGGGGCCATGTCGGGCTTATGGGCACCGTGGCGGATGCAACGCTGGCGGCTGGCGGGGCCGTTACCGGGGTTATCCCTTCCTTCCTGCACACGCGCGAGATCATGCATGAAGGGGTGACGGACCTGACCGTGACGGAAAGCATGCATGAGCGCAAGGCGCTGATGTTCGAGGCATCCGATGCCTTTGTGGTGATGCCCGGTGGCCTTGGCACGTTTGACGAGACGATCGAGATCATGACCTGGCGGCAGCTTCGCCAGCATGACAAGCCCATCTACATCGTCAATATCTCCGGCTGGGCGGACCCGCTGCTGGCGCTGGTCGATGCCAGCATCGCTGATGGTTTCGCAGCCCCTACGGCCCGCGCGCTGTTCGAAGTGGTGCCCGATGTGGCGGCACTTATGGCGACGCTGGCTGAACTGCCGGCCCGTAGTGACGCGCGTGACAGGGTCACGACATTGTAAATCTTTTCATCTTCCCCTTGCGTAAAGGGGCATGGGCTTGTATAGCCGCCTGCAACGGAGTGTAGCTCAGCCTGGTAGAGCACTGTGTTCGGGACGCAGGGGCCGGAGGTTCGAATCCTCTCACTCCGACCAGTTTTGCAGGCCGGTTACCGTAAGGTAACCGGCCTGTTTCTGTTTGTACCGGTGGCCCTGCTCATGTTGCGGCAAGGGGGGAAATGTTTTACCTTCCCACGCCGAGTGATAAGGGGGCGCGTTGCCATTGCAGCGTGCCTGTATCCGTATGTTAATCCCCGGGACATCGCTGAATTATGCAAGTTTCTCCTGAACCCGTGCCGCAGTCAGCGCATGAAGTGAAAACAGCCCGCCCGGGGCCAGCCCTCAGCATCATCATTCCCTGCTATAATGAACGGGGCAATATAGAACCCCTGTTCAATGGCGTTGCGCGTGCGGTGACCCGTTATGACTGGGAACAGATCTTTGTCGATGACAGTTCCCCTGATGGCACCATAGACGAGGTGTGGCGTCTGGCGCAGATGGACAGCCGGGTACGCGGCATCCTGCGGGTTGGGCGGCGCGGGCTTTCATCGGCCGTGATTGAAGGGATACTGTCATCCTCTGCCCCCGTGGTGGCGGTGATGGACGGGGACCTGCAGCATGACGAAACCCTGCTGGAACAGATGGCTGATGCCATAACCCGCAATGGATATGACGTGGCCATCGGCAGCCGTCATGTCGAAGGTGGTGATAACAGCGGCCTTGCCAATAGCTGGCGGCTGTTCCTGTCCAATGCCGGAATCCGGCTTGCGCAGTTCTGCCTGCCGGTGCGTGTCAAGGACCCGATGAGCGGCTTTTTCGCAGCCCGCCGCGATCTGTTTGTCCAGTCCGTCAGCGACCTGTCGGGCACCGGGTTCAAGATCCTGCTGGATATGCTGATGGTCCAGAAAACCTCCCCCAAGGTCATCGAACTGCCATTTGTCTTCCGTACCCGTAACGTGGGGGAAAGCAAGATGGACCAGAAAGTCCTGTTCCAGTTCGCGCATATGATTGTGCACCACATGCTCAGGAAAAACAGCCGCGTCTCACGCCAGCCGTCATCGTGACGATAAGACCCGGCAGGGGTGTTTTTTCATATACCGCATAAGATTTCCTGTTCCACCTGAGAACTGGTCTCCTTCCTTATGCAACAGAGTAGTGACCGGAAGGGGGTATTTTACGGACCGCCAGCCTGTCGGCGACCCAGAAGAACCGGGGCAGAGCAATCCGTCAGTTCAGGAACGTTCCCGGACCCGATGAGAAGGGACCATATTTTTTCTACGGACCGGCTCAATTCATAATGAAAAATGAATGTGGGATATGAAAAAGAATAACGGGATAAATGTATCCTTCATAATATTCATATTTGTTATTTCTTTTTTGTATCGGTTTTCGATACCGTATTTCTATCCTGCCGCCCTGCGGGCTGATGAAGTCTTCCAGACCCTTGAACCTGCCCATCGTTTACTGACCGGTCATGGCGTGACGACATGGGAATGGCAGGCCGGTATCCGGAACTGGCTCTTTCCGGATATGATCGCCGGGGTGTGGCGTGTAACCGACGCGCTCGGACTTGGTCATTCCCCTTTGTGGATACAGGGTATCCTGTGTGTCCTGTCGCTGGGGCTTGTTGCGGTCTTCATGGCGCTGGGGGCAATTGTGGCGGGGCGGACAGGGCTGGTGGCCTGCGGCCTTGTCGGTGCCCTGTGGCCGGATCTTGTGCTGGGCGCTTCGCGTACGACGACGGAGGTGCTGGGCGGCAATCTGCTGGCGCTGGGCACGCTTCTGGGGGTGGTAGCCCACGCATTGCCGTCCGCCGGTGCGTTTACGGTTTCATGGCGTCGATCCTATGATGTCGCCCTGTATGGGGCGGCTGCGTTCTTTATCGGCTGTGGCGCAGGACTGCGGTTCCAGCTTATGCCCGCTGGCCTTCTCGCGCTGGCGTGGATGGCCTGGTGGCTCCGGCGTCGCCCCGCTGTCGTGGCGCTTATGGCTGTCGCTTCTGCCTTGCCTGTAGCCGGTTACGGTCTGGTGGACCTGCATACGTCCGGTACGTTCTTTGGATCTGTTTTCCGTAATGTACATGCCAATATCGGGCAGAACATCGCCGCCACTTATGGAACGGCCCCATTCTATTTCTATATTGTCGATCTGTTGGGCCGATGGCAGGTCGGTTTTGCCATTGTCGCGTTCTTTTTCCTGCGCGGATGCCGTCAGTTCCCCATGCCTTCCGCAGTGGCGGGGATAATCATCCTTTCCCATTCAGTGATCGGGCATAAGGAACCCTCGTTCATTTATGGCGCCATTCCGCTTCTGCTTGCGGTGGCGGCCATGCGGTTTGGTGAGTGGATGGATCATGTTTCCGTCCTGCGTCCGGGGCATTGGGCCATGATGGGGCTGGCCATCGTGTCGCTGTCCGGCTTTGTACAGCAAAATTACCTTGCCCGTATCCGCAACAGTAATGCCCTGATCCATTTGCAGCAGGTGGCGGCACGGCAGAAGGACCTCTGTGGGCTGGCGTTTCCCGTGCGGGGCGAATGGGCCCATACGGGGGGGTATTCCTATTTCAGCCGCCGGGATGTCCCGATCTACTTCGCCGGTGACGGGCCATCCCTTGCCGCCCTGTCGGGTGGTTATAACTACATCATAACTTATGGCCGGGCCTGGTCATCCCCACCCGAGGATTCCGCCATTGCCTGTCGACGGGAATTCTGCCTTTTCCGCGTCGCGCCAGCCTGTACTGCGCCGCCTGATTATGACCAGTTCAGTCAGGGCATGACCATTTATGAAAGCAGGATACATCAGGGGATCGGGAAGCTGTGAGATACGTAGCTGCTGCGGGGATCAGGAGCCGGGTGCGCCGCGGTATTGTTGTGGGTATCGGGGATGCAAAACGCCTTATGGGCCTGTGTGTCTATTATGGCGGTAAAGCTGTTTTTCCTTTGCGCCCCGGTGGCTGGGTTCTGCCACTCGGGAGGCGCATGACCGTCGGTGCATTTCAGGCCGGGCATAAAACCGGATTCTTCCGTGCTCCCTTCACGGGCGGCGTAGGCAATCTCTGTGCCTTTCATCAGGTGTCAGTTATCTGAAGCGGGTCTGCAGGGCAGTAATCGGAACCTATATGAAAACCAGAATCTGGGCTTACCTTCTTCTTGTGCATGTTGTGGTGCTTGCCTGCGTTGCGGTATTGGCCCTGCCTTCTGGCGGGGTTGTCGCGGCATCGTGCCAGTGGGACTGTTTCGACGCCTACATGCGTATTGCCCGGCAGGGATACGAACATGCTCCCTCCCTCGCTGCGCGTTGGCTGGGGGAGGCGAACTGGGCGTTCTTTCCTGCTTTTCCCCTTTCCATCCGGGGGATGGCGCATCTGACTGGCGTGTCGGTGGAAGCCGCAGGTATGATCCTGAACGCCATGCTGCTGCCTGTTGTGGCCTGTCTGTGCTACCTGTACCAGAACAGGAAATGGGGGCCGGTTGATTACCGCTTCTACTTCGTGTTCTTCTTTACCTTCCCGGCCACACTATGGTTCAGGATACAGTATAGCGAATGCATGTTCGGGCTGTTCCTTATGGGAATGGCATGGTCGGTCCTGAATAACCGCTTTTTCGTGGCGTCGCTCTGTGCCCTGCTTCTGTGCCTGACCCGGCCGACTGGCATATTATGCGTGCTGACATTTGCCGTATTCTACCTGTTCAACGCATGGCGGCAGACATCGGGGAACAGGGGCGGGCAGCGTCTGGCCTTACTTGCGGCGCCTGTCACGAATGCGGCCCTGCTGGTCACGGCTGGTGGGACCGGCATCTCACTGTTCATGATCTACCTCTATTATTTTATGGGTGACAGCCTGGCGTTTTCGCATGTGCAGATTGCGTGGCACCGGGTCTTTCATTTTCCCGGCTACTGGGCATGGTACAATATTACCCATAAAACCCACCTCAATCTGGTGATTGCGGCGCTGGTGGACGTGCTGGTGATTTACGAAGGGTTCCGGAAGAAACTCTATCTGGAGGCAACGGTGCTGCTGGTCACGTTTCTGGTGGCCTCTTCATCCGGCCTTGTGTCCATCCATCGCATCGTTATGGCGAACCCTTTCTTTTTCATGATCGTATATGCGTGGCTGATGGACAGGCGTCCTGCGACCCGCAGGACGGTAGTGGCGTTTTTCTGTGTTACGCTGCTGGTGTTTACGGTCATCTGGTTTCATCACACCCATCTGCTTTACTAGGACAAGATGCGCCCTTTTTCACAGTCAGCCCGGTGGTACCTGCTGCGTATCGTGCCGATCATCCTGCTGGGCGGGATCAACCTCTTTGCCTTCAGTCTGCGCTGGCACCCGCATGTCAGCGAGAATTATCGCAATTTCTATATCCGGCATTCGATCGACCTGGGGGAGTATGAGGCCAATGAGATCCGTGGCGTCTACACCAGCCATGAGGATCGCTGGAGCCGGTAGCTGAGCGTATGCTGGTGCCTGTCCATGCCGGATTGAAAAAAGGGGGAGACCATGGTCTCCCCCTTTTCTTATTTGGGCTGGGATACGTTTTCGCCTGTGGCGGGGGCGGCCTTCTGTTCCGTCTGGCCTGAACCGGCATCAGGCGGGACCGGTCGGGCTGCGGGCTGCTCCACCTGCGCGGGCGCAGGTGTGGACGGCGCAGATGGCGTGGTGGTGCCCGATGCGTTGTCGGCAGGCTGCGCCGGTGTTTCCACCTTCGGTGGCGCGGCTTGCGGTGTGGCCGCCGTGTTCTGGGTCGCCGCAGGCGCTGTTGCGGCGGTATCCGTCGTCGGCGTGGATGCAGATGCAGGTGCCTGTTGCGGAGTTGCCGGGGTGGCCTGCGCGGCAGTGCTGCCTGCGTCCTGCTGCTGTTGTGCTGGCGTGGTCGATGTGGCTGCCGGTGCCGCTTCGGACTGGGCAGGCGGCGATACAGGGGCGGGGGCAGGGATCTGCGTTGCCGATGTCGGGGCGCTGGCCCCCACGGTGGACATCTGCGGCAGCGCCGGGGTCGGTGCCACCGGACGTGGCGTCAGGTCCAGTGTGGGCAGGCTGTAGCGGCTCAGCGTATCCGCATCGGTCTGGACGCCATAGGCGTTCATGGGCGGAAGCGGCTGGGGTGAAGGCTGGTCAGCCGCCGGGTTGCGGTCAAGCACTACGCGGGTGTTCTGCGGGTAACGGTTCATGAAGCCCAGCAGCGTGCCGTTGGTCCAGCCAAAGCCGATCTGCATCGGGTATTCGCCGCCGCCCTTGCCGCCTTTGGGATTGATGTAGGGATTGACCACATCATATTTTTCCAGAAGCACGCCGGATTTTTCGTAGGTGCCGATCACGCGCCCCATCCAGCGCGCTGCAATGTCGCTGGCGAGCGTATCATAACCGTATTCGTTGAAGCCCTTTACCGCCATCCACTGTAGCGGGGCCCAGCCATTGGGGGCATCCCACTGCTGTCCGCTGGTGCGTTCGGTGGCGATCAGGCCGCCGACCTGAAGCAGGTTCTTTCTTACGGTTTCCGATACCGCCTTTGCCTGTTCCGGTGTCGCCATCTGCAGGAACAGCGGCATGACGGTCGCCCCGGACAGGATGGAGGTCGACTCGCCCTTCTTCCAGTCATAATCAATGTAGGCGGCCCTGCGCTCGTCCCACAGGACGCGGCGGACCGCTTCAATGCGTTCTTCCGCCAGACGCGCATAGCGCGCTGCCGCTTCCTTGTCGCCTTTCAGCTCATAGGCATGGGCCAGTGTCTGCTGCAGGTGCGGGATCAGGCAGTTCAGTTCGACCGTAAGCAGGTCCGTGGTGTGGATGGTGGACAGGGTATGCCCGTCCGCCAGCCAGCGGGAGGAGAAATCCCACCCCGTTTCCGATCCCGCCCGCAGGTCACGGTAGACCTCTTCCTTCGGTCGGTCGGAATGGGCGGCGGTGGCCACGTCCTGCGGGTAGCTTTCGTCGCGCGGGGTGTCGCGGTCATCCCAGTGGCGGTTCATGACCGTCCCGTCCGGCAGGCGCACCACGCGGCGGTAGGCTCCGCCGGGGGGCACGGAATCCTGCCCGTCCATCCAGTAATCGTATTCAGCCTGCAGTTCGGGCAGGAAGGTGGTGTAGGCTAGTTGCCCGTCATGCATGGCCAGAAGATCGACCATGAGCGAGAAGAACGGCGGTTCCGACCGGCTGAGGTAATAGGTCCGGCTACCGTTGGGAATATGGCCATACCGGTCGATCATCGCCGCCATGTCGCGCACCATGTCGCGCATGAGATCGATTTTCTGGTTTTCATACAGCCCGATCATCGTGAAGTAGCTGTCCCAGTAATAAAGTTCACTGAAACGGCCACCGGGCACGACATAGGTGTAGGGCAGCGGGAGCTGGGATGAATAGGCAACCGCCATGTCCGGCGGGCGGCTCAGCACTTCCCACATGCCGTTGATGTAATCGCGCACGTTTTCATCCGGGCTGCGCTGGTACGACACGGTCTTGCGTTCGGGCAGGGTGAAGTGCTGCGCCACGAAATCCTTGAGCGAGAAATCAGGACGCAGCCGGGCGATCTTGTACTCGGCCAGCAGGTCTGCCGGGGCTTCATCGGGTATGGCGTCGGCGGCGGTCTTGGCGTCGGTGTAGATATGGGCCTCACCAATGGCCTGGAACAGACCGTCCAGTGCAATGGACGGTGGGCGCAGGTCCTCGACGGGTGCCAGTGGCACGCCTGCCGCGTGGGGCTGCGTGGTTGCGGCCTGTGCCGCATCCTTCGGCGCAGGGCTGGTGCTGCCTGCCTGTGCCTGACCTGCTGGCGGTGCGGCAGCCGGTTGCGCGGCGGCAGGGGCGGACGCATTGCCCGGGGCTGCCGGAACGCTATTGGCCGTGGGTCCGCTTGCCGGCATGGGCGTGGCGGGAGCAGGGGCGGTAGGCCGGGCCGCTGCTGTGGGGGCAGCCGGAGTAGCCGTTACATTCGTATCGCTGTTGGCCGTAGGGCCGCCTGCCGCCGTGGAGGGAGTGGGCGCGGACGCATCAGGGCGCGCGGGTGGCTCCACCGCCGTCGGGGCTGGTGTGGGCGCGGCAGCGGGGGGGGGGGCTGTTGTCGTGGTGTTGCCCGTACCGGACCCGTCCGCTGTGGCGGGTGACGGGGCAACGGGCGGCGTATCGGTGCTGGCGGGGCCAGCCGCCGGAGTCGTGACGGGTGATGCAGACGGCATGGTTCCGCTCCCAGACAGCGGTTCAGGCGTTGGCACCGAAGGCGTCTGTTCCCCCTGTTTCGCGGGTGTGGCCGCTGTACTGTCAGTCGGGGCGGGAACGGTGGCGGAAGGTGCCGCTGCTGTCCGTTCCGCACCGGCGGGGGGCGCGGACGGGACGGCAGCGGAGGGCTGCGCGGGGGACGTGGCCTGTTGGGCGGCAGGTTCTGTCTGGGCCAGGGCCGGGGTCCCTGCGTAAAGCAGACCGGCCAGAAGAAGCCCGGCATGACGGGGAAGGGACCGGGAGAGACTTGAACCACACAGAAGGGAAATTTTCACGAGACGCCGTTTCTTCGAACAATGGATACCCAATTCTTGCACAATGCCCTGCCTTTCCTGCCTATCACAAAGGGAAACCTTCCAGATGGAGGGAAGTTCATTTTCACGTATGGCACCGGTCACGAAGGCTCCCCAACTTTCCCATGGGGGCAAAGCGGGCTATGCTGCCCGCCCCCTGCCGGGCTGAGCGGCCTGAGCGTTTCGTGTCCCTTACCTGTTCCGCCAACCGGAGTTGCCATTCATGCCCGCATCCCTTCAGGGTCTTTCCCCGCTGGCTGCAACCGATGCCCTGTTTTTCGAGCGCGCGAGCGCCCGCCTGGGCCGCCCCGATGCCGAACGCCTTGTCCAGCAGGCGCTGGAGGGCATGGACGATGGGGAACTCTTTCTGGAATATCGTGAAAGTGAGGCCATCTCCCTTGATGAGGGCGTGATCCGTTCCGCCACCTTCGACACATCTTCCGGCTTTGGCCTGCGTGCCGTGCTGGAGGAGGAAACCGGTTTTGCCCATTCCGATGAAATAAGCGAAAGCGCCATCCGGCGCGCGGCTGAAACCGTAACCCAGATACGCGCTGGCCGCACGGGCACGCTGGCGACGGGGCCGCGTTCGACCAATCACCGCCTGTATCCGGACATCAACCCGCTGGGGGAAGGTGCGTTCGCCACCCGTGCGGCCATGCTGTCGGAACTTGATACCTATGCCCGGGGGCGGGATGCGCGCGTGGTGCAGGTGATGGCGTCCATTTCGGCGGAATGGCAGGCAATCCAGATCCTGCGCCCCGACGGGCAGCGCATGGCTGACATCCGCCCGTTGGTCCGCATGAATGTATCGGTCGTGGTGGAACAGGACGGACGGCGTGAGAGCGGCGGTCACGGACTGGGTGGCCGCTACTCCTATTCCCGGCTTCTCGCGCCGCAGGTGTGGAAGAACGCGGTGGATGAGGCGCTGCGCATGGCGCTGGTCAATCTCGATGCCCGCCCCGCCCCGGCGGGGGAGATGGAAGTGGTGCTGGGGGCCGGGTGGCCCGGCATCCTGCTGCATGAAGCCGTGGGCCACGGGCTGGAAGGCGATTTCAACCGCAAGGGTACCTCCGCCTTCGCGGGGCTTATGGGCAAGCGTGTCGCGGCCCCCGGTGTGACGGTGGTGGATGACGGCACCCTGCCCGAACGGCGCGGCAGCCTGACCATTGACGATGAAGGCACCCCCACGGGTCGCACCGTAATGATCGAGGACGGAATCCTGACCGGCTATCTGCAGGATCGTCTCAATGCCCGCCTCATGGGCGTGGCCCCCACGGGTAACGGGCGGCGGCAGTCCTACGCCCATGCGCCCATGCCGCGCATGACCAACACCATCATGCTTGGCGGTGACGCCACGACGGAAGACATGATCCGCACCACGAAGCGCGGCCTCTACGCCGTCAATTTCGGTGGGGGACAGGTGGACATCACTTCGGGCAAATTCGTGTTCGCCGCATCCGAAGCCTATCTGATCGAAGACGGCCGCATCACCGCCCCCGTGCGGGGGGCAACCCTGATCGGTAACGGTGCGGATGCCATGACCAAGGTGACCATGATCGGTGGCGAACCCGCGCTGGACCCCGGCATCGGCACCTGCGGCAAGGCCGGTCAGGGCGTGCCGGTGGGCGTGGGCCAGCCGACCCTTAAAATGACCGGCCTGACGGTAGGTGGCACGGGGGGCTGAGGCCCCCGTCAAAACCATGGAACAGGCCGCGTCGTGGTGATCGGCGTCGTGTAATGCCTTACCCTTCCGCCCCGCCGTAACCGGTGGGGGCGGAGGGCGGTGTTCAGCTACGCGCCGCCGCCATCAGCTCCTTCATGTGGCGGATGACGGCGGGCAGGCCGTCAAAAATGGCCTGACCGATCAGGAAGTGACCGATATTGAGTTCAGTCACCTGCGGCAGTGCTGCAACGGGCGTCACGTTGTCATAGGTCAGCCCGTGGCCCGCATGGACTTCCAGCCCGCATCGCGCGGCATGGGCGGCGCCCGTGGTCAGGCGGCCCAGTTCCACGGCCCTCGCCGCTTCATCCGTGGCGTCGGCATAGGCGCCGGTATGCAGTTCCACGACCGCCGCGCCCAGTTGCGCCGCCGTTTCGATCTGGGCTGCGTCCGGGTCGATGAACAGCGAGACCCGGATGCCCGCGTCCCGCATGCGCGCAATGCGCGGGGCAAGCATGGTGGCCTGCCCGCGTACATCCAGCCCGCCTTCGGTCGTGACCTCCTGTCTGCGCTCGGGCACGAGGCAGCACGCATGGGGGCGCAGGCGGGTGGCGATAGCGGTCATTTCCTCCGTCGCGGCCATTTCCATGTTCAGCGGAATGCGCAGTTCACCGCGCAGGCGCTCAAGGTCGGCATCACGGATATGGCGGCGGTCTTCACGCAGATGGGCGGTGATGCCGTCCGCGCCCGTGTCCTGTGCCAGCAGGGCGGCGCGGACCGGGTCGGGGTGATGGCCGCCGCGCGCGTTGCGCACGGTTGCGACGTGATCGATGTTGACCCCCAGCCGGATCGTGGCGGGACGGGATGTATTCATGACCTGTTCCTGTGTTCGGCCATCTGCATGGCCATGCGCAAGGCGGCGACAAGGCTGGACGGATCGGCCACGCCGCGCCCCGCAATGTCGAAGGCGGTGCCGTGATCGGGCGATGTGCGGATGATGGGCAGGCCCAGCGTGATATTGACCCCCTGCGTCATGTCGATGGTCTTAAGCGGGATCAGCGCCTGATCGTGATACATGCACATCGCTACATCGTATCGCGCCCGTGCCGCGGGGGTGAACATGGTATCGGGGGGCCACGGGCCGCTTATATCCATGCCATCGGCACGCAGGGCCTCCAGCGCGGGGGCGATGACCGTCTGCTCCTCCGTGCCCATGCTGCCGCTTTCGCCCGCGTGGGGGTTCAGCCCGGCGATGGCGATGCGCGGGGAAGCAATGCCAAAATCCCGGCGCAGCGCCGCATGGGTGGTGCGTGTCGCGGCGATGATGCCTGCCGTATCCAGTTCATCCAGCGCGCGGCGCAGGCTGACATGGATGGTCACCGGCACCACACGCAGTTCGGGGCAGGCCAGCATCATGACCTCCGCGCCGGAGACATCGCACAGGGCTGCAAGGTATTCCGTATGGCCCGGATAGGGGAAGCCTGCGTTTTTCAGCACGATCTTGCTGATGGGGCAGGTGACGACCGCCGCCGCCTGTCCCGTGCGGGCCAGTTCCACCGCCCGCGCGATGCTGGCGGTGATCGCCCCGGCATTGCGACTGTCCGGCTGACCGGGCGTGGGGGGCACAGGCAGGCTGACCGGCAGCACCGGCACGGCGTTGGCAAACACACCGGCGGCCTGTGCGATGGTGTCGATCTCACGCACCGGCACGTCGTACTGCCCGATCGCCTGCGCATCCCCGATAACGGCGAAATGCCCCGCCCCATGGCGCATGGCCCGCCACGCACCTGCCGTGATCTCCGGCCCGATGCCCGCCGGGTCGCCCATGGTCAGGGCCAGCGGCAGTTCACCTTCATGCATCGGGGGTGGCCATGGCGTGCAGGATACGGACCCACGACCGGATGCCCCTGTGGAAGGATGTCAGTTCATACTTCTCGTTGGGGGAATGGGCGCGGTCGTCATCCAGTGCGAAACCCACCAGCAGCGCCGACATGCCCAGTATGCGCTGCATATCCCCCGCCACGGGAATCGAGCCGCCACAGCCGATGGTCACCGCAGGCGTGCCCCATTCATCCCCCAGCGCGGCAAGGGCTGGCTGCAGGCCGAACGCCTGCTCCGGCACGGTGCAGGCAGGCGAGCCGCCGGCCTGGGCAAAGGTAACGGTGCAGTCTTCGGGCAGCATGCTGCGGACATGGCTGCAGAAAGCCTGACGGATGCGGACAGGGTCCTGCCCCGCCACCAGCCGGAACGAAACCTTGGCCACCGCCTCACCGGGCAGCACGGTCTTGAACCCTTCACCGGTGTAACCGCTGGAAATGCCGTTGATCTCGAAGCTGGGGCGGCACCATGTCTGTTCGATGGCGGTATAGCCCTTCTCCCCGGCGGGAACCGAAAGTCCGACCTCGCCAAGGAATGTGGCGTCATCCGGCGCGATTTCACGCCACCGCTCACGCAGCGCCTGCGGCGGGGCCTGCACGCCCGCGTAGAATCCCGGCAGCGTCACGCGCCCCGTTTCGGGATCGCGGATGGAGGACAGGATCTGGCACAGCAGTTCCGCCGGGTTGCGCGCGGCATTGCCATAAACACCGGAATGCAGGTCGCGCCGGGCACAGCGCAGGTGGACTTCCTCGCCCACCATGCCGCGCAGGGCGGTGGTGATGGCGGGCACGCCGGGCAGCATGGCGGTATCGCAGATCAGCCCCACATCGGCGCGCAGTTCCTCGCGATGGGCTTCCATGAAGGGAACGAGGTTGGGGCCGCCGCATTCTTCCTCCCCTTCGATCAGCAGGGAGATGCGCACCGGCATCGTGCCCTGTGTCGCGCGGATGGCGCGTATGGCTTCGATAAAGGTCATGACCTGCCCCTTATCATCCGATGCGCCACGGGCGACGATACGCTGCGTGCCGTCTTCCGCCGTATCCATGACCGGCTCGAACGGGCCACTGTTCCACAGTTCCAGCGGATCGACGGGCTGTACGTCGTAATGGCCATAGAACAGCACATGCGGCCCTTCTGGCGGGGTGCGGTCATGGGCGATCAGGATGGGATGGCCAGCGGTTTCGCATATCCGCGCGTCAAAGCCGAGACTGTCGAGTTCGTCATGCAGCCACTTCGCCGCGCGCGCGCAGTCCGCCGCGTGTTCGGGCTGGGTGGAAATGCTGGGTATGCGCAGGAAGGCGAACAGCCGATCGACAGCGGCATCAAGCGTGCGGTCCGCCTGCTCCAGAACGGGAGAAAGGACGGAAGGGGTATCGGTCATGGGGTCTCCGTTTGCAGTCGGCAGCCGCGCGGGCCGGATCGTGATTTTGCCCGCCAGCGGATCAAAAGCAACTTAATCCATGCCTCAGCATTGCCCGTGCAGGAACCCCAGCGCGGGCAGGGGCCGCCATGCGCGCGGCAGGTCCGCCCTGCGGTAGGGCCGGATGCTGTAATGGGGCACGGCCACGTTGTTGCGTTCCAGAAAGCCACGATAGGCCGCAACCTGCCTGCTGCGCCATTCGCAGTCGGCTTCGGCCGCATTCCGCGTGGGATAGATGCTGGCGACCCGCGTGTCGCGCCCGGTGCGTGCGATCACGGCCCAGGATTCATCACGCCGCGCCGTAGTACGAAAAATGACGACCTTGCCCATTGTTTCGCCCCCGTGCCGGTCGCAACGGCGCTGTCGCGGCCTGTACCTACAGGCAACCACGGCTGCCGCGCGCGATCAAGCAGTGCGCCGGATGAATTGATTTTCTTGCAGGTCCCCGTGGTTGGCGGTAGGGAAACAGGATCATGATACGTCTTTTCATCACCCTGCCCGTGATCGTGGCGCTGATCATTTTCGCCGCCTGTAATCAGGCGCCGGTGGAACTGTCATGGCTGCAGTGGAAATGGACGTCATCGCCCGGCGTGCTGGCGCTGCTGGTCGCGGCCCTGCTCTATGCCACGGGATCGGCCAGCGTATGGATCGTGGTGCTGCGCCAGATGCGGCGCGCCCGCCGCGCCGAACAGGAAGTGCGCACCCTGCGCGCCCGTCTGGACAGCACGGATGAAACCGCTCCGCGTGCTCCCGGCCTGACGTCGGCGCCTGCCGACTCGCCCATGCTGCGGGCCTATGCGGCGCAGCCTGCGGCCCCCGTCACGCCGCCCGCCGTAACGGAAACGCCCCCGGCCCCCGTGCCGGATGCCCCCGGCGGCACGGAACGTCCCGGTTCCTGAACCTTTTCCTTACGCCCCATAGCCTGCACCGGAGTTACCGCCAATGCGTGGACGGTCCACCCGCCTGATTGTTGCCCTCGATACCAAGGACACGGCGCAGGCCGTGCGCTGGCGGCACGAAACCGCCGGACATGCCGGGGCGGTCAAGCTGGGGCTTGAGTTTACCTATGCCTGCGGGCTGGACGCCGTGCGTGAGGCGGCGGGGGGCAGTCCGCTGTTCCTTGACCTGAAACTGCACGATATCCCCAACACCGTCGCATCCGCCATTGGCAGCCTTGCCGCACTGCGTCCCGCCATGCTGACCATCCATGCGTCAGGTGGCCGGGCCATGATCGCGGCGGCTCGCGTTGCGGTGAATGAGACCTTCCCCGAAAATGCACGTCCCCTGCTGCTGGCCGTCACCGTCCTGACCAGCATGGATGCCGGTGCCCTGCATGAAACCGGGGTTGAGGGCAGCGTGGAAGCACAGGTCGTGCGGCTGGGTCGTCTGGCCATTGAATCCGGCGCGGACGGGCTTGTCTGTTCTTCGCATGAGATCGCGCCCCTGCGGCAGGCGCTGGGCGACAAGCCGGTGCTGGTCGTGCCCGGTATCCGTCCGGCAGGCAGTGCGCCGGGGGACCAGAAACGGGTCATGACCCCCGCCCAGGCACGCGATGCCGGGGCGGACTGGATTGTGGTGGGTCGCCCTATTACCCGTGCATCCGATCCCGCCGCCGCCGCCGCCGCGATTGCGGCGGAACTGTCTGCCTGAACCGGGTCGAGGGCACGGGTCATATGGCGGTCAGGGTCAAGATATGCGGTATCCGTGATCGGATCGGGCTGGATGCAGCCTGTGCCGCAGGGGCGGACTGGATCGGATTCGTGTTTTTCGGCCGTTCTCCACGCCATGTAACGCCGGATGTGGCCGGAGAACTGGCGCGTGGCATGATGTCCGCTGGCCCGCAGCGCATCGGGCTGTTTGTCCGGCCCACGGATGACGAGATCCGCACCGTGCTGGATCATGTGCCGCTTGATGGATTGCAGATCTATGATGATGGTCCCCGCGCCGCCGCAATCCGCGCGCGGTTCGGCCTGCCGGTATGGCAGGCGGCCGGGATTGCCGCTGCTGCTGACCTGCCCCAAAACTGTGCGGTGGATGGGCTGGTCATCGAATCCCGTGCGCCTGCCGGTTCCGACCGGCCCGGTGGCAATGCCCATGCCTTTGACTGGACCCTGACCAAAGGCTGGCAGGCCCCCGTCCCGTGGCTGCTGGCCGGGGGCCTGACGCCTGACAATGTACGGCGCGCCATAGATCAGAGCGGCACGCGTGCCGTAGATGTGTCATCCGGGGTGGAGTCCGCCCCCGGCGTCAAATCCGCAGCACTGATCCACGCCTTCGTACAGGCCGCGCGGGGCGCGCCTTAACGGTAATATCCGCCGTAATAGGCCGGTGGCGGCGGTGGAGGCGGCGGCGGATAGGCATAAACCGGATAGGGCGGCGGATAACCGTAGCCATAGACCGGGTAGCGATAGCCGTAACCATAAGGTCCGTAACGGTAAGGGGACATGGCGACACCCAGTGCGGTCCCGGCGGCGATGCCCATGCCGAAGCCACCCCAGCCCCAGCCACCACGCCAGCCGCCGCCGTGCCAGCCGGGGCCACCCCATCCGCCCCCACGCCATGCATAGGCGGAAGGTGCGGGCAACGCGCCGACCAGTCCCACGGACACGGCCAGCAACAGGGCCAATTTACGCATGTGGTCAGTTTCCTTTATCTGACATCCTGCCATCGGATATTGGTGCCTTCCGGCCAGATATCCAGCCTTGGGCACCTGTCATTATGTGACAGATCATTCACGATCATGCGTAAGGCGTTTTCATGGCAGGCGTCGCCCGGTCTGTAACCGGGGCCGTTTCCTTCCGTCTGGCGGAAGGGGAGTGGTCAGGGCACCTATCGCCGGGTTTTCGGGTCGCGGGATGCGTTCAGCCAGCCGCCCAGACGGCCAAGTGCTTCCTTCAGCGGGCCATCGGGCATGTCGTCGATCTGAACGGGCGCAGGTGCCGTGCGTGGGGCGGGCCGGGCGACGGGGCGGGGCGTCATGGTCAGGTCCTGAACCATTCTCAGGCGTTTGACCACGCCCTGTCCGCATGTGGTGTTGATGCGGGCGATGACGGCGGGCGCAAGATGCTGCAGTTCCATCGCCACCGGCCCTGAACAGGCCACGGTCAGCGTCCCGGCGGCCAGTCTGCGCGGTACGGTCGTGGCGGCCAGATGGGGGCCGACTATATCAGGCCAGTCCGACATGACCTGCACGGCGGCGGGGGACTGCTTGCGAAAAACCGGCCTGCTGATATGGGGCAGAAGGGCCGCCATGCTGCGCGTGCGGAACGACCGGGGCGGCGGTTCCGTGGGGGTGGTGGCGTTCTTTCGCTTGCTGTCGGGGGGCGGGTTCGTCATAAACGGGTCCGTGTTACCTTCTGCCGCTGATCTGTTACGCTGGTATGACCGGCACCGTCGCACTCTGCCATGGCGCGCGCTGCCCGGCCAGAGCGCAGATCCCTATCGGGTCTGGCTGAGCGAGATCATGCTGCAGCAGACCACCGTTACGGCGGTCATTCCCTATTTTGAACGGTTTGTGGACGCGTTCCCCGATGTGAACGCGCTGGCCCGCGCCCCGCAGGATCAGGTCATGACCATGTGGGCCGGACTTGGCTATTACGCACGGGCACGCAACCTGCATGCCTGCGCCCGTGCAGTGGCGGCGCGGGGCGGCGTGTTTCCCGATACCGTGGCTGGGCTGCTGGAACTGCCGGGAATCGGGGCCTATACCGCTGCGGCCATAGCCGCCATTGCCTTTGGTCGTCCGGTCGTGCCGGTGGACGGGAATGTGGAACGCGTGACGGCGCGCCTGTTCGCCCTGACGGACCCGCTGCCCGGCGCGCGCAAGGCTATCGCCCGTCAGGCCATGATCCTTAACGCGGATGCCCCGGCGCAGGGCCGACCATCCGATTTCGCGCAGGCGCTGTTTGATCTGGGGGCCGGTATCTGCACCCCGCGCGCGCCGGCCTGCGCGCTGTGTCCATGGCGTGACGCCTGTGCGGGTAACCGGCAGGGAATCGCCGCCACCCTGCCGCGTCGCGCGGCGAAGGTGGCCCGTCCCGTGCGCTATGGCGTGCATTTCTGCATGATGGATGCGGCAGGCGGCATGCTGCTGGTCCGGCGGCCGGAAAAAGGCCTGCTGGGCGGCATGATGGGCCTGCCCGGCCCGGTATGGCGCGATACCCCCTGGACGGAGGGGGAGGCGATGGAGCATGCGCCCGACGCACCCCGGCTGCGCGCGAAATGGCATGGAACGGGGCAGGTGAAGCATGTCTTCACGCATTTTACATTGCTGGTGGACGTGTATGCGGCGCAAATTTCCGCCTTTCCCAACAGTATCGCGGGACAGGGCGGGGAAGTGAATTACGCGGGGGAGGAAGCCGTGGCCCTGCCATCGCTCATGCGCAAATGTGTCGCGCTGGCGCGCGCCAGTCACGTTTTTGATTGACGTGGGCATGATACGCGCTGTTGACTGACGGAAGTCCGATCAGGAAAGGGACCGTGATGCTCACCTTTGTCCAGATGCTTTCCCCTGTTGTCGCCCTGCTGGGGCTTGTCGGTATGGCGCGTTGTCTCAACGCCCCGGTCCGGGCCATGCAGCCGGTCCGGGTACGCACCCGACGCTGACTGAACTTCTGACCTGAAGGCAGGACCCCATCTCCTGTTCCTTTGCATCCATACGCGGCTTCATGTAGCAGCCGTGTCATGACATTCATTACCGTACATCGCGCGGCGCGGCAGGAAGTTGCGTCCGCGCGCGCCGGGGTGCTTCTGAGCAATCTGGGCACCCCGGATGGAACCGGTTACGCCGCTGTCCGGCGTTATCTGGCGGAATTCCTTTCGGACCGGCGTATCATCGAAGCCAGTCCCCTGATCTGGAAGCCCATCCTGTACGGCCCGGTGCTGACATTTCGCCCCCGCCGGTCGGGGGAAGCCTATCATCGCATCTGGCATCATGATCGCGATGAAAGCCCCCTTCGCACCTATACCCGCAATCAGGCTGCCGGGCTGGCCGAACGTCTGGCGGCAGATGGCGTGCCCGTGGCATGGGGCATGCGTTATGGCAGGCCCTCCATCAGGCAGGGCGTGCATGATCTGGTGCAGCAGGGATGCGACCGTATCCTGCTGGCCCCGCTTTATCCGCAGTACAGCGCTACCACGACGGCCACTGCCAACGATCAGGCCTTTCGCGCGCTTATGCGCATGCGCAACCAGCCTGCCATCCGCACCCTGCCGCCCTTTGCCGATCATCCGGCCTATATCGCCGCGCTGGCCCGTTCCATTACCGCGCGACTCCAGACACTGGATTTCAGGCCGCAGATGATCGTGGCGTCCTTTCACGGGCTGCCGAAGGTCTATGTGGAAAAGGGTGACAGCTATCAGGCGGAATGCGAACGCACCATCGCCGCCCTGCGTCAGGCGATGGGATATGACGGGCAGATGATGCCGCTGACCTTCCAGTCACGTTTTGGCCCGGCCAAATGGCTTGAACCCTATACCGCGCCCTTTATCGAATCCCTGCCCGCGCGCGGGATTACCCGGATTGCCGTGATCACGCCGGGCTTCATCGCTGACTGCATCGAAACGCTGGATGAAATCGGCAATGAAGCCGGTGCCGCCTTCGTCAAGGCGGGTGGCGAGGAACTGGCGCTGATCCCGTGTCTGAACGATTCGCCCGATGCCATCGACCTGCTTGAAACCCTTGTGCGGGAGGAACTGCAGGGCTGGGTGCCACAGCCGGGGCAGGAAAAAGCCATCGACGCATCCTGACCGGCCCGGATGAAGGGCGGGCGTAATGCCAGCCCGCTTCCGGTGGGGGGGGGAAACATACATCCCCCCATGCCGGTTGCCCGATCCCGGTCGCCGCTTATGGCCGGTCGCAGCTTTCAGTCAGGTCATTATAGACCTGTCCCGCCGGACAGGAACGGGACGGTTTCGGCTGCGCGGGGGCCTGCGTCTGGACTGGCGCAGGCTGGGGATTGACCAGCGTGGACAGATCCTTGTCATAGATGGTGTCGTCTTCCGGCGTGGTATTGCCCGTGCCGCTATAGACTTCCGGTGCGGCCTGATAGCTGGCCCCGGCTGCGGCGGCACCCATCGCACCCCCCATGGCCATGCCGGGCCATCCCCAGCCCCAGCCGCCCCACGGGTATCCCCAGCCATCCCAGCCGACATAGGCAGGGTAGTAGCCGCCGCCCCAGCCACCATTCCAGCCCCATCCGCCCCAGCCCCAGTTGCCGCGCCAGCGGCCCGAACGCCCGCCGTCCCATCCGCCACTGCGGCCTGCATTGTTCCAGCCTCCACCATGGCCTCCGCCATAGCCACCGCCGCCCGGACCACCCCGACCGCCATCGCCGCCGCCATGTGGTTCGGCATGGGCGTGCGGCACCACCGGCCCGCATGCGATCAGTGCCAGCATCATTCCGGTCGCCACATGTTTCAGCTTGTGCATCTTCCATTCCTGCATGTCTGAAGAGGGTTTATCGCAGAAAATAGTCCGTTCGGGAAAGGCGTGGCGCGCATCATGCCGCCCGATGGCGCGATAACGCATGGCCTGCCGGATCGGATGCCCCGGCGCACCCATCGCCGCCGGATCGTGCGCGGTATCCCGTTGAGGGGCTGCCTGTGGATCATAGGGGTATTTCTGCCCGGTCCGCACGAATGCACAAGCGGGAAGGGCGCGAAAGATCCCCGGAAAACGGCCTGTGTAACATTCTGAATTATAAAGCCACATTCCGGTGTTATTCCCCGCCCGTGGGGCACGCTAGGATGCCCCGCCCGGACGGAGGCATTGACCGGGGCCGGATGGGCGTCTGATATGAAATGCAGGACCATCCGCATATCTGATCCGGGGCAGGCAGCCGTGCAGACCCCGAATAATTAAGTATTCGGAACGGAAGAAGCCGCTTTTCATATATGAATACCATACCAAGAGTATCAGGAACGATTGGCAGGTTATGGATCTGTGCCGGGATATTTCTGGCGACCTGTATGCTTGCCCCGCATATTGCGATTATCGGGTATCATGTCTCCCTGTCCAGTAACGAGGGATGGAATGCCTATCAGGCCCGGCATGCCATGGGGATGGGGGGCGCCAGCCTGTACCCGCCACCGGGCGGCATGGTGTTCAACAACTATCCGCCCAGTTCCTTTTACGTGGTGGGTGCGCTCGGTTGGCTGCTGGGGGACATGATCCTCGCGGGGCGTATCGTCTCGTTATTCGCCATGCTTTTCTGCGCTTTTGCAACCGGCCGGATCGTCATCATCATGGGGGGCACGCGCGCCGCCGCATGGTTCGCGGGTCTGCTGGTCATATTCTACGCGGCGGTTTTCTATAGCGATTACGTGGTCATGAATGATCCGCAATGGCTGGCGGAAGCCATTATCATGGCCGGTTTCGTGCTGCTGCTGGGGAACCGGGGCAATGCACGCGACGGCATGCCTGCGTGGCGGGCGTTCTGTGCCGGTCTTGTCATGGTGGCGGGACTGACCTTCAAGCACAATATCCTTGCCCTGCCGCTTGCGATCACCCTGTGGCTGCTTGTGACCGACCGGCGTGGCGCGCTGGCATGGATGCTGGGCGGGGTCGTGGGTGTGTCCGTTCTGGGCGGCCTGTTTTATGCCTGTTTCGGCCCGGATTTCATCCATGGCGTTTTCGGGCACAAGCGCATTTTCCAGATACATGGGGCCGTGAAGGGGGTGGGCAACGTGCTGGGGCTGGGGGGCATGATGGTCTCCGCGCTGCTTCTGCCCCGGCTGGGCCTGCGCAACCGGATGGGTCTGCTGCTGGGGACTTACCTGTTCTGGTCCGTCCTGTCGGTGGTGATCCAGCGCACGGGTGCTGGTGTTACACATAATGCGTGTTTTGAAGCCCTGATCGCAGCCGCGCTATGTGCCGGGCTGGCCGTATCGGGGATGGAAAGGGGTATGATCCCGCCCGGCCGGGTGCCTGCGTGGATGGGTGTTGTCATGCTGGCGGGGCTGGACCTGCTGCCCATCGTGGCCTGTGCGCCGGTTTACGTGCCCTTTCTGTATCGCAGCACGGCGGAGGTCATGGCCCACGAACCCGCATGGCGCGAAACGATCGGGACGGTCCGGCATATGGATGGCAATGTAGGGTGCGAGACGCTGGCCATCTGCTACTGGGCGGGCAAGCCCGTGGTCATGGATTTTTTCAATTATTCCCAGCATGTGGCCGTCACGCATGACGCCACGGCCCTGCGCCAGGCCCTGGACAGTCATGGTATCGTGGCCTTTGTCAGCAGTTCACGCTTCCTGCCGCCGCGTTATGTCTGGGAATATTCCAGCCTGTGGGCCATCATCCGCGACCGCTACACACATGTGCAACCGCGGGGTGTGGCCTATATCGTAACCCCCTGAATGGGGAGGCCATCCGCCCCCGGTGGCCGATGTGCCGGGAGCGGATGGAACGTGGTTCAGGGGCGTCCGACCCCACGCAGGCGGTGCAGCGTCACAATGGCCGCCGTCAGCACAAGGGCGGCGCAGGTCTGGTGCACGGTGCCTGCCCAGACCGGCACGACCAGCAGCAGCGTGGTGATGCCCAACGCGTATTGCAGCAGCACCAGCCAGCCCAGAACCATCAGCGCATCATGCACGTCCTTGCCCAGATTGGCCGTGCGCAGTCCCAGCACGATGGTAAGGCCGATCAGCAGCGCCGTGCCGGTCGCCAGCAGGCGGTGGTCGAACTGGACCGCCGGAATGTTCTGGAACCAGTTCAGCCAGAAGGGATGCAGCCGTGCGTAGCCACGGGGGATCAGGTGGCCATCCATGAGCGGGAAGGTATTATAGGCAAATCCGGCATGCGTGCCTGCGGTAAAGCCGCCCGCAATGACGGTGATGCCCACCAGACAGCATATGGTCCATACCAGCCGGTGGATGCGCACCACTGCGGTCGTGGCCGGGATGAAGGCTGGGCGCGGCGTGCGTACCGAAAGGGCTGTCCACAGAATGGCGATATACAGCGCAAAGGCGCAGCACAGGTGCAGTACCAGCCGCACCGGGGCGACGGCGGTGCTGTCCGGATTGAACCCCGATGCCACCATGAACCACCCGATAGCCCCCTGAAGCCCGCCCAGTACGAAAAACAGGATCAGCCGCAGCATGAGCCGCCGGTCCAGCGCACCGGTGATGGAAAACCACACCAGCGGCACCAGCAGCACGAGGCCCATGAGCCGACCCCAGAAACGGTGCGTCCACTCTGCCCAGAAAATCTGCTGGAAACCCGAAAGGCCGAAGCCGTCATGCAGGATCTTGTACTGGGGAATGGTTTTGTACAGTTCGAACTGCCGTTCCCATTCCGCATGGCTTAGCGGCGGGATCATGCCGGTAATGGGCCGCCAGTCCATGATGGACAGGCCCGACCCGGTCAGGCGCGTATAGCCGCCAAGCGCGATCATGCCGATCAGCATGAAGCAGATTGCGAACAGCCACGTGGAAATACGCTTCCTGTTGCGCATTTCCTGCGCGGAAGGCGGCGTGCGGCCCAGCAGGGAGCCATGGGGAGAATATGCGGACATAATCGGATTTAGACCGCCCTTGCAGTCCGCCGCAAGGCGATGCTAGGCGCGGTGTATATAATTACTGCCGGACGGGACGCACGCATGACATTACCGCACGCCGTACCGCCCCCGTCATCTCCTGCGGCTTCGCTGCGCATGCTGGTGCGGCCGGTGCTGCTGCTGGCGGTTTTTGCCGTTCTGGCGGTGGCGGTCAGCCGTATGCCGGGACTGCGGCATATGCTTGCGGCGGGACCGGCACTTCATTCCGGGGTGCGGGGTGTCGTGCTGTTCGTTGCGGTGGCCAGCCTGTCCTGCGCGGTCGGGCTGCCGCGGCAGATGGTGTGTTTTGCTGCTGGCGCCGCCTACGGAATCGGTGCGGGCTGCGTGCTTGCGACACTGGCGACCGTTGCCGGCGCCCTGTGCGGTTACGGCTGGGGGCGGTGGGCTGGCGGGGCACGCATGCCCGCGCGACTGGATGCAGTCATGGCGCGGCTGGATGCGTTGGTGGGGCGCGAACCCTTTGCCGCCGTGCTGATGCTGCGCCTCATGCCGGTGGGCTCGGCACTGCTGCTCAGTCTGGCGTCCGGCATGCTGGGCGTGCGGGTCGCGCCCTTCATGTTCGCCACGTTGCTGGGCAGCCTGCCGCAGACGGTCGTATTCGTGCTGGTTGGTGCGGGCACGCGGCTGGATGGGGCGCTGCGCATCGGTATCGCCACCGTCCTGTTCGGCCTGTCCGCGCTGGTGGGACTGTGGCTTATGCGGCGTATGCGAAACCGGGCGGTATAGGAATAACGAATTGCAGAAATGCCGCAATTAGGTGGTGAAAAGCAGGGCCGTGCTGGTCTACTAGTCCCGACAAGTCTTTTAATACTGGAGCGCCTCATGGGCTCATCCGCAATGGCGGGCCGTTCAGCAGAAACCCCCGCGCCGGAAACGGCTGTCCGCCCCATGGGCTGGATCGCCATCCTGCTTGGTTTCCTGACGGCGGTCGGTCCCGTATCGACCGACATATACCTGCCTGCCTTCCCCGAGCTGGAACACACGCTGCACGGACGCGCCGGGTCGGCGCAGATGACGCTGGCCGTGTGGTTCGTCGGGCTGGCGATCGGCCAGATCACCATGGGGCCGCTTTCGGACCGTTTCGGGCGGCGTGTGCCCATGCTGGTGGGCACGTTCGTGTATACGCTGGCATCGGTCGGGTGTGCGGTGGCGCAGGATATCTTCACCTTTTCCGCGTTTCGCCTCATTGCCTCGCTGGGGGCATCGGCCAGTCTCATCATTCCCAGCGCCTGCGTGCGCGACATGTCGCATGGCAATGAATCCGCGCGTCTCATGTCGCGGCTGGTGCTGGTGATGGGGGTCGTGCCCATTCTGGCACCCACGCTGGGTGGCATGGTGCTGTCGATCGCATCGTGGCGGTCCATCTTCTGGGCTTCTGCCGTGTATGGCCTGATCTGCATCGTGCTGATCTGGCGTGTCCTGCCCGAGACGCTGCGGCCTGCGAACCGCAGCGAGTTTTCGCCCGTAACCCTGTTCAGCCGTTATGTGATGCTGGCGCGCGATCGCGGTTTCATCACGCATGCGATGATCGCGGGGTTCGCCTGTTTCATGTCCTTTACCTACCTGTCCGCCGCCCCTTCGGTGTTCATCAACCAGTTCGGGCTGTCGCCTGCGCATTTCGGCATGATGTTCGGGGTCTTCGCGGTGTGCATGATCGGGGCGTCGCAGCTTAACGGCCTGCTGGTGGGGCGGATCGATGCGGGCCGCATCCTTGGCGTGGCGGTGGGTGTCGCGGTTGCGGGCACCATCGCCATGACGGCGATGGCCATCGTCATCGCCTTCGCCATGCAGCATGGCGGTCATCCCCCCCTGTGGATGCTGGGCTGCCTGATCCTGTCGATGATGGTTTCACTGGGCACTACGGGCATTGTCGGCCCCAACGCCACCGTTGGCGCGCTGGCGGATCATCCGCGCTTCGCGGGCAGCGCCTCGGCCTTCGTGGGCACGCTGCAATATGTGCTGGGTGCCGTGGCGGGTGCGTTCGTGGGCATGCTGCCCGCCAATTCCCCCATACCGATGGCCGGTGTCATGCTGATGGGGGCCGCGATCATGATGGTCATGGTGGTGCTGCGCCCGGCCCGTCCGCCCGCCACGGCGGAGACGGAGGAATAAAATCTCCCGTTATGACAAAACGCACGGGGCGCATATCAAAGCATGTGCAACATGAGCCGATGGGCTTGTCCCCCCGCCGCGTGGCGGCTACAGCGGGGAGCCGTCTGCAAGGGCGACATTTTCGTGAACGGGGCACGCCTGTCCCGGATTTATATGACCACGCAACGGGGACTGCGCACCGATCATGACGACCGCCAAGATCGATCTGAAACAATACATCCGTAACATTCCGGATTTCCCCAAGCCCGGTATCCTGTTTTACGACATTTCCACCCTGATGCGCGACGCCGATGCGTGGCAGATCGCCATGGGCCGTCTGGCCGCCGCCGTCGCACCCTGGGCGCCGGACATGCTTGCCGCCATCGAATCGCGCGGGTTCCTGACCGCGGCCCCCCTGGCCAGCCGTCTGGGCTGCGGGCTGGTGATGCTGCGCAAGCCGGGCAAGCTGCCGGGTGAGACGGTGTCCTACAGCTACGATCTGGAATACGGGTCCGATTCGCTGCACATCCAGTCCGATGCGATCCAGCCCGGCCAGCGTGTGGTGGTGATGGATGACCTGCTGGCCACGGGTGGCACGCTGGTCGCCTCCATTTCCCTGCTGCGCAAGGTCGGGGCCAATGTGGTGGGGGCTGCGACCATGATCGAACTGACGGGGCTTGGTGGCCGCAACCGTCTGGATATTCCGGTCAAGACCCTCGTCTCCTACGAGGAATAGGAACTGCGCCGGGTGCGCGTGGCATGGCGTACACGCTGCCACCCGGCTGTGGCCCTGTTCGTTCGGGCCGTATGATGTAACAGTATGCGTGGATCGTGTTTGACAGGGGAGGCTGAACGCCAGGATGAAAGGTCTTGAGCTTTCCCTGATCCGCTTCCAGGATCAGGTCCGCGATTTTTTCAGGCGCCTGTGGCCGCCGGGCATGACCCCGCGGCAGGATCATCTGCGCTGGCTGTACGCACCCGGTATCTTCACATTCGGTTATGCGCTGCGCACGACCATCACCTCGCTCATCGCGCTGGGCATTGCCCTGTGGTGGGAACTGGGCAGCCCGCAATGGGCGGCACTGACGGTATGGATGGTGGCGCAGGGCACGCGCGGCAAGAGCGTGGCCAAGGCGCGATGGCATCTGTTCGGCATGGTGGTGGGCACGATATGCGCCGTCATGCTGGTTGCGGCCTTTCCACAGGCCCCGGTCATGTTCATCCTGATGCTTGCCGCCGGGATCGGACTGTTCTGTTTCATCGGCACGCTGCTGCCCGGCCCCGCCACCATGACCAATTACCGTATCCACGGCATGCGGGCGAGCGGGTTCACCTACGCCATCATCTCGCTTGACGGGATAGCCGACCCCCAGCACATCTTCATGACGGCAATGGCACGCGCGACCTATATCGTGCTGGGCATCGTGCTGGAGACGACCGTGTCCTCCCTGTTCCAGTTCCGGCTGGAGGAGCGCGCGCAGGACCGTCTGGCCCATAATTTCCTGACAGCCATCGACGGTGCGGGCCAGACGCTGGCCGCCCTGCTGTCGGGCGATGCCCAGATCCTGCGCAAGGCGCGCGGCGTCTTTACCAATATCACCACGCTGAGCGACCAGATCGAGTTTGCCGAAGTCGAGATGGGCTCCCATCGCGGGCATGAAGGCGACCATGCGCGTGCGGCCCTTGCGCGGGTGGCGATGCTGCTGTCACGCGGGCTGGATCTTGCTGCCCTCATGAACGGGCCGGGGGGCACGCCGGGAGCCGCTTTCCGGGCGACATCGAGCAAGGTGCAGGCCTTTCTGAAGGACATGGCCCCGCAACTGGACGCCAGCGATGACATATCGCCCGTGCTGGCCCGTCTGGCCGACCTGCAGGCCGCCTGCAGGCAGAGCGTGACCGATTCCCTTGATGAGGAAATGGGTACCCCCGGCAGCCTGCCACCCGATCCGCAACTGGTGGAGATGCTGTCGCAGCAGCGCATGCTCAATCATGCGCTGGGCGTCATGCTGGACGAACTGGAACAGGCGCTGCTTCAGTTCGATGCCAGCCGCCATCCGTTGCTGCATGATCATTTTCATTACCGGCTCAAGACCTTCCGGGACTGGCAGCAGGCTTTCACCAACAGCCTGCGGGCCTCCGTCACCGTTTTCGGGTCAGGCGTCATCTGGATCACCACGTCATGGTCGGCGGGGCTGACCTTCATGATGTTCGTCTCGATCGTATGCAGCCTGTTTTCCACGCTGGAAAAGCCAGCGCTGGCCACCCGCGCCTTTCTGGGCGGGGCCATCATTGCCTCCCTCATGGCGGGTGTACTGGTGCTGTGGCGGCTGGCGTCGCCCACTACGTACGAAATCATGGCCGCATGCCTGTTCCTGCCCATGCTGGCGGGCGGGCTGGCCTTTGCCTATCCGGCGCTGGTGCTGGGGGCGGTCTCCTATAACCTGTTCCTGCCGATCCTGCTGGGGCCGGGCAATCAGTCCCGGCTGGATGAAGTGGCGTTTTTCAACACCGCCATGCCGCTGATCCTTGGTCTGTGGTACGCCATGTGGGCCTTCCGGCTGATCCTGCCGTTCGATACCAATGACATGCGCTGGCAGATGCGTACCGGCATCCTGCGTGGCCTGCGCTATGTCGCGCGGGCGCGCGTGCTGCCGACTACCCTGTATGTGGTCGAGCATAATGTGGACCGCTTCGTGCGGCTGCTGACCAATGCGGAGGATACGCCCGATACGATCATCGACGCCTATCTGCAGGGCATCCTGTCCGCCATGACCATCGGGCTGAATGTGATCCGCCTGCGCACCATTCTGGAACGCCACCAGCTACCGCCAGAGGCCCAGCGCGTGGTCAGTGACATGATGGGACGCATGGCGCAGTTCAGTGGACGTTACGGTGGCCATTATGGCCGGACCGCGCGTTCCGCCAAATTCGCCATCGTCCATTTGCAGGAAATGGCGGGGAAGGCGGACAATCTGGGCGTGCGTCTGGAAATCGACCGGGCATTGAGCTGCATGTACGTGATTTCGTATGAACTGGATCACAACCAGAAGTTCTTCGATGCTTCCAGCCCCTATCTTGACCCGGTCATGGCCTGAACGGGCAGGCGCGGAAAATCCGTAACCGGGCGGGTCGGTGGGGTATCCGTCCTGCGTGCCGCGTATGATGTGGCGATACAGAAAAGGGGGCATATCCGCATTGGACATGCCCCCTTTCCTATGACCTGTGGCCGTGAAAGCGTTCCTAGCCCTGCTGCCGGGCCACGAAATTTTCCAGCCAGTGGATGGTGTAGTCACCCTTGCGGAACTGGGGGTCATCCAGAATCCTGCGGTGTAGCGGGATGACGGTCTTGACCCCTTCGATCACGAATTCATCCAGAGCCCGACGCATGCGTTCGATGGCTTCCAGCCGTGTCGGCGCACGCACGATCAGCTTGGCGATCATGCTGTCGTAATAGGGGGGAACGCGATAGCCCGCGTAAAGCGCGCTGTCGATTCGTACGCCCAGCCCACCCGGCGGATGATAGACGGTGATCGTGCCCGGAGTGGGCATGAAGCTCTGCGGATCTTCCGCGTTGATGCGGCATTCGATCGCATGGCCGGAGAAGTGGATGTCCGACTGGCTGTAACCCATGGGTTCGCCCGCCGCGATGCGGATCTGTTCCCGCACCAGATCCACGTCGCACACCATTTCCGTCACCGGATGTTCCACCTGCAGGCGGGTATTCATCTCGATGAAGCAGAACTGTCCATCCTGATACAGGAATTCCAGCGTTCCGGCGTTGCGGTAACCCAGCCTGGTCAGGGCGGATGTCGCGATTTCCCCGATCTCGTCACGCTGCTGCGCGGTCAGGGCGGGAGAACCCGCCTCTTCGAGCAGCTTCTGGTGGCGGCGCTGGAGCGAACAGTCACGCTCGCCAAAATGCACCACGTTGCCATGCGTGTCGGCCATGATCTGGAGTTCGATATGGCGCGGCTTGTCGAGGTATTTTTCGAGATAGACCTCGTCATTGCCGAAGGCTGCGCGGGCTTCGGTGCGCGCAACGCTCCATGCCTCTTCCAGATCGGCTTCGGTGGGGGCGACCTTCATGCCACGTCCACCGCCGCCTGCCGCCGCCTTGATCAGCACGGGATACCCCACGCGGGCGGCGACTTCGCGCGCCTGCTCAAGGTTTTCCAGCGCGCCATCCGATCCGGGGACCAGCGGCACGCCCAGCGCCATCATGGTGGTCTTGGCGGTGATCTTGTCGCCCATCATGCGGATATGCTCGGCCGTCGGGCCGATGAAGGTGATGCCGTGGGCTTCCACCGTTTCCGCGAAGTCGGCATTTTCCGACAGGAAGCCGTAACCCGGATGGATGGCATCCGCGCCGGTAATGGTGGCTGCCGACAGGATGGCCGCGACATTCAGATACGAGTCGCGGCTGGCTGGCGGCCCGATGCACACGGCTTCATCCGCCAGACGGACATGCATGGCGTCCGCATCAGCCGTGGAATGGACGGCTACGGTCGGAATGCCCAGTTCGCGGCAGGCCCGCAGGATGCGCAGGGCGATCTCGCCGCGATTGGCGATCAGGATCTTGGAAAACATTACTCTATGATGACCAGCGCTTCGCCGAACTCGACCGGGTCACCCGACTGGACCAGAATCCGGCTCAGCGTGCCCGCGCGCGGGGCCTTGATCTGATTGAAGGTTTTCATCGCCTCGATCAGCAGCAGCGTCTGGCCCGCGCTGACCTGCTGGCCTTCCGTCACGAACGGCGGGGAGGACGGGTCGGGCGCAAGATAGGCCACGCCCACCATCGGGCTGGTCACGGCGCCGGGATGCTTGGACGGGTCGGTGACGGGCGCTGGCGCCGGGGTCGCAACCGCGACCGGTGCGGCGACAGGGGCCGGGGCGGGCACGGCATGCGCCACCGGGGCGGCTGCGCGGACAACGCGGATGCGGTTGTCCTTTTCCGCGATTTCGATTTCGGTCAGGCCGGTATCGGTCAGAATTTCGGCCAATGCCCGAATGGCATCCGCATCCACGAGCAGTCGGCTCATTGATCGTCCTCGTCCAGAATCATGTCTGTCATGGCCTGAAGCGCAAGCGCATAGCCCCGTACGCCAAGCCCGCAGATAACGCCAATGGCGGCGCGGGAAACGTAGGAGTGATGACGGAAGGCTTCACGGCGGTGAATATTGGAAATGTGCACCTCGATCACCGGCAGATCAACGGCAAGCAGCGCGTCGAGCAGGGCAACGGAAGTGTGGGAGTAGGCAGCCGGGTTGATGATGATGCCGCGCGCGCGGCCCCGGCATTCCTGTATCCAGGATACGAGTTCCCCCTCGCCATTGGTCTGGCGGAAATCAATGGCGACATCCAGGCGTTCGGCAGCCTGGACGCAGACCTGTTCCACGTCATCAAGCGTGGCGTGACCATAGACCTCGGGCTGTCGCAGTCCGAGCATGTTCAGGTTGGGGCCGTTCAGCACGGCAATGAGAGGGCGCTCCATGATGCACGCGCCTAGCACGCCCGCACTCCGGTTCCAAGTCCGTTCGTGCCTGCGCGCCCGCAGGGTCCATGCCGGCGGGCTTCCGCGCCACGCGGGAATCCGTCCCGCAGGGGGGAGGCGAAGATGGTAGGATATCGGTGCTCACTGTGCTATACGGCACGAATGACAGGGTATCCCGATCACCGACGTGGTGATGAGGAGGCGAGTCACGGCGCGGCGCGGTTTGTGTGTTCGGTTGTGGTTACATGTCTTCTGTTCGTTGCGTCGGGCACCGAGCATGCTGCCTGTGCAACGACGCATGAACATGCGCGGGGCGTGGTCCGGTCGCCTGTGATGACATCCGTTCCCGAAAACTGGCACCAGCATGGCATGGCAAGCTGGTATAGTACGGGTGGAAAAATGTCCCGTGCCACGGCATCGGGTGAAACATTCGATCCTGATGCGCTGACGGCGGCGCACCCCCTGCTGCCACTCGGCACCCGTCTGCGCGTGCGTTCCATGCGGACGGGGCGTTCGGTGGTGGTCCGGGTGAATGATCGCGGGCCGTTTCATGGCCACCGCATCATTGATCTCTCACCGGAGGCTGCGCGCCAGCTTGGCATGCTGGGCGCTGGCACATCGCCCGTCGCCATAGAACCCGCACGACCTGAGGATGAAGTCGCCAGCGCACCGCGCTGAAGCGTCCGTGGTGTGCTGGTAGCGGGATTTTTCACGTTTCCTGAATGGCAGCCGGTTTTCAGGGCTGTCCTGTTCCGCTCCGTACATCACCGATTTCAGGTGGCCGGTGGGTAAGTTGGCTGCAAAGAGCCGTGGATGGACTGCGCAGGCAGATATTCCGGTCCTGCCCGGACCGGACCGGCCTGCCCCCGGCGGGTGCCGTGAAGCCGCCCGGCTGTTACAGGCGCTGGTGCTTTGTCCAGCCTTCCATCGTCTTTTCAGGTGAGCAGCGCAGCTTCAGTTCGATTTCCAGCCCCGCGTTCAGTTCCGCGCCCAGCAGCACGACATAGGCCGATACGTAAAACCACATCATGATGGCGATGAACGCCCCCAGCGGCCCATAGGTCACGCTGTAGCCCGCGATGTGGCTGACGTAATAGGAAAAACCCACCGATGACAGCAGCCACAGCACCGTCGCCCCGACCGAACCGGGCAGGATGCAGCGCCAGTAGGTATGGGGCCGGTTGGGTCCGAATCGGTACAGGACCGAACACAGCGACAGCACGAACAGCAGCATGAGGATGGGGCCACCCATCCGCACCAGCAGTTCCACCGAACCCGGCGGGGCCGCCAGATTCAGCCGCTGCGGCAGGTAATCCAGAAGGAACGGCAGCGCCACCATCAGCGCCAGTGTCAGGATGCCGCCACAGATGGAGCAGAACGTCAGCGCCATGCCCATGGCCTGGAACCGCAGGAAGCTTCGGGTTTCCGGGGTGTTGTAGGCAACATTCATCGCCATGATGAGCGAGCGCGTGGCAGCCGATGCCGACCATGTGGCGATGGTGGTCGATACGATCAGGTTGAGCGTGAGCGAGGAATGCGATTCGGCCACCAGAAGGTGGATGCGCGCGCCGATCATGTCATAGGCGGAAGGCGGCAGCAGGTTGCGCAGCACCACAAGCTGCGGTTCCACCGTCTGCGGATCGAACAGCAGCCCGTACAGCGAGATCAGCGTACTCATGGCAGGAAACAGCGAAAGCGTGGCGTAGAAGGCGCACCCCGCCGCTGCCAGCGTGATCTGGTCGGATATGATGTTGCGCAGCACCTGCCGCAGCACCTTCCTGACCTGCTGCATGGAGAAATTGGGCAGCGATGGGGCGGGCGGGGGCATGTCCGTCATATCAATCTGGGTAGAGGAGGAACCAATCAATGCGGGCTTCGTGTCCTGTATGCTGGTAATTGACCCGTCAGGCCGTGCAGGCGATCGGGTGGGTGGCGGCTGTGGAGATTGTGCCACGATCCCCCGACCCTAAATGAAAAACCTTCCATAGGAATAATTTTTCTATTGCGTCACGCGCGTATTGTCCGCATATGCGCTCCCTACGCAACAACGCACGTGCCACTGGCCCTCTGAGGTTACGCAACGACGTCAAGCGTTCTGGCAATCGGGCTGCCACGCAGGTGGGGGTCCTTATTGGTCGCTGGTCCGTTAGACCGTTTCGCAACATCTGTCCGTTTGTGCAATTCCAGAATTGTATTCATCCGGGCGGCAGAACAGAAGGGATTTGGGTGCGATGACTCCCAAAATCGCTCGTTATCTGGCTGAGCAGGCTCCTGCAACGCCATGCCTTGTCGTTGACGTTGACCGGGTGGAAGAACGCTATCGCGCGCTGCGCGAAGCGCTGCCGCTGGCCCGGATCTACTACGCCGTCAAGGCCAATCCCGCCAACGCCATCCTGCGCCGCCTCGTGGGGCTGGGGTCGGCATTCGACGCCGCCTCGTGGGAAGAGATTTCCATGTGCCTCGAAGCCGGTGCCCGCGCGGCCGACATCTCGTTCGGCAACACGGTCAAGAAGGCCAGCAACATCGCCCGCGCCTATCAGGCAGGGGTGGACATGTTCGCCTTTGACTGCGCGGAAGAACTGGACAAGCTGGCCCGCCACGCGCCGGGGTCCCGCGTCTACTGCCGCCTGATCGTGGAAAACGAGGGTGCGGACTGGCCGCTGTCACGCAAGTTCGGCACCACGCTGGACAATGCGCGTGACCTCATGCTGCGTGCCCGTGACCTTGGTCTGGACCCGTATGGCCTGTCCTTCCATGTCGGTAGCCAGCAGACGGAAACCGGTGCCTATGAAGCGGCGATCGCCCGCGTGGGCATGCTGTTTACCGACCTGAAGGCAGCCGGGCTGGACCTGCGCATGGTCAATCTGGGCGGTGGATTCCCCATCCGCTATCGTGATGACGTGCCGGGCATCGACCGTTTCGCGCTGGCGATCAGCCACGCCATGACCGAGCATTTCGGCAATGACCTGCCGGAAATGATCGTGGAGCCGGGCCGTTTCATGGTGGGTGACGCGGGCGTCGTTTCCTCGGAAGTGGTGCTGGTCAGCCGTCGCGGCATGAATGACGGCGTGCGCTGGGTCTATCTCGATATCGGTCGTTTCGGTGGCCTGGCCGAGACCGAGGGCGAAGCCATCCGCTACGGTATCCGCACGTCGCATGACGGTATGGAAACCGGTCCCGTCGCTATTGCAGGCCCGACCTGTGACGGTGCGGACATCATGTATGAAAAGACCCCCTACGCCCTGCCGCTGGCGCTGGAGTCGGGGGACCGGATCGAACTGCTGTCCACCGGGGCGTATGTCTCCACCTACTGCTCGACCGGTTTCAATGGCCTGAAGCCGATTCAGGAACACTATATCTGACAGGGTTGCGACCCGTCTTAAGAACCCGCGACCATCAGGGCGGCAGGACGAAGGTCTTGCCGCCCTGCCTGTATCGGGGGGATACACACGGCAGTTCAATCCGTGCCGGAGGTGCCTGCCCATGTCTTTTTCCATAATATCGCGTGTACTGGGCCTGTCCGCCGTGATTCTGTGCGGTACGGGAGTGGTGCAGGCTATCGCAGCACCCGTGCTGGTACAGGCGCAACCGGCGGCGGGACAGAAAGTGGCGGCGGGCAATGTGGCGGTCAGGCTGTCCTTCGATGGCGTGATCGACCCGTTCCGTGCCCGACTGCTGCTGCTGGGGCCGGATGGTGCGCCGCGGCTGCTGCCCGCGTCACCCATTGATGATGAACAGCATGCCATCACCACGACCGTGGCGCTGACGCCGGGGCATTACGTGCTGCAATGGCGCATGGCCACGCGCGGCGGCAGCGCGGGGCAGGGGACGCTGCCCTTCGATGTCGGCGGGGTTGATTCTTCCCCCGCCAGACACCCGTAAAAAGGATTGCGCGGCGGGCTTATTCCACCGCCGCACGCAGCCCGGCCCCGGCCGCCAGCGGGCATAGCGGGATCGCCGCGGCAAGGAAGGCGCCCAGCAGTTCCAGATCCGGCCCCCATGACAGGCCCGTCTGCGCCGCATCCAGCGCGGCGGCGCCAAAAATAAGCGCAGGCGTGGTCAGCGGCAGCACCAGTAGCGGCAGCAGCACCCCGCCGCGCCGCGCGCCCAGCACGACGGATGCCGCCATCCCCCCGATCAGCGACAGGATGAGCGTGCCAAGGAGCAGTCCCGTCAGCAGCACCACCATGCTGCCTGCGGGCATGCCCAGCATGATCGCCAGCGGTCCCGCCGCCAGCAGGAGCGGCACGCCGGTGGTCAGCCAGTGCGCGATCATCTTGGCCAGCGCGATGAGGGGGGACGGCAGCCCGGTCATGAGGAGCTGGTCAAGCGACCCGTCCTCCAGCTCCGACCCGAACAGCCGGTCCAGCGGCAGCAGGGCCGCCAGCAGGGCGCAGACCCACACGATACCCGGCGCCATGCGGCGCAGCAGTTCGGGCGATGGTCCCAGCGCCAGCGGGAACAGCGCCCCGGCAAGAATAAAGAACAGCACGGCCCCCAGCGTGTCCGCCCCATGGCGCAACGCCAGGCGCAGGTCACGTTCCAGTATGGCCATGATGAGGGAGGGAATCTGGAATTTCACAGCAGGTCGTCCTCGGGGAAATCCTCCATCGGCTGTGGGATGTCGGATTCGTTCAGGCCCGGCAGCGCCAGCGTCCGGGGGTTGGGCAGGGGCAGCGGAACGTGGGTGGTTGCAATCACAATTCCGCCAGCCTGCCGGTGGGCGGCAAACAGGGTGCCAAGCAGGCCCATCGTGCTGGTATCCAGCCCCAGGCTGGGTTCATCCAGCAGCCATAAGGGGGCCTGCGCCAGCAGGACGCGCGCCAGTGCCGCGCGGCGTTTCTGCCCCGCCGACAGCATGCGCGCGGGCAGGTCGGCCAGCCCGAGAATATTGAGTGATTTCATACACGAATCAGGATCTCCGCCCCCGGATCGCGCGGCCAGTGTCAGGTTTTCGCGCAATGTCAGGCCCAGCTTCAGCGCGTCCTGATGGCCAAGATAGGCAACCCGTCCCGCATGCTGGCTGCGGTCGGCCAGGGTATCCACGCCTGACCACAGGACATGGCCGCCTTCAGGTTTGCGCAAACCCGCAAGCACCCGCAGCAGCGTCGATTTGCCCGCCCCGTTCGGACCGGTCAGAAGCAGGGCGTCGCCTGCGTCAAGCGTGAATCCGACCCGATCGAGAACCAGCCGTTCACCGCGGAAAACCGAGATATTTTCCACTTCCAGCAAGGGGCGGCCGGGGGGAGTAAAGGCAGGAATGACGGAAATCCTCCGATCAGGGGTGACAGGGCGCGGGGGCGAAAAAAACGTCTGCTCCCGCTTTCTTGTTACCGGGTCCAGCTTGTGTCGCAACCGCGTCCGGGTATGTTCTACCCCCGTTGGGAGATCAAGCCGGTTGTCCCTGACAAGGTCGCAAACCCCGTACCGCAGAACCGGATTGCGGGGACACGATCATACGGGATGATCCGTTGCTGATGCCTCGGAGGAAACAAAGCCAATGAAGACGGTTGGGCACGACTCACTGAAAACGGGCCGTACACTGAATGTGGACGGCAAGACCTATCATTATTTCTCAATCCCGGAAGCTGAAAAGACCATCGGCTCCGTAAGCCGCCTGCCGGTCAGCCTGAAAGTGCTGCTGGAGAACGTGCTGCGGTTCGAGGACGGGCATTCCTACTCGGTAGAGGACGCCAAGGCCATCGCCGAATGGCTGAAGGAAGGGCGCAGCACGAAGGAAGTTCCCTTCAAGCCCGCGCGTATCCTCATGCAGGATTTCACCGGCGTTCCCGCCGTGGTCGATCTGGCCGCGATGCGTGACGGTATCCTCAAGCTCAAGGGCGACCCGCAGAAGGTGAACCCGCTGGTTCCCGTCAATCTTGTGATCGATCACTCGGTCATGGTGGACGTGGCGGGCTCGCCCGAAGCGCTGCAGGACAACGTGACCATCGAGTTCGAGCGCAACGGCGAACGTTACGCCTTCCTGCGCTGGGGTCAGGAAGCGTTCGAAAACTTCTCCGTCGTCCCGCCGGGCACGGGTATCTGCCACCAGGTGAACCTTGAATATATCGCGCAGGCGGTATGGACGGCGAACGTGGGCGGCAAGGATTATGCCTATCCCGACACCCTGTTCGGCACCGACAGCCACACCACCATGGTGAACGGCATGGGCGTGCTGGGCTGGGGCGTTGGCGGGATCGAGGCGGAAGCCGCGATGCTGGGCCAGCCCATCGCCATGCTGATCCCCGACGTGATCGGCTTCAAGATGACGGGCAAGCTGCCCGAAGGGGCGACGGCGACCGATCTGGTGCTGACCGTGACCCAGATGCTGCGCAAGAAGGGCGTTGTCGGCAAGTTCGTCGAGTTCTTCGGCCCCGCCCTTGACCACCTGCCGGTGGCCGACCGCGCGACCATCGCCAACATGGCCCCGGAATATGGCGCGACCTGCGGCTTCTTCCCTGTTGATGACCTGACGCTGGATTACCTGCGCCAGACCGGTCGTGAAGAACACCGCATCAAGCTGACGGAAGAATACCTGAAGGCGCAGGAAATGTTCCGCCACGCCCATTCGGAACACCCCGTCTTTACCGATACGCTGGAACTGGACCTGTCCACCATCGTGCCGTCCATCGCAGGCCCCAAGCGCCCGCAGGACCGCGTCGTGCTGAAGGGTGCGGACAAGGCGTTCGAGACCGAGCTGACCGGCAGCCTTGGCGTGCCCGCGGCCGAGAAGGACAAGAAGGCGAAGGTTGCTGGCACGAATTACGAGATCGGCCATGGCGACGTGGTGATCGCGGCCATTACGTCGTGCACCAACACCTCCAACCCCGCCGTGCTGATCGCGGCTGGTCTGGTGGCGAAAAAGGCGCGTGCGCTGGGCCTGAAGCCCAAGCCGTGGGTCAAGACCTCGCTTGCACCCGGATCGCAGGTGGTGACGGATTACCTGAACCGTGCCGGCCTGCAGGATGAGCTGGACGCGATGGGCTTCAACACCGTCGGTTATGGCTGCACGACCTGTATCGGTAACTCCGGCCCGCTGGAAGATCACATCGTCGATGCGATCGAGAACAACAAGCTGGTCGCGGTTTCGGTTCTGTCCGGCAACCGTAACTTCGAAGGGCGTATCTCGCCCAACGTGCGGGCCAACTATCTGGCCAGCCCGCCGCTGGTTGTCGCCTACTCCCTGCTGGGCACGATGCGTGAGGACATCACCACCGCGCCGCTGGGCACTTCCAAGGATGGCAAGCCGGTGTACCTGAAGGACATCTGGCCGACCAACCACGAGATCGCCGCCCTGATGGGTTCCGCGATCACGCGCGAAGAGTTCATCAACCGCTACAAGCACGTAAGCCAGGGTACGAAGGAATGGCAGGCGCTGAAAGTCGCCACCGGTTCCGAGACCTACAAGTGGGATGCGTCCTCCACCTATGTGCAGGACCCGCCGTATTTCCAGGACATCACCCCCGAGCCCAAGCCACGTGGTGACATTGTCGGTGCGCGCCTGCTGGCCCTGCTGGGTGACAACATCACGACCGACCACATCTCGCCTGCCGGCGCGATCAAGGAAAGCTCGCCCGCGGGCAAGTATCTTGAAGCCCATGGCGTGGCCAAGAAGGACTTCAACTCCTACGGTTCGCGTCGCGGCAATGACCGCGTGATGGTGCGTGGCACCTTCGCCAACATCCGCATCAAGAACGAGATGGTGCCCGGAACCGAAGGGGGCGTGTCCAAGCACTTCCCGGACGGGAAGGAAGCCTCCATCTATGATGTGGCGATGGAATACAAGAAAGAGGGCGTGCCCCTGGTCGTGATCGGCGGCAAGGAATACGGCATGGGTTCCTCGCGTGACTGGGCGGCCAAGGGCACCCTGCTGCTGGGCGTGCGCGCCGTGGTTGCGGAAAGCTTCGAGCGTATCCACCGTTCCAACCTGGTGGGCATGGGCGTGCTGCCGCTGCTGTTCCAGGAAGGCACGACGCGCAAGACGCTGGGCCTGAAGGGCGATGAAACCTTCGAAATCCGCGGTCTGGACAAGATCACGCCGCGCATGACGATGACGATGACCATCACCCGCGCCGATGGCTCCAGGCAGGACGTTCCCCTGCTGTGCCGTGTCGATACGCTGGACGAGGTGGAGTATTTCCGCAATGGCGGCATTCTCCAGACCGTGCTGCGTGGCATGACGCAGGCGGCCTGACCATCCGGCCCATTCCGGTCCCTGCCGGAATGAAGTAACAGAACGGCGGCCCGTATCATGCGGGCCGCCGTTTTTTTGTCAGAAACCATCTATGCGCGGAAAGCATAGGTACCGTTGCGTTACGCACATATCCGCGGTGTCTTTTCTCTGTATTGTGTATAAATCAGATGCCGTTTAAAGCTATGTTTATGTAATAACATATCCGGATGTGATGGGGCCTCATGGATCTGCTTTCTGCTTTGCACAGCTTTGTCCGTGTAGCGGCGACGGGATCGTTCTCTGCTGTTTCGCGGGAAACTGGGGCCAGTCAGCCGACCATTTCGCGTCATATCGCCCTGCTTGAGGCCCATTACGGCGCAACGCTGTTCGCCCGCACCACGCGCAGCCTGATGATGACGGAAGACGGGCGCAGCCTGCTGCCCCACGCCTATGAAGTGCTGGAAATCCTTGAAACGGCGGAAACGGCGCTGGGCCGCCGCCGGGCTTCGGTTTCGGGGCTGGTGCGGCTGGGTGTTACAACGGCATTTGGCCTGTACCTGACCAGTCGGCTTGGCAGATTGCTGGAAGAACATCCCGACCTGTCGGTCGAACTGGTCATGCGTGACGGATTCGGTGATCTGGTGGAGGAGGGACTCGATCTTGCTGTCCGCATCGGCTCCATCGCGGAAGGATCACTGATCGCCCGTCGTCTGGGGTCCGTGCATCGTTGCGTGATCGCTTCCACCGATTATCTGGCCCGCCGTGGTACGCCCGAACATCCGCGCGACCTGCTCAACCATCCCTGTATTGCCTACAGCTATGGCGGCACGCGCCATGACTGGCAGTTTGCGCGCAAGGGGGAAAGCGAGACCACGGTTGCGGCCAGCGGTCCCTTCCGCGCCAATAGCAGCGAAGCGGTTCTGCAGGCCGTCCGGGCGGGTCTTGGCATCGGCATGTTGCCTGCCTTCCAGGTGGAAGAAGATATTGCGGCGGGGCGGCTGAAATGCCTGCTGCCGGAATGGACGATTCCCGAACTGCCCTTTTATGCGGTGCATACCGGGCCGCGTACGCTGCCGCTGCGCACCCGCACCGTTCTGGATTTCCTGATCGAGATATCGGACGTATTGCGACAGGGCTGAGGCGGTTATTCCCACCCGGCTTCCGTCGTAACGTCGCGCCGGGCGGGTTCAGGCGATCAGTCCAGCGGGCTGCCCTGTCCGGGTAACGGGGCGGCCGGATCGCGCGACAGGCGGGCGCGCTGCGCCTCGTTGGTGGCCAGCATGTCGCCATTGAAGCCATCATGCAGCACCGGTGCCCAGGCCGCGATCCATGTGTCCGTACGCTTTACGAAATCACTGGCCGCCGGTTGCTGGGCAAGGTTTTCCTTCGTCCAGCTTTCCGGTGATCGCAGTGCCTTGGTGGCGTCCGTGTTGACGGGGTTGAGGAACATCGTCACCGTCTCGACATTGACGTTATGGTCCCCGGCGGGCTGGCTGTAACTCCACCCGGTTTTCAGGAAGACCGGCGGCAGGATGAACCCTTCTTCCTTCAGGCGGTTGGCGATGACAGCCGTGCGGTTGATGGAAGAGGGATAGACCGCAGCGGTGAACCAGCATTCCATGGCCGGGGGATGGGCCGAGATCACGCGGGACATGAAATTGCGGTCGTCATGACACGTTGAATCGATGTTGGTGATCGCGGATTCGGGCACGGGCTGGATATTGCCTTCCGCGCCGATCAGTCCGGTCACGACATGGCCTTCGACCCGGACCAGAATATTTTCCAGAACCTCGCCATGCGGGCCGTTAACCACGCTCATGACCGGATGCCACACACCCGCCGGTAACGGCAGAACGCGCCCGGCAAACGGGATGGAGTTTGTCAGGCGATCGGTAATGGGCAGCATGGTGACCGCGCCGTCGCCACCACCGCCGTTTCCGCCGCCGCCATCGGCTGCGGCATTATCGGTTGCCGGTGGCTCATCCACCATGCCCAGATGGTTATGGATGCTGGCGGTAATCGGCTTCAGCGCGGGCAGCAGGCGGATCAGATAGGCAGGCGGAAAAATGACCGCCAGCAGCAGGAAAGGGAAGATGGTGTAAAGGCTCATCCGCCACAGGGGCGCGCGATGCCATAAACGCGAAAAAGCAGACATTCAGCAGTCCATGCCGCAGGTAGCCATGCCCGTCATCCGGTCGGGGCAGGAAAATGTTGTAAAAAGCCGACCAGCCCCATCGTCGGGTAAAGGCAACGGGCTGGACGGCGCGGGCATGGATCAGGAACTGACCCGCGCGCGCTGGCCATTGGCTTCATCGGCGATTTCGGCCGTGATCCCGTCCTCGTTCTTCACCACGCGCACCAGCTTCGCACCCTGCTGGCGGGCGGTGATGAGCGAGTCGCTTATCATGTCCTCGATGGAGCGGGCCAGATCACGCGCACTGGCGGCCGGTCCCATGCGGTCCTGCCGGCGCATGACCTCGAACAGCAGGGCCGGGTCGATGCCGCCTGTTTCCACTTTCAGCCCGTAGCTGTCGATCATCGCTTCGATCTCGAGGGCCGATACGCGCGCGATATCGAGTCCCTCCAGCGGGCGGAATACGAAAATGCGGTCCAGACGGTTCAGAACTTCGGGCGCGAACCCGGCCTGACGCAGGGCCTCCACCGATTCGGCACGCATCTTGTCCGGCTCATCCGCCAGCCGGTCCGCGATCTCGGACAGGGCATCGGTGGCGATGTTGGATGTCAGGATGAAGATGCATCGCACGGTCGAGATCTGCTGGCCCGTCGATGCCTCGGTTACGTGGCCATCATTCCATGCGGTCAGGAATTTCTTGAAAACGTCGGGATGCGCCTTCTCGATTTCATCCAGAAGCACCACCGCATCGGGCTTTTCCTTCAGCCCGCCCGTCAGCTTGCCGTAGGTGTCCGAGCCGACGTATCCCTTGGGCGATCCGAAAAGCTGGGTCGCGGCATGGGGCGAACTCATCTGCGTCATGTCGAAATTGAGCAGCGGACGGTCAAGCTGGCGGGCAAGCTGCTTGGCCAGATAGGTCTTGCCCGTGCCGGGCGGCCCCGCCAGCAGGAAGATCCCCACCGGTTTGCCGCGCACCTGCAACGCCAGGCGGCGGCGTAGCTGGGTCGCCACGTCCTCGCATACCTGATCCTGCCCGATCACGCGCGCGCGCAGGCTTGCCGCCAGCTCCTCCGCGTCGATCACGGTTTCCTTCTGCTCACGCGCGAGCATTTCCTCCAGCGCGTTGCGATTGGTCAGCCTGGCCAGTACGTCCATCATCCATCCCCGTCTGCGTCGAATTCCCTTGCGGGCCAGTTTTTCGGCCCGGCTCTCGAACAACAGCCCGGCCAGCGCCAGCAAGGCGCTGCCCGCAGCCACGACCGGATATGCCGGGGCACACCATTCCATGAAATGCCGCAGGCTGGCGAGTGAAAGATGCAGCGCCATCGCCGCCTGCAGGCTGCCCAGCACCAGAAAGATGACCATGATGAACGGCACCAGCCGTTCCATCAGGGCCGGATAGAGCGGTTTCATTGTACCACAACCCCGATCACGATCTCAGTATCCCGCAGCAGCACCGGCAGTGGCGTGGGGCCGGGCACGAATACCGCCCCCGTCCGTATGCCCGTGGGACCCGGATCGGTGGCCGGGGCCACCGTCACGTTTCCCGCAATGCGGATCGGCAGGATCACGCTTTTGGGCTGAGGGCCAAGATGCACCGTCTGGACCAGCCCCAGTGACTGAACGTTCACCACCGCGCCGGTTCCCGACATGTCATACATGGGCATATCCGCCAGAACGATTTCACGCCGCTTCAGCGCCGCCATGATCTCACCCTTCTGTTCGGGTGTGTAGGATGTCTGGCTCAGCATTTCTTCCGCCCTGTCGGCGGCGATCATGGGCATCTGGCCCATCATGTCCGGCCTGTTCTGGACCGGTGCATTAAGCTGGAGATGGCCGCCATTGTCCGTGCCACGTCCACCCGCTTCCGCCGCCACCGGGGGCGTGGCGCTGCCGTTCCCCCCTTCGCGTGGCGTAAGAAAACCACCGGAACCAAGGCCGCCCGCCGCCACTACGGCCGCGATCAGGCCCACCACGACCAGCCTGCGGCTGCCTGGGCGTGCGCTGCGTTCCCGTGTCGCTTCCGGCGGTGTGGGCAAGGGCATCATGCGCGCATAATGTGGGCGATGTGAAGGATATGGCAAGATGATAAGTAGAGAGGAAATGTAACCCCGCCGCCTGCATATAGTCCTTGCGGTCAGGGGTGGCGTGACCTATGTTACGGACAATTCCTTCATTTCCGGTTTTTTTCTTTGGGGGGTGGCCGCAGGGCTGCCTTTTTTGCATTGGACGCTGATCTGCCTTTCCTGACGGGCCTCGATGCCCGCATAGCCGCCATGATCGCGCCCGCGCTGGCCGATATGGGGTTTGAACTCGTACGGGTGGCGGTGCTGGGGCGTGAATCGCCCACGGTGCAGATCATGGCGGACCGGGCCGATGGCTCGCTTATCGCCATTGAGGACTGCGAACAGATCAGCCATGCGGTGGGCGCGATCCTGGACGTGGAAGACCCGCTGCCGGGTGCATGGACGCTGGAAGTCTCGTCGGCCGGTATCGACCGGCCGCTGACCCGCGCCAAGGACTGGGACCGTTTCGCCGGGCATCTCGCCCGCGCCGAAATGAACATGCCGATTGATGGCCGCAAGCGCTTTGCCGGTATCGTGCTGGGCGCACGGGACGGTCATGGCCTGATGCGGCTTGACGACGGGACCGAGGTTGCGCTGCCTTTTGCCGAAATGCGCAAGGCGCGCCTGGTCCTGACGGACGAACTGATCGAGGCGAGCGCCCGGATGATGCAGCCGGGCGCTGCTGCTGACGAAAACGGGCCGGCGGAGGATTCCCCGGCTGAAACGCATAAGGCCAGTGGCAAGCCGGGCCGCCGCGCCAACTGAACGATGTTGTGGAGACACTGATGGATACGTCCGTTGCCCGTCCCGAACTGCTGCTGGTGGCCGATGCCGTAGCGCGGGAAAAGTCGATCGACCGCGAGGAAGTGCTGGAAGCGATGGAGCAGGCCATCCAGAAGGCCGGTCGCGCCAAATACGGTCACGAAAAGGATATCCGCGCCACGATCGACCGCAAGACCGGGGATGTGCGTCTTTCGCGCTGGACCGAAGCGGTCGAGGCGGTGGAAAATGAAGAAACGCAGATTCCGCTGTACATCGCGCGCAAGTTCAAGCCGGAAATCCAGCTTGGCGAATACCTGATCGATCCGCTGCCGCCCATCGATTTCGGGCGTATCGCCGCCCAGACGGCAAAGCAGGTGATTGTCCAGCGCGTGCGCGAATACGAGCGTCGCCGCCAGTTCAATGACTTCAAGGACCGCGTGGGCGAAATCGTCAACGGGACCATCAAGCGCACGGAATACGGCAACCTGCTGGTCGAAATCGGTGATGCCGAAGCCCTGCTGCGCCGTGATGAGCTGATCCCGCGCGAAAGCTTCCGCAATTCCGATCGCGTCCGCGCCTATATCTACGATGTGCGCGACGAACCCCGTGGCCCGCAGATCTTCCTGTCCCGCACGCATCCGGCATTTCTTGCCAAGCTGTTCGCGCAGGAAGTGCCCGAGATCTATGATGGCATCATCGAGATCAAGGCCGTGGCCCGCGATCCCGGTTCGCGCGCGAAAATGGCTGTCATTTCACGCGATGCCTCGATCGATCCGGTCGGCGCGTGCGTGGGTGTGCGTGGCCGCCGCGTGCAGGAAGTGGTGAAGGAACTTCAGGGCGAGAAGATCGATATCATCCCCTGGAGCCCGCAGGCCGCGACCTTCGTTGTCAACGCCCTTGCCCCGGCTGAAGTCAGCAAGGTGGTGATGGATGAGGAAGCCGGTCGTGTCGAGGTTGTGGTGCCCGACGATCAGCTCAGCCTCGCCATCGGGCGGCGCGGGCAGAACGTCCGCCTTGCCAGCCAGTTGACGCGCTGGGATATCGACATCCTGACCGAGGCCGAGGAATCGGAGCGCAGGCAGGAAGAATTCCGTCGCCGCAGTAACCTGTTTGTCGAAGCGCTGGACGTTGACGATGTCATCGCCGGGCTGCTGGTGACCGAAGGCTTCCATTCCATCGAGGAACTGGCATTCGCCGATCCCGATGAACTGGCCAACATCGAAGGCTTTGACGAAGACGTGGCCGGTGAACTGGTCCGTCGCGCCGAAGGCTACCTTGCGGGGCAGGAAGAGGAACTGGACAACAAGCGCCGTGAACTTGGCGTCACGGACGACATCGCCGTGCTGGGCGTGTTCACCAACCAGATGCTGGTGACGCTGGGTGAAAAGGGCGTGAAGACGCTTGATGACCTGGCCGACCTTGCCGGTGACGAACTGGTTGAAATCCTTGGCAGCGATGCCATTGATGAAGATGCGGCCAACGAAATCATCATGGCGGCACGCGCGCACTGGTTCGATGGTGATGAAAACGCGGCCCCGCAGGAGACGTCCGACGTCTGAGCAGGATAACACGCACGCGCAGGACGCGGATGACATCACACAGGAAGAGCGCGGTCCGCTGCGCCGCTGTGTCGTCACCCGTGTCCGGTTGCCCAAGGAGGAAATGATCAGATTCGTCATTTCCCCCGATGGAGTCGTGATCCCTGATCTTTCCGCACGTCTGCCCGGACGGGGAATTTGGTTGAGCGCACGCGCGGATGTGTTAGAAACAGCACGCACACGTGGCGTATTCGCCCGCGCGGCACGGGGAAGGGTTGTTATTCCCCCTGACCTGACCCATCTTGTAGTAGACGGGTTGCTGCGGCGGATGATGGATGTCGCGGGGCTGGCACGGCGGGCCGGGCAGATTGTCTGCGGTTTCGCCAAGGTGCGTGAGTGGGTTGTGGGCGGTCGCGCCGGTCTGGTCATCCAGGCGGCCGATGGCAGTCCCGACGAGAGGAAGAGAGTTTTGTCCGGTGCACGGGACCTTCCGGTTACGGTTGTTCCTACGGCATCGGGTCTGGGTGCGGCATTTGGCCGTGACCATGTTGTTCATGCAGCGATGCTGCATGGTGAACTGGCACGCCGTTTCCGTATCGAGAGTGAACGTTTTGCGGGTTTGTCCGGCAGGACTGGCCCGAATTCGGCGGAGCGGTCCGCCGGACGGTGTGAACAGGCGGGTACATGAGCGAAGGCAACGATCAGGATCAGGGTAAGGGACGCTTGTCCCTGCGGCCGGCGGGCCGGAGGGAAGTCGGACGGACGGTGGATGCCGGTTCCGTGCGGCAGAGCTTCAGCCATGGTCGATCAAAGGTAGTCCAGGTCGAGGTGCGCAAGAAGCGCGGGGCCGGGGCTGCGGGTAATGGATCGGGGCCCGCTGGCGGTCGCGCCGGTGGACGGGGCGGTCGCGCCCTGACGGCGGCCGAACTGGCGACCCGCCAGCGTGTGCTGGAAGAACAGCGTCGCGAAGCTGTCCAGCGCGAGAAAGATCTGCGCGAGCAGGAAAAGATCACGATTCTCTCCGCTGCGGAAGAAGCCCGCAGGCAGGAAGAGGAAAATGCCCGCCGTGCCGAAGAAGAGGCACAGGCACAGGCAGATGCCGCAGCGCAGGAGGAAGCCCGCAAGCGGGAAGCCCAGAGCGCGGCTAAGGTCTCCGCACCTGAAGCAGTCGAGCCTGCTGGCCCGGTCGTTTCTTCCGTGCCGATTCCCGGTGAGGTCACGCTGGCCCCGCCGATGCAGCGCCTGCGTCCTCTGGCTGAACGGGCGATCATGCCCGCACAGCCGGTGCGTCCGTCGCGTCCGGCTGGTGGTGGCGCTTCGACCGCCCGCGCTCCGGGTGCCGGAGCCGGCGCCGGTGCGGGTGAGACACTGCGCCTGCGCACCGGCCGTGCGGAAGGGGGCGAGGAAGAACGTCGTCCCAGCCGTCGTCCCGGTGGGAATGCCGTGCCGAACCGCCGCCCCTCGGGCGGCGCAAAGAAAAGCAATGACAGCCGTCGCGCCGGACGTATTGACGTGCAGGCCGCGATCGAGGGGGATGACGACAAGACCCGCTCGCTCGCCTCGGTCCGCCGCCAGCGTGAACGTGAGCGCCGTCAGGCCGAACTGGAGCGCCTGCGTTCCGATCAGGTCCGTGTGGTGCGTGACGTGATCCTGCCCGAGACCATTACGGTGCAGGAACTGGCTAACCGTATGGCCGCCCGTCAGGGCGAGGTCATCAAGGCGCTGATGAAGATGGGCGTCATGGCGACCGTCACCCAGTCGCTTGATGCCGACACGGCGGAACTGGTCGTGCAGGAATTCGGCCATCGTGTGCGGCGTGTCGCCGATAGCGATGTCGAGATCGGGATCGAGGGTATCGAGGATCAGGCTGAAGATCTTAAGCCGCGTCCGCCGGTCGTGACCGTCATGGGTCACGTCGATCACGGCAAGACCTCGCTGCTGGATGCGCTGCGCACGACCGATGTCGCCAATGCCGAAGCCGGGGGCATCACCCAGCATATCGGTGCGTATCAGGTGTCGCTGGCCTCTGGCGCGAAGATCACCTTCATCGATACGCCGGGTCATGAAGCCTTCACCGCCATGCGTGCCCGTGGCGCCTCCGTCACCGACGTGGTGGTGCTGGTGGTTGCGGCGGATGACGGCGTGATGCCGCAGACGATCGAAGCGATCAAGCACGCCAAGGCGGCTGATGCCCCGATCATCGTGGCCATCAACAAGTGCGACAAGCCCGACGCCAATCCCGACCGGGTGCGTCAGGAACTGCTGAACCACGAAATCGTGGTGGAAAGCATGGGTGGCGACACGCAGGATGTCGAAGTCTCGGCGCTGAAGCGCACCGGGCTGGACAAGCTTGAAGAAGCGATCCTGCTGCAGGCTGAAATCCTTGACCTGAAAGCCAACCCGGACCGGGTGGCGGAAGGTTCCGTGATCGAAAGCCGTCTGGATCGTGGACGTGGTCCGGTTGCAACCGTTCTGGTCCAGAAAGGCACCCTGCGTCGTTCCGACATCGTGGTGGCCGGGGCCGAATGGGGCCGTGTGCGCGCCATGATCGACGACCGTAACCGCCAGCTGGCGGAAGCGGGTCCATCCATGCCGGTTGAAATCCTGGGCATTACCGGGGTTCCGGGTGCGGGTGAGCCGTTCGTGGTGGTGGAAAACGAGAATCGCGCCCGCGAAATCTCCGAGTTCCGCCAGCGCGTGATCAAGGATCGCATGGCTGCGGGCCAGACTGCCGCACGCGGCACGCTGGATCAGATGCTTGCCCGTATCCAGGCAGGTGCGCAGAAGGAAGTCGCGGTCCTTATCAAGGCGGACGTGCAGGGTTCGGCTGAAGCCCTTGAGGCGACGGTGCAGAAGCTGGAGCATGAGGAAGTCAAGATCCGCGTGCTGAATGCCACGGTCGGCCAGATCACGGAAAGTGATGTGCAGCTTGCCAAGGCATCGGGTGCGGTCGTGATCGCCTTCAATGTCCGTGCCACGACGCAGGCCCGTGAACTGGCCCAGCGCGAAGGTGTGGATATCCGCTACTACTCCATCATCTATCAGGTGGCGGACGATGTGGAACAGCTTGTGCGCGGCAAGATAGCGCCGAAGCACCGCGAGAAGTTCCTCGGCTATGCCGAAATCCGCAAGGTTTTCGAAATTACCAAGGTCGGCAAGGTCGCCGGTTGCTACGTCACCGAAGGCGTGGTCAAGCGCGGCTGTGGTGTTCGTCTGCTGCGTGACAACGTCGTGATCCATGAAGGCGATCTGAGCCAGCTCAAGCGCTTCAAGGACGACGTGAAGGAAGTGGCGCGCGGTTACGAATGCGGCCTGTCCTTCGCAGGGTATAATGACCTGCGTGAGGGCGACGTTGTCGAATGTTATGAAATGGAACTCGTCCCGGCATGAGCCGTAATTCATCCAGAAAAGGGATGAGCGAGAGCGGGCCGGCAGGGAAACTTGCCGGCCATTCCGCATCAGGTCCCTCGCAGCGCCAGTTGCGCGTGGCGGAAGAAGTGCGTCGCGTACTGGCGGAAATATTTGCCCGTACCGAATTCCGCGACCCGGATCTGGCCGATGTCCATATCACCGTTACCGAAGTCCGCATCTCACCCGACCTGAAGCACGCGACGGTATTCGTAGCGCGGCTGGGGCGTAGTGACGTGGCGGAACTTCTGCCTGCCCTCAAGCGTGTAAGCCCGTTCCTGCGGACACGTCTGTCCCATGCGCTCAGGTTGCGCGGGGTGCCGGACCTGCATTTCCAGCCCGATACGGCGCTGGATTATGCGATGGAGGTCGACAGCATGCTCCGTCAGCCGGAAGTAAGGCGCGATCTGGAAGACTGATCCGTAATGCGGACTGACTGAAAAAGGCCGGTCTGGCGAAATGCCAGACCGGCCTTTTCTGTAAATGTCGGATGCACGGGCAGGTCAGTTACGACGTCCCATAAGCAGCAGTTGCGGGTTGCGTTCCACATCGGTTGCGAAACCGCGCAGGGCCGCTGCCGCTGCGGCAAGGTCGCGCAGGGACGAATCGATATTGGAACGGTCAGCGGAACTGGGGGCCGTAATGTCGTGCAGCCCGGCCAGCGCGCCTCTGGCCTCGGTGACCGTATCATTGGAATTGACCAGAAGCGTGTGCAGTTCGCTGCCCCGCGCATCAAGCTGGGCCGTGCCCGTATTGGCCAGATGGTCGATGGAGGCCAGCGTCGTATCCATCCGGTGGTCCAGATCACGGATGGCGTCGGTTGCCGTATCAACCGTTACCCGTGTGTGGTCCGAGGTGGCACGTACGCTGTCCACCAGCGGCGGCAGGTCCTTGTCCAGCCGGTCGGCCAGCGTGCGGATGCTGACCAGCATGGTGTCGGCATTATTGGCGATGTTCTTGAGCGGCAGCGTCGTCAGCGCATCGGTCAGGCGCTGCATTTCCGATTCCCGCGCCGGGATTTCCGTATATCCGCTGAAGCCGGGATGCAGGTGCGCCGGTGTGGCGGGATCGAATGTCAGGTCGATTTCTTCCTGCCCGGTCACGAAGCTCTGCATATGCAGTTCGGCGCGCAGGCCGCGTTCGACCAGCTTGGGCAGTTCATGTGTATCGAGCGCCCTGCCATGGCTGGTCGCCATGTGCGCGCCATTGGCCTCAAGTTCCAGCGTTACGGGAATATAGGCCTGATGCGTGTCGGGATCGAACTGGACGGAAATACGTTCCACATGCCCGACCTGCACGCCGTCGAACGTGACGGGCGCACCTACACCCAGACCGTTGATGGGGCTGTCGAATACGACCACGGCGTGGCTGGTGGGGGAGAAGGGATGGAATTTCCCGAACAGCGCGATGGCCGTCACACCAAGAAGGGCGCCACCCAACACAAATGCACCGACCGTGGTCTGCCGTTCAGCCATGGTGTTCAGGTCTCCCTACACGCGGAATGAAAAAATATTCCAGGAACACGATACCCATGCGCCTGTTTGCCGCAAGATGGCACCACATCCACGCCTGGCAAAGCGGGATAGGGTGATGGCAGGCATGTGCCACCTTCGCCCTTACTATCATGTGTGTCCCTTACGGCCAGCCCCCCTGATGGAATGGGGCATTGCCGTGCCTGCGTGCCTCGTCTAAACGCACGCCTTCCCCCTGACTGGATGCAAGGTGCCGTGCAATGCGACGCAAACGTGGACGCCCGCTTGATGGCTGGCTGATAATCGACAAGCCGTCGGGCATGACATCCACGCAGGTCGTGGGCCGTGCGCGCTACCTGTTCGATGCGGCCAAGGCTGGCCATGGCGGCACGCTGGACCCGCTGGCGACCGGTCTGCTGCCGATAGCCTTCGGCAAGGCGACCAAGACCGTGCCCTATATCATGGATGGCACCAAGCGTTATCACTTCACCCTGCGCATAGGGGAAGCACGCGACAGTGACGATGCCGATGGCAACGTGACGGCAGTATCCGACGTGCGCCCCGATAACGCGGCCTTTGCGGCGGCGCTTGGGGCGTTCCGTGGCGATATCATGCAGGTGCCGCCGGTGTTTTCCGCCCTCAAGGTGGGCGGCAAGCGTTCTTATGACCTTGCGCGCGCGGGGAACGCACCCGAACTGCAGTCACGGCCCGCGCATATTGACCGTTTTGAACTGATCGCCCGCCCCGATGCCGATACGGCGGTGTTCGAGGTGGTGTCGGGCAAGGGGGTGTACATGCGTTCGCTCGCACGCGATATCGCGCTGGCCTGTGGCACTGTGGGCCATGTGGTGGCGCTGCGGCGGCTGAACGTGGGGCCTTTTGATGAATCCCATGCGATTCCACTGGACAAAATTGTCGCAAGCGCCGACAACGCGCCTGCTCCCCCGGATCTGCTGCTTCCGGTCGCGACCGCGCTGGCCGACATCCCGGCGCTGGCCCTGACCCGTGAGGAAGCGGATGCCCTGTCATACGGTCAGGCCCTGGACCTTAACCAGTTGGCGGACCGGATGCCGGACCACACCGATCCCCGCAGCGGGGTCGTGCGTGCGATGGACGGGGCGCGTGTGGTCGGGCTGTGTCGTCCCGTGGACGGCTGGCTGCGATCAGTACGCATGCTGTGAACTGAATATCTGTCTGTAATGGAGAAAGACGATGTCGATTACTGCTGAACGCCGCACGGCGCTGATTGGCGAATACCAGAACGCCGCCACAGACACGGGCTCACCGGAAGTGCAGGTTGCCCTGCTGACCGAGCGGATCGTGAACCTGACCGATCACCTCAAGACCCACGCGAAGGATTTCCATTCCCGCCGTGGTCTGCTGATGCTGGTCGGCCGCCGCCGCCGCCTGCTTGATTATGTCAAGCGCAAGGACCAGGCCCGCTACGAAACACTGATCAAGCGCCTCGGCCTGCGTCGCTGATTTGCGACATGACGGGATCGCGGTCATAATGCGTTCCCGTTCGGCCCGTCTGGGTGCGGCGCATGCATGTGCATGGCCGCGCCCGGCGGCGCCGGATATTTTCAGGTACCCATAACGGGTGCCATCAACACGCTGCCGACGCCACGGCGGAGATGTCCGGACCGGATCGCAGCGTTTCAGGCCACATGGTGTTCTGACGGCAGTGCCGTCATCACTCCATGCCGTCCGAGGCGCTGCCATCAATGTTCCAATGTCCGGCCCGCCTGCATTGCGGCAGTCAACGGACAGGGTTGTCTGGATGTTCAATTATTTTCGCAAGGAAATCGAATGGGGCGGTCGCCCGCTGGTGCTGGAAACGGGCAAGGTCGCCCGTCAGGCCGATGGCGCGGTTGTCGTAACCTATGGCGATACGGTCGTGCTCTGCACGGCTGTTGGCGCCAAGAATGTGAAGCCGGGGCAGGATTTCTTCCCGCTTACGGTCAATTATCAGGAAAAAGCCTACGCCGCGGGCAAGATCCCCGGTGGCTTCTTCAAGCGTGAAGGTCGTCCGACCGAGGCCGAGGTTCTGAACTCGCGCCTGATCGACCGTCCGATCCGCCCGCTCTTCCCCGAAAACTTCCGTAACGAGGTTCAGGTCATCGCGACCGTGCTGAGCCACGACATGGAAAACGATCCCGCCGTTGTGGCGCTGATCGGCTGCTCGGCGGCGCTGACGCTGTCCGGCATCCCGTTCTTCGGTCCGGTGGGCGCGGCGCGCGTGGGTTACAGCGATGGCAAGTACATCCTCAACCCGACAATCTCGCAGGTGCGTGACAGCGAGCTGGATCTGGTCGTGGCCGGCACGTCCGAAGGCGTGCTGATGGTCGAGTCCGAGGCCGGGGAACTGTCCGAGGACGTGATGCTGGGCGCCGTGACGTTCGGTCACGAAGCCTTCCAGCAGGTGATCGACGCGATCATCGACCTTGCCGAAAACGCAGCCAAGGCCCCGTGGGACCTGGCCGAGCCGACGGCTGAGGAAATCAAGCTGCGCAAGAAGGTGGACAAGGTCGGTCGTGCCCTGATCGCCGAAGCCTACAAGGAACGGGCCAAGCAGGTCCGTTACAAGAAGGTTGCCGCCGCCCGTGAAGCGATCCTTGCCAAGATCGGTGAGGCCGACGCCGATGCGGCCAAGCCGATGATCAAGGATCTGGAAGCCGACGTGGTCCGCACGGAAGTGCTCGACACCGGTTACCGTATCGATGGCCGCGATCTGGAAACGATCCGTCCGATCGTGTCCGAGGTCGGCATCCTGCCGCGCGCGCATGGTTCCGCCCTGTTTACCCGTGGCGAGACGCAGGCGCTGGTTGTGGCCACCCTGGGCACCGCGCAGGACGAGCAGATCGTGGACGCGCTGGAAGGCGAATATCGCACCAACTTCATGCTGCACTACAACTTCCCGCCGTTCTCGGTTGGTGAATGCGGGCGCATGGGTTCGCCGGGCCGTCGTGAAATCGGTCATGGCAAGCTGGCATGGCGCGCCATCCACCCGCTGCTGCCGGGCAAGGATACCTTCCCGTACACGATGCGCGTCGTGTCCGAGATCACGGAAAGCAACGGCTCTTCTTCCATGGCCACGGTATGCGGCACGTCGCTTGCGCTGATGGATGCCGGTGTTCCGCTGAAGCGCCCGGTGGCGGGCATCGCCATGGGCCTGATCAAGGAAGACGACGAATTCGCCGTGCTGTCCGACATTCTGGGTGACGAAGATCATCTGGGTGACATGGACTTCAAGGTGGCGGGCACCGAAAAGGGCGTGACCGCGCTGCAGATGGACATCAAGATCACGTCCATCACGCCGGAAATCATGAAGATCGCGCTGGGTCAGGCCCGTAATGGCCGTCTGCACATCCTGGGCGAAATGGCCAAGGCGCTGACCGAAGGCCGTTCGGATGTTTCTTCCTCCGCGCCGAAGATCACCACGATCTCCGTGCCGAAGGAAAAAATCCGCGATGTGATCGGTCAGGGCGGTAAAGTCATTCGTGAGATCGTTGAATATTCGGGTGCGAAGATCGACATCAACGATGACGGCACGATCATGATTGCCGCCACTTCCGACGATCAGGCCGAAAAGGCCATCGAGCGGATCCGCGGTATCGTGGCCGAGCCCGAAGTGGGCCAGATCTACAACGGCAAGGTTGTGAAGACCGCCGATTTCGGTGCGTTCGTGAACTTCCTTGGCCCGCGTGACGGACTTGTCCACATCTCCGAACTGGCGCAGGGCCGTGTCTCCAAGACGACGGATGTCGTCAAGCAGGGAGACGAGGTGAAGGTGAAGGTTCTGGGCTTCGACGATCGCGGCAAGGTCAAGTTGTCCATGCGCGTGGTCGATCAGGAAACTGGTGCCGACATCACCGAGACCGTGGGCGCGAAGCCCGGTCGGGCGCCTGCCGCGCGCTAAGACGCGGAAATGACACCCCGGCGGTCGGCCACGCATCAGGCGTGGCCGCCTGCGGGGGCAGATACATGACGATGGAATGGTGATGAAGCCGATCAATGCGATCCGTATGGGCGGGACGGATATTCTGCCCCTGGTCGAAGGGGGGAAGGGCGTCTCGATCTCAACCGGCGTTTCCGCGGGGCACTGGGCCGCGGCCGGTGGGGTGGGCACGGTCTCGATCGTGAACGCCGATTCCTATGACGGGGATGGCAATGTCATCCCGCAGGACTATCACGGCAGGACGCGGCGCGAACGGCACGAGGAACTGGTCGATTACGCCATTCGTGGCGGTATCGCGCAGGCGCGCATCGCGCATGAGATCGCAGGCGGCAAGGGACGGATCCATGCCAATATCCTGTGGGAAATGGGCGGGGCGGAACGGGTCATCAACGGGGTGCTGGAAGGCGCGCCGGGACTGATCCAGGGTCTGACCTGTGGTGCGGGCATGCCGTATCGCCTGTCGGAAATCGCCGCGCGGTTCGGTATCCATTACTATCCCATCGTGTCATCCGCACGCGCGTTCAACGCGCTGTGGCGTCGGGCCTATCACAAGACGGGCGACCTGCTCGGCGCGGTCGTCTATGAAGACCCGTGGCGCGCAGGTGGTCATAATGGCCTGTCCAACACCGAAAACCCGCTGGAACCGGAAGATCCGTTCCCCCGCGTGCTGGCGCTGCGCAAGCAGATGCGCAGCTTCGGACTGGATGATACCCCCATCATCATGGCCGGTGGCGTCTGGTGGCTGGAGGAATGGCAGGACTGGATCGACAATCCCGAACTGGGTCCGATCGCCTTTCAGTTCGGCACGCGACCGCTGCTGACGCGTGAAAGCCCGATTCCCGATTCGTGGAAGCGCCGCCTGCTGACGCTGAAGAAAGGGGACGTGTTCCTCAACCGCTTCTCGCCCACGGGTTTCTATTCATCCGCCGTCAACAACAGCTTCCTGCATGAACTGCGGGCACGTAGTGAGCGGCAGATTGCCTTCTCGCCCGAGGAACTGGGCGCGCATACCATGGCGCTGGCCATTGGCGCGCGCGGCCGGCAGGTCTTCGTCACGCCCGAAGACGGGCAGCGTGCAAAGCTGTGGATGGAAGAAGGCTATACCGAGGCCATGCGCACGCCGGACAATACGCTGGTGTTCGTGACCCCGGAAAAGGCACGCGAAATCCTTGCCGATCAGGGGGCCTGCATGGGCTGCCTGTCGGAATGCCGCTTTTCCAACTGGTCGCAGCGCCCGCCCGCCTATTCCAACGGGCACAAGGCGGACCCGCGTTCCTACTGTATCCAGAAGACCCTTCAGGCCGTCGCCCATGCCCATGGGCCGGATCAGGATGAGGTGATGGATCACAACCTGATGTTCGGCGGCACCAATGCCTGGCGCTTCGCCACCGACCCGCTTTACGCCAACGGCCATGTGCCGACGGTGGCGGAACTGATGGAACGGATACTGACCGGGCGTTAAGCCCGTTCATGCGGACATGAAAAAGGCTGGCATCCCCCGGGAGCCAGCCTTTTTTACTGAGACGGGACCGCTCAGTCCGTCATGGGCAGGCAGGCATCGCGGAACAGGGCGAAAGCCAGTGCGCGATGGCTTATGTCGTTCTTTTCCGCTTCCGTCATTTCGGCAAAGCTGCGGGTGCCCTTGCCGGGGGCAAAAACAGGATCGTAACCATGCCCGTTCGTGCCACGCGGCGGCCAGACGACATGGCCATCGATCCGTCCCTCGAAGGTTTCGGTGTTTCCATCCGGCCATGCCAGGCACAGCACGGAAATGAACCATGCGCTGCGATCGGGGTTGTCGCCCATCTGTTCGTGGATGCGGCGCATGGCATCGGGATAGTCCTTTTCCGGCCCGGCCCAGCGGGCCGAGAAAATGCCCGGAGCACCGTCCAGTGCTGCGACGCAGAAGCCGGAATCATCGGCCAGAGCGGGCAGGTTGGCAGCTTTCGCCGCAGCCTGCGCCTTGAGGATGGCGTTGCCGTCAAAGCTGTCGGCCGTCTCCTCCGGTTCAGGTAGCGACAGTTCACCAGCCGAGACAACGCGGATGTCATACCCGGCCAGCAGGGCGGCGAATTCCGCAACCTTGCCCCGGTTATGGGTGGCGAGGACCAGCGTATCCCCCCGGTGCAGGCGATTGGTGTGCGTATTCATGCCCTGGTCACCTGCTCGATGGTTGCGGCCTGTATGCGGAACAGTTCCGCCGTGCCCGTGCGCGCCAGACGCATGAGGGCGTTGAACTGGTCTTCGGTAAAGGGGTCCTTTTCCGCCGTGCCCTGAATTTCAACAATGCCCCCTTCGGCGGTCAGGACGAAATTGGCGTCGGCGGCGGCGGTGCTGTCCTCATCGTAATCGAGGTCGAGCACCGCACCTTCCGCGGTCAGGCCACAGGATACGGCCGCCACCTGTCCCTTGAGCGGCAGGGCGGCCAGCGTGCCGTCACGTACCAGCTTTTCCAGCGCCAGACGCAGGGCGACCCATGCGCCGGTAATGGCGGCGCAGCGCGTGCCGCCATCGGCATTCAGCACGTCGCAGTCCACGGTGATCGAGATTTCTCCCAGCGCCTTCAAATCCGTCACCGCGCGCAGGGAACGTGCGATCAGGCGCTGGATTTCCTGCGTGCGGCCGCTCTGCTTGCCCTTGGCGGCTTCGCGGTGGCCGCGGCTGTGGGTGGCGCGCGGCAGCATGCCGTATTCCGCCGTGACCCAGCCCTGTCCCTTGCCGCGCAGGAAGGGTGGTACGCGGGTTTCGACACTGGCGGCACACAGGACTTCGGTTCCCCCCATGCGGATCAGGGCGGAACCTTCCGCATGGCGGGCGAAGCCGGTCTGGATGGAGACGGGACGCAGGGCGTCAGGGGCACGGCCGGATGGACGCATGGGCATAACTCCGCAAAGTGATGGGGCGGCATAGCCTGCAATCCGCTCCCTTTTCCAGTCCCGCGTGGGCAGGGATGTGATTGATCTGCTATAATGAAGGCCATGCGGGACGCCCGCATGAACTGAGGCATGAAAGGCAGGAGGCATGGCTATGGAAACCCGATCCCACGTAGTGCCGCCGCCCCTGTTATCGGGGCTGGATGCCCGCTCCGCCGCGATCCTGCGCGAAATCGTGGAACAGTATGTCGAAACGGGCGAGCCGATGGGTTCGCGCACGCTGTCGCAGCGCCTGCCGCTGTCGCTGTCACCCGCCACGATTCGTAACGTCATGGCGGAACTGACGGATGCGGGGCTGCTGTTTTCCCCCCATGCGTCGGCGGGACGGCTGCCCACGGAAAAGGGCGTGCGGCTGTTTGTGGATGGCCTGCTCCAGTTCGGCAGCCTGAGTGATGAGGAACGCGAAAGCATCGCGGGCATGCTGGATGTGAAGGGCCGGTCGCTGGAGGATATGCTGGCGCAGGCGTCATCCATGCTGTCGGGCCTGTCCTGTGCCGCAGGCGTGGTCATGGCCCCGAAAAGCGATGGCACCGTCATCAAGCATATCGAATTCGTGGCCCTTGGTCCGGGCAGGGCGTTGGTCATTCTGGTCAGCGCGGACGGTCAGGTCGAAAACCGCGTGATCGAGACACCGTCTGGCCTGCCGCCTTCCGCACTGGTGGAGGCGGGGAATTACCTCAATGCCCATCTGTCGGGCCAGACGCTGGACCGCCTGCGCGAGACGGTCAGCACCGACATGACCGCCAACCGTACCGAACTCGATCATCTGACGGCGGAAGTGGTTGCCAGTGGCCTTGCAACGTGGAGTGGCGCTGACGAACGCGGCGGCACCCTGTTCATTCGCGGGCAGGGGCGGCTGCTGGCCGATGTGACCGAAATCGAACGCCTGACCACCATCCAGATGCTGTTCGAGCGGCTGGAAACGCAGGAAACCATGCTGCGTCTGCTTGATCTGGCGCGCGAATCGGAAGGGGTGCGCATTTTCATCGGTGCCGAAAGCGGGCTGTTCGGGATGGCGGGCATGTCGGTCGTCGTCGCCCCCGCGCGCACGGACAGCAACCGGATCGTGGGTGCGATTGGCGTGATCGGGCCGACGCGCATCAATTACGCCCGTATCATTCCCGTGGTCGATTACACCGCACGCGTGATCGGCCGCATGCTGGGCTGAAGGGCAGGGGTGTGATGCAGCCCATACATGCAACCGGACTCGCGGCCCCCCATTATGATTACACGACAGTAACCGCGCGCCGTCTCCACGGCGTGCCCGAAAGCGCAAGGAGGATGGGATGTTCACTCCCGATGCAAGGCGGTCCGGTTCGTTCATGATTGGCGGTGACCTTGAGGTCACGCGGCTGGGCTTCGGGGCCATGCGCATTACCGGTCCGGGCATATGGGGCGAACCCGCCGACAGGGCGGCGGCCCTTGCGACATTGCGCCGCCTGCCCGAACTGGGGATCAATTTCGTCGATACGGCGGATGCCTATGGTCCCTATGTCAGCGAGGACCTGATCCGCGAGGCGCTGCATCCCTATCCCGACACGGTCATCGCCACCAAGGGCGGCCATACGCGGCATGGGCCGAATATCTGGAAGCCGGTGGGCAACCCCGATTACCTGCGTCAGTGCGTGTTGATGAGCATGCGCCGGCTGGGCGTGGAACGCATCGACCTGTGGCAGTTGCACCGTGTCGGCGCGGACTGCACGCCCGAACAGCAGTTCGAGGCGATCGCCACCATGCGCGCGCAGGGGCTGATCCGTCATGTCGGCCTGTCGGAAGTGACGGTCGAGATGATCGAGCGCGCGCGGCTGTATTTTCCTGTCGCCACGGTCCAGAACCGCTTCAATCTGGTCAACCGCTATTCGGAAGATGTGCTGGATTACTGCACGCGTGAAAATATCGGCTTCATCCCGTGGGCACCGCTCGCTGCGGGCGGGCTTACGCGCGGCGAGACGTTCCTGACCCGCCTTGCGACGGAAAAAGGGGTCCAGCCCGGCCAGATCGCGCTGGCATGGCTGCTGCGCCGCGCGCCGGTCATGCTGCCCATTCCCGGCACCGGCAGCCCCGAACATGTGGCCGATAACGCCGCCGCAGCAGCGATTGTGCTGAGTGATGAGGAATTCCATCAGCTTGATAACGAAGGCCGCGCCGAATGGGGCAGCCGTAACGCCGTATAGGGACCGGCGGCATCCCGGTAGATGGATCGGGGGCGACGGCGCCGCCGGACAATGCTAGACAGGGGGCTTCGACACAGAACGGCCCTTTTCTTTCCCTATTGGATACCGGATGACGCTTGCTGACGGATCAGGCCGCGATGGCCGGAGTGATGGACCTTCCCGACCGGAAACCGCCAGCCCCCGTCGGCCACGATACCGGATGGTGCGCTGGCTTGCGGGCACGACGCTGGCCATGGCCCTGCTGGGTGGCAGCGTGGGCGGGCTGGTCGTATGGCGCGAATATGCGCGCCTGAGCGAGGGGCTGCCCACCGTAGACGGCCTGCGCACCTATCAGCCGCCGGTCATGAGCCGCCTGTATTCCGGCGATGATCAGGTCATGGCCGAACTGGCGGCGGAACGGCGCATATTCGTGCCTTACAGCGCCATACCCGAACGCGTGCGCAGCGCCTTCCTTGCCGCAGAGGACCAGAAATTCTTTACCCATGGCGGTGTCGACCCGCTGGCGATCCTGCGCGCCGGGCTGACCGACATGATGATGCATGGCACCAAGCATCGTCCCATCGGGGCTTCGACCATTACGCAGCAGGTCGCGCGGATCATGCTGCTGGGATCGAATGCCGTCTCGATCGACCGCAAGATCAAGGAAGCCCTGCTTGCCATGCGTCTGGAACAGACGCTGAGCAAGGAGCAGATCCTCGAAATCTATCTCAACGAGATCTATCTGGGCGAAGGTGCGTACGGCATTGCCGCTGCGGCCCAGACCTATTTCAACAAACCGCTGGATCAGTTGGACAATGCGGAGGCCGCCTTCCTTGGCGCGCTGCCCAAATCGCCCACCAACTACAATCCGCACCGTTATGTGCAGGCGGCGACCACCCGGCGCAACTGGGTGCTGGACCGTATGGCGGACCTGCATGTCATCACGCCCGAGGAGGCGCATGCCGCCCAGCTTGAACCGCTGGTCCCCGCCAACTTCACCCGTCCCGGTCCGGTGCCCGGTTCCGAATGGTTTGCCGAAGAGGTGCGCCGTGAACTGATCGAACGATACGGCATCGGCACCACGATGGAAGGTGGCCTTTCGGTCCATACGTCACTCGATTCGCATCTGCAGCAGGTCGCGACTTCGGCCCTGCGCGACGGGCTGGAGCGGTACGACCGCGCCCATGGCGGCTGGCGCGGGGCCGTGGGACATGTCGATGCCCGGAACGTGGGCGGGGAGTGGGCCAGTGAACTGGCCCATGTCACGCCACCTGCCGGCATACTGGAACAGTGGCGCATGGCCGTTGTCCTGTCGGCGGCGACGGGGCGTGTGGGCTGGCTGGAAGGGCGGGACCCTGTCATGCCCCATACCGGCGACCTGCTGGCGCGTGACCGGGCATGGATGCGCACCGGAAAGGGCGTGCAGACCGGCGATGTGATACTGATCGAGCCACAGGCGGATGGCGGCGGCGTCGCCGTGCGGCAGATACCGCATGTGGAAGGCGCGCTGGCCACCATTGACGTGCATACCGGGCGCGTCATGGCCATGGTCGGGGGCTGGTCGTTCAAGGAATCGCAGTTCAACCGCGCGACACAGGCGGCGCGCCAGCCGGGTTCGTCATTCAAGCCCTTCGTCTATCTCGCGGCGATGGAAAACGGTATCTCGCCATCGCAGAAATTCGACGATTCCCCGGTCAGCTACGGCGAATGGCATCCCAGCAATTATGAAAAAGATTTCTGGGGCCCCACCACGCTGCATGACGCCCTGCGCGAATCCCGCAATCTTGTCACGATCCGCCTTGCCGCCCAGATCGGCATGAAGCCTGTCGCCCAGCTTGCCCAGACGCTGGGCCTTGCCCATTCCATGCCGCTGGTGCTGCCTGCGGCACTCGGGGCCGTGGAAACCACCGTGATGCGGGAGGCCGGGGCCTACGCCACCATCGCCAATGGCGGCAGGCTGGTTACGCCCACCCTGATTGACGACATCAAGGACCGCAACGGCAATGTCATGTGGCGGCCCGACGGGATCGCGTGGCAGCCCAACGCAACGCCCGCAACCGGCCCGCAGATGGCCGATACCCGCCCGCAGGTCGTTTCCGCCGCCAGCGCCAGCCAGATCGTGGCGATGATGCAGGATGTCATACGCCGTGGCACCGGCGTGCGTGCGGGTGCCGGTATCGACCGGCCCATCGCGGGCAAGACCGGCACCAGCCAGGATTTCAACGATGCCTGGTTCGCGGGCTTCTCCCCTGATCTGGTGACCGTAGTCTGGATCGGCTTCGACACCCCGCAGTCACTGGGCAAGAACGAGACGGGCGGCGTCATCGCGGGGCCGATCTGGAATCAGGTGATGAAGACGGCGCTCGCCAGCCGCCCGCGTCTGGATTTCCCGGTGCCTGATGGCGTAAGGCTGGCCCGCTACGATACGGGCATGGGCATGGCGATCGACGCCTTCAAGCCCGGTCAGGAACCGGGTATGAGCGTGGATCTGGGCGCCGGGTCCGGTACGGGCCTGACGGCTGCGGATACGGGGGCCGAGAACATGCCTGATTCCGAAAACGATATGGCCGCAACCCCGGGCACCCCCCCCACCCCGGCGGAGGGCACGGCCCCGGTCGCGCACCCGGCGGCCCCTGCCGATACCGGTCCGGCCCCGTCTTCCGGGGGTGACATTGGCATGGGCGGCCTGTATTGACGCCCCTTATCGCCGGGCATGGCGGCGCGCATGCCCGCACAGTTTACTGTTGACCAAGGAGCAAGCCCATGTCTGCCGAGACAGAGGCCCTGAACGACCAGATCAAGCAGTCGGTGGCACTGCTGAGGAGGCATCTTTGACTGGGATGTCGCAATTGACCGCCTCGCGGAACTGAACAACCGGGCGGAAGACCCGGAGTTGTGGAACGACTCCGACGCCGCCCAGAAGCTCATGCGTGAACGCACGCTGCTGGCCAACCAGATCGAGGGTGTGCAGCGGCTTGAGGCCGATGTGCGCGATACGATCGAACTGGCCGAGCTTGCCGAAATGGAAGGCGATTCGGCCGTTGTGGGCGAAGCGCTGGGCGTGCTGCGCGCACTGGCCGATGAAGCCAAGCGGCGCGAGACCGAAAGCCTGCTTTCGGGCGAGGCTGACAGCAATGACTGCTACCTTGAAGTCAATGCCGGCGCAGGCGGGACGGAGGCGCAGGACTGGGCGGAAATGCTGCTGCGCATGTACACCCGCTGGGCCGAGCAGCATGGCTACAAGGTCACGATGATGGAAAGCTCGGAAGGGGAACAGGCCGGGCTGAAATCCGCGACCATCCAGGTCAGCGGACCCAACGCCTATGGCTGGCTCAAGACCGAGGCCGGTGTCCATCGCCTTGTCCGTATCTCCCCCTTCGATGCGGCGGCACGGCGGCAGACCTCCTTTGCGTCCGTCTGGGTCTATCCCGTGGTGGATGATTCGATCGAGATCGAGATCAATGAAGCCGACCTGCGTGTGGATACGTTCCGCGCGTCCGGCGCTGGCGGGCAGCACGTCAACAAGACGGAATCGGCCATCCGTATCACCCACATCCCCACCGGGATCGTGGTGGCGTGCCAGACCGACCGTTCCCAGCACCGTAACCGTGCCACGGCCATGACCATGCTGAAGGCGCGCATGTACGAGCAGGAACTGCAACGGCGTGAAGCCGCCGCCGCCCAGACCGAGGCGAGCAAGACCGATATCGGCTGGGGGCACCAGATCCGTTCCTACGTGCTGGCGCCCTACCAGCTGGTCAAGGATCTGCGCACCAACGTCGAGAAAACCAATCCGGGTGCCATTCTCGATGGCGATCTGGATGACTTCATGGCCGCAGCCCTTGCCGCCCGCGTGGGGGCCACCCGATCGGAAGCAAGCGCGCAGGCGCAGTAACGATCCGGCACGGCCGTCGTGTTCCAGCCCCGCGGCCCCCGGTCGCGGGGTTTTTGCGTATTCGGGGCTGGAGCCTTGTTACGTAATAATAAATTTGTTTCGCCCCTGCTGCATATCCTGCTTGACACACACGCCCCGACCACGCCCAATTCATGATCTGGCAACAAATGGCGGTAAGGGCCGCGCGGGGTATGCGCGCGGTGGCCTCTGGACAGGAATGGCATGTGGTCTGACGAAGTCATGGGACTGGATTACGCTGCGCGGCAGCGGCGACGCACGCCGTACCTGCGCATCATCGGCGTGATCGTGCTTGTGCATGTCGTTGTCGTGGGCGTGCTGGCCTACGGGCTGCGGCCCAAGGCCAAACCCATGTTCCCCGAGCCATACCGCCCGCTTCCCCCCCTTACGATAAAGATCATCTGTGAGCCGCCGCCCTTCCTTGCGGCGCCACCCCCCATGCCGCTGCCGGTCATGGTCCAGCCGGCGGTTCCGGTCATTCCGGCCCCCGTCATCGGGCGGGACAGGCGGGTGCGTCAGCCGGAAATTGTTCCGAAAACGTTACAGGTGGATTGATTTTCAGTGCCCGGACTGGTCAGATAACAGTCGTGAAATGTGTTGCAGGCCAGAACCATGGCCCTATTCGTCAGAGGATTTCAGGTAAATGACCCGACACCATCGTAATATAGCCGTCGCAGCCGCGCTGCTGACCGCACTGCCGGCGTTTGCGTACGCAAAGGGCGCTGCGGCTGAAGCCAACCCGTACGGGCTGGAAGCATTGTGGACGAACGGTGACTTCATCGCCCGCACCGTGCTGCTGATCATGGTCGTGATGTCTGTCGGGACATGGTACATCATGCTGTCCAAGTTCGTGGAACAGGCCCGCATGATGAAGGCCGCCAAGGAAGTGAAGGCAAAGTTCTGGCAGGCCTCCGATCTCCGTCAGGGCGCGGCCCTGCTCGATACGGCGTCCCCGTTCCGCTATATCGCCGATACCGGCATCAAGGCCGCCGAGCACCATGAAGGCACGATGCAGGAATCCATCGACCTGTATTCCTGGACGACCATGTCCATCCAGCGTTCCGTCGATTTCATCCAGAACCGCCTGCAGGGTGGCCTGGCCTTCCTCGGCACGGTGGGTTCGACTTCCCCGTTCGTGGGTCTGTTCGGTACCGTGTGGGGTATCTACCACGCGCTGACCGCCATCGGCATCGCGGGTCAGGCTTCGATTGACAAGGTCGCGGGCCCGGTTGGTGAATCGCTGATCATGACGGCCATCGGCCTTGGCACCGCAGTACCTGCGGTTCTGGGCTACAACATGCTGGTCCGCCGCAACAAGGGCGCGCTGGACGAAGTGCGCGATTTCGCGGCTGACGTGCAGTCCATCCTGATCGGCGGCTACCGCCATGAGTCGCATACCCCCGCCGAATAAAAACCATCCACACGTGACCTGATTTCAAGTCAGGCACGGCAGGCGCCTGTCGGGAGCCTGCCGTGCCTCCGGTCAGAGCCGATTGATTGATGGACCGTGTGGGTCCATCGTGATGCCCTGGCCGATCATTCGGGCCATGACCCGTTCATGGAAGGACATCCAGTTGAAAAACATCACATCCAAATCGCTGTTCCGGTTGCGCGGCCGCCTGCTGGCCGGTGCCATGATGGTGCTGCCTGTCGCCATGACGGTCGTGCCGCTGCACGGCGTCCATGCGGCTGATGTGCTGGGGCAGAAGGTGGGCACGTCCCTCCAGCAGGCGCAGACGGCGCTGGCTGCCCATAAATACCCGCAGGCCATGGCGGCGATTGATGCGGCGGATGCGGTTACGGGCAAGACCGAATACGAATCCTATACCATCGAACAGATGCGCGCCGCCGTTGCCGCGCAGTCGGGCAATGTGCCCGCGGCGATTTCCGCCTATGACAAGCTGATCGCATCGTCCCGCACACCTGCGGCGACGAAGGAACAGATGGCGCTGGCCGAAGGCAGCATGGCCTTCACCGCCAAGGACTACCCGCAGGCGATTGCCGTAACGGAAAAATACATCAAGGCGGGTGGCAAGAACCCGCAGATGCTCACGATCCTGATTCAGGCGTACTACCTGCAGCATGACTACGCCAATGCGGCGCGCGTGCAGCAGGGTCAGATCGACGCCACGATCAAGGCGGGCGCCAGGCCGACCGAAAACCAGCTTCAGCTTCTGGCCGCCTGCCAGTCGCAGCTTCATGACACGACGGGTCTGACCAGGACCTATGTCCAACTCGCCACCTATTATCCCAAGCCCGATTACTGGGCGCAGGTGGTCCATTCCGTGCTGAGCAATCCCAACATGGCGCCGGGACTGCGGCTGGATATCGACCGCGTGCGGCTGGAAGCCGGGCTGGTCAAGACTTCGGCTGAATACATGGACATCACCGAACTGGCCATGCAGGCGGGCCTGCCGCAGCTTGCGCTGGATATAATCAACCAGGGTTATTCCAGTGGCGTGCTGGGGCATGACGCCACCGCGCCGCGCACGGAGAAGCTGAAGGCGCTGGTGACGCAGGGCGTGGCCGAACGCAAGGCGGGTCTTGATGCCGCGACGGCGCAGGCCACCACGGGTAACGCGCTGCTGACGGCGGGTTACAACTACGTGCTGTTCGGTCAGGCCGACAAGGGGCTGGCCGTGATGAAGCAGGGCATTGCCAAGGGGCCGACGGACATCAACATCGCCCGCCTGCATCTGGGTCTGGCACAGGCTGCTGCGGGCCAGAAGGATGCCGCCATCGCCACGCTGAACAGCGTGGAGGGGACCAATGGCGCGCGTGATATCGCGCAGTTCTGGGTGCTCAAGCTGAACGCGGCGCCTGCCGCGCACTGACCGGGCTGTTCTTCCGGGCATGCGGGGCGCTGGGTATCCAGCGCCCCGTTTCTGTTTGCGGTCCCTGTCGTGCAGACACTTTATGATAAGAATGAGAGTCTTATCCCGCCCCGGTGCGTTGGATATGGTACGGATTGTCGAAATGGCATCGTAACTGCCCTCAACCGAGACATGGCCGAGAGAATGACACAGATACCTGCCACTGCTGATCTGCCCGCCCGCATCCTTGTGGTGGAAGATGACCCTGGCATGCGCACCCTGATCGTCCGCGCCCTTCAGGGTGACGGTTATCGGGTGCGCGGCGTGCAGGGCGGACCAGAAATGTGGGACGCGCTGAAGGTGCAGTCCGCCGATCTCATCATCCTTGATGTCATGCTGCCCGGAACCAACGGGCTGGATCTGTGTCGCGGCCTGCGCGCGCATGCGGAACCCCTTGCGCCGGACGAACAGCCGCTGCGTGAGGTTCCGGTCATTATCGTTTCCGCCCGGGGGGAGGAGCTTGATCGCGTGCAGGGGCTTGAACTGGGCGCGGATGATTACGTGCCCAAACCCTTTGGCCAGAAGGAACTGCTGGCCCGCGTGCGCGCGGTGCTGCGGCGGCGTGGCGGCGGGGTCACCACCCCCATTGCCGGACGGCCACGTAAGGAAACCGTGCGCTTTTCGGGCTGGACGCTGGATCTGCGGCGGCGGGAACTGAGTGATCCGTCCGGCATGGCGGTCGAGATTTCGGGCGCGGAACACGATCTGCTCACCAGTTTTCTGGATAATCCCCAGCGCGTGATCGGGCGCGACCGCCTGCTGGAACTGTCGCGCACCCGTCTGGGCGATGTGTCGGACCGTAGCGTGGATGTGCTGGTCAGTCGCCTGCGCCGCAAGCTGGGGCCGGATTCGGACGGGCTGATCCGTACCGTGCGCGGCATGGGATATATCTTCACATCAGAGGTCGAACGGGTCTGAACCCGACCATGACGCCGGGGCCAGCCCAGCCCGCACGCCAGCCGGCACCGGTCACGCGCCGCATTACGCTGTGGCCGCGCGGTCTGGTCGGGCGCGTCATGTTCGTGCTGCTGGTGGCGGTCGCGCTCGTTTTTGTCGGCAGTTCCGCCTTTTATGAGGAAGCCGAGACCTACACCATAGATGACGCCCAACTGGAGCAGGTGGGCGAGCGACTGGTGATCGACGCCCGCGTGCTGGCCGCCACCCCCACCTCCCAGCGCATGGTGCTGGCGGCCATGCTGTCCACGGGCGATCTGACGGTGGACTGGCGCACACCGGCACAGATGGGCGTGATGAAGGTGCAGCCTGCATCCCTGCGGAAGCTGCACGACCGGATGGCAGGCACGCTGAGTGCGCTGCAGGGCGATGCGCTGAACCTGTCGGGCACAATCGCGGAAACGACGGATGTGCGTGGCACGCTGCGCCTGCCCGATGGCAGCTATATGGGGTTTCTGGCCCCGGACATCCTTCAGCCCCACCACATGCGGCGCGGCATCGTCTCGGCGGCGATACTGGCGGGTGCGGTGCTGCTGGCCGCTGGCATGCTGGTGCGTGCGCTGAGCATGCCGCTGCGCGCCCTGGCCGATGTGGCGGATACGGTCGGTTCGGGCCGCTGGGTGCCGCTGGCGGACAAGGGACCAAGGGAAGTGCGCTACCTTGCCCAGGCCATCAACAAGATGCAGGACCGCATCAACCGCCTGATCGCGGACCGGACCGAGGCGCTGGCCGCCGTATCGCATGACCTGCGCACGCCGCTGGCCCGGTTGCGGTTACGCGCGGGCTTTCTGGATGATCCGGACGCGCAGAAGGAAATCGAGGCCGACGTAAGTGAAATGGAGGCCATGATCGCAGGCGTGCTGGCCTACCTGTCGGGAGAGAAAGACCCTGAACCGGCGCGGTCGGTCAACCTCGCCTCCATTCTGGCGACAAGGGTGGATGATGAGGCGGATCAGGGCCGCGATGTCACCTATGACGGGCCGGACCAGGTGCAGGCGGTCGTGCGTCCGCTGGCCATGAAGCGTGTGGTGGGCAATCTGATCGACAATGCCCTGAACTACGGGGGCAATGCGCATGTCAGCCTGAAGGTCAGTGACCAGACGCTGTGCATCCGCGTGGAGGATAATGGTCCCGGCCTGCCGGAGGCCGAAATCAGCCGTGTGACCACCCCGTTTTACCGGGTGGAAAGCTCGCGTTCGCGCAGTACGGGCGGGCTGGGGCTGGGCCTTGCGATCGTCAGCCGCGAGGTGGCGCGTGATGGCGGCGCGTTCAATCTGTTCAATCGCCCCGAGGGCGGCCTGTGTGCCGAGATTGTCCTGCCCCGCAGGGCCGTGATACGGCAGGCTGGCTAAAAGCGGGCTTTGCGCCCGCATGGGGTTGGATTCGCGCTCAGGTCGATCATATAACAGGACTTGGGAAGTACTTTTGCATCTCTCCCTTTCCCGTCATGTCTGGAAGACCGAGCAATGTTCATTGAAACAGAAGACACACCCAATCCCGCCACGCTGAAATTCCTGCCGGGACGTGAAATCATGGCCGATGGGGCCACGGCCGATTTCATCAACCCCGATTCGGTAGCGGGACGTTCGCGTCTGGCGGAACTGCTGTTCGATCTGGAAGGGGTGGCGCGCGTCTTTTTTGGCAACGATTTTGTCGCCGTGACCCGTAGCGATGCAACCGGCTGGGATGAACTGCGCCCGCAGGTCCTGTCCGTTCTGGCGGATTATCTGGCCACCGGTCAGGCCGTGGTGGAAACCGATGCCCAGGTGGTCGAGGATACGGTCGCGCCGGGGGATGAGGAAATCGTGCAGCAGATCAAGGAACTGCTCGATACCCGCGTGCGTCCGGCCGTGGCGGGGGACGGGGGCGACATCGTGTTCCGTGGCTATCGGGACGGGGTGGTGCGGCTGACCATGCAGGGCGCATGCTCGGGCTGCCCGTCATCGGGGGCGACGCTGAAGCACGGGGTGGAGAACATGCTGCGCCATTACGTGCCGGAAGTGGTATCGGTGGAGCAGGTGGAGGCCTGATCGGCAGGCCGGTGTGTAATTCGGGAATGTTTCATGGCGCTTGATGACGCTGGGCTTGATCTTCTGTTTCGCAAGGCGCGCACGCCGGTTGCATGGAATGACCGGCCCGTAGGGGCCGATACGCTGCGGCAGTTGTACGAACTGGTCAGTCTGGGGCCGACTTCAGGCAACTGCTGTCCGGGGCGGTTCGTGTTCATCACCACGGAAAGCTGTCGTGAGCGGCTGCGTCCCGCCCTGTCGGCGGGGAACGTGCAGCGTGTTATGACAGCGCCCGTTACCGTGATCGTGGCGCATGATCCGCTGTTCTTCGATCATATGGAAACGCTCAGCCCCATTCCCGACATACGCCAGTGGTTCGCCGCTGATGTGGGGCTGGCGGAAGAAACGGCCTTTCGCAACGGCACGCTTGAGGGCGGGTACCTGATAATGGCAGCGCGGGCGCTTGGCCTGTCCGCGCTGCCCCTGTCGGGTTTTGACGCGGCCATAGTGGAGGATGCCTTCCTTGCGCAGCAGGGATGGCAGGCCAATTTCCTGGTCAGTCTTGGCTATACGGATGGGCCGCCTCCCACGCCGCGCGCGTCCCGTCCCGCTTTCGATGATGCCTGCGTGGTCATATAGGCCATGCGGATTCTGGTAATGGATGGCGCGGCGACCGGCGCGCAGGCGCAGGCTGTCATCGCCTGCATCGTGCTGCACGGGGACAGCCTGTCCGTTCTGGCTACCCGCGTGGCGGAAGGGCGTGGTGCCGCGGAGCAGTTTCCGCTTCTGGCGACCGAACTCTTTGCCGAATGTGGCTGGACACACGGCATGCCCGAACTGGTGGGTGTTATCGTCGGGCCGGGATCATTTACCGGGCTGCGGGCTTCGCTGGCGTTCGCGCATGGACTTGCCGCCGGTTCTGGCTGCGCCGTGGTGGGTGTAACGGCGGGAGAGGCGATGGCGGCGGCGCTGCAGGAAGCGGCCCGTCCGCTCGGGGCTTCCCCCTTGTGCTGCACCATTGCCCGGCGCGAACGCGTGTTTATCGAGACGCTGGAGGCCAGTGGCGCATCGGGCACGGTATCGGCCCATATGCGCGATACGCTTGACCTGCCCGATGGTCCGCTGATGCTGGCGGGCAACGGTGCGCGATGGGTGGCGGGCGTACTGCCGCAGCGGCACGATATCCATCAGGCCGACCTGCCTGCATCCGATCCGCTGGCCATTGCTACGGTTGCCCTGCGTCGCCTGCGCGGTGAACTGCCACCGCGTGCGGCCCAGCCGCTTTATGTCGATGCACCGGAAGCCAAACTGCCAGCGGCAGGACTGCGACCGCCCCCGGTCATGGCCACCCCATGACGCAGGCTGGCATGGACGTGTCGCCCGCACATGCAGGGCTGGCGGCCATGCTGGCGCGTATCCATGCCCTGTCCTTTCCGCCTGCCCATCGGTGGGACGTGGCGGCAATGACGACCTTGCTGGGCATGGCGGGTGTGTCGGTGCTGGTTGCTGACGCGGCGGAGGGGCAGGACAGCGCCGGGTTCATCATGGCCCGGACCCTGTTTGACGAAGCCGAGATCCTGACATTCGCGGTTGTGCCAGCCGCCCGGCGGCAGGGGTTGGGGCGCGACCTGTTGGAACGCTGCGTGCGACAGGTGGCCGGGACCGGTGCGACAACGCTGTTTCTGGAAGTGGCGGACGATAACCGGCCTGCCATGACGTTATATCACGCGGCAGGATTTACGCAGGTGGGCCTGCGTCGCAACTATTATCCCGATGGCGCGGATGCGTGTGTCATGCAGCGGAAGCTTTAAGCACCGTCAGCCGGTGTGTCACGCCATCCGGTTCCGTGTGCATTTCTTCCACGGTATGACCAAGCAACTTCAGGCTACGTGAAACATTCTCCAGCGGGGTGGAACCACGCAGACGTACACACAGTCTTGCACCCGCCGAAAGTCTGTCCAGCGCCAGACGGGTGCGTACGAAAGTCATCGGGCATACTTCATTGGTGATATCTATTTCTGTCATATCAATATCAGACATATTACCATGGAACCTTTGTTGTAGCCGGTTGCGATCTGTCTGGAATTATTTATATAGGATGGGTCTTTATTCCAGAGTGACAGGATCAGTTTGATGGCGGATGCAGCGGCAGAAGTTGAATTGCGGGAACTGACTGCCGAAGTCGTTTCGGCATACGTATCCCGTAATGAGATTAATGCGGATACCCTTCCCGACCTGATTCACCGGGTATACGAGGCCTTTGCCTCCGTCGGGCGTGTGGAACCCGTGCCGGAAAAGCCGGTCCCGGCCGTCCCGCTCAAGAAGTCCGTCTTCCCCGATTATATCGTCTGTCTGGAAGATGGTAAGAAGCTCAAGATGCTCAAGCGCCATCTCAAGACCGCGTACAACATGACGCCGGAAGAATATCGGGAGCGCTGGGGCCTGCCGCATGACTACCCCATGGTCGCCCCCAATTACGCCAGCCATCGGTCCACCCTGGCCCGCAAGATCGGGCTTGGCACAAAACGTGAGGACTGACGCCTCTGGCGTATGGTAACGTGGACAGGCATCTGCATGATCGGCTACGCCCGTAAACATGGCAACAGACAGTAACGGACTGCAATCGCGCATCGAGCGCATGTGTATGGAACGTGGCCTGAAGATGACGGGGCAGCGGCGCGTCATCGCGCGCGTCCTGTCTGAATCCCACGATCATCCGGATGTGGAGGAACTCTACCGTCGCGCTTCGGTGCTGGATGACCGCATTTCCGTTGCCACGGTGTACCGTACCGTGCGGCTGCTGGAAGAAAACGGCATCCTTGAGCGGCGCGATTTCGGTGGGGGACGGGCCCGTTACGAAACAGCCGATGAAGGCGACCACTACCACCTGATCGATGTGGAAAGCGGGCAGGTGGTTGAATTCACCCATGCCGACCATGCGGAACTGCTGCGCCGGATCACGGCGGAACTGGGGTTTGAACTGGTGTCGCACCGGCTGGAACTGTTTGCGCGCAGGTTGCCTGACGTGTCACAAGAGCAGACTGACCAGCAGGCACAAACAGAGCGGAAAGGCAGATCACGGCCTTGAGTATCGAGAAAACCATACAGTCCCTTTCTACTCTGGACCTGGAACGCAACGGTTTTCCTGAACTGCGGGGGGGCAATCTTGGTGTCAGGATCGCCGCGACCGAGGAAGAGCGTGAGGCCGCCCAGGCCCTGCGTTATCGCGTTTTTTATGAGGAAATGGGTGCCCGCCCCGATTCCCGCACCGCCCGCCTGCGGCGCGATGTGGACGAATTCGATGACTATGCCGATCACCTTCTGGTGATCGATCATGCCATTTCATCGGGTGCGAAAGGCGTGGTGGGCACGTACCGCCTCATGCAGGGGGATGCGGCGAAAAAGCTGGGCCGCTTCTATACCTCCAGTGAATACGATATCTCTCCGCTGACGGATTTTCCGGGGCGACTGCTGGAAGTCGGCCGTTCCTGCGTGGACCAGCGTTATCGGGGCCGGTCGGCCATGCAGCTTCTGTGGCGCGGCATTGCCTCCTATATTTTCCTGCACCGGATCGATGTGCTGTTCGGCTGCGCCAGCCTGCCCGGTACCGATCCCGATGCGGTGTCCGATGAACTGACCTATCTGTACCATAACCATCTGGCCCCGCCCGCGCTGCGCGTGCGGGCCGTGCCGGAGCGGCGGGTGGAAATGCTGCGTTCCGATCCGCAACTGCTGGATCACCGGCGTTCGCTGGCCCGCCTGCCCCCGCTGATAAAGGGGTATCTGCGGCTGGGTGGATATGTGGGTGATGGCGCGGTGATTGATGAGCAGTTCAACACCACGGATGTTGCGGTGCTGGTCAAAAGCGAACTGCTGGCCGATAAATATTATCGCCATTACGAACGCCGCCTGCGTGACGCGCTGGACTGATCCCGCAACAGACCGCAGGGGAGCGGATTTCGGCGCTCCATGATGTTTCTGTACGACAAGTATATCAGCCTGTCCCGCCTGCACGGGTGGCGGGCGGATCTGGCCATGGTGCTGGCAGGTGGCGTGTATGCGCTGGGCTTTCCGCCCGTGCATGCGGTCATCGTGCTGCCCGTCGCTTTCTGCCTGCTGGCGCTGGCGATTGACAGTGCCCGGAGCTGGCGGGAAGCCGCGCGACGCGGATTCATGTTCGCGATGGGGCTCCATACCGTCGGCCTTTACTGGCTGATGTATGCCATCCTGCTTCGCGCCGATGATTTCTGGTGGCTGGTGCCGCTGGCATCACCGGGCTGCGCACTGATCCTTGCCCCCCTGAGTGCGCTGACGGCGGCCCTGAGCCGACTTGTGCCCGCAGGCATGGGAAGGCTGCTGGCATTCTGTGCCCTGTGGACCATTACGGACATGGCGCGTGTATTCGTATTCAGCGGTTTTCCATGGAATCCGCCCGGGAGCGTATGGGAGTTTCCCGGTCTGGCCGGGGATGTCATGATTCAGCCCGCCGCATGGATCGGCGTGGATGGCCTGACCCTGCTGACCTGTATTCTCTCCCTTGCGCCATTATATGGCCGCAGGGGCAGGCTGGCCTGCGCAGCACTGCTGGTGGCATGGGTGACAGGCGGGGCGCTGCGTCTGACTGGCACGCATGATACCTATGGGCATAATCCCGAGATTGTTCTGGTGCAGGGCAATGTGCCGGAAACGGAAAAGATTTCGCGTAATGCGGATATCGCGGTCTTCCGCCGCTATCTTGCCCTGACCCGGCAGGGCGTCACGCAGGGACTGCGGCAGGCGGATGGACGGCCCGTTGTGTTTGCATGGCCTGAATCCGCCTTTCCGGGGCTGCTGCTGGAAGATGATATCGCCCGCCCCATGATCATGCAGGCCGGGCAGGGGGCGGCTGCTGGCATCATTGGTACCCTGCGCTGGATGGAAGACCAGCACTGGCGTAACAGCATGGCCGCCTTACTGCCGCCAGACGGGCAGGCGGCTGCCATTTATGACAAGGCGCATCTGGTGCCCTTTGGTGAATACCAGCCTGCTTTCCTGCCGTTTCATGTCGTGCCGGGTGAGGGCATGACGCCCGGCCCCCGGGTGCAGACATGGCATCTGCCCGGTATTGCCCCGGTGGGGCCGCTGATCTGCTACGAGGTGATTTTTTCCGGGCAGGTGACCGATCCGCATGACCGGCCTGACTGGCTCATGAACAGCACCAACGATGCCTGGTACGGAAACAGCGCAGGCCCGCGTCAGCATCTGGCTGCCGTGCGGATCCGCGCGGTGGAGGAAGGGCTTCCCGTCGCCCGCGCCGCCAATACGGGCATATCGGCCATTTTTGACGGGCGTGGGCATGAAGTGACCCGGCTTGGCTGGGATCGGCAGGGGGTGATCGTCCATGCGCTGCCCGATGCGTTGCCGCCCACGCTTTTCGGGCGTTACGGGCGTACGATTCCGCTGCTTCTGGCGGTATTGACGGGGCTGGCCGGATTGTGGTGCGGCCATAAACGCAGCCGTTTCGTCTAGAAACCTGCTATTTTATCGACATGGACTTTAATTCATGTATTTAAAATGCATGAATCTTTTCCTAATCTCCTCGCGCCCGAACGGGTGCGGGGGTCTTTCTTGCCGTCCACATCCCGTGGAAAGCGAAGGGCAGATAATTACAGGTGTATCGTAGCAGACATTCCTTTAAAAAGGATTAACATCCGCGGCAGCTACCGCCTCTTGCTTCCATTTTTTAAGTTGGTCTGGGAATATCCATCCAGAAAGGTAAGGCCATCACTGTGACCGGGAAAATGTCTGTTACGTCCAATCCGATAGATGTGCATGTGGGCAATCGCATCCGCCTGCGTCGCACATTGCTGGGTATGTCCCAGGAACGGTTGGGCAACGCCCTGGGCCTGACATTTCAACAGGTCCAGAAATATGAGCGGGGACGCAATCGTGTCGGGGCATCGCGGCTGTACGATCTCGCGCGCGTACTGGACGTGCCGGTGGCTTTCTTTTTCGAAGGTCTGACCGGCCACGACACCATCCCCCCGCAACCCGAAACGGGAAATGTCGCGGGCATGGCTGCGCCGGATGACCCGCTGGATGCCGGGGATATGGAAAAAAGCGTCCTGCCCGCAGCGCAGCCCGATGACATGTCCCTGCTGTCGCGGCGCGAAACCATTGATCTGGTGCGCGCCTATTACGGTATCGAGGATAGCGGTACGCGCCGCCGGGTGCTGGACCTTGTCCGCTCCATGGCGGCGGACTGAGCCAGACCATCATTCCCGCCGCAGGACCTTGTCGGTCATGAACGCGGCAATCCTGCCCGCGCGGAAGTCGGCACGCAGGCGGTCTTCATCATATTCGTCGCGCACCCAGTCCATGAAGGGCATGCGTCCTTCCGCTTCCGCCTGATAGCGCAGGAAGAAAGCGTCCAGCACGCCGGTGCGCGAGGTATTGAAATGCCCGTTCTTCCACGAAAGCTGGCGTAACGCCTGCCGTGCCGTGCCCCCCTCGAACAGGATGACAAGACCCGCAGCCAGTCCCGTACGGTCGGCGCCGGACTTGCAGTGCATGAGCATGGGAAAACGGATATCGCGGTAAATCCGCTCGAAGCGTTCGATGCGGTCCCTGTGCGGGGCATTACGGCTTTCGAACGCCATGTCGATATGGGTCAGGCCGATCCGGTGCGCGGCTTCACGCGACAGGGCATCGGACCCGCATTTGCGGTGGCCGCGCAGGTTGACCAGCGTCTGAAGCCCGTAGCGACGCGCGGCCAGACGCAGGCGCCATGGCGTGGGATGGTTGCAGCGATAGACGCGGCCGGGAATGACAGTGCGGAAATTGGTCCATGTCTGCCGCAGGATGGCATGGTCCACAAACAGGCTATCAATCCATGCCCGGCTTCGGCTAGCGGGGGTAGACAGGTTTCCCTCAAACACCAGCCATGTCCTTTCAGATGGAGCGGATATGAAAAAGGCGCCGGATTTTTCACATCCGGCGCCTTATCCGTCAATCATGAAAGCTTACGGCAGGGCTTTATGCCTTGCGTTCAAGCTGCAGTTCCTTGATCCGGCCAATGGCGCGGGCCGGGTTCAGACCCTTGGGGCAGGTCTGGGTGCAGTTCATGATCGTGCGGCAGGCATAGAGCTTGAGCGGATCTTCCAGTGCATCCAGCCGGTCGCCCGCATGTTCGTCACGGCTGTCCGCGATCCAGCGATAGGCGGCCAGCAGCGTTGCCGGTCCGAGGTAGCGATCACCATTCCACCAGTAGGACGGGCACGAGGTGGAGCAGCAGAAGCACAGGATGCACTCCCACATGCCATCCAGTTCGGCACGTTCCTCAATGCTCTGGCGGCGTTCGGCGTCCGGCGGCGGCAGCGTGTCGGATTTCAGCCACGGCTCGATGGAACGGAGCTGGGCATACGCCCCGTCCAGATCGGGTACCAGATCCTTGATGACCGGCATGTGCGGCAGCGGATAGATCGCGACATCGCCCTGAATATCCCGGATGGGCTTGAGGCAGGCCAGCGTATTCTCGCCCGCGATGTTCATGGCGCAGGACCCGCAGATCCCCTCGCGGCACGAACGCCGGAATGTCAGGGTGGAATCGACATCGTTCTTGATATGGATCAGGGCGTCGAGCACCATCGGCCCGATCTTGTCCAGATCGATTTCATACGTGTCGACCACGGGGTTTTTGTCATCATCCGGGCTCCAGCGATAGATCCGGAAGTTCTTGACATTGGTGGCGCCGGTGGGGGCCGTGAAAATGCGGCCTTTGCCCACCGTGCTGTTCTTTGGCAGTCTGAATTCGACCATCGTCTCGTTCCTTTTCCGCCGTTACGTCAGTAGACGCGCTTCTTGGGGGGGAAGACCTGCACATCGTCGGTAAGCGTTTTCATGTGCACGGGGCGGTAGCTTAGCGTGACATCGCCCGCATCGGTCATGTGGGCGACGGTGTGCTTCATCCAGTTCTTGTCGTCACGGTCGGGATAGTCGTCATGTGCCTGGGCACCCCGGCTTTCGTGGCGGGCATCCGCGCCTGCCATGGTGACGGTGGCATTGGCCAGCAGGTTCTCGAACTCCAGCGCTTCCATAAGGTCGCTGTTCCAGATCAGTGAGCGGTCATTGATCGAGATATCAGGCAGTTCGCCCCAGATTTCCTTGATCTTCTCCACACCCTGGGCCAGGCTTTCGGTGTTGCGGAACACGGCGGCATGCTTCTGCATGGTGCGCTGCAGCTTGCTGCGCATGTCGGCCACATGGGTCTTGCCCTTGGCGTAACGCAGGCGGTCGAAACGCGCGATCGCGGCTTCACCGGCGCCGGCGGGCAGCGGCGGGATCGTCTCCTCGCTCTTGATGGTGGCGGCAGCGCGCTGGGCTGCGGCACGGCCGAACACCACAAGGTCAAGCAGGGAGTTGGTGCCAAGACGGTTCGCGCCATGCACGGACACGCAGGCCGCTTCACCCACCGCCATCAGGCCGGGCACCACCGCATCGACATCATCAGCCGTGGGGCGGATGACCTCGCCATGGTAGTTGGTGGGGATGCCACCCATGTTGTAATGCACCGTCGGCAGGACCGGCACGGGTTCCTTGGTCACGTCGATACCCGCGAAGATACGCGCCGTTTCCAGAATGCCGGGCAGGCGTTCATGCAGGATTTCCGCGCCCAGATGCTCCAGATGGAGCATGATGTAGTTCTTTTCGGGGCCACAGCCGCGACCTTCGTTGATCTCGATGGTCATGGCGCGCGAAACCACGTCACGCGATGCCAGATCCTTGGCCGTGGGGGCATAGCGTTCCATGAAGCGCTCGCCCTCGGAATTGGTCAGGTAGCCACCTTCACCGCGGCAGCCTTCCGTCAGCAGGCAGCCTGCGGGGAAAATGCCGGTGGGATGGAACTGCACGAATTCCATGTCCTGCATGGGAATGCCGGCACGGATCGCCATGCCGCCACCATCGCCCGTGCAGGTATGGGCGGACGTGCACGAATGATAGGCGCGGCCATACCCGCCCGTCGCCAGCACCACCTTCTGGGCGCGGAAACGATGCAGCGTGCCGTCTTCCAGACACCATGCCATGACACCACGGCAGGCGCCGTCTTCATCCATGATCAGGTCGATGGCGAAGTATTCGACAAAGAATTCGACGTTATGCTTCAGGCACTGCTGGTACAGCGTGTGCAGGATGGCATGGCCCGTACGGTCGGCAGCAGCGCAGGCGCGGGGCACCGGGGCTTCGCCATAGTTGCGCATGTGGCCGCCGAAGGGGCGCTGGTAGATCTTGCCCTCTTCCGTGCGGGAGAAGGGCACACCCATGTGCTCCAGTTCCTGCACGGCGGGCACCGCTTCGCGGCACATGTATTCGATGGCGTCCTGATCGCCCAGCCAGTCCGATCCCTTGACGGTATCGTACATGTGCCACCGCCAGTTATCCTCGGCCATGTTGCCAAGCGAGGCGCCGATGCCGCCCTGGGCTGCGACAGTATGGCTGCGGGTGGGGAAAACCTTGGTCACGCAGGCGGTCTTGAGGCCGGCGGCCCCCATGCCCAGCGTGGCCCGGAGGCCGGAGCCACCGGCGCCGACAACAACCACGTCATATGCGTGGTCGACAACCCGGTAGGAGCCGGTGAGTGGTGAAGTGGTCGCGTTCATTTCTTGGACGTGTCCCGATGCTCGTTCGGAGCGGCCGGGCAGCATTGCGGCCCGGCCGGTCCGCGAATGTCATGTTCTGTGCGGGCTGGGCGCGAAGGCTCAGCCGGCAGCGATCCGGCCACGGCTGCTGCCGGCCAGCGCCAGCTTCAGCACGGAAACCGTGCCGAACAGCCCCAGAAGGAAGACAATGCCCTTCATCAGCAGCCCGGCAGGCAGGTGCGCCTTGCCATGCACGTAGTCATCGATGATGACCTGCAGCCCAAGCTGGGTGTGATAGAAGGTCAGGATCACCAGTGACAGCATCAGGGTCGTGTTCAGGGGGCGTGCGCCCCATTTCGCGACTTCCGGCTGCGATGCGCCAGCAAGGCGGAAGACCTGGATCACGAACCAGCCCGACAGCGGCACAAGGGCCACGGCCGAAGCGCGTTCCGCCCACCAGTGGGCGACGCCGGTCTGTCCCGATCCCAGCCCGCGTGCGCGCGAAAGCTGGGACCGCATGACCGTGACATGGGGCTTGTTTGGATTGCTCATGATCAGGACGCCTTCCTGCGGGAACGACAGATCGCAACGCCAAGGATACCGGCCACGAGCGCCAGCGTGGTTCCCACCGTCACGCCTACGGCCACGGGGCCATCCTCGTTTATTTCCTTCTTGTCGAAGCGGTAGCCGCTATCCCACGCAAGGTGACGGAGTCCCGCCACGAAATGGTAGACCAGCGCAAGCGCCCACCCGGCCAGCAGAAGCTGCCCCAGCGGGTTGCCGGTCACCTTCTGGACCTTGCTGAAAGATTTGGGTCCCTTGGCAGCCGCGTTGATCCAGCATAGGCCGAGTGCTGAGCCGCCAGCGGCTGCAACGCCGGCGGCGCGGTTCGCGATTGAAAGGAACATGGAAAGACGGAAGCGGTAGACCTGGAGATGCGGGGACATAGGCCGCCTGGTCAGAGTTCCGTCGCTTCGCTGCCCTACATAGAGCGCTTCACGGACATCCTGCATGGTCGTCTCGTCAATTTCCCTGTTATGGCTTCGGTTTGTTCCGTCGCCTTGTCTGAATTCGGTCCTACGCCGCGTGGGAGGCCGGGTCAACGCAGGCCCGGAACACGAGGTTGAGAGACCCCGCGCCACCCGGATGGCGGAGCAGGGGCTCCGCCATGCCGTGGGGGGCCTTATGCCCCGGTGGCCGTCAGTGACCCAGCAGGTCGAGCGCCACCATGGTTTCGGCAATCTGGACCGCGTTCAGCGCGGCGCCCTTGCGCAGGTTGTCGGCAACGCACCAGAAGCCGAGTCCGTTGGGTACAGTCGGGTCGATGCGCAGGCGCGAGACATAGGTCGCGTCCTCCCCCACCACTTCCAGCGGGGTGACGTAGCCGCCATCCTCGCGCTTGTCGTGCAGCACCACGCCCGGTGCCTCACGCAGGGCCGCGCGGGCGCGTTCAATATCAACAGGTTCCTCGAATTCCACGGTGACCGCCTCGGCATGGCCGATGAACACGGGAACGCGCACGCAGGTGGCGAAGACGGCGATGTCGGGATCGAGGATCTTGCGGGTCTCGACCGTCATCTTCCACTCTTCCTTGGTCGCGCCGTCATCCATGAAACGGTCGATATGGGGAATGCAGTTGAACGCGATCTGCTTGGTGAACTGTTCCGCCTTCAGCGGGTCGCCAACCAGGCTGCCGCGCGACTGGTTGAACAGTTCGTCCATGCCGCTTTTTCCGGCACCGGCCACGGCCTGATAGGTGGCCACCACAACGCGCTTGATTGTGAACAGGTCATGCAGCGGCTTCAGCGCCACGACCATCTGGATGGTGGAGCAGTTGGGGTTGGCGATGATGCCGCGTCTGGCTTTCTTCACATCATTGGGATTGACCTCGGGCACCACCAGCGGCACGTCCGGCTCCATGCGGAAGTGGGAGGTGTTGTCGATCACGATGCAGCCCGCCTTCGCCGCGCGCGGCGCATGCACGGCCGAAACCGCCCCGCCGGGCGAAAAGAGGGCGACATCCCAGCCAGTGAAGTCGAAAGTCTCAAGGTTCTGCACCTTCAGCACCTTTTTATCGCCGAAGGAGACTTCCTTGCCCGCCGAGCGGGCGGACGCCAGAGCCACGATTTCATCCACAGGGAACTGGCGTTCGGCCAGAGTCTTGAGGATTTCGCGCCCCACAGCGCCGGTGGCACCCACCACCGCAACGCGGTAACCCATAATCTTCTTTCCTGTCCTGCCCGACCGTTCAGTGGAACGCTCGGTTCTGCTTGCGTAACTGTAGCGACACCTAGAGCCTGCGCCCGAAAGGTGCAAGCAGCACGGACCGCGCAAAACCGCGAATCGAATCGGGTACGGGCCTTTGTGTGGCACGTCCCATGCGGTGATAGCCCTTGTCGCTGCCATGTGCCGGGTGCACGCTCCCTCCGGCGCGCGATCAGGCAGGGGCGTCCACGTTCCTGCCCCGGTGCCGCGCGCAGGCAAGAACGGTTAGAGAGATCATGGCCTTATCAGCTGATATTCCCGCAACGCCAGTCGCCGCAGCCCCGCGGCCGGTTTCCCCCGCAGGCACCCGTACGGCCCCACCGTGCACGCTGGTCATCTTCGGCGCGCACGGGGACCTGACCAAGCGGCTGCTCATGCCGGCGCTGTATAATCTTGTGGGGAGTCATCTTCTGGACGATGGCTTCCGCATCATCGGGGTGGACCGGGTGGACAGCACCGCGGCGCAGTGGCGCGACGGGCTGCGCGCCATGATGGAGTCCTTCACGCACGATCCGAACGCCGAATTCCATCCCGCCACCATCAACGCCGATCAGTGGGACTGGCTGGCCGGGCGGCTGGATTACGTGCAGGCCGACTTTACCGATGTCGACGCCATCCGCGCGCTGGGTGCGAAGATACCGGGCAACGCCATCTTCTACCTTGCCATTCCCTCGCGCTTTTTCGCCCCCGTGGTGGAAACGCTGGGCAAGGCGGGCGTGGTGACGCAGAAGGAAGGCGTCTTCCGCCGGGTGGTGATTGAAAAGCCGTTTGGTTCGGACCTTGCCAGTGCGCAGACGCTCAACCGGCAGGTGCTTTCTGTTCTGGATGAGTCGCAGGTTTTCCGCATCGACCATTTCCTTGGCAAGGAAACGGTGCAGAACATCCTCGCCATGCGGTTTGGCAACCTGATATTCGAACCGCTGTGGCGCAACGAATATGTCGATCATATCGAGATCACGGCCGCCGAGACCATCGGTGTCGAACAGCGGGGCGCGTTTTACGAACCCACCGGCGCGCTGCGTGACATGGTGCCCAATCACCTGTTCCAGCTTTTCGCCATGGTGGCGATGGAACCGCCCAACACGTTCTGCGCCGAAAGCGTGCGCAACGCCAAGGAACAGCTTTTCGAGGCCGTAACCCCCATCAGCCCGTCCGATGCGGTGCGGGGTCAGTACGCGGCCGGTACCGTCGATGGCAAACCGATGGTCGGTTACCGTGAAAGTCCGGGTGTTTCCCCCCATAGCAATACGGAAACCTATGTGGCGCTGAAACTGCATGTGGATAACTGGCGCTGGGCTGGCGTGCCGTTCTACCTGCGTACCGGCAAGGGGCTTGGGGGCCGGCGGACGGAGGTTGTCGTCCAGTTCCGCAAGCCGCCGATGCTCATGTTCAGCGGGACCGAAACGGAAGACCTGCCGCCCAACCGCATCATCCTCAACATCCAGCCCGCCCAGGGGCTGACGGTGGAACTGGGTGCCAAGAAGCCGGGGCCGGAAATGGACCTGACCGACGTGCAGGCCCGTTTCCGCTACGAGGATGTGTTCACCAGATCCCCCAATGTCGGCTACGAAACCCTGCTCTATGACTGCCTGATGGGGGATCAGACCCTGTTCCAGCGTGCTGATAACATCGAAGCGGCATGGAAGGCGGTCGATCCGGTGCTTCAGGCATGGGCGAAGGATGAAACCGGGCCGGAAATCTACGAAGCCGGTTCATCGGGGCCGAAGGGGGCAGAAGAACTGCTCCGGCGTGACGGGCGGACCTGGTACCCGCTCAACGGGGCCTGAAGGCCCGCTGACAGTCAGGGGGCAGGCAGCCGCTCGCCCCCGCATGGCAATACGCAAACAAAAACCCGCACCGGATTGCCCGGTGCGGGTTTTTTCATCGCGTCTGGCAGATGCCGCTGCGTTACTGGGCGGCAGCGCCACCCGTAGCCGGGGCGGAGGTGGTGGATGTCGCCTGTTCGGCGGCTTCAGGGGCCTGCCCCTTTTCAGCGTGTTCGCTGTCACCCTGCTGGAACAGGGCATCGGCATGCTTGCGCTGCTTTTTGGAGAAGCTTTCATACAGCGGCGCGAAGGCGGAATTCAGCGTCTGCATATCCTGCGCGCGTTCGACCGTCAGTTCGGCATAGGACTGCATGTTCTCCAGCGCATTCATGCCCGGCAGCTTCTCGCGCCGGTTTTCGATGGAGTCGTGCAGGCGCTGCGCATTATCGCGCATGTCCTGCGCGAAGGGTGTCCACAGGGCTTCCTGCTTCTTGGTGATGGCCAACTGGTCGTGCAGCGCCTTGATATGGGCTTCCACCTGTTCGGGTGCCGGCGCATGGGGCGTATGGGCCAGCGATGCGGTGGGGCTGCGCTGGGTGGTCGACTGCGCGGCGGGTGCGGCGGCGGGCTGCTGGTCGGCGGCCATGGCCATGCCCGGAAGCAGCACGAACGCGGCGGCGGGCAGTAAGCGGCGGAACATCATGTTGTCTCTTTTCCTTCGCAATGGTGCTTGTCAGATGCGTGGGATGTGTCAGGCGCTATGCGCTCAGTAACCACCGCCGTACGGATAATAGGCCGGAGGGGGCGGTGACGGCGGCTGGGCGGGATAATAGGCCGGTGGCGGCGGGGCGGCGTTCCGTTCCGCAAGGGCGCTGCCAAGCATGGCGCCGACCGCCAGTCCGGCAATGCCGCTACCTACGGCCAGCCCCGCACCCCCACCACGGCCACCACCATGCCAGCCGCGCCCCGGCGGCGGACCACGGTGCCAGCCTGGTCCCCCTGGTCCACCCGGCCCGCGCCAGGGCTGGGCCTGCGCAGCCGGTACGGCCGATATCAGGATTCCCAGTGCAAGGCTGCCGGACAGCAGGGATGTAGCAAATTTACGCAGATACATGGACTTGGAAAACCTCGACATATCATGAAGTCGGAAGACTGAGGTTTTATGACCCCCACTCGTGTCGAAACAATGGCCGGAAATTGCCATGGTCCCGGTTCGGGGGACACATCTCAGGCAACCCATGGCAGACGCTTTGTCAGGGCAGATAACCGATGGCGGCGCAATTCGTTGCGCGCGCTGGCGTCATTGGCCATGTAATTAAGCTGGATGGTATGGCGCGGACCCACATACTGACGGTGGCCGTGCCATGTGTCCGGCCCGTTGGGAAAGATGACCAGCGTGCCGTTGACCGGGGCGATCTCGGCGGCGAAATCCTCCAGATCATGCCCGTTGCGCAGCAGCCGCAGGCATCCTTCGTGCCGTGACCATGCCACGTTATCGGCGGCGTTGAGATAGAGCAGGACCGTCACCCGCTTGCATGCGGAGTCGCGGTGGATGCGGCCATCCTTTGCGCGCGTGCGCCCGCGCAGGGTCAGCATGGTGGGCGCGTCATCCAGATCCAGCCCGAATTTCGTGGCGATGATGCCGCGCAGGCGGGGCTGCTGCAGTTCATCGACCAGTTGCGCCATAAGCGGCGTGAGGCCCAGCGCCTGCGGCGGGAAGGACCCGCCGGAGCGGATGACGGGCAGGCTTGCCGCAAGGGCGCGCAGGTCGTCGGCCCGGATGAAGTCCGGCACCACCGCATGCGCGAACGGTTCGGTCGAGACCGTTGCGGCCTCCAGCGCGGCATAGTCGGGAATAACGGGTTGGATCATGCCATCCTGCATGTTGTCTGGGTGAACCGGGCCAAGATTAGGCCCGGTTTCCTCCCGTCGCAAGCAGCGACCCCGGCGGGCTTACGTCTTCACGGTATCCACCGCATCCAGCACGCGGCTGGAATAGACCAGCGCCGCACCCGCGTTCAGCGCGATGGCGACGCCCAGGGCTTCGGCTATTTCCTCCTTCGTTGCACCCGCTTTCACCGCGGCTTCGGAATGGACGGATATGCAGCCGTCGCACCGTGTGGTCACCGCCACGGCCAGCGCGATCAGTTCGCGCGTCTTGGCATCCAGCCTGCCGGTGCGTGCGGCGGCGTGGTCCAGTGTCTGGATTCCCTTCATCGTGTCGGGAGCAAGGGTGGCGAATGCCGTTACGGACTGGCCCAGATGGGCGCGGTAGGCGTTCCAGTCGGTCATCACAAGTTCTCCATTTGGCCGGGTTTCAGTTCACCAGATGGAGAGAACGCCTGTCATGACACAGTTTGGCGAGATTGTGCCCTTGAAGGCCGTATTTTTACGGACTATCGGCGGAATATCATGGACACAGACATCGCCCCCGCCCGCCCGTCCGCTGCGGCGCTGCCCGCAGGCACAGGCCCCTTCGCCGCCTATGAGGCCCGCGTGGCTTCAGGCTGTCTTGATCGCGACCCCGAGCAGGAAAAGGCTGCCCGCAGGCTTGACCGCCTGTGGCGGGAACTGCGCGACTACCATCCGGTCATTCCGTCTTCCACGCCGTCGTCCGGCGGCTGGCTCGGGGGGCTCAAGGCGCGCCTTGGCCTGTCGGGCCGCGCCGCCCAGACCCCGGACCGCCCGCGCGGCGTGTACATGGTGGGACAGGTAGGGCGTGGGAAGACCATGCTCATGGACCTGTTCTTCAGTCTGGCCCCGGTGGAACACAAGCGCCGGGTGCATTTCCACCGTTTCATGCAGGACGTGCATCAGCGCCTGCATGATATGAAGGCCGCCGATCCCGACCTGACCGACCCCATTCCCCCACTGGCGCGCCAGATCGCGCAGGAAGCGTGGCTGCTCTGTTTCGATGAATTCCAGGTCAATGACATTGCCGATGCGATGATCCTCGGCCGCCTGTTCGACTACCTGTTCGCCGATGGGGTGGTGGTGGTCGCCACGTCCAATACCCGGCCCGAGGACCTGTTTCAGGACCGTCCCGGCGCGGATGCCTTCCGTCCCTTCATCGCCGTGATGCTGAAGGAGGTCGATACCGTCATCCTCGATTCCCCGCGCGATTACCGCCGTGGCAACGCGCCGGGCATGCAGACATGGATCACGCCTGCGGATCATGCCGCGCGCTGCGCGCTCGACTCGATCTTTACACGGCTGGCCGATGGCGCGCCGGTGCGGGCGGTCACGCTGGATGTCATGGGCCGCAGCCTGAAGGTGGAACAGGCGGCAGGCCCCGTCGCACGCTTCAGCTTTGCCGATCTGTGCGGCAGGCCGCTGGGGGCGGGTGACTATCTGGCGCTGGCCACGCGCTTTCCAAACCTTGTGCTGGATGACGTGCCCTGCATGGGACCGGACAATTTTGACGAAGCGCGGCGTTTTATCGTGCTGATCGACACATTGTACGAACAGAACGTCAAGCTGTTCGCCTCCGCTGCGGTGGGGCCGGACGCCCTGTATGCGAAAGGGCAGGGGGCGACCGCGTTCGAGCGCACCGCTTCCCGTCTGGAGGAGATGCAGAGTGCAGCGTACATGCTGCTGCCGCATCTCAACGCATAAGGAGCGGAATGGCCGCAGGGTCACGCCATCGTGACGGTTATGGCGGTGGTGTGACTGATGGGGCGGTAGGCAAGCGGCACCGTCTTTGCTTGGGTATGGACCAGATCGCATCAGCAGGAACGCGGCCGTGAAACGGGATGTTTTCCTGCCCCTCAGTCCCCGGAAGCAGGGGCGGGCACGAAAATGTCAGTATGCGCGGCAAGCAGACCTGATCCTGATGATTGATGGCGGCATCCGGGCAAGGGTGCGGCTAGGGTAGCGATACAAATCGGGCCGGTGACACACCAAGCGCCGGACCTGAAAATAGCGCGGCCACAAAGGCCGCCAGCGAGGAGATGTCTTCAATATGGCGGGCGTAGATATTCTTTCGACCGCATTCAGCGGTGCCAATACGGCCTATCTGGCTGAATTGTATGCACGCTGGGCGGCCGATCCCAACAGCGTCGATCCTTCCTTTGCCTCCCTGTTCGCGGAGATGCATGAACAGGACGCGGAAATCGTTCAGGATGCGGAAGGCGCATCATGGGCCCCGCGCCCGCCCATGATCACGGGCGACGAACCCGCTCCCCTGCCCAACGGCAAGGCGGCTGGCGTCACGGCCGAAAGCCTGCGCGCGGCGGCGGATGACAGCCTGCGGGCGACCCAGCTTATCCGGGCGTTCCGCGTTCGTGGCCATCTTGAGGCCCGGCTGGACCCGCTGGGCCTGCAGGTGCCCAAGCCGCATGCGGATCTGGACCCGGCCACCTACGGTTTCGGCCCGAAGGATCTGGACCGTCCGATCTATCTGGGTCGCGTGGTCGCCCGCCTGATCGGGTCCGATACCGGCACGATCAACCAGGTGCTCGATGCGCTACGTTCGGTTTATTGCGGGCCGATCGGTGCTGAATTCATGCATATTCAGGACCCCGAGCAGCGCATGTGGGTGCAGGCGCGGCTGGAAGGCGACAACTGGCGCAAGGGTGCAAGTCCCGAGCAGAAGAAGGTCATCCTGCAGCAGTTGACCGAGGCGGAAGGCTTCGAATCCTTCTGTCAGAAGCGCTATGTCGGCACCAAGCGCTTCGGCCTTGAGGGCGAGGATGTCACCATCCCGGCCCTGCATGCGATCATCGATCAGGCGGCGCTGGGTGGTGTGCGCTCGGTGGCGATCGGCATGCCGCATCGCGGGCGTCTGAACACGCTCGTCAACATCGTGCGCAAGCCCTACACCGCGATCTTCAGCGAATTCGCGGGCGCGTCCTTCAAGCCGGACGACGTGCAGGGTTCGGGCGATGTGAAATACCATCTGGGCACCTCCACCGATGTGGAGATCGGCGGCACGCCGGTCCATATCTCGCTCCAGCCCAACCCCTCGCATCTGGAAGCGGTTGATCCGGTCGTGATCGGCAAGGTCCGCGCGACGCAGGATGACGACGATCCCACCCAGCGGGGCCGCCATATGGGCGTCCTGCTGCATGGTGACGCGGCCTTTGCCGGTCAGGGCATCGTGTATGAAACGCTGGCGATGTCGCAGCTCATCGGCTACCGCACGGGCGGCACGATCCATGTGGTCGTCAATAACCAGATCGGCTTTACCACCGTATCCGTCCATTCCTTCTCCGGGCTGTACTGCACGGACGTGGCCAAGGCGGTGCAGGCCCCGATCCTGCATGTGAATGGCGACGAGCCGGAAGCGGTGATCTACTGTTCGCGTCTGGCTGCCGAGTTCCGCCAGAAATTCGCGGCGGATGTGGTGCTGGACATCGTGGGCTACCGTCGCCACGGACATAACGAGTCCGATGAGCCGTCCTTCACCCAGCCGATCATGTACAAGGCGATCGCGGCCCGCCCGACGGTGCGCAAGCTGTATTCCGACCGTCTGGTGCGCGAAGGCGTCGTGACCGAAGATCAGGTCACCAGTGAATGGGACGGCTTCCACAACAGGCTGGAACAGGCCTATCAGGCGGCGCAGGGCTACAAGCCCAACAAGGCCGACTGGCTGGAAGGCGCGTGGAAGGGCCTCAAGCCGCCGCCGGTGGATACGACCCGCCCCGCGCCGGAAACCGGCGTTTCCATCGAACGGCTCAAGGAAGTGGGCACGGCGCTTGCGCGTGTGCCTGACGATTTCAACGTCAATTCCAAGATCGCCCGCCAGCTCAAGGCCAAGGCCGCGATGTTTGAAAGTGGCGAGGGGATCGACTGGGCCACGGGTGAAGCCCTTGGTTTCGGCACGCTGCTGCTGGACAAGCACAAGGTCCGCCTGTCGGGTGAGGACTGCCAGCGTGGGACGTTCAGCCAGCGTCATGCGGTGCTGATCGATCAGGTGAACCAGAACACCTATATCCCGCTGAACAATATTGCTCCCGAACAGGCGGCGATCGAGATCTACAACTCGCTCCTGTCCGAATTCGGCGTGCTGGGCTTTGAATACGGCTACTCGCTGGCGGACCCCAACGCGCTGGTGCTGTGGGAAGCGCAGTTCGGTGACTTCGCCAACGGCGCGCAGGTCATCATCGATCAGTTCATCGCATCGGGTGAGACCAAGTGGCTGCGTATGTCCGGTCTCGTGATGCTGCTGCCACACGGGTATGAGGGGCAGGGGCCGGAACATTCTTCTGCCCGTCTGGAACGCTATCTCCAGCTCTGCGCCGAAAACAACATGCGCGTGTGCAACCTGACCACGCCGGCGAACTACTTCCACGCGCTGCGTCGCCAGCTTTTCCTTGATTACCGCAAGCCGCTCATCATCATGACGCCGAAATCCCTGCTGCGTCACAAGCTGGCGGTGTCGGAAGTGAAGGATTTCGGGCCGGGCACCCGCTTCCTGCCGGTGATTGGTGAAATCGACCCGATCGTCGATCCGGGGAAAGTCGAACGCGTGGTGATCTGCTCGGGCAAGGTCTATTACGACCTGCTGGCCGAACGGCGCGAGCGCAAGCTGGACAATGTCGCCATCCTGCGCCTTGAGCAGTTCTATCCCTTCCCGGACAAGATGCTGGCCGAGGAACTGGCCCGTTACCCGCAGGCCAAGGTCATCTGGTGCCAGGAAGAACCCGAAAACATGGGTGGCTGGAACTTTGTCGATCGCCTGATCGAAGGCGTGCTGGCTTCCGTTAGCCACAAGAGCACCCGCCCGGAATATGTCGGGCGCATCGCTGCCGCCAGCCCCGCGACCGGTCTGGCCAAGGTCCATATTGCCGAACAGACCGCGCTGGTGAACAAGGCGCTGGGTGTCGGGGCCTGACGGAGCGGGTTGGAATACGCGTAATCGGGGGCGGCAGGCTGGTCGCCCCCATAAATAATGATAAGGCCCGACCGGTGTCGCGCTGACGCGCCGGACGGGCAAGGGATTGGGAAATAAAAAATGTCTGCCGAGATCAAGGTACCGACTCTGGGTGAAAGTGTTACCACCGCAACCGTTGCAAAATGGCTGAAACAGCCGGGCGATGCCGTGAACGCGGATGACCCGGTGGCCGAACTGGAAACCGACAAGGTCAGCGTGGAAGTCCCCGCCCCGCAGGCAGGCGTGCTTGGCCCGCTTCTGGTGCCCGAAGGTTCTGAAGTGGAAGTCGGCACCGTGCTGTCCACGGTCGAAGCCGGCAGCGGCGCCGCCCCCAAGCCTGCGGCACCCGCCCCGGTGACCGCGCCCGCTGGCGTGCAGGCCCAGCCCGTGGCCAGCGGCCCGGTTGCCCGTCCCGCTACCCCGCCGTCCGATGTGGTGGCGCAGGGTGCGGCAGCGGTGGCGTTCCCCGCCGCGCGCAAGATCATGGCGGAACAGGGCGTATCGGCCGCGCAGGTCGGCACCGGCACGGGCAAGGATGGCCGGATCACCAAGGGTGACGTGCAGACATTCCTGTCCCAGCCGCGCGTGGCCCAGCCCGCGGCGGCGCCCCGCCCGCCCCGTCAGGATGATCCGCGTGAAGAACGCGTGAAGATGACCCGCCTGCGCCGCACCATCGCGCGCCGCCTGAAGGATGCGCAGAACACCGCCGCCCTGCTGACCACCTTCAACGAGGTGGACATGTCGGCCGTGATGCAGATGCGCACGGAATACAAGGACCTGTTCATCAAGAAGCATAACGGCGTGAAGCTGGGCTTCATGTCCATCTTCAGTCGCGCGGTCATTGCGGCGCTGCAGGAATTCCCCGCCATCAATGCCGAAATCGACGGCGATGACGTGATCTACCGCGAATTCGTCAATCTCGGCATTGCCGTGGGCGGTCCGAACGGTCTGGTCGTGCCGGTGATCCGCGATGCGGACAAGATGAACTTCGCCCAGATCGAAGGGGCGATCGCGGGCTTTGGCAAGAAGGCGCGCGAAGGCACGCTGAAGATTGATGAACTGTCGGGTGGCACGTTCTCCATCACCAATGGCGGCATCTATGGTTCGCTCATGTCCACGCCCATCATCAATGCGCCGCAGTCGGCCATTCTGGGCATGCATGCCATTCAGGACCGTCCGGTCGCGGTGAACGGTCAGGTCGTGATCCGTCCCATGATGTATATCGCGCTGACCTATGACCACCGTATCGTGGATGGCAAGGAAGCGGTCAGCTTCCTTGTGCGGGTCAAGCAGAACGTGGAAGATCCGCGCCGTCTGCTGCTGCAGGTCTGACGCCTGCCGGGGCCGCGTGCAGGCGCGGCCCGTACGCGCAACCGCTGTATCGCAAGCAGGACTGAAGAGACATGACAATCGACATCAAGGTGCCCACGCTGGGCGAAAGTGTGACCACGGCTACGGTCAGCAAATGGCTGAAACAGCCGGGGGATGCCGTAAACGCGGATGACCCGATAGCCGAACTGGAAACCGACAAGGTCAGCGTGGAAGTGCCCGCGCCGCAGGCGGGCGTGCTGGGCGCGCATGCCGTAAAGGAAGGCGACGAAGTTGAGGTCGGCACCGTTCTGACCACGCTTACCCCCGGCGCGGGTGGCCAGAAGGCGGCCCCGGCTGCCACCAGCCCGGCAAAGCCCGCACCGGCCGCCGCGGCCCCTGCCGCCGCACCCGCACCCAAGGCTGCCGCTGAAGCCCCGGTCGAGACGGATTACGATGTGATCGTGATCGGTGCGGGACCAGGTGGTTATGTCTGCGCCATTCGCGCCGCCCAGCTTGGTTTCAAGGTGGCGTGCGTGGAAAAGCGCGCGACCCTTGGCGGCACCTGCCTCAATGTGGGCTGTATCCCGTCCAAGGCGCTGTTGCAGCAGTCCGAAAACTTTCATGCCGCCAAGGATGAATATGCCGATATGGGCATCATCATCGACAGCGTGAAGCTGGACCTGGCGAAGATGATGGCGCGCAAGCAGTCCGTTGTCGAAGCCAACGTGAAGGGCGTGGAGTTCCTGTTCAAGAAGAACAAGGTCACCTGGCTCAAGGGCACCGGCAAGGTCGAAGGCACGGGCCGCATCACGGTCGATGGCAAGCCGGTCACGGCAAAGCATATCGTCATTGCCAGTGGCAGTGACAGCGCGGGCCTGCCGGGCGTTGAAGTGGACGAGAAGCAGATCGTCACCTCCACCGGCGCGCTGGAACTGTCTGCCGTGCCCAGGAAGCTGGTCGTGATCGGCGGTGGCGTGATCGGGCTGGAACTGGGTAGCGTATGGCACCGGCTGGGCGCGGATGTGACGGTGATCGAATATCTCGACCGTCTGGTTCCGGGCACGGATAACGAGGTCGCCAAGACCTTCCAGCGCATCCTGACCAAGCAGGGCCTGAAGATGAAGCTGGGCCACAAGGTGACCAGGGCGGAAAAGAACGCCAAGGGTGTCACCCTGACCGTGGAACCCGCGAAAGGCGGTGCTGCGGAGACGCTGGAAGCCGATGTGGTGCTGCTGGCCATTGGCCGTACGGCGGCGAGCAAGGGCTTCGGGCTGGAAGAAGCGGGCATTGAACTGGACAAGCGCGGCCGCATCGTGACCGATGCGCATTACGCGACCAGCGTGCCGGGCATCTACGCCATTGGCGATGTGATCGCAGGCCCGATGCTGGCCCACAAGGCCGAGGAAGAAGGCGTTGCCGTAGCCGAACTTCTGGCAGGGCAGGCGGGTCATGTGAATTACGGCGCGATCCCCGCCGTGGTCTATACATGGCCGGAGGTCGCGACAGTCGGCAAGACCGAGGAAAACCTGAAGGAAGAAGGTGTCAGCTACAAGGTTGGCAAATTCCCCTTCACCGCCAACGGTCGCGCGCGCGCCATCGGCATGACCGACGGGTTCGTCAAGGTTCTGGCGGATGCCTCCACCGATCAGGTGCTGGGCGTTCACATCATTGGCCCGATGGCGGGCGAACTGATTGCCGAATGCACCATGGCGATCGAGTTCGGGGCATCGTCCGAAGACATCGCCCGCACCTGCCATGCCCATCCCACGCTGAGCGAAGCGGTGAAGGAAGCCGCACTTGATGTGGACAAGCGCGCCATCCACATCTGACACGCCGGAATGAAAAAACCCACACGGCAGTATCCCTGTCGTGTGGGTTTTTCGTATCCTTCTGCCGGGTGTGAGATCAGGCGGGCAGCGGGTTCCATACCTTCTGGTGCGTAAGGTGGATCAGTTCCGCGGCGGAGACAGCCGGTGCGATGTAGAAGCCCTGCACGTAATCCACGCCCAGATCACGCACGGCATCGAACTCCTCGTGCGTTTCCACCCCTTCCACCGTTACGGTCAGGCCATAGCCATGACCGATATTGATGAGGGAGGCGAGCAGGCTGCGGGCTTTCTCATCGGTTGCCATGTTGCGCACGACACAGCGGTCGATCTTGAGTGACTGCCACGGCAGTTCTCCCAGCGTGGACAGGCGCACCGTGCCATAACCGAAATTGTCCACGGCCAGCCCGAATCCTTCCTGTGCCAGTTCCCGCAGGCGCAGGGCGCTTTTTTCCGCGCGGCGGCCCTGCAGCATCTGCTCGGTCACTTCCAGAATGAAACTGCGCGGATCAAGGCTATGCCGCTGGATTTCGCTGAACAGGTTGGTCTGCTGTTCAAGGTTCAGCAGGTCCAGATGGGACAGGTTGACCGCCAGCCGCAGGCTGGACAGGCCCGCTGCGTGCCATTTGCGGATATCGTTGTGAAAGGACTGGACCAGATGCGCTTCCATGATCTGCGCCAGTGCTGAATCCGTAAAGACATCCGCGAACACACCTGCGGACAGCAGCCCACGCACCGGGTGATGCCAGCGCATCAGGGCTTCCGCCTGTTCGATACGGCCCGTGCGCGTGTTCACGATGGGCTGGTAGTAAACCTCGAACTGGTTTTCCTGTACGCCCAGTCGGGCTTCGGCCAGAAGCTTTGCGCGCTTTATCGTGCTCTTGTGCAGGCCCGGTGTGAACATGCGCACCTGTTTCCCGCCTGCCTGCTTGGCGGCATAAACTGCGACATCGGCGTTTTTCTGCAACCCTTCCAGCGTTTCGTCGCCGGTGATGCGGGTGGTGCCGATACTGCCGGAAATGCGCACTGTCGCGCTGTCCAGCATGATGGGTTCTTCCAGCAGGTTCTGCAGTTTCTTCAGGATCGTCTCAAGCGGGGACGTTTTCAGGCTTTTATGCAGGATCAGGGCGAATTCATCCCCGCCCAGACGGCTGACGGGATCTTCGCCACCCACCAGTTCGATCAGGCGCGTGGCAATGGTCCTGAGAACTTCATCCCCCGCATGGTGCCCGTGGATGTCATTGACGGGTTTGAATCCGTCAAGGTCGAACATGACCAGAACCCTGGGTTCGGCATTGCGGCGCTTGCTGGCTTCCAGTGCGGCGATAAGGTGGGTATTGAAGCCCCCGCGATTGAGCAGGCCGGTCAGTATGTCGGTCGCCGCCTGCTTTCTCAGCCGCATCTTGGCGTTCATAAGCTCGGTAATTTCAAAGCGCGCGGCGACGAAACCGTTGATTTTCCCATCGTTGTTACGGTGGGGAATGATGGTGGTTGCGACCCAGTAATGACTGCCATCCTTGGCACGGTTACACAGGTTGCCATGCCATGTACGACCGGTAAAAAGCGTTCTGTACATGCTGCGGAAGAATGCCCGGTCATGCTGGCCGGAATTCAGCATGCTGTGGGTCCGGCCCAGAAGTTCCTCGCGGGAATACTGGCTGATTTCGCAAAATTTGTCGTTTACGTACGTAATCGTCCCGTTTCGGTCCGTTACGGCTACAATCAGGACATTATCGACAACATCAGCCCAGAAGTCGGCATCGTCATGCGTAAGGGCGCGGAGCCTGTTATCATGTTGTGCGGCCATGCTGGTACCTCGAATACGGGCTGAACCGGGGGTGTGGCGTAAATTGATTTAGGACGGCTTCCCGCTTGGTGGAACATCTCTGGCGGTCTGCAATGTTGTTACCGCATCCCCCACTGTCCTGTGCTGGCGTACCCACTGCGCCAGTTCCCCTGGGGCCTGCGGACGTGCAAACAGGTAACCCTGCATCACGTCACAGTCCAGTTCTTCCAGCAGCGCGCGCTGTTCCGCCGTCTCGACCCCTTCGCCAACCACGGTCATGCCCAGCCGCCGCCCGATGCCGATGACCGCCATGGTCACGGCCTGCACGTTGGTATCGTGTTCAAAATTATGGATGAAGCTGCGG
>NZ_NKTY01000029.1 GCF_003207825.1 Komagataeibacter saccharivorans | reverse complement strand
CCAGATACTCTCATATTCTCTTGTCAAAGACCCGCCGGAGCAGCATCGCCGTCCGGTGAAGGGGCTTTTACGGATATAAGCCCCCCCTGTCAACGCTCCACTAAAAACGCCAAAAAGACAGAGAATTCAGCCATAAAACAGCAGTTCCATTCCCTATCCGAACCAAAAAACCAAAAGAAAAATGAAAAATAAATGAAAAAAGGAGGGGCAAGCCCCTCCTTTCTCCTGATCCGGTATGGATAGCCGTTATCAGTCGGCATCCACCTCGGTGCCATTGATGGTCAGGTGGTCGTCCCTGGCATCGACCGTAACCGTTTCCCCATCATGAATGGTGCCTTCCAGCAGCAATCCGGCCAGCGGATTCTGCAAGGCGCGCTGGATCACGCGCTTGAGTGGACGGGCGCCATACACGGGGTCGTAGCCTTCGTTCGCCAGCCATTCCTCGCCCCCCTTGTCCAGACGGAGCTGGATGTTGCGCTCGGCCAGCAGCTTGCGCAGGCGCCCGATCTGGATTTCCACGATCTTGCCCATATCCGCCTTCTGCAGGCGGGAGAACAGGATGATCTCATCCAGACGGTTGAGGAACTCGGGCCGGAAGTGATTGCGCACGACCTGCATGACTTCGGGACGCACGGTCTCGACCGCTTCCCCATCCGGCAGATGAGCCAGCACTTCGGAGCCAAGGTTGCTGGTCAGCACAATCAGGGTATTGCGGAAGTCAACCGTCCGCCCCTGCCCGTCCGTCAGGCGGCCATCATCCAGCACCTGCAGAAGGATGTTGAAGACATCTTCATGCGCCTTCTCCACCTCATCGAACAGGATGACCTGATAGGGACGCCGGCGCACGGCCTCGGTCAGCACGCCACCTTCCTCATAGCCGACATAACCCGGAGGCGCGCCGACCAGACGGGAGACCGCATGCTTCTCCATGAACTCGCTCATGTCGATACGCAGCAGGGCTTTTTCGTCATCGAACAGGAAGCGGGCCAGCGCCTTGCACAGTTCCGTCTTGCCCACACCCGTCGGCCCCAGGAACAGGAACGAACCGATAGGACGGTTGGGGTCCTGCAATCCGGCACGGGCACGACGTACGGCGTTAGACACCGCCTTCAGCGCCGGTTCCTGACCCACCACGCTCTTACGCAGTTCATCTTCCATGCGCAGCAGCTTGGCGCGTTCGCCTTCCAGCATCCGGTCCACCGGCACACCGGTCCAGCGCGACACGACAGCGGCGATACCCTGATCGGTCACGGTGTCGCTGACCATGCCGTCGCCCTTGCTGATCTGGTCCGCTTCTTCCTGCGCCTTGGCAATCTGGGCCTGAAGCTGCGGCAGGCGGCTGTACATCAGCTCCGATGCCCTGGCCAGATCACCCTTGCGCTGGGCAATCTCGATATCCGAGCGGATCTGGTCCATCTCTTCCTGCAGCTTCTGCACCGCGTTGACGCGATCCTTTTCCGCATGCCACGCCGCTGTCAGCGCATCGGACTTTTCCTGCAGTTCGGACAGTTCGGCTTCCAGCTTGCCCAGCCGTTCCCTGCTGGCCGCATCGTCTTCCTTGCGGATGGCTTCGCGTTCGATCTTGAGCTGGATCAGACGGCGGTCCAGTTCATCAAGTTCTTCGGGCTTGCTGTCGATCTGCATGCGCAGGCGGCTTGCGGCTTCATCCACAAGGTCGATGGCCTTGTCGGGCAGGAAACGGTCGGTGATGTAGCGGTTGGACAGGGTCGCCGCCGCCACCAGCGCGCCATCGGAAATACGGATACCATGATGGAGTTCGTATTTCTCCTTGATGCCACGCAGGATGGAGATGGTGTCAGCCACCGTCGGCTCACCGACGTAGACCGGCTGGAACCGGCGGGCGAGGGCCGCATCCTTCTCGATATACTTGCGGTATTCATCCAGCGTGGTCGCACCGATGCAGTGCAGCACGCCGCGCGCCAGTTCGGGCTTGATGAGGTTGGATGCATCCATCGCGCCATCGCTGCGCCCGGCACCGACCAGCGTGTGCATTTCATCAATAAAGAGGATGATCTGACCTTCGGCGGATTCGATTTCCTTCAGAACGGCTTTCAGCCGTTCCTCGAATTCACCACGGAACTTTGCACCGGCGACCAGCGCGCCCATGTCGAGGGAGAGCAGCTTCTTGTTTTTCAGCGCCTCCGGCACGTCGCCGTTGACGATACGCTGGGCCAGCCCTTCGACAATGGCGGTCTTGCCCACGCCCGGTTCACCAATCAGAACGGGATTGTTCTTGCTGCGGCGGGCGAGAACCTGAATGGCGCGACGGATTTCCTCGTCACGACCGATCACCGGGTCCAACTTGCCCTGCAGGGCGACTTCCGTCACATCGCGCGCATATTTCTTCAGCGCGTCGAAATTGGCTTCTGCGTTTTCACTTGTCACTGTGCGTCCCTTGCGGATGGCTGCAATCGCCTTGTCCAGCGCCTGCGGTGTGGCGCCCCCACCCCGCATGGCCTGCCCCGCCGGCGTTTCGGACGCGGCGATGGCGGCCAGCAGGCGGTCCTGCGCCACGAATTCATCACCAGCCTTCTGGGCACCCTGTTCGGCGGCATCAAGCACGCGTACAAGATCGCCCGTTGCGGTCGGCTGGCCCGCACCGCTGCCCTGCACCTTCGGCAGCTTGGCAAGGGCGGCGTCATTTGCAGCCGTAATGGCGGGAACCTGCCCGCCCGCCGCACGGATAAGGGAAGCGGCAGCCCCCTGTTCATCATCCAGCAGGGCCTTGAGCAGATGTTCCGGCGTTAACTGCTGGTTGTAATCCCGCATCGCAATGGTCTGCGCAGCCTGCAGGAAACCGCGTGAGCGTTCCGTAAATTTCTCGATATTCATAAGTTCCTCGTCCCTTTCAATCAGGCGACATAACTGGTTGTGCCATGGTGCCGTCCCTCAACAGGCAACGGCATGGCGCTGGATTTCAGATGGGATCACCCGGATGTTATTACAAGATGCCAGAAGCTGATTCCCCCTCCATCCGACTGTCCCGCGCCGTTAACGGCTGACCCTTCCATAATGATGACAGGTGACCATTAGCACCGTGTTGGCAACCTTGATTCAGGTCAAGGGTGGCCTGCCGTGTCGGCGCAACGGCCATTCGCCCTACGCTGGCACCCGCCTGCCCCGACCGGGCACAGGCGGGAAACCGCGCGGATCAGCCCTTTTTGGCGACAGCAGACCCCAGCAGCAGCAGGTCCGCCGCCGAGAGGCGATCCGAGGCCGTGCTGGCCTGATGCCAGTAGGGATAGATGAGCGGCGGCGCGCTGGCGGCATCAAGGCGGCTGATTTCCTCCGCCGTCAGGTCCAGAGATGCGGCCTTGAGGTTATCGGTCAGTTGCGCCTCGGTCCGCGCACCGATCACGACCGATGTAATGGCGGGACGCTGGGCCACCCACGCCAGCGCCACCTGCGCTGCGGAAATGTCCCGGGCTTCGGCAATGCTGACCAGCACTTCCACCACGTCATACAGTTTTTCAATGTCATGAACCGGCGGTTCGCCCCAGTTCTCGATCTGCCGCGTGCCCGTAGGCTGCGGCTTGCCGCGCCGGTACTTGCCTGAGAGCAGCCCGCCCGCCAGCGGGCTCCATACCTGCACGCCAATGCCCTGATCGACTGCCAGGGGCAGCAGTTCGTATTCCGCGTCGCGTGCCTGCAGGGAATAATAGATCTGCTGGGACACCGGGGCGATCAGCCGGTTGCGTTCCGCCGTGCCCAGCGCCTTCATCAGGTGCCATGCGGAAAAGTTGGAAACCCCCGCATACCGGATCTTGCCCGTGCGCGTCAGGGTATCGAGTGCTTCCAGCGTTTCATCAAGGGGGGTCTGACCATCCCATTCATGCAGGTAGTACAGGTCGATATGGTCACGACCCAGACGTTTCAGGCTGGCTTCGCACGCGCTGACCAGATGGTAGCGCGACAGACCGGCGTCATTCGCCCCGGTGCCCATACGGAACCGGGCCTTGGTGGTGACCATGATGTCATCGCTACGCCCCTTGAGGGCAGCGCCGAGAATTTCTTCCGAAACACCGGTCGAATAGATATCGGCGGTATCGAACATGTTGATCCCGGCATCGATGCACAGGTCGATCTGACGGCGGGCGCCGGCAAGGTCGGTATTGCCGGTCTTGGCGAAATCGCCCTTGCCCCCGAATGTCATCGTGCCCAGCGTGAATGCCGAGATCCGCAGGCCGGAACGGCCAAGCTGACGATAATGCATGTCTTGCAATCCTTCTGCGCGAAGCGGCGTGCAAAGCCGCACACCCTCACGCCAACTATGGGCGTGCGGGCGGGGAGATGATAATCACCTTTACCCGGAAGCAGCTTGCACGAAGGAAATCAAATATATGCGTGACATCACCGAAATGGCGGTATTTGTCACCATTGTACGCCATGGCAGCCTGTCCGCCGCGGGGCGGGAGCTGGGTCTGGCCACATCCGTCATAAGCGACCGGCTGGCGCGGCTGGAACGCCGCATGGGCACGCGCCTGCTGGTGCGCACCACGCGCCGCCACGCGCTGACGGCGGCGGGACAGCTTTACTATCACGAAGCCTGCGCCATTGTGGAAGCAACCGCACGGATGGAAGCCCGCACCCGCGCCATGGCCACGACACCGGCGGGGGAACTGCGGGTCACGGCCCCCATTCCGTTCGGGCGATGGTGGCTGACACCATTCATGACGCAGTTCGCCCATCGCCATCCCGATATCCGTATCAGCCTGACGCTGGAAGACAGGGTTGCGGATATCGTGGGCGAAGGCTTTGACATCGCCATCCGCGCGACCCCCGCCCTTGATACGATGCTGACCGGGCGGCGCATCATGGAAACACGGCGCGTGATCGTGGGCAGCCCCGCCTATCTGGCGCGCAAGGGGGTTCCGACGCATCCTTCGGAACTGGAAAACCATGACTGTCTGAGCCATGGCCCCACCCCCCACCTGCATACGCAGTGGCGGCTGGGGCGCGGCGCGCAGGTCCGCACCGAACGGGTGCGCGCGCGCCTGGCCTCCACCGATTCCGAAATGCCGGTGCACTGGGCGCTGGCCGGTCTGGGTCTGGTCCAGAAATCCCTGTGGGAAGTGGAAGGCTACGTGGCCGGGGGGCTGTTACAGCCCGTCATGGAGGAATGGGAGCCGGAGCCCATATCCTTTTTCGCCATCCATCCGGTCAGTACGGCCCATTCGTGCAAGATCGCGCTGTTCATTGATGAACTGGCGCGCCATCCCGCCCCGACCGTGGCGGCACGAGTGCCGCATCCGGCCTAACCGGTATAGGTGACGTTGAGTTCGCCCACGCCCGCGCAGACACCATGCATCACATCGCCCCGCCTGACCGGCCCCACGCCCGATGGCGTGCCCGTCATGATCAGGTCGCCCGGTTCAAGGGATACAAAGCGGCTGAGGCAGGAAATGATTTCCGCCACGGACCATATCAGGTCCGACAGGTCGCCTTTCTGCCGCAGTTCCCCATTGACCGTAAGCGTGATGGCGCCGGTGGCGGGATGGCCGCAGGCTGATACGGGCACGATGGGCGAAATGGGACAGGACTGGTCAAACCCCTTGGCCAGTGACCACGGGCGGCCTGCCTTCTTGGCCACGGCCTGAAGGTCGCGGCGCGTCATGTCGAACCCCACGGCATAGCCGTAAATATGGGAAAGGGCTTCTTCCTCCGTAATGTCATGACCTGGCCGCCCGATCGCGGCGACGAGTTCCACCTCATGATGCAGATCGGACGTGCTGACGGGAAACGGCAGCAGTCCCCCCTGCGGCACCACGGCATCACCCGGCTTGGAAAAGAAGAAGGGCTCGGAACGTTCGGGATTGCTGCCCATCTCACGCGCATGGGCGGCATAGTTCTGCCCCACACACCATATCCGCCGGACGGGAAAGACACCTGCCGTCCCCTTCACGGGTACCACGGGCTGGGGACTGGGGGGAAACACGTAATCCGTCACGGTACGGCGCTCCTGCAATGCTGTCGGGCGCGCATGGTGGCACCCGTCAGGGGGTGTGTCACGGCAAATGCAGGGAAATACGGGCAAAGCGGACATAAAAAAAACGCCAGCCGGGACAGCCCGGCTGGCGCTGGAAAAAGGCAGGGCCGAAACCCTGCCCCCTGTGGCGTAGATCAGTTGCGGGACTTGTCAACCAGCTTGTTCTTGCCGATCCACGACATCATGCCGCGCAGCTTCTCGCCCACCTTTTCGATCTGGTGTTCGTTGTTGCGCGCACGGGTCGCCTTGAAGCCGATGTTGCCGGACTGGTTTTCCAGGATGAAGTTGCGCACGAAGGTGCCGTCCTGAATGTCGGTCAGGATCTTCTTCATCTCGACCTTGGTTTCCGGCGTGATCACGCGCGGGCCGGACACGTATTCACCATACTCCGCCGTGTTGGAGATGGAGTAGTTCATGTTCGCGATGCCGCCTTCATAGATCAGGTCGACGATCAGCTTCATTTCGTGCAGGCACTCGAAATACGCCATTTCCGGCGCGTAGCCCGCTTCGACCAGCGTTTCGAAACCGGCGCGGATCAGTTCGACCAGACCACCGCACAGGACAGCCTGCTCACCGAACAGGTCGGTTTCGACTTCTTCCTTGAAGGTGGTTTCGATGATGCCCGCACGGCCGCCGCCATTGGCGGAAGCGTAGGACAGCGCGATTTCAAGCGCATTGCCCGAAGCGTTCTGCGCCACGGCCACCAGCGACGGCACGCCGCCACCCTTCTGGTATTCGGAACGCACGGTGTGGCCCGGACCCTTGGGCGCGATCAGGAACACGTCCAGATCGGGGCGCGCTTCGATGATGCGGAAGTGAATCGCCAGACCATGGGCGAAGGCAAGGGCGGCACCCTGCTTCAGGTTCTTTTCCAGCGATTCCTTGTACAGCGCGCCCTGACCTTCATCGGGGGTCAGCACCATCACCACGTCGGCCCACTTGGCGGCGTCGGCGGGCGTCATCACCTTGAAACCGGCGGCTTCAGCCTTGGGCACAGCCGTCGACTCGGGACGCAGGCCGACCACAATGTCGGTCACGCCGGAATCCTTCAGGTTGTTGGCATGGGCATGACCCTGGCTGCCGTAGCCGATGATGGCCACTTTCTTGCCCTTGATCAGGTTCACATCGGCATCGCGATCGTAATAGACGCGCATGATCTCACTCCTTGGAGAAATAAAAACGTATGGAAAGGTAAAAACCGGAACCCTTTACAGGATCGCCGCGCCGCGGGCGATAGCGACGATGCCCGTGCGTGACACTTCGGCAAGGCCGAGCGGACGCATGAGGTCGATAAAGGCATCAAGCTTGTCAGTCGCACCCGTCAGTTCAAAGACGAACGAGGTGGCTGAAGCATCAACAGGATGGGCGCGGAACGCCTGCGCGATACGCAGCGCATCCGCACGGCGTTCGCCACTGGCGATGACCTTCACCAGTGCCATTTCACGCGCCACATGCGCGTCCTGCTTCGTCATGACCGAAACGCGGTACACCGGCACCAGCCGTTCAACCTGCGCGCGGATCTGTTCCAGCACGCGCGGGGTGGCGGTCGTGACGATATTGATGCGCGACTGGTGGCGGGTTTCATCAACCGGGGCCACGGTCAGGCTTTCGATATTGTATCCGCGACCGGAAAACAGGCCGATGACACGCGCCAGCGCACCGCTTTCGTTTTCGACCTGAATGGCAATGACCGCGGAGACGGGGATCTCCTGCTGCGTGGTCATGATCGTAATTCCTGACTGCTGAAGGCGCCGCCATGGTGGCTGTATCTGCACACATGGCGGCAGGAAGGAAGAAAGGCTGCCGACAACACGGCGGCAGCGGGGATCAGACCAGCATGCGGCCTTCGGCGCTGATCTCGTCATCCTGACCGGGGCCGAGAAGCATCTGGTTATGCGGCGCGCCCGACGGGATCATGGGGTAGCAGTTTTCTTCCTGCGCCACACAGATATCCGCCACCACCGGGCCGGGGTGGGCCAGCATCTCGGTTATCACGCCATCCAGTTCGTCCACGCATGTCGCCCGCAGGCCCCGGCCGTGGAAGCTTTCGGCCAGCTTGACGAAATCAGGCAGTGCGGCGCTGTAGCTTTCGGAATAGCGGGATTCATGCAGCAGTTCCTGCCACTGGCGCACCATGCCCATATACTGGTTGTTCAGGATGAACACCTTAACCGGCAGGCGGTACTGCGCGATGGTGGACAGTTCCTGAATGTTCATGAGTATCGAGGCTTCACCCGCGATATCGATCACAAGCGCATCGGGATGCGCGATCTGCGCGCCCACGGCGGCAGGCAGGCCGTAACCCATGGTGCCCAGCCCGCCCGATGTCAGCCAGCGGTTGGGCCTGTCGAAGCCGAAATGCTGGGCCGCCCACATCTGGTGCTGCCCCACCTCGGTCGAGACATAGGTGTCACGCCCCGTGGCGGTGGCCAGTTCATGCAGGCGACGGATGGCATATTGCGGGCGGATGATCGCACCCGGCGTCATGTCCTGCGTGAAACCGAGGCTGTCGAGACCACGCCATTCACCAATCTGGTGCCACCACTGCGCAAGGTCGATGGGCTGGCGGGGATTGGCGGGGGTGCAGTCCCATTCCTCCAGCATCATTTCGATCACGCGGCGCACATCGCCCACTACACCTACGTCAACACGCACGATCTTGTTGATCTGGGAGGGATCAATATCCGCATGGATCTTGAAGGAACCGGGGGAGAACGCATCCAGCCGCCCCGTCACCCGGTCATCAAAACGCGAACCCAGCGCGATCAGCACGTCACAGTCATGCGTCGCCATGTTGGCTTCGTACGTGCCGTGCATGCCCAGCATGCCAAGGAAACGGCGGTCGTCCGACGGCATCGCCCCCAGCCCCATAAGGGTGGACGTGCAGGGAAAACCGGTTTTCTCGACCAGTCTGCGCAGGGCGACGGAGGCTTCGGGTCCGGCATTGATGACGCCACCGCCCGTATAGAACAGCGGCTTGCGCGCCCCCTTCATCGCGGCCACGGCACGCGCGATCGCCTCACGTCCCGGTTCGGTCTGGGGCTGGTAGGACGGATGCGGCGCGCGCGGCGGCGCGGTGTACGGCGCGGGGCCGACCATCAGGTTCTTGGGCAGGTCCACCAGCACCGGGCCGGGGCGTCCGCTGCGCGCGATATGGAAGGCTTCATGCACGCTGGGCGCGATCTCGTCGGCGCGGCGGATCAGGTAATTGTATTTCGTGGCCGGGCGCGTGATGCCGGTGGTGTCGGCTTCCTGAAACGCGTCGGTCCCGATCAGCGGCACGCCGACCTGCCCGGAAAAACAGACCACCGGGATCGAATCCAGCATCGCATCCAGCAGGCCCGTCACCGTATTGGTGGCGCCGGGGCCACTTGTGACCAGCACCACCCCCACCTTGCCGGTGGAGCGGGCATAGGCTTCCGCCGCATGGACGGCCGCCTGTTCATGGCGGACCAGCACATGACGAATCGCGTTCTGGCGGAAAATGGCATCGTAAATGGGCAGGACCGCCCCGCCGGGATAGCCGAAAATGACTTCGACCCCCTGCTCGCTCAGTACGCGCAGAAGCACTTCCGCACCGGTCTGGACAACGGATGTATCCGTGCCGGGGGTGTGAGGCTTCAGGTCGGTCTGGTGCGGTGCTGCGTTCATGGTTCCTGCTCCTTCGCCCCGGCGACCGGGACAACCGGCCTGCCACCAAGGGCGAAATCCCGGGCCGGGTTTACGGAAACCCTTGGCCCGCGTCAATGCGGTTAATAACAAAAGAAATGATTTTGTTTGTCCATCTTTCCATTTGTTGCGCAGTGGCACAATTTTCAAACCGTTTTTCATACACAACACTGTCCGCCGGAGCGGCTAGCGGATGATGGGCGAACCATGTCGCCTGACGCTTTGTATATTGCCCGGTCAGGCGGATGGCCCGTTCGGCCGCCGCCTCCCGCGTCATGTCCCCGCGCAGGACGGCGGCCAGTTCCGGCACCCCATGGGCGCGCATGGCTGGCAGCGCGGGGGACAGATCCTGTTCCAGCAGGCGGCCAACTTCCTCAAGCGCGCCATGGCGCAGCATGTCATGGAAGCGACGCGCAATGGCGGCGCGCAGTTCCTCGCGGGGCGGGTGCAGGCGCATTGCGATGAAACGGGCGTCCAGCGGCGGCAGCACCGCCTCCCGCCGCCACCAGGCCAGACCATGCCCGGTCGCCGCATGCACTTCCCATGCACGGGCGATACGCTGGCCATCCGTCGGGCGCAGGGTGGAGGCTGTTTCGGGGTCACGTTCATGCAGCAGGGCATGCACCGCCCCCGGCCCCAGACGGGCAACCATTTCGCGCGCCTGTTCGCGGATGGCGGGCGGGGGCTGGGGAATATCGGCCAGCCCGTGGATCAGCGCCTGATAATACATGCCGGTCCCGCCACAGAATACCGGCACACGCCCCGCATCCCATGCCGCATGGGCCGCCGCGATCGCCTGCGTGCGCCACCATGCCACGCTGCCATTTTCCGCAGCGGGCAGGACACCATACAGGGCATGGGGCACACTGGCTTCATCATGCGGGTCGGGACGGGCTGTCAGGATGCGCAGTTCGCGATATACCTGCATCGAATCCGTATTGATGATCGTGCCATTCACCTGCCGGGCAAGCACCATGGCCAGCGCGGACTTGCCCGAACAGGTCGGACCCGCCACGATCAGCGCCACGCGCCCCCGTCCCGCGGGGGCGTGTTTCATTGTCTCACCCCTGTCATATCCCGGACCTCATGGCTGATTCTTCTCCTTCCTTCTCCCATACCCTTGTACTGGTGGCCAATCGTGACGCCACATCCCTTACGCAGGTGGATATCCATGCGGCGCGTGACCTGGTGCACGGGGCGGCTCCCGTCACCCTTTCGGAAGGGGAAGCTGTCGAGATCGCGTGTCATGCCCCTTCCACATGGGATGCGCCAGATATCGCCGCGCTGCGCACGGTCTTTGCCGGGCGGGGAATGGACGTGCTGGTAACGCCGCGACACGGCCGCCGCAAGCGCCTGCTGGTGGCGGACATGGACAGCACGATCGTCAACTGCGAAACGCTGGACGACATCGCGGCCCATGCCGGGATTGGTGAAAAGATTGCGGAAATCACCACGCGGTCCATGAATGGCGAGATCGAATTCGAAGCCGCCCTGCGCGAGCGCGTCGCCCTGCTGCGCGGCCTGCCGGTCAACCTGCTGGACAAGGCGTGGAAGGATGTCCGCCTCAATCCCGGCGCGCTGGAACTGGTGCGCACCATGCGGGCGAATGGCGCGCATACGGCCCTTGTATCGGGTGGGTTCACGTTCTTCACCAGCCGCGTGGCCCAGCTATGTGGCTTCAACGAAAACCATGCCAACACGCTGCTGGAAGCGGATGAGCGGCTGACCGGGCATGTCGGCCTGCCCATTCTGGGGCCGGATGCGAAGCTGGAACACCTGCGCCGTCTGGTCGCGCATGGCGGGATCGACATGCACGACGCAATGGCGACGGGCGACGGGGCCAATGACCTCGCCATGCTGCGCGTGGCCGGTGCGGGCATCGCGTTTCATGCCAAGCCCGCCGTACGGCGTGAGATCAGCAATCAGGTGAACGAGACAACCCTGCGCACCCTGCTGTTCGCGCAGGGTTACCGCGCGGACGAATTCGTCACGGCGTAGGCGCACCTGCCCCGGTGGTGGCCACGCCCGCGGGCTGGGTGTGGCTGTCCTGTGCCTCCACAAATACACGCGTGACATCGGGGTAGTGCTGCTTGATCTGGCGTTCCAGTGCGCTGACCACCGTCTCGACCTGTCCTGCACTCATGTCATTGCGGAAATCGACGCTGATCGCCACCAGCACGTCATGCGGGCCGAAATGCATGGAACGGATCTCGTTCAGCCGTTCCACCCCCTCCGCCGCCAGCGCCATGCGCCGCAGGGCGACCAGAACTTCGGGGGCCACGCCTTCCCCCGTCAGCAGGGACTGGGATTCGCGGGCGAGGAACCCCGCCGTCACCGCAAGGATGCAGCCGATCACGATGGACGCCACGCCATCGAACACCGGCATGTCCAGACATTCGGCAAGGATATTGCCCACCAGCGCCACGGCCAGACCGGCCAGCGCCGCCGTATCCTCGAACAGGACGGTGAAGACGGTGGGGTCCTTGCTGACCTGTACCGCCTCGACCCAGCCGCGCTTGCCCTTGCCATCCTTGCGGAAAGCCCGCAGGGCGAACAGCCAGACAGACCCTTCGAAAACGATGCTGGCGACCAGCACGGCGTAATTGACGGCCACATGCGCCAGTGGCTGCGGATGAAGGATGTGGACCACGCCTTCAAAAAAGGAAACGCCAGCCCCCAGCCCGAAAATCAGCAGCGCCACAACGAATGTCCAGAAATACAGTTCCAGCCCGTGCCCGAACGGGTGCAGCGCCGTGGCGGGACGGGTCGCGCGCCGGATGCCGACCAGAAGCAGGCCCTGATTGCCGGTATCGATAAGGGAATGGATGGCCTCGCTCAGCATCGAAGCGCTTCCCGTCACGATGGCCGCACCGAATTTCGTGGCGGCCACCAGCAGGTTACCCAGCAGGGCCGCGAAAATGACTGTTCGGGAAGAAGCGGAATGTGCCATTGATTTTCAACCTGAAATACATCCCCATCCTATGCCCCTTTCCCCCCTTTTGACAGACTGCGCGGCTCATCCCTGCCAGTTGCGGTTGGCGGGGTGCCTGTCCTATGGTCGGACGATAATGCCTGTGGAGGTCTCCGCCTTATGCGCACCACTGTGATCCAGATGGCGCCCGGCGCATCCGCGCCCGAAAATATCGACCGTGCCCGCGCACTGATCAATGCCGCCGTCAGTTCCGACAAGCCCGATCTTGTCATCCTGCCGGAAATGTGGAGCTGCCTCGGGGGCACGCGGGACATGAAGTTCGCCGCCGCCGAAAACCTGCCCGCCCCCGATGACAAGGGCGAAGCCGGACCGCTGTACGCGTTCCTGTCCGGCATCGCGCGCGAACATGGCATCATGCTGCATGGCGGTTCCATCGGGGAACGGCATGGCGGCAAGCTGTTCAATACATCCCTGTTCTTTGACGCCGAAGGGCATGAGCGCGCGCGCTACCGCAAGATCCATCTGTTTGATGTGACCACCCCCGGCGGCGAAGGCTACCGGGAAAGCGATACCTATGAACCCGGTTCCGATATCGTGACCGTGCCGCTTGACCACGGGCTGAAGGCCGGGCTGGCCATCTGTTACGATATCCGCTTCCCCGCCCTGTTCCACGCGCTGCGCGCACGCGGCGCCAATGTCCTGCTGGTTCCCGCCGCCTTCACGGTGGAAACCGGTCTTGCGCACTGGGAAACGCTGCTGCGCGCGCGCGCGATCGAAACCCAGTGCTGGATGGTCGCTTGCGGCACCACCGGCACCCACACGGACGAAAACGGCCAGAGCCGCCGCACCTATGGCCATTCCATGATCATCGACCCATGGGGGACGATCGTGGGCCAGGTATCGGACGGGCCGGGCTGGAGCACCGCGCGCCTTGACCGCACGGTGACGGAGAGCATCCGCGAGCGCATGCCGGTCATGGCGCATCATCGCCTGTCCATCCACACTCCATGAATGACGCGTCATACCCGGACTGGACTGACGGCACCCTTCCCACACGGCTGCATTTCGCCGCCGCCCCCAATGAAAGCGCCGAACTGTGGCTGGACCGTCTGGTCGGGCAGTACGGGCAGTGCCCGCCGGAAACGGCAGATGCCCTGATCTGTCTGGGTGGCGACGGCTTCATGCTGGAAACGCTGCATACGACACTGGGGCGCAGGTTGCCGGTTTATGGCGTCAACTGCGGAACCGTGGGTTTCCTCATGAATCCGGCGGTGCCGGACAACCTGCCGCAGCGTCTGGCGGCAGCACAGGCCGCAACCCTGCACCCGCTGCGCATGAAGGCCACGACACGCGGAGGGGAATGTATCCACGCCCTGGCGCTGAATGACGTGTTCCTGTTCCGCCAGACACGGCAGGCCGCGAAAATCCGCATTGAGGTGGACGACCGCGTGCGCATGCCCGAACTGATCTGCGATGGCGTGCTGATCGCAACGCCTGCGGGTTCAACGGCCTATAACCTGTCCGCGCATGGGCCGATCGTGCCCCTTTCGGCCAACCTGCTGCCGCTTACCCCCATCAGCGCGTTTCGCCCGCGGCGGTGGCGCGGCGCGCTGTTGCCCTCCACCGCAAGGGTGCGCTTCGACATTCTGGAAACGGACAAGCGCCCCGTCGCGGCGGTGGCCGATTTTACCGAAGTGCGCGATGTCGTTTCCGTCGAGATCAGCGAAGCACGCGAACTGCATACCACCGTGCTGTTCGATCCGGGCCAGAGCCTGTCGGAACGGATCATAGCCGAACAGTTCACCGCCTGATCCCGCTTCAGGCGGGCACCATGCGATGCAGGCTGGCCCCGTTGGCATGCAGCCATTTTTCCGCCTGACGGCGGTGCGGGGTCAGCCTGTCCACCAGCAGCCAGAAATCCGGGCCGTGATTCATATGGCGCAGATGCGCCAGTTCATGGGCGATGATGTAATGCTGTACTTCCTGCGGGGCCATGACCAGCCGCCAGCATAACATGATGGCGCCATCGGACGAGCAGCTTCCCCAGCGGCTTTTCGTATCGCGCAGCCTGACCTGCGTGGGGCGAAGGCCGCACTGCCCGGTCAGCAGGCGCAGCCGCGCGGGCAGCAGCACCTGCGCCTGCGCACGCAGATAGGCCGCCACACGACGGGCAATGAACTCCTCGGCCCCGCTTACGTGCAGTCGCCCGTCCTCCAGCCACACGCCGCGCCGCGCATCAGGACAGTGACGGATTTCATGCCTCTGTCCGTCCAGCAGGACATATCCCCCGTCGCATAGTTCCGGCATGGGCGGCAGGCGGGACAGCCCTGCCGCCACCCAGCCTGAATGCGCGCGCAGCAGGGACAGCCCATCGGCCTTGCGCGCGCCGCGTGGCAGGGTGATGATGACATGCCCGCTACGGGGATCGATGCGCATGGAAATCCGCCGCGCCTGCCGCGAGGGCCGCCACTGCACCGTTACCTGACCGGAGGCGATGGGCACGGTTTCCACAGCCGCGACAGCGCCCGCCACCATCAGCGACGACGCGGCCGCTTACGGCAGAAAGCGCCGCGGGGCGCTTCCCCCGGCCAGTCGATCACATGGTCTTCCAGCATCCCTGCCTTCCGTTCGCTTATGACCCGGCCGCTTACGGATATTCCGGCCTCGTGCACGGTCTCGCGCGTGCCCGATACCAGCGGATGCCACCATGGCAGCGGTTCACCATCACGCACCAGGATGTAGCCGCAGGTGGGGGGCAGCCAGTCGATGTCAGCCACCATTTCCGCCGTCAGGCTGATGCAGTCCTGCACGCGGCGCTGACGGTTGGCGTAATCGGTGCACAGACATGTATCGGTATCAAGCAGGCGACAGGCCACATCGGTGAACAGCACCTCGTCCGTGTCCTCCTCACGCAGCTTGTGCAGACAGCACCGGCCGCACCCGTCACATAGCGACTCCCACTGTTCGCGCGACATCTGCTCCAGCGGGGTCGTTTCCCAGAATGGGGGCGTATCGTGCGTCATGCGCGTGATCCTGACGTATCCATGCGTAAAAAACCTTAAGACCGGGCAACCGCCACCATGGCGCACAGGGCGATCATGATGATGGAAAACGCCGTCACCCCCGCCACCGGCCCCCCAAGCAGCGGCAGCCACAACAGCCGCATCCTTGCCTTCATATCCGCGCCCAGCCCGCTGGCCGTACGCACAAGGCCGGGCGGAATCCGGTCCAGCACACGCAGCAGCGGCCACATGGCGGCAGGGGCCAGACATATACCCTGCATGCCGCTACCTACCATACCCGCCATGCCCATATGGGCGGGCCACCACAGGGCAAGCCCCAGTCCCGGCAGCACAAGGGCCAGCATCAGCCCGCGCAGCAGGACACACCGTTCAGGCCATGCCCGGTACAGCACGGCCTGCACCGCCAGCACCAGCAGACAGCCCACCAGCAGTCCTGCAGCCGTACAGCCCATATCCAGCCCCAGCAGGCCGGCAGGCCGGAACGCAATTTCGGGTATCATCAGGTCGCGTTCCGCAGCCACGTATCAAACCGCCGCGACAGGGCGGCGTAGTGGGTCTGCCAGAACTGGACATCCACGGGCAGGACCCTGCCCTGATGGCCGGGATCCGGCACGGACGCCGGATACAGGCCAAGGAAGGCCGCCTGCCGGTCAGGCTGGATAATAAAATGCAGCAGGTTGCGCGACTGGCCCAACTGCTCCGCCGACTGGCCAGCCACTACCCCCCATGACAGGCCATAGGACAGCGCCATATCCGCATTCACGCCAATCGTGTCCCTGCGGGCGGGGGCGATGGTCCGTACCGCATCCCCCGGCGCGCTGCTCATCAGCACCTGTCCGTGTTCCAGGATGCTGGCGGCCTCCGCTGGGGTGGACCACCACGTTATGTAAGGACGCAACTGGCTCAGCTTGCGAAAGGCGCGGTCCACCCCCTGCGTGGTTGCAAGCTGGTTATAGACATCATCGGGGGGCACCCCATCGGCCATAAGCGCGATTTCAAGCGTGGTGCGGGGATCATGCCGCAACCCGCGCTTGCCGGGAAAGCGGACGATGTCCCAGAAATCCGCCCAGCGCGGGGCGGTTCCGCTCCATGCCCGGTCCCATGCCACCACTACCTGTGTGGTCAGGCCCGGCACGCCACAGCCATCGGGGTTGGTCGTACTGCCCGCCAGATGCACGACCAGCCCCTGCACGCATGCGGCACGGATGGTGCTGTCATCGGTAAAGACCAGTGACCATGATCCCCTGCCATCCGCATGCAGGCCATGGGTATCGAGTTCCTGCACGGTGCCATGCCAGACCCTGTGGATCACCGGCTGCCCGGACATGCGGGCAAAGGGCTGGAAAAACGCAGCATTCTGCGCCTGTTCCAGCCGCGAATCCATGGTCGCCACCACCAGGGCCGGTTTATGGCGTGCCCTTGCCGCATGACCTGAAACGGGCAGCAGGGACAGCCCCCCCGTTGCCGCAAGCAGGCAGAGCAGGGCTGAACGGATGGACCAACGGGGCACGAACTGAAACACGGACAGGAAACAGCCTTTTACGCAGATGCTGACGGATGCCGGACGCTACCCCATTTCGCCGCGGAACGGAAAGGCAATTGCCTGCGCCGGCTGCCAGGCCAGCATGGCCGTCTGTCCCGGCTTCACACGTTGCAGCCCCGGCGCGGGGGGACGGCGGGCAAGCAGTTCCTCCCCATTGGCCAGCCGGAAACGCAGCAGGACATGATCGCCCATCTGCCGCAGGTCGGTCAGCGTGGCTTCCAGCAGCGGCGGTTCATCGGGGTCGGCGCTGACCGCCATGCCGGGGCGGGTGGGAAAAATGACCGCGATACGGTCGGGACGGATGCACAGCGTGGCAAGCTGGTCCGCCGCCACGTCGGGTGCCGCCATGGCTTCGACCGGCAGGCCACCGGGCAAATGCGCCCGCGCCACGTCGTCATCGATACTGGCCACGCGGACCGTCAGGCTGTTGGCATGGCCGAACCCGGTGGCAACCCGGTCACAGGCCGGGCGGTCGAACAGATCGAGCGCCGTGCCCGTCTGCACGATTTCCATGCCCGACATATAGGCGATGGTATCACCCAGAAGCAGCGCATCCTCACGCTCCCGCGTCAGCAGGACCACGCACAGCCCCCGCGCCTGCACAAGCCGCCCGACAAGGCGGCGCATGGCGACACGGCTGACCGGCGGCAGGGATGTGAACGGATCTTCCAGCACCAGCACGGCCGGGTCCAGCACCAGCACCCGACCGATCATGACGCGCAGCGCCTGCTCGCGCGTGAGGGAAAGGGGACTGGCGTTTTCGAGTCCGTCGAGTCCCAGCAGCGCCAGAACCGCGCGTACCCTTGCCGCCACCGCCTGCGTTCCCACGCCGCGTGCGCGCAGGGCAAAGGCCAGGTTGGCCTGAACATTCATATGGGCGAATAGCGGGTCCCGCCAGCCTGCCAGCACGCAGGGTCGCCTGCCTGCGGGCAGGGTCGTGATATCGACCCCGTCGACCTCGATCCGGCCCGCATGCACCGCCGTCTGCCCCACTAGCATGTCCGCCACGACCGACAGACATTCGGCGCGGTCATTCACAATGGCCAGACAGGACCCTGCGGATGCAGAAAACGACAGCGCGGACGCACCGGAAAAAGCCCTCAGTGCGTTGACAACCAGCCGTAAGGAGAAAGGAGACATGCGATAACAGAAACCTGACTGGGGAGATAACGCGTTATAAGCAATGGTTGCCTCCTTACCAGAGGATTATGGACTTTACCCTTCATAAAGGACCGGACAATGAGCAAGACAGACACCATCAAGCAGGTTACCCATGAAGACCTGCAGGCCCTGAAAAGCCAGATCGAAAACCTGCTGGGCGCACACGGCAAGCAGGCGCTGCATGATGTCGCGGGCAAGGCCGAGCATCTGGTCAGCAACGCACGCGAAACGATCGCGGAACACGCGCCCAAAAGCGGTGGCTCACGCGCTCGTTCGCTGGTGGCTATCGCCATTTTCTCGGTGATCGGCTACTTTCTTGGCCGCGCGACGAAATAAGGCGTTTTAGCCTGCTGCAACCAGAGGATATGCGAGCATCATGAGAATAGGCGAAATCGGCAGAACCATCATTGAAGGGGAACTGACCCTACGCAAACTGATGGCAATCCGTCTTGGTCGTCAGGCCGCATTTCTGGTTGTCGCAGCTATATTCGCTTTCTTTGCCATCATTTCAGGGCACGGCCTGCTGTGGGCCTTCTGCTACCAGACGCTGGGCTTCAGCGCGCTGGGGGCGGCGGCCACGGTGTTCGCGGCCGATGTGCTTGTGGTTCTGATGGGGCTGGTCATGGGGCGGCGCTCCTACATGACCCCGGAAGAAATCCGCGTGCGATTCGCCCGCGAACATGCCCTGAACGAACTGCGGCAGACGGTGGCCCTGTCCGCCGTGGCCACCACGGTGGCGGGACCGCTGACACGTCACACGCTGCGTGCCGTGTGGGGCGTGCTGCAGACCCTGATGGGCCGCCGCAGATAAGCCAGCACCCCTGCGCCCGGACTATCTGGCAATGATCTACGTCATTGCCAGATAGTATCCATGCCGAAATTGCATTGGCTCACATTGTCGTTTTCTGGAAACGTGCAGCGGTTGGATATAATAAGCACGCAAATGGTTTGCATGCTTAATAACTGCATGTCCCCGCTGACGGAACACAATGCCCGATTTCGAGCGCAACGAGAAAGAACTGTCGTTCGGTCGTCGTCTTGCCCGGCTTGGCGCCGCATGGCGGCGGCAGGTCGACAATGACCTGCGCGACTATGGCCTGACCGAGGCGACATGGCGGCCCGTTCTGTATCTGGGACTGCTGCCGCCACCCGTGCGCCAGACGGACCTTGTCCGCGCGCTTGAAATCGAAGCCCCTTCCGTCGGTCGCCTGCTTGACGTGCTTGAACGCCGCGGCCTCGTGTTCCGTTCCCCCGACCGGGCGGACAAACGCTCCAAGCTGGTCAGCCTGACTGACAAGGGCGAACATATCGCCCGGCAGGTCCGCCATGCGGTTGAAGCGGTATCGAGCCGCCTGCTGGACGGCATCTCCACCCCCGAACTTCAGGCGTGCTATTCGGTCTTCGAACGGATCGAGGCCAATCTGTATGACCGGACCGGCGCATCCGCCGAAGTGGCGGGGGGACCGTCATGAACTTCCCGGTCGCTCCCCTTCCCCCCGTTCGGGTCGGACAGGACACATCCATAATGGCACCCGATGCCGGATGGACCCGCCATGATGGCGGCAAAAGGCGGACATCTTTGCACTTTGGCGCCATTGCCGGTTTCTTCCGGTCGCCCGGTCCGCTACAGATAGCGGCGGACACGCGGGGCATCTGCCATCGTCTGTTCCCGCCTGCTTCTCCTTCAACGGGACCGTTCGGAATGAGAACCGCCTGATGCTGAGCGAATTCAATCTATTCGGTGTCTTCATGGCACCGATTGTGGTCTATGCCGTCGCGGCCTTGCCCGTCACCATGCTGTTGCGCTCGCTGTTATGGTGGTGTGGCATCATGAAATGGTTCTGGCATCTCGCCCTGTTCGAGGTCGCGCTATACACTTGCGTCCTCTGCCTCATGATCCTGTACATCTGACTGCCCCAAGAAGGTTCGAGAAATCCCCATGCCCCTCCTGCGCACCCTCATTCGTGTGGTCCTGACCCTGGCGGTCGTAACGATGGCCATCGTCATGGGAATCACCTTATGGGACACCTACATGATTGCCCCGTGGACGCGTGATGGACGTGTCCGTGTCTATGTTGTCGATGTGGCGCCGGAAGTATCGGGAACGGTGGTGCAACTGCCGGTGGTCGACAACCAGTACGTCCATCGTGGCGACCCGCTGTTCGTGCTTGACCCCGTGCGTTTCCGTCTGGCCATCCGCGAGGCGCAGGCCCGTCTGGACGGCGCGCTGGAGGACCTGAAGCTCAAGCAGAATGACGCACGCCGCCGTATGGGGCTGGGTGGCATCGTGTCGGCGGAAGAGCAGGAAGTCTTCAACTCGAACGTCGCAACCCAGATCGCATCGGTGGACGCGGCCCGCGCGGCCCTTGATCTGGCCAAGCTGAACCTGCAGCGCTCCATCCTGTATTCCCCCGTCAACGGCAACATCACCAACCTGAACCTTCGGGTTGGTGATTACGTGACCGAGGGACATGCCCGGCTGGCGGTAATCGATGCGGATTCCTACTGGGTCAACGGCTATTTTGAAGAAACCAAGATGTGGGGCGTGCATGTGGGTGACGAAGCCCGCGTCAAGCTCATGGGTTACAAGGACATCATCCCCGGTCACGTCGTCAGCATCGCGCGCGGTATCAACGACCAGAACGGCAAGCCCGACGGGCTGGGCCTGCAGGATGTCAGCCCGATCTTTACATGGGTGCGACTGGCGCAGCGTATCCCGGTGCGTATCCATCTGGACCACGTGCCTGACAGCGTGACGCTGGCCGCCGGCATGACCGCCACGATCAGCGTCGGACCCCAGTCCCGTACCCAACGCGGCCGTCTGACGACCTGGCTGCAAGACCATCTGTAAGGCGCCGGGCACGATCATGAACATCAATTCCGTTACCCGCAGGACCGGCCTGTTCCTGACCGCGGCCATCTTCCTGACCGGCTGCACGGTCGGGCCGCGGTACCAGCCGGACCGCATGAAACCCCCGGCCAAGTTCACCGAGGACGATCACGCCGCCACGCCGGAGGAGATCGAGGAAACCGACCGGGAACTGAAGCAGTGGTGGCACCTGTTCAAGGACCCTGAACTCGACAGGCTGGTCGACAAGGCGATTGCAGGCAATTACGACCTGCAGGCAGCCGGGCAGCACATCCTTGCGGAACGCGCCATCCGCGATGTGCAGGCATCGCAGTGGTATCCGCAGCTTGATGCCGATGCGGGCGGCGGTAACGTGCGGTATTCGATCAATATCGAAAACTGGCCCCTTCGCCCCGGCAACCCGGCCAACCACCCGGATGCGAACTACCTGACCTACGGCATGGCCGGAAGCTGGCAGCTTGACGTATTCGGTCGCATCCGCCGCAGCGTGGAAGCGCAGAAATACGCGGTCGAGGCGACGATCGAGGAACGTCGCGCGCTGATGGTCATGATCCTGTCCGAAGTGGCAAGCGATTACATGATGCTGCGTGACCAGCAGTTGCGGCTGGAGATCGCGAACAACAACATCCACGTCGCGCAGGATGCCTATGATCTGACCAACCGCCTGTATCTGGAAGGCGTGGGCAACACGATGCAGATCGCGCAGGCCAAGGCGGAACTGGATTCCCAGACCGCGGCGCGTGAACCGCTGAAGACCCATATCTCCCAGATCACGCATGCGCTTGATGTGCTGATGGGACAGATGCCGGGCACGTCGGAAATCGAACTGAAGGTAGCCAAACCGCTGCCCAAGGTGCCGGAATTCCCCGCGGCCCTGCCGTCGATAGTTCTTGCCAACCGTCCCGACATCCGCACAGCCGAACGCCAGTACGCCGAAGCCACGGCCCGAATCGGCATGGCGGTGGCGCAGCTTTATCCGAATTTCAGCATCCCCATCAGCTTCAACCCGAACGCATCCGTTATGTCCCAGATGACGGAAGCCGCCACGATGAGCTGGCAGTTCCTGATGATGGCATCGCTGCCGCTGATGCACGGCGGCAAGATGACATCGCAGGTCCGCGCAACGCAGGCGGCGGCGGAAGCCAGCCGCCTGAACTATCGCCAGACCGTGCTCAAGGGCTTCCGTGAAGTCGAAGATGCGATGGCCGCATGGCATGATGATGAAGAACACACGGAACTGCTGGCCAAGGCGGCGGAAGACAGTGCGCTGGCCAGCGAACGCGCCCGCAAGCTGTATGCCGCCGGTCTTGTCGGCTTCCTGGAAGTACTGACGACGGAACGCACGACCCTGAACGCCCAGAATGCCGAAGCCATGGCGCGGCTGGAGCGCCTGCAGGATGCCATCAACCTGTACACCGCACTGGGCGCCGGGTGGCAGGGCATAGCCCTGACCAATACAACCCTGCCGGTATCACTTGAAAAGCAGAACATACTGGCCCGCGCATTCCAGCAGTAAGTTTTCCTGATACTGGCCTGCGCGGACGGGCGGGCCAGTATCAGAAACACGCCTCCATTCCTGCACCTATGCATGTCGGGTGAGGTCATCCGGCTGACAGTCCAATAAAATCCCTGCCTGACGATTGTCCTGCGCCCCACTTATGCTAAACAGGGCGGCATATGCGAGCTTGGCGGAATGGTAGACGCACGAGACTTAAAATCTTGCGCCCGCAACAGGGCGTGCGGGTTCGAGTCCCGCAGCTCGCACCACAAGCTGTTGAAAAACAGAGGTATTTTGTCCGAGAGGGAATTTTCCCATAATGGGAAAACTTCATGCTCCGCGCCATTCCGTCCCGCCGCACCGGACAGCCCCGTTATCACTTCCGCCGCATCGTCCCGGCAATGCTCCGCCCCCTGCTGGGCAAGACCGAGATTTCCCTCGTCCTTCATACCTCTGATAAACTGGTCGCCCGTGAACATGCAGCCGCCCTGTACGCTAGGACGGGACAGCTTTTCAGAACAGGCAAGATGCAACACCCCACCAAAGACGACCTTCTGGCCCTCTATCGCGACCTTATTGAAAGCTACGAGGCCGCTCTGAAAGCTCAGGAAGAGAGTGCCGCGAAAGTGCTCGAAGCCGAGCGCGCCCAGCATCTCATTGAAAAAGCCGATCTGGTCACCAAGCAATCAACCTTCCTCAATACGGTCCTGCCTCACATGGAAGGCCTTCTGAAGGGATTGGGACAACTCAGGCACACCCTCGAAAAACGGGAAGTCTGGGCTGTCACCGAAAAACAGGGTTTACAAAACCAGATCACCACGCTCTGTAGCCTGATCCAGACCAGCCTGCCTCACAATGAAGATAAACCCGATGGGCAGAAATCCTCGTCCAAACAACCGCGCAGCATGAAACTGTCGGCGGCGGCGGACAAATTTGTCTTCTCGGTGCCATCCAAAAGTGCTGGCACCATCAAGGGAACCGGCAAGACCGTAGCCCTTTTCACCGAAGCGTTCGGAGATATCCCGGTTCACCAGATCACCGGTGACGTGGTTGGAGAATTTTACGACTTATTGTCTGGCCTGCCGACCACCCATGGCAAAGGTAAGGTCACCTCCCCTTCGGGACGCTGTCAGAGAAGCTGAGAAGAATGGAGCAGAACTCGTCTCCGGCAAGACCGTCAAAAACCATTTCTCACGCATGTCTGCGATCTGGAGCGAACTGGTCCTGCGAGACCTCGCTCCCAAAAACCCCTGGGCCAACTGGTCTTTCGATTTAACACAAAAGACCAATCGCCGGGCCTGGTCAGAAGACGAACTGAGAACACTCCTGACGTCAAAATGGCTGGGCCGGATTTTCCCCGAACGCAGCTATCGGGGCATTGTGCGCGTTGCTCTTTATACCGGCATGCATCTGGGCGAGATCTGCAATCTGAGGAATGAGGATATCGAAGTCCTGAACGGTATTCCCTGTTTCCATATCCGGCCCCATACGGTTAAGATCGACGGCAAAATCTGGGAATGGTCTCCCAAGACATCGGCTGGCACCCGTATCATGCCCATTCACAGCAAACTGCTGGAAAAAGGGATCCTTGAGGAATTCAGAAACTCCGGCCCCTATTTCTTCAGTGAACTACCTATCTCCAATTTTGGAGTGCGATGCGCCAATTTTGAACTGATATTTTCCAAACATAAACGGCGCCTGAACCTGCCAACGCAGGTCATCTTTCACTCCTTCCGCCATCTGGTTTCAACCGTGCTCAGAAATCAGGACAGTCACATTCGAGAGCTTTGGATTGATAGCCTGTTAGGCCATGAAGCCACCCATAAAAATCAGGGCACGACCCAATACACATCGGCTATTTATCTGCAAAATCTCCAGTGGGTTGTGGAGGTCATTACCTATCCCGATGACATTGCAAACTGGTGAACACCGAGCCGGCCTGCTCTGGTTTTAAGGGCAGGATTGAAGGACACTGGCGCTGTTTCTTGTCACCAATCCCGCAGCAGATACGGGTATCCGCAACTGTCCCGCCGACATGACCTTCACGCCCGGGGAGTAGATCCTTTATCCACTCCCACTGACCATCGCTCAGACCATACCGACGTATCCGCACATCTCTCCGAAAAACAGGGAGAAAACATCACAGATCGGATGAAATCGCAAGGCTTATGGCACTGCGTGCTAACTGACGACACGACCTAATGTATGAAGCAAGCGTTTTCACTGCCTGTCCGAGCAGACAGAACTTAAAACTTTCTCTTGACGGTGCGCGCAAGGTTTAATAGAAATAGAGGATAATGGGTTTTTTGCGATTATCTTGAGCGCCATTGCCACCCATCATGTTGCCTACCTTTTACTTATCGGTCGCAACCGAAAAATCTGACACATTTGCTTGTTGTGATTCAGCCTCAATGTCGCGTTTTAACAATTTAGGCCGATAAAGGGATTCAAGAACCTCGGTTGAAGCTTAACTGCCTTATCCGATTTCAATATTAAACTTGGACCTGCAGATACAAATCCGGAAGAAATTCTCACCAGACGGATAGCGGCTCTGGATGACAATGTTGAGGCGGGTTACCCGTGACATGAGTTTCTACCGTTCAAAGGGAAATTCCAAGCAGAAAATCAGCATTTTGGCTGATGAGACGGATTGATTTATCAGGGATGTTTCGGGTTTTTGGAACTGCCAGATGTTGTGGTTTATGTTGGCCATCATAGGTTCATTCTATCCGATCTTTGTTTTGGCTGCATCTCCCCTGAGGGGGAAAACTCAGTCGCACCAATAGCCGCTTACCAATGTTTCTATGCTAAATATATCAATTTAGCGAATTTACTTTCAGGAGGATGAGTATATGCCTTGGCAATATAGTCAATCTACAGGTGTTCTAAAATTAAACAACAAAATTGTTGCTCGTGGTTATTCAGGTATAGGAATAGGAAAGAACAAGCCGGAAAACGAAACAGTTCATAACATTGGTCCTATCCCTCGTGGAACATACTCCATTGGGAAGCCATTCCATCATGCACATACAGGCGCATATACCATGCGTCTTATTCCTATAAAGGGCACTAATGTATACGGAAGAACGGGATTTATGATCCATGGAGATAGTGCAAGTCATCCAGGAGAAGCATAAAATGGATGTATTATTGTAAAACTTGATTCGCGGCAGAGGATATGGAATAGCCACGACCATATTATAACGGTATCAAGATGAGATATTTATATTTAATTTATTTTTTCATGTTTACAAATTGCTCTTATGCGCAATCGCCACCGGCTTGCGAGCATTGGCCAAAAACCATGGCCCTTATGAGTATGAAGAACGCTGGAATTACTGACGCAACTCAAATAAATGAAAAAGAAACAAAGGTTATTCTTTTAGCTTATCAAGCTCTACCACGAGGTATTTTTAAAGAAATATATGATATCACTTATTTTTCCAATGATAGGAAACATGTATTTGAAGTTATAACGTCAAGTGAATCTTCATATGAAGAATGTTCCATGTCTGATGTTACAACATTTTTTATTTCTAAACGCTTAGAGTGATTCTGGAATGTGCCGTCAGATACCGGTGCTCCCCGAACTGCACCCAGGCGACATCGTCACCATGGACAATTTCGGCTCTCAAAAAGGCCCCGAAGATCAGGCTTCTGACGGTGTGAACGCCTAAGTGTGATACTGCCGGCACAGCCTACCAACGGAGTATGTCCGTTAGAGCAAATCTGATCAGTCTAGTTCATAACCTGCGGCAGTGAAGCAAGCGGCACCGCGACCGTGAGAGATGTCATCGATTACGCTACATATCAAGTCCAGCAGAGCATCGAGGGTTCGGGGTGCCTGTCGTCTGATCCATTCCTTCATTTTGACGAAGATGTTCTCGATTGGGTTGAAGTCGGGATTGTAGAATGGAGTGGGAATTGTGCCGGCTTTTCAAGTTTCCATCTGAAACCGAACAGTCCCCCCCCATAACCGCCGATATTATTGGCCTACAGCGAGTGATGATTGGAGCACGCGATCATAGAAAAAGAAACACGACTGGCCTCTCACCCTCTGTGACCTCATGTTCAAATTGAACAAGGTTAGCCAGAATTACCATACGCTTCAAAACAGCCTCTGACATGACATCCCCGTTCTGACTAGCTTGTCTGTAGGCACGCCGTACAAACTGGCAGTCATCCCGCAGCGTGGTCCAGTGGTGGAGGTTCTTTAAGAAACCAGATTGCCGCTTCATCACACAGGTCAGAAAAGAGAATTTCACCTACGGCGTGTCGTCAGTTAAGCTCTGAATGTGGCCTGTGAGGGTTGTACTTTGTGTCTGCGTGTGCTGACTGTTTTCCCGTTTTGAGGGAGACAGACAGATGCGGCGCTATAGTTTACGCGATGACCAGTGGGA
>NZ_NKTY01000028.1 GCF_003207825.1 Komagataeibacter saccharivorans | reverse complement strand
CGCCTCCATGAACTCCTGCCCTGGCACTGGAAAGCCCACCAGCAGGTCCACAATACCATCGCCGCCTGAATACGCCCGCGTCTCCCGCCGGATGCTTACGACAAGGTGATGCAGATCGCCAACGATTATGACCGGGATGTCTTCAATGGAGACCTCGGCGTTATCGGCAGGATCGATGTGGAAGAGGGCGAACTGACGGTCTCATTCGATGGACGGGATGTCGTTTATGGCTTCGGCGAGTTGGACGAACTGGTGCTGGCCTACGCCACCACCATCCACAAGAGCCAGGGCTCGGAATACCCGGCGGTGGTGATTCCGCTGGTGACGCAGCATTACGCCATGCTGGCGCGGAACCTGCTCTACACCGGCGTCACACGGGGGCGGAAGCTCGTCGTGCTCGTGGGCCAGAAGAAGGCGCTTGCTATCGCCGTGCGCAATCAGGGTGGCAGGCGACGGTGGTCGAAGCTCAGGGAGTGGCTTGCGGGTAGTTTTGCATGACGGAGCGATGCCTCCATGTCGGCTTCCGCCTCATGTCGGACATAAAAGTGGGTTGGCTCGCCTTTCGCATAACGGACATAGTCCGCGCAGTCCCCCGCTATCACTTGGAGCCGAGAGTGGGGTGATCGTTATGGGAAATAACCAGCAAGAATACAGGCGCTTAGGTTGGCCGTAGCAAGACACGCCCGAAGCCACTGGGCAGGGAGTATAAATCATTTGGATCGGGCAACGATGCTTTCGGTTTTCGGCCTTGACACGATGATGTTCGGTGCGGGCGGCAATCCAGATTTTCTGGACAGCGTCAAGATTCATGAAGGCAATTCCGAACCCAACCAGAAGGTCGAGCCAGACCGAATGGTGGCCGAGCGTGATACGGAAGCAGTTTTCATTCTGGGTTCTATTGGCATATCGGACATAATCTTCAAGTAGTTCTGTGCAGCAGTGGCCCATACCTGTCACTTGAACAAGGTTTCCGGAACTCCCGTTTCGTTTTCAGAAAAACTACCAAATTTGACAGCAAGAATAGGCAAAACAAACAGGTTAAGTATCATTGATGTCATGAGCCCTCCAAGAATGACAGCTGCCATAGGTCCTTCGATTTCCCGCCCAGGCGCATTCATATCAACAGCCAGAGGCGCCAGTCCAAGCGCCGTAACGAGCGATGTCATGAGTACGGGGACGACGCGGTCTCTGGCCCCCCGGAGCGCTGTTGTTACTCCCCATGTGAGATGTTCCCGCTCGACCAAAGTCTCAAAATGCGAAATCATCATCACCGAATTCCGAAGCGTAATCCCGAATAGAGTAACGAAGCCGACTGTTGCCCCAAGAGTTAGCGTTGTGCCGGAAACAATGATTGCCAGAATGCCGCCGACAAATGCGAAGGGAAGATTGACGAGTATCAGAGCGAGATTGCGCCATCCTTGTGTGATTATTGAGAGCAGAATCATGACCGCTATGGCAGCGAGCCCGGAATTTATAAACAGTTCCTTGCGTGATTGTGATTCAGCTTCCGCTGCGGATGTAAACTGAACGTAGGTTCCAAGAGGCAGTTTGATATTTTTTGCTATAGCCGTGCGTGCGTCCTGAACGAAAGATTGAGCTGATCGTCCTGTAACATTTGCGGTGACAGTCTGTGTTCTCTGTGCTCCCAGATGTGACACCTGATAGCGACCGTTCGTCTCATATATGTCTGCGACAGCGCGGAGTGGTACGTAGTTTCCGTGAACAGTATGCAGTGGCAGGAAGCCGACAGACGCAACATCATTACGACTTGCGTCATCAAGACGAACCATAACATTAAAAGCCGCAGAACGCTCGTATATCTGCCCCACGGTTTCACCCTGCCAGGCTGTATGGATGGATCGGAGTACATCCGCCGACCGAAGCCCCCAGCGCTCCAGATCAGCAGGGCGTAGCCGAATAGCAAGTTCCGGAACACCAGGGGGTGCTTCTATCCGGACATCTGTTGCGCCATGTATCTGATGCAACATGCGGACAATATTATTTGCCTGGATATCCAATACATCCAGATCATCGCCAATAATATTGATTGCCACAGCCGAAGACGAACCAGAAAGGGTTTCGTTTACGCGCATCGTCAAAAAACTACTGACAGAAAAACTGGCCCCAACGAACCCGTCAAGCGCTTTGCGAACGCGGGCATCAATCTGTCGGGAAGCCTTCCCATCCACCTGATTCAAATCAACCTCAAACTCGCTGGTATGTGGTCCATACGTGTCCTCATCCAGCGAGGCGCGTCCGACTCTCTGAGCAACCGAACGGATTTCGGGAAGCTGACGAAGTTTTTCTGTAACCTGTCTACCTAATTTCAGAGACTGTTCCAGGGAAGTCCCCGGAGCAGCCGTCATATGAATGATAAGGTGACCTTCCTTGAAATCAGGAATGAAATCGCTTTCAAGGAATGGAAGGGCCGCAAACCCTATCAAGGTGGTCAGGATCATCCCGCCTATAACAAATCGGGGATGGCGCATTAATCTGGCCAGAAGACATTCATAAGCTCTGGCGGTCCATCCTGCCAGGGGGGGCTCTCTCCGGGTTTCTCCAGGCGTCGCCAAGAGCCATGCGCAGAGTGCAGGTACAACGGTTACAGCAGCGGCAAGAGAAGCCATGACCGCAAGAACATAAGCTGTTGCCAGTGGAGCAAACAGTCGTCCCGAAAGTCCGGGAAGGGCGATGACAGGCAAGAAAACGATAATGACAGCAAAGGTCGCGTAAACCACTGCACTGCGGACTTCAACGCATGCATCGAGTACGACGCGCGCTGTAGATGCGGGCTGGACCAGAAGCCGGTTTTCACGCAATCGGCGTGTAACATTTTCGACCCCGATCACGGCGTCATCCACGACCTCGCCGATGGCGATAGCAAGCCCCCCCAGGGTCATGGCATTCAAAGTAACCCCGAGTGTCTCCAGCAACGACAGGGCTATCAGAATAGCCAAAGGTATGGTGGCGCAACAGATTGCAGCGGTTCGCAGGTCAAAAAGGAAAAGAAAGATTACGGCAACCACTAGAAAACCGCCCAGAAGCAATGCTCGTGTGGCATTCCCCAATGCGGTCGTAATGAAATTGGCGGGTCGGAACAGGTCAGCATGCAATGTAATCCCCTGTCCCTGCAATTGCGGGCGGAAATCGGTAAGTGCCGCCTCGATTTCCCGGGTCACAGCCATCGTATTGGCACCGTACTGTTCCCATATATTAACCACAATGCCTGTCTTTCCCTCGATACTGGCCGCGCCGAAGGCGGGAATAGGGGCTTCAGTTACAGTGGCAATACTGCCCAGTGTGACAGCACCATTATCAGAGCGGACAATCACAGTGCGGGCCAGACTTTCTGGCGTCAGGGCCTGACCGTCAGACTGAAGAACGACTCTTTGGTTCGGGGTATCAATAAAGCCGGCCCCCTGTATGCCAGTTGCTTCCTGGGCAGCCGCAAGGACGTCATCAAGTCCGATATGATGCAAGATGAGTTGGTCTGGATGTACCTGTATCTGGAGTGACCGACGCTCCCCGCCAAACACACTGACTCCAGCCACACCAGGCAACGCCAGCAGACGCGGCCTTAATGACCAGTCAGTAAGCGTGCGCAACTGCATGAGGGACTGTTGTTCCGACGTCAGACCAATCACCAGTACCAGACCGGCGGATGAGGTCAGTGGCGTCATAGTCGGAGCATGAACACCGGCTGGCAATTGCTGTGCAACAACATTCATTTGTTCCCCGACCAGTTGCCGGGCGCGATAAATATCGGTCGATGTCGCAAACAGGACGTTGACGACTGACAGTCCCTGAATCGAAGTCGATTGCACGCGCTGAATACCCGGGAGGCCGGTCAGGGCAATTTCCATTGGGCGACTAACCAATGTTTCGACCTGTTCCGGCGTAAAACCAGCGGCTTCGGTCTGGATCGTGACCCGTGGCGGAATGAATTCCGGAAACACATCATAGCTGGCATGTCTCAAGCCATACAGGCCATAGAAGAACAACAGACATGCGGTTGCGATAACCACGCCCCGGAAGCGGATCGAAAACCCGATAATAGCTGCCTGAAGGCTGAAAGAACGTCCCGTCATCAGTCGTCATCGTCTCCTGATTCAAGCTGAGCTCGGAATTCTTCAGACAGAAGTAATTGCGTACCCTCTACGACGATTTGCGTTTCGTGTGTGATTTGTCCTGGAGTATCTTGGATCAGGTAGCCACCTTCTCGGTCCGGCACGTCGGTCGTAAGGGGTAGGCGTGTAAATTTTCCGTGTCCGTTATCACGGTATATCCACGACTTACCTTGCAGCCAGATAATAGCTGATGCAGGTATCCGGATACCGGGACGTTCCTCTTCGGTAGGCAGGAGAACGGAAACATTCATGCCCGCGACAAGCTGACTTTCAGCCGACGCAAAATAGAAAAAGCTACGCCCCTGAATAGCAGGATCGGTCATGGTTACAGGAGACAAATAGTGGAGCATTGTCCCGTGTCCACCCGTGTTTCCATAATCGGTCACATCCGCCTGACTTGGTGGGGTTGGTAGATCCGTATCTGGTGGAAGGGTCACCTTGACCAAGACCACTTGTTGTTGAAGTAACTGTGTAATGAAAATTGTATTTTTTTCGGTAGCGTCAGATATGACCGAACCAAATTGCTGTCTGATAATATTAAGTGCGTTATTCACCCGGACCTGTTCTGCTTTTACCATAGCTGAGTTGGACTGAAATCTGGCTGTTGTCTCCTGGAATTGTTCCTGAGAGATATTCTGCCGGTCGCGATACAGTCCTTTGTCACGATCGAGTTTCGCACGGGCAAGCGTCTGCTGTGCCTGCATGCTCTCCAGCCGCGCTTTCATGTCAGCATAATCACTAACAAGAGTGATAAGTTGTGTTGCGTTCAGAACGTAACCATAGGCGGGAACCAACTTTCTCCAAGGCACGATGCTGGGTCGTGCAGAAGCGATACCACTCTTCGTAACTGCTTCCGGGGAGACCGTCACGGTCGCCTCTTCGCCAAGAACCGAAACTGGTGGATCATCATCATCTGCAATAGCAATGTCCGCCACGTTTAGAACTAGGAAGACAGAAAGACCTACAAGAGGCAGCCAGAAGGCCCTCGCTTTCATGGTGAGTTCCTTTGGTTATTTTCAAGCAGGCCGGAAACCTGCGCGGCACTGGTGTGATCAAAAATGGGCTGCTGCATGCCATCTTCGATCTGACCTATGGCTTGCCGTTGCTGAATTTCTGCTTCAAGAAGAGCGGTCTCTGCTTGAATCTGCTCTATATGAGTCATAACCATCGTTGGTCGGTCGATTGCGCCTGACTGAAGGCGGTGCTGCATCTGGTTCAGCCTTACCCGTACGGTTTTGGCAAGTTCATCCGCCTGTAGCAGAATTGATGTCGTGCCGCGGTAATTGGCCGTAGCCTGCGAGATGGACTTAAACACCGTGTTCTCTGCACGCCGGAGACGAGCCGCCGCCTCATGCTCCTGCCCAACAGCTTCAGCTATGGGGCCTTCGTTCTGATTGAAAATCGGAATTTGCAGAGAGGGATTTACCTCAAAGCGATTTGAAATATCCCAGTTATAGGCGGGACTGATGGTGACATCGGGATAGCGTCGGGAAACTTCGACCCGTAGAGCCTGTCGGGCGGCGTCATAAGACGCAAGAAGTTCCCGCAGATCCGCGCGTTGCATTACGGCTTGGTATCTCATGTCCTGTGAATCGCGGTATTCCATGAGGTCGGGACAGACATCAAATGCTTTTGTATCAAGAGCAATGGAATCAAGTGCTTCGGCAGGAACCCCGATTGCTCCTGCCAGAGCTGCCTTACGGACGGCATACTCGCGCCGCAGATCACTGACAGACAACTCGGCATGGATCATTTCCGTCCGTACCTGCGATATTTCGAGAGCGGATGCTCGCCCCTGATCAAAACGTGCCTGTTCCAGGGTAAAGAGTTCGCGTTTAGCTGCCGCAGTCTCTTCCACAAGCTTGAGGCGCCCGGATACAGCCCAGACGCCGAGAAGAGCAGACCGCGTGTCGCTGCGTAGTTTCCATGCAGTATTGATGACTTCCCATTGCGCGACGGCAGCCCGATATCTGGCTTCTTTGATACGGTGATAACGCCTGCCGAAAAATTCGATCAGTATTGACGCGCCGTAGCCGACGTAATGAGCCGATGGGCCACCCAGCACCGTGAAACTGGGATTGGGCAGTTGACCGGCTGTCTTGATTCCAGCGCGAGCCGTTTCCAGTTCAGCTTTAGCTACAAGGATATCGGGATGAAAATACAAGGTAGCAAGCGTCAGGCGAGTGATGCCCCATGCGTTTTCCTGACTCGATACGTTTGGTCCGAGAACTTTTGTAATGAATTCTTGCAATCCGGCATCCGTAAATTGACGGCTGGAAAATTTCTGGACATCTGATTCCGGCGAAATATTTGAGTGATCACTATTTGTACAGCCACAGAGCAGGGGAAAAATCAGGAGAATGAATGCCGCATTATAGCGTGTGCGTCTCCTTACCTGCTTAATATATTCTAGAGTATTATATGATTTATACATTGATATGTCGTGATATATCTGATTTGTTATCTGTTAGTTCTACTCTCGATTGTCGCATAATCTGCACACCTCCACTAATACCAAGCATCGCAAGGATGGCAGCTACCGCAATATCCGGCCACGCAGAACGAGTGCCAAACACGCCCAGAGCTGCCAGCACAACGGCAACATTTCCGATCGCATCATTACGAGAGCAGATCCATACAGAACGGCGGTTGGCATCACCTTTCCGGTGTGTCCATAATATGAGGGCACAGGCCAGATTGACCGCGAGGGCAAGCAGACCAATGCCGCCCATTGCGTCTGGGTGAGGCGGATGGTTGCTGTTCATTACTATCCACCCAGCATTGGCCATTACCCATAGCCCAGCCATGAACAGGGTCAGGCCTTTCAGAAAGGCCGCGCCAGCTCGCCATCGCAATGCCATTCCGGCAACACTGAGGCTTATTGCGTAGTTGGCGCTGTCGCCAAGGAAATCAATCGCGTCCGCCTGTACGGATGCAGATCCAACCGACACGCCAGCCCCAGCTTCAACGGCAAACATGCTGGCATTGAGAAAAAGCGCGATCAGGAGCGCTCTCCGCCATGATTTATTGATTGGTAGCGGCGTATCTGTGCATCCACCACAGCATCCTCCTGCCATCCAGCGCCTCCCTGACGAATCATCTGTTTTAATGTATGCTCCCTGTAGCAACTACAGGGTCAAGAGGCAGGGAATGCGATCGATTGGTGCCTTGGGGAAGGCGACGAATACCAAAGTCGAGACGATCCGCTATTACGAACGGATCGGTCTTCTGGCTCCGCCACAGCGGACCGATGGCAATTATCGCACTTATGATGATGAGGCACTCGCGAGACTGTCTTTTATTCGTCGATCTCGGGATCTGGGTTTTTCATTAGACCAGGTAAGAGCTCTATTATCCCTAACGGATCAGGGAACCCAGGATTGTAAGACAGTTGATAGAATTGCTCGTGACCATATGGCAGAAATTGAGCGCAAAATTGCGGATCTCATCGCATTGCGCCATGAACTTTCTACGATGATAGAATCATGCGGGGGAGGTAATATTTCAGAATGCCGAATTATTGAAGCACTTTCTCCGTTTGATAATTAGTTCTCCTGACTTTTTTCGCAGCCAGTCGATTCTGCATTTGACGGAAGATTACCCGAAATAGTTATGCGGCCTCATCCTCACGTGTCAGAATCTGAAAAATCCTCATGGAAAATTCAAGGACTATACGTGCTCCCATGGTGGCAGTTTATGATCAGGCCAGTTCTGAAGCAGACATTCGGCTTCCCCTGAAGGGTTTCGGGCGCCGCGAGGCGTACGAAAGTCTGGGAAGACCGAACCCGCGACACCGGGACTCAGTTATGGAGAATTTGCAACTGGCGCCACCCCGTGAGAGAGCCTGAGCCAGAGCATACAGGTGCGTTTGTGGAACTGGAACGGGTTTTTGTGACCGGATCTGCATGACGCGATGTCAGAACTGGCGGTGCAGGCAGCGATTTTCCCGATTTTTTCAGTGATGCGTACAGGAGCCTCGGTTTGCCGGCGCGGAGCCACTCCGACATCGGGATCGGTCATGCTGTCGTATCTGCGGGCTGTCATGGTGATCCCTTGGTTGGATCACTCGCCTGTGGCGGCCCTCGAGGCTGGCACCATCGGGGAAGGATCTGGATGACGACCATCGGACCACCACAGCATGGGCACGGCGGTGGCGTGACCGGTTCGGCTTCCGGGACTTCTGGCGCTGGTGTGGATATGACATTCAGCAATTCCCGCACCCGGGCGAGGCTGGCCTTGCGGCTGGAACTGGCCAGCAGGCCATAATGGCGGATGCGATGAAATCCCCGTGGCAGGACATGCAGCATGAAGCGGCGGATGAACTCATCCGTGGCGAGTGTCATGACCTGCTGCTGGTGGGCCGTGTCCCGCCGGTAGTCCTTGTAGCGGAACGTCACACCGTTTTCGTTGAACGCCAGGAGGCGGCGGTTCGAGATAGCGACGCGGTGGGTATAGCGCGACAGGTAGGCCAGCACCGCTTTGGGACCGGCAAAAGGCGGTTTGGCGTAGACGACCCAGCGCCTGCTGCGCACAGGAGCCAGATACCGCAGAAAGGCACGACGCTCTGCCAGAGGGGCAAGATGGCCCCGGAAGACCAGCCGGTCGGCATCGAAAAGTGCGCGCAGCCGGGTCAGGAACAGGCGGCGGAACAGCTTGCCCAGCACGCGAACGGGCAGGAGGAAGGCCGGGCGCGACGAGATCCAGCGCTGGCCATCGGGCGAGAGACCGCCACCCGGCACGATCATGTGCACATGGGGATGGTGGGTCAGCGCCGACCCCCAGCTGTGCAGCACGGCGGTGATGCCGATGCGGGCACCCAGATGCCGGGGATCGGCGGCGATCGTCATCATCGTCTCCGAGGCGGCCTGGAACAGCAGGGCGTAGAGAACGGCCTTGTTCTGGAGCGCGATGTCGGCGATCCGCGCCGGCAAGGTGAAGACGACATGGAAATACCCGACCGGCAGCAGATCGGCCTCGCGTTCGGCCAGCCATGTCCGTGCGGCGTTCCCCTGGCAGCGCGGACAATGGCGGTTGCGACAACTGTTATAGGCAATGCGCCAGTGTCCGCAGTCCCCACAGGCCGCGACATGGCCACCAAGGGCTGCGGTGCGACAATGTTCGATCGCCGACATGACCTTGAGCTGCTGCAGGGGGAGACGGCCGATATGGGCTGCCCGCCAGGCAGGACCGGCAGCCCGGAAGATGTCCCCCAGTGCGAGCGAGGCGGACATGACCGCCCCTGCTCCGGGATCAGCCGTCGGGCCTTGCCTGCGCCGTCGTCAGCATGCCCAGCCTGTCGAGCGGACTGATAACGGCCCGCACGGTCCGTGTCGCAACCTTTGTATAAAGGGCCGTGGTCTCCAGGCGGGAATGACCCAGCAGGACCTGGATCACGCGGACATCGACACCATCCTCAAGCAGGTGCGTGGCAAAGCTATGCCGCAGGGTATGAGGCCCCACACGTCTGGTGATCGAAGCAGCCCGCGCGGCATCGACAACCACGCGATGGAGCTGCCGTGTGCTGATGGGCCTCATGGTGTCCTGCCCGGGAAAAAGCCAGCCACCCGAATGCATCACGCCCTGCTGGCGTCCGGCCTTCCACCACTCCCGCAGCAGGGGCAGAAGGTCTGCCGGAAGCATGGCGTTGCGATATCGTCCCCCTTTGCCCCGTTCGACCCTGAGCAGCATGCGCTCGCTGTCGATATCACTGATCTTGAGAGCGGCGACCTCGGCCACCCGCAGGCCTGCCCCATAGGCGACCGACAGGGCGGCCTGATGCTTGAGGCATACGGTCGCGTTGAGCAGACGGGCAACTTCATCACGGCTCAGCACGACGGGCAGGTTGCGGGGCTGCGCTACCCGGACCAACTTGCGTGCAAGGTCGGGGCGGTCGAGCGTCTGGGTGAAGAAAAACCACAGCGCCGACACGATGGCGTTCATGGTCGGTGTCGGCATGCCAGCCGCGTTCTGCGCAATCTGAAACTGGCGCACATCCTCGACTGTTGCCGTGTGGGGTGAGCGGCCTAGAAACGTGGCGAAACGGCCGACATCGCGAAGGTAATTGCGCTGCGTCTCCCGGGAGAACCGCCGCACCGCCATGTCATCAAGCAGGCGCTGGCGAAGGGGACTGATTGCAGCAATGCACAGGGACTCTGTCATCATCCGGCTCCTTCTGGTGGGAAGAAGCCAGAGTGCTTGGCCCGATCAGGACAGTTCCAAATAAAACAGATCGCTCACGGCGTGGTGACAGACCTCCACATCGCACCAATCCCGCGCAGCGGGTTCGTTCTACCCGCCAAGTCAGACGTTCCATTCCGGCTGTTCATTCAGGAAGAAATTATCTTTGAGCAAGGCGGGCATGATCTGTGAAGTGGATATGTCCGCTGGGACGTCGTATCTGCACTGTGCCTCTTCATGCGTGCCTTTGTTGTTCATACACGCGCAGATTCAGATCGGTGAGATCCAGGATGGGCGTAGGGATCTGAAGCGCGCATGCCCGCCTGACCAGGTCACCAATAATCTGTTGCGCTTCCACAGGAGCATCCTGCAGCAGATCCCGGAACATGGAGGACGTCAGGGTGGAGTCCGTTTTCGTCAGGAGACTGACAGTGCCCTTCAGCGTGGCATCCCGTAGGGGATAACCAGCCGCCGCCGCCGTTGACGCACATTCATGGATGACCGCCTGCGCAAAGGCCTGACCTGCTGGCTGGCTGGCGACATCCCCCACGGTTCCGCGCATCAGGCAGCAGATGCTGCCCAGGGCGGCGAGCAGGACCCATTTGTCCCACATGTCCTGCAGGATGTGGGTGGAACACACCGTTTCAAATCCGGAACCCGACAGGGCTTCCGCAATACTGCGTGTCACTGGCGTATCGCCGCCTACCCGATCTCCAATCGAAAGACGGGGCAGAGAACCGGTCTGGACAATGCGCCCCTGCGCATCAAGCATGCTGACGATAAAGCACGTGCCTCCCATGACCGCGGCAGGGCCAAAGCGGTCTGCCAGAATATCAAGATGCTGCATGCCGTTGAGAAGCGGGACAATCCGTGTCTGCGGTCCCACCGCAGGCGCGAAATCGTTCATTGCAGCCATCAGGGAATAGGCTTTTACGCTGAGCAGGATGATGTCGTAGGGCCCCTCCATCCCACCGGCCATCACCATCCGGGGGGTCATGGTGACGTTGCCAACGGAACTGATCAGGCACAGGCCCCCGGCACGGAGCTGCTGCAGGCGCCTTTCGCGCACCAGAAAGGTCACGTCATGCCCGGCGCTGGCCATGCGGGCGCCAAAATACCCACCCACGGCGCCTGCGCCGACAACAAGAATTCTGGAACCCATGACGCTGTTTCCTCTCTTTGATCCGCCCTGACGTGTTGCGGTTGAAGGCGAGTTGAAGCGCTCTGGCGGCAGGGGTCAAGACAGGCTCAGAATCTCGATCTTCCCGGGTGCCGGGCCTTGATGCTGGCCGCGTCGATATAGGTCTCGACGACCTGAAGGCTTTTGTGCCGCGAGAAGCGCTTCAGTTCCAGGAGATCATACCCGTCTTTCGCCCCCGTGGTGATGGCCCCGCGGCGCAGGCTGTGCCCGCCAAAGTCCCCTTCGAGGTGGGTGTCGCCGCATCGCTTACGGATGATGTCCGTGACCGCCCGGTCCGACAGGGCGTGCGGCCCGATCCTGGGCGGGGCTCCGACGGGAGTGACTCCCGCCCTGTGGCCCCGCGCGGACCAGATGCGCCGGAAGACCGGACCTTCCGTGATCCCGGCCTGCCGGAGCCAGGTCTCGTATGCCAGAACCGGGCAGTTCCGGGTCAGGCCCCGCGGGATGCCGATCAGAGTACCCTTGCGCTGGGGATCACCCTTGGACCGGCCCAGCCGGATCTGCATGCCATCCTCGTCCACCGTGATGTCGTCCACCTTCAGTGCGGCAAGTTCGGAGCGCCGGAACGCGCCAGCAAAACCGATCAGGAGAATGGCCCGGTCCCGCGCACCGACCAGATCATGTGGACTGATGGCTTCGACGACCCGGACCAGCCTGTCCCAGGTGAGCGCGGTTTTCTGGCGGGGCAGGGTCTCCTTTGCCTCCCGCCGGATGCCGGCAAGCGTTGCGGTCACCATCGGGTGGGCGGTGGGTACGGCAATCTGCGCCAGGTGATGCAGGTAGCGCAGGGCGGCCCGATGCAGGTCGATGGTGCTGGTCCTGCGGCCCTGCAGCGCCATGTCGGCCAGATAGGCGGCAACATCCTCGCCGCGGGCCGGCAGGGCGGGCAGGGCATGACCGGCAGCCCAGCGACACCAGGACCGCACGGCGGCGCGATAGGTGCGCAGCGTGTTTTCGGCCTTGCTGCGGTGCATATAGGCATCGGCCGCCTGACGGGCCGTGGCCAGGCGGCCATCATGTTCGGGGACGGGCTGTGCCGAGACGGCGGAAAACCATTGCGCGACGGCAGCAGCCGGCTGGCCGACGGGCGCAGGAGGCGATGCGTCTGACGTCTTGGGACAGGCTCCTACGGGCTGGATCGGCCGGAACCAGGCCAGGAAGCTGGGCGTACCGTCGTCGATTTCCAGTCCGACAGCCAGTTCGAACCCCGATGGGACATCGGCCACATGGTCCTGAGCCATCTGCTGGGCAGCCGACGCATACGGCACGCCCTGGGCGAGGGGCGTATCCGGGGAATAGGTCCCGTCCGGCAATTCGATGCCCGCCAGAAGCAGGGGCAGGGGCGGGGTGAACCGCGCGGTCGAGAGGATTTCGCGCCAGCGCGTCGGGTCCTGTGTCTCGGCCAGACGCTGTCGTGTCAAATGGTCAACGCGGGCGTGCAGCGCGGCCTGCGCGCGCCTGCTGGAGCCGAGGATGCGGATGTCGCTCAGCATGACCGGCTTTCCCGGTCCGAAGACCCCTGGGTGCAGAAAAGGTGAACGGGGTCGCCCCTGCCTCTTTTCCGCTGGCCCGGCCTAGGCTGGGCGATCGGTTCGGCAGGACAGAGCCGACCGCTACGCGGGCAGCAGGGGAGGGGCAGACAGGCAGGTAGGGTGGAAAGGCTCTGGAACAAGCGCATTTTGGGATTTTTGTCGAAATGCCTCATGAATGGGAACAGAAATCCTATTTTACCAACCACCTATTTGGCACCGTCCAGTTAATCGTGGCAGAAAATGCTATCCAGCGCGGTCGGGAGCTCTGTCAGATTATCCGCGTCCATAAGCAGCGACCTTGAAGGTTTTTTCGTGGCTGAACAGTAAACTACATGTTTGTCAGAGACGAAGAGAATACCGGGCATACCGGTTTTCTCCTGTCCGAATAAGAGCATCAAGCGCCACCAGATCAACCAGATCACGCGTCGCCGTGGCAGACGTCGCCCCTGTAATCGACCGATAATTCTGGGCACTCAGGCCACCTTGAAAACCATCAGGCCCTTCTGCCAGCATTCGAAGCAGGGCCTTCTCCTGACGAATGTTCAGTTTTCCGCGTAAGCGATCCAGAAACCGCGTTTTCTCAATAAGAAACCGGATGTTCCGAAGCGTGCGGGATTGCGCCTCCAACACGACCTGAGAGAACCAGACCATCCAGTTCTCTATCTGGTTCGTCTTGCTGGCCCGATGCAGTTCGAGATAATACGCTTTCTTGTATGTATTGATGGTCGCGGCCAACGCCGTCAGCGTTGGGGCTGCGAGGGTTTGCGCCAATGCTTTTTCAGCAATAGCCCGTCCGATGCGACCATTTCCATCTTCAAAGGGATGAATGGTCTCAAACCACAGATGCGCAATCGCAGCCCGCTCAATCGCGGGCAAGGGGTCGATCCCGCTTGGGGCGGTCCTGTTAAACCAGCCGATAAACTGCGCCATCTCCGAAGGGACGCTTCGAGATGGCGGGGCTTCGAAGTGGATGTGCGGCGCATGGATGGGGCCGGAGATAATCTGCATTGCCTCGGCATGCGTCCGATACCTGCCAATGACATCCAGATCTCGCCGACCGTTCATGAGCATGGCATGCCACTCAAAGAGACTCTGGTCAGTCAAAGGGGCCGCATAATGCCGATAGAGGTCCGCCATCAATTCAGCGGCCCCAGCCTCAGTTGGCGTAGAACGTCGCCTGTCTGTGGCGAAGCCAAGGTGTCGCGCAATCGACGATTGCACACTGGCCCGATCAAGCACCTCGCCTTCAATAGCGGAGCTCTCGACCGTTTCTTGCGACATGAGTTGAACGACAAGATGCTGATTGGCGTCTTTGTCCAGATGCTGCATCGCACCGACGACCACGCCTGAACCTTTCAGGAACTCCGTTTCGGCGTCTCGCAGACAGCTTTTCTCGAAGTGAAAATGTGGCCAGTCCGGAAGCTGCCAATTCCAAAGCATGATTGATACCCCAAGGCTATATCAATCATTCTATCGCATTTTTATGATTGATAGAAGTCTAATCTATCGATCCTTCGGCGTGACGGATTATGCTGCGTATGAACCCAGAGTGGCCCGCAGCATTCCATAATGTTCACTAAGACGGGCATCATATCCGCCGTTTTCTGATGAAGGCGAGATATTCCCAACAGTAGATAAATGGTGCGGATCTGGTTCGCTCTTCCTCGCAATCTGGACCGAAGCGGGACATTCATCCCGGATCGTCAATGCGAGGAGAAACTTTTGTCGAGCCATATGCATTGACCAGGCATCTGCCTGCGCATCGTACCGGCATAGGCCGGATGAGGCCACGGCCTCCTTTTCGGTGAAGCAATGGACAGCATGGCCGATGGCGAGAAACTGCCACGGGGCAGGGCTGCCGTACATTTCGGTCAGGAAGCCGTCAAACTGGGGGCTGGTCGAGGTATCATCCGCCCCGTTCATGGCAAGAACCCGTGCCCGGATCGCATGTGCCAGGGCGGGATTATCCGTCGAGAGATTGCCGTGGAACGCGACCACGGCTGCGATCTCCGGACCGGACCGGACCGGACCGCGCGAGATCCAGCACGGCCGCGCCGCCGAAGCAATAACCGATGGCGCAAGATGGGTCGTGTCGATTGGTGCCTGCGATACAAACGACCTGAACTGTGCCAGGGCAAAGGCCACGCGACGGCGCATCATGGAACGGTCAGCGAGCAGAAGGGGGATATGGCATCGCGTGCGCCAGCGGCGTCTTTCGGGCGGATCGCGGCGGCATACATATCCGTCAGCAGGATCACGTAGCGTTGCCCTGCGATGTCCTCGGCCTTGCGGATCACGCTCTCGTTGACGCATGAACCATGCGGGCACCATCAGAAGACCCGGCCGCCGCGCGGCAGTCGTGTCGTCGTAGATTAGGACGCAGTCATAACGCGCGCCCTCGAACGTCTACGAAACTGGCCTGTCGACCATGCGGGCACGTGCATGCCCGGAAATAAGGAACGGCAATGCGGCAATGACGAGCGGACGCAAACGGATCATTGACGTTTCTCTTTCGGTTATGGGACGGGCGAGGGGCAGGTCAGATTATCGCATATGCTGTTTTGCGCTCAACCATGACGGAGTAAAGCTGTCAGGAGATCGCCATAACGGACCAGAATGAGTGTTTTCTTCAGCCCTGTCCGGGATGGACAGGGGGCTTGGCGGGACAAGTCGACGGCGCCCCGTGGGGAGAGGAAAGCAACGCGATTCAGTCCAGAGAGTTTTTTGCAGTGGCGTCATCCAAGCATAGCGGGCTGGGGGAGGCTGCTGCCTGGAAGCACTGATGATGCGTAACCGAATTAAAGGTACTTTTTCGCATTAATAAGGATCATTTTTCTCCTGATTAAGGGGAACCTGAATCGGAGAGGATCGCGGCAAACCTGACATTCTCCTTATTAAGGGCCTTTCGATAAATTAGAGCATAATCCGATCTAATAGGTTCATTTTAAGATTCCCATACTGGTCGAAATCTGATTCATACTATGTGCCGGTATGGAGGCCGGCCCGTATGACCCGAGCCCTGTCTGCTGACCTTCGCCGCCGCACGATTGCGGCTGTTGCCTCTGGCATGACCCGTCGTGCGGCGGCGGTTCGTTTTGGTGTGTCTTCGTCGAGCGTTATCCGCTGGGTTGCTGAGTGGCAGGCCAGCGGTCGTGACCATGCGCTTAAACAGGGCGGTGATCGCCGTTCTCACCGGATTGAAGCATGGTCAGCCTTCCTGCTGGCCGCGATTGAAACAAAGGCCGATATTTCCCTTGTCGAACTGGCGGAGACACTTGCAGCAGAACACGGTGTCCGCTTTGCGCCGAGCACGATCTGGCGCTGTCTCGACCGTCACGACATGACCATCAAAAAAAACGGCGCACGCCAGCGAGCAGACACGGCCCGACGTCGCACAGCGGCGCGAGGCCTGGTTTGACAGTCAGCCTGACCTTGATCCGGCCCGTCTGATCTTCATCGACGAAACAGCCGTCTCAACGAAGATGGCCCGCCTGCGGGGGCGGTCACAACGGGGCACGCGCTGTCGAATGTCCGTGCCCCACGGGCACTGGAAAACCACGACGTTCATCGGCGGGCTGCGCCTCTCCGGCATGACAGCACCGATGATGCTGGACGGCCCAATGACCGGCGAATGGTTTGCCGCCTATACCCGCAAGGTGCTCGTTCCAACCCTGTCGCAGGGAGACGTCGTCATTCTGGACAATCTGCCCGCCCATAAAGGAGCCGTTGCCCGCGAGGCTGTGGAGGCAGTCGGCGCCAGGTTGTTGTTCCTGCCGCCCTACAGTCCTGATTTCAACCCGATCGAAAACATCTTCGCCAAAATGAAGGCGTGGATCAGACGGGTGGCACCGCGAACCCTCGACGCTCTTCAAAATACCGTCTGTGGAGCAATTGACGATATCTCTCATCGCCAGGCTGCCGCGTGCTTCACCGCCGCTGGATATGAACCAGACTGACCGGATTATGCTCTAGCAGGAATTTCCAGATTTGTCCTACTTCCGACAAGATAACTTATCGGAAGTAAACTTCTGTTCGGGCGGATTTTGCCCGGCGGGAAGCGGCGAGGCTAGAAAGTCTGGAAAACCGCGCCTTTGAGGATCAATCAGGCGATTTTTTGTTCTCCAGAACCCGTTAACATGATACGACGTATTGTATGAGATATAACCGCCTTAATCGGGCCGATGTCGGGAGGCGCGTTTTTCTGCTGAGGGTGGGCAGGCTGCCCGCTTTGGATGCCTGCCCGGTGTCGGTCCGCAGGGATTTCAGGGCGGAAAGCCGGGGATCCGGTCAGGATGGTTGAGACCGGCCGACTGCTGCAGGCGGCCCGGCCGCCGACCGGCCTCTCGCCTGCCACGGCACGGGCCTACGCAGCGTCGTGGCGCGCTTTCGTCGGGACCCAGACAGCCGATTGCTGTTTTCCAGTCGGCCAGGCCGTAGTGACAGCGTGGCTGGAAGCACGGGCGAAGGCCGGACGACCGCGGCAGAGCCTGGTGGTGGATCGCGCGGCGCTGACGGCATGGTCCGCCGCCAATGGCGAGGGGCTTGATGTCGCTCTGCCCGCCACCCGGGTGCGCCGGACCGGGGCCGGGGTCGATGCGGCTTCCCTGCTGGCCGCCGCGCGCCGCTGCGGGCCCGACCTGCCCGGCCTGCGCGATCGGGCCCTGCTGCTGCTGGCAGCCACGCTGGGCATCGGCGCCGAGGCACTGGCCCGGCTGACCATCGACGACATCACCGACACGACGGACGGGATGACCGTCGCCCTGCTGCGGCCCCGGTCCGGGCGCCACCATCTGCGTCGGCTGCGGCGGCGCCGGGATCCGGCGGTCTGTCCGGTGCGGCATTGGGCTGCCTGGCGGGACGCCGCGCAGTTGCGGTGGGGGGCGGCGTTCCGGGGGATCGACGCGCATGGCACCGTCGGTGACCCGCTCTCGGTGCCCGGGGTCCGGTTCGTGCTGGACCGGGCGTTGGGGCGTTCTGATCGCCCGGCCCAACGGGCGCGCCGGAAAAAGTCCGCGCGCCCATCAGAGTCCTCAGTCGGGACGGCGGCGCGTCGGTGCACGGCGATGTTGGCCCCGGACTGGATCCGGACGACGGTTACGGTGAGCGGTCCGGTGGACGCAGTGGCCCGGTTCCGGGTGGCGGCGCAGGGCTCTGGGATCGTTCCCTGGCAGGTAGATTTCAACTACGAACAGGCCCGTCTGTTGGCACCGATGGCGGGCATGGGAGCGCAGGCGGTAACTCTGGCCCGGCTGCTGCGGCAGGCATCCGAGCGCCTGCATCGGATCGCCCTGCAGCATCAGGCGGCGGGTACGTCGGCTTGTGTCTTTGACCTGCACCGGCTGGTGCCGGTTCCTGGCGATGTTCTGGAAGCCGGGTCGGACTCCCGCGTTGCGGCAGCTTGGCTGCAGGCGCATTGGGGCACGTCGCTGCCGTTGCGCCGGGTGAAGGTCGAAGCCGTCCGCGATCAGCGCGTCCGCCGCAGCGCCCGGCTGGTCTACAGCTTCTGGTCGGCGGAGTGGACGCCCTGGCAGGCGCTGGAGCGGGTGCGGGCGGACTGGCCGGAACTGGTTTTCGGCATCCGGCCCCATTACGTGCCGGCAGACGCCGGGGAGACCGCCGATGTCGCCTGATGAGGACGAAGCATGGGGTGATCCGCCGCGTCGGCTGCCGCGTCCGGTGGTGCCGGAGTTCCATGTTGAGGGGTTTGACGGGCCGCTTGACCTGCTGCTGGATCTGGCGGAACGGCAGCGTCTGGATATGGGCGTCCTGTCCATTGCGGATCTGGCAGACCAGTTTGTCGAGGAGGCGGAACGGCTGGCGCAAACGACACCGCTCATGCAGCGCGCGGACTGGGTGATCTGGATTGCCCGGCTGGTTTTCCTGCGCTCGCGGCTGCTGTTCGCCACCCAGGTGGAAAAGCACGCAGCCGAGAACGAAGCGCGCCGGACGGTGGATCAGATCGACGAACTGCTGCGGATGCGCGCGGCGGCAGACTGGCTGGAGGCGAAGCCACAACTTGGCGTGTTGGTTTTTGCGCGGGGCAAGGCAGTGGTGGAGAGCGGCGTTTCAGGAAGGCAGGGGACGTATTTCAGTCTGATGGAAGCCTGCCTTGGTGTGCTGGAGCGGGAACTGGCACGGGTTGAGACGTCCGTTCCTGTTTATCGGATCAACCTGCCCACATACTGGCGTGTGACAGATGCACTGGCCCTTGTCCGCAAGAAAATAGGAGAAGGTACAGCCCGGAATATATGGAAAGACTGCATGCCCGCGAGAGCTCCAGCTGAGCCGGTTGGAGCCATCAGTCGCCGAGCGACTGTTGCTGCGACATTCGTGGCTGGACTTGAACTGGTGCGGCAGGGAGAGATGTCGGCAAAGCAAATGGCTTTTCTCATGTGATTGCCAGGCTCAGTACATATTGGTCTGAGGTGAAAAATCTGTTTCAGGCTCTACGAGGAGACTGGAAATGAGTGACCTGTTTTGGCTGACGGACGAACAGATGGAGCGTCTGCGGCCGTTCTTTCCCAGGAGCCTTGGCTGACCTCGGGTTGACGACCGCCGAGTGTTGAGCGGGATCATTTTCGTGAACCGAAATGGTCTGAGCTGCCCTGGAAGAAAAAGGGATCAGGCCCTGCATTCCAGGACAGAGATCCCGGGAACTTACCCAACACCTTTGTTCTAATTCAACTATTAGAAATAAAATAAATCATACAATTATATAATAGTATAGATTGACAATATAATAAAATTAATAATGATATATTTCCTCTATGTATTATTTATTTACCGAATGTATTGAATAAAATTTCTTGGATCAGAGATCAGAACTAATCGAAAATTTGAAGGTTTCGGGGTCACCCATGACCAGATCACTCTGGTAAACCGAGGCCCAGTACCGCTGGTTACCGATGTTATCGACCTCAAAACGTGCGGTCAGCGGCTTCTTCGCCGCAAGGAAGGTATAGCGCGCGCCAAGGTCAAAACGTGACCATGCAGGCAGGTGCGTCGTATTCATGTTGTTGAACTGCTGCTTGCCGGTGCTGATGACACGACCAACCAGTGTCAGCCCCTTTACGAACGGCACGTCGTATTCAAGGTTGCCGTTGATGGTATAGTTCGGTACGCCAATCACGGTCTTGCCGTCATACGCGCCGCCCGCCGTATGCATCTGCTTGGCGTCGATCAGTGTCAGGCCACCGTTAAAACGCAGGCCGCGCAGGATCTCGCCATTGAAGGTCAGTTCCATGCCCCGGTTCCGCTGCCTGCCGTCCTGTGTGTAAATCTCCTGTCCGGTATTGCCATAGGCCTCGGTCATACCCTGTGGCATGGATGTCTGGAAAAATGCGACACCGGCGGCAAACCGCCCGATATCGTATTTCGCGCCTACCTCGTACTGGGTGCTCTGGTATGGCGCGAAAACCTGCCCGGCATTGACATAGGTGGCTCCTACCGTCTGCCCCGCCGACAGGCCCTGGATCCGGTTGAAATACAGGGCCGCATGTTTGACCGGATGGATGACAAGGCCAATGACTGGGGAGAACGCCGCTGCATCGTAATGGGTGCTGAGCGTGCCGGTGCCGTAGGCAAAGGAGTCCGACAGAATATCTTGATACCGGAACCCGCCCGTCAACGCGATGCGGTCGTGCCAGAATGTCATCGTGTCTGACAGAAACAGGCTGTACAGCTTGTTCCACGCCACGCGACCGGGATTGTCCAGCGTGCCGCCGCTATAGGTTTCTGAGGGGGTGAACTGCGTGGGATGATAGATATTGCCTGCCTGTGACGTCAGGCTCATGGAATAGGCGGCGTCTGATTCTTCCCATATCGCTGACCCGCCCGCGTTGATTTCGTGCTTGATCGGGCCAGTGGTGACATGCGCGTGGATACCGGCCTGCGTGGCCTCGTTCATAACGTTGTACGCATCCGCCATCGCGCCCACGGTGCCAGCCCCGGTGCGGGAATTGGTCAGCGTGGTGGTGGCGTAATTGCCCATTTCATTGCCACCCTGTGCGCCGAATTTGCCATACGCGGTAATGTGGCTGCCAAAATCATGTTCAATGTTCAGCGTGCCGAACAGGTAACTCAGGTCGGTATAGGCCCAGCGCTGCCCCCAGTTTTCCGACGGCGCGGTCGCCTTGGGCGCAGGCATGCCATCAGCCAGGCTGGAGACGATGATCGCGCTGCGTCCGCCATAGACCTGCTGTTTCTGGTAATTCATGTTCATGTCGATGCGCGTATCGTCATTGTGCCAGTCAAAAGCCGCGCCAAGGGCGACGTCATCGCGCCGCTCGCCCCTGATCGCCGTTTCCCCATCCATGCCTGCTGCGTTGAAGCGGAAGCCAAAGGCATGGTCGCGGCCAAACCGGCGGCTGACATCAAGCGCGCCGCCCCCCTGCCCGCCACTGGTGTAATCGCCGGTGATGCGTGTGATGTCGGTTGCCGCCGCGCGCTTGGGGATCAGGTTGACATTGCCGCCAATGGCCGAACCGCCGGGGGCCGCGCCATTGAGGAACGCGCTAGCGCCATTGAGCACCTGCACCGAATCATAAAGCTGGGGTGAGACAAGCTGCCGTGGGGTGACGCCATACAGGCCGTCAATCGCCACGTCATCGCCATACAGCGTGAATCCGCGGATCTGGAACAGCTGCGCGTAATTGCCATACCCCATTGTCGTGCGCACGGTGGGATCGTTCAGCAGCACATCGCCCAGCGTCTGTGACTGCTGGTTCAGGATGAGGCTGGAATTGTAACTACGGATATTGAAGGGCACATCCAGGCCCTTCTTCTTTCCAAGCGCCCCCAGATCACCACCGCTGCTGACATACATGCGGTTCTGGCGCGCGGCGGTGACGACGATATCTTCGTGCTGGCCCGGCGCGCCGTCAGGCATGTCTTTTGCGTTCGTATCCGCGCCCTTCGCTGCAACATTGCGAGGTGGCACATCGCTGGGAGAAGAAGACCGGACTTTCTTAGGCACGGGATAAGACGCATTTGTAGCAGCGACAGCTGCCACCCGACAGTCAACGCCCAGCAGCAGGCTGGATGCCAGGACGGTGGTCAGGCAAAGCGCACGAAGATTCATTATCAGAGCCCATATAATGATGTTTCCAGCACCTTATTTCGCAACTGATAGTAATTTGCAATAGCAGGTACGCAGCCGTGCGGGCATACGTGCTCGAAATTCGTCGTCAGGTCTGAAGCGTATCGTCACCTCGATAGAGTGGACTTGTGACGGTTTTGTGCCGGTCAGGACGTGATTATGCCACTCCTGCTTCGAAAGTGAGGGGACTGATACCGCCCAGATATGAATGGCGTCGATGTGGATTGTAGAAACCATTGATATGTGTCCCCTTGCCAGCCGTCGGGGACGGGCAGATGCTTCGAAGTTTCCGTCGTTGCAATACGATACGGTCTCGTCTATGTAATCCATAACGGCTGCGTCCTGCCGCCGGTTCTGGAAATGACTGAGGGTGGTCGGTATCCATGCAAACCAGACATACTGGCAGTGAGGTCGTGGGCCATGTGCAGCCTTCATCCTTCCTGACCACCATTTTTTATCCGGCCCTGCACAGGGAAGACAGCGCCCCGCCAGACCGGTGCCCTGCGGCAGTCATGAAAAAAGCGGGTAGTGCTCCGGGCCTGATCCTGCTCTGCCTGCTGCTTCTGCTCTCCGCGTGCCATAAAAAGGTGGCGGTGGAGGAAGTCCGGCCCGTCCGTTCCGTCATTGTCGAACCCGCGCCCGATGCAAATGGGGAGGTCGTGACAGGCCAGATCGCGGCCCATCAGTCCATCAATCTCGCCTTCCGCCTGCCTGGCAAGGTGGTGGAACGCACTGTGTCCGCAGGCAGCGTCGTGCATGCGGGGGATGTGCTGGCACGGCTGGATGACACGGTGCCGCAGCAGACCCTGCGCACGGCGCTGGCGGAAAACGCCACGGCACGGGCGGCGCTGGAACAGGCTGCGCCCCTTAGACAGCGCGCTGCAGCCCTGCTGCCGGTGCAGGCGATTTCGCGCAATGATTATGATGATGCGGTTCGCCGGTACAAAACCGCGCAGGATCAGGTGCAGGCCACACAGGCACAGGTGCGCGTGGCGCAGGAACAGCTTGGCTATACCCGCCTTGTGGCTCCGGAGGACGGCATCGTGACCGACCGGCTGGTGGAAGCAGGCGAGGTGGTCGCCGCAGGCCAGCCGGTGTTGCGCATGGCGGCCAATGACGGGCTGGACGCACAGTTCGACATGCCCGAGGCCCTCGTGCAGTCCCGTTTAACCGTGGGCATGACCATGAAGGTATGTCTTGATGCGGCGCCCGTGGTCTGCGCGCCCGCCGCGATCTACGAAATCGCGCCCGATACCGATCCGCTGACCCGCACCTATCATACCAGGGCGCTGCTGCGCGCCACGCGGGACATGATGCCGCTGGGGGCAGTGGTGACAGGACATCTGTCCGTGCCATTAGCGCCAACCGTCCATCTGCCGCCCGCTGCCCTGACGACACAGGACGGCAAGCCTGCGGTCTGGATCGTGGCTCCCGACACGCAGCGCGTATCCCAGCGCCCCGTCACCATCGCACGCTACGGCACCGATGACGTGGCGATCGCATCCGGCCTGAATGCCGGGGACCGGGTGGTGACGGCAGGCGTGCAGGCGCTGTATCCGCAAGAAAAGGTCAGCCTGCTGGATGAAGCCGATGTCCGCCCCTGAGCCACGCGCGCCGGGGGGCATAAACCTGTCCGACTGGTCCATCCGCCATCGCGCTCTGGTCCTGTTCTTCATGATCCTGATTGGCGTGGCCGGTATCCAGTCCTACTTCAGATTGGGCCGGAATGAAGACCCGCCCTTTACCGTCAAGACCATGGTGGTGGAGGCGTTTCTGCCTGGAGCCTCGGTGGAGGAAACGACCCATCAGCTGACCGAGCGCATCGAAAAAAAGCTGCAGGAAACGCCCGACCTCGATTACGTCAAGAGCTATACGCTGGCGGGCAAGACCACGATTTTCGTCAACCTGCTGTCGGGCGCGCCCAAGGCGGAAGTGCCTGACATCTGGTATCAGGTGCGCAAGAAGGTGGGCGACATCAAGGCCCAGTTGCCGCAGGGCACGGTCGGCCCGTTCTTTGATGATGAGTTCGGCGATACCTACGGCATCATCTACGGCTTTACCGCCGATGGCTTTTCCCATCGCGACCTGCGCGACTATGTCGAGACGGTCCGCGACGAACTGCTGCATGTGCCCGATGTCGCCAAGATCGATACGCTCGGCGCGCAGGATGAGAAGATCTATGTCGATTTCTCCACCCACCACCTGGCCCGGCTGGGTATAAACGGGGCGACGATCGCCGCCGCCCTGCTGGCGCAGAACGCCACGGTGCCATCAGGCGTGATCGATACCGGGCGCGAGCAGATACAGGTCCAGCCGACCGGGCAGTTCGGGTCGGTGGCGGATATTGCCAACGTTACGGTCTATGCAGGCAGCCGCAAGGTCCGGCTGGGCGACATCGCCACCATCACCCGCACCTATTCCGACCCGCCGCAGACCATGTTCCGCGTGGGCGGGCAGGACGCGATCGGACTGGCCCTGTCCATGCGCAGCGGTGGCAACGTGCTGGAACTGGAAAAGAACATCACGGCGAAAATGGCCGAACTGCATGCCCGCATGCCCATCGGGATCGAGGCGCACCTGGTCGCCAACCAGCCCAAGGTCGTGCATGACGCGGTGGGCGATTTTACCGAAGCCCTGTTTGAAGCCATCGCCATTGTGCTGGGCATAAGCTTTCTTAGCCTCGGTGGCCGCGCGGGGACGGTGGTGGCGTTCTGCATTCCCTTCGTGCTGGCGGTGGTGTTCGTGTGCATGAAGCTGTTCGGCATCGACCTGCAGCGCGTCTCGCTCGGCGCGCTGATCATTGCCCTCGGCCTGCTGGTCGATGACGCCATGATTACGGTGGAGAGCATGGTCAGCAAGCTGGAGGAGGGCTGGACCCTGACGCGGGCTGCGACCTATGCCTATGTCTCGACCGCGTTCCCCATGCTGACCGGAACCCTTGTGACCGTGGCGGGATTCATCCCGGTCGGGTTCGCGAAAAGTGTGGCGGGGGAATACACGTTCTCGCTCTTTGCCGTGGTGGGCATGGCGCTGATCGCGTCATGGTTCGTGGCCGTGCTGGTGGCCCCGCTGGTGGGCGTGACCATCCTGAAGCAGCGCCCGGCAGCAGCGCCCCATGCCCCGCCGGAAGGGCGGCTGCTGCGCGTGTTCAGCCGTGCGCTGCTGTTCACCATGCGCCGGCCGCGTGCGACCGTGCTGGCCAGCCTTGCGGCGCTGGTCGTGGCCATTGCGCTCTCGCCACTGGTACCCCGGCAGTTCTTCCCGGCATCCGACCGGCCGGAACTGCTGGTTGACCTGTCGCTGCGGCAGGGTGCGTCGATCAGGGCGACTGCGGATGTCTCGCACCGACTGGACGCTCTCCTGCGCAATGATCCCGATATTGACCACTGGAGTTCCTATATCGGGCGCGGGGCCGTGCGCTTTTACCTGTCGCTTAACGAGCAGCTTCCCAACGACTTCTTTACCCAGACCGTTATCGTGGCCAAAAGTGCCGTGGCGCGCGACCGGCTGCGCAGGCGACTGGACGTGGCGTTAAGCCGCGACATGCCTGATGTGGTGCATGGGCTGTTCCCGCTGGAACTCGGGCCGCCAGTGGGCTGGCCGGTGCAGTACCGCGTGACGGGCCGCGACACGGACCGGGTCTGGCATTACGCGCATGGCGTGGCGAAGATCATGGCCGACAGCAACCAGTTGCACATGGTCAATTTCGACTGGGGCGACCCTGCGCGCAAGCTGAAGATCGACGTGCGGCAGGATGAAGCGCACCGTCTGGGCCTGTCATCCGGGGCGATTGCGCTGGCCATCAATTCGGCGGTGACCGGGCTTACGGCGACGCAGGTGCGCGACAGCATCTATCTGGTCGATGTCGTGCTGCGCGCCAACCACGCCCAGCGCCTGTCGATCGAGGACCTGCGCAACCTTGACATCCGCCTGCCCAATGACCAGACGGTGCCGCTTTCCACCGTGGCCAGCGTCTCCTATGTCGAGGATTATCCCCTGATCTGGCGGCGTGACCGGCTGCCGACCCTGACCATACAGGCGCAGCTCCGTGACGGGGTGCAGGCGGATACGGCTGTTGCCACGCTGGCGCCGAAAATCGCGGCGTTCAACGCGGGTCTTCCATCGGGCTATCATGTCGCGGTGGGTGGCACGGTCGAGGAAAGTGCGAAATCCCAGAAATCCGTCATTGCCGTCGTGCCACTCATGGTCCTGGTCATGCTGGGCGTACTGATGATCCAGTTGCAGGACTTCAGGCGTCTGGCGCTGGTCATCAGTGTTGCTCCCTTCGGCCTGATCGGGGTGGTGGGCGCGCTGTTCCTGACCCAGCACCCGATGGGGTTCATCGCCATGCTGGGACTGGTGGCGCTGATTGGCATGATCATCCGTAATTCGGTCATTCTGGTGCACCAGATCCAGATCGAGAAGGACCTTGGGCAATCGGAATGGGATGCAGTGATGAATGCCGCCAAAATCCGCTTCCGTCCCATCATGCTGACCGCTGTTGCCGCCATCCTTGGCATGTTGCCCATTGCGTCCAGCGTGTTCTGGGGCCCGATGGCCGATGTCATCATGGGCGGGCTTGCCGTGGCGACAGTGCTGACGCTGATCTTCCTGCCTTCGCTGTACGTGCTGTGGTTCCGGGTGAAGGAAACGCCATCGCCGCAGGTTGAGGGAGCCACCCGATGAAACGCACCCCGATCCTCCTGCTGCCCGCGCTGCTGGCAGGTTGCGCATGGCTGGCGCCGACCTATCATCGGCCACAGATGCACATGCCCGATAAATGGGGCACGCAGCAGGCCGCCACCGTACCAGATGGCGGCGAATGGTGGCGCAGCTATGGTGATCCGGTGCTGGACGCGCTGGTGGCGGAAGCGCTGAAAAACAATGACGACCTTGCGCTGGCGGGTGCGAAACTTCAGCAGGCGCGCGCGCAGTACAAATATGCCTTCGCCAACCAGTTGCCCTCCATTTCGGTTGCGGGATCAGATGCCTATGGCCGCCTGCACCTGAACGACGACCTGCCTGTCGCGCACAAGATGAGCAACCTTGGCTTCATCGGCGGCATGCTGAATTATGAAGCGGATTTCTGGGGCAAGAATGCCAGCCTGAGCAAAGCGGCAAAGGCGGGCGTGAAGGCGGCGGGTTATGGTCACGAGGCAGCCCGGCTGTCTATTGCTGCCGCGACCGCAAAGCTGTATTTCAGCCTGCGTGCGCTGGATCGGCAACGCGACATCCTGCAACAGACCATCCAGACCCAGACAGATCTGCTGGCCCTGGTGCAGCGCCAGCATGAGGTGGGTGCAGTGGACGCGCTGGTGGTGCAGAACGTAACCGAGCAGCGTGATGCCGCACAGGCTGCGCTCCCGGATGTGGAGGACCAGCGCGGCAAGGCGGAAAGCGCGCTGGCCGTCATGCTGGGCCGCTCGCCCCAGCAGATCATCGGGCAGGCAATGGAGCGGGGCAGGGACATAGACGCGTTGACAATCCCTATCCCGACACCGCCGGAAATCCCGTCCTCCCTGCTGGAGCGCAGGCCCGACATCGCCATGCATGAGCAGACGCTGATCGCCAGCAACTTCAATATCGGCTTTGCGCGCGCGGCCTATTTCCCCACCATCTCGCTGGCCAGTCTGGCGGGGGTGAACAACATCGACATCGACAACCTCTATCGCGCCACCACGCGGTCATGGACGCTGGCGGCATCAATGGCGGCGCCGGTGATGGATTTCGGGAGAACGGCAAGCGGCGTCAAACTGGCGAAAGCCGAGAAGAACGAGCAGGTCATCCTGTACAAGCAGAGTATCCGCACGGCCTTCAAGGAAGTGCATGACGCCCTGCTTGAACAGAACAATGCCCATGAGCGCGAACAGGGTGACGGGGACAAGGAAACAGCCGCCGAAAAAACCGTGGAACTGACGCAGCTGCGGCTGGAACACGGTTATTCCAGCAGGCTGGATGTGCTTTCCGCACAGGTACTCGCGCAGCAGGCGGAACTGGCGCATACGACAGCACTTCTGTCCAGCCTTGATGCATCGGTTGACATGTACAGGGCAATAGGGGGCGGATTTGACACCAGCGCCCCGCAGGACAGGAAACAGAAGTAACGGTGGGGTGGGGGGGCCAGTTTTTCCCGGCTGCGGGTCGGTGCCGGGAAAAAACCAGCCTCTTCTTTTACCGGTCCTAATTGCCGGACGGGCTGGAAGCAGGGGCTGCCAGTATGCCCGTCATGAAGGCACGCCATGCGTGGTCAAGGTAGCCGTCGCGCTCCTCTGCCGTTGTCAGAACCCTGCGCCCGAACAGCATCTGCTGGTGGGGACCGCCAAGGCAGAGCGTGGCAAGCATCTGGCTGGTTTCTTCAAGGTCACACCCCGCCTTCAGAAGGCCCGCGCGGGAGACAGCGGTCAGGAGCTTGCATGTCAGTTTTTCAAGCGGATCAAAGATATGGGCGCCGGCATGGTTTACCAGATCCGGAAAACGCCATCCTTCCGCGATAAAGGTGCGGCTTAGCGAAAGCGTTTCAGGGCTGAGGATCAGGTCAAGCAGCATCCGCATGGTTTTGTACAGCGCCTGTAGCGGATCGCTGGAAACCATTTCATCTGATGGGGAGGCGGCGAGCAGGAAGCTGTTTCCCAGTTCGGAAATGACCGTCTTGAACAGGTTTTCCTTGGACGGGTGCCGCCGGTAGATGGTCTGCTTGCCCACCTTGGCCACGGCTGCGATCTGTTCGACCGATGTGGCCGCGTAGCCCTGTTCCCCAAACAGTCGGGTGGCGGTTTTCAGGATAAGGGCGTCCAGTTCTTCCGACATGCGACTGTCGGGGCGACCTGAAAATTTCCTTTTTCTGTCCTGATCCGCCATTCGACCTCCTGTCTGCAGTCCCATCCGATTATAGGGGACGAACCCCTCCCGCAAGGGCTTTCGACAGGACCGATATCCCGTTCAGAGCAGAAAGTTAAGGCATCATGCTGTTCGCCTGAATTCCATGAATGACGTATCCTGCAGCCAGTCCTGCCAGATGCCCACTATCTGATTGCGGACAGGGGCGATGACAGTACCCGCTTCCGTGACGCTCTCGCTTTGCCTTCCATGTCTCGACCTCTTCGGTTCCCTGTCTCAATAAACGTATCATGGCTATTACAGGGATGTAGCTGCACGGGAGGCCTGTTCATAAAAACCGGTGAGAACACGTAAAGCACGGGCCACTTCATCAATACGGCTCTGGGCCACGCTGCGGTCCTTGGGTATGAGGTCCAGCAGGCAGGCCTGTCTAACCCGTGCATAATCCTGACAGGCGTCGCTACCCTTCGGTGTCGCCTGCAGGAACACTTCCTTTCCTGCTTTTGATTTTGAAATAAGCTCCATTTTTTCAAGTTTTTTCATGGAGTAATTAAGATAGTGCCGTTCGCTGATGTTGAGCATGAACAGGATGTCGGAAATGCTCTTGGGTCTATTGCGGTGATTGATGCAGTGAAGCACCAATACATCCAGTGGGGATAGATCGCGCACGCCCACCGCCTGCATGCCGCATGTCATCCAGCGCTGAAAGGCATGGTTCGCCACCGTCAGCGCGAACTCGAATTCACTCAGATCCTCGGCACCCGGCACGGCGAGATGGGAGGAGGAGACAATGAACATGCCATCCTGCCGTGACGTTTCTTCAGGCGGGCGGGTCTGTGCCTTTTTCCGGTTCTGCTTCATCGTGGCCGCAATGCACCTTATTTCGAGGTCGTGTCCTGTATCCCATACTGGCATTTTTAATCCATAAGGCAAGTCGGCCCGGATGCCGTCAGGGCACGGGTGTATGAACCGACCGTCCCGCCAGTGCGGCATGCAGGTTGGTCATGACCTGATCGAGGCATGTCAGCAGAGATTGCGGCGAACGTGCGCCGACGTGTGGAGAAAAGACAATATTTGGTTGTTCCCGCAGGGTTGCAGGTACGTCCGGTTCCCCTTCAGTCACATCCAGGCCGGCCCCGGCGATAATGCCTTTTTCCAGTGCATCGCTCAGCGCCGTATTGCTGATGACACTCCCCCGGCCCACATTGACAACATAGCCCTGCGGGCCAAGCGCCTGGAGTACATCCGCATCAACCAGGTGGCAGGTCTCCGGCCCGCCCGGCAGGGCGATCGCCAGTACGTTGACCCGTGCCGCCATATCCATAACGGAAGAACAGTAGGTCCATTGCGCCTGATTGCGTGGCCTGCGGCTGTAATAAAATACCGGCATGGAAAAACCGGCTGCGCGGGCGGCAATCCGCTGCCCGATATGCCCCATGCCCAGAATGCCAATTTTCTGTCCCGATAGCTGGGGCGGAACGGGCCGGACGGGCCGCCATGCACCCTGTCGTACAAGACCGTCATTGGGCACGATATCACGCATGACCGCCAGCAGCAGGGCGAAGGCCTGATCCGCCACGCTATCGGCATTCGTGCCGGGACTATAGGCGACCTCGATCCCGCGTGCCCGCGCGGCATCTACATCCACCCCTTCATAACCGACGCCGAACGTATGGATGATGCACAGGTTCGGCATCGTATCCATGAAGGCACCATCCAGTCGGGTGGAACCATTGGTCACAATGGCACGTACGAGGTTGCCCGAATGCGTGACATAGGCCTGCCGGGCCGCTGGCGTAAGCAGGGATTCGACGTGGTATTGCGTGCCCAGCCGTTGTGTCACCAGATCCGGCAGGGGAAAAGTCAGAATGACAGCCGGCATCTCGTTAAGGCGGGAGGAGTGATCCGTCATGCCTGCGCCCCGTCTGCCAGCAGGCCCTGGGTCTGGTCGCTTTCAGCCAGTGCCGGGTCGCGCTGCGCCGGATCACCCAGTCCTGCGCCGCCTGGTGTCAGAACCATCAGCCGATCGCCTGCCGGAATGACCTGCAGTCCCTTGCCGGGCAGCACCCGGCCGGAAGACAGGCTGACATGACCTGCCATGCCGTTCCGGCCACCTGCGCGCCCACGGGGCGGATTGGCAATGCGGTCAAAGGCAGCCAGCAGTTCAAAAGGGGCAGATTCGGTGTTGGATATCTCCATGACCTGCCCCAGCCCGCCACGCGTTGTGCCTTCTCCCCCGCTGCCAGGCCGCAGTTCCTTGCGCCAGAAGATGAGGGGGGACTGGATTTCGGCAATTTCAACCGGTGTTCCGTGTACGCCGGATGGGAACGCCGTAGCGGAAAGACCGTCCAGTCCCGGGCGCGCGCCCGTGCCACCATTGGTGGTGATGGCCAGTGCATAGGCCGGGTTGGTATTGCCAGCATCGTGCCATGTACCGCGTACGGTAATGTTCCATATGCATGAAGTCCCTTCCGCGGGAACCCGGTGGGGCAGGGGGTGATGCAGGCAGCCGAACACGACGTCAGGCAGCATCTGCCCGATGACATGCCGGGCGGAAACCGGGGCGGGGCGCAGGGCGTTCAGGATCGTGCCCGTCGGCGCGGTTACACGGAAGGGTGCCAGGGAACCGGCATTGTTCGGTACATCGGGGGCGATGATGCATTTGAGGCCAAATACCGTATAGGCCTTGGTATAGGCCAGCGGCACATTGATCCCGCGCATGACGGCGGGCGATGTGCCCGCGTAATCCACCAGGACATGATCCGGCGCTATGGCCAGGCTTGCGGCCAGCAGGACAGGATGGTCATAGCCATCCGTCCGCATGGTGTTGGTCCATTTCCCCTGGGGCAGGGCGGCAATACGTTCTTCCACCGCCATGCGGGAGCGTGTAATGATGAAATCGGCCAAGGGGCCAAGATCTGTTATGCCGAATTCTTCCATCATGGCTGAAAGCGCCCGCGCGCCCACATCGTTACAGGCGGCGAGGGAATAGGTATCGCCTTCCGTATCCAACGGCAGGCGCGTATTGGCGCGGATGACCGCCATCAGGGTTTCATTGACCTGTCCCTGATCCAGCAGCCTGAGCATGGGCAGGTACAGTCCCTCCATGAACACGTCGGAAGCTTCAGGACCATTGCCCAGCCCCCCGATATCCATGAGGTGACTGGTGCATGAAAACAGGGCGACCAGCTTCCCCTTGTGAAAAGCGGGAGTCGTAACCACAAAGTCGTTCAGGTGTCCGGTGCCCATCCATGGGTCGTTGGTGATATAGGCATCGCCCTCACGCATGGTTTCGAGCGGGAAATGGCGAATGAAATGCTTTACGGCTTCCGCCATGGAATTCACATGGCCCGGCGTGCCGGTTACGGCCTGCGCCAGCATGCGCCCTTCCAGATCGAACACACCGGCGGAAATGTCCTCACATTCCCGCACAATAGGACTGAACGCCGTGCGGATCAGCACCTGCGCCTGTTCACCTACAACGGTGATCAGCCGGTTCCACATGATCTGCAGGTCAATTTCTGTGCTGCCGGGGGTATGAGAGGCGTCCATCATGCCGCATCCTTCTGGTTCATGATGATGTTACCGCTGCCATCAATCTGCGCGTCAAAACGGGCGGAAACGTAGGTGGTGGTTTCTTTTTCAACAATAATGGCCGGGCCGGGCACGAACGCGCCAGACGGGGCACCTGCGCGATCATAGACCGGAAGATCCACCCACCCATTGCTGCCACCATCAAAGAAGCGACGTATCTCCAGCGGAGACAGGGTGATCTTCTCGCCCGCCGGGATAAACGGCACGGGTGGGGCGGGAATGGTGGAAATACGTACCGACCAGTTCAGCACCTCAATCGGCGCATTGGGAATGCTACGGGCGAACTGACGGGCATATTCCTGCGTGAAAGCTTCACGCAGGCCCCGGGCATCAGCCTGACACAAGGGACGGTCCGGCAGTTCCACCATGATTTCATGCCCCTGACCAACATAGCGCATGAAGGCCGCAGCCCGTTTGACCAGTGGCGCGCTTCCGGCACCGGTCTGCACCATGCTGCGTGCGGCTTCTTCCATATCCGACAGCAGGGCCGAAATGGCCGCATAATCGGTATGTTCATCGACCCTGGTATGATGGGAACGGGCAATCTCATACGAAACAGGCGCCGTCAGGAAGCCGACAGCCGACCCCACACCGGCACTGTTGGGAATGACCAGTCGCCGTACTCCCAGTTTTTCCGCAACCCGCGCGGCATGCAGCGGGGCCGCCCCACCAAAGGCGACCATGGTATGCCGGGACAGGACGGCGCCACGTTCTGCCGCATGGACGCGTGCGGCGCTGGCCATGCTTTCACATACGATTTCATATACCGCATGAGCGGCCATCTCGGCAGAAAGCGAAAGCTCGGTCCCGATGGCGTCACTCAGGGCACGCGCGGACAGGGCTGGCTGGAGGGTCAGGCTGCCACCGGCAAAACCTTCCGGTCGCAGCAATCCCAGCATCACATCAGCGTCTGTCACGGTCGGCCGGGCGCCACCGCGCCCGTAGGCTGCGGGCCCGGGAACGGACGAAGCGCTTTCAGGGCCGACCGTAACGCGCTTCATGGCGTCAAGTCGGGCGATTGAACCGCCGCCTGCGCCAATTTCGATCATTTCAATAACCGGAATGCACAGTGGCAGCCCCGACCCCTTCAGGAAGCGGGCGGTCCGGTCAACTTCGAATATGCGTGACTGGGCAGGTTCATTGCGTTCAATCAGGCAGATCTTGGCCGTAGTACCGCCCATGTCAAAGGACAGCACGCGTTCTTCATGCAGGCATTCCGAAATGCGGGCGGCAAAAATGGCCCCCCCGGCAGGGCCGGATTCAACCAGACGGACGGGGAAGGTGCGTGCGGTCTCAAGCGAGGTCAGGCCACCGCTGGACGTGACAAGATACAGCGTACCGGCAAAATGCCGCGCCATTAACGCCTGATCCAATCGGGCCAGATAGCCTGCCATCAGGGGCTGCACATAGGCATTCGCCACCGTGGTGGAGGTCCGTTCGTATTCACGGACCTGCGGGCACACTTCGCATGACAGTGACAGGGTTACGCCCGGTGGCAGCACATCCGTCAGTATGTCACGCACCCGCAGTTCATGGGTGGGGTTGGCATAGGCATGCAGGAACGCTACGGCCACGCTTTCCACCCCGGCGGCGGCAAGCTGCAGGCCCAGTTGCCTGATCTGTTCATCATCGGGGGCAATCTGGACCCCGCCACGGGCATCCATGCGTTCGCGCAGCGTGAAACGCAGATCGCGGGGCACAAGCGGCTGTGGCTTCTGCAGCATGATGTCATACTGGTCAAAGCGGCTTTCGGTGCCGATGGCCAGCACATCACGAAAACCTTCCGTCGCGACCAGCGCGGTGCGTGCACCACGGCGTTCGATAATGGCGTTCGTGGCCAGCGTCGTGCCATGCACGAACATGTTGATATCCGACAGCGTCAGTCCCGCGTCCGCCAGTACCAGGGTGATGCCCTCCAGCACACCTTCTTCGGGGGCATGGGGCGTGGTCAGGACCTTGCGGGTCAGTCTTTTGCCCCGTGCGTCCAGAACGATATCGGTAAATGTGCCGCCTATGTCGGCGGACAGCCGCGCATCAGAATCCATAACTATCACAGGTCTCCACGATGTCATGAAACGAAGGAAGTTATATTTATATCGTTGTTTTAATGTAACAATACTTTGTGATTCTATATGTCTGCCGTTATTTTACAGCCGTATGGCCTGTGCCCTGTCGGTGGAATCACGCCACGTACATATCATAGCTTAGCAGCCTGTCGGGTTGGGGTACCCTGTGAAGGGGTAAGGCTGTAGAGTGTCGCGATGAGCCGCTTCATCCCGTTTGACCGATCCCAGCCGTATCTTCTGC
>NZ_NKTY01000027.1 GCF_003207825.1 Komagataeibacter saccharivorans | reverse complement strand
CAACTGGATGGTGTATGGCATCATCGACCAGATGATCTGGCGGCCTTCGCTGCAATCCGCACGGTCGGTGGGCGTGTTCCTGCGTGCGACCGGCAATGGCGGCGACCGCAACCTGATCAGCTTCGCCATCGATGCGGGCGTGAACCTGAAGGCGCCGTTCAGGGGGCGTGACAACGACACGATCGGGCTGGGCTGGGGCATTGGCCGGGCCAGTTCAGGCCAGCGCCAGTTCGACCACGACAGCGGATCGATCGTGCAGGGCAACGAAAACCATCTGGAACTGACCTATCAGGCGCAGGTCACGCCGTGGATGGTGATGCAGCCTGACTTCCAGTACGTCTGGAACCCCTCCGGCGGGGTGGCGGACTGGACCGGAAACCGCCGCGTGGGCAACGAGGCCGTTTTCGGCCTGCACAGCAGCCTGACCTTCTGAAAACGTCCTGTTCGCCCCCCGCATTACCGTCGTGATGCACGGGGTCAAATGGAAATGTTTTCACACCACAAGGAGACTGCCAGCACATACTGGCGGTCCCGGCAGGTCATGCAGGAACAAAAGCACAGACCGGCATTGAAATTTACATTATTGTGAGGCCGCCAGCCCTTCTATACCCGTGACGGGACAGGGCGGATGACCATGTCACGCACCCTAACTGTAAAGGAAGAATCCGTTGCGCCGTCTTGTTGCTTTATGTCTCCCGCTCAGCATGGCCGCCTGCGCGCAGCATGCACCGCGTCCACTGGTGAATTACTGCAGACAGCCAGCCGTGACGTCCGCCGTGGTGGCAACTGCCAATCAGGGTGCGCCGCAGGCTTCCCCCGCAATCCGTTTTGAAGATGGCACGATCAAGAGCGCCGTCTATGACGACCATATGCAGGTTCTGGCCTGTCACGGCACGGTGGTGCGCAAGGATGGCACACGGCAGGATGGCGTCGCCATTGCCCGCCTGCCCCACATGCACACCGGATGGAAGCAGATCTGGCATACATCAGTCGCCACGCATCAGTGGATACCCGATGCGGATATCATCAAAAACCGGCAGGAACAGTACGCCCGCTATTACGACCATACGCCGCAGGCGTGCAAACCCTACGCGCATGAACTGTTTTACGGCACCCCGAAGTCCGATAAGGAAAACAGCACCCTGCGCGAGACGCTGTACGACTGCCTTGCCGAACACGATGTCAAACCCATGCGGCCCGTATCGGGCATTGACCATACCTACAGCCCGTTTGGCATGAATTTCTATATTCCCTACTACACCAACCTGAACGCGGACGATAACGGTCCTTTCCTTTACTGACCGGGGACCCGGACACCTGTCATGGCCATTCTGCCCATCATCCGCTTTCCACATCCCTGTCTGGAACAGGTCGCAGACCCGGTGGACGCCTCATCGGCGGCTACGCGGCAACTGGCCGCCGACCTGCTGGAAACCATGCATGCGGCACCCGGCATCGGCATTACCGCCTGCCATGCAGGCATCAGCCAGCGGCTTGTCGTCATTGACCTCCCGGACGGTGACGGGCCGCATGTCTATGCCAACCCGGAAATCGTCTGGCAGTCCGATGAAAGCGTAACCCGTGAGGAGGGCAGCGTGTCCATGCCCGGCATTCATGGCCCGATCACGCGCCCGGCGCGCGTGCGGGTGCGCTATACCCGCCCCGATGGCACACAGGCCGAGGAGGAGGCGGATGGCCTCATGGCCGTGTGCCTCCAGCATGAAATCGACCAGATCAACGGCATTTTCTGGATACGCCGCCTGTCCCGCCTACGCCGGGAACGGGCGGTCAAACGGTTCGCCAGACTGGAACGGTAATGGATGGGTGGACCGGGTTCAGTCCACCTTCCCGTCATCAAGCATATAGCCACTGGAACGGACCGTACGGATCAGATCCGCCCCGCCGGATGCGTTGAGCGCCAGACGCAGCCTGCGGATATGCACGTCCACGGTGCGTTCTTCCACATGGATGCCGTCATCCCACGCCGATGCCAGTATCTCGGCGCGTGAAAAGACCCGGCGGGGATGGCGCATGAGGTGCAGCAGGATACGGTATTCCGTGGGACCAAGGGCAATGGCTGCCCCCCCACGCGTAACCCGGCGCGCGCCGTGGTCCAGCGTGACATCGGCAAAGTTCAGCACGTCTTCCACCGGCAGGGCGGAAGCCCCCGCCGCCCGGCCCATGCTGCGCCGCATGACGGCGCGCACACGCGCATGCAGCACGTCCATCCCGCACGGCTTGACCAGATAGTCATCCGCACCCAGATCGAGTGCATGGACGGAATCGCGTTCTTCCCCGCGCGCGGTCAGCATGATGACGGGCAGGTAGCGCGTGGCGGTGGCCATGCGCAGCCTTCGGCACAGGTCCACCCCTGACAGGCCCGGCATCATCCAGTCCAGCAGCACGAGGTCGGGCTTCCACTCGGTTACTTCGCGCAGGGCGTCCAGACCGTTATCCACCGGCATGACGGTGTGGCCCGCAGCCTCCAGATTGTAGGACAGCATGACGGACAGGGCGGCATCATCTTCCGCAACAAGGATGCGAAGCGGTCGGTCAGGCTGCACCGTCCCGCCCTCCCTGCCCGGAGAACCCGCCACGCGGGCGCACGACAGGCAGGATTTCGCCCGTGGCGGTGTAATAGACCCGTTCGGCGATGTTGGTGGCGTGATCGCCGATGCGTTCAAGGTTCTTGGCGATGAACAGCAGATGCGTGCAGGCGCCGATGTTGCGCGGGTCTTCCATCATGTAGGTAACCAGTTCACGGAACATGGCGTTGTACAGTTCGTCCACCGCCGTATCGGACTGCCAGACTTCCCGCGCAAGCGTGGCGTTGCGCTGGCTCATCGCGTCAATGGCGCGGCGCAGGTTGTCCTGCACGAGGCGGCCCATGCCGCGCAGCCCGCTGAGCGAGACGCGCGACGCCACCAGTTCCGCCCGCAGCGACCGCCGCGCGATGGAGGCGGCGCAGTCACCGATGCGTTCCATATCCCCCGTGATCTTCAGCGCCGACACCACTTCACGCAGGTCGCCCGCCACCGGCGAACGCAGGGCGAGGATGCGGATGACCATGGCTTCCACATCGCGTTCCAGCGTATCGACCTGCGGATCGAGGTCGGATGCGATCCCGGCGGCGCTTTCGTCACGGTCGGCGATGGCGGCGATGGCCTGCGATGTCTGTCGCTCCACCAGGCCGCCCATGCGTGCCATCATGGAGCGCAGATGCTCCAGCTCCTGTTCATAACTGCGTACGATATGTGCCGATTCCTGTCCCACCTGCGAACCTTCCTGCCTGCCCGCACAATTATACGGGATGTGCCCGAAAACGGGGCTTACGATACGCTATTTGAGTATATTATATCGGTCCCGAATTTGTTCAAGACGATGTCATACCCCACCGGGGTGGGACAAAATAATGAAATAAAAAGATTTTTTCAGGAATACGAAATGCCGCGCACACCCCGCCCCCCTGTTGTGCCCGATGCCGGTATTCTCTCATGCCGTCAGATGCTTACGGCGGCCCTTGGCATGGCGCTGGGCATGGGGCCGGGCATGGCCGCGGGTAACGACAACGTCCCCGCCACATCCACCGCCGCCCCGGCCACGTCCCATGCCACCAGCCAGCCAGCCGCCCCCAAGGTGGAGCGGATGACCGTGACCAGCCAGCACGTGGTCGGCACCCAGCCCGGCGGCGGCCTGATCCGGGAGGAGGACGCGGCAAAATCCGTCAGCACCATCGGCACGGATTTCATGCGCAAGCAGGCGCCAAGTGCTACCGCGTTCGACATGGTCAGCCTGCTGCCGGGCGCCAATGTATCCTCATCCGATCCGCTGGGATTTTCACCCCAGACCAATATCAGCGTACGCGGGCTGGGCGGGGATTCGCTGGGTTACGTGCTTGAAGGCATGCCGCTTAACGACATCGCCTATTACAACGGTTATCCGGGTCAGTTCGCTGATACCGAGAATTACCAGAGCGTCTCGCTCGAACAGGGATCGGCGGATCTTGATTCCCCCGTGCTGAACGCGGCGGGTGGCCTCATGAACCTGTCCTTCCGCGATCCGTCCACCCGCGCGGGTGGGTATGCGGATGTGTCCTATGGTTCGTACAACACCAACCGGCAGTTCCTGCGGCTGGAAACGGGGCAGATCGGGCATACCGGCATACGGGGCTTCGTGTCGTATTCCCATGGTTATACCGATAACTGGCGCGGTCCCGGCCATGATGAACGCCAGCATATCGATTTCAAGTTCCTGCGCGAATGGGGGGCGGGCAACCGCGTTTCGGTGCTGGGCACGTGGAATACGATGGTCGCCAGCTACTATCCCCCCGTGGACAAGACGGACTGGCAGGCCGAAGGACCGCATGGGGCGGCAAACAACCTTGCCGCCACCTACAACCCGAACGATGCCGCGGGCGGCACCGATTACTGGGCGCTGTACCGCCAGCCCGAACGTATCTTCTACGTCGCGGCACCGGCGCGGCTGACGCTGGCGGACCGGCTGCACCTCAAGCTCACGCCCTATGCCCAATGGAGCTACGGCAACGATCCCGGCGGCACGACGATGGGGGAAACCGGAATGTTCAGCGGGGCAAGCCCCGCCGGGGTGCCCGATGCGGATGCCGTCGTGCGCGCCAACTGGACCCAGACCAGTTACCGTTCCGGCTTCAATGCCGCCCTGGACTGGCAGGTAGCCAACCATGATCTGGTGTTCGGCTACTGGTACGACTATTCCGACGATAGCGAACACCAGCCCTTTACCGCCGTAAACGGCAGCGGTTACGCGCCGGACATATGGGTGGACCGGATCAGCCGCACCGTGCTGCTGCCCGATGGCCAGCAGCTTGATGCAGGCAGCTACCATATGATTTCCCAGACCAATGCGCTGTATGTGGGCGACCGGATGCACTTCCTCAACCACAGGCTTATGGTTGATGTCGGCTTCAAGGAAGTAATGCTGGACCGCCATGGCACCACCACTTCGGCTGGCGTGCAGACGGCTGCGGGCAGCAATGCCGCTACGCCGCTGCCGCGCATCGCCATCCGCTACCGCATCACGCCCCGGCATATGATATTCTTCAACACCACCACCAATTTCCGCACACCGGATGAAAGCGCGCTGTTTGGCGGGGTGACGGCCAGCGGGATCACAACCCAGCTCAAGAACGAATATTCCGTATCGGAGGAACTGGGCTACCGCTACAGCGGCAACCTGATTATCGGCAGCCTTACGCTGTTCAACTATGATTTCACCAACCGCGAAATCCAGACGCTGCTGAACGTGAACGGCGCGCAGGTTGATTCCACCATCAATGGCGGGGGCCAGACCTCACGCGGGGTGGATGTGGAAATCGGGCTGAAGCCATGGCATCACTTCGCACCCTATCTGTCGGGGGAATACCTGCACGCGACCATTGACAGTGACATCCCCTCCACCAGCGGCATGCTGGCCACGCGGGGCAAGACAGCGGTGGAAAGCCCGACGCTGCAGGCTTCCGCCGGGCTGAGTTATGATGACGGCCACTTCTTCGGTATCGCGTCGGTCCATTATACGGGCCGGCAGTATTCCACCTTCATGAATGACGAACGCATGCCCGACCACACCACGGGCAATCTTGCCATCGGCTACCGCATGGACGACCACGCCTTTCTGTCACATCCCGAATTCCGGATGAACTTCGTCAATATCACCAACCAGCATTACCTGTCCGGCGTTGCGACCCCTACCCTGACCGCAGCCGACGGGCCGCAATATTACGTGGGCGGCGGGCTGGCGGTGCTGTTTACGGCAGCATCAGGCTTCTGAAGGGCCGCATGCCCGCGCCGATGCGGCGCGGGCAAGGGGATCAGCCCGGCGTAACCTGACGGCGCACGCCAAAACATTCCTCCGGTCCGGGAAAACGGCGCGCACGCACGTCATCGGCGTAACGGGCGGCGGCATCCTCAATCACATTCCCCACATCGGCATAGCGGCGGACAAAACGCGGCGTAAACGTGCCGAACACGCCCAGCATGTCATCGACCACCAGCACCTGCCCGTCACAGGCGGGCGATGCCCCGATGCCGATAACCGGCACCGGAACACTGGTTGCGATTTCACGCGCCAGAGGCTCAATGGTGCCTTCCAGCACCACGGCGAAGGCCCCGGCGGCGGCAATGGCGTGGGCGTCGTCATGCACCTTGCGGGCCTGCTGTTCATCGCGGCCCTGCGTGCGGAAGCCCCCGGTGGTGTTGACGGCCTGCGGCATAAGTCCGACATGGCCGCATACCGGTATGCCGCGCTGGACGAGGAAACTGACGGTCGCGGCCATTTCGGTCCCGCCTTCCAGCTTGACCGCGCCGCAGCCGGTTTCCGCCATGATGCGGGCCGCATTGCGGAAAGCCTGCGCCGGTGATTCCTGATAGGAACCAAACGGCATGTCCACCACCACCAGCGCCTGCCGCGATGCGCGGACAACGGCAGCGCCATGGGCGATCATCATGTCCATGCCCACGCCAAGCGTATCGGGCATGCCATAGACCACCATGCCCAGCGAATCCCCCACCAGCATGACATCCACATGCCCGTCCAGCAGGCGTGCCATGGGTGCGGTATAGGCTGTCAGCCATACACCGGGCACGTCCCCCTTGCGAACGTCACGAATGGTCCGCCGCCGGGGCTGTTCCACATTGGCCATGCTTGCTATTCCCCTGATATTCCATCTGGTACAGATGGCATCTGGCATATTGCAGCACCCCTGTGTTTGCAAATCCAACCCGGACAGGAGCGGGATAGCGTCATGGGACTTGGCCGTACCGACATATGGCAGACGGGCATCATAAACCGTCCGCTGCCTGATATCATCCGCGCCGGTACGCTGGATTCCATGCCGGTTACATGGCTGCCCGATCCCGGTTCCTTCCGCTTTCTGGCCGACCCGTTCGGCATCTGGCATGAAGACCGTCTGTACCTGTTTGCCGAAGCCTATGATTACCGCGTGAAGGTAGGACGCATCGACGTATTCGTGCTGGACCGCACCCTGCGCATCCTGTCGCACCGCCCCGTTCTGGTGGAGCCGTGGCACCTGTCCTACCCCGTCATCATGCGTGATACGGACGGCAGTTTCCTGATGATGCCGGAATCGGGGGCCAGCGGCACGCAGCGCCTGTACCGGGCAACGGATTTCCCCTTTCACTGGAAAGCGGTGGAAAACTGCGTCTTCCCCGGTGCGCTGATCGATGCCTCCCCCCTGTTCCACGATGGCAGATGGTGGCTGTTCTATACCCCATGGGATGAGGCGGCACGCCCACGGATCGATACCCTGCACGTTGCATGGGCCGAACGCATAAGCGGGCCGTGGCACCCGCATCCGGGCAATCCCGTGCGGCGCGACATACACAGTGCTCGCCCCGGCGGCACGCCGGTCGTGATGGAAGATGGCACCATCATCCTGCCCACGCAGGACTGTGCCCGGACCTATGGGGGCGCCATCACCCCGCTGGCCATCACCACCCTGACCACCAGTACCTTTGCCGCCCACCCCCTTGCGGCCCTGACAGCCCCCCCCGCGTGGCGACCGGCCACCGACGGGCTGCATACCCTGTCCGCCGCCGGGCCGGTGACACTGGTGGACGCGAAGCATACCAGCCGGTCCGTCATCAGGCGGGCCGGGGTGGATATCGGACGCATGACGCGCGAACTGATGCAGCGGTCGCGGCGTTACTGACGCGGTCGAGGTAATCCGCGTTACCGGGCGAGGGAACCTGTCCCGGATTTAATGTGATATTAATAACGATTATCATACATTCGTGCCTATAATGCGAATGGATATGGCGTATTGGCGATAGATATTCCGCCGCCCCCAGCCTGTCGCCCCGACAGGCGCCGTATCCTGTGTGACCTGTTTCCATCGCGTTGAACGCATGGCCGTGCAGGACGCAGGCAATGCCTGCGGCAATAACAATAACCGTTACGCAACATCTGCCCCCATGGCCCCAGATACTTCAAGGACCGTCCGATGCGTGAAACACGCTCCGCCCTGGCTACCTGGCATATGCAGCATTCCCGCCCCGAGCGGCTGGTAAACTATTTCGACCCCTGGCAGCCGGTTGCGCGGCAGCTTGACCTTCTTTCCAACCGGTTCCGCGCCATACGCGCCCTGTGTGACGGACAGGCGGATACCGCCATGGCGGAAGATGCCCGTCTGGCGGCGCTGTGCGACAGCCTTGCATTCCACCTGCTCAAGGCCTGCGTATGGTGGCAGGTCGACTTTGCACCGCGCGCGGTGACGGGACTGGCGGCCACCAGTTTCATGGCCCATGTACGTCGCCACACGGATCGCATGGTAGAAGATGAAACCCTGCTGGATGTCATGACGTGGCAGCATTACATGCACCGCACCGACGCCAGTCACATCATGGTGACGGGAACCGATCCGCTGTGCCGGGGCACCACCACCATCCTGTACGGCATCGATGGCCGCCGGGGCTTCCGTTTCGCCATGCAGCGCGCGGGACAGGCGCTGGCGTGGAATGACCTGACCCATACGGACTTCATCTCGGCCTGCCTGAACGCGCGTGCGCTGCACTGCCTGATCGAGACGGAATGCACCGCCATTGGCGAATGGGATCTGGCGCGGGAGGAACACGGGCAGGCCTCGGTCTATCATACCCAGCATTTCCGCACGCCGGGACAGGCCAACCCGGTGGAGCGTTACGCCGCGGCACTGGACCAGCTCAGCCGCTGCCATTCCCGCTTCGGACGTTTCGAGTTCGAGAACATCGTCAACCACATGGCGTTTTCCGTGGTGCATGCCGCCCACGCGCAGGGGGCCAGCATTGCCGACCTGCTGCGCAACGGCGCGCAGCGTCCCATCAACCCCCGTATTGCGGGCAGCCTGAAAAAACGCGCCCGCGCCCATGTCTCCACCGGCACCGACCCGCTGCGGCGCACGGAACTTGATGGCCTGCTGAAACAGGTTGAAACCGGTTTTGCACTCTCCGACCGGAGCTGAAGGATGGGGGGAGAGAAAACAATTTCTCTCCCCCCACGACATCCGGCCCTGCAAGACCTATATTCATACCGGAGTAGCAGGAGACCCCATTTATGGCGCTAGCCAAAAGCAGAATACCGGCACCCCGCCGCAGGCCAGTCCCAACACGTTCGCCGCGCGTACGTGGTGAAACGCGTCGGCTGCTGGAAATGCTGTGTATGCTGCATGGGTCGATCCATCGTGGCGCGCGCGATGCGGGTGCCCTAGTCCGCTGCGTAGTGCAGGCCCAGCCCGAACTTGGCCTGCCCGACAAGGTCCTGCCCGCCGCCCCCCGCCACGATGGCGAAACCCCGCCGACCGCGACCGAGTGGAAACACCTGGGTCACGCGCTGGAGGAAGCGCGCCAGCAGCATGCGGGCGAACGGGGCTACGTGGATACATGGCTTGAGGAACTGACACAGGCCACCGGGCTGGGCCGGGTCGCCAGCGAGATCCTTGGCCTTGCCATGTGCTACCGCCTGAACGGCCATTTCGAGCAGTTATGGGATGACCTGTGCGAAAACCGTTCGCGCGGTCCCTTCCTGTGCGAGGACATTCCCCTGCTGCACCTGCTGCTGGGGCAGGAGGAGGACGCGATCGCCACCGCCCTCGCCCCCGACGGGCAGTTGCGCATGAGTGGCCTCATGACCGTGGACGAGGACGGCGACATCACCCTGCTGCCCCGGCTCATGGCGCTCATGAACCGGCGTGCCAGCGTGGTGGGCGACATCCGTTCCCTGCTGCTGGGCCAGCCCCGCACCGCGACCCTGCCATGGGACGCCTTTTCCCATCTGGGCCAGCAGGCGGAAATTGCCGCAAAACTGCTGGAAGCGGCGGTACGGACGCATGCGACCGGCATCAATATCCTTCTCTATGGCCCCCCCGGCACCGGCAAGACCGAATTTGCCGCCACGCTGGCGCAGCATATCGGCGCGATCCTGTATCCGGTAGGCGAGGCCGACAGCGCGGGCGATGAGCCCTCGCGCCATGAACGGCTGGCCGACCTGCGGTGCAGCACGCGCCTGCTGCGCAACACGGATTCGATCCTGCTGTTCGACGAGGCGGAGGACCTGTTCACCGCCAGCCTGTTCGATCCGCCGCAGTCCTACAGCCGGGTGTTTTTCCACCGTCTGCTCGAACAGGGTGGAACCCCCGTGATCTGGACGGCAAACGACCTCAATACGCTTGGCCCCGCCATCGCGCGGCGCATGGCGCTGTGCATCGAGGTCCGCCAGCCCGGCATCGGCGTGCGCACGCGCCTGTGGCAGGACATGGCGCGGGAAGAAAAGGTGGCCCTGGCGCCCGAGGATGCGGCGGACCTTGCGCGCGCCATTCCCGCCGCCCCCGCCATCTTCCGCAATGCGCTGCGGTCCACCCATCTGGCGGGTGGCGATTCGGCCATGGCCAGCATGATCGCGACCGGCATCGCGCGCGCGGCGGCAGGCGGGCAGATGCCCATGCCGTCACAGCCCGAGGTCGCCGATTACGACGAAACGCTGATCAATGCGGATTGTGACCTGCAGGCCCTGACCCGGCGGCTGGCGCGCCCCGGCGCACCCCGCGCGGTCTCGCTACTGCTGTCCGGGCCGCCGGGTTCGGGCAAGAGTGCATATGCCCGCCATCTGGCCAGCCAGATAGACATGCCGGTACTGCAGAAGCGTGCATCCGACCTGCTGGACAAATATGTGGGCCAGAGCGAACAGCAGATTGCCGCCGCCTTTGCCGAGGCATGCGACAGCGGGTCCTTCCTGATCATTGACGAAGCCGACAGCCTGCTGGGCGATCGCCGTGGGGCCGAACGGTCATGGGAGATCAGTCAGGTCAATGAAATGCTGACATGGATGGAACAGCATCCCCTGCCCTTTGCCTGCACCACCAACCTTGTCGAAAAGCTGGACCCCGCCAGCATGCGGCGTTTCCTGTTCCGCGCCCGCTTCGGCTATCTGAAGCCTGAACAGGCAGCCCATGCCTTCCGCCGTTTCTTCGATCAGGAACCACCCGCCGCGCTGCGCCATGTCAGCACGCTGGTCCCGTCCGACTTCGCGCTGGTACTGCGCCGGGCGCGGCTTCTGGACGAAAACCCCACGCCAGATGAACTGCTTGAACGGCTGCGGGCCGAAATAGCGGGGCGTGACGGCAACCGGCGGATCGGGTTCCTGTCCTGATTACCGGACGGACACGGGTGCATTCATAAGGCAGATAACCGAAAGGCCGGGCGCCCCGGCCTTTCGCGCATATGGCCCCGTACGCAGTCCTATTGCGGTGGATGGGCTGCGGCATCCGCCTCCACCGCGCATTCGGCGGCTGGCGGGGCGGCCATGGTGGTGCGCAGGGCCGTGACCTCCGCCCGCGCTTTGTCCATTTCCTGCCGGAAGCCCTCGTCCTGTTCCATGGCGGAATACAGCACGCCGCCATTCATCCAGCCTGCGGCGACATCGCTCTGCCACTGCACGCCACAGACAACCCGGCTTTCACCAAAAACCCGCGCGCGCTGCATGATCCATGCCGTGCGTTCGGGCAGGATATCCGCCAGAATCAGGCCCGCAACCCAACCCAGCGTCGCATGGAGCGAAGGATAGGACGGGTCCTGCCGCAACTGCGCCCGCAGCGGAATGCACCGCGGCAGTTCGGCTTCGGTAAACGGGCGGGGACGATTCCACAGTTTCTTCTCCGCCTGTACCGCAGGGGTCAGCCGGTGTTCGAGCCGGGTAAACAGCCCCACCAGTTCGGGCAGGCGTTCAGGCGGCAGTGTAAACCCCACGGCACAGGAAAAGGCCGAGACCATATGCGCGGGCGTATCGCGGTTGTCCGCCTGCGCCAGTTTCCATCGCGGCGTGTTTTCCAGCACGCGGGTCGCGCCATAGATGCTGGCATCAGCCGCACGCTGGGCGGTATCCGGGCCGGGTGGGGGCGGCAGGAATACCTGCCCGTCGGGCAGGGGTGGACCTGCGGGCACCTCCGCCTGCGCGGCCTGATCGTGGGCGGCCGTAGCAGGATGATGATGATGCGGATGCGCCCCCGCGCGCAGGGGTGTCCCCAGCAGGGGCAGCACGACGCAGGCGGCCAGTCCATACGAAGTGGCAAAACGTTCGAGACGCATCATGTTCCTGTCAGTACACCGGTCGCCGCAGGTCATGGGCGCATATGACCTTTCCCCGCGCATAGCATGCGCGCGGGACGTGGCAAATCCCCGATGGCGGCGATGCGCCTTCTGCCCGACCCTGTTTTATGGCAGACTGACGCCACAGCCCGGAGGCACGCAGCAATGAACCGCAGAAACCAGATATGGCCCACGTCGATCAGCCCGGTGCGCATCGCCCTGTGCGTGATCGGAATGACGCTGGTGGTGGTCCAGTTCATGTACGGACTGCATATCAGTCCCGATGCCATGCCCGGTCAGGTCATGTTCCACATTGCCATGCTGACACTGGGGATGATCCTGTTTCTGGCGGGGATGTGGGGCCCATCACTGTAGAACCCGCCTGGAACGGGTTCAGCGGCGTTCGGAATCCGCGCCGCTGCCTTCATCCGTGATCCCCGCGCGGGAGGGGGCGTCGGACTCCGGCTGCACGGTACGGCTCATGCGTTCCACACCCCTGTCATCACCAAAGCCCTGACCCGATACCCGGCGGCGCGGGACGGGATTTTCCATCAGCACGTTTTCCAGCGCTTCGGGGTCGGTGCGTTCGGCTTCGTCAAACAGTTCGTCGGCCCGGGCCTGATCGCCTGCGCGTTCGGCGCGCAGTCCGGCCTCCGCCAGTCGGCGCGCGGTGCCATGCTTGCCTTCGCCCGCATCATCGGGGCGGTCATCATCATTCATGAAACGGGGCATCTGTATTCCCTTTCCTGACGGTTGGTAAGCAACGGATTACCTGCTGCCAATCATCGCGCCAAACCGGGATACAGTTCAACAGGAAAATAAATTCCTCCATCCGTAAACTTATTACTTTAAGATAACGAGAATTGTTCTTGAAAATTACTCAATGTACACACGACATGCGACAGTCATCATGGAAACTGACTGCACATCATCAGAAAAGAAATCCGGGCAACAGTCCTACCGGTCCGTCAGCGTGTAAACGCTGCTGAAATCCAGATCCCGCGCCACATAGATCTGCACCATGTCGCCCTGCTGCACATACAGGCTGGGGGGCACGTTGCTGGTCTGGGCAAGGATGATCTTTTCCACCTGCCCCACGACGGAATTGGTGTCATCGCTGCTGGTGGAAATACTGGTCGTGCCGGGTTTGGACGCAAGGTTGGTAATCGCCTGCACCATCATCTGCCCGACATTGGTAATGATCGACACCATGATCGCATCGCCAAAACGGGCCCAGAAATGGGTATTGACCTTGCCCTTGACCCCGCTGCCGCCAAGGGGCGTGGTGCCGGGGCTGAGCAGGTCGATCGTGACCCCTTCCGGATTGCGCAGGCGCAGCCAGTTCACGAAAATCCGTTTCTGGCCATATTGCAGGGCGGATGTCACTTCGCCTTCCGCCACCGCGCCCTTGTCGATCAGCCGGACCTTGCCATTGATGGAATAGACATCGTGGCTGACGCGGCACGTCACCATGCCCGGCAGGGTGGTGTTGATTTCGTTTATCATGCCGCACGGTATCAGCGTGCCCTTGCCGACTGTCAGGTTCTGGTTATGCATGACCGTGGCGACAGCAGGGGTCATGCTGTCAGGCTGAAGGCGGGTCAGCAGCACGTTATCAGTCTTGGCGGGAGCGGCGGCCGACGTGGCGGACGATGCGGCAGCGGTATCGGCTACGGGCGTGGCAAACACGAAATCATGGCCGAGCCTGCGCTTCATGGCGGCGTCTTCCACGCTTTCGACAGCGGGCGCGGGCGGGGTGGGTGCCGCCACGGGCGTTGCCAGACAGCCCGCCTGTCCCTGACCATCCACGACAACCGTGCCACCGGGGCATTTCAGCGTGATGCGGGCCGGATCATCCGCCCGTGCCCCGCGCCCGGTCAGGGCAAGCATCATCAGGGCCGCCAGCGCAAGAGGCAGCGGAAGGCGCACGCGCATCACGATGCCCCATCGCGCGCGACACGCCGGACAACAGGCGAGATGGTGCCATTTTCCGCACTGCCGAGCGAAGGATTATACCCGTCATTCACAACGCCAATGACCAGACTTCCGTAACGGATGCGCCACTGCCGCGCCGTCATCTGGGCGGCAAGGATATTATGGTCACGCCCCAGCACGACCGCATTCACTATCGTTTCCTGACCGCTTTCATTCATGGCGTATAATGCGGGCAGGACGCCGTTTTCGGGAAAGCGGAAATAGGTGAAGCGGTAATCATCCCATACATTCAGCGGCGCGATGGCCCGGTCCCTTGTTCCGTCGGAACGGCGATAGGCGGTATTGCGCGGTCCGTCGCCATACACATCGGCCAGTTCCGCCTGAATGTGGCTGGCGCGATCGGCAGCGGCTTTCCGGCTGTTTTCCTCGTCGGGGTAGAGATAGGTCAGCTCGACGGTCGCCTGTTCCACAGCCCACGGGGTGGGGGCGAATACGGTGCGGACATGTCCATCCGGTCCCTTTTCCTGCCGCCCGCCCACGTAATGCAGCAGGATATGGTAGACATGGCGGTCGGTCACGATGGTCAGGTTGGTGTCACTCTCCTGCTCACGGGGGCGGATGAAGCAGTGGTTTTCCCGGCAGGCGAAGGACCAGCCGCCTTCCTCGCCAAAGGCATGGGTGACGTAATGCTCCTCCGGGGAAAGGGTGATGTCGGTCGCAATCCCGACGACGCCATCAATCTCCACCGTGTCACGCGGGTTATAGACAACCGACTTGATACGGTAATCGTAGGGGGAAACACTTTTGCTACCTGTCGCCCGTGCGCCATCGGGATACAGGCAGACAGCCGCGAACCCGGCCATGAAACTACCGGCCATCAGCGCCCGCAGGCCGGGCAGATACAGTTGCCGCATCATGCCCCACCCGCCTGTGCCGCAGGCGGGACAGCGGGGGCAACCGCGTCCGCGTGACCGGACAGTTCCGGCGGCATGCCATGGTTGACCGGCACCAGATACAGCATATTGGGCTGGGTGACGTGACCGGGGCGCGCAGCACAGGCGGCCAGCAGCATGCCCGTCGCCACCATCATACTGACCCGGACGCTGGCGGGATGACGACTGAAAAATCCTGATTCCGCTCTCACAGGCAGGGACATCCGGCTATAACCGGAATGACCGCTGACTGCTCAACACCATGTTTTGATAACCCGCACATGGCAAAAGGATAAAAAAGCCCCTCATGCTTTGCAAGTCTGGGACAGAAAAAGCGCAATCCTGCTGGCGGATGGGCCTGGTCATGCTCTGCGCATCAGCAGCCCCGACATGGGCTACGACCATCCCGGCTGTGGAGACGATGAGCCCTGTCGAAGCACTGGGTCGCCGCTGCGCGCCGGATCTGTCACCCCGCACGCTTGCCCTCATGATCCGACAGGAATCAGCGGGCGTGCCATGGGCGGTGCATGTCAACGGTCGCTATCGCCTGCCCCGCGCACCGGCCAGCATGGCGGAAGCGGAGGCGACCGTGCGCTGGCTTGCAGATCACGGCCATGATTTCGATATCGGGCTGCTACAGGTCAACAGCCGCACCATAACCCGGCTTGGCCTGTCCCCCGCAGCGGTACTGGAACCGTGCCGGAACCTGCATGTGGCAAACCACGTCCTGCATGACTGCTACAGCGCACAGCCCTCTTCCGGCACGGCGCAGGACAGGCTTCGCCATGCGCTGAGCTGCTACAATACGGGCAGCCCCGTCCGTGGCCTGCGTAACGGGTATGTCGCCGGGCTGCTGGCGCTTGCGGCACAGCATGACAGTACCCCTGAAACACTGATGATCCCGGCCCTTGAGGCCCCGCCCCCTGCCGATGGCGGCAGGACCCGGCCCACACCCATCGCGCCACCCACCACCGATGGCCCACAGGACAGCCCGCGCGGACGCGACGCCTTTACCCAGGCCCCGGAAGATGTCTTCACGCCCCCACCGCACCCTCCGGCCCCTGCGCAATAGGGGCAGACCTGCGCCGCACCGGGGGCATCCATGCCTAAAAACCGCCACGGGATCAGGGAGCTGTGCATGTAATATCATGCCTGCTGTCAGTCCCCGCCATTCGGGGGACTGTTATGAAATGGAGTAACCCATGTCCGATCTGATCGTTGTCGGTTTTGACCGCCCGGATGAAGCCACGGCCGCGCTGACCGAATGCAAGAAACTGGAAAAGGAATACCTTCTGGATCTGGAGGACGCAGTCGTCGTGGTCCGCGGGCCGGATGGCAAGCTGCACCTGCAGCAGAGCGTCAACCTGGAAAAGGTCGGTGCATCCTACGGGCTGTTCTCCGGCGGGTTCTGGGGCGCGCTGGTCGGGCTGCTGTGCCTGAACCCGCTGGCCGGTTTTGTCGCGGGCAGCATTGTCGGCGCGGGTGCTGGCGCCATTGCGGGCAAGATGTCCGATTACGGAATTGATGACAATTTCATCAAATCCCTTGGCGGCACCATCCCGCCCAATACATCCGCGCTGTTCGTGCTGGTGCGCAAGTCGCAGCCCGACAAGGTGCTGACCGATCTGGCGCAGTTCAAGGGTCATGCCCGCGTGCTGCAGACCTCGCTCTCGCCTGCGGATGAAGGCAAGCTGCGCGCGGCACTGGGCCAGATGGCCGCACCCGCCGCCTGACCATACCCCCGCCGGGTATCCAGACCCGGCGGGACCAGCACCTGATCCCACACGCAGGCGTGATGGCACCGCATCCATACGGGTGATATGCTCGGCCCATGCACACGATCCGTCCCCGCAGGCGCCTGCGCGATACAGTCCTTGCGGCCCTGATGCTGGCTGCGGTCCCTTTTGCGCCCGCCGCGCTGGCCGATGAGGCGCTGCATACGGCGTGGACCTCTCCACGGGTGTTCAATGCGGTCGCCGTGGCCGATAACGGCCGGATGTTCGTCTCCTTCCCCTATTGGGGCGGCGGGGGTGACGGACCGACGGTGGCCGAAATCGACCGTAATGGTCAGCCCCATCCTTTTCCCGATGCACACTGGAACCGCCCCGATGGCAGCAGAGGGGATCTTCAGCCCTTCGTACGCGTCAATGCCATCCGGATCGGACCGGACGGACTGCTGTGGGTCGTTGATTCAGGCGATGCGAATGTAGGCGGACCACCCAACCCGCCTGATGGCGCGCCCGCGCGGCTGCTGGCTTTCGATATTGAAACGGGCAGTGTGAAACATGTCATAACGCTACGCGCCGCCAGCACCGCGCATAGCTACATGGATGACATGCGCTTCCATAACGATATGATTTTCGTAACCGATGCGGGTGATCCAGCGCTGGTTGTGGTGAACCTGCGCACGGGACAGCAGCGGCGCATTCTGGCGCATGACCGCTCCACCACGGATGAACGGCCCATGTATGCCGAAGGCAGGCTGCTGACCACGCATGGCAGGCCGGTGCGCGTCCATGCCGACCAGCTTGAGGTCTCGCCAGACGGGCAGAAACTCTATTTCCAGCCCAGTTCCGGCCCCATGTGGGTCGCCCCCACGGCGGCACTGGAAAATCCTGCCCTGTCCGCTGCCGACCTGTCCCGTGCCGTAAGCCAGTTTTACGACACCCCCACCACCGGCGGTTCAGCCATTGATGGGGATGGCAACCTGTATGTATCGGATGTGAATACGCTGCGTATCCTGCGCATCACGCCACAGGGCAAGGCCACGACGCTGGTGCGTGACAGGCGTCTTGTCTGGGCCGATGCCATGTGGATCGACAGTCACGGCACGTTATGGATACCCGCCGTGCAACTGAACCGCACCGCGACATTCCAGCCCGATGGGGTCAGCCGCCTGCATCTGCCGGTTGCGATGTATACCATGGACCTGCACCTCAAACCCGTGCGCTGACGTACGCGCCCCTCCAGCGCATCAGAGCTGGAGGATGGAGGAGAAGTCGAAATCCTGCCCCGCCGGGTTTTCACCCAGCCGGATAAGGGTGGGCGAGGGCATGCTGTAAGGCGGGACGGGCAGGTTATAGGGCGCGGGCGCGCCACGGAATACACGCCCGGCCAGATCGAAACGCGAGCCATGGCAGGGGCAGGCATATCCCCCCGGCCAGTTTCCCTCCCCCTGCCCTTCGGGCAGCGGGCGGTAGGTCGGCACACAGCCCAGATGGGTGCAGATCCCCACAACGACGCCATAACGCGGATCAAGCGAACGGTGCCAGTTCGCGGCATAGGGTGGCTGCTGCCCGGCCTGTGACTGCCCATCGCGCAGGCGACCGGTCAGGGCTGCGTCCTGCAGGGCGCTCAGGGCTTCAGGCGTGCGGTGGGTAATGAAAACCGGCCTGCCCTGCCATGTCACCACGATCTGCTGCCCCGGCGGCAGGGCGGATACGTCCACGTCCACCGGCAGGTGTGCCGCCGCGCCATCGCGCGGGGCGAGACTTTGCAGAAAGGGCCACAGGCATGCACCGACACCCGCTGCTGCGGTAGTGGCGGTAACAAGCCCAAGGAAATTCCGACGCCCTGCGGGCGTGGACTGTGTATCGGGCGGGTTTTCCATCGTCGCATTTTTATCGTGGTCGTGGCCTGAAAGGAAGGGTTTAGGGCAACCCCGCCCCGGTCATGCGCGTAGGTGGCTGGCTGACAAACCGTGCCAGGGAGGCTGGCGGCGTCACCCGATATGTGTATATCTGCGCGCCCCCAATTCCGTTTGCAGTTTCCTGACCCATGGATTCGGCATCGCTGCCGGAACGTTATCCGTCAGGATCACCCGACCAGCCGGTTACGCCGTTACAGAGAGGTCCGTCATGCGCCTTGTCCTCGCACTGCTTTTGCCGTGGTTGCAATTTTTTACAATTGGCCGCCCCTTCGCCGGGCTGGTCTGTCTGGTCCTGCAATTCACCCTGATTGGCTGGCTGCCAGCCGCGATCTGGTCCGTCTATGCGCTGAGCCAGTATGAGACCGATCGCAAGATTTCCCGCATGACCCGCACCTGAGGCCTGCATGAAGCTCTACATCTACGATCACTGTCCGTTCTGCGTAAAAGCGCGGATGATTTTTGGCCTGAAACAGATTCCGGTCACCGAAATCATCCTGCTGAATGATGATGTTGAAACCCCGACCCGCATGGTCGGACGCAAGCTGGTGCCCATTTTAGAGCACGACGGGCAGTTCATGCCCGAAAGCATGGACATCGTAACCCATATCGACGCCATGGACGGCAGACCGGTCCTGACCGGGCCGACACGCCCGGAAATCAGCCGATGGATGGCGGCGGAACAGCCGGTCTACATCGACCTGATCCTGCCCCGCTTCGCGGCGTCTCCGCTGCCGGAATTCGCCACCACCGCCGCGCGTCTGTATTTCATGCGCAACAAGGAAGAAACGGTGGGGCCGTTTGCCCAGCGTCTGGCCGAAAGCGACAGGCTGCGCGCCAGCACCAATGCCGGACTGGCCCGTCTGGCCGGACTGATCGAAAGTCCCACCGCGGTTAACGGCACCCTGTCCACCGATGATATCCATCTGTTCGCCCATCTGCGCAGCCTGACCATCGTGGCGGGACTCGACTGGCCGCAGGCTGTACGCGCCTATTGCCAGCACATGTCACAGGCCACTGGCATACCGCTGCTGGACGGCATGGCAGGCTGAAGCATCGGGGTACGGAGGGGCACGTCCGGGGAGGGATGGAAACTGTCAGGGTAGGCAGGCCGTTTCCCCCAGGACAGTTTCGACACGACGGGAGATGCCCCCATGTCACAATCACATGAAAATCCGCCGCCAGGCGCAGGGCGGCGTGGCGCCACGCCATTCGAGGTATGGGTAAGAAGATCCCTGCACGCAAGATTCGACATGGTATGTGCCGAAAGCATGCCCATGGAAATCCTGACCCAGTTTGAGATGACCAGCGAGGCGCTGTGTCCCTCCGCCCGGTCGCCCCCATGTAAACCCCGTGGCATGGATAGCTGACGCCCTGCCTGAACGGACCATTCAGGTGTGGATTTTTTTTGCCAGACTCGTCCCGATTCCATATGACAGGCTTCCTGTCCACCCATGACAGAACGCAAGGGATTCCTGATTATGGCTGAAAATAGCCGTTTATTGTCTCTTTGCAGCAACAGGAAAATAGATTCTAACGTCTAAAATCACACAGATCATCCTGTGGATAAGTCTGTTGGTTTTTTGGGAGACTCAGCATATGAAGGCAGGGTTTTCCCCTTTTCGTGATCTGTTCCTGTCCGGCTTTCAGCACGACAGTTCAAGCATCACGCTGTCATGCCCGTCCGCCCGCCATTCCCGCCGCAGCCCGTAGGGCCAGTCCTTCGCGACATAGGTGGGATGGGTAATATTCCACGGGTTGCCATCCAGCCGCAGTGCCGCCCAGCCATGCGGTGTCTCCCCATCGGGCATGAGGCCAACAAGGGTCATGTCCGCCATGGGGTCGTAACAGGCGAACTGTTTCTCACATCCCTGAAAGACCAGTTGCAGACCGCGCCTTGCCACCCCCTTGCGCGTCAGGTGCAGCAGCAGGGTGCCACCGGGCTTTTCCTGCGCACTGAAGATCACGCTGCCGCCACCCAGCACATCGACCGACAGCATCGTTACCGTGCTGGAATAGGAATGGTTGATGATGATGGTCCCGCCATTAAGGGTCAGCAGGCCCCGGTTCCATTCATGCAGTTCGTGCAGTTTCGTACTCAGCCATGCCCCGGCACTGACCACCACCGGGTGCAGGTGATGGGACGAACCCGCTGCAACGTCCGTGAAGTATTCCGCAATGGCCTTTTTAATCATACCCATATCGAAATAACCGGCAGCAAGGGAAAGCCGCCCGTCACTACACGAAATCGCTGCCGCTGAACCGTCCCTCCTGCCCATGAACTGCTCTCTCCTGAACGTCCCCGCATGTCGCCATGGCAGCGGACATGATTAAAATTACCGCTATCCCTGCATGGAAACGGTAAATAAAATTATTGCCCGCAAGGGGCAGAATAATTTCTTGGCAATATTCCTGAATTTAGTAGAAATAGTTTATAATTAGTATTTTCTATTCCAACATACGATAAGCTCATATGATATTTATCAAGGTTAATGCACGGTCTTTTTTAACACCACATAGTGATCCTGTCCACTTGGACGTATGACCCACCCAATGACAGCGCCCCGATTGCCCACGGCATAAAAACTGGGGCGCAAAAGCTTTGGCCAGAAGTCCGTCCCTTAACAATACGTTACATATGACATTCAGATCATTACGGGTTCATCATCGGGAGATTGCCCGTATATCCTCTGCCCTGTCAGATGTTTCATCCGGCACCATATCTGCACCAGCCTGTCTGATCGCATCATGTGCATACACAAATAAAATGGCCATGCCGCCATAAGCGATCCGCCCGCATCCGGTCCGTATGGTCAGTGCGGGGTGGCTGGTGCGGACTTCGCCGGGGTCTGGGCGGGCGGATGGGCCGTGTCCTGTGGCGTATCGTCTTCAAACACGGCGCGACATCTGGGGGAAAGCTGGTCAAGCTTGCTTTCCAGGCATTCCGTCATCAGTTTTTCATTCGGAATGTCAAGAAAACACAGCCGGAATACATCGTTCTTGCATGGATGAGACTGGTTATTGCGGTCGGCAGCCCGCGCCGTGCCGGTAACGACCGTTACGGCAAGGACAAGATTGACTGCCCGGATCAGCATGCCAGCGCTGTAACGCGGAATGACGGGAATACGTCGCATCCGACGATCTCCTTCAGACTTCATACAGGGATTTTGTTATATCATGTCCAGCGCATTGCAGATTGCCGTGCAAGTCAAGCCACATCCACGCAGATCTGCCATCGGACGGGTCAGATCGGTTATTTCCTGAAAATTCCAGCAAAAAACACAAATGGACTTCAGGAATACGTGATGAATGACGGCCCCGCCCCGACCGGATGGCTGCCATACGGATACGGTCACGGGATGGGCACGTTTTATGGTTTGCAGGAACAACAGGCCGCCTATGATCGCACGATCTGACAGCAAGCAGGACGGGTTCATGAACAGCGCCAATACCCCCGGATCATCCGGTGTCGTGATCGTAACGGGCGGCAGCCGGGGCATCGGGCACGCCATCAGCACCCTGCTGGGACAGCAGGGCCATGGGGTCGTCATCAATTACGCCAGCAACGCCGCCCCGGCGGAGGAACTGGCCCATGCCCTTATCGCGCAGGGTGGCCGCGCGCTGGCCGTGCGGGCCGATATCTCGAAACCCGAGGAAATCGGCACGCTGTTCACCCGCGCGGCGGAACTCGGTCCGCTTGCGGGTCTGGTCAACAATGCGGGCATTACCGGCACGAAGGTACGCATTGATGAACAGAGTGCTGAAATGCTCGACACCCTGTTCAACATCAACATCCGCGCCACCGTTCTGGCGGCAGGCGAGGCCGTGCGCCGGATGTCCACCCGCCATGGCGGCAGCGGCGGGGCCATCGTGAACCTGTCCTCCGTCGCGGCGAGGCTGGGGGGATTACCCGGCCTCGTCCCCTACGCGGCCACCAAGGCGGCGGTCGAGGCCTTTACGCGGGGACTCGCCAACGAGGTCGCGCGCGAGGGCATACGCGTCAACGCCGTGGCCCCCGGACTGACCGCGACCGACATGGTGCCGCCGGAAATCGAGAAACTGGCCGAAACCGTGGTGCCCATGGGCCGCGTGGGTCACGTGGACGAGATCGCGCAGGCTGTGGCCTTTCTCCTCTCTCCCGCATCATCGTATATGACAGGAAGCGTGATGACCGTGTCCGGCGGTCGCTAGACTGACCCGCAACAGGAGAAACCGACCATGTACATCGCCATGAACCGTTTCCGTATCCCGCCTGAAAACGAACAGGAATTCCGTGAGCGCTGGCTGGGCCGCGAGGTGCACCTGCGCACGGTGCCGGGATTTGTCAGCTTCCAGTTCCTCCGCGGGCCGGAGCATGAGGATCATATTCTCTACGCCTCGCACACGGTCTGGGAATCCCATGAAGCCTTCCTGGGCTGGACGCAGTCGGAACAGTTCCGCGCCGCCCATGCCCATGCAGGCAACCGCAAGCCCCTTATGGCCGGACCGCCGGTATTCGAAGGCTTCGAGGTCCTGCAGAATATCGAGAACTGAACCCACCCGGCTTCCGTGCGGAGCCGGTGCGCCATTTCACCCGGACCAGAAGGGAAAACCCATGCGGCAGGCCACGCCCCCATTCCATACCGGTCGTCGGACCGTTCTTGCCGGGGGACTGGCGATGGGTGGGTTATGGGCAGGCCGCATGGGTGCGCGCGCCGCCACACCCGAAACCCTGCCCCAGCCGCCCAGCGTGATCTCCAGCCCACCCCGGCAATGGGGGGCGGATGCCCCGCCGGGCCTGCTGCCCGACCCGGACATACTGCCGCTTGATCCATCTTTCAGGGATCTGGTTTATGGTAACGCCAACCTGCGGCTGGCATGGCGTGGTGGTAGCTGGCTGGAAGGTCCGGCATGGAACAGCGAAGGGCGCTTCCTGCTGCTGAGCGATACGATCAAAGCCGTGCAGTACCGCTACCTGTGGGAAAATGACGCGGTTTCGATCTTTCGTCCCTATTCCTACAACAGCAATGGCAACATATTCGACTGGCAGGGACGGCTGGTAAGCTGCGAACATGGCATGCGCCGCGTCATACGCTGGGAGCATGACGGGTCGTGCCATGTGCTGGCTGACCGCTATAATGACGCGCCCCTGAATTCACCCAACGATGTGGCGGTGCATCCCGATGGCAGCATCTGGTTCACCGATCCCGGCTATGGCGACACCATTGTGGAAGGTCATCCCGATGCGCCGGGCGGTCCCGCCAATCGCGGCGGGATCGAACGCTGGACGCTGGATGGGGAGGTCGTAAGCCAGTCTGGTGGCGACAGGCGACAGGAAGACCATGTCTTCCGTATCGACCCGGTAAGCGGGAAGGTCGAAGCCGTGCTGACCCAGCAGCAGCTTAAAGACCCGAACGGGCTGGCTTTCTCACCCGATGGCAAAACCGTCTATGTCATTTCGTCCGGTCCCGGACCGGGGCAGAACGGACAGGGCGGGGACCTGCATATCCATGCCGGGGATGTGGATAATGGCACGGTGCGCAGCCTCCGCCCGTTTGCGGACATGATGCTGAACGGTCAGCAGATGGGACCGGATGGCATGCGCACCGATATTTTCGGCAATCTGTGGTGCGGGGCGAACGGGCCGCTCGGCCTGTGCGGGGTGGTGGTGTACAACCCGCACGGCCGCATGATCGGACGGCTGCGCCTGCCGCGCGGGGTATCGAACCTGACCTTCGGCGGCCCGAAACGCGATGTCCTTTACATGTGCGCGGCCGATGCGCTGTTCACCTTGCAGGTCAATACGCAGGGGGCCGCGCCGTCGTAAGCGTCAGGCGCCCCCCACGCCGCTGCCCACCATATCCAGCGGCCGGACAAGACGATCGAACATGGCCGCATCCACAAAACCCGATGCAAGGGCCGCTTCACGCAGGCTGATATCCTTCTCCATCGCCTGATGGGCGATGGCGGAAGCCCGGTCATAGCCGATTTCCGGGCTGAGCGCCGTCACCAGCATTACGGAGCCTGCCACATAGGCATCAATCCGCTTGCGGTTGAGCTGCGTGCCCTCCACCGAAAAGACACGGAAATTGTGACAGCCATCGGCCAGGATACGGATGGCGTGCAGCACATTGGCCACGATGACCGGACGCATCACGTTCAGGTCCAGTTGTCCCTGACTGCCCGCCAGCGCAACCGTCGTGTCATTGCCCAGTACCTGGGTACAGATCATCACCATGGCCTCGCACTGGGTCGGATTGACCTTGCCGGGCATGATGGACGAACCGGGTTCATTTTCGGGCAGGTGCAGTTCCCCCAGCCCGCAGCGCGGCCCCGAACCCAGCAGGCGCATGTCATTGGCGATCTTGAGCAGGCTGACCGCCACCCCCCGCAACCCGGCGGATGCCCGGACCATGGCATCCAGCCCGCCAAGGGCCGCGAATTTGTTGGGCGCGGTCACAAAGGGCCGGTCCGTCAGCGCGGCGATCCGTGCGGCGATGGCCTGACTGAACCCCGGCGGCGCGTTCAGGCCGGTCCCGACCGCCGTACCACCCGCCGCCAGTTGCAGCAGGCCGGGACGTGCGGCTTCCACCGCTTCCAGCGCATCTTCAAGCTGCTGCGCCCAGCCGGACCATTCCTGTCCCACCGTAAGCGGCACGGCATCCTGCAGATGCGTGCGGCCGATCTTGACCACATCCATCCATTCCTGCGCCTTGGCGCGCAGGGCCGCGATCAGTTCACGCACACGCGGCAGCAGCCTGCCGTCTATTTCCAGCAAGGTGGCCACATGCATGGCGGTGGGAAAGGAATCATTGCTCGACTGGCCCATGTTCACATCGTCATTGGGATGGACCGGGCTTTTGGAACCGATGACGCCGCCCAGAAGCTGGATGGCGCGGTTGGCGATGACCTCGTTCACGTTCATGTTCGTCTGCGTGCCCGAACCGGTCTGCCACACAAAAAGCGGGAATTCGGAATCAAGCCTGCCCGCGATGACCTCATCCGCCACGCGGCCTATCGCATCGGCTTTCCATTGCGGCATGCGGCCATCCGCTGCGTTGACCTGTGCCGCCGCCTTCTTGACGATACCGTAAGCGTGACACACCTCGATGGGCATATGGTCGCGCCCGATCGAAAAATGCACAAGGCTGCGCTGTGTCTGCGCACCCCAGTAATGACTGGCGGGCACATCGATTTCCCCCATCGAGTCCTTCTCCCGCCGGGTGCCGGTGGCATCAATCCCGATGGGACAGTCTTTCAGCGTGGGGGTGGTGGGTTCGGTCATGGTGGCGTTCCTTCCCTTTGTGGTTGAAGGAAATATGGGCGCACCCGACCACTTTCGCGCCCCTGCCCGGCATCACAAGGGGGTGCGCGCGATTTCCCGCCCCCTTCCTATACCCGCGCCAGCAGCAGCATGGCGCCAAATCCCATGAAAACGGTTCCGGTCACAATGCCGAAAACGCGCCGTACCACAGGCGTCCTGAGCCATGACGACAGGATACGCCCACCGCCCGCGTAGACGAGGTACCAGAACGCCTCCACCACCGCAAAGGTCACGATCAGCAGCACATATTGCGGCATGTGCGGCACAGCCGGATTGACGAACTGCGGCAGGAACGCCGCCGCGAACAGCAGCAGCTTGGGATTGCTGATCCCGGTCAGGAAACCATCGCGCGACAACTGTTGTACCCCGATGACCGGCGCGGACGGCGTATCACTGCCGTCTTCCTCCACCGAATCGCGCGCCATCCAGACGCGCACGCCCAGAAATACCAGATAGGCCGCCCCGATAACCCGCAATACGGCAAACAGCCGGGGGGATGCCGCCAGCACACCCGCCATGCCCGCAAGCGATGCGGTCACCACCAGCACGATGGCCGTCATGCACCCCGCCATGACCGCGACACTGCGCAGCAGGCCATAACGCACGCTGATCGACATGACATGCATCATGTTCGGTCCCGGCATGGCGGAAAGCAGGAAAGCGGTAGCGGCAAACAGCAGCCATGTATGAAAAGTCACCTGTTCCGCCCTGTCCGGTCCGTATGTGTCATGTCCCGTACAATGCCGCGTTCCCTTGACGGCGGGCAAGTCCCTGCGGTAGAGCATATGTTATATTATAACGTTCAGGCGCACCATGTCGCTTTCCACACATACACCCGCCCCATCACCGGTGCAGGGCACGCAGACCCCGATGCCGCGCATGGTTCCCGATGCCGCACCCGCCCCCCTTCCCCTTACATGGATGGGCCGCGCGTGGTGGCAGCGGCTGGTGTGCATGGCCGGGCCGTGCGCGGTTCTGTGGGGGCTGATCGCCTGGGCCGTGGCCCAGCCATGACCGATGGGACAATCCGGCTGGATGATGCCGGTGTGGTAATGAATGGCACGCCGGTCTGGCAGCATGTGACCGGCTGTTTCACCCCCGGCAGCATGACGGCCATCGCGGGGGCCAATGGCGCGGGCAAGTCCACCCTGCTGCGCGCCATACTGGGCGAAGTGCCGCTTTCATGCGGCACGATCACGCGCGACGGCCTGCATCAGCGCGATTTCGGCTACCTGCCGCAGGCCCGCATTATCGACCGTGGCTTTCCCATCAGCGTAACCGACATGGTTCTGGGGGGCGCGTGGCACCAGACCGGGGCCTTTGGCGCGGCGGACAGACAGATACGCCAGCGCGCGGCCAACGCGCTGCGCCGCGTCAATCTGGACCAGCAGGCGGGCCGCATGATCGACGCGCTGTCCGCCGGGCAGTTCCAGCGGCTGATGTTTGCCCGGCTGCTCATGTCCGATGCCCGTGTCATCATGCTTGATGAACCCTTTACGGCACTTGACGCCCCCACCATGCAGGACCTGCTGGAACTGGTGGGCGAATGGCACCGGCAGGGCCGCACCATCATCGCCGTGCTGCATGACATTCACCAGATCCGCACCTGCTTTCCCCATGTCGTCCTGCTCTCGTCCGGGCAGGCCATATGGGGGGAGACGGCGCGCATCCTTACCCCCGGCACCCTGCAGCGCGCTTATGACAGCACGCCGGGCGACTGGGGAAATGCACCGCCATGAGCCTGCTTTCCGCCCTGTGGGACCCCTTCGCCAGTTTTGGTTTCATGCGCCGCGCGCTGGTCGCTTCCATCACCCTTGGCATGGGGGCCGGGCCGGTCGGGGTCATGCTGCAGCTACGGCGCATGAGCCTGATTGGCGACGCGATGAGCCATGCCATCCTGCCCGGCGCCGCCGTGGGCTTCCTGCTCGCGGGCGGGCTGTCGCTGACGGCGATGGGGCTGGGCGGCATCGTGGCGGGGCTGGGGGTCGCCCTGCTGGCGGGACTGGTCAGCCGCCGCACCCATCTGGCGGAAGATGCCAGCTTCGCCAGTTTCTACCTGACTTCGCTTGCGCTCGGCGTGCTGATCGTATCGGCGCGGGGGTCGAATATCGACCTGCTGCATGTCCTGTTCGGGACCATACTGGCCATTGATGGACCGGCGCTGTACCTGATGGGCGGCATCACGACACTCAGCCTGTGCCTGCTTTCCATCATCTGGCGTCCACTGGTCATGGAATGCGTCGATCCCGGTTTCATGCGCATGACCGGAAGCCGGGGTGGCGTCTACCACATGGTGTTCCTGTTTCTGGTCGTCATCAACCTCGTGGCGGGGTTCGAGGCGCTGGGCACCCTCATGTCCGTAGGCATGATGATGGTGCCCGCAGCGACCGCGCGGCTGTGGACGCGCCGCCTTCTGCCCATGATGGCGCTATCGGCGGGCGTGGGCATGGCGGCGGGGCTGACCGGGCTGCTGGTATCCTACCATTTCAGCCTGGCGGCGGGGCCATCCATCATCCTGACATGCAGCATCCTGTATGTCGTCTCCCTTCTTGCATCCCCCACCGGACTACGGGCCGGGCGGGGCGCATCCTCCTGGCAAGGTTCATGATCGTGCATCGCCTGTTTTCCCTGCTTGGCCTTTGCGGGCTGCTATCCGTCGCCCCCGTTCATGCGCAGGCGCGTACCCTGCGCGCCGTCGCCAGCTTTACGGTGCTGGCCGATGTGGTCGCCCATGTCGGTGGCACGCATGTCACCGTCACGTCGCTGGTGCCGCCCGATGGCGACCCCCACGAATTCGAACCTTCCCCCGATGATGCACGGCAGTTGCGACAGGCCGATATCGTGTTCATGAGCGGCGAAGGACTGGAAAGCTGGTTCGGACGACTGGCGCATGCGGCCAGTTATCATGGCCAGCCCGTCATCGTATCCAGTGCCATACAGGCCTATACGCCCCCCGGCGCACAGCAGGCCGAAACCGATCCGCATGTATGGAACAGCGTGCCCAACGTGGTGATCTGGACCAACACCATCCGTGACGCCCTCATCGCGGCGGACCCGGAGGATGCGGACAGTTTCCGCGCATCGGCCAGCGCCTATGTCACGCAGTTACAGGCGCTGGATCAGGATATCCGCAGCCGGATATCCGCCATACCCGCGGACCGCCGGCGTGTCCTGACCAGCCATGACGCCTTTGGCTATTACGGGCGCGCCTATGGCGTCACATTCATGGCCCCGCAGGGCCTCTCGACCGAGACCGAAGCCTCCGCCGGGGATGTCGCCACACTGATCCGCCAGATCCACCAGACAGGTATCACCACCTATTTCATGGAAAACGCCACCGACCCCCGCCTTGTGCAGCAGGTGGCGCGGGCAACCGGCGCGCAGCCGGGCGGCGAACTGTATGCGGAAGCCCTGTCCCCGCCCGGTGGCCCGGCACCTGACTACATCACCATGATGCGCCACAATACCGATCTCATGGTTGCGGCGATGCATCCGCGCTGATCCCTTCCGCCGGCGGCTGAACCGCGAAGGGCGACAGGTCGATGGTATGGACATGCATGTCCACCACCGACTGCCGGTGCGTGATGGAAATGACCGTCATGTCGGGGCAGACCTGTCGCAGCAGGCCATAAAGTTCGCCTTCCGCCACGCTATCGAGGTTGGAAGTCGATTCATCAAGGAACACCCAGCCCGGTCGCGCCAGCAGGATCCGCGCGAAGGCAAGGCGCTGGAGTTCACCGGGGGACAGGGTCTGGCCCCAGGCCTCCTCCATTTCCATGCGGGGGACCAGCGCGCCCAGACCGACCAGTTGCAGGGCCTCGATCACATCGGCCACGGGATGGTTTTCCACCCCGGCGGGGTATGTCACGGCGCGGTGCAGCGTGCCGGTTGGCACGTAAGGCCGCTGCGGCACGAACATCATGGGCGTGTCGGGCCGCGTGACATCACCACGGGCGAAAGGCCAGATCCCCGCCAGCACGCGGAACAGCGTCGATTTGCCGGTGCCTGACGGGCCGGTCACCACCGTCATCTGGCCATGGGCCAGCGTAAAGTGCACATCCCGCAGCAACGCCACGCCATCGGGGCGGAACACGTCCAGTCCGCTAACCGCCATATCGCCACCGGCGGGGGCCGGATGCACGCGCACGTCATTGCGCATGGCCTGCGCCCGGTCCATGACACGCTGGAACGTGGCCAGACGGGCGACCTCCGCATGCCATGTCGTCAGGGCGGCATAGGAATTGGCCAGCCAGCCCAGCGCGCCCTGCACGCGTGAAAACGCCATGACAAGCTGCATGAGCGTGCCGAAGCTCATCTTCCCCGCGAAATAGCGGATGGAACCGATCAGCAGGGCAAAGTTGCCCGATACGACATCCAGCCCCGTCGTCAGCAGGCCAAGCCACTTGGTCCGGCGCATGATGGAAAGGAAATTCGTGTAAACCGATGAAAAGGAGCGATCCAGCCCGGCCTGTTCCTCGGCCTCGCCCCGATACAGGGCGATCCCTTCGGTATTGTTGCGAACATGAACGAGGCTGTAGCGGAAATCGGCTTCCGCGCGCTGCTGGAAGAACTGCAGCCCCGCCAGCCTGTGCCCGGCCAGATGGGTAACCCACGTCGCCACCACCGAATAGATCAGCGCCGCCCAGAAGAAATATCCCGGTATGGACATGCCCCACAGTTCCAGCGGACCCGACAGCGCCCACAGCAGCCCCACGTAACTGAACAGCGTGACGATATTGGACAGCAGGCTGATGAACTGCGTAAGCGTATCGGTGACAAAGCTGTTCAGGTCTTCCTGTATGCGCTGGTCGGGGTTGTCGGCCCCGGCTTCAAGGCCGGATGTGGTGATGGCGATGCGGAAATAGGTCTGGTTTTCCATCCACTGCCGCGTCATGCGCATGGTCAGCCACCGCCGCCAGCGCAGGCCCAGCATCTGCTGAAGGTAGGTGGTGTAAATACTGCACAGGATCAACGGAATGGTAATGATGAAAAAGCCCAGAACGAAGCCTTCCTCGTTATGGACATACCAGAACAGTCCACGCAGGAAGGTTTTCGCATCGTGCTGCTGCAGGGCCGTATAATAGACATTGCGCGAAAAGGACTGGAGCACGTCCAGTCCCACCATGGAAAAGGTAAGGGTCAGTACCGCCGCCAGCAGGCCCCAGGCCCATTTCCGGTCTTCGGACACGAAATAGGGACGGGTAAGATACCAGACGTCTTTCAGGAGAAGGCGCAGATGCTGCATGTTGATCCCGTGCAGTGGGTGAGGCCGTGAGTCATACCAGCATTCCCACGAAGTCCGGACGGACTCAATCCCATTCGCCGCCGTGACGGTTTGCGCCTGCCGGTCGTGCGCGCATCTGTCCATCACGACTTGTTGACGGGACATGCCGCCCGCGCCGGCCTGCTGCCCATATGGGGAAAAGCCGCCACTTACCCGCTGGCAACAGGGGTTTATGATCCCCCGGCGCGGGGTGGTACGGGGCTGGATATATCGAATAGCCGAATGTCTGTCATAACAGCCACACGGGGCCGGGACGGGCGCATCGTGGTATGCCGGACATATCGCTTCACCGATGGCGGAATGGCGCGCCCTTCCGCCACGAAACCCAATGTTAGGGAGAATGAACATGACGTCATTCAGCCGCTTCCTGTCCGCTGGCGCCTTCGCCACCCTTCTGGCGGCAGCGCCGCTTGCGGCCAACGCCGAAACTTCCCCCCCGACCGGCGCCGGTGTCGCCAATCAGGTCGAACAGATCAAGCCCGGCTCCCTGTCGGCCGATACCGTGTTCTCGGCAGTGGCTTCGGCCAAGCCCGCGGACCTTGGCGGTATCCTGAACTACTGCATCCAGTCCAACTATCTCAGCTCGGCCGAAGCATGGCCGGTGCTGGCGGCACTCAACAAAAAGACGAACGACGTGCCGTCCAACAGCAAGGGCAACATGTCCTATGCCGATGGGTCCACGGGCCTGCTGAAGGTTGGCGGCGCGGAGCCGATCTCGCTTGAGGACGCATCGACCACGATCCGCCAGCAGGCCTGCGCGAAGGTGGAAGCCCGCGCCAAGTCCATGCTCTGATCCGTTCGCGTATCAGTGTAATGCAAGCCCTGCCGGTCCGCCGGCAGGGTTTTTTATTTTCGGCACATGCCGGTCTTTACTGTACCCACACGCGCGAAAACGCCATGTGATACAGGCTGGTCGAGAAATAATTGCCCAGCCGGGGTGATACGAGATCCACATAACTTATGCTGATCATAGGTGCGGCGGGCGCAAGCCGGGTGATCCGGTCATCGACTTCCTGCCACAACTGCTGTGTCGTGGCCTGATCGGGGGTGGTGCGAATACGTTCCAGCACCGTCTGCACCCCGGAATCACACAGGCCGGACATGTTGATGGAGCTGTCCGAACCCGCATGGAAATTCTCGCAGCCAAATAACGTGTCCAGAAAATTGGAGGGAGAGGCATAATCGGCATACCACCCCATGAGGCTGATCTGCACATGGTTGCTGGTATTCTGCACATATGCCGATTCCATGGCTGCTGAAAGCGGGTGCAGCCGCGCGTGGTAGCCGATGGCCTGCAGCATGTCGCGCAGGTAGGTGCCCATGCTGATATACATCGCCGTGGCGGGAACGATCAGGGTGACATCCTGCCCCTGCGTCCCGCTTTCGCGCACAAGCTGGCGGGCGCGTTCCACATCCGGTCCCATCCACTGGCTGGCGGGATGATCGGGGTCCGCGCCGCGTGTCCACGCGCACATGCCATCACCGGGCAACAGGCCGGGTGGCACCATGCGGCATAGCGGGGCCGCGATGCCCGAACCGCCATACAGGATCATCATTGCCCGCCGGTCCAGCGCGTAATTGACCGCCTGCCGCGCCTTGATGCTGTCAAAAGGCGCGATATTGACGTTCATCGGCAGGAACACCAGCCCGTATAGCGGATAGACATGGACCTGCGCGATATGGCGGCTACCCATTTCCCCCAGCCGGTCCAGCGGCTTGAGACCCGCCATCCAGTCATACTGCCCCCGCTCGACGGCGGTCAGCGCGTCCTCATCCGACAGGCCGTAATCATATGCTATGGCATCCACGTAACCATCGGGCTGGGCTGTCTCGCTCCATTCATGGAAGAAGGGGTTACGTTCCAGCCGCATGCCCCGGTCGGGGCTGGAGAAGACGATCCGGTACGGCCCCGTGCCCGGCGGCGCGGTATTGCCCATATCGTGGGGGGGCATGCTGGCGGGCAGGATCACCGCGTGACCGAACGCCATCTTCTGCGGGAATTCGGAATCGGGCGCGGTCAGGTGAATGGTAATGCGCCGTGTTGCGGCATCCGTCACGACACCGCCGGCAAGCGTGCAGTGAGCGGGATCACGCAGGCAGGCATCCGCGCCTACGATACCACCGTAATATGATCCCGCCGTGGGCGAACCCACGCGGAAGATGCGCCGCAGGGACGCCGCGACATCGTCCACCGCAAGCGGGGTTCCATCGGAAAACCGGATGCCATCGCGCAGGGTGAACACCCATGTGCGCCCGCCATCCAGCCGCTCGGGCAGGGATTGCGCAAGGTCGGCCACCGCCTGGCCACCAGCCGGGCCTTCCACCTTGGGATAAGTCAGCAGACCGTCATAGACGACGCTCATCACCTGCATGTACTGACTGGAATAATTGATCTGCGGGTCCAGCGTTCCGGCAGAAGAAACGGCCGTCAGCCGCAGGGTGCCGCCACGATGCGGACTGCCGCGCGTGCCCTCATCCCCCGCCCATGCGGGCGCGGTCGCCAGCACCACCCCGAAGCCGAGGACCATCGCAGGACCGATGGCCCGCCATGTTCCCGTCATCCGCTGACCCGTTTCCGACTGCTTCAGGGAGTGTCCCTGCCGTCCAGAAGCGCGGTCATCCGCGTGGTAACCTCCTCCGCCGTGGCGGTTGCGGGCAGGCTGCCCGCATATCGCCCGGTGGGGGACATGATGACGATCTGGCTTGCGGTATCCATGGTGTAATCCCCGTTTTCACCCGGATGGCGGACATAGGGGGCGTGATATTCGCGGGCCACCGCCTCGATCATCTTGGGCGAACCCGTCATGACCGTCAGATGGAAACCGAAACGCAGCGCGTAGGTCCGCAGCACATCGGATGTATCGCGCATGGGATCGAGCGTGATGAAGATCGGCGCGACAAGGCGTGCGCGCTCACGCCCCAGCGCCTCGACCCCCTGGGTCATCGCCTTGACCGTGACGCCGCAGACCGTATCGGGGCAGCGGGTGTACCCGAAATAGACCAGCATCCACCGGCCACGGAAATCGGTATCCAGCACCGATCCATCCGCCCCGTTGACCAGCCGGAACGAGCCGCCAACCGGATTGCCGTAGGTGACGAGCGGCACCGGCGCGCGGTCAAAAAGCCGGTACCCCACATACCCGCAGACCGAGGATACCGCCACGATCGCCAGTGTCAGCAGAAGGAAAAACCGGTCCCGTTCATTTCGCATCATCAGTGTGCATCCGCCCAATTCGTTCCGGTCCCGGTTTCCACCACCAGCGGTACAGACAGGGCCGCTGCGGATTCCATGACCTGCTTGACAAGGGCGGACAGACGATCGGCGTCTTCTGCCCGCACCTCGAACAGAAGTTCGTCATGGACCTGAAGGAGCATGCGTCCGTCAAGCCCTGTATCGGCAAGGGCGTCGGGAATTCGCACCATGGCCCGCTTGATGATGTCCGCAGCCCCCCCCTGCAGCGGGGCGTTGATGGCCTGCCGCTCGGCATAGTTGCGCCGTGCGGCGTTGCGATCGGCAATGCCCGGCACCCAGCAGCGCCGCCCGAACGGGGTCGTCACGTATCCCTTCGCCCGCGCTTCCTCCCGCATGCGTTCCATGTAATCGCGGATGCCGGGATAACGAGCGAAATAGGCGTCGATATAGCCGCGTGCCTCCCCCGGCGAAATGCCAAGCTGACGGCCAAGGCCGAAGGCGCTGATGCCGTAGATGATTCCGAAATTGATGGCCTTGGCGCGCCGCCGCGTCAGCGGGTCCATGCCTTCCAGCGGGATGCCGAACACCTCCGATGCCGTGCGGGCATGAATGTCCTGCCCCAGCGCGAAGGCTTCCCGCAGGGCGGGAATATTGGCCACGTCCGCCAGAAGCCGCAGTTCGATCTGGGAATAGTCGGCCGATACCAGCACATGCCCCGGTGCCGCGACAAAGGCGCGGCGGATGCGCCCCCCTTCTTCCGTGCGGATGGGAATGTTCTGCAGGTTGGGGTCGTTGGATGACAGGCGGCCCGTTGTCGTGACCGCCATCTGGAAGGATGTATGCACCCGTCCCGTCGCCGGGTTGATCTGGTTGAGGAGCGCGTCGGCATAGGTGCTTTTCAGCTTGGCAAGCTGCCGCCACGCCAGAATCCGCGCGGGCAGGTCATGGCCCTGATCCGCCAGATCCTGCAACACCGATGAATCGGTGCCCCACGCGCCGGATTTCATGCGCTTGCCGCCACTCAGCCCCATTTCATCGAACAGGATTTCCCCAAGCTGCTTGGGGGAACCGACATTGAAGCTGCGCCCGGCGAGGGTATGGATCTCGGCCTCGATCACGCCCATGCGCTGGGCGAATTCGACCGACATGGCGCGCAGGTCATCCGCGTCCACCGCAACGCCCGCGCGTTCCATGTCCGCGAGGATCGGCACGAGAGGACGCTCCATTTCCTCATACAGCGCCAGCGCGTGACCGGGACGAAGCCGGGGACGCAGCACCTGCCACAGGCGCAGGGTCACATCCGCGTCCTCAGCCGCATATGGCGTGGCGCGGGCGATATCCACCTTGGAAAACACAACCCGGTTGCGGCCCGTACCCGTGACTTCATCATACGGGATGGGCGTGTGATCGAGTGTGAGGCGGGAGAGTTCATCCATCCCCTGCCCATGTTTTCCCGCCGACTGCGCGTAGGAAATCAGCATGGTGTCATCAACCGGCGCAGGCTGGACACTGCCCGCCTGCGTCAGCACCAGCAGGTCGAATTTGGCGTTCTGGAAGATCTTGAGAACGGATGTATCCGCAAAAAGCGGCGCGAGAATTTCAAGCGCCAGCGCGACAGGCATCTGCGCCGCGCACAGCGCGTCCATCAGGTCACCTTCATGGCCAAGCGGAACATAGCACGCCTGCCCCGGCCGGACGGCCAGCGATATCCCCACCAGACGGGCCACAAGCGGGTCCAGCCCATCGGTTTCCGTATCCACCGCGCAGACACCATGCGCACGGGCCTGCTCAACCCACTCACGCAGGATTTCAGGGTCCGTCACCGTGACGTACGGGCCGTATTCCGCAGCAGGCACAGGGGGAAGTTCTGCTTCCGGCTGCACGGATGCAACAGGGCTGGCTCCCTGCGCTGCGGGATGGCGGGCGCGCGGGCGCGCTTTCATCCCCATGCGCTGCAGCAGGGATGAAAACCCCATTTCAGACAGCCATGCACCCAGCCGCTCCATATCCACATCGCAGCAGGTCAGGGCGGAAATCGGTTCGGGACAGGGCGCATCTTCGCGCAGGGTGACAAGCTCACGCGACAGGCGGGCCATATCGGCATGCGCCAGCAGGTTATCGCGTCGCTTGGACGCCTTCATGCCTTCCGCCCCCAGCAGGATGGCGTCGAGCGAGCCATATTCCGCCATCAGGGCCGATGCGGTCTTGGGGCCGATGCCGGGCACGCCAGGGACATTATCCACCGGATCGCCAATCAGCGCCTGCACTTCGGCCACCCGGTCAGGGGTGACGCCAAACTTGGCCAGCACTTCCTTTTCCCCGATCGGCTTCTGCTTGATGGGGTCCATCATCATCACGCCGGGGCGGATGAGCTGCATCAGGTCCTTGTCGGAGGAATAGATGGTGCACTGCCCGCCCTCATCGGTCGCCTTGCGGGCGTAAGCGGCGATCAGGTCATCGGCTTCCCATCCGGCTTCCTCGATGGCGGGGACGCCGAAGGCCGCCGTAGCCGCGCGCACGAGGGCGAACTGGGGTCGCAGTTCCTCCGGCGGTTCGGGGCGGTGGGCCTTGTATTCACTATAGAGATCATTGCGGAACGTATGGCGTCCCGCATCGAATATGACCGCCAGATGGGTGCCTGCATGTTCGCGCAGCAGGCGTGAGAGCATGTTGGTGAAACCATACACCGCATTGACGGGCGTGCCGTCCGGGCTGGTCATGGGGGGCAGGGCGTGGAAGGCACGGAAAATGAAGCCCGAACCATCCACCAGGATCAGGTGAACCTGCTTGTCGCTGGACATGTATCAGAATGCGATCAGTGTTCGGCGCCTGCGGGTGCATCGGGATTGAGGACAAACAGCCGCGAGCAGTAGGGGCAGAATGTCTGGTGGTGACCAATGCGCAGGAAAACGCGCGGGTGGCCAAGCGCACCCAGTCCCCCATCGCACGACAGGGTGCGCGAATCGACAACAATGGTTTCAACCGTACCCAGACGGGGGTGCGGAACGGGATCGTGGGGCTGGGCTTGCATTCTGGCGGGCCTCGGGCTGTTGTCCGGCTTGGATTTGCATGTTTCCGCCCGGAAGCGGAACATGCGCTTGTTGATGATGATACGCAGGATTGCCGTGCTTTCAAACTTTCACCTGTCACGCCTGCTTTATCCAGTGCTTTTTGCGTTACTGGCAGCCTGCACCACGCGGGAAGCTCCGCCCCCCGCCCCACCGGCCCACCACCCGGCATTGAGCCGCCTTGTGCCCGCCGATCGCATGTTCGCCATTGCAGGCGGTCCCACACTGCCCCTGCGTATCTGGCCTGCACAGGGCACGGAACGTGCCGTGATCGTGGCCCTGCATGGCTTCAATGACAGCCGGGACGCATGGGAACGCCCGGCCCCCATCCTGAATGCCGCGGGCATGAGCGTGATCGCACCCGACCTGCCCGGTTTTGGCCAGACGGCACAGCGCGGCGGGTGGGCTGGCACGGATGTACTGGTCCGCAGCGCCGCAGACCTTGTCACCACCATCGGACATGAACATCCCGGTGTGCCGCTATATGTAATGGGGGAAAGCATGGGTGGGGCCATCGCCACCGTGCTGGCCGCACGATCCGATGCGCCGCCGGTGGCGGGCTATATCCTGCTGGCCCCGGCGCTGTGGGACATGGATGGCGGGGCCCGTACCGTCACGCGGCTGATGGCGGCGCTTGCCCCACACGGGCGGCTGAGCGGGCGGGAACTGCCGGTCCATGTCACCGCCGCCGATGACATTCTGGCGCTGGCCCGGCTGTATTATGACCCACTGACACTACGCGATACCGGCACGGTCGCGCTGGCCGGCCTCACCGGCCTCATGCACGAAGCTGCGCGTGCCGTGCCCCACATGCGCGGTCCCGTTCTGGTCATTTATGGCGGCCATGACCAGATCATCCCCGCCCCCGCCATGGCGGCCGCATGGCGGCATCTGCCAACTGGCGCCCGGCGCGATTACATTGCGGGTGGCTACCACCTGCTGCTGCGCAGCCGGACTGCCGAACAGGTAACCGCTGACATAACAGGCTGGATACGACATCCCGATGATTTCCTGCCTTCGGGCGGGGACATGGCGGCGGCGGCATGGATGGCGGACCAGAAAGGCCGTGCGGCACCCTTGCCGCTACTGCCGGGGTATATGGACTGGATTGCGCCGCAATGATTTTTACTGATTTCAGGGGTGGCATTCGACGCGGTCCCGATGTATGCAGACGAGAGTGGACTCGTAGCTCAGCTGGATAGAGCGTCGCCCTCCGAAGGCGAAGGTCGAAGGTTCGAATCCTTTCGAGTCCGCCATTCTCCATAAAAAATTACGAGATACTGCAGACCATTCAGACAGTCTGCCAATCTGCTCAAGGCGACGGCGCGCGTCCCCCTCCAGCGGGTCTGCTCGACCGCACTGATAGAGCGCTCCTTCTTCCCCGATATCGCACGCGCCTGTCAGGCCGGACAGGAACCCGGACCAGCTTCAGACAGTTGTTTTCCTGCCATGCCAGCAGGCAACAACGCGCCTGGCCGGCTTTCATCCGGGGAACAAGAAATCATGACCGACCAGCATCTTTCCACGCCACAGGAGATCGAGCTCAAGCTCGACTTCCCTGCTGAGGCGCACGCTCTGGTCGCGCAGCATGTTACCCTGCTGGAGAATGTGGCCCCGGTCGTCCATACCCATCTGGTTACGATCTATTATGACACGCCGGATCTGGCCCTGAGCAGAAGCGGCCTGTCCCTGCGGGTGCGCCGTTCCGGCAGGCATCATGTCCAGACACTGAAATCCGGCGGCGATAACGCCCTGGCAACCCATCGTAATGAATGGGAATGGCCTGTCAGGACAACCAGACCGGACATCACCCTTCTGGACGCCACCCCGGCGGCCATACTGAAACCGATGCTGGACGGAAAGCTGGTGCCGGTTTTCCGTTCCGACATCCAGCGCGCCATCCACATGATGAAATGTGAAGATGCGGTCATTGAAATTGCCATTGATGAGGGTTCTGTTCGCGCAGGCAAGGCAGAGGAACGGGTCCATGAAGTAGAACTGGAACTCAAGAATGGCCCCGTCCTGCCCCTCTATCATCTGGCAATACGGCTGCAGGCCGATCTGCCGCTCCATATCAGCGCCCAGACCAAAGCCGGGCGCGGCTACCGCCTTCTGACCGGTCATTCCACTCAGGTCACACCGGCCCGCGCGCCTGTCCTGTCCGCCAAAATTACTGCGGCAGATGGGTTCAGAAGGATCATGCGCGAAGACATGGACAGTCTGGTCAACAACCTTCCAGCCGTGAAGGCTGACGATATGGAAGGCATACACCAGATGCGGGTGGCTATCCGACGGCTGCGCACGACACTTCAACTTTTTTCTGTATGTCTGGATGATACGAAGGCCACACAATTTGAAGACGGGTTGCAAAGGATCGGCCGCATATTGGGCGCTGCGCGTGACTGGGATGTATTCAGCACCGAAACATTGCGCACGGCCTCTCCCGCCTTACCGATGCAAGACGGGTGGCAGGCACTCAACACCGCCGCAACGGGATTGAGAACACAGGCCCATAACGCCCTGCAACAGGAACTGGCCGGGCCGGATATCACGGCATGCGTGCTTGCCCTGACAGCATGGATGGAAGATGCCCCCTTTAGGGTCAGCCACAAAAAGATGGACCATAAGCTGATAGCGCTGGCACCTGACCTGCTTGATCGGGTGACCCGAAAGGTTGTGCGGCGGGGCAGGCACATAAGCCATCTTTCCGCGACAGAACTGCATTCACTGCGCAAGACACTCAAGAAACTGCGTTACAGCGTGGATTCCATGGCCAGCCTGTACCCCACCCGAAAGGTGAAATCCTACCTGAAACACTGCCGTCGCCTGCAAAGCTGTCTGGGTGACATCAATGACGCAGCCGTGGCCTTGATACTGACGGACAGATTACGCTGCATTCAACCTGATCTTTCCACCGAAGCCTGCGATACTGTCATCCGATGGAGCAAAAAGCGCAGGCAACAGGCCATGCGCAGATTACCCCAGGCCTGGTCCGCATTTCACAAGGCAACGCCTTTCTGGCGGTCATGATTCAGGGGGCCTCCCCCATATCCCGTCACAATAGGCTATTCTGTCCCTCTACCGGGGCAGGAGGGCGGCTTCAACGCCCATGCCCCGCTCACCCGGTGTAGCCAGCGCCACGCAGTTACGTCCATTTTTCTTGGCAAAATACAGGGCCATATCAGCACGGGCCAGTGCATCGTCGCTACTGACATCCGTCTCGCACATCTCCGAAATACCGATACTGGCCGTCACGGCAATAGTATGGCCGCCGACACGCACCGGTACATCCGCAATAGCCAGACGCAGGCGTTCTGCAATCGCACTGGCCTGTGTCAGATCAATCTCGTGAAGGCAGGCTGCAAATTCCTCGCCCCCTACGCGGCCCGTGTCATCGGTTGAACGCAATGTTTCCATTACGACCGACGCGACATGGCGGATCACGCCATCCCCGGTCGCATGGCCATATTGGTCATTGATCGCCTTGAAATGGTCGATATCGATCATCGCCATCACGATCTGCGGGCTGGCGCCGTCCTGCATGGACCGCCAGACATCTTCCATCCGCTCAGTAAAAGCCCGGCGGTTCGGAAGACCTGTCAGATGATCCACGCGGGCGAGATCATGCAGTTCCTGTTCCATCCGCTTGCGCGCCGTCGCATCCACCACCAGACCATGCCACACTGTAGCGCCATCCGGCAGCCGGAGCGGATGGGCATCGACCTGACGCCAGCGCAGTCCCTGAACAGGCAGAAGCACGCGAAAGACACAATGCCAGGGCGTCAACCCCGCGGTCGCCACTGCAAGTGTCGCCAGATACATCTCCCGGTCATCAGGATGAATGCGTTCATGGATCGCGGCGGTGTTAAGGGCAACCTGTGCGGCTGTCAGTTCATAGATTTCCTCAATCCGCGCGCTGGCATATGTGAGGCGGGCGGTATTGTCCGGTTCCCGGCAGCACTGAAATACCAGACCCGGCACTTCATTGGTCAGGTTGGTCATAAGCGCGATACTCTGATGGAGTTGATCCGTCAGGCTCCTGATCGAGCTGATATCGCTGGTGGTGCCCACCATCCGCAATGCCTGGCCCGCCTCATCCCGGCTGACGACACGGCCACGGCTCATTACCCATTTATAACTGCCATCCCTGCAACGCAGGCGGTGTTCGACTTCGTAAGAGGGGGTAAGTCCTTCAAAGTGATCGCGCATCGTTGCCTGAACATAGGCCAGATCGTCCGGGTGGACGCGCTGGTAGCTATCTTCTATCCGGCTGGAAATTTCTTCGGGGCGATAACCAAGTATCTCGGCCCATCCATCAGAATAGTGAATAGCGCCCGTCAGGACATCCCGATCCCAGATTCCCGTACCACTACCCCGTATCGCAAGGGCCATGACATCATCAAATCCATGGCTCACCGAAGCGTCCGACCTTGTACCCATTCGCACTGGCCTTTATCATCCCGGTTGATTGCGGCGATGGAAACAGCATATTGCACCGGCCATGTTGCGTCGAGGGCGGAACTGGCTTCCCTGTCCCATCCCAATTGCATCCCGTGAAGGATTTTGAACAACAAAAAACCCGCCTGTTGAGGGCGGGTTTATCGTGTCCGATCAGGGACTTAATCATGGTTGCGGGGGCAGGATTTGAACCTGCGGCCTTCAGGTTATGAGCCTGACGAGCTACCGGGCTGCTCCACCCCGCGGTTGTTTGGGGAGACTGGAAGACCTGGCGGCGACCGACTTTCCCGTGCCTTAAGGCACAGTATCATAGGCGCTGGGGCATTTCACGGCCGAGTTCGGGATGGGATC
>NZ_NKTY01000026.1 GCF_003207825.1 Komagataeibacter saccharivorans | reverse complement strand
CGCCGCCCCGATCTTCGCCAACCTGTTCACCGACGAGGAAGGCGAGGGTTACTCCCTCATCTGGACCCGGCCCCGCAGCCGGAACGGGGACTGAACCTCCCACACCCAACCCCGCCCGGTCTCTCCGGGCGGGGCCTTCTCGGTTTTCTTTTCCCACGTGCTTTTCCGGGCACGGGCGGCAGCGCTGGTCGCCCGACGTGGAAGGCAGGAGGAACAGAGGCTTTCCCTCAGTCTTCCCATTGTACCATGCGCGAGGGCGAACCGCGTCAAGGACGCGTGGTCCCCCCAATTTTGCCCGGCGCACCCGTGCCGGGCGCACCGAACAAAATCGGCTCCCCCACGCGCCGGCGAACCGGTCGCCTGCGGCGATCCCTGACCCGGTCCACCCCGGCATGAGCCGTCCGTCCTGTCTTCAAGAAACGAAAGGAGCAGGACGATGATCACCCGACACGACCACATCCAGATGCTGCGCGCCGAACTGACCAGCTTTCACCTGAGCCGCCGTGAGCGCCGGCAGATCGAGCGCGAACTCAAAGAAGCGCTTGCCCGACGCGATGCCGAGCCCCCCGTCTGACGGGGGGCTTCCGGTTTTCGGGGCCAGACCTGTCGGTCAGCCAGAACGGGCATGATCATGCATCACGACCCTGTCAGAATGCACTGGTGCGGTGTGGTACCGACCTTTTTGGCGATACGGTCTCGTTGAGCCCCGTACTCCTTTTTCATCGCGATAACCGCAGCCATCGCCGAGGCTCCCATGCCCCGGAAGGCAGCGTTATGCGTCATTTCTGTTGCGGTTGTGCATCGTAATGCCAATGCACCGCCTTTCTCGCGGTATCTCCCTCCGTCTCTCGCCAGGCCGGTAATTCTGCCTACAGATGGGAGGAGTCCGTCATGGTCGAGCATCCGGAATGGCACGATCCGCAGTTCCGCGAGAATCTGCGTCTCCTTGATGGCCCCGGACTGGCGCAGGAACTGCTGCGACATATCCCTGCTTATGTGACCGGATACCGCCATATTCGCCAGCAGCTCGATACACTCACGGATCTCCGGGCACGCTATGAACTGGTGGGCGGTTTCGCTCACCACTGGGGGTTATCCTGTTCCGGCTGATCCGGATGTTCCCGCATGGATTCAGCCCGCATTATGGAGCCCTGAAGCCTATCCAGGTGTGACAATTCTTGTCGAGGCCCCGGAGGGTTTTCATGTTCGCACGATCCCGGAGCACCTCCTGCACGGGGCATCCCCGACGGAACAGCAACCCGGTATCCTTGTTGTTATCGTCTCTCCCGATGACGGTGGCCATCATCTGCAGATACGGGGGCGCGCGGCCTCTGCCCGTCCGGCCGCGCTCATTCCTCTGGATGGAGCCGAGGAAATTCGTATTGCGCAGCTACGGCGTTTTCTGAAACGCCTCACCGGCACATCTGTTCCCGGCCTGCCGCGCTCGCTCTCGCTGCCGCCTTACCACGTCTGGCGGATGGCCGATGTCATCTGCGCGTATGCCGGGCGTATGGCCGGGGCCTCGCAGCGTGAGATCGGTCGGGTTCTGGATCCGTCTGTCCGCACCATGAATGCCCGACAGTGGGATACATCGTCCCAGCGTGCGCGTGTCGGACGCCTGCTGAAGCGGGCTGCACGTCTCGCTGACCGACGTGAATATGTCTCCCTCCTGCGACCGGGCCGTTTCCGCCTGCGGGCCTGATCCCCCACCAGTTCTGACGCCGGAACAGGACCGTACGCGCATAGGGGCGATCGTTTTTCGCACGTCTCCCTCACGACAATTATTGCCGAAGCTCCGCGTGGTTACGCCCGAAATGACGGAGGCCGACATGACGCTCTCACATCCACGTCAGGACAGTTTCCTGCGCGAGCAGCTCCTCACCACGCCGCAGGCAGCCCATAAGCTTAACATCTCGCCACGCACGCTGGAACGCTATCGGTGTCGTGGCAGTGGCCCGATCTTTCGCAAGATGGGCGGGCGCGTGCTCTACCACGTCGATGATATCCGCGTGTGGGTCGAGAATGTGGCCTGCCGCTCCACGTCCGAGACGGCCTACGAGGTCGCCCGCATGCTTGGCAGCCGCAAGCACGGGAGGGGGCCATGATGTCCTTTCCCGTATCGCGGGCCGTTACGCCATGCCTGCTGATCGATCTCATGTCGTGGCCGTTCTTCAGCCTCAGCAAATCGCCGCGGCATGTGCCGGTCAGCTTTCGCATGGGCCACGTTACCATGCACGTGACCGGGCGGGATGACAGTCCCATGGCGACGATCTGGGATGCGGACATCCTGATCTGGGCCGTCTCGACCCTGGTGGCAGCCCGGCGCCGGGGACAGCCTCTGTCGCCGCACGTCCGGGGCAGCATGCGCGATGTCCTGCGCTTTCTCGACCGGGGCGAGACGTCCGCCCGTTACGCACGGCTGCGGGCGGGACTGGAACGGCTGGCTGGAACCCGTGTCACGACATCCCTGCGCCAGACCCGCGAAGGCGCGCTCGGGTTTTCGTGGGTTGTCGCCTGGCAGGAACGACGGGGCGAACTCGATCTTATCCTCCCGCAATGGTTGTGCGATGCGGTCGGCCGCCGCGCGGTTCTGGACCTTGATCCGCGCTATTTCGCGCTGACCGGTGGCTTCGAGCGCTGGCTCTACCTTCTCGTGCGGCGGCATGCCGGTCGCCAGAAAGATGGCTGGGCCTTTGACCTGCCGCATCTGCACGAGAAATCGGCCTCGCGCTCGCCCTATCCCCGCTTCGTCTTCGAGATCCGTCGCCTTGTTACCGCCGATAGTCTGCCTGGCTATCGGCTGCGACTGGAGGCGTCGTCGGGGGACGTTCCGGTGCTCCATTTCGTGCCTGCCTCAGAAACTTATTCACATGATTTTGTGGATAACTATGTGGAGGACTCGTGATGCCATTCGGCCTATCAGGAATCGATTTCCCGGCCTATCGGGAATGGGATGTTGCTTTAATCAATTGTTATAAAAGGGGAAAATCGCGCTCTCTAAGAGTACTAAATAGTATAACTATTCAGTACTTGTACACCGCGCCGGGGCGCGCGCGTGAGTTCTCGATTACCACAAAAAGCGACGGATTTAGCTCGACATTTCCCGACAGTCCTGCGCCGCGTCCCGACTTTTTGCGAGCAGGCGCTCTGCTCGGGAAGCGACGCGCGTGTGGCGGCACGCGGTTCATCGTGATGCAGCGGGACTGCTGTCAGAGCGCAACCACCATCCGTCCTCCTGTCGCGGGAGAATGCCCATGAACCACGCATCTCGCGAGGTGATGACGCATCTCGAACCGACCTGGCTGGAGAAGCGCATCGAACAGTGGCTGCGCTTCGGTCATGCGCTGGAAACGCAACCGATCGATCGGTATCGCCGCCGTCTGTGTTTCGCGCCGGGCACGGTGTTCGCCCTGCTGCGCTGGACACAGGCGGATTGCGGGGCGGCAGCCTGTTGCATCGATATCGTGCGGGCACCCCATGCGGGTGAGCCACGGGAACGCCTGCCGTTCGTGCCGACGGGTGCGGACCGTCTGCTGCATCGTAGCGGCTGGGCCGAGGTCCGGACAGTTCTTGCTGTCATCGACGCGCTGGAACGGCGCCGGATCAATCCCGTGCATGTCTGTCCATCCTACTGGCAGCAGCTTGCCAACGGTCTGCAGGAACGCGGCATCGTGCCGTCCTACACGACCGCACGGCATGAAGCCTGGCTATGTGGGAGGACCACGCCATGACGCGCCGGGGCTGGTTTTTTATCACGTATTTCGCAGCGCTGGGCATCGGGTTGTCGATGACGCTGCATCCGGCACCACGCCTGATCTGGAATGCCACGGCCAGTGTGCCGGTAGGTCTGTATCGCCTGCACCCCGAACGCAGGGCGCATGTCGGGGAACTGGTGGCGCTCCGTCTGCCCGAACGCGATGCGGACAGGCTGGCTCGTGGTGGTTATCTGCCGCGCGGCGTACCGCTGCTCAAACCGGTGGCAGCAACTGGCGGTCAGACGGTCTGTCGCACGGGAAGCCATATCACGGTCGATGGACTGGGGGCCGGTGAGGCGCTGACCATTGATCATCGCGGGCGTCCACTGCCTGTCTGGCAGGGCTGTCACCGTCTCGGTGTGCAGGAAATCTTCGTCATGAATGCGCGCGAACCCCGCAGTCTGGACAGTCGGTATTTCGGTCCCCTGTCGGTCAGCAGCGTCATCGGGCGTGCGACACCGCTATGGGTTGCCGCAGATTCCATGTCTGCCACGGGCTTTTCTCCTCCACGTTTTTCGCAGGATCACTGACATGGCCCAGATCGGACTCTTCACGCGCACGGCTGAAGGTTTTTCCGGACGCCTGCGCACGCTCTCGCTGGATGCCGAACTGACACTGGTGCGCATCGAGACGCCGGAGGGTGGTAACGCGCCCGATTATCGTATCCATCTCGGTGATGGTAGCGACGGCCCGGAAGTCGGTGCAGGCTGGACACGTACCGGCGAACGGGCTGGCGAATACATCGTCGTGGTCCTTGATGACCCCTCTCTGGCACAGGGCGTACGCGCGACCCTGTTCCAGTCGGGTCGGGGCGGACGGGTCTGGCAACTCGTCTGGAGCCGCCCGCAGAAACGTCAGGGAGCACGCGAATGATGCGCCTGACTGCACGAACAGGGCGAAGGTTCAGCCACTCCAGCGGGCGATTTCGTTCCCTGCTGGTCCGGCTGTGCCGCATGGGACTGGGGGCGTCGCTGGTGTTTCTGGCGCGCCCCGCCTGTGCGCAGGATATCGACGGGCTGATCCGGCAGGCCGCCCTGCGTGTCGCCCTGCCGCCGGAATGGATCCGTGCGGTGATGCAGGTGGAAAGCGGCCGGGATATCCATGTGATTTCAGCAAAGGGCGCGATGGGCCTCATGCAGATCATGCCCGCGACATGGCAGGGGCTGCGGCGTGATCTTGGCCTCGGAACTGATCCTTTCGATCCCCACGACAACATCCTTGCCGGTGCCAGTTATCTTCGAATGCTGCACGACCATTATGGGGACGTAGGTTTTCTGGCCGCATACAATGCCGGTCCGGGGCGCTACGAGGCCCATCTTGCGACGGGTCAGCCCCTGCCACGGGAGACACGGGATTACGTCGCGTCTGTCGTGCGACTGTTGAATGGGCACACGTTTCCTGCGGAAGTCCCGCACGATACCGGCGTGACCGTTGTGCGGGATCAACCGGACGAGACGCTGTTTGCCGGGCACATCATATGGCGTGCGTCCGGGCCTTTCCCACATGCCCCGGACGCACTGGCAGACACATCGCAGGCGTTGTTCGTCCCTGTCTCGATGGAGCGGGCACCATGACCGGATACGTGCGCGATCCGGTGCAGCGGAGGCATGAGAAGGCAGGGAAACGGCGATTGTCCTGGGGATCGGGTCTCTGGGGCTTAGCGCAAGATAAAAGCCGCAAGGTGCGGCATGGTTGGGGAGGGCAGTTTTTCAGGGTTTTTCACAAGGTCATTTTGCCGCCCCAAGGTTTCAGGCGGTCTGATTGTCCTGTTTTCAATATGTTAGCGCAAGGTGCGGTTCGTCATGGCCCGTGATGATGATTTTCGGGTCCGGCCCGGCCGCATTCGCTCGAACCGTGCCCGTCAGGGACGGTCTTTCATCGGGCGCGTGCTGGCCGCGACCAATCGGGCCGGGGGCATGGGGCGTCCGGGATCAGCACATGGACGCAAGGGGCCATCCACCTTCGGGCGGGGCAGGGGAGCGGCCGCCCGCGCCAACCGCCTCCTGTCGCGGCGCACCCGGCTTGCCATCGTCAAGGCGCGGGTGGTTCGCCACGGCGCACGGGCCACGCTGCGTGCCCATTTGTCCTATCTTCAGCGCGAAGGGGTGACGAAGGATGGCGAGAAGGCCCGGCTGTTCGGGGCCGAGCGTGATCACGTGCCTGCGCGCGAATTTGCCGAGCGGTGCCAGGATGACCGGCACCATTTCCGCTTCATCATCGGACCGGAGGATGCTGTGGACATGGCGGACCTGAAAACCTTCACGCGGGAATTGATGACGCAGGCCGAGCAGGATCTCGGCACGCGTCTGGACTGGGTGGCGGTCAGTCACTGGAATACCGACAACCCGCATGTCCATGTCATCGTGCGCGGCAAGGATCAGGCGGGCGAGGATCTGGTCATCTCGAAGGATTATATCCGCGAAGGTTTACGTGCCCGTGCCCAGAACCTTGTCACGCTCGAACTCGGGACGCGCACTGAAAATGAAATCCGCCGGAACGTGGAGCGCCAGATCGAGGCCGAACGCTGGACCCAACTGGACTGGCAGTTGCAGCAGGATGCCGATCAGCGGGGCATCATCGATCTGGCGCCGTCTCTCGACCGGCAGCCTGACGCGTTCGCGGTCATGAAAGTCGGACGGCTGCGGTGTCTGGAGCGCATGGGCCTCGCCCATGAGGTCCGTGCCGGACAATGGCGGCTGGATGAGACGGCGGAGGTCACCTTGCGCGAGATGGGCCAGCGCAATGACATCATCAAACGCATCCATCGCGGTCTGAGTGAGCAGGGGATCGAACGGGCCTCGGCGTCATGGGTTCTGTCCGGGGAGGAACTGACTGAGCCCGTGATCGGGCGTCTGGTGGCGCGCGGTCTGGATGATGAGTTGCAAGGGAACGCCTATGCCGTAATCGATGGCGTGGACGGGCGCACGCATCATGTCCATCTGCCGTCGCTGGAGGCTGCCGGGGATGTCCCGCCTGGTGGTCTGGTTGAATTACGGAACTGTGCGGATGGCAAGGGTCATCGACGGGCCACACTTGCCGTGCGTTCCGATCTGTCGATCAGTGAACAGGTGCAGGCACGCGGCGCAACATGGCTGGACCGCCAGCTTGTCGCCCGTGATCCGGTGGTGCTGGGCGAGGCGGGTTTTGGGGCGGAGGTCCGCGACGCCCTGCGCCAGCGCAGTGCCCATCTGGTCGAGCAGGGACTGGCGCGACGCGATGGCGAGAAGACCGTCTATCCGCGCGGGATAATTGCCACGCTCCGGGAAAGGGAGGTCGATGAACTGGCCCAGCGGCTGGGAGCGGAGCAGGGGCTTGCCCATCAGCCGTCCGATGCTGGCGAGTATGTATCAGGGATCTATCGCCAGCGTTTCGTAATGGCATCCGGTCGGATGGCAATGATCGATAACGGACTTGGCTTTCAGCTGGTGCCGTGGACGCCTTCGCTGGAAAAACAGCGGGGCAGGGAAGTCTCGGGGATCGCCCGTGATGATGGCGGTGTCGACTGGTCGTTCGGGAGACGGCGGGATCAGGGGCTGGAAATCTGACGCCACCTGTTTACGGGAGCGGACGCTCAGGTTTGACCTGTCCGGACCCATCGCAGTTTCAGGCGCTGCAGGTGATCGGCACACCGTGCCACCACCAGATAGAGCGCTGGCGTGGTGAACATGGTCTGGGCCTGGCTGACGAGTAAGCCGCCGATCAGCGCAATGCCCAGCGGCTGGCGCAGTTCCATCCCGTAGCCGCCCATCAGTACCAGCGGCAACGCGCCGAGGGCCGCGGCAAAGGTGGTCATGACAATCGGGCGCAGCCGCAGCAGACACGCCTCGCGGATGGCGTCCCGTGGTGTCATGCCGCGCTCGCGTTCGGCATGGATGGCGAAATCCACCAGCAGGATGGCGTTTTTCAGCGAGATGCCGGTGAGCAGCAGCATGGCGATCACCGCCATGCCCGAGAACGGCAGGCCGAACAGGTCGAGCGCGACCACTGCCCCGATCCCGGCCGAGGGAATGGTGGAAAGAATGGTGAGCGGATGCCACACGCTTTCATAGAGCATCCCCAATGTCAGATAAACGGCGAGCACAGCGCCGATAATCAGGATCTCGCTGTCATGGGTGCTTTTGCCGACGTCCCCTTCATCGCTCTGCAGTTCACCGTTGATGGTCTCCGGCAGATGCAGGCTGCGCCACTCCTGATCGATGATCGCCTGCGCCTGTGACAGGCTGACGCCGGGCGCAAGTTCCAGCGCCAGCGAGGCGGAACTGGCGTAACCGATATGGGTCACGGCCACCGGGTCGAGGCTGGGGGTGATCCGGGCCACGACCGATAGTGGCACCAGCGTTTCCGCCCCGGTCGCTACAGCCGAACCGGTTGAAGCATTCGCCCCGCCCGCCAGAGAATTGGCGATCTGGTTTCTGAATGCCGTGGCACTCGTGGAGGCCGTGGTGCTGGCTGTCGCCGATGTCACCACCCGGATGGTGTTGGACGCCGAACTGCCCGAGGCGGATCCACCGGACGGGCTGACCCAGAACTGCTTCAGGATCTCCGGATCGCGCTGGAAGCGGTTTTCCACGGTCAGAACCACATTGTACTGGCCGTGCGTCGTGTAGACGACCGAGGCCGTGGTCTGGCCCAGCGCGTCCGACAGGGTATTGCCGATCACCTGCGGCGTGACACCGACACGGGCAGCGGTATCGCGGTCGATCGCCAGCGTGATGCCCTGTCCCGGTGGATCGACGTCCGGGTCCACATCCGCGAACTCCGGGTGGTGACGCAGGGCTTTCGCCAGCCTGCGTGTCGCCGGTCCGAGCAGCCGGTCATCCTCGCTGCGCAGGATGTAGCTGACTCCGCTGCTGTTCGAGCCCACCCGCATCATGATGTTGCCGGGCGCCTGGGCATGATATTCGGCGTGAATGTCCCTGCCCATCCGGGCCACGACCCGGGCCGCTACTTCCGTTCCCGAGGCCCGCCCGGTGGACAGGTCGCGCAGGGTTGCGAACACCATGCCGTGGCTGGAGCCTTCGCCCGTATCCAGATAGGCGATCACATGCGTAACGGCAGGATCCTCCAGCAGCATCCTGCTGAACCGCTCCAGCCGCTCTTTGGTCTGGGCAAGAGAACTGCCGCTGCCGCGCGACCCGCCCGAGACAATGCCGATATCCTGACGCGGGAACACGACCTTTGGCATACGCAGAAACAGAAAACCGGTCGCCAGCAGGGTCAGCGGCAGCAGCAACACGGCTTTGCCGGGATGGCTCAGGCAGACTTCCAGGGTGCGTCGATACAGACTGCCTCTGTGTTTTTCATGATCCAGAAAATCTGCGACATCCACTTCTGGATCCACGGCGGTTCTGTTTTCGGCAAAGCGCATGCACAGCGCCGTCAGACACGGTGTGACCACGCAGGACAGGACCAGCGACACCGTCACGGCGATCCCCACCGTCCCGGCAAACTCCCGGAACAGCCGTCCCGTCAGGCCCGAGGCCAGCCCGATCGGCAGGAACACCGCCAGCACCGAGACGGTGATGGACAGCAGCGTAAAGGCCACCTCGCTCGCCCCGGCAATGGCGGCCTCGTCAACGGACAGGCCCCGTTCACGCATGCGGATGATGTTCTCGATCACCACGATGGCGTCATCGACCACCAGCCCCGTCACCACCGTCAGCGCCATAAGCGAGAGATTGTCCAGACCGAAGCCAGCCAGACGCATCGGCCCGAGGCTGGCGATCAGGCAGCACGGCACGACGATCGCGGCGGCCACCGAGGCGGTCCACGAGCGCAGGAACACCCAGACCACAGCCAGCGCCAGAAAGCAGGCGGCAAGGAGTGTCACCAGCGTATGATGCAGTGAGGACCGGATCACCGCCGAGCCATCCCGCGCCACGGCAATATCCGCACCGGTCGGCATCAGCGTGCGCAGTTGCGGCAGGCGGGCCTTCACCGCATCGACAATGCCCACCAGATTGGCCCCCGGCTGGGCACGCACCATCAGCGTCAGCGCGGGTTTTCCGTCAAAGAAGGCGGCGGCATTCACGTCCTGCATGCTGTCGGTGACAGTGGCGACATCCCGCAGCCGGATGGGTCGACCATTCTTGTAGGCGATCACCAGATCCCGGTAGGCCTCGGCGTGTTCAGCCTGATCGTTGACCGCCAGCTGGAAACGCCGGTCCCCCATGTCGATCACGCCCTTTGGCGTATGGGCATTGGCCGAAGCCAGCGCCGCGCGCAGGTTCTCGAACCCCATGCCGTATTTGAAGAACAGCAGCGGGTTCATCTCCACCCGCACGGCGGGCGCGGAACTGCCCATGAGCGTCACATCGCCCACACCCGGCACCTGCAGCAGCATCGGCCGCAGGGTGGTGTTCACCAGATCATACAGTTTCGCCATGGACTGCATGCCCGGTGTCACGGCAAGGATCAGCACCGGTGTCGCATTAGGATTGGCGCGGCGATATTGCGGGTCCGATCCCGGCGTAGTCGGCAGGTCACGTCGCGCGGCCCGGATCGCCGCTTCCACGTCCCGCGCCGAGCCATTGAGGTCACGCCCCAGTTCAAACCCCAGCGAGATGGAGGTCTGTCCCCGCGTGGAGGTGGACTGCATCTGCGTCACACCGGCGATATTGCCCAGATGCCGCTCCAGCGGGGCGGCCACGGTGCGGGCCATGATTTCGGGCGAGCCGCCTGCGTTGGAGTCCGAGACCGAAATCACCGGCAGGTCCACATCGGGCAGGTCCGAGACCGGGAGACGGGGCAGCGCCATCAGCCCGGACAGCACGGCGGAGAACAGCAGCAGGAGGGTCGCCACCGGGCGACGGACGAACCAGGCGATGAATTTCAAGGAAGATGTCCCGTCCCTGCGGGAGGGCTCACTCTATAAGACGATCGGCCGCCACGTTTTTTCAGCAGCCGGATGAAAAAAATGCGTCAGCGCTCAGCGGATGTCCGCGTCGCCTGTGGCCGGGACCGGTGTTACGGTGATGGCGGCGGCCTGCGCGGCCAGTCCGTGCTCGGCTGCGGCCCGGCGCAGCAGGGCGGCGACTTCCGGCATCCGGCAGGGAATCTTCCGCCCCGTGCCCGCCTCGACAAAGGTGACGGCCAGCCTGCCCCTGCGTTCGGGTGCGATGCTGTAATGCCACAGCCGGTCGGGCGAGACATCGCGGCGCAGGATGTCGCGGGCGACGAGCAGGTTCAGGTTACGCTGGATCGAACCCTGCGACGGGGCGTGCCCATGCTCCATGATCCGGCACAGCGTTTTCCAGATTTCCACTGCCGTCGCGCGGGGTCCGGCTTCCAGAAGACCGTGAAACAGGATGCGCCGCAGATCGGTCATCTTGATGCCGACTTCCTCGCTCCGTTCTTCCAGCCTGCGCACGGCGCTGTGGCTGGCGCCCATGCCGGGGCGGATCTGGTTCAGGGCGGGCGGAGAACGGCGATGTTCGGAGAAGGCGAGCATGGTTTTGATCCTGTCACGATCAGAGATGAGGAAACGGCGAAAACCTCAGTTTCCACCGGCATGGATGTAGAACTCGACGGGGACCGTCAGGGTAATGGGATCCCCCGCGACGCTGTCCGGCGGGACCGGCAGCGGCTGCGCGCGTTTGGGCAGCGCCACCGCCTCCTGATCCAGCAGTGGATGGCCGGAAGAGCTGGCGAGTGTCACCGAAAGCACGTGCCCTTTACGGTCCATGGAGAAGGTTACGGTGGGCACACCTTCCTGATGGTCGGCCATGGCGTCGGACGGATAGCGCTTGAACTTCTCAAGCTGGGCCAGCAGCGCGCCCTGCCAGGTGACCGGGTCGTGCGACGCCTTCGACGATGAGGCGCCTGGAGCCGGGGCCGCCTGCGTGGGGGCCGGAGGCGCTTCCGAGGATGGCGGTGCGGTCGTGGCTTCAGCGGGCGGCGTCTTGTCCGGGATGGGCTTTTTCAGTTGCGGGACCGGCTTGCTCTTTTTGACGATCTTGCGCGGTTTTTCCGGTTTGGGCACCGGGACCGGCGGATTGGGCGCGGGCGATGGCGGCGCGGTGATTTTCGGCGGCTCGACCGGGGCCGGATCGGGGATGGACTGGGTCTGTTTGGGTCCGATTGGCGCATCCGTCGGCGGTGTGGGCGTCGAGACTGGTTCCGGGGCCATGTCGATGGCGATCGCGGCAGGCGGCGGTTCGGGCACGGCCATCACTGGCGGCGGCAGGCGCATGACCCACCACACCGCCCCGCTACTGACCGCCAGCACGGCAAGGAAGGACAGGCCCCAGCGGATGGCGTCGTGCCGCCGGGTCAGACGGGCCTGCCCCCTCTGCCAGTCGGCGAAGGACGGCGGAGCCGTATCCGGCGTCACGCCAGCAGGCTGTGTCGTCCCCGCCATGTCAGCCGTGCCGCTCACGGTGTCGCTCCGGACACCGACGGCACAGGCGTTGAGCCTGCCTCGCTGCCTTCTTCCTGTCCCTGCAGGTTGACGAGCGCGACCTTGAGATAACCAGCAGACCGCAGCTTATCCATCACGCCCATCAGCGTGCCGTAATCGACGGTCTTGTCGGCACGCAGGAATATCCGCTCGTCCTTGTTGCCTTTCGTCGCGGTTTCCAGCGCTCCGGGAAGCGCATCGGTGCTGATGTCGTCTTCCCCCAGCGCCAGACCATGATCGGCCTTGACGGTGAGGAACACGGGATCATCGGGGCGCGGCGTCGGCTTCTCGGTCGAGGACGGCAGGTCGACCGGCACGTTCACCGTGGTCAGCGGGGCGGTGACCATGAAGATCACCAGCAGCACCAGCATCACGTCGATGAACGGCGTGACGTTGATCTCGCTCGCCTCATGCGGGTTCTCATCGTTATGACGGATGCGGATCATGCCGCTTACTCCCCGGCAACCGAGCGGCTGTCGCGCGATGCGCCAAGCCGCACCACCTGTCCGCTGGCGGTCAGGGCCTGCATGTGCCCGAGATCACGCGAGACAAGCCGCATGACCAGTGCGGTGAGGTCCGCCACCTGCGCGCGGCACGAGGCGGTCTGGCGGGCGAGATGATTGTAGATCACCACGGCCGGGATGGCGGCCACCAGACCCAACGCCGTTGCCAGCAGGGCCTCGGCGATGCCGGGGGCGACAACGGCAAGGCTGGTGGCCTTGCTCGCCGCAATGCCGGTGAACGAGGTCATGATGCCCCAGACCGTGCCGAACAGACCGATGAAGGGCGAGGTCGCGCCAATGGTCGCCAGCACGCCGGTGCCGCGCAGCAACCTGCGGCCCTCGGCGGCCTCAAGGCGTTCGAGATGCAGGACGATGCGCTCCTTCAGGCCCTCGCCGTCATCGGGAATGTCGGCAGAGCGTTTGCGTTCCGTCTCGACCGCCATGACCAGCGTGTGGGCGATCGACGAGTTCCCGCGCGTCCATTCCTCGCCAAGATCCAGCGTATTGGCGTCTTCCAGCGACTTTTCGGCCTTCTGGAGCTTGAGGCGCACGCGCAGCAGTTCGACCGACTTGGCGATGAAGATCGTCCAGGTCAGCAGCGAAGCCGCGGCCAGCAGGATCATGACGCAGCGAACGACGGGACCGGCATTAAGGAACATATCCCACGGGGAGAACGAGATCGGGGTCATGACTGACCTCCTTTGAAAGACGGCGTACGGCGCCAGGCCCGGATCAGGCAGGCGACCGTGACGATGAGGGGAATGGAAAGGGCCGCCCAGGACAGGGCCAGCCAGATACCGTGCTGGCCCAGCAGGGCGGACAGCAGGCCAAAGGTGGTGAGCAGCCCCAGTGCGATCGGCCATGGCCAGACGGCGACGGAAGAACGTGATGCCGAAACAGGAGGAAATGGCATGGGTTTTTCGGGAGAGACGGCGTTCATCATGCGCGCTCCGCCAAAGCAGGCACGCCGTCCGTATCGTCCAGATCGTAACCCAGCGCCCGCAGCCGGGCATCGGTGGCGATCTTCCGCTTGCCCGCCCACAGCACCAGACCGCTGACCAGCACGCCGATCACCACCACATCCAGCAGCGCCCACAGGATACGCAGCGGCATGCCGCCATAATCACCGAAATGCAGCGGGCGGGAGATTTCGAGGAAACGCAGATACCAGGGCATCGGATACGCCCCGGTCAGTTCTCCCGTGCGGGCATCGACCAGAACCGGCGTGAACAGCCGTGCCCGCAACGGTGTCGCGCCTCGGGTCCAGAGCACGTAATGCACCGGGCTGCCGAAGGAGGCACCAGGGAAGGACAGTCCCGTCACCTCATTACCGGGGGCTGCCCTGGCCGCCGTGTCGAACGCGGTCTGCACGGACGACAGATGGTCCTGCAACGGCACCGGCAGGTTGGCGTAAGGTTTCAGGATCTGGCGCACGTCCGTCACACGCCACAGGCCGAAGAGCGGCGTCTGGAGTTCATTGACCAGCCCGGTAAAGCCCACCACCGTCGCCCAGACCAGTGTGGCGGCCCCCAGCAGGTTATGCAGGTCCAGCCATGTCAGGCGCGACGCGCGATCCCGCCGGACGGAACCGAACGGCAGGCGCTTCATGAAGCGGCCGTACAGAACCGTGCCGGAGATCAGGGAGGCCACGAAGACACCGCCCATAAGGCCAAGAAATAGGCGGCCGGGCAGTCCCGCAAAGAGGCTGGTATGCAGCCGGTTACAGGTGCTCATGATGATACCGGTCCAGGTGCGCGGCTCCCTGGGGGCATCCGCCGGACGGGATTGCTCCAGTACCTTCGCCGTGCGGGCGTCGAACTTGATCCAGTGGCCGGAATGGCGGTCGGGATAGGTCTCGTCGTCCTTCAGGGCCTGCCAGCTTGGAGCCATGGAGACCAGTACCGCCGGTTCATCGTCGTCCGGATTCACATTGGTGATGATCTGCCCCGGATACAGCGCCCGCGCTTTTTCCACGATGACATCGAGGCTGGCGTTGGGCGTTCCGGGCGGGAGAACTTCATACGGCGGGTCATCGTCGCCGACGAAAATGTCCCAGATCTGCTCGGAGAACAGGAGCGGCAGACCGGTCACGCACACGGTCAGCAGGAACAGCGTGCAGACCAGGCTCGTCCATTTATGGACCACAAACCAGCGGCGAAGGGTGCGGGTCGTCATGGCACAAACGCGCCGACGGATACCGCTGGTCTGTTACTCTTGAGGGAATAAGAATAACACTGAATCGCAACTGAATGGCGGAAAGATGGGCAACCGTGCTGCATGTGAACTCTCCCTGCGTGCCCGGAACACGCAGTCGGCGACGGCGTCCGGAATGAAAACGGGGCGAACCCCTGCTGGAAGTATGGATGCCTGGCGTTGCCATTTTTTCAGAAAAAAGAGCGATAAATGACAGACACGTGATATGCGGTTTTCGAGGGACTTGCGTCTTACCCGCAGAAAACAGCCTTTCTTCGAGCGCAGGTATCCCGTTCATCGGTCATCGCTGAACCACGGCGAAACCGGCGGTCTGCTGCAAAATCTTGCGGAAAGCAGGGCCATGTGCCATCACAATTGCGAATCCTTCTTAATTTCTGAATGCTGGCGTCGTGATGGCATCGGGAACCACCTGTCTTGAAGTCCAAACATCCGTCTCTTGAGCTTTACGAGGCTCACCGTCCCGGCCTTCTGTCCTACGCACGCCAACTGTCGGGCGACAGTGTGCTGGCGGAAGACATCGTGCAGGATGCGTGGGTGCTTTTTGCACGGCAGTCCGCGAGCACGATTGCCTCGCCCGGCAGTTACCTGCGGACCATCGTTCGCAATCTTCTGATGACCCGTGCCCGCCGTACAAAAATCGAACGGATGAGCGAGGCGGATTTTGACGTCGTCACAGCGACCGTCCCCGATGATGCGGCATCACCCGAAGAAACCGTAGCGGCCCGTGAAACGATGATGCGTGTGATGGATGCGCTGGATGTCATGCCCGAGCGACAGGCGGAGGCCATTCGCATGTATCATTTTGAAGGGATGAAATTGCGGGAAGTTGCTGCCGTGCTGGGTGTGTCCATTCCGATGGTGCATGGCCTGATCACCGAAGGGCTGGCAATCTGCAACCGGATACGCAAGGAAGGGCAGTAGGCCTCGGTGGATTTGAATTATTTTCTGAAAAACCGGGGATGCCGCGCATCTTATCGGTATGACCCTGCGATCCTGCCTGCTGCGTTCCTCCCGGCTTGTCTCTCCGATTCCGGGACAGGAGAGGCGCGGCATGACTGAGTCCCGCAGTCCCGATGAGGCAGCCGCAGGCTGGCATATCTATCTTCGTGAGGAGCCGGACGATCCCGAATTGCGCCGACAGTTCGAGGCATGGCTCCAGAAAAGCCCGTTGCACCGGCAGGCCTGGGCGGAAATTAACGAGACGCTGGGCGTGCTCGATTTAGCCCCACCGGAGCGTAAAAGGCGGAGCAGCACCCGCAGAAGGTTTCGGGGTATGCCGGCGAACGATCGTACTGGCCAACGAAAGGCAAAGATCGCCGCAGTTGCAGGTGTGGCCATGGCCGCCTGTCTGGCTGCCTTCATGTTCGTGCCCGACCTGTCCCTGCGCCTGCGGGCGGACCATTACACGCAGGCAGGCGCGACGCAGGACATTCATCTGGCTGACGGCAGTGATATCATTCTGGCGCCGCGTTCCGCGCTTGCCGTGCATATGACGGCTCATGAGCGTCGGATCAATCTGCTGCGCGGCGAAGCGTATTTCGTGGTGCATCATGATGCCAGTCGGCCGTTTACCGTAATTGCCGGACCGGTGACGACGACGGATATTGGCACGATGTTCGATGCCCGGACGGATGGCGACGAGACATCCGTGGCCGTGCGGGAAGGGGCCGTGCATGTGTCCGCAAAGGGAGATATCGGCCTGGAGCGCGACCTTCATGCCGGGGATCGTGTCGATGTCAGAGGCACTCAGGTCATATCCGACACGCAGGCACCCGAGACCATCGGGCTCTGGCGTGACGGCATGCTGGTGGCACAGGACAATACCATCGCTGACATGGTGGCAGCGCTCCAGCCCTGGACCAGCACGCGGATCATCGTCGCGCATGACACACTGGCAGCACGTAAGGTCAGCGGTTCCTACGACCTGCGTCATCCGGAAACGTCGCTGCAACTGATCGTGCATCCCTATGGGGCGAAGGTCATGTCCGTAACGCCCTGGTTTGCACTCGTGACGGGGCGCTGAGGCCGTCTGGCGATCAGGCTTTTCGTCGCTCGTAAGGTGCTCTCACAGATATTCATTTAGATCAGCAGAGACGGCAGGAGCGTGACACGCTTCTGATCGCCAGCAAATCTCCGTTGCAGGAGGATAGCTCTGGCTGGGAGCGTGTGCCGAGATGCGGGATCTGATGTCAGAAAAATGGAAACCTCATGAAATAAAAAATCATTATAAAACAGTATGATAGCATGCATCACGCAAAAAAAATTAAAAAATCTGAAATTTTTTCCGAAAAAACGGCCCTCCCGTGCATCTCACTTACCATGCCCATTGAATGCAAATGAATTGCATTAAAAACTGAGATGACAGGAAGAGCCGCGCCCATGCATTCGTCAGGATTTCTGAGGAGACCGATTGCCGCATCGGTCCTGATGCTCGCCACCACCACCGCGCTGACATCCTTTGTCCCGACAGGCGCGCGGGCAGAGACGGCACAGACCCAGCCGAAATTCAGCTTCAATATTCCTGCTGGATCGCTGTCCAGTGCGCTGGTGTCGTTCAGTGCCCAGTCCCACATTCAGGTGACATCGCAGGCACCGACATTGGCGGGTCACACCACCACTGGGCTACGCGGGCAGTTTACGTCCAGTGAGGCGCTTGCCCATCTTTTGCAGGGAAGTGGGTTGTCATATCAGTCGTTGGGAGAGCGTGCTTTCCAGATCGTTCCAGCACAGAAAGCGGCCAATATCACGCTTGGCCCCGTTCGTGTTGGGGGGAGCTTTGACCCTCATCAAGCTGCAATAGGGCCTGGGAACGGCTACGTTGCAACCTATACCGACGCAGGAACAAAGACCGATACGCCGCTATGGGAAATTCCCAGCTCTGTTTACGTAATCACCAAGCAGGAAATTCAGGACCAGCAGGCACAAAACATCCAAGAGGCACTGCGGTACATGCCAGGTGTATATTCTGAGCAAACTGGTACCGGAAACAACGGAAACGCAGGTACATCTGGCGGAGGATTTATGCAACGCGGTTTTCAATCCACGCAATATGTTGACGGGATTCAATCCAACTCTATGTCCGCCGGCGAAACTGCTTTTGTCGAGCGCGTGGAAGCCCTGAATGGCCCTGCATCAGTTATGTACGGGCAGACGGGACCTGGAGGTATCATAGCAACACGCTTAAAACAGCCGACTGACACACCTATTCGAAATGTCTCTGTGGGGTTCGGAAATTGGGGTCGCTACGAAGCAACCTTTGACGTCAGTGACAAGATCACCAAATCGGGAAATCTGAAATATCGTATTGCGGGGATAGGTGTTACTCAAGGAACACAAACAGACTACGTTAATTACAAGAGGGTTGGAATTCTCCCCTCCATAAAATGGGATATTGATAATAAGACAAGTATCACCCTTCTGGGTAGCTATGTGTACACACCTGATAGTGGCTTCTATGGGACAGGTTATCCGCTGATCGGCACATTGGTGCCGGGCAAAGGAGGTTATCTACCTCGAAGCCGTTTTCTAGGAGAGCCTGCGAATAATGAATTTAATACATCGGAAGCGCGATTTGAATATCAGTTCTCCCATAAATTCAACAAGCATTTCGAATTTCAGCAGACATTTATGTATGAAAGTTCAACAGCAAAATACAATTCCCTAAGTGGAGGAAGCCTAGATAGCGATGGTTCTACATATACCAGAACAGGAAATTCAGCATCGCAGCCAAGTAGAACTATTGGTTTAGATAGCAAGGTAATCGGTCATTTCTCGTCCGGTCCAATTGACCACACATTTGTAGCTGGTATGGACTTCCGTCAGGTTAAAGTCGAACAAAATATTTATTATGATCTAAGTGCATCATCAATAGATATTTGGAATCCTCAATATGGATGGTCCCCCAATTATAGCTTGTCTGGCTCCGACATGGTTACAAATCAGGATATGTTCCAGACATTAAACCAGAAAGGCATATATTTTCAGGATCAGATGAAGTTTCACAAGCTTACTGTTACGCTCGGGGGGCGACAGGACTGGTATGGTTATGATTCAATCGTTTATGCCCAGCGCCACATTGGTGCAACAAATGTTGCACGGCATGTAAGTGCCGAGCATAATGAACCGGCTTCCGCATTTACATGGCGAGCTGGATTTACCTACAACTTCGATTTTGGACTGACACCATATTTCAGTTACGCAACGTCATTCATGCCGCAGGTCGGATATTTTTCCGCAGATGGAAAGCTGTTCAAGCCTAACCAGGGAGATCAGTTTGAAGCGGGATTAAAATATTTAATCCCACATTCTGATATTTTCCTTACAGCAGCCGCGTATCACATCAAAGAAGATCACTACGCAATCACCGATACAGTCAATCCAGGCTATCAGGTTGATGCGGGAACTGTTGTGTCGAAAGGGGTTGAATTATCTGCCCATGCGAACATTACGAAAGATCTGCATCTAACTGCGTCATATAGCTTTAATGATACACGCGTTGCAAAAAGCGATACGGTTGAAGACCGCACAGATATCTATGGCAACGTCCTGGGTGAGGTCTCTGAAAAAGGAAAATATATTTCTGGCCTGCCGCGCAATATGGTGAACATGTTTATTGACTATACCCCGCCTGCCAGAATTCTTCATGGATTTGGCGTTAACTTTGGCGTCCGATATATTGGCATGACCTATGCAGATAACGCTAACTCTTTCAAGGCCCCGGCTTATACCCTGTTTGATGTTGGTGCCCATTACGATTTTTCTGCGCTGACACCAGCGCTCAAGGGGTTGAAAGCGCAGTTGGCCATGTCAAATCTGACGAATAAACGATACGTTACATCGTGCTCTGGCGGTGGTGGTGCCTGCTATTATGGGCAGGGCCAACGGATATACGGAAACCTTTCGTATAGTTGGTAAAATTTCCCCACCCCGAACTACAGCACCTTTTGCCTATTAGTTTCAGTACTTTGCCTCTCGTCTCCATGTCAAAGTCGAGGGGCAGCCTCACTGCAATTTCCGTGGGGCAAGCCATGCCAAAGTCGTGATAAGGCACAGTGCAAAATGCGAGAGTGATCTATGCAACACTCATGAGATGTGCTTGCACGTATTGGATAGTCGTTATTCCCGGATAGCTTTGGCATCCCTGACGCACGCATCTTCGTCAGGCTATGTCTGGATAGCGTTCCCGGAGTAGCTGAAGAAAACGGGCCAGAGATGGGTTGGGATTGTCTGCCCGCCAGCAGGCGACAAAACGCAGTTCGACAGGCTGGCGGCCGTTAAGTACCTGCCGGTAGACAATGTTGCTCAGGCCGTCCCCCGTCGCGCTTTCATAATCGATCATCACGCTGCCATTCTCCGCCACGAAGGGTTTGAGAAACTGCGTCTCCATATCGTGTGTCACGAGATTGGGGGCGCGCACATCGACCGAGAGATGGTGGCGGATGATGTCCGCTATCTCGGGACCGGGATCGTGTGTGCTGATCAGAAAACGCTCATGGCGCAGAAGGCTCCATTCCAGAACGGGAAGCGCTGCCAGCTTATGATCGGTCCGCAGCGCGACCACGCAGCGTTCCGACCAAAGCCTGAGCAGTGCATCCCGCCATTCCAGCCCGCCGGCGGTGACAATCGCGATATCGACCTGGCCGGTCTCGACCTTCTGCAACAATGACGCACGGCTGCCGCCCACAAACTTCCACGGAATGGTCGGGTGCCTACGCTGGAACTCCCCCAGCGTTGCCCGGAGATTGCCGGTCGAGACGGAGGTATAATAACCGATCGTCAGGCGGCGGGCTGTCTTTCTGGGGCCTGAGCCGGGACTGTTCGCCAGCATATCCACGTCATGGACGATCTGCCGGGCCACATGCAGGAAATCAATCCCATGAGATGTTGGCCGTACGCCAGCAGGGGTGCGGATAAAGAGCGTGCAGCCAATCACGTCTTCCAGCAGGCGAATGTCCTTGGAAAGAATGGCGGCACGTATGCCCGATGCAGCCGCCGCCTTGCGGAGGCTGCCGTGCTCGGCGGCCGCGAGCGCGGACCGCAAATGGCGGATCTCGATTGTCATAACAACCTAGATGCACCTAACGCCTGAATTTTAAGCAGAAAGTGAGGAGCACCAGGCTTCGCGGATTCACAACGCCGTTACGGATATTAACAGTGCAGGGCTCGTGCCTTCGTTTCAGGGAGGATGATGTCCCTGCGCAAGCTGGTCGAACCGCCATTGAGACCCAGATCCCACGAGGGCGGCGATAATTTTACGCCCGGATGCGCCCGCCCGCGTAGGCGGCCCTCTGGCGCTGGCATTTGCACGTTACCGTCGTCTTTTCTCGATTGAGAAAGAGGAGAAAACGGCAATGTCAGGTGCGCGTATCCTGTGGGGGCAACTTTGCGTCGTGCTGGCGCTGGTTGTCCTGTCCTGGTGGGTGGCGACCGAGTGGGTGGCCTGGCAACTGGCTTTCCAGTCTGAACTCGGCCTGCCATGGTTCACCTTGTTCCATCGCTTGCCGGTCTATGCTCCGCCGCTTGTTTTCTGGTGGTGGTACGAATTCGATGCCTACGCGCCGCATGTGTTTGCGCAGGGCGGCTGGATCGCGGGGGCCGGTGGCGTGCTGGCGTTTCTCGTGGCCGTCGCCATGTCGGTGCGCCGGGCGCGGGAGGCCAGACGGGCCGCCACCTATGGTAGCGCGCGATGGGCGAGCGCCGAAGACCTGCAGAAATCCGGGTTGCTCGATCCCGACGGGGTTGTGCTGGGCTGCCACCGCAAGATCTATCTCCGGCATAACGGCCCGGAGCATGTTCTGTGTTTCGCGCCCACGCGTTCGGGCAAGGGTGTGGGTCTCGTCATCCCGACGCTCCTGACCTGGCCGGGTTCGGCCATCGTGCATGACATCAAGGGGGAAAACTGGCGCGAGACCGCGGGCTTCAGGGGGACATTCAGCCGTGTCCTTCTGTTTGATCCCACCAATCCCCGCTCGGATGCCTATAACCCCTTGCTGGAAATCCGCCGGGGTGAGTGGGAGGTGCGGGATGCCCAGAACGTGGCTGACGTGCTGGTCGATCCCGAGGGCTCGCTGGAACGTCGCAGCCACTGGGAAAAGACCAGCCATTCCCTCCTGGTCGGAGCTATCCTGCACGTTCTGTATGCGGAGAATGACAAGACCCTCAGCGGCGTGGCCAACCTGCTTTCCGATCCGAAGCGTCCGATCGAGACGACATTGCGCGCAATGATGCGGACGAAGCACTTGGGGGAAGCAGGGCCACATCCTGTGGTGGCCTCGGCCGCCCGCGAACTGCTCAACAAATCGCCCAACGACGCTCTATCTCAGCGTGCCACCGTCGGATATCAGCCGGACCAAGCCGCTGATCCGCCTTGTGCTTAACCAGATCGGTCGCCGCCTGACGGAAGACCTGCAGCACCAGAAGAAAAATCATCGCCTTCTGCTCATGCTGGATGAGTTTCCGGCACTCGGGCGTCTCGACTTCTTCGAAAGTGCGCTGGCTTTCATGGCAGGCTACGGCATCAAGGCTTTCCTGATCGCCCAGAGCCTGAATCAGATCGAGAAAGCTTACGGGCAGAACAATTCCATTCTCGACAACTGCCATGTCCGGGTCTGTTTCGCGACCAATGATGAACGGACAGCCCGACGTGTGTCTGATGCTCTTGGAACAGCCACCGAGGTCCGGGCGCAGAAGAACTATGCCGGTCATCGCCTGTCGCCTTGGCTGGGCCATCTGATGGTGTCCCGGCAGGAGAGTGCCCGACCTCTGCTGACGCCCGGCGAGATCATGCAGTTGCCGCCAGACGAAGAGGTGGTCATGGCGGCTGGCACGCCGCCGGTGCGGGCACGCAAGGCGCGCTATTATGCCGATCCGCGTCTGCAGGAACGCATCCTGCCGCCACCTGCGCCTCGACCTTCATCAAGCGCTCCGGACGAGGATGACTGGAGTGGCAGGCCCGTGCCAGACCAGATGCCTCCCGAGGATGAAGACACATTGGCTGGCAGGAACCGATGGGTGCAGGACAGAAGCAGGCGCGTGAGTTTGATGCAGCCCATACGCCGAAAGCTGAGCGGGGGCGGGACGAGCATGAACGCAAAGACCCGGACCTCGATCCCGATCATGCCTCGGTGCGAGCCAGGCGGGAATTCGAGGATCTCCAGCGTATGACGCGGCTGGCCGCGCTCGATCGCGATGATGGCATGGAGATGGAAGGTCCATGAAGCGCACGCGCAGGAAGCAGCAGATTACCGTCTATCTGGATCCGCTGCTGGCGGAGACCCTGGGCGATCTCGCCACACGTCGTCGTCAGTCCCAGTCCATGCTGGTCGAAACGGCACTGGCCGCCTTTCTTTCCCCGGAGGATGGAAAGGGTGAGGGAGCGCTGAACCGACGACTGGAACGGCTTGATCGCCGGATCGGTCACATGGAGCGCGACCTTGGGATTAGCGTGGAAACGCTGGCGCTTTTCATCCGCTTCTGGCTGCTCACAACGCCCCCGCTGCCCGAGCCGGCTGCAGCCGCTGCCCGCGCCCAGGCGACTGCGCGTTATGAACAGTTCATCGAGACATTGGCCCGGCATCTGAGCACCGGGCATCGTTTGCATCAGGATTTGAGCGGAGAGGAAGGGGCCCATTCGTGAGCGACGTCGTTGGAGCTGCATCCTGCAGCCGTCTGTTTCTCCTTAATCTTCAAGCATCCGATACAGAGTAATCAGGCAGTATCGGCCGACAATTATGCGTTACGATGCGCCCGCGTACCTACAGCAGAAATCCGCTGTTGAAATCTGTCCATGTGTGCCTCTCCTAATACATCCCGCAACTGACGGAAGTCCTTCTGTCAGCCAAGAAATGCGGGCAAGGTCATGTCTCACGTTTCGTCACAGCAGGGTCGGGTACGCGGTATGTCCATGCTGCGTACGGCTATGGGGCCTGCCATAGCAGATCATCTTTCTGATGCATCCGTTATCGAAGTCATGCTGAATCCCGACGGGCGGGTATGGATCGACCGTCTGGCTGACGGCATGGCCGATACTGGTGAACGGATCATGCCCGCGGATGCCGAGCGGATCGTGCGTCTGGTCGCGCATCATGTTGGGGCGGTGGTGCATGGGGCAGCACCGCGTGTGTCGGCGGAACTGCCAACCGGCGAGCGCTTCGAAGGATTGTTGCCACCCGTGGTGACGGCCCCCAGCTTTGCGATCCGTAAGCCCGCCGTCGCAGTCTTCACGCTCGACGATTATGTCGCTGCCGGGATCATGACCGCAGGGCAGGCGGATTATCTGCGCGCTGCTGTCGCCGCGCGGAAGAACATCCTTGTGGTGGGCGGGACATCTACGGGCAAGACCACCCTGACCAATGCGCTTCTGGCCGAGGTAGCGAAAACCGGCGATCGCGTCGTCCTGATCGAGGATACGCGCGAACTGCAATGCACCGCGCCCAACCTCATAGCCCTGCGGACCCGTGAAGGGGTTGTGACCCTGTCCGAACTGGTCCGCTCAGCCCTGCGTCTGCGTCCTGACCGTATTCCCATCGGCGAGGTGCGCGGCCCCGAGGCCCTTGATCTGCTCAAGGCCTGGGGCACCGGTCATCCGGGCGGTATCGGCACGCTGCACGCCGGATCGGTGCTCGCGGCCCTGTATCGTCTGGAGCAGCTGATCCAGGAAGTTGTCGTGACGGTGCCACGCGCCATGATCGCGGAAACCATCGACGTGGTCGCCGTGCTCTCGGGGCGCGGCACAGCGCGCCGTCTGACCGAACTGGCCGAAATTGACGGTCTCGATTCCACGGCCGGAGCCTATTGCATCAGCCCGGTCAGCCTTTCTTCTCCCGAAACATCATTCTCTGCCAATGGAGAATCATCATGATGCCGCCCTCACGCAAGCGCGTCGTTGTGCGCGCTGGAGCACGTCCTGACCGTCGTATGCCGGATTTTCGTGTGTTCGGAACATCCATGCTGCTGTCGCTTGTTTTCGCGTCATCGGCATGGGCGTCCGGCACGGGCATGCCGTGGGAGACACCGCTCAACGAGATCCTGGAATCCGTGCAGGGACCGGTCGCCAAGATCATTTCGGTGATCATCATCACCATTACGGGTCTGACCCTGGCGTTCGGGGAAACATCGGGCGGATTCCGCCGCCTGATCCAGATCGTCTTTGGCCTATCCATTGCTTTTGCGGCCTCCAGCTTCTTCCTGTCCTTCTTTTCCTTCTCGGGCGGAGCGCTGGTCTGATGGTGGTCCTCTTCGATCCTGAAGCCGGGGCCGTGCCCGGCTATTTCGTACCCGTGCATCGCTCCCTGACGGAACCGATCCTGCTGGGCGGCGCGCCACGGGCCGTAGCCATCGCCAATGGCACGCTGGCATCCGCCATAGCTCTCGGCTTGCGCCTCTGGCTGGTCGAGGCCGTGTTCTGGATCGTGGGGCACACGCTGGCGGTCTGGGGGGGCAGGCGCGACCCGCTGTTCATCGAGGTGGGGCGGCGGCATCTCCGCTACCCCGCCTGGCTTCGCGCATAGGGAGGGCAGGGCGATGATGTCCCTTGGTGAATATCGCGGTCCTGCCGCCATCCTGTCAGACTTCCTGCCCTGGGCCGCGCTGGTCAGGGAAGGGGTGGTCCTGAACAAGGATGGCAGTTTCCAGCGTACGGCCCGTATCCGCGGGCCTGATCTGGACAGCGCCACACCGGCCGAACTGGTTGGCGTGACGGGGCGGCTGAACAGCGCCCTGCGGCGTCTGGGTTCCGGCTGGGCCGTGTTTGTGGAGGCACAGCGCATACCGGCGACCCTCTATCCCGAGAGTGATTTCCCTGATGCCGCCGGTCAGATGGTCGATCTGGAGCGCCGGGAAGCCTTCGAGGATGAAGGCGCGCATTTCGAGAGCCGGTATTTCCTGACCCTGGTCTGGCTGCCACCCGTGGAAACGTCGGGCCGTGCCGAGCGCCTGCTCTATGAAGGCATGGAACGTGACGGTCATGACCCGCAGGGTCTGGTCAGGGGCTTTATCGACCGGACCGATCGACTGCTGGCCCTGCTTGAAGGTTTCATGCCCGAGGCCGTTTGGCTGAGTGACGGCGAGACGCTGACCTATCTGCATTCCACGATCTCTACCCGCAATCAGCGCGTCAGGGTGCCGGAAATCCCGATGCACCTCGACGCCCTGCTGGTTGACCAGCCTTTGGCAGGCGGGCTGGAACCCAAACTGGGCGATGCCTTCCTCAAAACCCTGACGATCACAGGTTTTCCCAGCCGGACCTTTCCCGGCATTCTGGATGACCTGAACCGTCTGGCCATCCCGTATCGCTGGTCCACGCGCGCCATCCTGCTCGACAAGACCGATGCGACGAAGGTGCTGACGAAGATCCGTCGCCAGTGGTTCGCCAAGCGCAAATCGATTGTCGCCATCATCCGCGAGGTCATGACCAACGAGGCCTCGGTGCTGGTGGATAATGATGCCGCCAACAAGGCAGCCGACGCCGATCTGGCGCTACAGTCCCTTGGCGCCGATGATGTCGGACAGGCGTACGTCACAGCAACCGTCACGGTCTGGGATGGCTCTGCTTCGATCGCGATCGAGAAGCTGCGTCTGGTGGAGAAGATCATCCAGGGGCGCGATTTCACCTGTATGGCGGAAAGCCTCAACGCCGTGGAAGCATGGCTCGGCTCTCTGCCCGGCCATGTCTACGCCAATGTGCGTCAACCGCCGGTTTCGACTTTGAACCTCGCGCACATGATCCCGCTCTCCGCCGTCTGGGCCGGGCCTGAACGGGACGGGCATTTCAGGGCGCCGCCCCTGTTCTATGGCAAAACGGCAGGGGCTACACCCTTCCGCTTCTCGCTCCATGTCGGCGATGTCGGCCACACGCTGATCGCGGGACCGACGGGGGCGGGAAAGTCGGTTCTGCTGGCTCTGATGGCATTGCAGTTCCGCCGGTATATGGGGGCGCAGATCTTCGCCTTCGATTTTGGCGGCTCGCTGCGGGCCGCGACGCTGGCGATGGGCGGAGACTGGCATGATCTGGGCGGCGGTCTGACGGAGCAGACGGGTGAGTTTGATGACGCTGGCGAACAGGGCAGCGGCGTCTCGCTTCAGCCGCTGGCCTGTATCGACGACCCGCCCGAGCGCGCGTGGGCGGCGGAATGGCTGGGGCAGATACTTATCCGGGAGGGCGTCAGCCTGACGCCGGAGGTGAAATCCTACCTCTGGTCGGCCCTGAATTCCCTGGCATCCTCACCGGTTCATGAACGGACCCTGTCGGGGCTGGTGGCGTTGCTGCAGTCCAACGCCCTCAAGCAGGCGCTGGCGCCATACTGCCTTGGTGGCCCCTATGGACGTCTGCTGGATGCGGACACCGAACGGCTGGGCGATGCCGACGTGGTGGTGTTCGAAACTGAGGGGCTGATTGGCTCCGGCGCGGCGTCTTCCGTGCTGTCCTACCTCTTCCACCGCATCGAGGGTCGGCTGGACGGGCGTCCGACGCTGCTGGTCATCGATGAGGGCTGGCTGGTGCTGGATGACGGGGATTTCGCGGGGCAACTCCGGGAGTGGCTGAAAACCCTGCGCAAGAAGAACGCCTCGGTGGTGTTCGCCACGCAGTCCCTGTCTGACATCGCCAGTTCCTCTATCGCTCCGGCGGTGGTGGAAAGCTGTCCTACCCGGATCTTCCTGCCTAACGAGCGGGCGATCGAACCACAGATCGCGGCCATCTACCGCGATTTTGGGCTCAACGAACGCCAGATCGCCATCATCGCCCGTGCCGCATCGAAGCGGGAATATTACTGCCAGACGCAACGGGGAAACCGCCTGTTCGAATTGGGGCTTGGGCCTGTCGCCCTGGCGTTGTGCGCGGCATCCGGGAAGGACGAGCACAGGCTGATCGACGCAGTGCTGGCGGAACATGGGCGCGATGGCTTTCTTCCCGCCTGGTTCGAGGCGCGTGGCGTCATGTGGGCGGCAGACCTTCTGCGGGAAGGGGACATGCCATGATGGAAAAACTTTTCCGTATCCGGGCAAAACATTTCCGGCCCGGATGTGCTGTGGTGGTGGGAGCCGCTCTGGTTTTTCTCATGCCGGTCGTGCCTGCCCGTGCGCAGTGGGCGGTCTATGACGGGGCGAACCATGTCCAGAACGTGCTGATTGCGGCCCGTACGCTTCAGCAGATCGATAACCAGATCACGTCGCTGGCCAATCAGGCCCAGATGCTGGTCAACCAGGGCCGCAATCTGGCGAGCCTGCCGCTTTCGACCCTGTCTACGCTGCAATCGACGATTTCCCAGACAACGACGCTCCTCGCGCAGACGCGCTGGCAGAATTCCGTGGGCGGGTTCGAGGATGCGCTGAAACTGCAGGCGCGGGTGGTGGGTAACATCCCGAGCGATAGCTCTGCCATGACGCAGTTGGTCGCGGCGAGCCAGACCTCTACGGGCGCCCTGCAGGCGGCGCAGGCTGGCAATCAGCTTATGGCCCTGCAATCCCGCCAGTTGTCCGACATTCAGGCCGAGCTTGCCGCCAACGGTCGGGCCACGGCGCTGGAGCGGGCGCGGGATGCGGCGACGGAAGCGGAGAGTGAAGCGCAGTACCAGCATTTCGCGCAGCATGACGCCTATACTCCCGGCGCGGTGTCCATGTTCGGCAGCAGCGGGAACTGAGCGCCATGGCCATGAACGATGTTGGCGTCATCGACACTTTTCTGAACACCTTCACCACTACCATCGATACCGGGTTTGGTCTGGTGAAGGGCAGCATGATCTCGCTGGCGGGGTCGCTGTCTGTGCTGGATATGGCGCTGGCGGGCCTGTTCTGGGCCTGGGCGGCAGACGAGGATGTCATCCAGCGTCTGGTGAAAAAGACGCTCTATATCGGGTTTTTTTCCTTCCTGATCAGCAATTTTTCCAGCCTGTCGAAGACCGTCTTTGACAGTTTTGCCGCCCTTGGCCTGAAAGCTGGAGGCGGGACGCTGTCGCTGGATCAGTTCCTGCGTCCGGGTCGTCTGGCCCAGACCGGGTTCGATGCGGCGCGGCCTCTTCTGGATGCAGTCCATAAACTCCTTGGTCCGGTCGCCTTCTTTACCAACTTCGCACAGATCTTCGTGCTCTGCCTGTCCTGGCTGATCGTGCTCGCCGCGTTCTTCATTCTGGCCGTGCAGCTCTTTGTCGCCCTGATCGAATTCAAGCTGACCACGCTGGCAGGCTTCGTGCTGATCCCGTTTGCCCTGTTCAACCGCACGGCTTTCCTCGCCGAGAAGGTGATGGGCAATGTCGTCTCCTCGGGCGTGAAGATCATGGTTCTGGCCGTGATCAGCGGCATTGCCACGACGCTGTTCGGCCAGTTCACGACGTCCTATGGCGATGTGCAGCCCACGGTCGGGCAGGCCCTGTCCGTGGTCATCGCCTCACTGTCCATCGTGGGTCTTGCGATTTTCGGGGGCAGCCTGGCCAACGGGCTGATTGCCGGCGCGCCCCAGCTTGGCGCGGGTGCCGCCGTCGGCACGGGTATGGCCGTTGCTGGCATGGGAGCGGCTGCCGTGGCTGGCGTCGGCGCGGCTGTTTCTGGTGGTGGGGCAGCCCTGGCCGCCACGGCGGCAGCCGCGCGGGGAGGAGCGGCCGTAGCAGGCGCTGCATCAACAGCCTACACGCTCGGGTCCGCGTCAGCGGCTGGCGGGAGTGCCGGTGCGCGGATGGCTGCTGGTGTGGGCGGCATTGGCCGGGCGGCCGGGTCTGCGGCCGCAGGCGCTGTGAAGAACAGGGCGGCCAGTGCGGCCAGCGCCATGAAGGACAGTTTCTCATCGGGCGGCAGGGCGGCCTTTACCGCGACCGGTGGCCGGACAACAGGTTCGGGTGGTGGCGCAGCTGATACTGGGGCATCGACGGGCAGGACCGGGTCAGCATCATCCGCCAGTGCGCCCCCGCGCTGGGCGCGCGGCATGAAGCGCCGTCAGGCCGCGACCCATGCCGCCGAGGCCGCCCATGTCATCCGCTCCGCCGATGGCGGGGGCGGATCTTCCTCAATCGATCTTTCGGAAAAGGAATGAGGACGATGTTCCGTCGCTCCACGGTGCGCTACGGCACGACGCCGGAGCCGGTCACCCCCTATCAGAAAGCCGCCCAGATCTGGGATGAACGCATCGGCTCCGCCCGCGTGCAGGCCCGCAACTGGCGGCTGATGGCGTTTGGCTCGCTGTTTCTGTCTGCAGACCTTGGGGCCGGGCTGGTCTGGCAGTCCGCGCGCGGCACCATTACGCCGTGGGTGGTACAGGTCGACCGTCTGGGAGAGGCGCAGGTCGTGGCCCCGGCGACAGCCGCCTATGTGCCCACCGACCCGCAGATCGCCTGGTATCTGGCCCGGTTCATCGAGGATGTCCGCAGCCTGTCCTCCGATCCCGTGGTGGTGCGGCAGAACTGGTTGCGCGCCTATGCTTTCACCACCCCCTCGGGTGCCCAGGCGCTTAACGATTATGCCCGCCAGAACGATCCCTTTGCCCGTATCGGGCATGAACAGGTCGAACTGGACGTGTCCTCGGTCATTCGGGCGTCGCCTGCGAGTTTCCGGATTGCCTGGGTCGAGCGGCGTTTCCGCGATGGAGCCTTTACCGGCACCGAGCGCTGGACCGCCATTGTCTCGGTCAGGCTGAGCCCGCCCCGCGATGCGGATCATCTGCGGAAAAATCCTTTGGGTGTTTTTGTCTCAGCCATCAACTGGTCGAAGGAGCTTGGCCAATGATCCGTCGCGCTCTTCGTTTCTTCCCGCTGCTGATCCTGCCTCTGGCCGGATGCGCGCAGCATTATCACCCGCCGGTTATCCGCTACGATGATGCGGTGCAGGCGACACGTCTGCCGGACCCGCCGAAACCGGTGCAGGTGGTCGAAGTCCCGAAACCGCTTCCCCTGCCGGGACAGTTCAAGCCGCTGCCCTCACGACGCGCGGCCCATACGGCTTCCGAAGCCGTCGACCCGACGGCGCGGGTGGTTCAGGCCAATGTTGCCGCGCGCATCCAGCCCACGCGTGCGGGGTTCATCAATGCCGTACAGGTCTATCCCTATAGTCCGGGCGCTCTCTATCAGGTCTACACCTCGCCCGGCGAGATTACCGACATCATGCTCCAGCAGGGCGAAAAGCTGGTCGGCACCGGACCTGTGGCAGCAGGGGATACGGTGCGCTGGATCATCGGCGATACCGAGAGCGGGGCAGGGGTGACGAAGCGCATCCATATTCTGGTCAAGCCCACGCGCCCGGATCTCACCACCAACCTGATCGTCAACACCGACCGGCGGACCTATCTGGCGGAACTGCGCTCTACGCCCGCCACCTATATGGCATCCGTGTCGTGGGACTATCCCGAGGACGACCTCATTGCCCTGCACCGACAGGACAGTGCGGCCGATGACGCAGCCCCCGTGGATGCAGGGCTGGATTTGAACGCGCTGAACTTCCGCTATGCCATCGAGCCAGTAAAAGGCGGCACACCGCCTTGGCTTCCCAGTCGGGCCTTCGATGACGGGCACAAGGTCTATATCGCCTTTCCTGTCGGCATAGGGCAGGGGGAACTGCCACCGCTGTTCGTGCTGGGGGCCGATGGGGGGCCGGAACTGGTCAATTACCGCGTGCGCCAGAACTGGATGATCGTGGACCGGCTGTTTGCCGCTGCCGAATTGCGGCTGGGCGACAAACATTCCGAGCAGCGCGTGCGCATTGTCCGGACCGACGGACGGCGGTCATGACGGACGGGCAGGAAGAAGAACGGGATGAAAGGGGCGATGCCGGCGCAGGAAACGTGCCCCCTGCGGTCCCGCCGTCACCGCCCGATCTGCGTCTGCGGGCGGCGCGGCCGCGCGTCGTGCGGCTGTCGCGCTATGTCGTTTGGGGGCTGGCGGGCACGGGCATGATCGGGATTGGGCTGGCGCTGGGCTACGCGTTGCAGAATTCCGCCCGGCAGGGACCAGCGTCTGCCGTGCAGGATTCCGATGCGCGCCCCTCGGCCGATGGGCTGGATGCCCTGCCGAAGGATTATACCGGTGTGCCGAAACTGGGACTGCCTCTGCCTGGTGATCTGGGCAAACCGATCCTGAAAGCGCAGCAGGAAGGCAGGGCCGGACCGGTTTCCGGCATGGGCGACCGGCGCGCCGAACAGGAAGTCGAGGCGGCCATTGCCAGCAAGCTGTTCGTGCAGACGCAGAATGCCGGGCGGCGGGACAGCGCGTCCGCCCCTGCGTTGCCCTCTGCAGGGGGCACCACTCCGGCTGCATCTGCAGGCGCAAATGACCGGCAGGCTGCCAACCGCGCCTTTCTGGCGGGACAGCCCGATCGTGTCACGGTCAGCCCGGATCGCCTGACGCCGCCCGTTTCCCCATACGTCGTTCAGGCGGGAACGGTCATCGCGGGCGCGCTTAACTCGAAAGTCAGTTCCGACCTGCCGGGACAACTGATCGGGCACGTGACGCAGAACGTCTATGACAGTCTGACCGGACGCTACCTGCTTGTGCCGCAGGGCAGTACCCTGTTCGGCACCTATAACAGCAGCGTCTCGTTCGGGCAGCAGCGCACGCAGGTGATCTGGACCCGTCTCATCCGTCCCGATGGCGAAAGCATCGTGCTCGACAGGATCCCGGGTGCTGATGCGATCGGCCAGACCGGGCTCAAGGATCTGGTCGACCAGCACTGGGGCCAGCTTTTCCGGGCGGCGCTGGTGACAACCATGCTGAGCGTTGGGTCCGAAGCCGGGACATCATGGGGTGAAAACAACTTGCTTCAGGCGATCCGCAGCGGCGCCAGCAACGGGTTTTCCATGGTGGGCAACCGCCTGATCGACCGCAGCATGGACGTGCAACCCACGCTGACCGACCGGCCCGGCCTGCCGTTTACCCTGATCGTCAATCGCGATCTGGTCCTGAAACCCTGGCATCCGCATGAAAGGGCAACGCCATGACAAAACTCCGTATCAGCACCATTCCTGACTGTCGCCCGGTCAAGCTGACGATTGAACTGCCAGCGGAGATACATCGTGATCTGCTGCTGTATGCTGAACTGGTCTCGGGGAAAGCAGGGGAGGCGGCAGATGCCATACCCGATGCAGCCCGGCTGGTGCCGCTCATGGTCGGACGTTTCATGGAGACCGATCGGGCCTTCCAGAAACAGCGACGCGGCAGAAAGCCAGCGTTGGCAGGCAGGATGACAGGCGTTGGCGACTAACGGTGAGGCAGGTTCAGTGCGCGGCCGTAGTCCCGTCAGTCTGTACCCACAAGCCGTTCCCAGCGCCGTAGTCGGGGCAACACGCGGACGATCAGAACCCCGTCGTCGTCAATGAGATAGAGAATATGGTGAGCCTGATGGCGGTGCAGCCGTATCGGCGGGGCGAATTCGTGACGTTCTGGCGCAAGCTGCGGATGTAACGCAATAAGGTCGAACGCATCCGCCAGACCTGCATGGTAGGCCTCGGCCTGCCGTGGCCCGAATTCCCTCACGCCCTGCATGTAGATGCCGATGATGTCGTCTTCGGCGAGCCGTGTTTTTCTACAGGTCGGCATCCGTCGTCCCGGCAGCAGCCCGGGCGTCCTGTAGCAGCTGCTTCATGCTTCTGGTCCCGACGCCGCTACGCAGACCGGCCGTGATGTGGGCCTGAACCTCATCATGCACGGCACGGGCTTCCTGATCACGTCGGATCAGATCGCGGACATAGTCGCTCGCATTGCTATAGCGTCCCGTTCTGGCCTGAGCCTCTACCCATTCCTTCATGGGGTCGGGCAGGGATACGTTCATTGTTGCCATCGGTGCCTCCAACCTCGAGCATGACAATCTTTGCCAATTTCTGTCAATGAAATTGAGGGCAGGTGCACGGTATTCCAGGTCCAGATAGAAGGCTGCGTCTGGACGAGATCATTATGGGCTATGGCTGCTGGTGAATGAAGCGGACGGGCAGCATCCGCCTCATGTTGGACATACAGTTGCCCAGATCGCCTTCTGCATAGCAGACATGATCAGCGCAAATCTCTGTTACTACTTGGGGCCGTGAGCGGACCGGCCGGATCTGGGACGAAAACTGTCGATCACGGACGCTCACCGGGCCGTGTGTAGGTCATTCAAACCCGTTTTATGCGCCAACTTTCCGGCTGACCGCTTCTGTCTTTAATCGTCTCAGCGCGCACAGGCGGCATCGGCTGGACCGTGGGTAGAGTTATAAGGCTTGGGCAGTGCTTCTGCTCAGGTGTCCGGACATCGAAGACAGTGACGCAACAGCCAGAATCCAAGGAGCGATACGCCCAAAACCAGCGCGATCTCATCAGAACTCTGAAATTGCTCGGAATGCCCGCCTTGTAGGAATCCGCAATTTTCCATAAAATTCTCAAAAGGGATGATTTTGGGAAAGTAATTCGCATGGCAGCTGACATCATGACCATTGATGAAGTCGCCGACTATCTTAGAATCAACAGGAAAACCGCTTACCGCCTTGCGGCCGACAGCGAGCTGCCCGGCTTCAGGGTTGGCGGCACGTGGCGGTTTCGGCGCGTGGATATTGAGGACTGGATCGAGCGTGAAGCCAGTCCGAAGAAGGACAAAAAGAGATGACCGGCCAGGAACAACGCGCAGCGCTACAACGGAAAATCTGGGACATCGCGAACGATGTGCGTGGCTCGGTTGATGGCTGGGACTTCAAACAGTATGTCCTTGGCACGCTCTTCTATCGGTTCATCAGCGAGAATTTCGCCGCATATATTGAGGCGGATGACGAGAGCATCGACTATGCTGCTTTATCCGATGATGTCATCACTGATGACATTAAGGACGACGCCATCAAGACCAAGGGCTATTTCATCTACCCCAGCCAGCTGTTCGCCAATGTGGCGGACGACGCCAACACGAATGACAGCCTGAACACCGATCTGGCACAGATCTTTAAGGCTATTGAAGCCTCAGCCAATGGCTATCCGTCCGAGGAAGATATTAAGGGCCTGTTCGCCGATTTCGACACGACCAGCACGCGCCTCGGAAATACCGTCACGGAAAAGAATAGCCGATTAGCTAAGGTGCTTAAGCGCGTTGAGGAATTGAATTTCGGGGACTTCCACAACAGTCAGATTGACCTGTTCGGTGATGCCTATGAATTCCTGATCTCGAATTATGCCGCCAATGCGGGCAAGTCTGGTGGAGAGTTCTTCACACCGCAGCATGTCTCGAAGCTCATCGCGCAGCTTGCCATGCACGGGCAGAAAAAGGTCAACAAGATTTACGACCCGGCCTGCGGCTCCGGCTCGCTGCTGCTGCAAGCCAAGAAGCAGTTCGATGAACACATCATTGAAGAGGGTTTCTTCGGGCAGGAGATCAACCACACGACCTATAACCTCGCCCGCATGAACATGTTCCTGCACAACATTAATTATGACAAGTTCAATATACAGCGCGGCGATACGCTCACTCAGCCGCATTTCCAGGACGACAAGCCTTTTGATGCCATCGTTTCCAACCCCCCCTATTCGGTGAAGTGGATCGGCTCGGACGATCCGACCCTGATCAACGATGACCGCTTTGCTCCGGCGGGAGTGCTGGCACCCAAATCAAAAGCCGATTTCGCCTTTGTGCTCCATGCGCTCAGCTATCTCTCGGCCAAGGGCCGCGCGGCAATCGTATGTTTTCCGGGGATCTTCTATCGCGACGGCGCGGAGAAGAAGATCCGGCAATATCTGGTTGATAACAACTATGTCGAAACTGTGATCGCGCTCGCCTCCAACCTTTTCTACGGTACGACCATCGCGGTGACGATCCTGGTCCTCGCTAAAAATAAAACCGACACGGCCATCCAATTTATCGACGCAAGTGGCGAAGAATTTTTCAAGAAGGCTACCAACACCAATCTGATGACGGACCATCACATCGCGCGGGTGATGGAGATTTTTGGTCGTAAGGAAGACGTAGATCATGTCGCCGCCTCGGTGCCGTATGAGACCATCGTAGAGCGCAGCTATAACCTCTCGGTCAGTTCCTATATCGAGCCGCGCGACATGCGCGAGGTTGTGAACATCAATAAGCTAAATGAGGAAATCAGAGGCACGGTTGAGAAAATCGATCGGCTGCGCGCTGACATCGACGCCATCATTGCGGAGATTGACGCATGAGTGTGGCGGGTTTTCTGGAGAAGCTGTTGGATGGGGCTGAGGTGGTTTGGAAGCCGTTGGGGGATATTGCTCAGTATTCAACGACCCGCATCGGCTCCGATCAGCTCAATGAGTCAAACTATGTCGGAGTGGATAACCTTCTTCAAAACCGAGCTGGGAGGATAGATTCAAACTACGTTCCTACGTCCGGCAATTTTACAGAGTTTAAGGAGGGCGACGTCCTAATCGGTAACATTCGTCCTTACCTCAGGAAAATTTGGTACGCAGATCGGAGAGGTGGAACCAATGGGGACGTTCTGGTGGTTCATCCAACAGACTCTGTCTTGAACTCACGCTATCTTTTTCAGGTTCTGACCGACGAAAATTTCTTCGAGTATAATATTCAGCACTCCAAAGGTGCAAAGATGCCTCGTGGAAGCAAACCGCATATCCTACAATATCTTGTCCCTATTCCATGCCCTGATGATCCGGAGAAGTCGCTGTTGATACAGGGGGAGATTGTCCGGATACTGGACACCTTCACCGAGCTTACCGCCGAGCTTACCGCCGAGCTTATCCAGCGCAAAAAGCAATACAACCACTACCGCGAGCAACTTTTGACCTTTGATGAGAATGAGGTGGAGTGGAAAACCTTGGGGGATGTCGCCGAGTTTCGCAGGGGTACGGCGATCACGAAGACACAGACGAAGAAGGGTAAAATCCCGGTCGTTGCGAATGGCCCGATCTCGACTTACTCCCACGATCAGCATAATCGTGATGGTGAAACCGTAGTCGTTGCTCGATCAGGCGCTTACGCTGGATATGTTAGTTACTGGAATCAGCCGATATTTCTAACAGACGCCTTTAGCGTTCATCCTGCGCCGAATCTGCTTTTGCCCAAGTTTGTTTTTTATCTACTCCAGAATAAGCAGAGGCAGCTTCATGATATGAAAAAAGGTGCTGGTGTACCGCACGTTCGCGTCAAAGAAGTGGAGCAATATGGCATACCTATCCCGAGTTTGACCGAACAAGCCAACATTGTCGCCATCCTCGACAAGTTCGACACGCTGACGAGTTCGATCAGCGAAGGCTTGCCCCGCGAAATCGAGCTGCGCGAAAAGCAATATGCTTGGTACCGCGATCAGCTGCTGAGCTTTCCCAAGCCTGATGTAGAGTCGGCGTAAATGGGACAGACGCTAACCAAAATCGCTGAAACGCTGCGAGACGCCTCCAAAAAGGTGCAGTTGATTTATGCGTTCAATGCCACCGGCAAGACGCGCCTTTCGCGCGAGTTCAGAAAGCTGATCGACCCGAAGATCGAGGAGCAGGACGACGGTCGTCGCCCCAAGGTATTATATTATAACGCCTTCACCGAAGACCTGTTCTATTGGGATAATGATCTCGATGGCGACATTAACCGGAAACTCCGCATCCAGCCGAACGCCTTTACCAAGTCAGCCTTTGAAGATCTCGGGCTCGACTTCAATGTCATCACCGTTTTTCAGCAGTATACTCAACGAAACCTGATGCCTCACTTCAATCAGGAGTACATGACTAATGGCAAGGACGGTAAAGAGGTTACCATTCCGGCATTTTCCGAAGTGACCTTCTCGCTCGAACGTGGCACCGATACGAGCACTGGCAATCTGAAAATCTCCAAGGGCGAAGAGAGTAACTTCATCTGGAGCATTTTCTACTGCCTCTTGGATCAGGTGATCAGCACGCGCAACATACTTGAAGTTGAGGATCGCGAGACGGACCAGTTCAATGATCTGAAATATATCTTCATCGATGATCCGGTGAGCTCACTCGACGAAAACCACCTCATTCAGCTTGCCGTCGATATCGCGGCTCTGATCAGGAGAAGTGACAACACGAATGGCCTGAAATTCATCATCACAACGCACAGCCCACTTTTTTTCAACGTGCTGTACAACGAGTTAAAGAAACCAGCGAGTTACATGCTGAAACGGTTTGATGATGAAACGTTCGAGCTGGAAAAGACGGACGGCGATTCAAACAAGAGCTTTTCTTATCATCTTTACCTGAAGAAAACGCTGGAGGAGGCAATCGAAGCGGACAAGATTGAGCGCTACCACTTCACCCTGCTACGCAATCTCTATGAAAAGACATCGAATTTTCTGGGCTATGAAAAATGGTCCGACCTGCTGCCAGGCGACCAGAAGCTTTACCTGCAGCGCATCATTAATTTTACGAGTCATAGCTCGCTCTCCAACGAAGTCATCGCCGAGCCAACATCGCCAGAAAAGAAGACGGTGAAGCTCCTGCTGGAACATTTGAGCAAAAATTACAAATACTATCAGAAAGAGGCCCAAAATGCCTGAGCAGACGACGCCCATTGCTGAGACCAATCGCTTTATCGTTCTCGATAAATATGTGCGCGCCTGGGAGGCGGCTGACAGCTATCAGTCTGAGACCGACCTAGAGTGCGAGCTTGTTCAGGACCTGCAAAATCAGGGTTATGAGTATCGGCCTGACCTGAAATCAACCAACGCCCTGCTGGTGAATGCTCGCGTTCAGCTGCAAGCTCTCAACGATGTTCAATTTACAGATAAGGAATGGGCGCGCTTCGTTGAGACCTATCTAAATCGACCCAGCGACACTGCCACTGACAAGACTCGCAAGATCCACGACGACTACATCTTTGACTTCGTTTTTGATGATGGCCGTATACAGAACATCTATCTGGTCAATAAGGCCAATGTTTGCCGCAACAAGGTTCAGGTCATCAAGCAGTTCGAGCAAGCGGGCACTCATGCGAACCGCTACGATGTGACCATTCTGGTAAACGGGCTGCCGTTGGTGCAAGTCGAGCTGAAAAAGCGCGGCGTTGCCATTCGGGAAGCGTTCAACCAGATCCACCGCTACAGCAAAGAAAGCTTCAACTCGGACAATTCGCTCTTTAAGTACATCCAGATTTTTGTAATCTCGAACGGCACGGACACGCGCTACTTCGCCAACACGACCAAGCGCGACAAGAACAGCTTTGACTTCACGATGAACTGGGCGCAGGCCGATAACAGCCTGATCCGGGACCTGAAGGATTTTACGGCGACCTTCTTTGAGAAGCGCACGTTGTTGAACGTGTTGCTGAACTATTCCGTTTTCGATGTTAGCGACACGCTGCTGGTGATGCGCCCATATCAGATCGCGGCGACTGAACGAATCTTAAGAAAGATCAAAAGCTCGTTCGAAGGCAAGACGTTTAGTAAGCCGGAAAGTGGCGGATATATCTGGCACACTACAGGTTCAGGCAAAACGCTGACCAGCTTCAAGGCGGCCCGCCTTGCCACGCAGCTCGACTTCATCGACAAGGTCTTTTTCGTGGTCGACCGCAAGGACCTCGATTTCCAAACGATGAAGGAATATCAGCGCTTCTCGCCGGACAGCGTCAATGGATCGGACAGTACCGCCGGATTGAAGCGGAACCTCTCCAAGGATGACAACAAGATCATCGTCACGACTATCCAGAAGCTTAACAATCTGATGAAGAGCGAGGGCGACCTGCCGGTCTATACCCAGCGCGTCGTCTTCATTTTCGACGAATGCCATCGTAGCCAGTTTGGTGAGGCACAGAATAACCTCAAGCGGAAGTTCAAACAGTTCTGTCAGTTTGGCTTCACCGGCACGCCGATCTTTCCAGAAAATGCTTCGGGTGCGGATACGACGGCCAGCGTATTCGGGACCGAACTTCATTCCTATGTGATCACCGACGCCATTCGCGATGAGAAGGTGCTGAAATTCAAGGTCGACTACAACAATGTGCGCCCTCAGTTCAAAGCGATCGAAACCGAACAGGATGAAAAGAAGCTGACCGCCGCCGAAAACCGGCAAGCTCTTCAGCATCCCAAACGAATCGCTGAAATCTCCCATTACATTCTTGATAACTTCCGCCGCAAGACGCATCGTCTCTATGGAGACAATAAAGGCTTCAACGCCATGTTCGCGGTGAGTAGCGTTGATGCTGCCAAGCTCTATTATGAAAAGCTGAATGCGCTGCAGGACGGTAGCGATAAGCCGTTGAAGATCGCAACCATCTTTTCATTCGCTGCCAACGAAGAACAGGATGCGATTGGCGACATTCCTGACGAGAGTTTTGAGGTTTCGGCGCTGAACAGCAGTGCTAAGGAATTCCTAAACGCCGCCATCGCGGACTACAACGCCTGTTTCCGAACGAATTTCAGCGTCGATAGCAAGGGCTTCCAGAATTATTACCGGGATCTGGCGAAACGGGTGAAGTCTAAGGAAGTCGACCTGCTCATTGTGGTTGGCATGTTCCTGACTGGCTTCGACGCGCCAACCCTGAACACGCTGTTCGTCGACAAGAATCTGCGTTTTCACGGCCTTATACAAGCCTACTCCCGCACCAACCGCATTTATGATGCGACCAAGTCCTTCGGCAATATCGTTACCTTCCGCGACCTAGAAGAGGCGACCGTCAAGGCAATCACACTCTTTGGTAACGCCAATACCAAGAATGTCGTTCTGGAGAAGAGCTACTCAGAATACATGGAAGGTTTTACGGACCAGACGACAGGCGAGGCGAGGCGAGGCTTTATCGATGTCGTCCGTGAGTTGAAAGAGCGTTTCCCGGATCCCACCGCCATCGAAAAGGAAGCGGACAAAAAGGCCTTTGCAAAGCTGTTCGGCGAGTATCTCCGTGTTGAGAATATCCTTCAGAATTATGATGAGTTCTCCAACCTGCGAGAGTTTCAGGAGATCGACGAGAGTGATCCCGAAGCGGTGAGAGCGTTCAAGGAGCAGCATCATTTGAGTGATGATGACGTTGACGAGCTCAAGAGCATCGAAATGCCTGCTGACCGAAAGGTCCAGGACTACCGTTCGACCTACAATGACATTCGGGATTGGCTTCGCCGCGAAAAGGCTAGTGCCGAGCAGGTTGAGTCAACGATCGACTGGGATGATGTCGTCTTTGAGGTCGACCTCTTGAAGTCTCAGGAAATAAATCTGGATTATATCCTTGAGCTAATCTTCGAGCACAACAAAAAAACGAAGAGAAAGTCAGAGCTCGTTAGCGAAGTTCGGCGTGTCATTCGCGCCAGTATTGGCAACCGCGCAAAAGAAAGCCTCATCGTCGATTTTATCAATCAGACAAACCTTGACGAACTGGGGGACAAGGCAGGAGTGATCGAGGCTTTTTTTGCCTTCGCACAGGCTGAACAAAGCCGGGAAGCGGAAGAACTGATAACCGATGAAAAATTGAACGCAGAGGCCGCCAAGCGCTACATTGCGACGTCGATCAAGCGCGAATATGCGAGCGAAAACGGCACAGAGTTGAATTCGATCCTTCCAAAAATGAGCCCGCTCAATCCAAAATACCTGACCAAAAAAAGAGATGTGTTTCAGCGCATCTCTGCGTTCGTTGAAAAGTTCAAGGGTGTGGGCGGAAAAATTTAGGCGTATTGATGAGCGATGGTCGCGAACCAATGCATACCGGCTATGGTTTTCGGTCCGAGACGCGCTCCCATGCCGATCGTCCGCCGTAAAGGTACAGCTCTAGCGACCTAAAAAGAATAGTATTTTCATGATCTTGGATAACTGTACCTATTGAGCGCAGTCGACAGTTCACTGCGCATAACCCTCCAAAACAATGGAGAAATCCGGCCGCAGCCGGATCGGGAGAACGCTTTCGCAAGAGCACTAATATATATGCCGAAGTAATCGGCTGGTGCCCCGATACGCCACAAACAATGTCGGCTTTCGGGAAATCGCCAGTGTCAGTCGAATAGCCGCATGGCAGTCGTAAGCAGCACGCAAGTGAATAGCAGCTTTTTGCCTACCGCGACCGTTAACCGACAGTCAACTCTCCTCCCCATTGCTGTCATTTTCCGTCGATGATCTGGTGTTGCTGCCGGAATAAAAAGGCGGCACGGCTCTTTCGGAAGAGGTGGAAAAGGCAGCAGGAGTTCCTCTGCCAGGCGCTCGGCCAGTGTGTGCGTTGAATAATGGACGTATTCGCCGCATATCATGCGGATATAGCCTTGCAGTTTGCGGCGATTAAGCGCCATATTCTCCGCAAGGAGTGCAGGGAATATGGCACGATACATTCATCAGCATGGAGACTGGCCGGATTTCCGGTGGAATATGGACAGCATCTCCCATGAACTGGCCGCCGTGCGTCACCGGCAGGGGCGGCTCCTGGGGCGCATGGAAAGTATCGGCTTCGATTTCAGGTCGGAAGCCGTGCTCCAGACCCTGACGGAAGATGTCATCAAGTCGAGCGAGATCGAGGGAGAAAACCTTGATCGTGAGCAGGTGCGTTCTTCCATCGCCCGCCGACTGGGGATGGATATTGGCGCGCTGGCGCCAGTGGATCGGGATGTCGAAGGCGTCGTGGAAATGATGTTGGACGCAACCCGGCATTACGCTGAGCCTTTGACCGAAGAAAGACTGTTCGCTTGGCATGCGGCTTTGTTTCCGACTGGCAGGAACGGCATGGCACGCATTCTGGTCGGAGAGTGGCGTGATGACAGAACCGGGCCGATGGAGGTCGTGTCAGGCCCTGTCGGGCGGGAGACGGTCCATTATGAGGCTCCGGCAGCCAGCAGGGTGCCCGCGGAAATGCAGGCCTTTCTCGACTGGTGCAATGCTGGGCAGACACTGGATCCTGTGCTGAAGGCAGCCATTGCACATCTGTGGTTTGTCACCATTCATCCGTTTGAGGACGGAAACGGGCGCATGGCCCGGGCCATCGGTGATCTCATGCTGGCGCGTTCGGAGCAGACAGACCAGCGGTTCTACAGCCTGTCGGCCCAGATCCGCCACGACCGGAAGGATTACTACGCAATCCTTGAGGCCACCCAGAAGGGCGATATGGACATCACGCTCTGGCTGCACTGGTTTCTGGGGGCACTGGATCGCGCCTTTGATCGCGCTGAACTGGTCCTGGGAAAAGTCATCCGGAAGGCCCGTTTCTGGTAAGCACTCGGCGACTGACGCCTTCCTGAATATTTCTATTGTGGTTCAGCTATGAAGCATGAGCGATTTAAGAGATAGAGACGCGGTACTACCTGCG
>NZ_NKTY01000091.1 GCF_003207825.1 Komagataeibacter saccharivorans | reverse complement strand
AAGTTCCCGCAGGGTCTCCGTATCGACTTTCGGGAATTCCGCCTTGCCGCGTCTTTTCCGCAGCGCCCTGTAAAGGTTTGCGGCCAGATCCTCACAGGCACCCCGTGAACAGGCGAGCAGTCCGCCTGCCAGAATGGTCTTTCCATCGGATGGCACAAGCCGCGCTGCAATCCGGTCCCACTGGCTGAGTGTCCGGGTGGCGGTGCCTTCATGCACGAGAACAGGCTCGCCACCCCGCAGCAGGTCACGCGCCATGAAGCTCTGGCCGGGTCTGATGTCCGAGACTTCATACAGGCTCATGACCGAAGCCCGGAGCGCACGCATATAGGCGCTGTTGCGCGGTCCTTCCTTCCAGCCCCGGCGTTTCAGATAGACGTCAACGATATTCCGGTCGTTATCCCAGTCCTGCCCCAGGAAATCCTCGAAGGCACAGCCCCACAGCGTCATGGCGACGTCGGGACCGATCATCTCCGCCAGATCCTCGAACGTGATGTCGCCCGCTTCCAGCGCCGGACCGATGTGATCGCCAAGCACTTCCGCGAAACGGTCCTGCCAGTCATCCTGACCGAGATATCTGATCAGTCCCGTGAGTTCGTCTGCGGCCATGAGGCTTTCCTGCTACTCCGGTTATGGACAGCAGAGGGAGAGACTGTCCTGACTCGACAAGGCAGGATCATACCCTGAAACAGGCGACAGGATGCCCCTTCCCGCCTTCACGCATTTGTGACATTCGACAAAAACGCGCCGCATTACCTTTCCGTCTGTTTCCTATGTGTTTCCTGCGGAGTGATCTGGGCACAAAAAAAGCCACCCGATTGGGTGGCTTTTCTTTGTCTTTTGAGACACTTATATCTGGTTGCGGGGATAGGATTTGAACCTATGACCTTCAGGTTATGAGCCTGACGAGCTACCGGGCTGCTCCACCCCGCGGTTGTTTGGGGAGACTGGAAGACCTGGCGGCGACCGACTTTCCCGTGCCTTA
>NZ_NKTY01000025.1 GCF_003207825.1 Komagataeibacter saccharivorans | reverse complement strand
AGTCTCACCCAGTCCAGACCGCCAATCATCGCCCCTAAGAGCAACAACCGCGCCGCCAGCATATCCCTTCCAGATACTCTCATATTCTCTTGTCAAAGATCCAAACCCCGTAGGGCCGAATAACCTAGCAAATCCGCCGAGGAAGCTCAAGAAGTTTCCCTCAGCGCCGCCGGTGAAGGGGGATATAGGACCCACCGGTCATACCGTCAATCAGAAAAATGACATTGAGGCGGAAAAACTTTCTCAAATATTGATACAAATGGGGAACATTGGCCGAGAACTGCCCTATTCCATTTTAAGAAATTCCATTGCCTTCGATGCGGACGGCTACCGGGCATCACTGCATGCTGTGGTTCCCTTACCCTTGGTATAAATCCTATCCGTTCAAGGCAGGCGCATAACGCCAGATTTTGGGACATACCCGCCTTATATCGCAACGCATTGTCACAACAGGTTTCCATGCCGAACCCATCGAACAAACCTTCCCTCGTCACCTATGTGAATGACCGGATTGCCGTGCGCATGACGATCATCTTCGGGAGCATCTGGTGCGTCTATGCCTTTCTGGTCTTTTCGCTGATCCCCCTTGCGGCGCCAGCGTGGCAGAATACGCTTCTCTATATAAGCAACTGTATCCAGCTTGTTGCCCTACCCGCCCTTATGGTCGGCAATGCGGTTCTGAGCCGGGGAACGGACCAGCGCGCGGCAGAAGATCATGCAGCGCTGATCGAGATCCTGAACGATGTCCGGGCCGAGGTTGGGGAACTGAAAACCGTAACCAACGACCTGGCACGCAAGACGGATGAAGTCGCACGGCGCCCGCCATCCGAAGTGCTGTCCATTTCGGATGAGGCTGTTATCAATGTAACGGACGAAGCGGCTCCAGCCGCAGCACCGGCATCCGCCCCGACGAAATAATCTTCCATACCTGACGGAAATACCCATGGCTCCTGAACTGAACCGGCCTGAAATCGTAGCGGAACTGACGGCCATGTCCGATCGCTACGAAAGCGCATTGGGCCGGAACGACATCCCGGAACTCGACGCCCTGTTTTATCAGGGACCGGAAACCGTGCGCTATGGCGTGGGCGAGACGCTGTACGGGTTTGATGAAATCGCGGCCTTCCGGCGCAATCGAACAGGCGGATCGCCACCGCGCGATGTGCTGCGCCGCCATATTACCGCGATCGGCACGGATGTCGGGACGGTCGATCTGGAATTCCGCCGCCATGGGGGAGAGCGGATCGGCAGGCAGAGCCAGACATGGCTGCGCACCCCGGCAGGGTGGAAGATCATCGCAGCCCATGTTTCCCTTATGGCTGATATTTCCTGATCAACCGGAAGCTCCGGGTCCGGCGGTCTGCTGGAGCCGGGACAGCGCATCGACAAAACCGGTTGCAAAGGATGCCGTGCCTTGGGCGGAACGGGCCGCGATTTCGGCGGCACGGGCGTAAAGGGCATGTGCCGCCGCCACCGCAACCAGACGGTCAGGACCAGTGGGCGTGACCGCCAGGCAGGCCGCAACCAATCCCCCCAGCGCGCAGCCCATTCCCGTTACCATCGTCAGCATCGGATCGCCGCCGGGCACCGTGACATGGCGGCCATCGGGGGCGAGAATATGATCTTCCGGCCCGCTGACTGCCACGATTACACCCCGCGAAGATGCCAGTTCACGCGCCAGCGGCAGGGCCTGCGTGATAGATGCAGTGGTTTCCACTCCCTTCGCCGTCGCACCTCCACCTGCCAGAGCCATCACCTCGCTGGCATTGCCCCGAATGGCTGCCGGGCCGCCTGAGGCGAGATCGCGAATGATCGCATCATATTGACTGACCCCTGCCCCCATCGCCACCGGGTCCAGAACCCATGGTACGCCATTGGCCTGCGCAGCCGTAACCGCATCGTGCATGTCCTGTGCCGTGCAGTTGATCAGTCCCGCCGCGTTGATCCACATCGCCCCGGCATGCCCCCCAAAACCCGTGGCCCAGCCGGGAGCCGCACCAATGGCCGGGGCGGCCCCGGCTGCCAGCAGTACATTGGCACTCAGGGTCGCTGCGACGTAATTGGTCAGCCCATATACAAATGGGTGCTGCGTGCGAATCCGATGCAGCACGGACTGGCAGGCTGCATTATCGTAATTCATTGAAACCGTTGTGAAACACATGGGGTCCCCTCCCGCCCCGGCTGCACATTCCCGCCACCGGGCCGTCAAGTTTCAGACAGGGGTTGCCTTTTGCCGATAATCGACTGAAAAACAATGAGTGAACCCGGTAATCGTACCGGCGCCCTCTTGATTCCCATATATGCTCCCCAGCCAGCATATCGTAGCAGGAACATACCGTGCGACCAGCTCTGCTTTCAGCCCCTGTTATTCTTGCTGCGGGACTCCTGGCAGCCTCATCTGCGTGGGCAACGGACGCACTGGGACAGAAAACCGGCAAGCTGTGTTTCACCCTGCATGATGCAGCCCTTGGGGGCGGTTATTCATGGGGTAAAGGACGCCTTTATTTCGGTACCCACTCCTATCCCGTCAAATTGCACGGGGGGGGTGCTGTAGGCTTTGGCTACAGCACCCTCAGGGGTGAAGGTAAGGTCTACAATCTCGCCCGCCTGTCCGACTTCAATGGCACATACTGGTCCGTACGTGCAGAAGCCACGATTGGGAAAGGGCGGAATGTGGCAGTCCTTGATAACAATCAGGGTGTGGACATCAAGGCATCCATGCGTACCAGCGGCGGCCATCTGGCAGCGGCGGTCATGCGCCTGACCCTGCGTGTCGATCCCGGTGGGGAGCGGGCGGATACCGTCCCCGCAACCTGCTCTTTCCCCATCCGCTAAGGGGCGGCCAGACCGCCCCCTCCACCTTCAGACCGTGCTGATCATGATCTCCACCACGTTGGGGCGGCCGGAAGCCATCGCGGCCTCGATGGCGGGGGCAATATCACCTACACGCGTGATGAGGCGCGATTCCAGCCCGTAAGAACGCGCCATCGCCTGATAATCCACCGGTGGATCGTTAATATCCATTGCCAGGAAATTGCCTTCACGCGCCGAGACGTAATGCGTCTGTCCCCGCATGAAACCTTTCAGCACGTTATATTCGCGGTTGTTCATGACCACGAAGGTTACCGGCAGCCGTTCATGTGCGGCGGTCCACAATGCCTGCGGCGAATAGAGTGCCGCGCCGTCCCCGACAAGACAGACGACCGGCTCACGTCCCAGCCCCAGCGATGCGCCGACTGCGGCAGGCATGCCCCAGCCCAGCGCGCCACCACGCAGGAAGGAATACTGCGCAACCCAGTCACTGTTCAGGAACATGCGCACATAGGATGACGTGGCAATGGCCTCGTCCACGATTGCAACATGGGGACCAATGGCCCGCACGGCTTCATGGGCTGCAACACACGGGGCGATGACCGGATCGGCCCGATGCCGGGCGACCAGTTGTTCAGCCTCGTTCCGTTTGCTGTTGCGGGCCGCGACGACAACCTCCCTTGCGGTACGGAACTGCGCCTGACGGGGCTGTGTTTCGCGTTCCAGCAGGGGAAGCAGAACATCAAGAGAGGCACGGATATTGCCCACAAGCGAAAGCGGGGTCTGGAACGTACGACCAAGATCCCGCGCATCAGCCGAGACCTGATAGACCGCGCAGGACGGCGGCACGGGCGAGCCTTCGGAATACAGGATGGTAATCAGCGATTTGCCGCCCAGCGCGAAGATCGCATCATAATCCGCCAGACGGCGTGCGATATCGGTGGCACGGGTGGGCATGTTTCCTGCCCATAGCGGACAGGACGTGGCAAACGGAATGCGCGACGGCCATGATGCGCCATAAACCGGCGCACCCAGCAGTTCCGCTACCGCCGCGACCTGCGTTGCGGCATTGGCCCCATGCACTTCATCCCCCGCGATGATGGCAAGTCGCCCCGGCGTGATACCCGCCAGCGCACGGGCCAGTTCAGGCAGGCCACCTGCTATGGATTCCCGATTGATGACGGACGGTGCGCCGATGCCGATATCACTGGGTTCCTCCATCACATCCATGGGCAGGGAGAGGAAAACCGGGCCGGACGGGGCGGCCATTGAATCGTTGAAAGCCCGGCGCACCAGCACCGGTAACTGGTCCGCATGCAGGACTTCCTGCGCCCATTTGACCGCAGGCGTTGCGATGCTGACCAGATCACCAAACAGCAGCGGATCGGAAATCGTATGGCGCGAATCCTGCTGGCCCGCCGTCACGACCAGCGGCGTCTGCGACACACTGGCATTGAGCAGATTGCCCATGCCATGACCCAGCCCACCAGCCGTATGCAGGTTAAGGAAACCCGGCCGCCCCGCCGCCTGCGCATAGCCATCGGCCATCGCCACCACGCTCGCTTCCTGCAGGGCGAGGATGTAGCTCAGGTCCGGGCGACGCTGGAGCGCATCAATCAGCGGCAGTTCCGTCGTGCCGGGGTTGCCGAATATGTAGCGCACCCCCTCACTTTCCAGGATTTCCAGCAGAATATCGGCCCCGCGCCGTCCCCCTGTGCGCTGTGCTGCGACCTCAAGCGGTGTAATGGCCATTCTTTCCCTGCCTGCTGTGGACGATATCGGAGAGTATGGCACCACGTTTTCGTATCGGGGTCCACAGGGCACGATTCGGGCTGGCGCCCTTTTTTCTTGATAATGATAATTATTATCAGTATAGGGAATTCACCCCGTGGGTCCCGGCAGATTCCCAACCGTCGATTTCCCGACTTTTCCCACGGCACCTTGCGGCATCACCCCCTCCAACGGGGTGGTGCCGTTTTTTTTCAGGCCCGCTTTGCCTGACCAATCATACGGGACAGATTTCGGGTGGGGATTCGGCGCATCAGCCCGGATGAAAGCCGACACGCAGGATCATGCCTGTCTGGCAACAGGGATTTCCCCGAAGCGCAAGCGGATAGTCGCCACATTCATAAGGTTGATGGCAGAATGGCGGATGATAGATACGCAGCGGATACATACTGCCGATTGACCCGTCCGCCGGATCATGAAGATGATATGACGACACGCTGCCATGAAAGGGCACTTCTTGCCTGCTGACCGTCTGTTTTCCCTGCCTGCCCCGCCATCTGCATCCGGCGGGGATGACGGATGCGGTTTGCCCCTGCCCCCCGCGATCGAGGCCCTGCGCCGCAACGGCATCATCGCCCCCCACCATATCGCGGCGGCCCGGTTCTGGGCTGCGGATTACCGCATCGGGGTCATGGGGCAGGAAGATCCGCAACTGGACCGCACGTCATGCGGCCTGTCCCATCGTCCCCTGAACGGACGGCGGGGGTCGATCAACCGCTACCGCTATATCCATGGCATTATCGGCTATCGTTACGAACGCATCCTGATCGCGGCGCTGATCCATGGGCGACCGGCACGGGAGGAAACCTCTCGGGTTGTACCTGCCACGCCGCAGCATATGGATGGCGTGCTGGCGCTGCTGCTGGATATGCTGACACGGCATTATGACGCGATGCCCGGCCATCTGTGGGAAGGGTAGGCCCCCTCCCCTCAGACCTGCCGGGGTTACGCAGCACGTAAATCAGCGATAGGCCTCGGCAAAGGCTGCGGCAGCACCAAGCAGGCCGGGCTGGGGATAGGTAATCAGCTTGACGGGCATATCCGCCATCATGCCTTCAAACCGGCCCTTGGCCACGAACCGTTCGGCAAAGCCGGAACGGGGCAGATGTTCGGCCAGGCGCAGGCCAAGCCCCCCGGCGATGACAACGGCATTCGCCCCCTGCGCCAGCGCCAGATCGCCCGCAACCGTACCAAGGCTGAGGCAGAACCGCTCCAGTGCAGCGGCGGCCACCGGTTCGCTGCCTTCCAGCGCCATGGTCCATAAGGCCTTGTCGTCACGCGCCTTGACCGAGAGTTCACCCATTTCGGCAATCGCCTCATACAGGTTCAGAAGACCCGGTCCCGATACCACGCGTTCGACCGACACGCGCCGGTAACGCCTGCGCAGCACGCCAAGGATACGGTCCTCGAACTGGTCGACGGGGGAAAAGTCGATATGGCCACCTTCCGTTTCGCACACCACATAGCCGTTCTTCCGCCTTACGATATAGGCAGAGCCCAGACCCGTGCCCGGCCCCACAATGGTCGTGACGCCATGGTCCGGCAGCGGGATGTCAGGACCGCAGATATGCTGAAGGCTGTCCGCGCCAACCTGCGCCACCGCATGCCCGACCGCACCGAAATCATTGACCAGAACCAGTTGATCCACCCCGAGCTTGACCGGCAGCCATGCGGGCTGGATCACCCACGGGTTATTGGTCAGCTTCAGCATGTCCCCCTTGATGGGACAGGCCACGGCAATACCTGCCGCAGCAGGCAGGGGGCGGCCGATCTGGCGGCTGAACGCTTCCCATGCCAGTTGCAGGCTGGCGTGATCGGCGCATTTCAGCGTCGTGGCATCCCCCAGCGTGACGACCCGGCCCTGATCAACCTGGGCAATGGCGAAACGCGCATGGGTTCCGCCAATGTCGACTGCTACGATCTCTTTCATGTCCGGTCACGCTCCGTGGCCATTATCAACAAAAATCCCCTGCGGATCCGTCCCTTCCCCGGCATGGAATGCAACCGGACCGGGACAATTCAGGCACCGCGGGCGTATCCGTTACCACATCCATCACAAAAAAAAGACCGGTCCGGGCCGAATATCATCAGCCACATCGCACAAAAGCGCCTGCGGAAAGTTTGATGTCCCCCTGAAAGACGCCGCGTGAGCGCATCAGTTCATCTGATCGGCCTTGATGGCGGACAGTATCCGCCGCTTGAACGGCCATGGCACCAGCGTATCAATCAGGCGCAGCACGGAAAATATGAACGGAAAGACCAGATGCGGCCGGTTCCGGTCCACCGCATCCGCGATCCTGCGCGCTGCTGCTGACGCACTCTGCATGAACGGCTTGGCCCCGACGACACGGCGGCTCATGGGGGTGTCCACAAATCCGGGGGAAACCAGCGTTACCCCGATACCCAGCGGGGCAAGCGCCATCTGCTGGGCTTCGGCAAAGCGCTTGATCCCCGCCTTGGAACCGGAATAGGCGGCGGCGAAAGGCAGCGCGTGGAAGGCCGCGACCGAACCGATCAGCACGATATGTCCCCGTCCGCGTTTTACCATGCACTCCGCCGCTGCCGCGGCCATGGCTGATGGGGTGGCGTAATTGACCAGTCCCAGCCGCAGCACATCCTCCGCCCGTTCGACCACGTCATTCCCGCGCCGCATGTCACCAAGTCCGGCGGCGAGGATTGCGATATCCAGCGGATAGCTGCCATCATCCTCACGCAGGGCCGCAATGGCGGCGGCCCCATCCATAAGGTCAAGCACACGGGTATGCACCTTCACCCCACGGCTGCGCGCATGTCCGGCCACGTTTTCCAGCCGTACCGCGTCACGTCCCCACAGGACCAGCCCTCGCCCGCGCGCGGCATAGAGCGCCGCCAGTTCGGCCCCGATCCCGCTGGATGCCCCGGTAATCAGCACATATCCACCTTCATCCATGCGTGAAGCGACCTTTCCTGTCATGTCCATCTTCCTTTTCGGGGTCCTTCTGTGCCATCAGCACAGCAGCAGAACGGACAACCGAATCATTTCTTTCAACCCATACCTGCATAGCCTGCCCTGTTCCGCCCCGGAATGAAGGTCGATGCCGGTAACGTCAGGATGCAACGAACCGGTCATGAACGAAACCGATCGTCTTACTATCATTCCCGTTTCCGGCTTTCGTCAGATGACCACCTTCATCCAGTTGCCCCGCCGCCTGTATGCCGGCCTGCCCGGCTATGTGCCCCCGCTTGAACTGACGCAGCGCGACCTGCTGACCCCGCGCAAGAACTCTTTCTTCCGACAGGGCCGCGCGCAATATTTCCTGGCCATGCGCGGCGGAAAAGCCGTGGGGCGCATTTCCGCCCAGATCGACCCGGTGTCCATGGAACATTATGGCGAGCCGGTGGGTTTTTTCGGTGCGCTGGACGCCATTGACGACATGGCCGTCGTTTCCGCCCTGCTGGATGCGGCGGGCGCATGGCTGCGCCAGCATGGCATGAAGCTCATGCGCGGTCCCCAGACGCTGGACAGCAATGGGGAGTTCGGGATGATGCTGTCCGGCCATCATGCCCTGCCCATGGTGGCCATGCCGTGGCACCCGCACTGGCTGCCCGCCATGATGGAAGCCTGTGGCTGCACGAAGGCGCATGACCTGCTGGCCTATCAGATGAAGACCGGCCCGGATGCGGAAGAAGCCCATCTGGTCCCCTCCAGCCTGCGACTGGGCGAAGGGCGGCTGGGCAACGTGACCACGCGCGGCCTGCGCATGGACCGGATCGAGGAGGATGGCGAGATCCTGCGCCGCCTTTACAACGATGCCTGGCGCAACAACTGGGGTTCGATCCCGCTGGCGCGCGAGGACATCCAGTCCATGATCGTTGAACTCAAGCCCCTGCTCAAGCCTGAACATTTCGTGCTGATCGAACAGAATGGCGAGCCGGTCTGCGTCGCCCTCGTGGTGCCCAACGTGTTCGATATCTCATCGGACCTGAATGGCGATCCCTCTCCCTTAGGCTGGATCAAGCTGGGCAAGCGGCTGCTGCGGCATGAATTCCATTCCGCGCGCGTGATCCTGCTAGGTGTCAGTTCCCGGCTCGACGGCACGGCGCTGGGGGCGATCATGCCAGCGCTGGCCATTACCGAGCTTATGAAGCGTGGCCGCAGCCTGCCTTACCGCACCATCGAACTGGGCTGGGTTCTGGAAACGAACCAGCCCATGCGCCGCCTGATCGAACGCATCACGCCGCAGCCGTGCAAGCGCTACCGGGTTTATGACAGGTCACTGGTGGACTGAGGGAACGACCCTTCAGATAGTGGAGGGCAGATGGCTCCAGCCCCGCCGGGCAAGGACCATCTCCGCCCCGGATTCATTGAGCACCCGCACGCCACGCCCCGCCACAAACCGACCGACACGGGTCACGGGCACATCACGTCGCGCGGCATGATGCAGAAGCTGCGCTTCATGCTCCGACGGCACGGCAAGCAGCAGTTCATAATCATCGCCCCCCGCCAGACAGTGTTCCAGCCATTGCGGCCCCTGCGCACGTACAGTAGGGGAAAGCGGGACCAGGGCAGACCCGATTTCGGCCCCCACGCCGCTTTCACGCGCCATGTGGCCCAGATCCTGCACCAGCCCGTCCGATATATCCATGCCAGCGGAGGCTACGCCCGCCAGTTCCAGACCCAGCCGGGGGCGGGGCAACTGGTAACGGCTGGCCAGAAAACCATCAGGGTCCGCCACCCTGCCCTGACGCGCCAGCAGGCCCATCGCGCCATCACCGATCGTGCCAGTCACCCATATGCCATCACCCACGCGCGCACCGCAGCGCCGTAGCGCCATGCCGGGTGCTACATGGCCCAGCACCGTCAGCGACAGCACAAGCGGCCCGGATGTGGATGTGGTGTCCCCGCCCAGCAGCGTAATGCCGAACTGCTTCTGGTCCTGCGCCAGACCGGCGGCAAAGGCAGCAAACCACACATCATCACGCGCCGGTGGCATGGAAACCGTCAACAGGTAGCCCAAGGGCACGGCATCCATGGCCGCAAGGTCGGACAGGTTGCAGCGCAGCAGCTTGCGGCCCACCGTATCCGGCGGGTCATCGGGCAGGAAATGCACGCCTTCCACCATGGCGTCCGCCGCCACCACAATCTGTCGTCCGGCGGGTGGCGTGAACACGGCGGCATCATCACGCAGGTCAAGCGCGCCGTCTCCGGCAAGGGGACGGAAATTACGGGCTATGAACCCGAATTCAGCGGGCAGACCATTATCCGGCAGACTGTCCTGCCCCATGATGGCCGTCTCCCCTACCTGTAATCAGGACGCGGCGCCGTCCGGCGTGGCAGCGTCTTCCACAACAGTCGTATCCGTTTCAGCCTGCGCCGGGGCAGCCGGTTCCTTCAGGCGACGGGACAGGGCATCCAGCACGCCGTTGAGCATGCGCGGTTCGTCACCGGCAAGGAAGCCATGAGCAATATCCATGTATTCATTGATGATGACCCGCGCCGGGATCGGGTCGCCGCCGGTCATCTCGCCACCAGCCGCGTGCATGATGGCGCGCAGCACCGGGTCCAGACGGGCCAGCGGCCACGACGCGGGCAGGATCTCATGCAGCAGCGCATCGATACGATCCTGCCGGGCCATCGCACCCCGCACGACAATTCCGAACAGACGGGCATCGGCATCGGGCACCTGCCCTTCGGCATAGGTGCACTGTTCGGACGCCGACGTGCCCAAGCGGTGGCGGTTGAACTGGTTGATGACACTGTCGGGGCTTTCGTTGCCCTGTTCAATCTGGAATAGGGCCTGCACGGCCGCCACGCGCGATGCGGTGCGGGAACGGACCTTGTTGGGCTGCCGGTCACCGTCTGTCTGTGTCATGGCGCGTTACTCCTGCTGTGGCATTGCTGCGAAATCAGGGCTTCATCGCCTCTTTGCGCGGCGGGGTCCAGTTCAATCTTTACCTTTCGGTTCAGCCGCGGGAAAGTCTTCGCCCGCATCCCCCGAAACGGAAGCCGATATCGTGCCCAGAATATCAGCAAAATCCTTGGTTTCCCGGAAATCCCAATGCACGCTGGCGAAACGGATATAGGCAACGGAATCAATTTCACGCAGCGTATCCATAACCAGCCGCCCGATATCGCGCGAAGGGATGTCAGTCTCACCCATCGCTTCCAGACGGCGGACCAGACCATTGACGATGCGTTCGATCCGCTCGGCATCCACCGGGCGCTTGCGCAGCGCAATCCGCACCGAGCGCGCCAGTTTGTCACGTTCAAACGGTACGCGGCGGCTATCCGCCTTGATAACCACAAGATCACGCAACTGCACACGTTCGATCGTGGTGAAACGCTGTCCGCATGACCCGCAGATTCGGCGGCGGCGGATGGCGGCCCCGTCCTCATGCGGACGGCTGTCCTTTACCTGCGTGTCATCATGTCCACAAAAGGGGCAGCGCATGAAAAACCGTTCCTGATTCCGCGATTAAGACAAAAACAAATGCAGCCCGGATGGGCCTACGCGCCGACATCCGCCAGCACATCCAGCACCGCCGCGCCATAACGGCTCAGCTTGGACCCGCCAACACCCCGGATCATGCCCAGTTCATCCAGCGTCGTGGGACGTTCGCATGCAATATCATGCAGCACGGCATCATGGAAAATGACATAAGGCGGAATCTCCTGCTCCCGTGCCTCCCCCAACCGCCATGTGCGCAGGGCTTCGTACCGGGCGGCGGCTTCCGGCGTCAGGTCGGTCATCCGGGGACGTGACGAACTGCCCGAACTCCGTGCCGCCGCGCGCAGGTCCTCGGTCGCATCCTCACGCAGCATGATCTGTTCCTCACCCCGCAAGATGGGACGCGCGCGTCCTTCCTCAAGGGCAAGGGCGTTATATTCCCCGCTGACCTTTATCGCGCCGCGTGCGATCAGTTGCCGGATCACACCGCGCCAGAAGGGTTCGGGCCGGTCGCTACCGATCCCGAACACGCTCAGCTTCTCATGCCCGTGGCGGGCCGTCATATCCGATGCCTTGCCCCGCAGCACGCCCGCCACATGCACCGCGCCAAAACGCTGCCCGGTGCGGTAGATGGCCGACAGCACTTTCTGCGCGGCGACGGTACCATCGAATGTCGCAACCGGATTGCGACAGTTATCGCAATGCCCGCAGGGTTTTTCGAGTTCTTCGCCAAAGCAGGACAGCAGGGCCTGCGTACGGCAGCCCGTGGTCTCGGTCAGGGCGATCATGGCTTCCAGCCGGGCGCTCATGATCCGCTTCTGCGCATCCGGGGCGTTGGACTGTTCCAGCCAGTAGCGTGCGCGGGCCATATCGTCGCCGCCATATAGCAGGACGGTCTCGGCCTGTTCCCCGTCACGACCGGCACGCCCGATCTGCTGGTAATACCCTTCGGGGGAAGATGGCATGTCCAGATGCACCACGGCGCGGACATCCGGTCGGTCGATACCCATGCCAAAGGCGATGGTCGCCACAATCACCACCGGTTCGCCTGAACGGAAGCGCATGAGTGCGGCACGCTTTTCCACCGGCGACAGTCCGGCATGGAAGGGCAGCGCCGCATATCCCTTGCCTGCCAGCGAACGGGCCACACGTTCGGTCTTGCTGCGACTGCCGCAATACACGATGGAGGCCGCCCCCCGATGACGATCCAGTATCGCGGTCAACTGCCGCAGTTCCGATGTCTTGGGCCTTACGGCGATATCAAGGTTGGGGCGATGGAAACTGGCCTTGAGCACCGTTGCATCGGGCATGGCCAGTGCGTCTAGGATATCGGTGCGCGTGCGGGCATCCGCCGTCGCGGTCAGCGCAATACGCGGTACATTGGGGAAATGCTGCGGCAGGGCCGCGAGTTCTCGGTATTCAGGGCGGAATTCATGCCCCCAGGCTGAAATACAGTGCGCTTCGTCAATCGCGATGACGGAAAGCGTCAGTTTTCCAAGCCGTTCCAGCATGCCCGGAAAAAGCAGCCGTTCGGGGGAGACATACAGGATATCAAGCCGCCCGGCCATAAGGTCCGAACGGACGCGCGCGGCATCATCGGCTTCAAGTTCGGAATGCAGGGCGCCGGCATTGACCCCAAGCTGCCGCAGGGCTGCGACCTGATCATCCATAAGGGCGATCAGCGGGGAAATGACCAGTCCCGTGCCCGGACGGGCAAGGGCGGGCACCTGATAGCACACGCTCTTGCCGCCGCCTGTCGGCATCAGCACAAGGCAGTCACGTCCTGCCATCACCTCATCCACGGCCTGCTGCTGCAGGCCGCGGAAATCAGGAAAACCGAATACCTCGGCCAGCACATCGCGCGGATTGCGCACCGTGCCGTCGTGCCCGGTCATTTCATCAAGGGCTGGGCCTGTACTCAGTGTCCACCCACCTCGATCTCGACACGGCGCGAGGCAAGGGCGCCATCTTCATTGTTGACCGGGCCACGCGGCTGCTGGCTGATGCGGCTGGCGTCCACGCCATCGACGGCAAGCTGACGGGCCACGATCTTGGCACGGTCGATGGCCAGCAGTTCATCAGCCGACAGGTCGTGGCTGGCGGCGGCATACCCTTCCACGCGCACATTGGAATGATGGGCGAGCGCACGCTGCGCGGCCTGCGTGATGACGGTCTGCGCGGGCGTGTCAAGCTGCGTGGAGTTCTGGGTAAAGAACACGATATACTTGCCGGGATGGCCACCAGCACATCCTGTCAGCAGACCAAGAGCAAGAAAAAGGGACAGGCGACGCATGATGGATTAACTCCCATTTCAGCTATTCAGGACGGACCGCTATCGGCCTACTGGTATGCCCGATCCGATTTTCCGATACTTCGTGCCCTGCGGGGCAGGACACGTCAATCCTTGCAGCAGCGATGACTGCCTTATTCCGACCTCAATTCCACCGTTTTACCGCCTGATATGCGCCACACGCTGTCCAGCTTTTCAACACCGGTCAGGCGATGGGCGATCAGGATGACGGTGCGACCTTCGGTCACGTCATTCAGGGTCTGCAGGAATTCCTGTTCGGTACGCGCATCCAGACCCGTTGCCGGTTCATCCAGTATCAGGATCGGCGCGCGCGACAGCAGCACCCGCGCCAGCGCAAGCCGCCTGCCCTGTCCACCCGACAGGCTGGCGCCGCCTTCACCCAGCCAGCTATCCAGCCCTTCGGGCAGGTCCCGCACCACATCGGCCACCTGCGCCTGTTCCAGCGCGGTCCACAGTTCGGCCTCATCCGCATCCGGGCGGCCCAGCAGCAGGTTTGCACGAATCGTATCGGCGAAAAGATGCGTCGCCTGTGAAAGCCATGCAATCCGCCCGCGCAGGGCATCATCACGGATGGTGGCGATATCCTCCCCCCCCAGCGTGATCTGACCGCCCTGCGGGGCCACCACCTTCAGCAGCAGCGCCGCAAGGGTGGACTTGCCAGCCCCGGATGGCCCCAGCACGGCAATACGCTGGCCTGCGGGAATGCTCAGGTTAAGGTGGTCCATCACCGGCGCGCGTCCCTCCGCCCAGCGGAAAGAAACGTCATTGAAGCAGATGTCCGTGCCAGCGGGCGCAGGCTGCGTGCCTTCCGCCGGAGCGTGTTCGGGCAGGTCGGCCACCGCCACAACGCGCGCGGCGGCACGGGTAATGGTGCCGGCAAGGGCGCCCGCGCGGGTCAGGCCCCCGACGCTTTCAAAGGCTGCAACCGTCAGGAACAGCACGGCTGCGGCGGGCAGCGGCGCGATACGCGGCAGGCCCAGCCCCATGGCCGCGGCCAGAACCACAACCACGGCCGCCTGACCGCACAGGTAAGACGCGGCTCCCGCAAGGGCAAGCATACGGGCCTGCTTCATCTGCGCACGATACAGTGCGGCATCACGGTCATGGACATGGGCCAGCATGCGTCCTTCCGCCCCGAAGGTCGCGATTTCACGCAGGCCACCCACCATGTCCAGCACGCCGATACGCAACTGTGCTGCAGCATGGTTGACCATACCGCCATCACGCCGCCCCAGCATGGCCGCGATCAGTGGCATGACGAACGCACCACAGGCGAACAGCCCCGCCACCACAACCGCCAGCACGGTGCTGACCATATTGATGGCGATGAACAGGAAAGGCAGGGCCAGCAGCGCACCGGCCAGCGGCACGATAATGCGCAGGTACAGACCGTCCAGCGCCTCGACATCCGAAACCAGACGCGACAGCAGATCCCCCGCGCGACGGAAGCCAAGCCCGGCCGCCGCCCCGCGTGCGAGGTTACGGAAAAACCATACCCGCACATCAGCCAGGGCGCGGAACATCGCATCATGTGTGACCAGACGTTCGGCATAACGCAGGATGACGCGCGCACTGCCCAGAATGCGCAGCGCCCCGGTCGTGATCACGATCATGCCCATGGTCATCGCGGCAACGCGCAGACCGGCCTCACGCATCAGCAGCAGGCCGATCAGCAGCGCCAGCAGGGACAGGATCGCACCCGCCGTAAGCAGCGGCGCGCGCTGGCGCCAGATATGCAGGATCTGGAACAGGGGGGCCAGCACACCTTCACGTCGTGCCTGCCGCGCGACGGCCCGGCTGTCGGAAGACTTCACGATGCGCTCTCCCCGCTGGTGACAATTCGGCCCCGGTCGAGGTCGATACGCTGGCCGCCAAAACCTTCCACCGCCGCTGAATGACTGGCGAGGATAACGGTACGGTTGGCCGCAAGCCTGCGCAGGCTGTCGAACACGTCGGCCTCGGTCGCCGGGTCAAGATGGGATGTGGGTTCATCAAGCAGCACGAGCGGCGCATCCTTGAGAAAGGCGCGCGCGATCGCCACGCGCTGCGCCTGCCCGCCGGACAGACCGAAGCCGCCTTCACCAATGAAGGTATCAAGTCCCTGCGGCAGGCTGGCGACGAAACTGTCCGCCGATGCCGCCTCAAGGGCTGCATGCAGTTGCGCATCCGTTGCGTCCGGGCGGGCGAACAGGATGTTTTCGCGCAGCGTACCCGCGAACAGGACCGGCTTCTGCCCGATCCATGATGTCATGGCCACCAGCGCCTCGGGCATGATGGTGGTCATGTCGATGCCGTTGAGGGTGATGCGTCCGCCGCCCGGCTGGATGAAGCCCAGCAGCAGTTCGATGATCGTGGACTTGCCCGATCCCGATGCCCCGCACAGCACAAGTGTATTTCCGGCGGGAACGCTAAAGGAAATATCGTCCAGCGTCGCGCCGCGCGCGGCATCCCATGTGAAATCAACATGCTCGAACGCCACGGCCACCCCATGACCCGTATCGCACACGGCCTGACCGGCGGCACGGACCGTGCTGGCATCGGGCAGCATCCGCATGGCCGCCGCCGCACCGGATGCGTGGGCACGGTCCTGATAGGCCAGTGCAAGGCTACGGAAAGGAGCAAAGAATTCCGGCACCAGCAGCACGACAAACAGCCCGCGCAGCACATGCGCCGCCATGACGGTCGCGACGGCACCTTGCTCATGCAGGGTCATAAGCTGCGATCCGTTACGCAGCGCCACCAGCACAAGGGCGACCACCATCGCACAGTCTATGGAGGCAGAGGACAGGAAGGCCACCCGCAGCACCTTCATGGTACGCACGCGCAGTTCTTCGGCTGCGGCGGCCAGGCGGCGGGTTTCCGCTTCGGTCTGACCGGACAGGACGATGGTAGCGATACCCCGCACGCGATCCAGAAAGCGGGCCTGCAAACGGGTCATGGCAAGGAACTGGTTACGCGACGCCACGGCGGCCCCGATACCGAACAGGGCCTGCCCGAAAGGCACGGCAATGCCACACAGCGCCATGATGAGCGCGGAACCCGGCTGCACGATGGCCGCAAGCCCGCCAATGACCAGCGGGGCCGCCATCCACAGGACGGAAGCAGGCAGCCAGCGGGAAAAAAATCCGTCCAGCGCCTCGATCCGGTCAACTGCCAGCGCGGTCAGTTCCCCCGTATGGTGCTGTCGTAACAGCCCCGGCCCGCCGCGCAGGATGGCGTCCAGCACGCCGCCACGCAGGCGCCTGCGCGCCTTCATGCCAGCGCGGGCGGCCATGACATCCGCTGCCATCTGCACGACCGCGCGCAATAGTGACAGGATGACAAGACCGGCCAGCGCCGATGTTGCGACCGGCATGCCGCCGGGCACCAGCACGCAGGCCAGCACATTCGCTACACACCAGACCTGCCCCACTGCAATCGCGGCTATGGCCAGACCCAGCACCATGACCGGCATGGCCTGTCCGCGCCCAAGACGCGACTGCGCCCTGGTCCATGCCTTCATCACTGTCTTGTCATCGTTCATGACCGCTCCCTATACCGAAGGACACGGCACAGGGACAGCCATCATGCCGCCCTATAAGCTGCCCATACCATAACTCTGCCATGCATTTTTGCATGCGTTCAGGCCGTCATATCTTCCGGCTCGGGCAGCTTTAACGGAAAAACAAGGACGTAGCGCGTCCCGTTTTCCTCAAACAGTTCCAGTTCACCACCAAGCTGGCGCGCAAAACCCCGAATTAACTGCATGCCTATGCCGCTACGCGCCTCTTCCGCAGCCGTATGGTTGCGTGACGCGGCCATGCCCACGCCATTATCGGCGATCCATAAACACGCCCGGCTTCCATCCAGCGCCTTCAGCCCTACTTCCAATGTGCCGTGCTGACGGTCAGGGAAGGCATATTTCAGGGTATTGCTCACCGCCTCGGTCACGATCAGGGCGAGGGGTACGGCCTGATCGGGCACCATCAGCAGGTCATCGACACGGATATCGAGCGTAATGCGGCTTTCATCGGATTCCCCGATGGCATGCATGATCTGGCCGCACAGTTCGCGCACGAAGCTCTGCATGTTCAGGCTATACAGTTCACCATCGGCATACAGGTAACGGTGAAGGGTCGCGAGGGCACGCACGCGGTCGCGGGCCTGGGCAAATTCCTCCCGCGCGGCGGGCTGGCGTATCCGCCCCGCCTGCAGGTTAAGGAGCGAGGCGACAATCTGCAGGTTGTTCTTGACGCGGTGATGCATCTCCTTGAGCAGGAGTTCCTGCCGCGCCTGTGCGCGCTCCAGCCGTTTTTCATGCCGCGCCAGCTTGCGCGTGGCCTTGCTGAAGGCGTGGGCAAGCTGCCTGACCTCCAGCGGCATGGCCCAGTTGGAACGGACATCATACATTCCCCCCAACTGCCACTGGTTGACCGAAGCGGTAAGCTGCCGCAACGGGGTTACAACCAGCACATCAGCACTTTTGGATGCCCCCAGCAGCCCGACCAGCAGCAGGACACCGCTGCTGACCAGCGACACGGCGAACATGACAACCGCATGCCGCTCGACCGCGTTGCGCCGCGTCATGGCGATTACGTACACTCCACCCTGCACACGCCCGATGGAAAACGAGCCATCAGGCAGGGTGATGTGGGCATTTTCCTGATTCTGGGCCAGCATGCGGCGCGCCCACTGCATGATCCGGCCTGACGGGCGGCTGTCCCAATTACAGTCGGCACACAGGGGCACAGCCGCACGTGCCAGATTATCCAGAATCCAGATCTCGATGGGGCCGTTCTGCTGCAGGAGATCCCGCCGGGGATCACTTGCCTGCAATATGCCGCTACGCCACGACAGGGGCATCACCGCCGTCAGATAACCCGAACGCGCCGGACGACCGGTCTCGTCATCAATCATGGTGGCGACGGTAATACGAAAAAAACCGGGCACCCCCGTCACGGGGTCCCGGATCGCAACCATGGCGACATCGCCCTGAAAGCGGGGCATGGCCGCCACACTCAGGGGTGCTGAATCGGATCGTCGCCCCACGGATGTAAGGATGTTGCCCCTGTCATCAGCCAGCGAGATCTGGCTGTAGTGCCGACCGGTCAGGGACTGGACCAGTTCCAGCATGCGCTCCAGCCCGTTGTCATCAAGGCGCATGCGCGAGACCGCCTGCAACAGCGACCCCAGATGTTCGGCTTCATGCCGCAATTCCAGATCAAGACGTATTATCGTCATGTCCGTGCGGTAACCGGGAGCTTCCAGCGTGGTGTAATAACTGTGCCATGCCTGCACCGCCCCAATCAGCGCGATCGGCATGGCGGCCAGCAGGATGATGGCCATCATCCGGCCACGCACCGCATCGAACACACGCCCGAGCCGGGTCGACAGGCTCCGGTGCCGGGACTGCCTGCCGCGCTGACCGGAAGATTGGGGAGCGGACATCTATTTTGTCCGCTTCCGGTCTTCCTCAATCAGACGCAGGAGTTCCTCGGGCACAGGCTCCCTGGTCACATCATCAAACAATTGATGCAGCCCCCGTTTCAACCATAGCTCAAACGCATCATCTGGTCTGTTTGTGGACTTCTTTCCTGGTTGCCTGGGAGGACACTTGTCCTTCAGCGCCATCGCATTTTCCCGAAGTAAATTCCCACTTCACATACCCCTGACCACGGCAGGGTCACCTTCTACCCTGTAAAAGTCCAGACCACTGACGCGGACACCACTGTCAGTGCCATATTTATACCATTATTCAAAGTGGGAATTCGACTGTCAGGCAGATACCGCAGGCCGTTCTTCCCGGCGCGAACGCAGCCGCCGCACCGCACCGCGCAGTTCCACGGTAGCGATATCGCGTTCTTCCCCATACAGCCATGTGGCAAGCTGGCGACGCGCCCGGAAAACCCGGCTCTTGGCCGTGCCGACGGCGCAGCCCGTGGCGGCGGCCAGTTCGTCGTAGCTCATGCCCTGCATGACCACCAGCACCAGCGCCTCGCGCTGATCGGCGGGCAGACGGTTCATGGCTTCAGCCAGTTCCTTCACCACGAGGCGGTCTTCATGCGAACCGCTGGCCGCCACGGCGGAGGCGGGCACATCGTCGATATTGCTGGTCTCGCGCTTCTTGCGCAGGTCCGAAATGAACCGGTTGCGCAGGATACGGTGCATCCAGGCGGAAAAATTGGTGCCGGGCGTAAAGCTGTGCTGGGCGGCCAGCGCGTTGCAGACCGCATCCTGCACCAGATCATCGGCGGCGGCACGGTTGCGCGTGAGCGACAGGGCCTGAACGCGTAGTCGGGGCAGGATCGCAAGCATTTCGTCATGAAAAGTGCTGGTCATTTTCTTCTCCCCAGTTTGGTCATCCATGCCAGTGCAATGAATGGGCGGGGGAAAAGGTTACATCGGCTCATATAACGAAAACGCGAGCAGTCGCTGCGGGTTTCCTTACGGCTCCATTTTCTGGCCCGTCGCCATATAGGCCAGGATCTGGCTGCGCGCGCGCGACACCCGCGCCTTGATCGTGCCGACGCGAACGCCGCAGACCTCCGCCGCCTCGACATATGTCATTTCCTGCACCCCCACCAGCACCAGTGCTTCACGCAGACTGGGAGACAGTTGCCAGATCGCCCCATCCAGATCTCGCAGGTCATCCGATTCGCCTTCCCCCACCCCACTTTCGGGACGGTCGGGCCGCAGGGCGTAGTCGGACATGACATCGCGTTCACGCCGCCTGCGGCGCGACTGTTCATAAAACAGGTTGCGCGCGATGGTGTACAGCCATGCCTTCATGCTGGTGCCTGCGGCAAACTGGTCAAGGGAAGCCAGCGCACGCAGTACCGTTTCCTGCGCAAGGTCGTCCGCCAGCGCTGCCTGCCCGGTCAGAAAACGGGCAAACCCACGCAATTGTGGCAAAAGAGCCAGCATCTCCCCACGCAATTGCGTGACCGCCGACGGATCGGGTGTTATTCTCGATTCCAGTTTGTTTACTCTTCAAGTCTTGCAGCTCATTCTAACGCTGTCATGATCCGGAGTGTAACAATTTATCCGGGGAGATGAATGCCTCATGCCGCTATCACGGCGTCAAGACCTGCTTCGCGCCCTGCCCTATGCCCGGCGTTATGCCCGCGCGCTGTGTGGCAGCCAGTCGAATGGCGATCTTCTGGTCGCCGAAAGCCTGCGCGAACTCATGGCGGTGGATGATCCTTCCATGCCGCCAAGGCTGCGTCTTTACCAGTGGATTTCGCGCCACCACGCCCAGAACAGCGGGGAAACGGTTACACACCAGGGCGGCATGCCCCCGGTCGCACGTAAGCTGCTGCTGCTGACATCGCTTGAGGAACTGCCCGTGGCCGACGCCGCCCGCGTGCTGTCACTTGCCCCCGATCAGGCGGCCACCATGCTGGAGGAAGCCCATACCCGCCTGCGGTCATGCGCGCAGACCAGCGTCCTTATCATCGAGGACGAACCCATCATCGCGATGGATATCGAAGAACTGGTCCGCCAGTGCGGCCACACCATTGCCGGTGTCGCCAGCAGCGAGGCCGAAGCCGTCAGGCTTGCGCGCGAAACGCATCCCGGCCTGATTCTGGCAGACATCAACCTGGGCGACGGGGGCGATGGCATGAGCGCCGTGGCCAGCATCCTGCAACAGCAGGACATTCCGGTCATTTTCGTTACCGCCTACCCCGAACGCCTGCTGACAGGCGATACGATCGAACCCGCCTTCGTCATCACCAAACCCTTTGAACCGCTTACGCTGGCGGTTTCCACCTATCAGGCCGTTTCGGGTGGCGTCTCCCTGAACTGACCCTACCGCATGCCAGCCGTCGGCGGTCGCGCCCTTCACACGCAGGCGTGTGTATGCTGCAAACGCCTGTCCCCTACATGACAGGGCACGAAAGAGGGCAGAATGAAACGGCTGGTCATTGTCTCCAATCGCGTTCCCGTTCCCAAGGAGGGCCTGCGCCCCGGCGGGCTTGCGGTTGTGCTGAAGGACCTGCTGGCGCGCAAGGGCGGCCTGTGGTTCGGCTGGAACGGCGCGTGTCACCCCGATGCGGCGCACCTGCCACCGGAAATCCAGAAGGCCGAGGGCGTCGAATACGCCACAATCGGCCTTACCCCCGCCGAATACCGCAATTATTACACCGGCTTTTCAAATTCCACGTTATGGCCGCTCATGCACTCGCTCCCCGAATGCATCCATTTCGAACGGCGCGAACTGGCCAGTTACCGGTCGGTCAATGAACGGTTCTGTGAAAACCTGCTGCCGCTGCTGCGCGCGGAAGATGTGATCTGGATACACGATTACCATCTTCTGCCACTCGCGGCCCTGCTGCGCCGCCACGGTGTACGTCAGCCCATCGGCTTTTTCCTCCATACCCCCTTTCCCGCGCCCGACATGCTGGCCACCGCCCCCGATGGCGGCACCTTCCTGCGTGACCTGCTCAAGGCGGACCTGCTTGGCTTCCAGACCGCGGATGACACGGCCAATTTCATATTCGCCGCAAGCCGCACCGCAGGCGCGGTAACAGTGGATGACACCACCCTGCTGTTCGAGGGGCACAAGGTGCGCGTGGGCACCTTCCCCGTTGAAATCGATCCGCAGACATTTGCCGCAACCGCAGCGGCGGCCATGGAGCATGAAGACCTGCACCGCCTTGCGGGCTCGCTGGCCGGGCGCAGGCTTGTCTTTGGCGTGGACCGCATGGACCCGACCAAGGGGCTGGATCACCGGCTGGCCGGGTATGAACGGCTGCTGCACACCTATCCCGCACGGCAGCGGCAGGTCACTTTCCTGCAGATCGCAGCCGAAAGCCGGACCGACGTACCCAGCTATCAGGCCCTGCGCAACAGGCTGGAACACCAGATCGGCCAGCTCAACGCCCATTGCGGGCAGGCGGACTGGACGCCACTGCGGTTTCTTACGCGCGGCAGCCCCCGCTCCACCGTGGCGGGTTACATGCGCCTGGCCGATATCGGCTATATTACGCCCCTGCGCGATGGCATGAATCTGGTCGCCAAGGAGTTCATCGCGGCACAGGACCCGGAAAATCCGGGCGTGCTGGTGCTTTCCCGTCTGGCCGGGGCGGCAAAACAGCTTGAGGCCGCCCTGCTGGTCAATCCGCTGGACCATGATGGCATGGCCGATGCGCTGGAACGCGCACTGGCCATGTCCCTTGCCGAACGGCGCGAACGCTGGCAGGCCTGCTGGGACAGCATCGCCAGCCATACGGCGCTGGGCTGGGGACTGTCCTTTCTCGATCTCCTTCACAAGACCACGGAAGCCTGACCCACCCACACTGACCTTGCACACGGGGCGGTAGTGGAGACATAAGCGGGAATGGCCTCTCCTCCCCTTCTTCTCCTTCAGGATATTACCCTGACCCTCGGCGGTGCGCCGCTGCTCAATGGCGCGGGCTTTGGCGTGGGACCGGGCGAACGCATCTGCCTTGTCGGTCGCAATGGCTGCGGCAAGTCCACCCTGCTGCGCATCGCGGCGGGTGAGATACAGGCCGATGACGGCACCCGCTTCGTCCAGCCCGGCACCACCATGCGCTATCTGCCGCAGGAACCCGACCTGTCCGGCTTCGCCACCACGCTGGATTACGTGCGTGCGGGCATGGGGCCGGGGGACCCGGAATACCGGGCGGAACTGCTGCTGACCGAACTGGGCCTGAACGGCACGGAAGACCCGTCCACGCTGTCGGGCGGGGAAGCGCGGCGCTGCGCGCTGGCGCGCGCACTCGCACCCGAGCCTGACCTGCTGCTGCTGGACGAACCCACCAACCATCTGGACATGCCCACCATTGAATGGCTGGAACGCGAACTGCTTTCGCTGTCCTCCGCCATGGTGATCATCAGCCATGACCGGCGACTGCTCCAGACGCTTTCGCGCTCCGTCGTCTGGCTTGATCGTGGTGTCACCCGCAGGCTGGATCAGGGCTTCGCGCGTTTCGAGACATGGCGCGAGGAAGTGCTGGAACAGGAAGAGCGCGACAGCCACAAGCTCGACCGCCAGATCGCGCGTGAAGAAGACTGGATGCGCTACGGCGTGACCGCGCGCCGCAAGCGCAACGTCCGCCGCGTGGCCGAACTGGCCACCCTGCGCCAGAACCGGCGCACTGCCATCCGTCCGCAGGGCGGCCTGAAGATGGAAGCACGGGAAAGCGACCTGTCGGGCAAGCTTGTCGCCGTGGCGGAAGATGTCTGCCGTGCCTATGACCCGGCGCATCCGGTGGTGCGCGATCTGGACCTGCGCGTCCTGCGCGGGGACCGGCTGGGCATCGTTGGCGCCAATGGCGCGGGCAAGAGTACCCTGCTGCGTCTGCTGACGGGGCAGGACCAGCCTGATTCGGGCACGATCAATATCGGCAGCGCCCTGTCCGTGGTTACACTGGACCAGCAGCGCCGCACGCTCGACCCCAACGCCACCCTGTCCGATACGCTGACCGGCGGTGGCGGCGACATGGTGCAGGTCGGCACCGAAAAACGCCATGTCATCGGTTACATGAAGGACTTCCTGTTCCGTCCCGAACAGGCGCGCACGCCTGTCGGCGTGCTGTCTGGCGGGGAACGCGGGCGGCTCATGCTGGCCTGCGCGCTGGCCCAGCCATCCAACCTGCTGGTACTGGATGAGCCGACCAACGATCTTGATCTGGAAACGCTCGACCTACTGCAGGACATGCTGGCCAGCTATTCCGGCACGGTGCTGCTGGTCAGCCATGACCGTGATTTTCTGGACCGGGTGGCCTCTTCCATCCTGATGGCGGAAGGTGGCGGCAGGTGGCTGGAATATGCTGGCGGCTACAGCGACATGCTGGCCCAGCGCCGCGATACCACGCTGGCCGCGCGACCGAGGCAGGACCGTGTGGACGCGCCCTCCGCCACTCCCGCTGCCACGACCGATGTCACGCCGCCCCCTTCACCACGCCAGCCCGCGCGTAAACTGTCCTACAAGGACAAGCTGGCGCTGGAACGGCTGCCGGGCCAGATGGAATCGCTGGAGGCAGAAATCGAACGGCTGCGCGCCATTCTGGCCGATCCGGGCCTGTATGCGCGCGACGCCGCCGCCTTTGCCGCCGCGACAGGCGCGCTGGAAAAAGCGCAGGCGGACCTGACGGCGGCGGAAGAGCGCTGGCTGGAACTGGAAATGCTGCGCGAGACGCTTCAGTCGTCCTGACCGGGGGGAATGATCAGGCCCGATGCCTCCATCCGCGCGCGGGTGGCGGCGATCCCCTGCGTTACGGCCAGCGCCGCCGCAAGCGCGCGGCGGCCTGCCGTGGCATCGACCAGAACGGGCGCGCCATCAAGGCACGATGCGGCGAAGGCGGCATGTTCGGCAGCAAGGGTGTCATGATCGCGCCATGTGACGGATTCGCGCCGGAACCCGCCAGTGCCCGGCAGCGGCAGGCCACGTTCGCGCCCGATCATGGTCAGTTCGCGTTTGACGAAATCCGCTGACAGATAGCCTTCCTGCGAAAAGACGCGCATCCGCCGCTCGGTCTTGAGGGAAATGCGGCTGGCGGCAATGGTGGCGACACATCCGTTTTCAAAACGCACGCGGGCATTGGCGATATCCTCGAACGGGGAACTGACAGCCGCCCCCAGCGCATCGACGCTTTCAATCGGGCTGTCCACAATCGCCAGGACCAGATCAAGGTCATGGATCATGAGGTCAAGAATGACCGAAACATCCGTACCGCGCGGCTTGTAGGGTGCGATGCGCGTGGCCTCGATATAAAGCGGGCGGGAAATGCGTTCCGTAATGGCGCGGTGTTCGGCGGAATAACGCAGCAGATGCCCGACCTGCAGCACGACTGCGTGCCGGCGGGCCAGTTGCGCCAGTTCGTCCGCCTGTTCCAGTGTCGCCGCCATGGGTTTTTCAACCAGCACATGCCGTCCCGCCGCCAGCGCCTGCCGTGCAAGGTCAAAGTGATGGTCCGCCGGGGCCGCCACGATAATCGCATCCGAACACGCCAGCAGGTCGGGATAGGACAGGACGGGCGCGCCCCCGGCCTCCGCCGCCACCTGTGCCGCGCGCCGGTGATCGGGATCATGGATGCCCGACAGGATTTCACGCGGGGAGGAAGCAACCTTCAGCGCGTGGAAGCGGCCAAAATGCCCGGCCCCCACAATTCCGATGCGTAACTGGCGCGCTGTTCCCATTACCGTGCTTCCTGCCTGTCATGTTCCTGACTGACCGATAGCAGCCGCCATGTCCCCCGCCCACCCCCGGCAGGGGCAGACGTGCCGGGGGCGGCCATGCGAATGCGGCAAAACGGCAACGGCCATGCGCCACACCAAGCATCAGCGGTTGCATCATCGGCCATGGACCGGCATGTTCCCGCACTGAAATTCGCATATGAGACACTGACCATGCCGGACAAGGAAACCGGCTCTGCCGGGCGTAGGGAGCTCTCCATCAAGTCATGATGTATTACAGTCGGCTCAGAATGGCTTCGGTCATTGGCATATGTCTGATCGGGCTGGCGCTGTGCCTGCCCAATGTCATCCGCCAGCCCGTCCCGTCCCTCCCTTGGCGCCAGATCCATCTGGGCCTTGACCTGCGGGGCGGTTCATACCTGCTGCTGCAGGTGGACATGAACAGCGTCGCCGCCGACAGGCTGCGCGGGCTGCAGGATGAAACACGCCAGACCCTGCTCAAGGCCGGTCTGGGGTATCGCAACCTCACCACCACCGCGCGCGGCGTCACCTTCACCCCCCGCGCACCGGAGGAGGCAGCGCAGGACCTCAAGGCCCTGCGCGCGATGCCCATGAACGTACCGGGGGAGTTCAGCGTCAATCAGGGTGAAGGTGGCCAGATCACCATCGCCCTGTCGCCAGATGCCGCCCGCCAGCGCGCATATGACGCCGTTACCCAGTCCATCGAGATCGTGCGCCGCCGTATTGACGCGACGGGTGCCATCGACCCGGAAATCACCCGTCAGGGCGAAGACCGGATCATCGTGGAACTGCCCGGCATCAGCGATCCAGAGCGGGTCAAGAAGCTGCTGGGCACCACAGCCAAGATGACATTCCATCTGGTGTCCGATTCCGCCATCGGTTCCGCCGTTCCCCCGCCGGGCGTGGAAATGGTGCCGATGAGCGACGGACAGGGCACGCTGCCGGTCTTCACCCATGTTGATGTGGACGGCGCGGACCTGACCAACGCCAGTGCTGCGATCGACCAGCAGAGTGGCGAATGGGCGGTGAACTTCACCTTCGATTCGACGGGCGCGCAGGAATTCGGCGCGGTCACGCGCGCCAATGTGGGCAAACGCTTCGCCATCGTGCTGGATAACAAGGTGATCGAGGCCCCGGTCATCCGCACCGCCATTACCGGCGGCAATGGCCAGATCACCGGCAGCTTCACCGCCCAGCAGGCCACCGACATCGCCCTGCTGCTGCGCGCGGGCGCACTGCCCGCCCCCCTGAACGTAATCGAGCAGCGTTCCATCGGACCGTCGCTCGGTGCTGATTCGATCCGCGCGGGCGGCTACAGCCTTGCTGCGGGATTCGTGCTGGTGATCGCGTTCATGGCGCTGTTCTATGGGCGGTTCGGCTGGTACGCCAACATCGCCCTGCTGGCCAATCTGGTGCTGATGACGGCCATCCTGTCCCTGTTCGAGGCCACGCTGACCCTGCCGGGCATGGCGGGCATGCTGCTGACCCTGGGCATGGCGGTGGACGCCAACATCCTGATCAATGAACGCATCCGCGAGGAAGTCGCCCGCGGGCGCAGCGCATTGCAGGCCATGCAGGCCGGTTTCGAGCGCGCGACCTCCACCATCGTGGACAGTAACGCCACCGCGCTGCTGGCGCATGTGATGCTGTTCGTTTTCGGAACAGGCCCGGTGCGCGGTTTCGCGCTGACGATCACCATCGGTATCGTGACCACCCTGTTCACCACCCTTCTTCTATCCCGGATGCTGATGGTGCGCTGGTATGCCCGCACACGCCCCAGCACCCTGCCGGTCTGAGGCGCGCTGAATGATGTTTGATCGTCCCCTTCTGCGGTTTGTGCCCAACGGCACCAGAATCAACTTCATGCGCGGCCGCTTCATCGGCCTTGCAACATCGGCGGTGCTGTCCATCGCCTCGCTGATCCTGTTCTTCCATCCCGGCCTTACGCTGGGGCTGGATTTCCGGGGCGGCATCGTGGTGGAAGCCCGCACGCAGGGACCGGCGGATTTCAACGCCATCCGCGCAGCCCTTGCGGCCCAGCATGTGGCGGCGGCAGGCGTGCAGTCCTTTGGCGGCCCGGATGACGTGCTGATCCGCCTCGACACCCCGCCCGCAAGCGAACCCGACCATGAAGCCCGCACGCAGGCACTGGTCGATTCGGTCCGGCACGCCATCACCACCCTGCCCGGCGCGCAGGTGCTGCGGGCGGATGCGGTGGGGGCTTCGGTTTCGGCTGAACTGTTCCGCAACGGCATGCTGGCCCTAGGGCTCAGCCTGCTCATGATCCTAGCCTATATCTGGTTCCGCTTTGAATGGGAGTTCGCGGTCAGCGCGGTGGTGACGCTGGTGCTGGACCTGACCAAGGCCATCGGCTTCCTTGTCCTGACGCATTTCGAATTCGATCTGGTGATGGTGGCGGCAATCCTGACCATTCTGGGCTATTCCACCAACGACAAGGTGGTGGTCTATGACCGCGTGCGTGAAAACCTGCGCAAATACCGGACCATGCCGCTGGCGGAACTGATCGACCTGTCAATCAACGAAACCCTCAGCCGCACGCTGGGCACGTCATCGACCGTGTTCCTTGCCGCCCTGCCGCTGGCGCTGTTTGGCGGGGCCAGCCTGTCGGGGTTCGCATGGGTCATGCTGTTCGGGATTGTGGTGGGGACGTCCTCCTCCATCTTCATCGCAGCACCGATCCTGCTGCTGCTGGGAGAAAAGCGCCTGCGCCGGGATGCCCGTCCGCCTGCACGCACGTCCTGACGGACCCTTTTGCCCGCACCGAACAGGGTGCGGGTCCATGTCTTCTATCGGGGCCTTCTATCGGGGGCGGGATCTGTCGCTTGCGGCGGGACCTGCCCCTTTGTCATTGGGACCGGGGGCGCCATTGTATCGGGGATGCAGCGTGACAGCACCGCACCGTTCAGCGTGCTCGGGTCCGGCTGATTGCTGCACGCCACCATCAGGGCCACCGCCATCTCCACATTATGCCGCGCCCGGCGCGACGGCTTGAGCAGCGCCGTCATGAGCATCCGCTTGCCGTATTTGAGCGAGACCGCCATGTCATACACCTGCTGTCCCGACAGGCCGCCATCCTGCAGGCGGCTGACCAGACCGCCTTCCGCCATGAAATAGGACGAAATCAGCAGGTAGTCCTGCGCCGGCGGGGGCAGGCCGGACAGTTCCTGCCGTGGCGCGGCCTGACAGCCGGCCAGAAGGCCAGCCGCCGCGCACGCCAGCAGACCGCGGCGAACATATCGAACAAAATCAGTCATAAGGCTGTCACCCTAACACACCGGAGGATATTGGGCAGTCACGTCATCCGGACAAGGGCAGGTCGGTAAGGCAAAAAAAAGACGGGGCCCGATCCCGGGCACCCGCCTTGCAGTCCGATGATAAGGATCAGACCGTGGTGGAACCGGTCGGCTTCTGCGCGGCGTCCGCCTTCAGCACCTCAAGAATCTCCTGAAGCAGCACTTCGTTGCGCGGGGGCGCAGCGGGGGCGGCGGGCTTCTCGGCCTCTTTCTTCACCGTCAGGCGGTTGATGGCCTTCACGACCCAGAAAATGACGAAGCCGATGATGACAAACTGGATCACCGCGTTAAGGAACAGCCCGATATTGATCGTAACCGCGCCAGCCTTCTGTGCATCGGCCAGGGTTGCGAGATGCGGACCGCGCAGGGTGATGAACAGGTTCGTAAAATCGATACCGCCGATCAGCAGCCCCAGAACCGGGGTGAACACATCCTTGACCAGGCTGTTCACGATGGCGGTAAACGCGGCACCCACAATCACACCAACGGCAAGGTCAACCACATTGCCGCGCATGAGAAACGAACGGAATTCGCCCAGCCAGCCCGGCATATGAATGTCCTTGACGTGCAGTTCAGGTACGTGATCCGGCAGCTTTGCCATTGTTACCAATCCTTTGTTTTAAAGAAGACCTCTCAGGTCTAGCAATGTCATGACATCATGACGACTGAATATCGCCAGTCTTCCTTTCCATTTCCTCAACCTGATGCAACGCGGTAACACTGGACCCGATAAGCTAGGAATCGAGCTTTTTCGCCATCGGGTGTTGATCTTGCCATCCCTTGTCGTCTATACGCCTGCCCACATAACGCCCCCGGTCGGCATCGGTGGGCCCAGCGTGAAAGTTAGTTGAAATGAAATCCGGCATCCACCCCGACTACCACGAAATCAACATCATCATGACCGATGGCACCGAGTACACCACCCGTTCCTGCTACGGGAAGCCCGGTGATACGCTGCGTCTGGACATCGACCCGAAGTCCCATCCGGCCTGGACCGGCGTGCAGCGCATGATGGACACCGGGGGCCAGGTTGCGAAGTTCAACAAGAAGTTCGGTGCACTGGGCCAGCGCAAGAAGGGCTGATCGCACGCGCCTCCACCAGACACAGTCTGCTGTTGCCGGAAATGCCCGGTCCCTTGAACGGGGGGCCGGGCATTCCCATGTCTGGACTACGCGGATGCCCATGTGGGTCCGCATATCATTCCGACATCATGGTCCGCTCGACCGAGGGACCACAACGCAGCAGACCTTGCATCATGGAGGTTTCAGTCATGGCTTACGACTTCGCGCCGCTGTTCCGCAGCGCCATCGGATTTGACCGTCTGGCCCAGCTTGTCGATACGGCGGCACAGAACCCGGTCAGTTCATCCTACCCCCCCTATAACATCGAAAAACTGTCCGACGCGCAGTACACGCTGACGATGGCCGTGGCCGGTTTTGGCCCCGATGACATCGAACTGACCGTGCAGGACAATACCCTCATCGTAGCAGGACGCGTGGGCGAACCGGCGCAGGAGCGCGAAATGCTGTATCGCGGCATCGCCACGCGCGCATTTGAACGCCGCTTCGTGCTGGCGGATCATGTCGTGGTGGAAAAGGCGGACCTGACGAACGGGCTGCTGCGCATCGCCGTGCGCCAGATCGTGCCTGAAGCCCTCAAGCCGCGCCGCATCCCCATTTCATCGGGCAGAAGCGTGACGGGACAGGACGCAACAGCCGAAGCCCGGACCGAAGCGGTCGAGACGCAGCCCGAAGGGATCGCGCCCCATGTGGCGGCGGCGGCCTGCGCTTCACCGCCGGTGGCTGGCTGCGCACTGTAATCCATCACCATCTGCAACAGCGGGGGCGGGCCAGTGGTCCGCCCCCGTTTTTATCGGGATGAAACATTCCCCGCGAACCGATTGAAGTCTTGACCTTTACCGCCCGCAACCTTCATATCACTTCCACGAGTGTTTTCTGTTTCTGGCGCGCCAGCAGGTACGCACGGTCCCCGCTTCGGGATGGGACCGGTTCAAACACCCTTTCAGGTGCCTGCGTGTGGCGCCACACGCTGTAGGACCTGACTGATAATGACTGCCCTGCCCCTGATGCCCAAGGCAACCGCCGTGTGGCTTATTGAAAAGACGGCGCTGACGTTTACCCAGATTGCCGAATTCTGCGGAATGCACCCCCTGGAAGTACAGGCGATCGCCGATGGGGAAGTGGCGCAGGGAATCGTGGGTTATGACCCGATTGCCAACCACCAGCTTACGCAGGCGGAAATCGACCGTTGCGAAAAAGATCCTGAGTCCCGTCTCAAGATCCTGCCGCCCGCCAACCCGATCAACCGTCGCTCCAAGGGCGCGCGTTATACGCCAGTCGCCAAGCGCAATGACCGCCCTGACGCGATCGCGTTCATCCTGCGCAACTTCCCGCAATTGTCTGAACAGCAGACGAGCAAGCTGCTCGGCACGACCAAGGACACCATTGAAAAGGTGCGCACCAAGCAGCACTGGAACAGTCCCAACATCAAGCCGCGCGACCCGGTAACGCTGGGCCTGTGCAGCCAGACGGACCTGAACGCCATGGTGGCGGCCGCCAATGAACGCCTTGCGCGTGAAGGTCAGGCCGTCCCGCCGCCGCTGGAACTTGATGACGACGGCGAGAACGGCATCTGACCTGACAGGTCATGGCCGCCCGGCACCACCGGGCGGCCTGTTTCCTGTCAGCCCAGTCTGACGAGGCGTTCGATTTCTTCCTTGAGACGCAGCTTTTCAAGCTTGAGCCGCCGGATGGCGACTTCATCGGGTGAAGGTCTGCGATCTTCATCAAAAATGCGGGCATCAAGCCGCGCATGGCGTGATTTGAGGCTGTTGATACGCGCTTCGTACGACATGGAACCCTCCAGCGTCTTTGCTACGACCCGATCAGGCTAGACCAGACCGCCCGGCAAATTCCATGCTAAAATTGCAGGCCAAGTGGCCGCACGTCTGGCATTTCGCCTTTTGGCGCGGATATGCTTAGGATAGTGACCATGTCCACCTAACAGACGAGCCGCCATGCTGACAGACCGGGATACCCTCCTTCGCAAGCTGCACGAACTGCGCAGTGAACATCGCGACCTTGATACGGTCATCAATCGCATGGCGTTGGCGCTGACGGACCAACTGCAACTGCAACGGCTGAAAAAGCGCAAGCTTCTGCTGAAGGATGAGATCACATGGCTGGAAAGCCGTCTGATCCCCGACAGCATCGCCTGAATACCTGACGAGAGTTACCAAACGTGAGCCAGCCCCCCCTTCCGTCCCCCGGTACACAGGCCCCGCGCGTCGGGCTGATCATGGGCAGCCAGTCCGACTGGGAAACCATGCACCACGCCGCCAGCGTGCTGGAAAAGCTGGGCATTGCGCATGAAGTGCGCATCGTATCCGCCCATCGTACCCCCGACCGGCTGGCGGATTATGCCAAAACGGCGCAGGGGCGTGGCCTGTCGGTCATTATCGCGGGCGCGGGCGGGGCTGCTCACCTGCCGGGCATGTGCGCGGCATGGACCGCGCTGCCGGTTCTGGGCGTGCCGGTCGAATCCCACGCGCTCAAGGGCATGGACAGCCTGCTGTCGATCGTGCAGATGCCCGGTGGCATCCCCGTGGGCACGCTGGCGATCGGCAAGGCGGGAGCGACCAATGCCGCCCTGCTGGCCGCCTCCATCCTTGCCCTGTCCGACCCGGCGCTGGGCACGCGGCTGGCTGCATGGCGGGCGGCACAGACTGCGGCGGTGGCGGAAGAACCCGTTCGATGAGCGCGCTTCCTCCCGGTTCCATCCTTGGCATTGTCGGTGGCGGCCAGCTTGGCCGCATGTCGGCCATCGCGGCGGCACGCCTTGGCTACCGCGCCCATATCCTGACACAGGAAGCCGATGGTCCGGCGGCACAGGTTGCCCATGCGGTGACACTGGGCCGGTATGACGACCATGACGCCCTGCGCCGCTTCGCCGATGCAGTGGATGTCATCACCTTCGAATTTGAAAATATCAGCGCTGACGGGCTGGACCTGCTGTCCAGCATCCGCCCGGTCCATCCCGCCGGTCGTATCCTGCGTATCAGTCAGGACCGCATCGCTGAAAAAACCTTCATGGCGGAAAACGACATTCCGGTGGCGCCATGGCGGGGGGTGCATGACCGTGCCGATCTGGACATGGCGGCGGAAGAACTGGGCTATCCCTTCATCCTCAAGACCACGCGCCTTGGTTATGATGGGAAGGGACAGGCCCGCATTCACGACGCATCGGAACTGGACGCCGCATTCGACAGTCTGCGCCCCCATCCGCTGGTTGCGGAAGGAATGGTGCATTTCGCCTGTGAAGTCAGCGTTATGGTCGCACGGAACGAACGGGGCGAGATCACGACGTTCGACGTGACGGAAAACCGCCATCGCAACGGCATTCTGGACCTGAGCCTTGCCCCGGCCCGCATTTCCCCTGCCCTTGCGGCGCAGGCGGTTGACCTCGCAAGGCGTATTGCAGGTGCGTTGGGCCTGATCGGATTGCTGGGCGTGGAGATGTTTGTCGACCGCGATGGCAGCCTGCGCGTGAACGAAATCGCGCCCCGCCCGCATAATTCCGGCCACTGGACCATGAATGCCTGCCCCGTGGACCAGTTCGAGATGCATGTCCGCGCCGTAACCAACCAGCCCCTGCCCCCTGCGATCCGCCATAGTGACGCAGTGATGAAAAACCTGATCGGGCCGGATGACATGGCGCTGTGGCCGCAGATCATGGCGGCTCCGCGCCTGCTGGCCCACCATTACGGCAAGGCCGAAGCACGTCCGGGCCGCAAGATGGGACATGTGAACGTGCTGTTTCCCCATGGCAGCCTGCCGGGCGAATTCGGTGTTGAAGCAGCCTTGGGCCCGCTGGCCACCGCAGCGGACAACGCCGCCTAGGTAATCAGCCCCATGGCCCGGAAGCTGTGGACGCGGCCATTTCCGACAATGATGTGATCGTGCACCGTAACCCGCATGAGCCGGCCAAGCTGCACGATCCGCATTGTCATCTCGATATCCGCCCCTGATGGCTCCGGCCTGCCCGCCGGGTGATTATGCGCCAGCACCAGTTTCGCGGCCCCCAGTTTCAGGGCGCGGCGCATGATTTCACGCGGGTAGACGGGGGAATGGTTGACCGTGCCGGTGCCCATCAGGTCATCTGCCAGCAGGCGGAAATGCTCATCCAGAAACATTACGCGGAACTGTTCGACCACTTCATGGCCCATGCAGGCCTGAAGATAGGCCACCAGCCCGTCCTGCCCCGACAGCATATCCATCCGCCGCACCCGGCTGCGATACAGCCGCAGCGCCAGTTCACGCACCACGGCCAGAAAAGGCGGTAACGCGGTTTCACGCCCCGCCATTTCATCCAGCGCCCCCACATGCGCCGACAGCGCCATGCCCGCCGACCCGAAACGCGCCAGCAGGCTGGCCGCAAGGCGGTCGGGCGCGGGATGGCCTGTATCGAGCGTGCGGATCAGGTCACGCAGGAAGACAAGGTCTGCCGCATGGCTGATTGCGCCATCCACCTGCGGCTGTCGGGCCTGCGCCGTGGCGTTATCGGGCAAAATGGTGGCTTCTCAACAATTTCAGGACAAATCCCGCATGGATGGTGCATGATGCCCGCAGGACAAGGAGCTTTTGAACCTGCATGATTTTTCAGAAATCCCATACCGTACTCTTTGATCTGGATGGAACCATCGTGCGCTCACGCGATGGCATAGTGGACTCCATCCACGCCCTGCTGCGCGACCTGGGGCATGAACCCGACATGTCCATGGACCTGACATGGGTGGTCGGGCCGCCGCTGGAAGAACTGATCGGTCATGTTCTGGCCCATTATGGCGATGACCGGGTGCAGGAGGCCATGGCCCTGTATCGCAAGCATTACGAATCGGAAGGCATGCACAAAAGCCCCGTATTCGACCATATGCGCAACGTGATCGAGACCCTGTCCGCCGAAGGCGTGCGGCTGTTCATCGCCACGTCCAAGCCGCGCCACCTTGCGCGCAAGATCCTGCACCTGCGCAATCTCGTGCAGTATTTCGATGGCCTGTCCGGCGCACGGGCGGATGACAGCGGGGCGGAAAAGCCGGAACTGATCGCCTCCCTCCTGCGCGAACATGATGTCAGGCGCGAGGATGCACTTATGATCGGCGACCGGCGGTTCGACATAAGCGGCGCCCATGCCAACCATGTCCGTGCACTGGGGGTATTATGGGGTTATGGCTCGCGTGAGGAACTGACCGAAGCCGGTGCGGACGCACTGGTCAGCCAGCCCTCCGAACTGCTGGACGCCATCCGCCAGCAGTTTGCCGCAGCCGAAGCCCATCCGCACCGTTAGGCCGTGATGGAGGGATGCATGCTGACTGTCTTCCCTCCGCCCCGGACCAGACAGTCCTGAAACGTGATCCCCAGCAGGCGGGCGTGGGTGTGCAGCATGCGCAGGAAGCGCAGGTCGCCCGCACATCCCTCTGCCGGGGGTGTCTGCGGGCCAAGATCACGCACAGCGACAAGGGATACCGCGTGCAGTTCCAGCGCGCGGGCCAGCACGGCACGACACATATCCGCAGCCCCTCCGTCCATGACCAGTTCATCGGCCAGCATGTGTCGCGCGGAATCGAGATGGAACATCCGCACCCCATTGCGGTTACGATCCGGATCGGGCAGCCGGTCGCAATAGTCCAGCACCGCCACCATATCGGTAAAAATCACCTGCCCGCGCGGGTCGCCATGGGCCAGCCGGGACGCAACCTGCGCCGGACAGGCCAGAACCGCGATCCCGCGCGGTCCCAGCCCCGCCGCCCGCAGGGCATCGGGGGCTGTATCCAGCACGGCTTCCAGACTACCGAAATGCGCCAGCAGCGCCTTGGCCTGCGGCTTGGTATCGCGCCGGGGCACGGCGGCGAACAGCAGCACCTCCAGCAGTTCGTAATCAGCCAGTGACGCCGCCCCCGCCGTGCGTATCCGCACGCGCATGCGGGCACGATGTCCCCCCGGCCCCGTTCCACCCGCATGTTTCGTGGCAGGTGCCTGCTTCACCGCTTTTTTCCCGTCATGTCCCGTCCTGTTGCGGCGTAATTGATAGCATTGGTTCCCCCACGCGGGGATTGCTATAGAAGATAGCGTGATGGACAGCCTTATCCCAACCGGCCGCGAGCCGGACTACCTCAGCCGTCTCAATCCCGAACAGCGGGACGCGATCGAGACTACGGATGGCCCGCTACTGGTCCTTGCCGGTGCAGGCACGGGCAAGACGCGGGTGCTGACCACGCGGTTCGCGCATATCCTGCTGTCGGGCCGCGCCCGACCGAACCAGATCCTTGCCGTGACCTTCACCAACAAGGCCGCGCGCGAGATGCGCGAACGTGTCAGCGCCCTGATGGGCGAACCGGCGGAAGGGCTGTGGCTGGGCACGTTCCATGCGCTGTGTGCGCGCATGCTGCGCCGCCACGCGGAATATGTTGGCCTGACCAGCAGCTTCACCATTCTGGATACGGACGACCAGCTACGGCTGCTCAAGCAGGTGCTCGAACCCTACCGCATCGACACAAAACGCTGGCCGCCACAGGCGATAATGGGCGTGATCCAGCGGTGGAAGGACCGCGGGCTTGTGCCCGACGCCATTACGGCGGCGGAGGATACGGATTTCGCCAACGGGCGCTGTGCCGAAATCTATACCGATTACCAGTCCCGGCTGCGCCAGATTAATGCCTGCGATTTTGGCGACCTGATGCTGCACATGACGGAAATCCTGCGCAGACAGCCCGATGTGCTGGCGCAGTATCACCGTTTCTTCCGCTACATCCTGGTGGACGAATATCAGGACACCAACACCATCCAGTACCTGTGGCTGCGCCTGCTGGCCCACCGGGGGGACCAGCCATCGAACATCTGCTGCGTGGGTGATGATGACCAGTCCATCTATTCATGGCGCGGGGCGGAGGTGGAAAACATCCTGCGTTTCGAACGCGACTTTCCCGGCGCACGGGTTGTGCGGCTGGAGCGGAATTACCGTTCCACCCGGCAGATACTGGCTGCGGCATCGGGCCTGATCGCCCATAACGAGGAACGGCTGGGCAAGACGCTGCATCCGGGGCGAGAGGATGCGGAAGGCGAGAAGGTCCGCGTCATTTCCGTGCAGGACTCGGACGACGAGGCCCGCATGGTCGGCACCGAGATCGAACGCCTGCGCGCCGATGGCCACCCGATGGCGGAAATCGCCATCCTTGTCCGCGCCGGTTTCCAGACCCGCGCGTTCGAGGAACGGCTGATAACCCTCGGCCTGCCCTACCGCGTGGTCGGCGGCCTGCGTTTTTATGAACGCGCCGAAATCCGCGACGCCATCGCCTATATGCGCGTCATCAACCAGCCATCGGATGATCTGGCGTTTGAACGCATCATCAACGTGCCCCGCCGCGGCGTGGGCACGACGGGGCTGCAGAAAATGCACATGCATGCCCGCGCACGCGAAATCCCGCTGACCGCAGCCGTACTGGACCTTCTGGCGCAGGGAGAGATCAAGGGCCGGGCGAAAGAGCAGTTGACCGCCCTCATGCAGACCCTTGCCGCCACGCGCGAAATGCTGGGGCGCGAAGGGCATGTCGTCGCCATCGACCACCTGCTGGAGGAAAGCGGGTATGTGGACATGTGGAAGGCGGACAAATCCCCCGACGCGCCGGGCCGGCTGGAAAACCTGAAGGAACTGGTCCGTTCGCTGGCGGATTATGAAACCCTCAGCGGATTTCTCGAACACGTCGCCCTTGTCATGGATACGGAAGACCGGTCCGGTCAGGACAGCATGAGCATCATGACCCTGCACGGCGCGAAGGGACTGGAATTCGACACCGTCTTCCTGCCGGGATGGGAGGAAGGGGTCTTTCCTTCCCAGCGCACGCTGGATGAAGGCGGCCTCAAGGGACTGGAGGAGGAACGCCGTCTTGCCTATGTCGGCATCACGCGCGCGCGCCGCAGGGCCATCATAAGCCACGCCGCCAACCGCCGCATCTACGGCAACTGGCAATCCGCCATTCCCAGCCGCTTTGTGGAGGAACTGCCCGCCGAACACATCGAAAGCACCGGCGATACGGCCAACAGCCGCCGCAGCTTCCTCGGCCGCCCCGCCGTGTTTGGCAGTTCGCCCTTCCCGCTGGTAGCGTCACGGCGCGTGCATGACATCACGCCCAAACCCGCCGCAACGTCGGGCATGAAGGTGGGGGTGCGTGTGTTTCACCAGAAATTCGGCTACGGCACCATTACCTCGGTCGAGGGAAACCGGCTGGAAGTCGCCTTTGAAAAAGCAGGCCCCAAGCGGGTGATCGATACATTTGTTGAGCAGGTATAAATGAGCCTTTCCCCCCGGCGTCACGCCACCGAACTGGAAACCATATCGGTCACGGTCCCGCCTGAAGCGGTCGAAGCCTATGAATCCGCCCTGTCCACCGTCTGCACCACCATCGGCATTTTCGAGGTGGACGACAACCAGACCCAGTGGCGTGTGGAAGGGGTCAAGGATATTGGCAACGGGGAGGAAGAACTCCGCGCCGCCCTGCTGGTGGCTGGCCTGACCACGGGCGTCGATGCCGAACTCGAACGCAGCCACACGGAATCCGAAGGCTGGCTTGCCCGCACTTACGAAGCCTTTCCCGAACAGCTTGCAGGCCGACGCTTCGCCATACGCGGCACGCATCTGGAACAGGCGGGACGGCCTCAGCGCATCACCATAACCCTGGACGCGGGCGTCGCTTTCGGCTCAGGCGAACACGGTTCGACACGCGGCTGCCTGCGCGCGCTAGAACTGGTCGCCTATCGCCAGCCGCGCCGTATCCTCGATCTGGGATGTGGTTCGGGCATCCTGGCCATGGCGGCGGCGGCCCTGCTGCACCGGCCCGTTCTGGCGACCGACATCGATCCGTGGTCCGTGCGCGTAACCCGTCGCAATGCCGCGATGAACGGGCTGGGCAATCTGGTGGACTGCCATCTGGGCAATGGCTGGGCCACTCCCGCCATCCGACACCATGCGCCCTATGATCTGGTCTTCGCCAATATCCTTGCCCGCCCGCTGTGCAGCATGGCGGCCGATCTTGCGCGTAACCTGCTGCCCGGCGGCACGGCCATACTGGCTGGCCTGCTCAATACGCAGGTGCGCATGGTGCTGGCCGCCCATCGCCGCCATGGTCTGGTCCTTGAGCGCCATCTGCGCGAGGGAGACTGGGGCACACTGATCCTGCGCAAACCCCATGGCTGACAGACCCGCCCTGCTGATCCGCGACGCAACGGACGCGGACATTCCGGCGATTGTCGAAATCGTCAATCACGCCATCCGCAACAGCACCACCATGTGGGAAACCAACGAAACCACGGTAGCCGCGCGGCTGGAATGGCTGCATTCCAGTCAGGCCAGCGGCTATCCGGTTCTGGTGGCGGAAATGCCCGATGGCAGTGTTGCGGGATACAGTAGCTGGAAAATGTTCCGGCCATTTTCTGGCTACATCCATACGGTCGAACATTCGGTCTATATCGCGCCCGCCTACAAGCGGCAGGGCATTGGCAGCGCGCTGCTGCAGGCGCTGTGTGACCGGGCGATGGCGGAAAACGTGCATGTCATGGTGGGGGGCATTACCTCCACCAATGTCGCGTCACGCCTGCTGCATGAACGCTTTGGCTTCCAGCACGGGGGCCTGATACCCGAATGCGGCACCAAATTCGGCCGATGGATGGACCTGCTGTTCATGTATCGCATCATGTCGCATTCCTGATTTCACCACGCACGAGGATCATTCCATGTCACTGGCCAGTAACCGCCTTGACGCGCTGCGCGCCGTCCTGAAGCAGATGGGTGCGGACGGTTTTGTCCTGCCGCGCGGCGATGAACATCTGGGGGAATATGTCGCGCCCTGCGCGGAACGCCTGGCGTGGCTGACCGGATTTACCGGCAGCGCCGGGCTGGCGGCGGTGCTGCCCGACCGCGCGGCGGTATTTTCGGATGGGCGCTACATCACCCAGATGGACCAGCAGGTGGACGCAGCGGCGTGGGAGCGCCAGCATCTGCGCGATACACCACCCGCCACATGGCTGGCCCGCCACGGCAGCAGCAGGCGAATCGGCTACGATCCGCGCCTGATCAGCGAAAGCGCGCTGCGTCCGTTCCTTGATGCCGGACTGGATATGGTTGCCCTGCCCGCCAATCCGGTGGACGCGATCTGGACCGACCGTCCTGCGGCCCCCTGCACCCCCTGCGTACCGCAGCCCGAGGAATGGGCCGGACAGTCCAGCCGCGACAAGCGCGAACGCATTGCCAGTGACCTGCGCGACGGGGGCGAGAGCGCGCTGGTGCTGAGCGATCCGGCCTCCATCGCGTGGCTGCTCAATATCCGCGGGCGCGATGTGCCCTTTACGCCGCTCAGCCTGTGTTTCGCCATCGTGCATGATGATGCGCGCGTGACCCTGCTGATCGACCCGGCCAAGCTGTCAGACCAGACCCGGCAGTGGCTGGGCGATGATGTCACCATCCAGCCCCCCACCGCACTGGAAGACACGCTGCGCGCCCTTGCCCCCGCCCGCGTGCAGGTGGACCCGGCCAGCAACGCCATCTGGTTCATGCAGATACTCGAACACGCCGGCGCGACCATAATCCGCAAGGGCGATCCGTGCCTGCTGCCCAAGGCGATCAAGAACCCCGTGGAACAGGAAGGCAGCCGCCGCGCCCACCTGACGGATGGCATGGCCATGTGCCGTTTCCTGCACTGGCTGGATGAAAACGCGACGCGCACGGCGGAGCTTGAAGCAACGATCCAGCTTGACCGTTTCCGCGCAGCCTCCCCCGACTACAGGGAGGAAAGCTTCCCCGCCATTTCCGGTTCCGGACCAAACGGGGCCATCATCCATTACCGCGTCACCCCGGAAAGCGACCGCAAGATCAGACCCAACGAGGTCTATCTGATCGACAGCGGCGCGCAGTATCCCTTTGGCACGACCGATATCACGCGCACCATCTGGACCGGCCCCGATGCACCGGACGACGATGTGCGCAATGCGTATACCCGCGTGCTGCGCGGTCACATCGCCCTTGCCCGCGCACGCTTCCCCAAAGGCGTGACCGGACATGCGCTGGATGCGCTGGCGCGTTACGCCCTGTGGGATGGCGGCCTTGATTACGACCATGGCACCGGCCACGGCATCGGCAGCTATCTGTCCGTGCATGAAGGACCGGCCAACATTTCCCCCGTTTTCCGGCCCGTGCAGCTTCAGCCGGGCATGATCCTGTCCAATGAACCGGGCTATTACCGCCCCGGCGCGTTCGGCATACGGCTGGAAAACCTGTTGCTGGTCCAGCCCAGCCCCATCGGGGAGGAAAAGCGCAGCTTCATGGAATTCGAAACCCTGACCCTGGCCCCGTTTGACCGGCGGCTGATTGATACCGCCAGCCTGCAACCCAGCGAGATCGCGTGGCTGGACCAGTATCATGCACGGGTTTTTGAACAGGTCGCGCCACATCTGGATACACCGGCGCGTACATGGCTCACGGCGGCCTGCGCGCCGCTGCACGCCGGATAATGTGACTGCAAAACCACCGCCGCGCGGCGGTGGCCCGATTGTCACATCTGGCCGGGGGGCCTAGGACTTTTAACCAGTTCCGACGGGGCACCCGGCAACGAACCGGGCAAGCCAAGCCGGTGGGCATGCTGAAATAAATTTCAGTAGCAAGTAAAATGGGAGACGTTCGAGAATGTCAGCAGAAAAAACAATTCCCGCCACCCTGATCCCCGGCGATGGGATCGGACCTGAAATTGTCACCTCCGTTACCGAAATTCTGGACACCGTTGGCGCCCCCTTCAAATGGGAAAAGGCCCTTGCCGGCATGGCGGCCCTTGACGCCACCGGCAGCCCGCTGCCCAAGGAAACGATCGAAAGCATCCACCGCACCGGCCTTGCGCTCAAGGGCCCGCTGACGACCCCCGTCGGCGGCGGCTTCAAGTCCATCAACGTCACACTGCGTCAGGAGTTCGGCCTGTTCGCAAATGTGCGCCCCACAAAGACCATCGTGCCCGGCGGCCGGTTCGAGAACATCAACCTCGTCATCTTCCGCGAAAACCTTGAAGGGTATTACGCGGCGATGGAAAACTACATTCCCTGTGGCGGCGACCCGCACGCCATCGCCACCAGCGCGGGCTACACCACGCGCGCGGAATGCAACCGCATTGTCCGTTACGCCTTCGAATACGCGGTCAAGAACAACCGCAAGCGCGTGACCCTGGTGCACAAGGCCAACATCCTGAAGCTGCTGACCGGCCTGTTCCTGGAAGAAGGCCGCAAGGTCGCCAAGGAATATGAAGGCCGCGTGGAAGTGAACGAGCGCATCGTCGATGCCTGCGCCATGCAGCTTGTGACCGATCCGTGGCAGTATGACTGCATCGTCACCACCAACCTGTTCGGCGATATCCTGTCCGACCTGACGGCAGGTCTTGTGGGCGGCCTTGGTCTCGCACCCGGCGCCAACATTGGCGAAAAGGCTGCCGTGTTCGAAGCCGTGCATGGTTCCGCACCCGACATCGCGGGCCAGAACAAGGCCAACCCGACCTCCCTGCTGCTGGCCGCGAACATGATGCTGGCGCATGTGGGCCGTCAGGATCTGGCCACCCGCATCGACAAGGCCATCGAGAAGGTCATCACATCCGGCGCGGTGCGCACGGGCGACCTTGGCGGCAAGGCCAGCACGACCGACCTTACGGCGGCGCTGAAGCAGGCACTGGTCTGATCCAGCCTGCCCCTGCGGCGGCCGGTCCGCCGCAGGATATGAAAAAGGGCCGTGGCAGATCATGCCACGGCCCTTTTTTCATGGATCGCAACGCGGGCTGTCAGCTACCGCGATAGGTCGAGAACCCGTAGGGCGAAACCAGCAGCGGCACATGATAATGGCCGCCCTTCTCCCCCGCCGGAACCTGCGCCATGCCAAAGGCGATGGGCACGACATCAAGGAATGGCGGATCGGACAGCGCCACATCGCGCGCGCGGAAGTAATCAGCCACGGCGAATTCCAGCCGGTAGGACCCTGCCGCCATCTCGCCCGTATGCTGGCTGAGTTCGGGGCAGCGCCCATCCGCGTTGGTTACGCCACGGAACAGGCAGTCCTGCCCCGCCCACAGGCTGATCGCCATCCCGGCGGCAGGTTTGCCGGATACGAGATCAAGGACGTGGGTGGACAGTGTGCTCATGCCTCATGCTCCATCCGCTCAAGCACATCCGCAAGACGGAGTGCTGCGATCTTGTTAATTTCCGCCAGCGCCGTCTGCTGTTCCACTTCCGGCGTGTTTTCCAGCCGTGTCTGTATCCCGTTCAGGATGCCCGCCTTGTCCGACCGGCGCACGCATATGATGAACGGAATACCGAATCTGGCGGCATAAGCATCGTTCAGAGCGCGGAACCGGGTAAATTCTTCCGGTGTCAGCCGGTCCAGCCCGGCGGAAGCCTGTTCGGCGGCGGAAGCGGATGTCAGCGTCGGGTCCACGCCCATGCGCTGCGCCAGTTCGGGATGGGCGCGGATCAGCGCCATCTTTTCCGCGTCATCCGCGCGGTCCAGTTCCGCGCGCATCGCGGCCTGCATGGCCTGCACATCGGCAAAAGGCGCATGGGCGTAGGCACGCTGGGCGATCCAGGGGGAATGTTCATATAGCGGGCCGAACATTTCCACGAACCGCACTGCGGAAAACGCATTCACCCGATCCATCACGCTGCTCATGCCGGGTGTACTTCCTGCCAGTGCCGCGCAATGTCCAGCCGCGTTGCAACCCAGACCTTCTCGCGGGCTGCAATGTAGTCAAGGAAACGCGCCACGGCCCGCGCACGACCGGGACGGCCCGCAACACGGCAATGCAGGCCCACGGACATCATGCGAGGTCTGTCGGCCCCTTCCTCATACAGTTCATCGAAGGTATCGCGCAGGTAGTTGAAGAACTGCTCGCCTTCGGTAAAGCCGTTGAGCGCCACGAACCGCATGTCGTTCACGTCCAGCGTGTAGGGCACGATCAGTTGCGCGCGCCCGTTGCTGCGGTCGTAATAAGGCAGGTCATCGGCGTAGGAATCCGCGTCATAGACAAATCCCCCCTCCTCCGCGATCAGGCGGGCGGTATTAGGACTGGTACGCCCCTGATACCACCCCAGCGGGCGCGAACCGGTCAGCTTCGTATGCAGGGCGATACATTCCGCGATATGCGCGCGTTCCACCGCTTCGGGCACGTTCTGGTAATCGATCCAGCGCAGCCCATGCGATGCGATTTCCCAACCTGCATCCTTCATTGCCGCAACGGCTGCGGGATTGCGCGCCATGGCGGCAGCCACCCCGAACACCGTCAGCGGCTGGCGACGCTGGGTAAAGATGCGGTGCAGGCGCCAGAACCCGGCGCGCGATCCGTATTCATACAGGCTTTCCATCGCGATCGCGCGCGCACCGATGATGGACTGCGCGCCAACCATTTCCGACAGGAACGCTTCCGAGCCACGATCCCCGTGCAGGACCGAATTCTCGGCCCCCTCTTCATAATTGATAACGAACTGGACCGCGATCCGTGCGCCGCCGGGCCATTTTGCATCCGGCGGGTTGCCCGCGTAACCCACAAGGTCACGCGGATAGGCATCTTGCGACATACTGGCGTGATCTCCCTTCATCATGCGCTGTAGGCGGCAAGCGCCGCATCCACGCCTGCGCCCGCGGTAAAGGCATGGCCCTCCTGACGCAGCACGGCTTCGAGCGCGCCGAGGGTGAGCAGCACCTTCGACTTCTCGGCATTGTAGCCCATGGCCCCGATGCGCCAGACCTTGCCCTGCAGCGGGCCGAAGGCGGTGCCGATCTCGATTTCAAAATCCTCGCGCATGCGGCCGCGCACCCGTTCGCCATCGACGCTGGCGGGAATG
>NZ_NKTY01000090.1 GCF_003207825.1 Komagataeibacter saccharivorans | reverse complement strand
AAGTTCCCGCAGGGTCTCCGTATCGACTTTCGGGAATTCCGCCTTGCCGCGTCTTTTCCGCAGCGCCCTGTAAAGGTTTGCGGCCAGATCCTCACAGGCGCCCCGTGAACAGGCGAGCAGTCCGCCTGCCAGAACGGTCTTTCCATCTGACGGCACAAGGCGCGCTGCAATCCGGTCCCACTGTCTGAGCGTCCGGGTGGCGGTGCCTTCATGCACGAGAACGGGCTCGCCACCCCGCAGCAGGTCACGCGCCATGAAGCTCTGGCCGGGTCTGATGTCCGAGACTTCATACAGGCTCATGACAGAAGCCCTGAGCGCACGCATATAGGCGCTGTTGCGCGGCCCTTCCTTCCAGCCCCGGCGTTTCAGATAGACGTCAACGATGTTCCGACCATCGTCCCGGTCCTGCCCGAGAAAATCCTCGAAGGCACAGCCCCACAGCGTCATGGCGACGTCGGGGCCGATCATCTCCGCCAGATCCTCGAACGTGATGTCGCCTGCTTCCAGCGCCGGACCGATGTGATCGCCGAGCACTTCCGCGAAACGGTCCTGCCAGTCATCCTGACCGAGATATCTGATCAGTCCCGTGAGTTCGTCTGCGGCCATGAGGCTTTCCTGCTACTCCGGTTATGGACAGCAGAGGGAGAGACTGTCCTGACTCGACAAGGCAGGATCATACCCTGAAACAGGCGACAGGATGCCCCTTCCCGCCTTCACGCATTTGTGACATTCGACAAAAACGCGCCGCATTACCTTTCCGTCTGTTTCCTATGTGTTTCCTACGGAGTGATTCAGGCACAAAAAAAGCCACCCTTCTGGATGGCTTTTCTCTTGTCTTTTCAGACGTTTATATCTGGTTGCGGGGATAGGATTTGAACCTATGACCTTCAGGTTATGAGCCTGACGAGCTACCGGGCTGCTCCACCCCGCGGTTGTTTGGGGAGACTGGAAGACCTGGCGGCGACCGACTTTCCCGTGCCTTA
>NZ_NKTY01000089.1 GCF_003207825.1 Komagataeibacter saccharivorans | reverse complement strand
TGGGCGTCAGTAAAGCGATCACTCTTCATCAGAATCTCCTCAATTCTTACGCTGAGAAAATTCTCATTCAAAAGTCACTCTTTTTATGGGGGGATTACCCCGTCTGCTGAAGCCGGTGCCTGTTCGGTGCTCGTTGAGCAGTCCTGCCCAGCACAGCGGTCGCAGGACATGGACATACAGACTGGCGGTCAGCTTGAAATCACGGTGACGGATTTCCTCTTCTTCGCCCCCGTAGAGAACCGAACACAGCCGCTCTTCGGTGACGGCAACCTGAGCTTCGATATTAATGACGTTGAGAAAGATGTTCCAGTTGCCGAACAGTGGTTCATCGCTTCGGGTGTAAGGGCTGTGGTCAACGACAAAGAGGAGATGGGTCGTCAACAGCATCCAGAGCCGGGCTGGCTCCGATTGGAGCTTTCTCGCCAGGTCGGTCAGCCGCAGGGTTCCCTTGAAATGCCGTGCGAGCTTCGCACTGAGCAGAGTCTCATGCAGGATCACCAGCGGTGGGAAATCGTGTTCATTGAGAACTTTGTTGATGGCATAGAGGTCTTCGACCGTATAGCCGGGCCAGTCAAATGCCTCGGCGGCCCATGTGACAAAATAGCGTTTCAGCGCCTTGCTGGGCGTGAGGCCGATCGGGCCGTTTTCCTCAATATAGTCGATCGTCAGCAGCGCGGCCTTTAGGATGAGGGCATGCGACAGGGGCAGGTCGGTGTCAGCTGAACGAAACGGATTCATCGCATAGACAATGAACCAGGCAGGTGCGAGTTGCCAGTCTGGCTTTGCGACGCGGGGACGACCTCCGTTACGCGTCTTTCATTGTAATGTCGGTTGTCGCCTTCATGTCGGACATGCAAATGCCCGGATGACTTTTCGCATAGCGGACATGACTAGATGTTTAGTCCCAGGATTTGATGGTGCGGATTTTGCATGAACCGTGATGGTTCTTTTTCCCATTGCTGGCAAATAAATTCATATGGAGTGAGGCCGCGCA
>NZ_NKTY01000024.1 GCF_003207825.1 Komagataeibacter saccharivorans | reverse complement strand
ATGAAGCGTATTGAGAACATGGGTCTTGGTCGCCACGCCGTCTTCAAGAGCCAGTTCAACTGCGCAGAGGACAGCCTGCTCATCATGCTGCAGCACAAGAGCCAGTATTTCAGCCATTTCCCGGTCGCCTCCAGGCCGCCTGAGCAGTTGGTCCTGCAGGGTCCGGAAGGCGGCTGGCAATTCGGTAAACGGCGCGCCATTGCGCAGGGCGCCCGGTTTGCGCTGGATCACCGCCAGATAATGCCGCCAGTCATACACCGTGCGGCCTGGCACACCATGCGAACGCGTGATGATCCGGTCATGCACGCACAGAACCTGCCCTTCGGCGATAATGCGCAGCTTGTCGGGATAAACCCGCAGGCTGACCGGACGATTGGCAAAGGAGGCCGGCACGCTGTAGCGGTTGCCTTCGAACTGGATCAGGCAGGTTGGTGAGACGCGCTTGGTCTGTTCGACAAACCCGTCAAAGGGACGCCCTGGGATCATGAGGTAGGGACGTTCGCTGGCATGGACCTCGGAGACGCTGTGCGGCAATTCAGCATGCTGCAGCCGTTCCCAACAGTCCAGGCAGCGGGCTTCCAGCCAGGCGTTCAGCGCCCCCAGATCAGGAAAGGCAGGCAGATCCTGCCAGATCTGGCGCCGGGCATCCTGCACGGTCTTCTCGATCTGCCCTTTCTCCCATCCGGCTGCCGGATTGCAGAAGGTCGCCTCGAACAGATAATGGCTGGCCAGGGCCATGAAGCGCAGATTGACCTGACGTGCCTTGCCTGACCCAATCCGGTCCACGGCGGTCTTCATGTTGTCAAAAATACCCCGCCGCGGCACGCCACCGAGCACGCGGAAGGCCTCGGTAAGCGCATCGAAAAGCATCTCGTGGGTCTGCAGGGGATAGGCCCTGAGTATGAAGGCCCGGCTGAAGGACAGTTTGGTGTGGGCAACCTGCAGCTTGACGCGATGCCCGGCAATCACCGCCCAGTCCTCGCCCCAGTCGAACTGGAAGGCTTCCCCGGGCTGGAAGCACAGGGGCACGAAAACACCCCGACCCGTTGTCTGGCGTGCCTGGCGCTGTTCGTGTTTCCACTGCCGGATGAAAGCGGCCACCCGTCCGTAGGACCCATCATAACCCAGCGCCACAAGGTCTTCATGCAGTCGTCGCGCCGTGCGCCGGTTCTTGCGGGATCGGGCGGCTTCCAGGACCAGCCATCCCCTCAGCCTGTCAGCAAACGGGTCCAGTCGGCTGGGACGTTCGGGTACCTGGAACCGCGGTTCAATACTCTGTGCCCGGAGATATTTCCGGATCGTATTGCGTGACAGTCCCGTCCGGCGTTCGATCTCGCGGATCGGAAGATGATCCCGGCAGTGCCACCGACGGATCACACTCAGAAGCTCCATGTCAATCACTCCTCAAACCCCCAGCAGATGCTGCCGGGGAGTGTGAAGGCATGGGTCAAATCTCGATGAAAATTTCCGCCCTACCCGGGTCAGTTCTCAGTGAAAATCAACAGGCAGACGCCACGACGGGGTGTGGCCCCTTCCCGTCCAGATGGTTCGTGCGTATCATGGCGGACAGGGTCGCCTCGATCGACCGCTTCGGATCGGAGAGGAATTTCGCCACCCCGGCAAGGGTCTTGTCATCCTCGGCATAGAGCACATGCAGGATCGCCCCGACCAGCAGGGCATGGGACGTCTTCTCCCAATGGTTGCGCCGCTCCAGCGAGCCCTCGGGATCGACCAGGATGTCGGCGATGTTCTGCACGTCGCGGACCTCCGACGCTCCGCGTCGCACCTCCAGCAGCGGGTTGTAGGCCGAGGAGGCCGGATTGGTGGGATCGAACAGCAGCACCCGCCCGAAACGATTACGAAAACCGGCGGTGATCTGCCAGTTCTCGCCCTTGATGTCGTGGATGATGGCTGAACCCGGCCAGGTCAGGAGCGTGGGGATCACCATGCCCACGCCTTTGCCGGTGCGCGTCGGCGCGAAGATCAGGACATGCTCGGGACCGTCATGCCGAAGATAGGCCCGGCGGTATTTGCCCAGCACGACGCCATCCTCGCCCAGCAGCCCCGCCGCACGGATTTCCGTGTCTTCGGCCCAGCGGGCGGAGCCATAGGTCGCGGCCCGCTTCGCCTCGCGGGCACGATGGACGGACAGCGCGACCGCCGCAGCAAAAGCCAGCACCCCGCCGGAACCCGCGATCCACGCCCCACGGGCGAACACCGCCGGGGCGTAGGCATCGAACTCGTACCACCACCAGAAAAACAGCGGCGGAGCATAGACCGGCCAGCGATGCAGGATTGTGAACCATGGGCGGCCGAGTTCGGGCTGGAACGCCAGTTCCCAGGCTGTCCATTGTGTCGCCGACCACCAGGACAGCACAATCATGGACAACACCAGCATGGCCTGGCCCCACTGGATGCGTGTTCCCGGCTGATCCATCGATCTCTCCCCTTGTCATGGGAGACAGCGAAGAACCGGCATTTTCTGGCGTGCAAGCATGATCCGGTAGCCGTCGTACCAGAGCGGGCTGGAGCGAAAAAATACTTGCGTGTTGCGGCCTGGCGTCGGCATCCTCATCTCATGCGTACGACATGCGCATAAGGAGTCGGATCATGCCCAGCCGCACCAGCCTCGGCGTTTCCTATGACCGGAGCGCGCCTCGCCGCCCGGTCAATCTGTCGCTCAACACCGATCTGCTGGCGCAGGTCCGGGAAGTGACGCCGAATCTTTCGGCCACGGTCGAGACCCTGCTGGGCGACTACCTGCAATCCGCACGCCAGCAACGCGAGGACGAACAGCGTAAGCTCGACGACGTGATCGACGCGGTGAACGAACTGCACGCGCGGCATGGCTTCCTGAGCGACGAATTCTCGACGCTCTGATCCGATGCCGCAATTCGCGATTTACCGAAATCCCGGCCGTAACCGGGACATCCCGTTCGTCGTGCAGATCCAGAGCAGCCGACTGGAGCGCAGCGTGGGCCGCGCGGTCATGCCGCTCGTCAGGCGATCGGGCAGTGCGCCACCCGACCATCCGCTGACGCCGCATCTGCATGTCGAGGGAGAAGACGTCTTCGCCAACCCGTTCGACCTGGCGACCGTCCCCGCCGCGCGGCTTGGAACCGCCGTCGGCGTCCTGGCCGAACGCGATCAGGATGCGATCATCAGGGCGCTGGACGAATTGGTCAGCAGGGCATGAAGGGCCGCAACTTCCGTGCCACATTCACATAGAAATATGGCACGATAGTATTTATCAATTACTTATTGGAGCGATTATTAACTGCGTCTCAATTTCTCCACGTACTGTTTCAACTGGAACTGACTGTGATTCCGTCGACAACAATTCCGGCTGCCCGAATGGTTTTATTGCTTCTATAACTTCGATAACGGGAAATTCCCTACGCTCTTCCAGTAGACGGCATATTTCTCGGTCAACAGGAGAGGGAAGAGAAACTTCTTTTGGAACTTTCGCATCAGCAAATATAAATGCTTGAATACAACGCCAGGATTCATAAAACATTTGCATAAAATCAGCATCGTGATGAACTGGGCAGATTATCAGGTTCCTCTTTTCATCTTTCCTAACTTTGTCACTTTGCCCTTGTCTCGTTGGGATAATACCTACTCGCAATCCCGCAGCACCCTCCAATTGGCTAGGATTTATTTTTACCGTCGCACCAATCCATTGCTGTGTTGCTTCTGATCCTACGAACAGATCTGCTTTCCAGAGCCCTCGTATAGATGACGGAAGGGCGGGACGCGTACTGGGCCTCCGGAACGCTGCTGCCAACAGGTTTAAACGTGGCTTTAATTTCGGCGGCTGACCCATCAACCCGGTAAGTGCTCGGGAATCGGACGTTAGAATATTATCGGCTGTATTTATTAATTGTATTGATCCAGTCTTCTCAATACCAAATAAAATAGAACGAGGACTTCCGTTTTTTATTTTACATAATTTTAGAACATCTGAAATTCTTTCTTGCATACTTCCGCTACCATTATTTAGCGCCTCATGGATCGCATACTCAAAACATATCCCTACATCCCCGTCTCCCGGCCGATATAAACGGGGTAACATCTTTATTTTTACAGCGTCATATCCACCGACCTCAGAAACCACATCTTGTTTTAAAGAGTACAGCAACCCCTTCAATATTGGCTGTATTATTGATGTTTTTGAAAGAACTTCATCCGATATGGGATTAAGCTGCTTTTCCGATTTAATTTCCATGGATAGCCTCATGTTTGCAAAATAGTTCTATATGTTATCATATTTAGTGCCAGAATATCATCGAAGTCGTAACTTTCCAAACTTACAGCCCCAACGTCCGTCTCCGCACAAACGACCAATCGATCCCCCCATCGCCGCGCATGATTCCTGACACCTCCCTTCCTCGCTGCTTTTCCAACGACGGCGACCATGGCACCAACTCGAAGCCCAACCCATCGTCGATCATGGCGAACCTACCCGACGCCAGATTGAAACGCTGGCGGTAGGTGCCGGTGACGGGATCGCCTTCCCCGCTCCGCCGGAACGGCATCCCCGACTTCATGGCGAGGCTCCGACCCAGCGCGTCCAGCTCCCGCTCGCGCAGCGTGGCGATCAGGTTCCGCGCATAACGGATACCTCCGCCGTCGCGGCTGGCCAGCCCCTGCTCCACCAGATGATCCGTCCGCTTTTCCATCGCCTCTTTGATCTCGGCACCGAACCCTGTAGACGCGAGGGCAAGAGGCTCCCGCGCGATCACCTGCCGATCGAGCCAGGTCGCGCCCTCCGCCGTCACCTGCCGTTCCAGCGGGAAGTCCGAACGGACGGCCAGCGCGACACGATCACGTCCCTGTTTGTCGGTGAAACGCCGCAGTTCGACGATGGAACCAACAGCCCCGTCACCAGCGGCTTCAAGGTCCGGCAGACGGACATGATGCGTGCGACCGTCAATTCCATCGATGACGGCATAAGCCGTGCCACGCAGTTCGTCATCAAGGCCACGATCGACCAGCCGACCGATGACGGGATCGGTGGTGTCCTCACCCGCCAGCACCCAGGAGGACGCGGCGCGATCGATCTTCTGTTCCGCCAGTCCCCGATGGATCCGTTTGATGATGTCGTTGCGTTCACTGATCTCCCGCAAGGTCGCTTCCGCACTCTCGTCCATCCGCCAGCGATCCGGCCCGACCTGGTGCGCCAGCGCCATGGTTTCTAGGCGGCGCAGGCGACCCAGCTTCACCGTCGCGAAGGCGTCCGGCTGTTCCCCTGACACGCGTCCGAGGTCGATGACGCCATCCTCTCCCGCGTCCCTCTGAAGCTGCCGGTCAAGCTGGGTCCAGCGGTCGGCATTCACCTGCCGCTCGACTGCCTGATGGATGTCGTGATCCGTGCGTGGCCCGAGTTCCAGCGTCACCAGATCCTGCGCACGGGCGCGCATCCCCTCGCGGATGTAATCGCGCGCGATCACCAGGTCGTTGCCATCTTCCGCGACACCCCGGACGATGACATGCAGATGGGGGTGTGCGGTGTTCCAGTGATCGACGGCAACCCAGTCGAGTTTCGTGCCGAGGTCGGATTCCATCTGCCCCATCAGGTCCCGCGCGAAGGCCCGCAGGTCCGACATAGCCGGTGCGTCCTCTGGGGAGACGATGAAACGGAAATGGTGGCGGTCCCCATCGCATCGTTCGGCGAAATCCGAAGCGCGGATGTGGTCGCTGTCCTTGCCGAACAGACGGGCATCGTCACCATCCCGCGTTACCCCCTCCCGGCGAAGATAGCGAAGATGCGCCGCCAGAGGCGTCGCGCGCGGGGCATGCCGCACGACGCGGGCCTTGATCACGACGCCACGCGAACGGCTGGTCAACAGGCGATTGGCGGCATGGGCGGCGGCCCTCCCGCGCCCGAAACTGGAGCGGCGGCCAGTGGTGATTTTCCCCGCGCGAGATACCCTGCCACCGGCCCGCTGCACGGACGCCAGCACCTGCGTCACGAAGGGCCGCGCCTGCCGGGCGCGGGTGGAGCGGATGCGCCCCGGCCGGACCCGGAATTCTTCATCCCCGTTCATGAAAAATGCCCCGCACCGCGCGAAAGATCGCGTCGGATCAATGAGATGACACCGTGTCGCGAGGTTCGGAAAATCCACGCACCTCGCGACAAGACCTCAAAAACCCCGGAAAACAGCCACCCCGACCGAGCCGCGATGTGCGGCCTTTTATCCAGCCCTCCCTTTGTCTGTTGGCTTTCCGGGGTTTTCACGCCTCACTGGACCTGATCCGATCCCCTCAACGGGACCATGTCAGACCTCTCCCCGGCATGCCCTGCGAAGAGGTTGTGGGGAGCAGCGACATGACGTGCAGTGGATGCTCGAAACGCATCGGGATAGCCAGAAACGAAGAGCGCGGCCGTCACCCAGGAGCGAGCCGGAAAGGACAAAAAGGAATCGGGCAGATGATGGTCAGACGATCGGTTTTTCATCAGCCCTGTGACGAATTCCACGTAGGAAATCGTCTCGGCGGGCAACGGCCGACCGGTCGCGAGATGCTCGTTGTAACGACCGGGACCGGCATTGTAAGCAGCGAGAAAACCCGCATCACCATAGCGGTCGTGCAACCATCGCAGATAGGCAGCCCCTGCCGCGATATTATCGTGCGGATCGAAGGGATCGGAACCGAGATTGAGCGTGCGCCTGACATCCTTCCACGTGCCAGGCATGAGCTGCATCAGGCCCATGGCACCGGCGCCCGAAACCGCGTGGGGATCGCCAGCACTTTCAGCCCGAAGGACCGCCCGCACCCACATCGCGGGGATCGCGTTCCGTTCCGCCGCCTGCCGCGCCAGATCGTCCCAATCCTGCGCGCAGGCGATGGCTGGCGAGAGCGTCAGCGCGAGCACAGCCAGCATGCTGCCGGGAAGGAAAAACCGGCACTTCATTCCCTCCCTCCCGCAGGTTTTGCGGGGCGATTCCACACCAGTTGCCACTCACGCCCACCGCGTCCGGCCTGAAACAGCGTGGCCCGGACCGGCTGCATGAAACTGGGGTCATCCAGCACGATGGAAATATACTCGCCAGCACGCTCCCCGGTGCGGGTCCACCCTGCCCCAATCTCCGGCCCAGCGTCTCCATCACCAAGATGGATACGATAATCCGGCGCATGCTCCGCGCCATTGTTTTCCGCGGGCACGAAGGTCAGTTCGGCATCCAGCGACAGGGTGCGCACGCGTCCGGCAAAACCATCCGACGTGCGGGTAAAATATCCGATCTGGCTCAAGGGAAAAATCCTTTCGAGAATGGCGGAGGTGATGGAAAATTCGTGTGCGTTACGATCGTCATTCGATCGGCGGTTCGCTCTGCTTCACGGGCATGACAGGCGGCGGCAGAAACGGCCGCTCCAGCACCGGATCGCGCAGATCCGGGAGGGGATCGAAATGCGGGGACGTCTGCTCCGCCTCGCCTGTGCGCACATGCACCGGCACGGCGCGACCAATGACTCTGTCCATCGACAGGACACCGAAATACCGCCCGTCCAGACTGGTCGGCACGGCGGCATTCATGACGAACACCTGCCCCGAACCGAGACGTTGGCAGCCCTGCCAGACCGGCAGCTTGCGGCCCCGATGATCGACAGATTTTGCGTCACCGACAGGTTTGCCGTCGATGGTGACGTGGGTGCCGTTGCGGCAGACACTCTGCCCCGCCAGCGCTGCCACAGGCTTGAGCAGAGGCACACCGAACGGCAGGTAACCGCGCGTCGCCAGCAGTGTCGCCTCGCGCTCGGGAAGGCGGAGCGCGACGATGTCGCCGACGCGAACCGGAACCGTTGACTGGATGCGATACAGCCCGACAGGAACGCTGGCCGTTTCATTCCAGACCCAGCGCGGCGCGGGATGAAACGCCAGCGAAGCGCCCACGCCGAGCACGGCGAAATACGTGGTAAAAAACCAGCCGCGCCGGGTCATGATACCGCTCCCCTGCGCAGCCACGCCTCATGACGTTCGCGCGTATAGGGACGCGGCTCCTGCGCTGCCGTGAGGCGGTGATGCAGGTGGCGCCAGTGATCGGGACAGGCGGCCGCAGGATCAATTCCCAGCGCCTCCACGCCGTCAATGGCCTCCAGCACCCGATGCACCTTTGGCCAGCCGCTCTGGCGCAGCAGGCTCTCGCCGCCGGGGCGCACAAAGGGCACCGTCTGGCAGGCTTCCTGAGCCCCCACGGCGCGCACGATGTCGATGCAGGACACGACGGTCCCGAAATCGTTCGCGGCCCACCGGATGAAGGCGAAGACGCTGTCGGGCGTGAAGCTCATCAGTCGGCGCCGACGGTCGAGAATGCGATCCTCGACGGGATGTCCGAACCTGATCCAGTGCTCGATGCGCTTCTCGATCCAGGTCAGTTCGACCGTGGTGAGGACAGCGTCGTCCGGCCGGAAAGAACGCGCGGTCATGGGACACCGACCAGGCGATCCGCGATCGCTTCCCGAGCCTCTTTTCCATGCCCCGATCGGGCTGCCGGAAGAGGGGCGAAAAAACCAAAATCCCCTACATAATAAGTTATTATATTAGTTATATAAGTTACGGGGCTGATTCCGCCTTTGAAAACAACAGGTTGCGCCGATTTCCGCCAATGATCCCACGATAAATCCGCCGCCGCTCCCACGATATGATGCGCCGTTGATTCAACGACATGTTTCACATCGTTATCCACACCCTCGGTGGATTGACTCGTTGGAACAGCGCACAAAATCCCCAGTTTTCCGCCAGAAATGACGCGAAACGCATAACCGGGGATGATCTGGCTGACGACAATGGCACGGATTTTCGCGATGAAATCGCGACGCCGAGTCAGGCTGCCTGAGCGTGCGTGCAGTTCCGCCAGATCGAAGCGCCATCCATTTTTCTGCCGCCCGGCATGCCGACGCGCCAGGCGGTAAAGCCACCGCTCCAGACCGCCACGAAGGCAGAAATAAGCAGGATCAACGCTCAGCACGCGTGAGCGATCGCAGGCGGCTTCCATCAGCCAGTCCGGCAGCGTCAGGGCCACGCCATCATCACGGGATATCCGGACATCACTGATCCAGGTGAACGGTCTTTCCCTCCAGTCAGTGCCCTGGCGGATGTTCGTTATGACTGTTGTCGCCGACAGACGCGCGAGCGCGCCGTGGAGGCGATCATACTCATGCGCGCCCGTTGCCCAGCCCAGATCCTGAAACAGACGCCATGGTGTGAAGCGCACATGGCGTGACACCCACAGTCCATGGTTCAGCGCATCGACGATCTGCCCGGTCAGCCAGATCAGAACATCGACGTCCCAGACGGTCGCTATACCACCGGCATTTTCAGCCCGAACCATGACCGCGATATGTCGCGCCTGGTAATCGATCGGGGTGAGGCGTGGCGTTTTTCCCAATGCGAAAAACGGATGCCCCATCAGGTCGCGAATGTCGCGGGGCCGTGCCGCCCCCGTGACCATGAAGCGGCGGTCGGGCTGGCGCCAGTTGTCAGAGGCCGGCATCATCGTCCGGCGCTCCGCTGCGCCTTGCGAGCCCTGGCCTGCAGGCGGATGATATAGGCGCGGGGATCGGACGGCATCGGGATGCCGCCACCGTCTCCGGTGGAAAGCCGGACGTTAAGGTCGGCCCAGGCGCACAGGTCTTCGACGGCATAGACGATCCGGCCTCCAAGCTGGCGGTAGAGCGGACCGGTGCCGCAACTCCGGTGTTTTTCGAGGGTGCGAATGGACAGGCCAACGAAATTGGCCGCGTCCGGGGTGCGCAGATAGCGCGGAGGCAGTGTCGGCTGGACACGCATGGGGTCTTCCTCCCGTTGGATCGGGCCGCGTGCGGACTGTCGCGGCTCATGGGAGGACGCTGCCGGAGAAAGGGCTGTGGGGAGGGATGACAAAGTTCAGGCCGCCAGACTGTCACCCCCCTGCTTCAGCCCCTGAAGGAGGGCGATGTGGCCGCCGTTCAGATAAAACCCGGCACTGTCGAGATCGCGGTAGAAGGCGCGGTGCCATGAACTGGCACGCCATTCATTGCGGGACAGGCGCAGGATATGCTCACCGTAGATGCCGGCCGCGATCCGTCGGACCGCCACCCCCATGCGCCGGCCTTCGGCGATGCAGAGCATGCGGATCTGGCGCAGTTTCTGCTGGGGACTCAGGCGCAGCGTAGTGGGAAGAGGTCCTGGCGTCTGGCCGGCAAGCAGGCGGCCGAAGCGCGCAACGCAGGCCAGACGGGTCGTGAGATGTCCGTCGTCGATGATGAACCAGGTTCCCGGCGCATCGAGCTGTCGATCGACGACAATGACAAGGCGCAGCGGGCCTGCTGCGCTATCCAGCACGAGATGGATGCCATCCGGAGCATCATGTCGTGCCCGCGCGTATGGCGCGAGGCGGGACAGAATGTCACCCCCATCACCACGCACGGCCACCTCCGGCGCGATGTCCGGATCCCAGAACGCGGGGGCGAGCCAGGCGGGGAGATCAGGGTCGACAGGGAAAACGCAACCCCCAGCGACGAGCAAAAGCGCGCCATGCCTCGGCGTCAACCTTGCCCATCCGAATTATTGCTGCATGATCGTGTCGATAGGCCGGATTATGCCGCAGCCATTCCTGAGCGAGACCGGCAGGATCGAGCCCGGCGAAGGCGCGACGAAGGGGTGCGGTATCCCACGGCCGGATTGTCGGCACGCCCCCCTCCCCCAATATGTCACGGATTCGACCCAGTATCCGGTGCAGAGCCGGAACGGGTAGTCCCGAAGACTCAGGGAGGTGATCCCGAAAATATCCTGTGGGCTCGGAATTATTTCTATATCGGGGGATATTGACGCCAGACGGGCCGGAAACGTCTGTTTGCGCGACATCACGTGATGCCCGTGACGCATCACACGGAAAGGCGTTGAGCGTTCCGTGTATTATAATACGTAGCGCGATAATACACAAATCGTTCCTATCCTGCGGATGGACATCCGAGGACTTTTCGGCGCGAACGTGAGGCGCCTGCGACGCGCCGCCGGTCTCAGTCAGGAGGCTCTGGCGGAACGGATGGGTGTCGACCGCGCCTATATCAGCTGGATCGAGACCGGACGCCAGAACGTGACGCTTCTCTCGCTATGGCATGCGTCACAGGCACTGGGCGTGCGACCGGCAGCATTACTGGATGAAAATCATCTTCCGGCAGACGATCAGAAATAGGGATTCTTGACTCTGCCCTATCCGCCCTCAATGGGGCGGTGTCGGCCTGTCTGCTTCGACGTTACCCTGCCGGGCAAGCACCTCTTTGAGTTCGCGCTCGATCTGCTGCCGCTCGCGGCGGCTGAGGTGAAAGCTGGTCAGTTCGGCGCGCAGCATCTGGATCTGGTCGTGTCGCGTGGTCATCGTCCTGTTCCTTTCGTTTCTCGAAGACAGGACGGACGGCTCATGCCGGGGCGGGCCGGGTCAGGGATCGCCGCAGGCGACCGGCTCGCCGGCGCGTGGGGGAGCCGATTTTGTTCGGTGCGCCCGGCACGGGTGCGCCGGGCAAAATTGGGGGGACCACGCGTCCTTGACGCGGTTCGCCCTCGCGCATGGTACAATGGGAAGACTGAGGGAAAGCCTCTGTTCCTCCTGCCTTCCACGTCGGGCGACCAGCGCTGCCGCCCGCGCCCGGAAGAGCACGTGGGAAAAGAAGCCCCGGAAGGCCCCGCCCGGTGAGACCAGGCGGGGTTGGGTGTGGGAGGTTCAGTCCCCGTTCCGGCTGCGGGGCCGGGTCCAGATGAGGGAGTAGCCCTCCCCTTCCTCGTCGGTGAACAGGTTGGCGAAGATCGGGGCGGCGAAGGAGGGATCATCCAGCTTCAGGCTCAGATAGGTGCGGCCTTCGCTGGAGCGGCGGGTCCATGCAGCGCCGAGTTCAACCCGTCCGAGGTAAACGCGGTAGTTGGGGGCGTTGTCGTTGGCCCGGCTGGTTTCAACCACCAGGCGGACGTTGCGGGCCTGCAGGGCCAGGGTGACGATTTCGCCTTCGAAGCCTTCGCCCACCTTCTTGAAGGAACCGATGTTAGCCATTGTCGTATCTCCATGCTGTTATCGGGCCGCGACCACCGTGGCCTCGATGGCGATCGACCAGCCGGAGGCGAGCGGCAGAGCACCCCGCAGGGCCGCAGCGCAGCGGAGGACGGCAGGGCCGGAACTTTCTTGGCTCGCGAGGAATGACGGCGCCCTCGGGGTCCTCATGCGGCCTGCCGCATGGGGTGGGGGTCCGTCAGGGGAAGAAAGTTCTGGAACGCCGTTGCGGCCAGCCGATCGAGGCGCAGCCGGTCTTCGGCTAGATCAGCCATCCGACAGAGGCCATGGTGTGCGGACCCGCCAGCCCCATGGGGATACGATGCCGGCATGGCCGGTCCAAGAGGTGGGGAACGTGCGACACAGAAGGATATCGCGCTCGCCCGGTGCGACCGTCTTCCCTGCTGGTGGCGCGGATCGCGGCCTGACACCCGCCCCCAACTGCCGTGTCCCTGCTGCGAACGGTTCGGTCTGCATCTTATGGACCCGTCGTTCCAACGAAGGCTGGCCAGCCGGTTGCCCGCTGGACGATCCCTCCTTCGCCATGGCTGTTTCGACCTGTTCACCGACGAGGAAGGGTGCCATCGCCTCCCTCATCCATCGTCCCCTCAGCCGGAACGGGGAAAGAGGTCACCCTCCGCACCCGATCTCTCCGGGTGGGGCCTTCCGGGGCGCGATCAATCCCGTTTGCTTCAACCGGTAGCGCGGGCAACGGGGAGCCCGACGGACAGTTCTGATCGATCGATGCTACGCGAAAAGTCGGGAGTAGCACTCATCGTTTTCGGGATAAGGTGGAAAGAGACAATGGCGCTTACGCGCCACTGTCCTTGCGGAACCGCCAGACCGGGATGCCCATCTGCCTGGCCTTGTCGGCCAGATTGTCCTGAATACCCGAACCCGGAAACACCATGACCCCGACCGGCAGGACTTTCAGCAGGGCGTCGTTGCGCCGGAACGGGGCGGCCTTGCCGTGCCGGTTCCAGTCGGGTTTGAAGGCGATCTGCGCGACCTCGCGATGATCGGCCCAGCGGGAGGCGATGAATTCCGCCCCCTTGGGTGAGCCTCCGTGCAGCAGCACCATATCGGGGTGCTTCTCGCGCACCTTGTCGAGGCGGCTCCAGATCAGGTGATGATCCTCGTAATCGAGGCCACCGGTCACCGCGACCTTTGGTCCGGGAGGCACAAGCAGTTCGGTTTCGACCTTGCGGCGGGCGTTGAGAAAATCACGGCTGTCGATCATCGACGCCGTCAGAGTGCTGCGGCTGACCAGCGATCCGGAACGCGGTCGCCAGGGGGACATGGTCAGACGTTCAAACTGGTCGCAGGCGAGGTCGCGGAAGATCTCGTAGGCCCTGCGTCGCTCCAGCAGGGTCAGGCCCTCGGCGATGAGACGCTCCAGTTCCACCGAACGGATCTCGCTGCCATCCTGTTCCTGCTGGCTGCGCTTCTGTGCCGCCTCGTTGCGGTCGAGATCTCGTTCCACCTGCCCGACCATGCGATGAAAGACATTGACGGTGGACCAGAGCAGCGGTTCGAGATCGGGTTCCAGCCGCGTGTCGGTCAGTGTGGCTGACAGGGCGTCGAAGATATCGGCCACCGCGCCCTCGATCTGGCTGGCGTCGGGCAAGGGCCTCGGATCCAGCTCGTCCTCGAAGGGACGGTGGCCATAAAGCTGGAGTTCGGCCAGCACATGGGCGGTGGAAGAGGTGGCGTGTGCGGGTTCGAAATCGTCCTGTGTGCGGGTCATGGGTCTGTCCTCCGGTCTCGGCCGCGCCCCTCGCGGCCTTTCCGGGGGCGGACAGCGGCAGACGAAGGCCGGGCTGGAACCGCGCAGTGCGCGGCCGGAACGCAGTGGAGGATGGCAGGGAGACGGCTATTTTGCTTCGCGATGTAAAGCGCCCCACAGGGGCGCGACGGAAAATAGCCGGCTCCGCCATTGCAGGCCCGGCCTGGCTGACGCCCGCTCCCCTCCAGAAAAGGCCGTGGGCGCGCCCCATCCGGAAACAGGACAGCCCCGCGCCACACCGGAAAGAAGAAGACCCTCCCCCCCTTCCCGGCCCGCCTCAGTGCGTGACCGGATGCAGAAACCGCGCCACGTCCTGCGGGGCAAGCTGGGGATGCAGGATCGCCCGCATCGCCCCGCGCCCGAGATAGCGCAGATCATCGTTGAAATCCGCCAGACGTGGTGACAGCACGAGGCACTCGATCCCGGCCTCCTTCGTCCGGGCCATCAGGGTCGCTACCGCATGATCTCCGGCCGGGTCGTCATCGCGCAGCACGTAAAGGCGGCGCAGCGTGGGCGGAAACATAATGGCGGCGAGATGCGCCGAGGACAGGCAGGCGGCCAGCGGCAGATCGGGCATGACTTCGTGGAGCGACAGCACCGTCTCGATCCCCTCGCCTGCCGCCAGAACGTCGGACACCGGGCCAAAGCGCACGGCATGGCCGAGAAGGTCGCCCATCGCCCGGCGAGGCATTTCGACAGGCGCCTTGCCGCGTCCATCCCGCGCCAGCCAGGTGCGATGCACGCCGGTCACGCGGCCTTCGAGATCGGTGACAGCCGCTATCATGGCTGGCCAGGTCTCGGTCGGGCTGTCAGCATCGGCGCGATAATAGCAGTCAGGGTGGAAACGCAGCGAGGACAGGTCCGTCAGGCGGGTAAGGTCACGATGGCGCAGCCAGTTTTCCGCCTGTGTGCCCGCAAGCGGGCGGGACATGGCCCAGAGCCGACGTGCGGCGTCTGCGGTCCCTGACGCCTGCGGGGAAGCATCATGCCCGAACGCATCGGAACGACCGCGATCAGAGGCCGGTCGTGGTGCCGGCTGCGGCAGGGTGAGGAAACGACAGGCCTCGTCGGCGACATCGCGGAAATCCACCAGCCCGTGGCTTTCGCGGATGATGTCGAGCAGATCGCCATGCTGGCCTGTCGCACTGTCCGTCCACTTGCCCGCACGACCGCGCCCGTCCGGTCCCCCATGCAGGCGGACATAGAGCGACCGTCCCGGCGTGTTGTGGACATCGCCGACCAGCCAGTAATTGCCGTGACGGCGCCCGGCCGAGAGATAATGGCGACACACCGCCTCGGCGTTTTCAGCCAGCGTGCGGGCCAGATCGCCAGCGTCCCATGCGTGCGCGTCTGTCATCGCCCCCTCCCTGCAGGCTTGATGCCGCCATGATTCCCCCGTAACGGCAGAGGCAACGGGCACAGGCCCGAATGCAAAAGGATAGTCCCATGAAGATTGCCGATCTGGTCGATCATATCGCCACCACCACCGATACGAGCAAGACCGATACCCGCAAGGTGCTGGACGCCCTGATCGAGGCGATGACCGCTGCCGCCAAAGCGGGTGACGAAATCACCCTGCCGAACTTCGGCAAGTTCAAGGTCAGGGAAGTCGCCGCCCGCGAAGGCCGCAACCCGGCCACGGGTGCGACCATCCAGATCGCGGCCTCGCGCAAGCTGGCCTTCACGCCTGCCAAGGCGCTCAAGGACAGCCTGAACGACTGACCTGCCGACAGGTGAAAGGCGGCGGACCTCGTCCGCCGCCCCCTTCCCATCACGCCGACGTCTGATGATGGGCGCGTTCATCCGACCTTCTCCATCAGCTTGCGCGCCCTGCCCTCCAGATCCAGTCGTGTGTCCTGGTTGGTCTTCGTCCGCGCCAGAGCGGTAATGCCCTGCACGAAATCAAACACGCTCTCGGGCTTGTGCCCTTCCTCATGCAGCACGGTTTCGATGATCCTGCTAGTTTCCGGTTTCGAAAAACCACGTCGCCGCAGGAAACTTTCACGATCATCGTCTGTTTTTGCAACGAGAGTCTGGCGCGAGGCCTGAATGCCGGAGACGAACGAGGCCGGGCTGGCCGTGGCGAAATTCCGTAGCGCTGGCGTGGCCTGATGCACGAAACGCGAGGCCGCAAACTTGCTATGCCGGATCGTGATCTGTTCGAAATTTTCCACGCCCCAGAGCATTCTGTTCTGACACACTCCGCGTAGATAGAATGACGCAATGCCGAGGCTCTTGCTACCGACTTCCGAATTCCAGGCATAGAAACCCCGGAAATAGAGATCGGGGTCGCCGTTGGGCAGGCGTCCAGCCTCAATCGGATGCGTATCGTTCACAAGAAACAGGAAGACATCGCGATCTGACGCATACAGCGTCGTCGTCTCCTTCGTAATATCGACATACGGATTATGGGTCATGGTCGCCCAGTCGATGACACCGGGCACCTTCCAGTTGGTGTCGCCCGTACCGTCGCCAGCAATTTTGCGCACCGCGCCCACCAGTTCATGGTCCCAGATGCGGCCGTAATCAGGACCGGTTACGGCGCGCAGCTCGACGCGCCCGTCTTCCGTCTCCAGCGTTTTGACCAGTTCGGCGCGGTGCGACAGCAGCCCGTGCTGCAGGTTGATTGCTGCCAGGGGAGCTGGAAGGTTGCGCAGATAGGACGATGGCGCGCCGACAAGGCTGCACATCTGGCCGAACGACCAGTGTGTGGGCGCGATCGGCTCATTCTGTCCCGGCACGGTCAGGGTCAGGCGTTCGGCATTGTCGCGGGATGCTTCCACGCGGATGGCGCGGCTTTCCACCGTGCGGGCTGTGGCCCGATCCGCCCGCGCCAGGGTCGCGGCATGCAGGTCTGACAGGGACAGGTAGCGCTCGTCATCGGGGCGGGAAAACCATTCGGACGATACACGGGCGCTGCGGCTGCCACGGGAGGAATCAATCTTAAAGCCGCGGGAGGCAGGGGGCAGGATGGTGGTTGTGGTCATGGAAAACTCTCCTCTGATGCCGGTTATTCGGCACAGAAGGCGAAGCCGACCTCTCCCTCTTTCCGGGGCGCCGGACATGAAAAAAGCGGCTTCCGGGTACCGGAAGCCGCTGTCTCACAATTCCGAAATCCATAATGCTATTCGGCGGCAATGGCCTCCACGTCCTCGCCCACCGTTGTCATTTCAACCAACATTTGCTCCGCACCACCCACCGTTCGCAACGCCTCGGGCAGCCAGCCCGAACCATCCAGCAGCCGCTCGGCCTCACGCGCCATGTCGGGCTTTTTCAGATGCGCAATGCGGTTGGCCGCTTCATCGCCGCGTGCTTCCCGCACCGCCTGCAGGATGCCGGCCTTGGTCACCCGACCGAGATAATTCTCGACGGTCGGCTGCCAGCCCGCCTCGACCAGATCGAGGCAGAGGGCCGACGCCAGACGGTCTGCCCGTTTGAGGCGTTCGGTCACGCTGCGCTGCGACACCGCCCCATAGGCGGGCATGCGCTCATAAAGCGCGTTAACCCCGAAGGACAGGCAATGGGCCAGCAGCGCCATGCGGCTGGCATCGTCCAGCCCGTCGATCCAGCGCCACAGCGCATCCTCGTTTTCCGGCAGATCGTGCTTCCAGCCCTCGTTGCGCTGGCGCAGCGCATGGGCCGGAAGGCTGCCCGGCATGTCCGGTGAATGAACCTGCAGCGCGATTTCCCGGACATAGGCTTCCAGGCAGTCGGCCCCCGGTGTCTGCCAGTACACATCACGTACCAGCGTGTGCAGGAATTCGGTCAGGGCGATGTGCGGATTGCTGGCAAACGCGTCCCGCAGGGCCAGCGTGCGCCAGGCCGTCAGTTCGGTGAGAAGCCGGTCAGGCAGTGGTTTAATCCCATCTTCTTCCTCGGATTCCACGTCAGGTGCAATGCTATCGCCCACTCCGCCTTCATCGCCGCCATAATCAGCAAGACGATCATCCTGCCCATCATACGCAGCATGATCGTATTGATCAGCACTGTCCGCATCATTGGTCTCATCCGGCTCGGCTGGCATGTCCTTGGGCAGCACGAACCCCCGCTCCACCTGCAGCGCGCCATCGCTGGCGAGGCTGACGAAAGCCCCTGCCCGCGCCATGTCGGCAGGATCGAACGCCAGAGGCCGTTCTTCCAGGGCAAGGATGGCCTGTTCGATCTCGCCCAGCCTTGCATCCACCTCGTCCGGATATTCATCGGCCTGAGCGTATTCAGCCTCAATGGTTTCCCGTTCGGCACGCAGGGCATCGAGCCGAGCGGCCTCCTCATCGGACAGCGGCATCTCGGTGCCATCGATCTCCGCGAACTGCCGTGTGTGCCCCCATGGGAACGACAGGGCCGTCTCGACCCATTTCCAGCCTTCGGCACGGATGTCCTCGGCGGCTGTGTGCAATTTTTCCATGACCAGCCGGTCCAGAATAGCTGGATCCTGCAGCCAGCCACCATCATCAGCCTCGAACAGGTCGCGCATGATAGGACCACCGGCCGCGATATAGACGTCCAGCCCCACAAAACGGGCGCGCGCGTCCGAGGCCCGCACGGTTTTTTCCGTCAGCATGCGGCGGATAACATAGGGTTCGCGGTTATGGCTCTGGGCCACGATCTCCCAGACCTGTTCCTGCCGAGCGTGGTCGTCGCTGATGGAAAAGGCCATCAGCTGTTCCAGCCGCATCCCATCCTGCTCGTATATCTCAAGCAGCTTATCGGACACGGTCATCAGTCGCAGGCGCTGTTTGACTACGGTGGGTGCGACAAAGAACGCGGCGGCGATTTCTTCCTCGGACATGCCTTTTTCCAGCATGTCTCGGAAGGCGCGAAACTGGTCCAGCGGATGCAGGGCCAGCCGCTGGACGTTTTCGGCCAGGGAATCATCCTCGGCGAGAATGGTCGATCCGGCTTCGCGCACGACGCAGGGCACCGGGGCGGTCTTCACCAGTTTCTTCTGCTTCACCAGCAGTTCGAGGGCACGGAAGCGCCGTCCGCCAGCAGGGACTTCGTAAGTGCCGGTCTCGGCCCCTTCGCCATCAAGGACAGGACGGACGTTCAGGCTCTGCAGCAGCCCGCGACGCTCGATATCGCGGGCCAGTTCGTCAATCGACAGGCCGGACTTTACCCGCCGCACGTTGGACTGGGACAGGACCAGCCGGTTGAACGGGATATCACGAGAGGAACTCAGGGTAATTTTGGGAATAGCGGTCGCCATGGCGAAAAACTCCATGACGGGCGGACAGGAGACTCTCTCCCATCCTCTCAACCCGTCACGAAAATCCGCGCAGCCCTCTGACTCTGACTGCTACACCCAAACCAACCCACTTCCCCATTCCCGGCAGTAAAATGACGGACATGATGCGAATGCGGTCGTTCCGCTATAGGAGGAGATTCTGGGAAACAAAATCCTCTCCAATCCATAGGCAGCTCAATACAAAAATCTGCAGTTCATATCTTACTTTATTAAAGATAAATGCTTAATTTCAGTTTTCGGAACAACAGTTCTACGCTCCGAAAGATGCTGAGTAAGCCCTTCCAGTTCTTCTAACGGCCAATTAAGCTCACGTGCAATCTCAGCTCTTCCTATTCTATCGCTCCAAAGATTTTGTAAAATCTTCTTCCAGATAGCAGATGTTTCTCTTTCCGTTCCTATTGGTTCGCCTGTGCGATAACCACGACGACCAAGTTCAATGCAGATCGATTTGTACTGCCATGAAGACAATTTATCCAAAGTATGCAGACGGTAAGCCAATGCCATTGCAGAAACACGCCAGCGCAATTTTGCTTTCAAGATAACGCCCACCGTGATCGGGTAGCCAATACGAGATTTAACGTCATTTTCAGGCATGAGAAACGCCGACGCAAAAGCATTAGCTTCCTTTTCTGCGTCCTTTCTATCACGCAGACTTTCCTGCTTGTGCATTACCAAATGCCCAAGTTCATGCGCCGCATCGAATAGACTGCTTTCTGCCGTTTTAAAATTATTCAGAAAGATAAAAGGCTTACCATCTCTCCAAAATGAAAACGCATTTACGGCAGCGGTATCCTCAGAAAGCGAGAAAACCCGAACTCCATGGGTTTCTAACAACCCTATTAAGTTGCCTATAGCACTCTCACCGATACCCCAAGCCTGTCGAACCAAATATGCAGCGATAGCTGGGTCCTGTTCCTGGCCAAGATCAGGAACATCAACGGCAGGCAGAGAAAAGCGTTCCTCAATCCAGCAACTCAAGCTCAAAGCAAGTTGTCCAGCACTTTCAGCCGCCTGACGTTCTTTCATACTCATTTTTGAAAAACTACGAAAACTTACAGCATCACTATCCAGATCTTCGGGATCATCCAGATAAAAAAAACCGACAGGATAATCTAAGGCACGGGCAATGCTGCCAATGGTATTTTCATCAGGTTCATTCTGACCTTTTTCCAGTCGTGAAATAGTGTCAGCCGCCAGACAAGCTTGTTCTGCCAGGCTTCTAGCAGTCAATCGCCTTCTCTGCCGTGCTAACGTCAGCCTCTTAGGATTAAACATTTTGATAGTCTTTTACTTTCTGGTGACCTGCGGATCAAAGTCGCTAACAGTATCCCCTTCAAGATTGTAATTTTCTTCAACACCATCTTCACAGCTGCCCAAAAAATTCCGTTCTGGATAACTTGAAAATGTTTTATTTGACACAACTGGGCGGGATAATTCCATATTCCCTTTATCATCCATAAGAGCATAATAAATAGTATATTCGCTTTTTTTGATTACATCTTCTTCTTTTGTATAAGTAGGAAGATTAGAGAAGAGCCCACCATTCAAAGCGCGCTCTACCCCTGCCCCCTTCTCCGAACATGGTTTAGGAGATACCTCTCTCAGACCACAAACATCTACAGAGGAATATGCAATCCTTATTTTCTTGCCCTTATTTTCAATATATTCGACGCCGTTTATAGTTGTTGGAGTCCAATTCTCGCCCACGAACAGAAAACGCAACTGCGGGACAGCTTCATGAAAAACGAAGGTACCCTTCGCATTTTTCGCATGGAAAGGCGTAGCATTTGTTTTAGCGTGCAACGCTCTTTGGCCTGCCAATAAAAACTGATTCCGGCTGGCATCAATAGACGCCAAAAAAGCATCAACTTCGTCAGGTTCACTGCGAATGGTAGACTCCGCCCAATCCGAGGACGTAATTACATTTTTTTTTCGGGCACCCACCGCAATGAACTCCATGTCGATTTTTCTTACCAACAAGTTGGTATAAAAAGCCGACATGGTCAAGCTTTTAGTGAGTAGGACATGCGTCTGCGTTGTCTCGTGCCGAAGTCATTCACTCCACGAGACCCGCCAGCGCACTAGCGAGAACGGAGGCCGCGATTAGCCCGTTCGTTCGCCCCGCTGGAAGGATGCTCCCGGACCGTTCATGGTCCGCCCTCCCGTGCCGCCGTCTTACGCCAGTATTTGTACGACGCGCCTCTATCCGGGACTACCCATAACTACGATTCCGCACGCTGGAGTACGCACCGGCACGATCTTCCATATTACTGATTTCCATTGAAATAACAGTCATCTGTCCGGATCGTGTGTCTGTTTTCCTTGCCATACGGTCGGAAGAGAGCAACGATGACGGATAGACCCAGCCAGTCCATTGCCCCGGCGTATCGGCCGCCCGAGCCCGAGTTGCGGCTCATCCTGCGACCCGATGCCCCCGACACGCGTCTTGTGACGCTCGTCCGCCTCATGGCCCGTCGTGCCGCACGGGACTGGTTCCGGTCGCAGCAACAGGAGCAGCGCCGCCGCTCCGGACCGTAAGGGATACCTCACCATGAAGGTCGCGCTCTACGCCCGCTATTCCTCCGACAACCAGCGCGACGCCTCGATCGCCGACCAGCTTCGCATCTGCCGCACCCACGCGGAGAAACAGGGCTGGAGCATCGTCGAGGACTATACCGATCACGCCATCTCGGGCGCGTCCCTGATGCGGCCCGGCATCCAGGCACTGATCGCCGATGCACAGCGCGGACGGTTCCAGATCGTGCTGGCCGAGGCGATGGACCGCCTGTCCCGCGACCAGGAGGACATCGCCGGCGTCTTCAAGCGCATGAATTATGCGGGCGTGCAGATCGTCACCCTCTCCGAAGGCGAAGTCTCCCACCTGCATGTCGGCCTCAAGGGCACAATGAACGCCCTGTTCCTGAAAGACCTGGCCGCCAAAACCCATCGCGGTCTTCGGGGGCGCGTGGAACTGGGCAAGTCCGGTGGCGGAAACGCCTACGGCTATGACGTCGTGCGGAAACTCGACACCAGCGGCGAGCCAATCCGGGGCGACCGAACCATCAACCCGCACGAGGCAGAGGTCATCCGTCGTATCTTCCGTGACTTCGCGGCCGGGCTGGGACCACGCGCCATCGCCTTCCGTCTCAATGACGAGGGCATCCCGGCACCGGGCGGCGGCGGCTGGGGCTTTTCCACCATCACCGGCAACCGCGCACGGGGCACCGGCATCCTCAACAACGAGATGTACGTGGGCAGGCTGGTGTGGAACCGCCAGCGCTTCATCAAGGATCCCGATACCGGCAAACGCCAGGCCCGCCCCAATCCGGAATCCAAATGGGTCATCCAGGAGGTGCCGGAACTGCGGATCGTCGACCAGGAACTGTGGGACGCGGTCAAGGCGCGGCAGGCCAGCGTCAGCGCCAGTCGGGACACACGCGATACGTCATCGCCCGACCATTTCCGCGAGAAACGCCGACCGCGCTACCTGTTCTCCGGCCTCAGCAAATGCGGCTGCTGCGGTGGCGGCTATTCGATGATCTCCGGCGCATTGCTCGGTTGCTCGACAGCGCGCAACAAGGGCACCTGTGACAACCGGACCAATATGCGCCGCGAGGAACTGGAGCGCCGCGTCCTCGACGCCCTGCGTCACCACCTCATGGACCCGGAGTTGTTCGCCGAATTCTGCACCGCGTTCACAGACGAGATGAACCGGCTGCGCATGGAGGCGTCGGCCGACATCGGCGCCGCGGAATCAGAACTGAAGCGGGTCGAGCGCGACATCCAGCGCCTGATGGATCTCTACCTCTCGGAAGCCATTTCGATCGAAACGGTCAAAGAACGCGGATCGAAGCTCGAAGCCCGAAAGGCGGAACTCAAAGATTTCCTCGCGACCGCCGAGGCGCCGCCTCCCCTGCTCCATCCCCAGATGGCGGAGTTCTACCACCGGCGGCTCACGCTCCTGCATGACATGCTGCATTCCGAGCTGGACGAGAAGCGTCAGGAGGCGGCCGAGGTGATCCGCTCACTGATCGAGGCGATCATCCTCACGCCATCCGACAAGGGCCTCCAGATCGACGTCCGGGGCGACCTTGCCGGCATCCTGACGGTCGCGTCAGGCGGACAAACAAAAACCCCAGCCCGTTTCCGGACTGGGGTTCATGATGCGTTGGCATTGCAAGTTCAGATGGTTGCGGGGACACGCAAGCACCGATTTCCACATAAGTTATGCGCACAAATTTAGCATTGAATATCAGATGATCTCGTTGCCGACCGGTTTGGCATCAATCCACGTCCGATCCGCAGAGCAGATCTCCGCCGTTTCGTCACATTGGGCGAGAAGTTCTTCGAACGCATAGACTGACAACCCGTCGTCCATTAAAGGCACGATTCGTAAGGCGATAAAGACGGATGGTTGGATCCCGCAGGGTTCCTACTTCAGTGACGTATGAAAGGCCCATTTTTATAGCCATCAACCACATTTTTTTATCAAACGCGCCCGTTCGAGGCGAGAAAAGTGCCGCACTGTGACACGCAGGCCAGACACAGCATAATAGCTCTTGCAGTTAAGAACCTGTCGCAATACATCCAACCTGATCAGGCTGGCAGACACGGCATTCAACCCTTATCCATGACAGGAACCACAGCGCGGTGAAGGACTCAGAGCAAATTCTGAACGTCTATCTCAGCCATCGCCTGCACCTCGTGGATGTAGCAGCGGGTATTATCGGGTGCCGTTCCCGTGCTGAAGATATTGTCCAGGATGCTTTCATCAAGGCCACCCTGGTCCAGAAGAAAGGCACCGAGATCCAGCGGCCGGTGTCCTATCTGCTTCAGGTGGTCCGGCGACTTGCAATTGACTTCCTTCGGTTCGGGCGCATCCGGAATGAAATCGATGTGGCCGACATCGCCGTGCAGAACCTGCTATGTGATCCTCGATCCCCTGAGACTTACGTCGGTAGCCGCGAGGAACTGGTCATTATCGAAGAGGTATTGGCTTCGCTTCCTGATCGCACGCGCCTCGCGTTTGAAATGAAGCGTTTCGGTGATTACAAATTACGTGAAATTGCGGTTGTTCTCGACCTTTCTATTGGCCGAACGGCACAACTGATTACGGACGCAATGGCAGCCTGTCAGGCGGCTCTTGATAACGCCGCACCCAGAAACTGAACTGACACGCTTTAAAAATGCACTCACGTTCCGTCTCTCTCATAAGATGGTTTTTCTTATGCCGTCCGTCCGTTGAGCGTGGAGCGCCATGTGGTCCGTATGACAGATAACTCTCCCGCTTCAGACGACCCGCTCACCGCCGAAGCCAATCTCTGGGTCATTCGTCTGACCGAGGAGCCCGACGACCGTGATCTTCGAAAAGAGTTCTCCGCCTGGTATGCCCAGTCGCCCAGCCATGCAGATGCCTGGTCAAGAGCTTTGCGTGTCTGGAGGCTTACAGGGGCCGTTGAACCGGCTCTCCTGTCCCTTCCGGATAAACCGAAGAACACAGAGAAGTTCGTTTCACCCAGACCTTCATCATCCCTAAGCGCCTTGGCAGGACGGCATGCGGTAGCGTTTTCACTGGCCACCGCGCTATGCGGGCTGGGCCTGTTCTTTCTCCCTGACATTCGCATTGCGTTGCAGGCCGACTACCAGACCTCGACAGGCAAGGATCAGACCGTAACACTTGCGGACGGCAGCGTCGTCACTCTGGGCGCGCGCTCGGCCATTGCAGTCCACTATCGCCCCGATACGCGCGACGTCACCCTACTGGCAGGTGAGGCTTTTTTTCAGGTCAAACATGACGCAACACGTCCCTTTCGAGTGACCGCAGGAGCTATACAGGCTCGCGATATCGGTACACGTTTTGATGTCCGTCTCGACCCGACAGAGATACGGGTTGGTGTTCAGGACGGTCGTGTCGGCGTTTCCAGCCCGACACAGACGCAGGAAGTCGTTCTGAACGCAGGAGATGAAATCAACGTCGATCGATCTGACGGCCATGTGACCCGGAAAACCGTCTCTCCAGACACCATTGGATCCTGGCAAACCGGCACCCTCGTCGTTGACAGCGATACGGTAGGGCACGTTACCGATACCCTAAAACGCTACTATCCTGGCTTTATCGTTAACTGGAGCGCCAAGCTCCGGTCGCGCCAGGTCGGTGGCATCTACGACCTGCACAACATCCCTGCTGCCCTCAGAGCCGCAGTTGTCCCCTCAGGTGGACGGGTTCGGGAGGTCGCTGGTCATATGCTCATTGCGACTGACGCCCCGACATCCCACGAACAGTAAATTCTCAGCCCCGAAAGCGTCTTAACCTTCTGAGGTTTGGCATCTGTGAAAATAATTTGAGACGTTACCCTATAAAAAGCCCATACGAACCCGTCCCTATTTCAAATGCGATGCATTCTCACTTTTGACGGGACGACACATATGGAACCTGAAATTGCACCGCGCCTTGCCGGTCGCACAAAAAAGTCTGGCCTGCGCCATGTATGGCTCAACCGGCCTGTCATGCTGGCAGTTCCTTCAGCACTCCTTTTCGCGCTAGCGAGCATGGATGCCGAACCTGCCTGCGCTGCATCTTCCAGCGTCAGCCAGACAGCGCAGAACTCTGCCCGTGCCTATAATATTCCTTCCCTGCCTCTCGGGCAGGCACTGGCGACTTACGGCAAGCAGACTGGTGTTCAGGTGACATATGACCCTGCCCTGCTGGCAGGGAAAACATCTGCTGGCGTGTCAGGTTCGATGAACCCGCAGCAAGCGCTCCAGAAGCTCCTATCGAGTTCAAGTCTTTCCTATCGTTACGCGGATAGCAACACGATTGTTATTCAGAAATCTGCCGCCAATATCACCCTTGGCCCGATCCGTGTCGGTGGCACTCTTAACACCCATGAAGCTGCAATCGGTCCGGGTGTGGGATATGTGGCCAAATATACCGAGACAGGCACAAAGACCGACACCCCCATCACAGAAATACCTAACTCTGTATATGTTATAACAAAACAAGAAATACTTGATCAGCAGGCACAGAATATTAATGAGACGCTTCGGTATATGCCGGGTGTTTATGCAGAGGGTAACGGGACGGCTACTAACGGAAATGCAGCAGGTTCTCTGGCTAATGGTACCGGTGGCATCATGATGCGGGGATTTGCGGCCACTCAATATGTCGATGGAATTGCATCGCGTTCGCTGTCCGCCGGTGAGACCGCTTTCGTCGAACGTGTAGAAGCGCTGAACGGACCAGCTTCAGTTCTATACGGACAGGTTGGGCCAGGTGGTCTCATTGCAACACGTCTGAAACAACCAACTGATACACCAATTCGAAATGTCACAGTGGGCTTTGGTAACTGGGGCCGCTACGAGTCAACATTTGACGTTTCTGACAAAATAACAAAATCTGGAAATCTAAAGTACAGAATAGCAGCTATAGGTGTCACTCAGGGAACGCAGACAGAATATCGCGATTATAAAAGAGTTGGTGTCCTGCCATCTATTAAATGGGATATCGATGACAAAACTAGTTTAACGCTACTCGGCGAATATATGTATACGCCAGCAGATGGTACAGACACTGGATATCCTGGAGTAGGAACACTTGTCCCAGGGAAATTTGGCTATATACCTCGTTCACGATATCTTGGGGACCCATCCCTGAATACTTCAGTGGTACGCGATGCAGCATTTGAATATCAATTTTCTCATAAATTCAATAGAATGATCGAGTTTCAACAGACATTTAGATATGAAAAATCGGACACTAACTACAAATATTTGTACCTTAGAGGAAATCTCCAGAGTGATGGAGAAACCATGACTCGTGTCGCTTGGGACGGACAAGGTGGGCGCCGAACTGTGGGGCTTGATAACAGGTTAATCGGGCATATCTCTACGGGGAGCGTGAAACACACTTTCGTGGTGGGGATGGACTTTCGGAAAGTCGATATTCTTCAAGATCTAATCTACGATTACAGTGTTCCAACTGTAAATATTTGGAATCCATCATATTACACAGCATATCCGAATTTTGGAATTTCCGGCTCTGATACACTTGCTATGCAAAACATGTCACAAACTCAGTATCAAAAGGGAGTATATTTCCAAGAGCAGCTAAAATTTGGCAAATTGAATGTCATACTTGGCGGGCGCCAAGACTGGTATAACTATGATGCCCTTAGCTATTCCAGAAGTCATGACGCTACATCAACCTCAGCCTGGAAAGCAGGAACCAGACAGCACCCGTCCGACAATAAATTCACATGGCGTGCTGGCTTTACATACAATTTTGACTTTGGCCTTGTGCCATATTTCAGTTACGCTACATCGTTTATCCCTCAAGTCGGATATTTCGATGCGAATGGGCAAGCAGCGAAACCGCTGACAGGAAAACAATTCGAAGCTGGGCTTAAATATCTTATTCCAAAAACCGATATCCTGCTTACGGCGGCTGCCTATCATATCAAAGAAAATCATTATCAGATTACAGACGCCGACAATCCAGGATACACGACTGATGCTGGAACCGTGACATCAAAAGGGGTGGAACTATCTGCTCACGCAAATATCACAAAAAATCTTCATCTGACTGCATCATATTCTTTCAATGACATGCGGGTTACTAAAAGTGATACGTCAGTCTGGCAATATACTATGTCTGGATCCCAGGTAAAAAAAGTTTCTGAACAGGGAAAATATGTTGGTGGTCTTCCACGTAATATGGTGAATATGTTCGTAGATTATACTCCGCCGGAACAGGTTTTTCAGGGGGTTGGTATAAATTTTGGCGTTCGATACGTTGGATTTACGTGGGCAGGTAATGGAGAGTCTTATAAAGTGCCAGCATATATTCTTTTCGATGCTGGCGCACATTATGATTTTGGTCGCTTGTCCCCAATGTTGAGAGGTCTCAAGGGCCAACTGGCAATGTCTAACCTTGCAAATACTCGATATGTCGGGTCATGCGGTACGGGCGCTGGTGGTGGAACATGCTATTATGGACAGGGACGCCGCGTTTATGGGAACCTTTCGTATAGTTGGTGAAGTTTCCCCACCCTGAACTACAGTAACTTTTCCCTATTAAATTCAGCATTTTGCCCCTCGTTTCCATACCAAAGTCGAGGGGCAGCCTCACTGCAATTTCCGTGGGGCGAGCCATGTCAAACTCATGGGACGGTCTTGTGCAACATCCGCAAGGCTACACGACAACAGGCGTGAGACGCATTCAGCTCCTCAAGAAGTTTTCGTAAAACTGAAGAAATCTGTTCGGAGGCACGTCTTGTGGAATCACAGCAGCATGATGCGCAGACCGACCGGAACACGCTCTTTCGCCTGATCGTTAGCGGTCGGATATCCCTTACCTCGCTGATTGAAGCCCTCGCGGTGGCGGAACATCGTAATTTTCGAAAAGCCGGTGAAACATTGAAGATTTCACAATCTTCCATCAGCAATCGGATCGCTACTCTCGAGGCTATTATCGGTTTCCGCCTGTTCGAACGCCGTAACGGCGTGCGTGTCACCTTCGAGGGACAACAGTTTCTCTCCGTCATCAATGAAGCCGTCAGTCTGATTAATCAGGCCCTACGCCCGACCAGCCTGCTCCCCACCTCAACAGAAAGCCGACTTATGGTCGGTGTCCAGTCCTCCAGCGCAGGCGGCTTTCTGCACGATATCCTCGAGCATTTTGTAAAATATTCGCCCCACACGCGGCTGATCTCAGGCGAATTTGCTCCTGATCTGCTGATCTCCGGCCTGCGACGACGCGAGATCGATATTGCCTTTACTCCCGATGTTCCGCCACGTCGGACGCTGGCCCATGATATCCTGTGCGTCATACCATTATGGACGGAAATCATGATGGCAGCACTTTCCGAGCATGACTCGCTAGCCATGCAAGACGCCGTAACATGGAACGATCTTGCGGATCATACCTTTCTCGTTCGCCGAGAAGGCATGGGATCGTGGCTGATGGCGCAGGCCCTTCCCTATCTCGAACAACATGGCGGACCACCCCGGATCGAACATATGATTGTCGGGCGAGACACCCTGCTGGCTGATGTCGTGCGCCGTCGGGCGGTCGCCCTGACCTCGGCCGCCACAACAAGTCTGTCGGTTCCAGGCGTGCGCCTGCTCCCTCTTGCAGGTAATCCCATCCTCCTGACATTTCATGCCCTGTGGTCACGCCAGAACTACAATCCAGCGCTACGGGCATTTCTTACACTGGTTAGGACGATGAGGCACCTGAACGCTTCTGACGCCACCTGAGAAAAGCTCTGTCAGAAAGCATGAATTTCTCGATCATTGGCGCCACAAGTTTCTGTGGCGTGACGCTCTGCTGGTGCAGGGCATTCATGGCTTCCGCATAAACCAGAAGATCCCGATGCACAGGTGCGGGCAGATCAATTACAAGCCGCACCGGTTTTTCATCGGGTAGAGCACTGATTTTTAGATTGTTCATGGGGCAGGCTCCTTTGCGTGCCAGGGTTTCAGGACAAGGTCGCGGTTGAGGACGAGGGTGAACGGCAGCCCCGGCCGATCGGTGAGCGTGGGCTGCACGTTGAGGCTGCGATCGATCAGCCGGTTGCCAACCATCGAGAAGCCGTTGCTGGCGCCGGAGCGGATAGCCTGGGCCAGATTGTTCTCGCTCTGGCTGGTTCCGGCCTCGGAACCAACGCTGAGAAGCGTGGTCACGATGGCGGCCTTGAAGAGTTGCCCCCAGTGATTGTCGACCTCATCGGACAGGCCAGACTGGCCGATGGCGTCGCCCCCCGGCAGCTTCTCCAGCACCAGGCTGTCACCATTCGGGAAGATCAGCCGGGTCCAGATGATCTGGGTGCGCTGCTGCCCGAAAGAGATGCCGCTGTTATAGGCTCCAAACAGCAGGCTCCCCTGCGGGATCAGAAGATAGCGTCCGGTAGGGCTGTCATAGACGTTCTGGGTCACATGCCCGGTAATATGGCCCGGCAGGTCGGAGCTGATTTTCGTGTTTAGCGCTCCCGCGATGACAGTGCCCGCCTGGAGGATATAAGGCGACACCGGAGGCATGATGCGATCCGGGCTCGTCGTCGCCCGGTCGGGCTGTCCCGCCAGAAAGGCACGGTTGCCAGATTGTGCGTCGGTCGCGGGAGACGGGTTCGCCTGAGAGGCAGAAGCACCTGGCGCGGGTAGCGTTGCCTGTTCGGTGCCCCGGTTCCGGTCCCCCGTCTGCACGAACAATTTGCTGGCGATCGCAGCCTCCACCTCCTGCGCGGCGCGGCGATCATCGCCACCGGACGCTCCCCTTCCCTGCTCCTGTGCTTTCAGGATGGTATGCCCCAGATCACCGGGCAGCGCTGGTCCCAGCTTCGGCACATCTTTGCCGAGATAATCGGACGGCAGCCCTGCCAGACCATCGGCGGACGGGCGGGCATCCGTATCCTGGCTAACGGCCGGGGGAACGGTCTGACGACTGCTTTCCAGCGCATAACCCAGGGCAAACGCCACCGCGATCATAGCGACACCCCCCAGCGACCAGACCACGGTACGTGACAGCCGCACCACGCTAGGGCGCTCGGCCCGCAGGCGCAGATCGGGCGGTGACGGCGGGGCCGCAGGGGGCACGTTTTCCGTGCTGCCATCACCCCTGTCATCCCGTTCTTCTTCCTGCCCGTCCGTCATGAGTGCCGTCCATCGGTGCGCACGATCCGCACACGCTGCTCGGAGTGTTTATCCCCCAGCCGCAGCTCGGCAGCGGCAAACAGCCGGTCCACGATCATCCAGTTCTGTCGGACCCGGTAATTGACCAGTTCCGGGCCGCCATCGGCCTCCAGTACGAAGAGCGGCGGCAGTTCCCCCTGCCCTATGCCGGCCGGAAAGGCGATATAAACCTTGTGACCATCATCGAACGCCCGGCCGGGCAGCCAGGGCGGCGTGCCACCTTTCACCGGCTGGATGGCGTAGCGGAAATTCAGAGCATCGAGAGTGAGCCCCGTTTCAATGGGCGCCTCGTCATCGGCAGCGCTGTCCTGCCGATGCAGGGCGATCAGGTCATCCTCGGGATAGTCCCACGACACCGACGCCATATAGGTGGCGGGGGTAGAACGCAGTTCGGCAAGATAAGTCCGCCGGTCCGTGTTGACGATCAGATTGGTCGTCAGGTCCGGCCGCGTCGGCTTGACCAGAATATGGATGCGTTTTGTCGCCCCTGCCCCGCTCTCGGTATCGCCGATGATCCAGCGTACCGTATCGCCGGCGGCCACCGGCCCCGTGCCCACCAGCTTTTCGCCCTGCTGGAGCATGATGTCGGTAATCTCGCCGGGCGAGGTGTAAACTTGATAGAGCGCCCCCGGACTATAGGGATAGACCTGCACCGCGTTGATGAAGCCTGCGCGCGTGGGTTGTATCCGCGCCGCCAGATTGGCCTGCATGACCTGCGCGGTCGGATCAGCAATTTCGAGGGCCGGATGGGCCGTGCGTCGGGACGGCAGCGGCTTGAGTTGCCCCGGCAAGGGAAGCGGTCTGGGGACTTCCACCACCTGCACCGGTTTCGGCGGGTCCGGCAGACGCGTCGCCTGCACGGCGTCATCGTAGCGGATGACCGGCGGATGATACTGCGACGCGCAGCCCGCCAGAGGCAAGGCCAGCAGAGGAAGAAAACGAAGAGCACGACGGATCATTGGCCCAGCTCCTTCGACCAGTTGATGGCGGAAACGTAGATGCCGAGGGGATTTTTCCGCAGATGATCCGCGTCACGCGGCGTTCGCAGCACGATGGACACGATGGCCGTCCATCGCTCCGTGCCGATAAAGGCTCCATCGCGATAATGCCGCTCGGTCCAGGCGACACGGAAACTGCCGGGCGAGGCGCGGATCACCGAGGCGATATCCACCTCGACCTGCTCATGCCCGATGCGCGAGAACGGATCGTTGAGACGGGCATAATCGTTCAATGCCACCGCACCCGACGTCGTGGTGAAATCGTAGGCCCGCAGCCAGTTGTGCCGGACCACAACGGCATCCGATGACAGGGAGCGGACATCACCAATGAACTGCGCCAGATACCAGGCGATCTGCGGGTCAGCAGGCACATAACCCGCTGTCGCCGGGGCTACGACCTGCGCCTGCCCCAGCCGATCGACCTGCACGACCCACGGCACAATCGTGCCGCGCGCGGACTGCCAGATCAGTCCCGCGCCAAGTCCGGCGGACAGGACTAATGAGCTGAAGGCCATCAGCCGCCAGTTGCGGGCCTGGACGCGGGCGGAGCCGATGCGGTCGTCCCAGATCTGTGCTGCTTTCTGGTACGGGGTGACAGGCTCCGGCGTGGTCCCGTAGCGTGTGGTGGAGCGACGGAACATCATTCTTTCTCCGAGAGATCGATGGACGCCGACCCGCCCCCGCCATCGGCGGAGCGGATGACATGGGCCGCCTCGGCGGCATGGGCTGCGGCGTTGCGACGTTTCATGTTCCGTGCCCAGCGCGGTGGCTCGCCGCCGGTTGTCGGACCGGAACCGCCATTGGGGCCAGACGGACCAGAGCCAGCAGGGCCGCTACCCGTGGGATCACCACCACCACCGGATGAACTGCCGTCACCGCCATCGCCCGCTGGACTGTCGCCCCCCATCCCACGCGCGGCCCAGCGTCCGCCGGCGGCGTAGCTTTCCTTGAGAGATGAGCCTGCACGCGAGGCCGCCCCTTTGGCGGCATTCGCGATATTCCCGCCGACAGCCCGGCCCATGCCTCCGATCCCGGCAGCCATGCTACCCGCGCCACCAGACGCGCCGGCTGCTCCGGCCGAATAGGCGGACGTGGCAGCACCGGCGATCGCGGCCCCACCGCGTGCAGCAGCCGCGGTCGCACCGACGGCTGCTGCACCGCCAGAAGCGACGGCTCCAACGCCCGCTACGGCAGCCGCACCCATCGCGCCAACCGCCATGCCAGTGCCGACAGCAGCTCCTGCCCCAAGCTGAGGCGCGCCGGAGATCAGCCCATTGGCGATGCTGCCGCCATAGATGGACAGACCGACAATCGTGAGCGAGGCCAGCACCACCGACACAGACTGCCCGATTGTGGGAACATCACTGCCGTAGGAGACGGTGAACTGTTTGAACAATACAGACGCGATGGCAGAAATGACCGCCAGCACCATGATCTTCACACCCGACGAGACGACATTGCCCAGCACCTTCTCGGCCAGAAAGGCGGTGCGATTGAACAGGGCGAACGGGATCAGCACGAAGCCAGCCAGCGTCGTCAGCTTGAATTCGATCAGGGCGACAAAGAGCTGCACCGCCAGAATAAAGAATGCCGCCAGCACGATCAGCCAGGACAGACAGAGCACGAAGATCTGGATGAAATTCGTAAAGAAGGCGACGGGACCAAGGAGATTATGAACCGAGTCCAGTAAGGGCTGCGCCGCCGTGAATCCTGTGGACGCAAGACGTCCAGGCCGCAGGAAATCACCCAGAGCCAGACTGCCGCCTCCGACCTTCAGACCGAGGGCCGCGAAGCTGTCGAAGACAATCTTCGAGAGCGCATCAAAATCGTTGATGATCCAGGCGAAGAAGCCGATATACAGCGTCTTCTTGACCAGACGCTGGATGATGTCCTCATCCGCAGCCCACGCCCAGAACAGCCCGGCAAGGGCGATATCCAGCACCGACAGCGTTCCGGCCAGAGAGATCACGTTCCCTTTCACCAGACCGAACCCACTGTCGATGGTGGTGGTGAAGGTATTCAGGAAGGTATCGATAACGCCAACGTCGCTCATCGCCATGGCGGTCAGTTCCCGCTGCTGCCGAACATGGACACGGTGCCGGGCACGTAGGCGTCATGCTGGGAGAAATGCTGATACTGCGCCGCGCTTTCGGCTTCCGTTGCAGCGTCGCGCGCCTGTTGCAGGGCGGTGGCGCGGCCATTGGCGGCGAGTTCAGCCTGAATGTCGGACAGTTGCCGGGATTGCAGGGCGAGAAGCTGGTTCCCGGCCTGAGCCGCCTGCAAGGCTCCCGTGGAGGTCTGGCTGGCGGACACAAGCTGGCTCATGGCCGAACTGTCGCTGGGGATATTGCCCACCACGCGCGCCTGCAGCTTCAGGGCATCCTCGAACCCGCCCACAGAATTCTGCCAGCGCGTCTGTGCCTGGCTGAACAGAGCGCTGTCGGACATACCTGAAGAGACGGACGTATACGCCTGCTGATACTGCTGCTCGACGGACTGGACGCTGTAGGCGATATTCTGCACCTGCGCGAGGAGTGCCGTGGTCTGGGAAATCGTCGATTGCAACGTCGAGAGTGTAGACAGCGGCAGGCTGGCCAGATTGCGTCCCTGATTGACCAGCATCTGCGCCTGATTGGCCAGTGACGTGATCTGGTTGTCGATCTGCTGGAGCGTCCGGGCCGCGATCAGCACGTTCTGGACGTGATTCGCACCATCATACACCGCCCACTGGGCGTGCGCCGGACGCAAAAAAGAGAATGCCCCGCCGACCATCAGCATTGCAGAGGTAAGAAGGACGCCTCGGCGGAACTGTTTTTCGCTCGTGCGACCGAAAAATTCAGCCCAGAGCCGGAAAGATTTTTCCGTCATGGCATGCCCTCCGATCCGCGATCGTCACGCAGAAGATTGGCTGCCCATGACACGCCACGCGCCTCGAACCAGGCCAGCAGAAAGCCATCCCGCCCATGTTCCGCCAGAACCGCATCGATAAGCTTATGATCGTCCTTGCCGGATGCGGCGCACAGCGCCAGCGCCACCGGACCGAGGCCTAGTTCAAACAGCCGGTTGCCACGCTGGGTCTGGCAGTAATACTCCCGCTTCGAGGCCGCGCGGGCGATGATGACGATCTGCCGGTCATTCAGACCGAAGTCGCGATAGATGGCCATGATCTGCGGCTCGATGGCGCGCTCGTTGGGCAGGAAGATCCGCGTCGGGCAGCTTTCCACCACGGCCGGGGCGATGGGTGAATTGGCGATATCCGACAGGGACTGGGTTGCGAAGATGACACTGGCGTTCTTCTTGCGCAGGGTTTTCAACCACTCGCGCAACTGACCGGAGAAATTCCCGTCATCCAAGACCAGCCATCCCTCATCGATGACCAGCAGGGTCGGACGACCGTCCAGCCGCCCCTCGATGCGGTGGAACAGATAGGACAGAACGGAAGACGCGGCACCAGAGCCGATCAGCCCCTCAGTTTCGAACACCACGACATCGGCATCCCCCAGACGCTCATTATCGGCGTCAAGGAGGCGTCCGTAAGGACCACCAAGGCAGTATGGGGCCAGCGCCTGCTTCAGGGCGTTGGACTGGAGCAATGCCACCAGACCAGAGATTGTGCGTTCGTGGAAGGGTGATGATGCCAGGGAATTCAGGGCCGACCAGAGATGGGCTTTGACGTCCGGCGTCAGCGTGATCCCCTCCCCGACAAGGATCTGCCCCAGCCATTCACTGACCCATTTGCGCTCGTCAGGATCGTCGATCCCTGCAAGGGGCTGGAGTGAGACGCTGCTGCCCTGTTCTTCCGATGGATGATCATCCGTCAGCCCACCGCCGAGGTCATGCCAGTCGCCACCCATGCCGAGTGTTGCCGCGCGCATGGACCCGCCGAAATCGAAGGCGAAGATCTGTGCGCCCGGATAACGCCGGAACTGCAAGGTCATCAGGGCCAGCAGAACCGACTTGCCCGCCCCTGTTGGTCCCGCGATCAGCGTATGCCCGACATCGCCGACATGCAGGGAAAACCGGAACGGCGTGGCCCCAGCGGTCTTGCCGTAGAACAGCGGCGCTGCCTTGAAATGCCCATCCATTTCCGGGCCAGCCCAGACCGCCGACAACGGAATCATGTGCGCCAGGTTCAACGTCGAGACCGGCGGCTGGCGCACATTGGCGTAGACATGGCCTGGCAAAGAACCGAGCCACGCTTCTACCGCATTCAGGCTTTCCGCCATGCAGGTGAAGTCGCGACCCTGGATGATCTTCTCGACCAGCCGCAATTTTTCAGCGGCAATCGACGCGGAGCCGTCCCAGACCGTGACGGTCGCGGTGATGTACGCCTGCCCGACATCGTCCGCCCCGAGGGACTGCAACGCCAGATCGGCATCGGCCGCCTTGTTGGCGGCATCATTGTCCACGAGAGCCGATGCCTCATTGGTCATGACTTCGCGGACAATGGCCGCAATACTCTTGCGCTTTGCAAACCACTGACGCCGGATCTTGGTCAGCACCTTTGTGGCGTCCGTCTTGTCCAGCAGGATGGCGCGGGTGGACCAGCGATAGCGCATGGCCAGCCGGTTCAGGTCATCCAGAATTCCGGGGAAAGTCCGGCTGGGGAAACCCGTGATGGTCAGGGTTTTCAGATACGCATCGCCGAGCTTCGGCTCCAGACCGCCCGACAGCGGCTGATCGACCAACAGGGCGTCGAGGTGCATCGGGATTTCCGGCACCCTGACGCCCTGGTTTCGCGTCGAAATGGTGCTGTGCAGGTAGGTCAGCGTCTCGCCATCGTTCAGCCATGCCGCCTCGGGCATGAACCCGTCCAGCAGGGCCAGCATCCGATCCGTGCGGTCCACGAACGCATGGAGCATACCATGCGGATCGGGACCATCGCGCTCCCTACCCTCATACAGAAAACGCTCGGCACGCCCTGATGATTCCGCCGGCGGCAGCCACACCAGGGTCAGGAAATACCGGCTCTCGAAATGCGCGCCCTCATCCTCGAACTGCTCCCTGCGTTCCAGATCGACCATCTGACTGGCGGCGTCCGGGAAATTGCTTTCCGGGTAGATCGTGGCCGGCACACGCTGTGCCTCCACGAACACAGCCCAGCCTGAACCCAATCTCCGCAAGGCATTATTGAGTCGTCCCGTCACACCCACCAGCTCCGCTGGCGTGGCGCTATCCAGATCGGGGCCACGAATGTGTGCGGTACGCTGAAAGGAACCGTCCTTGTTCAGGACCACACCCTTCTCAACCAGAGCGGCCCAGGGCAGGAAATCGGACAGGAGGGAATTTCGATTGCGATATTCTCCAAGGGACATCATGGCCGATCCCCCTATGCCCGCAGCCATGCGGGGTAGCGAAGATGCCGCCGCCCGACCTCAATAAAGAGGGGGTCACGCTTCGCGCCACAGACGGCGAGCGTGTGCCCCACGATCCAGAAGACAGCCCCGATCAGCCAGAGGCGCAAACCCAGCGCGATCGCAGCCGCCAGCGTGCCATTGGCAATGGCGACCGCGCGGGGCGCCCCGCCCAGCAGGATCGGGTCGGTCAGGGAGCGATGGACCGGTACATGAAAACCCGACACCGCATCATCGTCATAGCCCGCCATCAGATCAGCGCCCCGCCCGAGAAGGAGAAGAAGGACAGGAAGAAAGAGCTGGCCGCAAAAGCGATACTTAGTCCAAAGACGATCTGGATCAGGCGACGGAACCCGCCGGATGTTTCCCCGAACGCCAGGGTCAGACCGGTCACGGTGATGATGATCACAGAGACGATCTTGGCCACCGGTCCCTGCACGGATTCCAGGATCTCGTTGAGCGGATTTTCCCACGGCATGCCGGAGCCGGACGCCCAGGCCGATGACACGAAAACCAGCGACAGCAGCATGGCGGTTCCGAATACACGCAGATCCGGCACATGCCGGTCGGGACGTGCGACAGCGCACACGACGGCGCGCAGACGTGAAGGCGGCCTCATGATGACTCTCCATTGGCAGAGAAGGATGTTTCAGAAGAGGAAAAGCTGACCGGACGGATGCGATAGGCGCCCGTCACGGGATCGAGGCCGTCAATTTCAGCCAGTTCGGACAGGCGGCGCGCCGTTCCGCGTCCTGACAGCACAGCGATGACGTCGATGGTTTCGGCGATCAGGGCACGGGGCACTGTGACAACGATTTCCTGAATCAGTTGCTCCATGCGGTGCAATGCGCCCATGGCGGTGCCGGCATGCAGCGTGCCCACGCCGCCGGGATGGCCGGTGCCCCACGCCTTGAGGAGGTCGAGCGCCTCGGGGCCGCGCACCTCACCAATCGGGATACGGTCCGGACGCAGGCGCAAGGCTGAGCGGACCAGCTCGGACAGCGTGACGACACCATCACGGGTGCGGAGCGACACAAGATTGGGCGCGCGGCATTGCAGTTCGCGCGTATCCTCAATCAGCACGACCCGGTCGTCGGTTTTCGCGACCTCGGCCAGCAGGGCATTGACCAGCGTGGTCTTGCCGGTGGATGTGCCCCCCGCGACCAGAATATTTTTACGGTCCGTGACTGCCTGGCGCAGATATGCCGCCTGCCCTTCTGCCATGATCCCGGCAGCGACGTAATCATCGAGCGTGAACACAGCGACGGCGGGCTTGCGGATCGCAAAGCTGGGTGCTGTCACAATCGGTGGCAGCAATCCCTCGAACCGCTCGCCCGTCGGCAATTCCGCCGACACGCGGGGCGCCCCCTCATGCACCTCCGCGCCGACATGATGCGCGACCAGGCGGATGATACGCTCCGCGTCAGCGGGTGTGACCAGATCTCCCGTATCACCCAGCCCCTCGGACAGACGGTCGATCCACAGCCTGCCATCGGGATTGAGCATCACCTCGACAATGGCAGGATCAGCGAGGTGCCGGGCAATCGCTGGCCCCATCGCGGTGCGCAGCATGGACATACCACGCTGTCGGGCACCATTTTCAATCGATGTGACCGCCATGAAAGCCCCCGTCCGTTCAGGTCATCCAGCCTGCCCGGACGACAACGGGGATCATTAGAAGGGAACGGATTTACACGCTGGCAACAAGGATTTCAGAGGATGCGGTAAAAGCGTATGTAATTGGGAGCATTCAGGTAGGATCGGTCCCCAACGGATCCTGCCGTGCCGCGACATCGCGCTGACGTTCGCGCAGGAATCGGTCACCCGTCCCCAGCCGGCGTTCCAGCGCGGTCAGGAAGCCTTCAAACCGTTCAAGCCCCATGGCGCGTGCTGATGCCCGTGCATCCTCCGGAAGTGGGGGCGTGCTGGTCAGCCAGAACCGGATAAACAGACTGACTGTCTCCGCCAGGATTGAGATATCTTCCTCCAGCCCGGCCATCTGGCGCGACAGCCGATCGAGGCGGCGCGATGTCGCCGCCTCCTGCCTCTCATTGGCATCGTCCGTCAGGAACGACAGCACTGCCGTTTCCACCAGGGCAGATTTCGAGATATCCCTCCGCACGGCGCGGGCCTCAAGTTGCTTATGGATATCGGGATCGAAATAGACGTTCAGGCGTCTGCTCCGCTTGTGCATTGTCAGTTTCCTCCCAGTTCCAGACCGTCATTGCGATCCATGCCGGCCTGGCGGATGATATTCCCCTGCCGCCGCAGTTCCGCCGCGCGCTGCGCCTCGACCTCGGGGTCGCTATCAGGAATTTCGAATTCGGCGGCCGGGTCAGGCCGCTCAGGCGCGATATCCTCATGCTCGGGCAGTTCCGGTTCCCGGCGGACGCCACTGTTGGCATCGTCGGTGTCGTCGGTATTGGATCCAATATCCGGGGGCGACGGCACGCCCGGCATGTCCCCTGCGACCACCCGTCCAGACCACACATCAAGGGCAGGATCCCCGTCCCGCCCGAACACCGCCGGATCGGGTGGGGGCATGATGCGCGTGGTAAAGCGGCGATCCTGATAATAACGCACCTTCAGGGCGCGAATGGGCGGGCAGCCCGACAGCATCACCAGTTCTTCATGGTCAGGTAGCTGCTGGACTTCACCCACGGTCAGGAGCGGCCTGGCGGTTTCCTGCCGGGAAACCATGAGATGTCCCAGCCAGGGCGACAGGCGATGCCCGGCATAATTGGTGGAATCCCGCTGCTCCGTTGCCGTGCCCAGGGCATCCGACACCCGTCTGGCGGTGCGCTCGTCATTGGTCGCGAAGCTGACCCGAACCTGGCAATTGTCCAGAATACTGTTGTTCGGCCCGTATGCCTTCTCGATCTGGTTGAGGCTCTGGGCGATCAGGAAGGCCCGGATCCGGTAACCCGCCATGAACGCCAGGGCGCTTTCGAAAAAATCCAGTCGCCCGAAAGCCGGAAATTCATCAAGCATGAGAAGCAGGTTGCGCCGGGTGGCTGCCGCCTCCAGATCTTCCGTCAGACGGCGTCCAATCTGGTTGAGCATCAGCCGGATCAGCGGTTTGGTGCGGCTGATGTCCGAGGGCGGCACGACGAAATAAAGTGAGACCGACCGCACTGAGGACACGAGATCCTCGATCCGCCAGTCACACCTTCTGGTCACCGTCGCCACAACGGGATCACGATAGAGCCCAAGAAACGACATGGCGGTGGAGAGCACGCCGGAGCGTTCGTTGTCCGATTTATTGAGCAGTTCCCGCGCGGCCGAGGCCACGACGGGATGTGGTCCGCTCTCCCCCAGATGGTTTGTCCGCATCATGGCCGACAGGGTCGTCTCGATCGACCGCTTCGGGTCGGAGAGGAATTTCGCCACACCGGCGAGCGTCTTGTCGGCTTCGGCATAAAGCACATGCAGGATCGCGCCGACGAGCAGCGCATGCGAGGTTTTCTCCCAGTGGTTGCGCCGTTCCAGAGCACCATCCGGATCCACCAGGATATCGGCGATGTTCTGGACGTCGCGGACTTCATATTCCCCCGGACGAACTTCCAGCAGCGGATTGTAGGCGGCCGATTCCGGGTTGGTCGGATCGAACAACAGCACCCGCCCGAAGGTCGCGCGAAACCCCGCCGTAAGCTGCCAGTTCTCACCCTTGATATCGTGGATGATGGCAGAGCCTGGCCAGGTCAGCAGGGTCGGAATGACCAGCCCCACCCCTTTGCCCGAGCGGGTGGGCGCAAAACACAGCACATGCTCGGGACCGTCATGCCGGAGATAGGCCCGGCGATATTTACCCAGAACGACCCCGTTCTCGCCCAGCAGTCCCGCCGCGCGGATATCACGCAGGATCGCCCAGCGGGCCGAACCATAGGTTTCGACCCTCCGTCGCGCCCGTGCGCGCCAGATCGACAGGGCGAACGCCACGATGACGGCGAGAACGACGCCCGCAACACCAATCCGCGCGCCCTGCACGAAGATGCCTGGCGCGTAGGCATCGAACTCATACCACCACCAGAAGAACAGCGGCGGCGCATAGATGGGCCAGCGATGCCCGAGCATGAACCAGGGCGCCCCAAGCTCGGGCTGGAACCCGAGACGCCACGCCGTCCACTCGGTCGCGGCCCACCAGAACAGAAACATGATCGCGAAGACCAGGATCACCTGGCCCCAGGCCACACGGGACGTGGACATGAAGACCTCCGTGACAGGATGATCCGCCCGTCAGGAGGAATAACCACGCGCGGGGCAAGACAATTCAGCAGCCGTGCGGCAATCGGCGGTCTTTGTGTAGGAAATCGGATGGAGCGTTCAATGCTGCGTCTTTCCGCCGGGAATGGTCAGGAGCTGGCGGTAACCGGTGTCGCGCATCCAGCGCGCCCGCGCCATATGCGAGTCCCAGCATCGGCGCGCGCCATCCCTGTCAATTGCCGGATCACGACCGAGCACGATCCGTGCCACCTCCCGCCAGTCGGCACCTGCTTCCTCGGCGTCAAGAAGGCGGAGATAGGTGACATGATGGAGATGGTCGTACGCCGTCAGCAGCGGACAGTCTGGCGCTTCATCGGATGGAGCGGCTCCGTTATCGGGTTGGGACGTCATGATCCTGCCCTTTCCTTCAGGTCCGCAGATCATATCCTGAAATGGGATAATCCCGATACGGGATTATTGGGACGGTTCCTCAGTTTCAACCGGAACCGCACCCTATGCCGAAATCGCTGCGCTCTCCGCGACAGCACCGTCTCATGGAACTGCTGATCGCGGCAAGGCGCGGCAAAGGGCTGACTCAGGCCACGCTGGCGGAGCGGCTCGGCAAACCCCAGTCCTATGTCGCGAAATACGAAACCGGCGAGCGCCGGATCGACGTGATCGAATTCCTCGACATCACAACCGCCATCGGACTCGATGCCGCTGACATTCTTGCCAGTCTTATGGAAAATCACTGAATCAGTTCGGCCTCATTCAGCCGCTATTCCGAACTATCGTCCCCATCAGGATCTCGCAGCCAGCCTGGAATATCCTGACGGGCGTGCAGAACACGCCAGACATCCAGATGGTCCTCACGCTCGACGTAGAAAACCACGAACGGCCAGTTCCGAAGAGTGAGCGCACGAAGCCCCGGAAGATCGAGTTCATACCCGCAACGCGGCGAGCCGATGCCGGGATATTGCCCGATCAGGGTCATCCCCTCTTCGAGCGCACCGACAAACCGGTCGGCCACAGCACCACCGGCTTTCCCGACATAATCGTCAATGATCCGATCGATATCCCGCTCGGCCTGCTCGCGCAGCACCGCGCGTCTGGTCGTCATGATGATCAGGCGCCGCGCGCACGCGATCGCAGGCGTTCGAAATATGTGGCATCAGCCGTGGAGCCCGTTGCGGATCGGCCGCCCTCAAGCAACATGCCACGCAGACGCTGCCTGTCCTGGTCCTTGCGGATCAGCTCGCGCACATACTCGCTGCTGGTGCCGAAGCCACGGCCGGCAACCTGCTGGTCAACGAAGCTTTTCAGGGCTTCTGGCAGAGAGATGTTCATGGTGCTCATGGAGGCAGAATACTCGCGTATGGCAAAAATTGGCAACATGATTCATGCCTGCCTGCGTCACAATCCGAGCCCCCGCTGCCGTCCCAACTGCCAGTCCATGGCGCCCGCTCGCATGACGCCAGCAATCTCCTGTCCGATCCGGTTCTCGATGACAGGCTTCCAGGGCACCAGCACGAACTCATGGGCATTTTCGACCAGCGCATAGGTTCCACTGGCCAGCCGGACCTTCTCCTTCAGCGTGCCCCGGACTCTCTCGCCATCCGCCATGGTGCGGTAGGACGTGCCGCGTGACATCCCCAATTCCTGGCCGATACGGTCCAGTTCCCGCCGTTCCAACGCCGCCAGCAGGCCCTTGCGGTAGCGGACGCCCCCCTCCCTGTCGCGCCAGGCGTCGCCCCGCTCGACCAGCACGTCCTGACGTTGCTTCCGGGCCTCGGTCACCTCATGACCGAACCCGGTATCCACCACATTCGACCTGCCGCGCGACACCAGTCCACGGTCCAGCCATGTCGCACCATCCGCCGTGATCTGGGCCTCGAGATCAAGACTGGACAGGACGCGCACGGACATCTGTTTCGCACGGCTCGTATCATACGCCGCAGCCCGTTCCAGATAGTCGCCGGGAATCTGCCATCTCCCGTCCTCGATCCGCTCGACGACGCCGGCGCGCCGCAGGGCTTCCAGACGACGCACATGGGAGGCGACATACGCGTCGGCATCGCCGCCCGGAATACGGGACATGGCCTGTGCGCGGGCGAGATGTGCGTCCGCGCGATAGACACCGTCACGACCTGCGACCGACACGATTTCCCGGTCGGCTGGGCGGGGGCCGGAAACCTCCGGGCCAACAGCGACAATGCTTCCATTCCGCACGCCTTCCAGGGAACCTGGGCTGATCCCGGCGACATGATGGGTGCGCCCATCCAGCCCGTCGATGACCAGGCCCACCTTTTCGCCCAGCTCGTCAGAGAGATGACGGTCAAGAATCCGCCCCTCCACCGTGTCGCGTGACGCTGGACCATGAAAGACGAACAGACCGGGATCGGGCGCACGCCCCTGCTCGCGCATCGCCCGGTTCATCGCACGAATGATATCGCCCCGCTCGCCAAGGTCGCGCAGCGTCTTCTCCATCTGCGGCGCGAGTGTCCACACACTGGGCTCGACCTGGCTGGCGAGGCCCATCCGCTCCAGTTTCGCAAGCCGCCGCTGGCGCAGGACATGATCGCCCCCCTGATCGCCGCGCATGTCGATCGGACTGTCTTCCGCCAACGCCAGCAACTGCCGGTCGATGCGCGTGAAGCGGTCTTGCCCGACCATATTCTCCAGCTTGCAGCGTTGCTCCAGCACCGTCTCCGGACCCAGCTCCAGCGTCACCAGTTCGGTCGCCCGTTCGCGTACGCCCTGAGTGATGTAATCACTGGCGATGACCAGATCCTCACCATGGTCGTCATGGCCATGGATGACGATATGGGCGTGAGGGTGACCGGTGTTGAAATGATTGACCGCCACCCAATCAAGCTTCGTGCCGAGATCTGCCCCTATCTGCGTCATCAGGTCGCGCGTGAAGGCGGTCAGATCCTGCATCTGCTCAGCATCCTCCGGCGAGACGATAAAACGAAACTGATGCCGATCGTCATGCCCGCGCTCGAGGAAAGCATCGGTGTCGGCGCGATCGGTCTCCGGACCGTAAAGCTGACCCCGCTGCCCGTCGCGGGACGTACCGTCACGCTGAATGTAAGTGAGGTGGGCGCGCGCCCTGCCATCACGACCGGGCGTGCGGATCATGCGCGACTTGACGATGACGCGGCGGCTGCCGGATTTCACATGGTTCCAGCCAGCGATATGGCGCGCCCGCACGAAGGACGCGCCGCGTCCTTTCCGGATGCCGGACCGACCGCCGCGACGTAAAGGGGCGCCGCCAGGACCGCCGGGTGCATTCGGGCCAGAGATGGCATGATTTCGGAACGACCGGGACGCACCCGACCTCCGCACGGATGCACGCATCCGCGAGAGAAAACTCCGGGTTTTTCCGCCCCTCCTGTCACGGATGCGACCGGGCCGGACACGAAACCGCGTGTCATCGTCAGACGACATGGCCAGCACCGCAAATCACCGCCGTTTGCCGCACAGTGCCGTCAGGACTGGCGGAATACAGCCTGCTTCTGGAAAACCGCCGCACTGCGGCCTGAAAATCGGCAGTGCCGCGAAGCGGGACGCCAACCCCATGTGCAGACAGACAAAACCGCAGGTTCGGACCAGACGAAGTGCCGCGCCCTTTAATCTTGCCGTGCCTCCCTACCCCTCTTCCTTTCCTCGCTCTCATGGTTTCATGACCTCTGCCCGCACATCCCCATCCTGTTCTAGCGCAGAGCGAGAGACGAAAAAATCGGCCGGAAAGGGATGGAGAGAGACGGCATTTTTATCCACGGAAATCGGCGTCGGCCGGATGGATTCCGGGATCATTTTTCCTGACGCAATGAAGAGTGATCCTGCACGCCAGTCGGTCACGATTTTCGACAGGACTCCGCCGGAGGAAACGATCGGATTTCCGATCAAAGTCCGGACCTGCGCGACATAGGAAACCGTCTCGGCGGGCAATGGCCGACCGGTCGCCAGATGGTCGTCATAACGACCGGGACCAGCGTTGTAGGCGGCAAGGAAGCCTGCATCGCCATAACGGTCGTGCAGCCATCGCAGATAGGCTGCACCTGCCGCGATATTGTCATGCGGATCGAAGGGATCGGAACCGAGATTGAGCGTGCGCCTAACATCCTTTCACGTGCCAGGCATGAGCTGCATCAGGCCCATCGCACCGGCACCCGAAACCGCGTGGGGATCGCCAGCACTTTCAGCCCGAAGGACCGCCCGCACCCACATCGCGGGGATCGCGTTCTGTTCCGCCGCCTGACGCACCAGATCGTCGAAATCCTGCGCGTGGGCGGTGGCTGGCGAAAGCGGCAGCGCGAGCACGGCCAGCATGCTGCCGGGCAGGAAAAACCGGCACTTCATTCCCTCCCTCCCGCACGTTTTGCGGGGCGATTCCACACCAGTTGCCACTCACGCCCACCGCGTCCGGCCTGAAACAGCGTGGCCCGGACCGGCTGCATGAAACTGGGGTCATCCAGCACGATGGAAATATACTCGCCAGCACGCTCCCCGGTGCGGGTCCACCCTGCCCCGATCTCCGGCCCAGCGTTTCCATCACCGAGATGGATACGATAATCCGGCGCATGCTCCGCGCCATTGTTTTCCGCCGGCACGAAGGTCAGTTCGGCGTCCAGCGACAGGGTGCGCACACGCCCGGCAAATCCATCGGCGGTGCGGGTAAAAAATCCGATCTGGCTCATGGGAAAAATCCTTTCCGACAGAGTGGGAATGACTGAGAATTCAGGGGATGGATGACCATCATTGAATGGGCGGTTCGCTCTCTTTCGCGGGCATCATCGGCCGTCCCAGAAGCAGTCCCTTCCGCACGGGATCATCCGGTTCCGGGAGCGGATCGAAATGCGGCGGCGGTGGCTCAGCCTCGCCCGTGCGAACATGAACCGGCACCGCGCGACCGATCACGGTATCCATCGGCAGGACGCCGAAATACCGCCCGTCCAGACTGGTGGGCACAGCGGCGTTCATGACGAAAACTTGCCCCGGCCCGAGATGCTGACAGCCCTGCCAGACCGGCAGCTTGCGGCCCCGATGATCGACGATCTTCGCATCGCCGGCCGCCTTACCGTCGATGGTGACGTGGACGCCGATGCGACAGACACTTTGCCCCGCCAGTGCTGCCACAGGCTTGAGCAGCGACACGCCGAACGGCAGGTAGCCACGTGTCGCCAGCAGCGTGGCCTCGCGCTCAGGAAGACGGAGCGCGACAATGTCGCCGACACGGACCGGGGTGGTGGGCTGGATGCGATACAGCCCGACAGGAACGCTGGCCGTCTCGTTCCAGACCCAGCGCGGCGTGGGATGAAACGCCAGCGAAGCACCCACACCGAGCACGGCGAAATACGTGGTAAAAAACCAGGCGCGCCGGGTCATGACGCGGCCCTCCGGCGTAACCATCCTTCGTGGCGTTCGCGCGTATAGGGACGCGGCTCCTGCGCCGCTGTGAGGCGATGATGCAGGTGACGCCAATGATCGGGACAGGCGGCCGCAGGATCAATTCCCAGCGCCTCCACGCCGTCGATGGCCTCCAGCACCCGACGCACCTTTGGCCAGCCGCTCTGGCGCAGCAGGCTTTCGCCACCAGGGCGCACGAACGGCACGGTCTGGCAGGCTTCCTGAACGCCCACGGCCCGCACGATGTCGATGCAGGACACCACGGTGCCGAAATCGTTCGCAGCCCAGCGGATGAAGGCGAACACGCTGTCCGGCGTGAAGCTCATCAGCCTGCGCCGACGATCGAGAATGCGATCCTCGACGGGGTGGCCGAAGCGGACCCAGTGTTCGGTGCGCTTCTCGATCCACGTCAGTTCGACCGTGGTGAAGGCATCGCCCTGCGGCTGGAAAGAGCGGGCGGTCATGGGACACCGACCATGCGATCCGCGACCGCTTCCCGAGCCTTTTTTCCATGCCCCGACCGGGCTGTCGGGAGGGGAACGAAAAGGCCGAATTCCTCTACATAATAAGTTATTATATTAGTTATATAAGTTACGGGGCCATTTTCTTGTTTTGAATCAAATGGTTCGACGGATTTTTGCACCTGTAGCAACGGTAATTCCGCACCTGCACCAACGGTATAATCCGCATCTGAAGCAACGGTATGATCCACATGGTTTTCCCCAGGCACTGTGGATCGCCCCGTTGGAACAATGCGCAGACTTAGCGGTTTTCCGCCGGAAACAAGCCGAAAATCGTAGCCGGGAATGTTCTGGCGACGCACAATGGTGCCGATATCAATCATGAAATTGCGCAACGGAGTGAGACTGCCGGAGCGGGTATGCAGGTCCGCCACATCGAACGTCCACCCGGCCTTCTGCCGACCGGCATGGCGCCGCGCCAACCGGTAAAGCCAGCGTTCCAGACCACCAGCCAGCCGGAAGTAGGCGGGATCAAGGGTGAGGATGCGGGAGCAGTCGCAAACACCTTCCATGAACCAGATCGGTAGGGTCAGCGACACACCCTCTGTTCTGGAAATTCCCACGTCGCTGATCCAGGCGAAGGATTGCGCCGGCCAGTCAGAAGGGGTGCGTAGACTGGTGGCGACCCATGTGCCTTCCAGACGCACCAGAGCACCGCGAAGACGGCGGTACTGGTGCGCACCGTCCGCCCAGCCAAGATCGTGAAACAATTGCCAGGGCGTGAAGCGGACATGGCGTGACACCCAGCGGCCATGATTGAGAGCCTCGACAATCTGGCCCGCGAGCCAGAGCAACACGTCGGCATCCCAGATCGTCGCCATACCTTCGTCCGCCGATGCCCGGACGATCACATTGATCTGTCGGGACCGGTAACGGATCGGCTCAAAGCGCGGGCGTCTCGCCAGTGCGAAGAACGGTCGCCCCATCAAATCGCGCTGATCACGGGGCCGGGCGGGACCGCTGACCACGAAGCGACGGTCTGGCTCCCGCCAGCTTTCATCGGCGGCCATCACAGGCTCTCCCGTTCTTCGGGGGTCAGTGGGCGCGCCGGGAAAACACGGCTCGACGTCGCCTCCGACGGTGAATGGCGCGCGCCCCCGGCGGTCCAGGCCATCATGTCCTCGACGGAATACAGAACCCGCCCGCCGACTTTCCGGTAGAGCGGCCCGGTGCCGTAGGTGCGGTGTTTTTCGAGCGTGCGAAGCGAGATACCCAGAAACCGGGCCGCCTCACGAACACGCATCAGGCGTGGTGCGATCGCCATGACTATGTCTCCCTTTCCATACGCACCCGGCAAGGACCGGGGCGTCTGGAGGGACGCTGGTGGATAATCGGCGGCTCAGGGAATGGACGTTTTTATCGACGACAAAAGCGTCCATGAAACGGAACAGGAACCCGTCCTTTTCACCACCCGAACGCCGCCGTTTGCCGCCCGCCTTCGAAAATACGTTCCGGCAAAACAGCTTTTTGTGCTTCGCTGTTATCAGGGAGTCGTCATAAAAATCAGGGGCAAAATAATGCGGAAGGATGCGGCCCAGCACTCACCTGCGGCGCGACAATGGGTAGCCCATGAGATCGCGGTAACCGCCTTCGATCAGCTGGTCCGCCAGATGCTTGAGACGACGGAACCGCCCACGGCCGGAAATATCCGGCCAGTCATAGGCGCGCGCCGTCGGTTCACCGAGCAGACGATCGGCGATCACCCTTTCGCTGACGCCCGCAGCAAGAGCGTCTTTGACACGAAGGGCGAGGATGTGGCGTGCGATGGACTGCGCCGACATCCTGTGCCAGGGACCGGGATCCGGAAAACCCGCGAGCACCCGCCAGAAGCGGATTGTCTCGTGAGCCCGCAACGGCGTGAAGCTGTCATAGGTCAGTTCGAAAACATAATGGCGCGGCCCCGGCCATTGGTATTCCATCCAGAGTTGCCAGGTCACACCAGCACAGACACAACAGATGTAGATTCCGTCGTATGTTTCGACGAAACGCACATCGGACAGCGTCTGGAGATCGAGACGGCGTGGGGTCAGCGTCTGAGCTGGCGGCAATGCCCGGATGACCAGGATCGTCGGCAGGGCCAGACGCGACCAGAGCGCGGTCAGCGCGCTGAATCGCTGATCAGGATCGGCGGCGAAATCGCGGACCCCAGCGTCGCGCGAATTCCGCCTGGGCGGGATCATCGGGAGACAGGTCCGCGCAGGCGCGCTGTTCGTTGCGATAGCGACGATTGCGCCGAAGGTATTCCCAGCCGAGTTCCGCCGGGATCGCGTTGCGCAGATACTCGTACTGCGCCTGGTCGTGCCAGTGTGCTCCGGGCATGACGCCCTCCCTCGTTTGTCTGAGAACGGGTGGCGACGCCTGCCCGGACGTTCAGTATCCACGACCAGCCATCCAGGGAGAACCCGGCAATTGGAGATCATATGATCGCGCGGCATGAACGACACGGGCGTGATTGCCATCCGGTTCGTGTAACCCGGCGGCAGAGAAAAGCCCTTCCCGGCTGAACCGGGAAGGGCCAGTGTGGGGTGGTCAGTCACCATTACGCGGCCGCTGACGGCTCCAGACCAGGTTGTAGGCGCCGCCTTCCTCTTCGAAGAGGCTGGCGAAGATCGGACCGGGAAGGGTTGGATCGTCCAGCTTCACGCTGAGATATTCGCGCCAGTCCGTGGTGTGCTTGATCCAGGCGGCCCCGTCCCGGATTTGAGTGTTTCCATCTGGACCCAGAAGCGATCCTCAAAATGGGAAGTCCCATTCTGCAGATCATTTGATCGTGGCGAACGATTGAAAAACTCCATATTGCTTCGCCGTAAACCGGAAGCCCCCCATCAGGCGGGGGGCTCGGCATCGCATCGGGCAAGCGCTTCTTTGAGTTCGCGCTCGATCTGTTTGCGCTCGCGGCGGCTGAGGTGAAAGCTGGTCAGTTCGGCGCGCAGCATCTGGATCTGGTCGTGTCGCGTGGTCATCGTCCTGCTCCTTTCGTTTCTTGAAGACAGGACGGACGGCTCATGCCGGGGCGGACCGGGTCAGGGATCGCCGCAGGCGACCGGCTTGCCGGCGCGTGGGGGAGCCGATTTTGTTCGGCGCGCCCGGCACGGGTGCGCCGGGCAAAATTGGGGGGACCACGCGTCCTTGACGCGGTTCGCCCTCGCGCATGGTACAATGGGAAGGCTGAGGGAAAGCCTCTGTTCCTCCTGCCTTCCACGTCAGGCGACCAGCGCTGCCGCCCGCGCCCCGAAAGGGCACGTGGGAAAAGAAGGCCCGGAAGGCCCCGCCCGGGGAAACCGGGCGGGGTTGGTCGTGTGAGGTTCAGTCCCCGTTCCGGCTGCGGGGCCGGGTCCAGATGAGGGAGTAACCCTCGCCTTCCTCGTCGGTGAACAGGTTGGCGAAGATCGGGGCGGCG
>NZ_NKTY01000023.1 GCF_003207825.1 Komagataeibacter saccharivorans | reverse complement strand
AGTCTCACCCAGTCCAGACCGCCAATCATCGCCCCTAAGAGCAACAACCGCGCCGCCAGCATATCCCTTCCAGATACTCTCATATTCTCTTGTCAAAGATCCAAACCCCGTAGGGCCGAATAACCTAGCAAATCCGCCGAGGAAGCTCAAGAAGTTTCCCTCAGCGCCGCCGGTGAAGGGGGATATAGGACCCACCGGTCATACCGTCAATCAGAAAAATGCACACACACCAAAAAATATGACCCGGGGTCACACTCAAACCCCGGAAAACTAACAATCCCTAGAATCACTTACCCGACGAAACACCAGAAAGCGCCACAGAATCCACGCGGTCACCTACTGAAATGCCAAGGCGTTCCGTTATTCCGCCCCGCAGTTCAAGCGTTGCACGCGCGGGACCATGGCTGCTGATGCGGGCGAGACTGAGTGGCACGGCATTTTCGACAATCGACGAAATACGGTTATCGGCACCGATGAAAACGATATCGAGCGGTACCTGCGTATTTTCCATCCACATGTCGCTCTGCCGCGGGAAGGGCCATACAAAGATCATACCGCCATCATCGGGGATGCTGGGACGGAACATCTCGCCAACCTGCTGTTCGCGCGGGGTCATGGCTTTTTCAACAGTGAAAACATGCTTCACGCCATTGGCCCCGGTAATGGTCAGCGGGGCGGTTGGCAGGGCAGGCTGCGCGTGGGTCGGTTCCCCGGTTTCTTCCGCCGCCATGGCGGAAAGCGATACCGTAGCCATACATGCGGCCAGAGCCAGCCATCGGCCTGCCTTGAAAGACATCATACGCAAATTCTCTCCTGCACCCTTTTATTCATCCGTCAGGTCAGGAAGGGATTGCCCTTCCGTTCGGCGCCGATTGTTGTCGCGGGGCCATGACCGGGCAGGATCGTGACATCATCCCCCAGAGGAAGCAATTCCCGACGGATGGCCCCGATAAGCTGCTCATGGTTACCATAGGGAAAATCGGTCCGGCCGACACCGCCGCGAAACAGCGTATCGCCCACAAAGGCGAAGCGGGATGCGGGATCATGGAAAATGACATGACCGGGCGTATGGCCGGGCACATGGTGCACCTCGAAACGCTGTCCGAGACAGTCCAGCACCTCACCATGCCTTACAAAGCGGTCGGGCTGAACATTCTCCAGCCCCGTCAGGCCAAACAGCGCGGCCTGTTCCGTAATGGAAGACAGTAGCGCTTCATCCGCCCTGTCCGGTCCGACCACGGGGACCGGCGCATCCTGCCGGACGGACAGTTCCCGGCGCAGCGCGTCGGCGCCCCCGGCATGATCCAGATGGCCATGGGTCAGCCAGATGGCGTCCACAGACAGGCTGTTCCGTTCGATAAACGCCATGATACGCGGCACATCCCCACCCGGATCGACCACAACCGCATGCTGCGTAGCGGGGTTCCACAAGATGGAACAGTTCTGTCCGAACGCCGTAACCGGGATGATTTCAAGGGAGAGGGACGCCGACATATATAAAGACCCCATGTTCAGATGTTGCGCCCCACGCTAACGCGGGGCGCAGCGATCAGCCAGCGCTGGACACGGGCCAGCCGGTGGCGGGAATATCAAAATGCGATGCCAGTTCATGATCGGGCGTGTTGGTCAGGTCATGTTCTACTTCCTTGACCACCAGCGGACGGGCCTGCACGCCCAGATGGGTGCGGATCTGGTGCATCACTTCGCCCGGCGCGGCAATAGCGATACCGGGGGCTTCCTTGCGGCGCACCGCATCATTCAGGAATTCCGCGATAACCTTGCCGTAAGCGCCATCACGCGGCGCGTCGATGCCTTTTGCATCCTCGCTCTTGAGATGCGTGAAGGTGGCAAGGCCATGTTCGCCATGCTTGAGAATGCGGGCATGAATGCTATCGGCAACAACATACCAGACGGGATCGACATAGCTCATTTAAATAAACTCCCTGTTTCATGCACTGGCCACCCACAGGCGGCACGGGCGTTGCAACATTAGATGGGCTGCCCGATGGCGCATGTCTACCGGCTGGCATGACTGTATGTGTGCTGATAGAGTAGCCCTGCTATGACAAAGCTTTCTTCCACGCGGGATCCTCTGGATCTCCTGATCGAATGGGCGCGGGCGGATCTGCCCTGCGCACTGGCGACCGTGACCTCCACATGGGGCAGTTCCCCGCGTCCGGCGGGCAGCATGATGGCGGTATCCGCCAATGGCCGCATTGAAGGTTCGGTCAGTGGGGGATGCGTTGAAGGCGCGGTAATCGAGGAAGCCCGCACGGTGATGGAAACCGGCCATCCCGCCGCCCTGTCCTACGGTGTATCGAGTGACGATGCCTGGGCGGTCGGTCTGGCCTGTGGCGGCCTGCTGGATGTGTATGTGGCAGCCGTACGTACGCCCAGCCACCCGCAGGGAACACTGGGGCTGGACGTGCTGGAAACCGTGGCAAGCAAACGTCGTGCCCGTGTGCCGGTTATCGTGGCGACGGAACTTGCGACCGGGCGGACGGAACTGCTCTACCGTACAACAGACACGGCACCAGATGGCGATGATACTCGGGCAGGCAGGCTGCATGCCCGCGCGCAGGAAGTATTTGAAACCGGGCGTAGCCTGCGGCTGGAAGATGAGAATGGACAGGCGCAATGGTTCCTGCACCTGATTCCCATGCCGCCCCGCCTGCTTATTGTCGGAGCTGTCCATATCGCGCAGGTCCTTGCCCCCATGGCGCAGACCACGGGCTTCAGCGTAACGGTGATCGATCCCCGTTCCCAACTGGCGACGGCGGAACGCTTTCCCGGCATCACACTGGAAACCGACTGGCCCGATGAAACCCTTGAACGACTGGGCGTGGATAACCAGACCGCCATCGTGACGCTGACGCATGATGCCAAGCTGGACGATCCGACGCTGCAATACGCCCTGAACAGCGACGCCTTTTATATAGGTGCGCTGGGATCACGCAAAACGCAGGCATCGCGCGTTGAACGGTTACGCGAAACGGGTTTTGTGGATCATCAGATTGCCCGGCTGCATGGTCCCGTGGGGCTTGCCATCGGCGCGGTCGGGGCTGCGGAAATAGCCCTGTCCATTCTGGCTGAAATCGTGGCGGTGCGGCACAACAGGCCACTGGGCCGGTTATCCGGCTGGACATGACCGGAACGGGCGCACCGGTCGCCGCCATTGTACTGGCTGCGGGCAGTTCCAGCCGCACGGCCCCCGCCCATAAACTGCTTGCCCCCGATGCCATGGGCCTGCCCATGATCGCACGCACCCTGCGCGCGGTGACGGCAAGCCACGCGGCACCGGTCATTGTCGTTCTCGGGCACAGGGCGGCCGAGATTCGGGAAGCGGCATTGGCGGGCACTGCCACCGGACATCCTGTACAGTTCGTCACCACGCCAGATTATGCGGCAGGTCTGTCCCGTACTTTATCTGTCGGCATAGAGGCAGCCAGTCAGCATGATGTGGCGGGTGCCCTGATCTGTCTGGGGGATATGCCCCTGATCGGTACGGGCCTGATCGACGACATGATCGCAGGCTTCGCTTCACACCCGACATATCCGGGCGCAATGCCCGTGCATGACGGCAGGCGCGGCAATCCGGTATTATGGGCGCGCGCCCTGTTCCCTGCCCTCATGCAGCTTGCGGGTGACCGGGGCGCGCGCGACCTGCTGCGCCTGCATGGACCGGAAATGCTGCGCATTCCCGCTGGACCGGAAATAGCGCAGGACTTTGACACCCCTGCCCGACTAGCGGAATTCGCGCGGCTTTTCGCAGGCGGTTGACCTCGGCCCTGACCAGCGCAAAGAGAGAGGATGGGACAGGCAGTCATCGCCTGCCCTTCAACCAGTCAGGACCAATGACATGAGCAAAATCATCCGCACCGAACCCAACCCCATCCTGTCCAAGGTTGTGGAATATCATGGCTTCCTGTTCACGCAGGGTTTCGTGGCCCGCGACCTGTCCGCTGACATCACGGCCCAGACCAAGGACGTGCTGGCCCAGATTGACGAAGCGCTGGAACTGCACGGCACGGACAATACCCGCCTGCTTCAGGCCCAGATCTGGCTGAAGGACATCAAGGACCGTGATGCCATGAACGCCGTATGGAGCGCATGGCTGCCCAAGGACGGCGCACCGGCACGTGCCTGCGTACAGGCCACGATGGCGCACCCCGACGTGCTGGTCGAGATCATGCTGACCTGCACCAAATAAGGCCATCCGGCGGCGGGAAAGCGCTCATTTGATATGTCACATTTTTGCAACTTTCCCGCTTTCGGAGAATCATTCCACTTCTGTTCTCCTGGCAGGGAAGCCCCCTGCCAGAGCCAGAAAAACAGGGCTACGATGGTCCTATCAGAGACTATATTCCTATTTTTCTTCTGAAATAACGTTTTTGATCGAAATCTGCAAAGTTACTGTTCTTCCCTCCCGCCACAGGCTTGTCAGAGTTGCAATCTGCTTGCTACTCGATGAACACGATGTGAGCGGGTCATTACAGAATCACCCCGGCAGTGGTGGAGAGATTGCGTAAGATGTGGATCAGAAACCTGAAGCGTGGCGTTTTTCTTTCCGTTCTCAGTGCTTCGTTCGGATTCATGTTTTCCGCGTCAGGCCATGCACGCACCGTGCATCATACCGCCCCGGTAACGCATACGGCGGCCCATCACGCACCCATCCGCCATGCCGCTTATCACCATGTCACGCATGAACGCGGGCATGTCATCCAGTGCGTCGCTTTCGCCAAATCGGCATCGGATGTCGATATCCGGGGCAATGCGATTGACTGGTGGTATAATGCGGCAGGCCGTTATGCCCGTGGCAATGCGCCGGAAGAAGGCAGCGTCCTGAATTTCCGTGGCACACGCCGCATGCCGCTTGGCCATGTGGCTGTCGTGCGTCAGGTCGTCAATAACCGCACCATCGTCATTGACCAGTCCCATTGGGGACAGCGCGGAATCAGCAGGGATGTGCCGGTCATTGACGTTTCCCCCAATAATGACTGGTCGGCCGTGCGCGTGGCGCTCAACAGCCGTAACGGCGCATATGGCAGCATCTATCCGACTTACGGGTTCATTTACGCCCGTCCGGACACGAATTCGAACATGATGCTGAGTACTTACCGCAAGGCCGTGCAGAACCCGACCATCATGGCGCAGAACCAGACGCGCCATACCGGCACGGAAGTTGCGGAAGCGCCCGATAGCATCACGGGTCGCACTTCGTCCTCTCTTGCCTATACGGACGATGCACCCAACCGTTCCCTGCGCTAGCAGATTATTCTGGCTGGACGGCCCTTTATTCGGGCCGACCTGCCCGATGGTACGGATGACCGGCTGAAATGGCGCGGGCACGGTAAAGCTGTTCCGCCAGCATGCCACGCACCAGCATATGGGGCCATGTCATCTTGCCAAGGGAAAGCGTGTGGTCCGCGCGCTGCACCACCGGGCCATCCAGCCCTTCCGCCCCGCCTATGACAAAACACAGCGGCCGTGGCGTTTCGATCCACTGCTCCACCGCGCGTGAAAACGATACACTGTCGTAAGTCCGGCCGCCTTCGTCCATGGCGACGACAATCGCACGATCAGGCAGGGCCGCCAGAATGGCAGCCCCTTCCCTACGTTTGATTTCGTTGGGCGCTCCCCGGCCTTCGGGCAGTTCCACCAGCTTTATCCGGGGTGAAAGCCGGGTGGCGTAGCGTTCGAACAGGTCGCGCTCCACCCGGTCCTTCATGCGCCCGACGGCAATCAGGTGAAACACCGTTCACTCCACCGGTGTTGCAGCGGCCTCCGGCGGGACATCCAGATCCGCGCCCCACATCCGTTCCAGCCCGTACAGCGCACGCGCTTCCGCCTTGAACAGGTGAACGACGATATCGCCCGCATCCAGCAGCACCCAGTCGGAGCCATTGGCCCCTTCGGTCAGGACGCGCTTCAGCCCGACTTCACCCAGCTTGCGGTCAATATGGGCGGCCATCGCGGCGATCTGCCTGTCAGCCAGACCGGTTGCAATCACCATCCGGTCGGCAAAGGAAGCACGCCCCGTCAGGTCAATGACAACGATATCTTCCGCCTTGTCATCTTCCAGGCTGGTGGTGATGATTTCCAGAAACTTTTCCACGCGGGGGTCCGGTTCACGCGTTTCGGCGGAAACCGGACCGGCTACTGCGGCTTTCTTGCGCGGCGTGCCCGGCATCTGCACGGCGCTGCCCAGTGAACCAGCCGTAACATGCGGCTGGCCTGCGGAAAAAGTGCTGCCGGTACGACGCTTGGCGCCACTCTCGGCTGTCGGCTTTCTGGTTATGGCTGTTACTCCCGTCCGTGGCCATGCGCGGCCTGCGATGCCCGTATTTGTGTAGCAGATATAGCGTTCTGCGGCGCGGGAAGAAAGACCCATGCCGGGGGCCTGCATGTGGCCAGTATTCCGGCTTCACGCGCGGGGCGGCGCCATTGCGCCAGCCTGCGCGCGATCCGCCCATGCAATGCACCCGGATTATAACCCGGACGCGGCAGAACCGCGAGGGGAACCATACCGACAATATCCCGCCACCGCCGCCATCGCCCCATCTGCGCCAGCCCGTCAGCCCCCATGAGCCAGACAAAGCGCACATGCGGAAACAGCCGCTTCAGTCGGCGTAACGTATCGACGGTGTAACGGGTTCCGATCCGGCTTTCGATATCGGTAGCCAGCAGTTTCCTGCCCTGTATGTCCCGAATGCGGTGACGCACCCCGGCCAGACGATCCGCCATGGGCGCCATGCCCGCCACCGGCTTGAGTGGATTGCCCGGCGAGACAAGGAACCACACCTGATCCAGATTCAGTTCCCGCAGCGCGCGGCAGGCAAGCTGGACATGGCCCTCATGCACCGGATTGAACGATCCGCCCAGCAGGCCCACCCGCATCCTGCGCCCGTCCCCATGGGCCGGAAGCGCATCCACCCCGCCGTCACGCACCCCGATCAGGTCCGGACCTGTCCCGTGCCGATCACCTCGTAGCGATAGGTCGTAAGCTGTTCCAGCCCGACGGGGCCACGGGCATGGAAGCGCCCGGTTGCAATCCCGATTTCCGCACCGAACCCGAATTCCCCGCCATCACAGAACTGGGTGGAAGCATTCCACATCACAACGGCACTGTCCGTGCCATTCAGGAAGGTTGCAGCAGCCTGCGCATCTTCCGTCACGATGGCTTCGGTATGGGCGCTGCCATAACGGGCGATATGCGCCAGCGCCTGTTCCACACCATCCACCACACCGACGGACAGGACGGCATCAAGCCATTCGGTGGCGAAATCATCCTCGGTCGCGGCAGGCAGATCCGGCACGATGGCGCGCGCGCCTTCATCCGCGCGGAAGGTGCAGCCACGGGTGGCAAGATCCTCGATCAGGCCGGACAGTATCTTCGGCGCGATCGCCTGATCCACCAGCAGCGTCTCGGTCGCACCACAGATGCCCGGACGCCGTAGCTTGGCGTTCAGCACAATGCGCCGCGCCATTTCAAGATCGGCGGCGGCATGGACATAGGTGTGGCAAAGCCCTTCCGCATGGGCCAGAACCGGCACACGGGCTTCGGCGCAGACACGTTCGACCAGAGACTTGCCACCACGCGGGATGATGAGGTCAATCAGACCCGCCGCCCCCAGCATCGACGCCACATGTGCGCGATCCGCATCGGGCGGGATCTGGACGCATTCGACCGGCAGCCCGGCTTCGTTCAGTCCGGCCTGCATGGCGGCATGGATGATACGCGCGCTGTTCAGGCTGTCCGATCCACCGCGCAGGATGACCGCGTTGCCCGACTTGATGCACAGGGCCGCCGCATCCGCCCCTACATTGGGGCGGCTTTCATAAATCATGCCGATCACGCCCACCGGCGTCGCCACGCGACGGATACGCAGCCCGTTGGGGCGATCCCATTCCGCCATGACATGACCGACAGGGTCCGGCAGGGTTGCCACCTGCTCCAGTCCCTGCGCCATGGCTTCGATCCGCTCGGGCGTCAGGGTCAGACGGTCGCGAAAGGCGGGGGCTCCTGTAAAGGCCGCAAGATCATGCGCATTGGCTGCCAGCAGGTCAGTCTGACGGGCGCGCAACGCACCTGCCGCCGCCACAAGCGCCCGGTTGCGGGTTTCCGTCGTGCTACGCGCCAGCACGCGACCGGCCTGCCGGGCGGCGATGGCCATGGCATGGATCACGTCCGGCTGCGGTGCATCTGCCCGCGCGGGGGTTGCAACAGCCTGATCCATAATCCGTTACTCCTTAATCCATCACCAACCGGGCAATATGGCCCCGGTCAGACGTTAAAGCGGAACAGCAGGACATCACCATCCTGCACCACGTAATCCCGCCCTTCGATGCGCAGCTTCCCGGCTTCACGGGCACCGGCTTCACCATTGCAGGCAATATAATCGTCATAGGCAATGGTTTCACAGGCGATGAAGCCACGCTCGAAATCATTGTGAATGACCGCAGCCGCCTGCGGGGCTTTCGTGCCTGCGGTAATGGTCCATGCCCGCGTTTCCTTGGGGCCTACGGTAAAGTAGGTGCTCAGGCCCAGCAGGCGGTAGCCGGCAGCGATGACACGGTCCAGTCCGCTATCCTTCAGGCCCAGCCCGTCGAGGAATTCGACACGGTCTTCCGCACCAAGCTGACTGACTTCCGCCTCGATCGCGGCGGAAACCACGACCATGGCAGCCCCTTCGGCCTCGGCGCGGGCGCGCACCCGTTCGGAAAACGCGTTGCCTGTCGCAGCCGAACCTTCATCCACGTTGCAGACATACAGCACGGGCTTGGATGTCATGAGCTGGAGGCGGCGCACCGCTTCCTCCTGCCCAGCCGGGATCGCCTTGCGCGCGGGCTCGCCTTCACGCAGGGCGGCGATCAGCGGCTCCATCAGTTCGACCTGTGCGGCGGCCTCGCGGTCATTGCCGCGCGCCTTTTTCTGGAGCGCCACAATCCGCTTTTCCAGCGAATCGAGATCGGCCAGCATAAGTTCCGTCTCGATGATTTCCGCATCGCGGATGGGATCGACGCCCCCTTCCACGTGGGTGATGTCATCATCCTCGAAACAGCGCAGGACATGGATGATCGCATCCACTTCACGGATATTGGCAAGGAACTGGTTGCCCAGCCCTTCCCCACGCGAAGCGCCGCGCACAAGACCTGCGATATCCACGAATTCAAGGCTGGTGGGCAGGATCTTCTGTGATTTGCCAATGCGCGCCAGATTGGCCAGACGCGCATCCGGCACGGCCACACGCCCCACATTGGGTTCGATGGTGCAGAACGGGTAGTTCGCGGCCTGCGCCGACGCGGTCTCGGTCAGGGCGTTGAACAGCGTCGATTTACCCACATTCGGCAGGCCCACGATGCCACAGTTAAAGCCCATACGCCCTTACTCCCCGGCCTGCGCGGCCATTCTTGTCATGAACAGTTCCGGCTTCCCGTCCGCCAGCAGCGCGGCTTCATCAGCCAGCGTGTCCAGCATCGGGTCCAGCCACTCGCGGTCCGTGCGGGAAAAATCACCCAGCACATGGCCCGTCACGCGTTCACGGCTGCCGGGATGTCCGATGCCAAGCCGCACGCGCCAGTATTCTTTCGTACCCAGCATACGGTCCATCGACCGCAGGCCGTTATGCCCTGCCGCCCCGCCGCCACGCTTTACGCGGATGCGACCGGGTTCAAGGTCAAGTTCATCATGAAATGCCGTGATGGATTCGGCGGGTAGTTTATAGAAGGCGGCAGCCTGCTGAACGCTCTCCCCCGAGAGGTTCATGTAGGTCATGGGCTTGAGCAGCAGCACCTTGTGCCGGCCCACCATGCCTTCGGCCACCTCGCCCCGGAAGCGCTTCCGCCACGGGGAAAACCCGTGGCGGTCGGCAATCCGGTCCACCGCCATGAACCCGACATTGTGACGATTCCGGCTCATCCCCGTCTCGGGATTACCAAGACCGGTCCAGAGCAGCATCGTATTTCTCCTGTCGTGTTCGTGGCGCGGGGATCAGGCTTCGGCTTCTGCCGTTTCTTCAGCCGCGTCATCATCAACGCTCGGCGGCGCAACGTTGGCGATGACGAAGTTGTTGTCCTGCAGCACGGGGGCCACGTTTTCCGTGCCCTTCAGGTCTTCCCAGCGCACGTTGTCGTGGAAGTCGAGCTGGGACAGGTCAGCGGTGAAGTATTCCGGGATGTTGGCCGGATCAACCACCACGTCAACGGTATGACGGACGATGTTCAGCACGCCACCGCGCTTGATGCCGGGGGCCACTTCTTCACCCGTGAAGCGGACTTCGACTTCCACATGCACCTTGTGACCGGCGGCAAGGCGCTGGTAGTCAACATGGATCGGCATGTCGGACACGGGGTGAAGCTGGATCTCGCGCAGCAGGGCGTGCACGGATGCGCCACCTTCAACGGAGATGTCATAGATGCGCGAACGCCAGCCGGACTTGTGCAGTTCACGCTGCACGATACGGGGGTCAAGCGCGATCAGGGTGGGTTCCTGGCCGCCGCCATAGATAACGCCGGGCACATGGCCGGCACGCCTCGTCGCACGCGCTGCCCCCTTACCAGCCTTCGCGCGCGAAGAGACTTCGATTTTCGTGAATTTGGTCACTTGTTCTGCTCCTGAAACACAAGCGCGCAGGCCTCCAGGGGTGCCAGCGCGTGCGCGGCCTTTAACGGAAAACCGCGCCCGATGCAATCACCACAGGCCCGCAGCCCATGGTTTTCAGGTCAGCGCCGTCAGGCTCCACCCCGTCGCCGCATGCGGTTCGGCCCATATGGGGGTGGCGTTGGGCAGGCGCACATTGGGCTTGAGATGCATGGCCGAACGCAGGGCGCGGAACATCGCGCCATGACATACGACCAGCGGCACGCCATCGGGCTCAAGCGCGCGGTTCATGGCGGCGATGGCGCGCGTGCGCAGCGCGCTGAAGCTTTCCCCGTTGGGGGGCGTGTAGTCGCCGGCGATCCAGCTATCGTACCATGACCCCATCGCCTTGCCTTCTTCATCCCCGAAGCAGACTTCCTGCAGTCCGTCGTCCAGGGTGATCTCAAGGCGGGGCGCGCCGTTGGCGGCAAGCTGATCAGCCACGATTTCCGCCGTGCGCCGGGCGCGCACCAGTGGCGACGCCACGATCCGCACGATCGGCGCATGGTCGTTCCAGTGACGCGCCAGCAGCAGGCCCGCCGCCTCCGCCTGCGCGATACCGGTTGCATTGAGCGGAATATCCGTACGCCCCTGTGACCGGCCCTGTGCGTTCCAGTCCGTTTCCCCGTGGCGCAGATACCAGTATGGCCGGGTTATCAGGTCAGTCATGGGGCGTTCCTTCTTGCTGCACCCTTGCGGGGTAGCGCCGTGCTGGCGGCAGGGTCAATCCCCGGAGCTAGTCAAACAGCGAGGAGACCGAGCTTTCATCCGATATTGCCTGCATGGCGCGCGAAATCAGTTCCGCCGTGCTGATCTGGCGGATATTCGACGATTCCCGCACGGCTTCCGTCGCCACGATGCTGTCCGTCAGCGTCAGCATGCCCAGCGGCGACTGGCCGATGCGGCTGACCGCGCTGCCGGTCAGCACGCCATGGGTCACATAGGCTTCCACCGCCGCTGCGCCGTGCTTCATCAGTGCTTCCGCCGCATTGCACAGCGAACCGCCACTATCCACGATATCGTCAACCAGCACGCAGTACCGGCCACGCACGTCACCGATCACGTTCATGACTTCCGACACGCCAGCGCGTTCGCGCCGCTTGTCAATGATCGCCAGATCGACGTTCAGGCGCTGCGCAAGCTGCCGGGCACGGACCACGCCACCCACATCGGGCGAGACGATCATGAGGTTATGCGGCCCACCGGGAATATCCATCGGCGGTGCGTCATAGGGAAGCGGCGGTTCACCGTCGATCTTCATGCGGCCGCGAATATCGCGCGTGAACAGGGGGGCGGCATAGAGATTGTCGACCGGGATATCGAAGAAGCCCTGAATCTGCATGGCATGCAGGTCCATCGTCAGCACGCGGTTGGCGCCGGCTTCGACCAGGATGTTGGCGACCAGCTTGGCGCTGATGGGGGTGCGGGGACCGGATTTACGATCCTGCCGCGCGTAACCGAAATATGGCATGACCGCCGTGATGCGGCGTGCCGAGCCACGACGCAGCGCGTCGAGCATGATCAGCAGTTCCATCAGGTTGTCATTGGTGGGGGAGCAGGTGCTCTGGATGACAAAAACGTCCTCGCCGCGCACGTTTTCATGGATTTCGACGAAGATTTCCATATCGGCAAAACGCCGGACCGTTGCGTTACAGAGCGGCATCCCCAGTTCCGCCGCGACTTTCTCTGCAAGAGGCAGGTTGCTGTTACAGGCGACAATCTTCATCGTGTGACGCTCCCGGGCGGCGGTACTGGCGGCGGGACGGCTGTCATCCGCCGTCCCTGTTATTCATGTGCGGCGTTCTAACAACCGCCACATACCCTGTCACCTGCCTAAGACGGGCGAAGCCTGCACGCCTGCCCCTCGTTGCCGATCCGTCACACCCGTGCGCGCCGGTGGCAGCGTAACGCCGGGAAAGGGCGCAGGCCGTGCGGGTTGCGCAACCGGCGCTGGCGACGCGGGAACGGCAGACGATGTTGCAACAGGCGGTGCGGCTGGCATGGGGGCTGGCTGACTGGCGACAGACGTGGGCGTGGGCGTGGGCTGAACCGGAACGGGCGGGGCTGCAACCGGTAATGGCGCAGCCGGGCTGCTGACTACGGGCGATACGGGCCGTTCGACCACCGGATGTGTCCCATTCTTCCCTGCTTCCGGTGTCATGGCCGTGCTGGATGGCGGCGCGACAGGTGGGGCGGGCTGAGCGGCAACCGGAGTGGGAGAAACCACTGGCATTGCGCCCGCTGCAACCGCGGGCACTGCTTTTGCCGCTACGCCACGCACCTTCGTCGTGCCTGCCGCCGGACCGGCTACAGGCTGGGAAGTGGTGGTGGAAGCATGCGCGGACAGCGCGCCATCGGCGGGCAGGGGTGCATTGGCACGGCCGGAATAGCGGGTGATGATCTGCCGCACCGCGCCTGCGGCCTCATCCGCCGCCGCGATGGCGACATCGCCCCACTGCCGGTCCAGTGAATGGGCCGCGATGTCGTGGATCTGGGTGGCGGACCCCGCTTCCTTGCCCTGCGCGTCCAGCACCTGCCATGTCAGGGTGATGTGCTGCTGGGGCGTGGTGGATGTACTCATGACCGCATTGTTCAGCACCACCATGCAGCGCACGGTGTAGTCCGCCCCGCTGGCGCTATGCCGGATATCTTCCTGCGCGTCGGGAAAGGCCGCGATGAAGGCACGCGCCAGGGCACGATCGCCATCACCCGGCGCATCATGCACCCCGGCGAAATAAACATGCGCGGGACGGTTTTTCAGGCTGTTGGGATCTTTCTGCATCTGGGCCGCACGAATGCCGGTCAGCAGATCGGCCACGCCGGGGGCCGCTTCCTGCGCCGCATGGGTTACGGCCTGCCCGTCCTTCGCCTGCCACCTGACTGCGGGAACGGGGGCACCGTTCAGGTGGCCACGCTCCTCCCCCTTCGGGGTGATGACGGCATAAACGGGTGTCACCGCATTATCATGGAACGTGGCTGTCATTTTCAGCCACCAGTCCCCTGTATGAACGGCCTGCCCCATGGCGGGCACCGACTGCGCCAGCATGGCGTCGACCATGGCATGCTGCCACTGCTGCGCGCCTGCCATATCCGTGCCCGACGCGGTGGATAACGGTACGGCCAGCCGGGCCGTGGGCGCCTGCGCCGTGGCGCCCGTACCATCATGCCGGAAGGGATGCGGCATCTGGACACAACCGCCCAGCACGGAAAGCATGCCGACGGCTGACATCATGACCAGGCGCCGGGCGGAAGCTACTGATATCATGATCCCCCTATATCGCCTGACAGGCGATAACGGAAATCTGGTGCCCGATCGGGCCACCACCAGCCAGCGTGCGGCGGCGATGGCTGAAAAAGCGCGCCTCATCCCGCAGGGTATCGAGTCCCAGCGCAGCCGCCTGTCCTACGCCGCACCGCTCAAGACGCATGACGCAGTAGCCCGGCAGGTCGAACATGAAATGCCCGGCACGTGCGGCGGACGTAAAGAAGGGCGCTGCCGTGCCGTCCTGCGCCATGACCGCATCACGCATATCCGGCCCGACCTCGTAACTTTCCGGCGCAATGCACGGGCCGACCACGGCGCGGATATCCGATGCGGGGCAGCCCAGCGCCGTCATCGCCGCCACCACCGATTCCAGTACCCCGCCACACGCGCCGCGCCAGCCCGCATGGGCCGCGCCGACCACCGTGCCCCGTGCATTGCTGAACAGGACCGGCGCGCAGTCCGCCGTAATCACACCCAGCGCCAGACCGGGACGGTTCGTAACCATGGCGTCGGCTTCCGGTCCCTGCCCGACGGGCCACGGGGTTTCCACCGTAATGGTCCGGTCGCCATGCACCTGCGTCAGCCCCAGCAGGCAGTCAGGCCGCACACCCACATAATCCGCCACACGACAGCGGTTTTCGCGCAGGGCCGCCGGGTCATCAGCCGAACGGGTCGAACAGTTCAGTGTCGCATACGGCCCCGTGGACACGCCGCCCTGACGGGTAAAGAACCCATGCCTGCCCCCCGCAAGAGTGGGGGCACGCACCACCTCCCCGTCCGTAATCGCGCGGTGGATCATGGTCATATCCTTTCATTCCCGGTTGCGTTGCCATCGCGCCGCCCCGCGAATCCCGGCATGTCGCCCCCCAGACCGACCGACAGGCCCAGCACGCGGAACAGCCGTCCCATATGGCCCGGTGCGGCCAGACGGGCGGCGGCGGTCCTGATCTCATCAGCCTGTGCGGGGGCCGCACGCGCAAGCTGTTCGGCCCGTGCCTCCAGCCCCAGCGCGGACAGGAAATACCCCTGCGTCACGCTGCCCCACACGTCCACGGCGCTGGCGACCTGTGCAAGGGTGCGGAAATCAACATGCGCCGTCAGGTCCGCCGTGCCGGGATCGCGCAGCGGGTCAGCCGGTCGCCCATCGCGCAGGGCCTGAAGGCTGTCACCGCACAGGGGGGCATCATACCCGTAATCGATCAGCAGCGCGGCACCCCGCTGGTGCTGCAACCGCGCCACCACGGCCTGCATGAACGCAACTGCAGGCTGGCATATTTCCAGCACGTCGCCAGCGCCCGCCACCCGGCTGACTGCCGGATGCGCGGGCGGAAGACAGGCCGGATATTCATGAAACCGGCCATCATGCACGAAACGTTCATTCCAGCCCTCCGCCCGTTTTACGAACTGGCGAATGGGCAGGGCGTCCAGGAACTCGTTGGCCAGCAGGATCATCGGGCCATCGGGCAGACTGGCAATCGTGTCATGCCAGCATGGCGGAACAGCCGTCGCCCCATGCAGGGCACGCTGCTGCCGGGCGCGCAGGCGGGGCGATGTTTCGATCAGGTGTATGCGCGCGGCTGCGTGGCAGGCGGGGGCGACACGGCGCAGCAGGCGCAGCGCGTCCGCCATGAGCGTACCACGACCGGGACCGGCCTCCACCAGCACAAAGGGATCGGGGCTGCCCAGAAGCTGCCAGACCACCGCCGTCCATGCCCCCAGCAGTTCCCCGAATATCTGCGATATTTCCGGGGCCGTGATGAAATCTGCAAACGGGTCGCGCCCCGCGTAATAGGCGGCATTCGCCCGGCCCATGAACTGGTCCAGACGTTCGCCCGGCCCGCTCACCCGGCCGCTCCGCTATCCCCGTCCGCGTTTTCCGGTTCCGCCATGACCGATATACGCGCCGGACTCATGCAGGCATGGATCATGAGACCTGCGCCGCCAATGGCCATGGGAACGCACAGCACCTGCCCCATTGTCACGCCAAAGGGCAGAAAGCCGATGAACGCATCCGGCTCACGGAAACATTCGCATACCGTGCGCGCTACCGCATAACCGAACAGGAACAGCCCCGCCACGAAACCCGGATGCTGGCGCACCCGCAGGCTGCGGGAGACAAACCACAGCAGGGTAAACAGCAGCAGCCCCTCCGCAAAGGCTTCGTACAGTTCCGACGGATGGCGCGGTTCCGGTCCCGCATCGGGAAAGATCATGGCCCATGGCAGCGATGGCGATGCCGGACGCCCCCACAATTCCCCGTTGATGAAATTGGCGATACGCCCCAGCCCCAGACCAATGGGCACGACGGTCGTGATCCGGTCAGAAAAGGCAAGGAAGCTCAGTCCATTAAGCCGCGTAAACATGATCAGCGCGATAATCACCCCGGCCGCGCCGCCATGGAACGACATGCCGCCGTGCCAGACCTGCAGCACGGCCAGCGGATGCGTAAGGTAATAGCCGGGCTGGTAAAACAGGATATAGCCCAGCCGCCCGCCCAACACCACGCCAAGGGTCGCCCATGTCAGGAAATCATCCACCTGCAGCGCGGTGGCGGCACGCGGCGGCAGGGCTGCCAGCCTGCGGGCGATCCGCCAGCCCGCGATCAGCGCCACGATATAGGCCATGGCGTACCAGCGGATGGCGAGCGGCCCGAAATGGACCATCACCGGATCGAACTGCGGAAAGATCAGGACAGGCAGCATCGGCCCACTTTCATTATCACGGTTGTCGCGGGGTCACGGTCAGGACGCAATGGCTAGATGTACGGGTCGGCTGCGGCAAGATGGTCCTGCACGTAACGCCGCACCCCGTCTTCCAGCGCGGTAAAGGGACGGGTGTAGCCTGCCGCGCGCAGCCTGCGCATGTCAGCGCAGGTAAAGGACTGGTACTGCCCGCGCAGGGCTGCGGGCATGTCGATGAATTCGATGCGGCGCGGCACGTTTGCCGCATCACACACCGCATGGGCCAGATCGGTATAGGTGCGCGCAACCCCCGTGCCACAGTTGAACAGGCCACACACGCCCGCATGGTCCAGCAGCCACAGCATGACATCGACCACATCGCCAATCCAGATGAAGTCACGCGCCTGCGCCCCGTCGGCAAGGCCCGGCACGTCGGAACGGAACAGCCGCAGCGGCTGACCGGCACGGGCTTCGTCATACTTGACCTTCACCACGGAGATCATCGCCCCCTTGTGGTACTCGTTGGGACCATAGACGTTGAAGAACTTCAGTCCCGCCCATGACAGGCCCGACAGATCCCCCTGCCCCAGACGCCGCAGTACAATCTGGTCAAACGCATGTTTGGACCAGCCATACAGGTTCAGCGGCCGGAGCGTATCCATCTGCGCCGGATCATCACTGAACCGGTCTTCGGTATCCGCCGCGCCATAGGTCGCGGCGGAGGAGGCGTAGATGAAGCGCACCCCTTCGCGCGCGCACCATTCCAGCAGGCGGCATGACAGGTCCACATTGGTGCGCCATACCAGATCGCCATCGGTGGCCATGGTCTCGCTGATCGCGCCCATGTGGATGACGGCGGAAATGTCCGGCCGGGTCGCAAGCCATGCGTCCAGCGCCTCAGGCGCGACAATACGCGCGGGGGCATGATGGCGCAGGTTGCGCCACTTGCCCGCATTGCCCAGCCAGTCCACCACCACCGTTTCGATGCCGCGCGCATGCAGGGCCTGCTGCATGCACGACCCGATGAACCCGGCTCCCCCCGTAATCACGATCACTGTCCGCACCCCGCCTGTCGCATGGAAGTTGATGTTGCAGCGTATGTACGGTCGCTACAATCGTGCGGATAGCCCTGAGGCGGCAATGTGTCTATAGTAGTGCCCTTTCCCCCTTCGCGCGGTCTGGCACAGACACGGCGCGGAACGTCATGGAGTATCCCCTATGTCCGACAGGCCCCGCATTCTTGATGACCTCGCAGGCGTGGCCGGTGGCGCGTTCTCGGCGCTGGCCGGTGTGCGTGAGGAAATCGGAGCCATCGTCCGTGCCCGCGTGGATGAAACACTTGGCAGCCTGAACCTTGTCCGCCGCGACGAATTCGAAGTCGTGCGCGAGGTCGCCAGCCGCGCCCGTCAGGCGCAGGCCACGATGGAAAGCCAGATCGCCCGGCTGGAAGAGCGCGTGTCCGATCTTGAAGCCAGCCTGACCGCGCCATCGTCCCCGCCCCGTTCCGGGCTTTGAGGACAACGCTTGCAGCCGGTGCGCGCGGGCCATAGTGTAACCGGACGGCCCGCGCCCTGATTCCCCGTAACAGGACGCGGATCGGGTTGCAGAGACACGGAATCCGGCGTCATGCCCGGATTTCCTCCACGACGGCTTCGGGGAGTGCCACATGCCTGCTCTGACTCAGACAGCAATCTCACGCAATACGAATCCCCTTGATCTGATGGAACAGATCGTTGGCGGATACGACTGGAACTTCGAACGCCGCAGCGATTCGGAAATGGCGGCCGAAGCACCGGGCAAATGGTGCGATTACGGCCTGTTCTTCTGCTGGTCGGAAGAAGTGAACGCCATGCATTTCACCTGCACGTTCGACCTCAAGGTGCCCGCGGGCCAGCGGCGCAACCTGTTCGAACTGGTGGCGCTGGCGAACGAGCGGCTGTGGATCGGCCATTTCGGCATGGATATGGAACATGGCACGCCGGTATTCCGCCATGCGGTGCTGCTGCGCGGATCGCGTGGCGCATCCATGGAAAGCCTTGAGGACATGATTGATATCGCCCTGACCGAATGCGAACGTTTCTATCCTGCGTTCCAGTTCGTGCTGTGGGGCGGCAAAAACCCAGCAGAGGCACTCGAAGCTGCAATGCTCGACTGTGCCGGGATGGCATGATGACGCAGCAGCTTCCCCCCCTCCTCCTTGTCGGCTGCGGCCAGATGGGTGGCGCCATGTTTGATGGATGGCTGAAGGAAGGGCTTGCCCCTTCCTTCATCATCGACCGGCATCGCGACTCAGTTCCCGCGCCGCACCACCTCGTGCGCAGCGCCGATGACGTGCCCGACGATTTCCACCCCGGCATGATCGTGCTGGCCACCAAACCGCAGAAGGTCGATGCCGTGATGGCGGCGATCGCCCCCTTCGCGCTGCGTGCGCCGGTCCTGTCCGTTCTTGCGGGCCGTACGGTGGGCGGCCTGACCGACATGCTGACGGATCACCTGCCCGCAGGCAGCCCGATGCCCGTGGTAATCCGGGCCATGCCCAATACGCCCAGCAGCATCGGACAGGGCATGACCGTGTGTTACGCCCCGCCCGCCGCGACACAGGCCCAGCGCGACCTGTGCACGCGCCTGCTGCGCGCCATAGGCGACGTGGCGTGGGCGGACCGTGAAGACCAGATGGACATCGTGACCGCGATATCGGGCAGTGGTCCGGCCTATGTCTATCTTCTGGCCGAACTCATGGAACAGGTTGGCGTGGCGGAAGGGCTGTCCCCCGCCCTGGCCCGCCAGATCGCGCGCCAGACCGTGGCGGGCGCGGGCGCGCTGATGATCCGGAGCGGAACCGATTCCGCCATCCTGCGCCATAACGTGACCAGCCCCGGCGGCACCACGCAGCAGGCGCTTGAAGTCCTGATGGCCGCTGATGCCTGGCCCGCCACCATGTCACGCGCCCTGCAGGCCGCGGCACGACGTTCGCGTGAACTGTCAGGCGCCCAGCCCGTTGCATGACCATGTGGCAGCGCATGGCTCCCCCCGATACCCCTAACCCGGAAGATCAAGCCCTCTATGGATAACGACCAGTTTGACGCCACCCTTCTCCGCTCCGCGTTGGAACGTGCCGGTCTGCACGGATGGCGGCGCACGACGGTCGTTGATGCCGCACGGGATGCCGGACTCAGCCTTGAGACCGCGCGCAAGCGTTTTCCGTGCAAGACCACGATCCTGCTCACGCTGGGGCGGCAGGCCGATGAGGCGGCCCTGATCGAGGACGAATCCGAAGGCAGCGTGCGCGAAAAGCTGTTTGACATGCTCATGCGGCGTCTGGACGTGTTCCAGCAGTATCGTGAAGGCGTGCGCAGCGTCCTGCGCGCCCTGCCGACCGACCCGCTGCTGGCGGTGGTACTGGGCGGCGCCACGCTGGAAAGCATGAAATGGATGGCCGATGCCGCCGGGATGGAAACCGGGGGGCTGGCTGGCGCTGTCCGCCTGCAGGCGCTGGTGGGGGTGTGGACCCTGACCCTGCGGACATGGGACCGTGATGACAGTCAGGACATGGGCATCACCATGGCCGCGCTGGATCAGGCCCTTGACCGCGCCGCCCGCTTTACCGGTCTTGCCCCCGCCGCGACGCAGGGCCCCGCTTCACCGGCTGATTACGATATGGAAACCGACCCGATGGTCGATCTGCCGCTTGAACCTTCCGCCTGAAGGCGCGAACCGGGCTGTCCCCCCTTTACGGGACAGCCCTTTAGACATTAGAAGAACACCAATCACGCGAATCGCGCGGTTTGCTGCATGTTGGGGCGTAGCCAAGTGGTAAGGCAGCGGATTTTGATTCCGCCATGCGGAGGTTCGAACCCTCCCGCCCCAGCCAGCCATTTTTCCTGAAATCGCTATCTGTTCCCTGCACCCGCCCATCCGGGTGCGGAACCGCATGCCCATCGCCATACATCGGCATGACGATGGGCCACGTTTTCAGTCCTGCATCTGCTCCATGCCGCCCATGGGGGCCACCGATACGACCGGGGGCCAGAAGGCCTGCGCGATCTCGTTCTGCAACTGCCGCAGCTCGCGCTGTATCCAGTCCATGTATTCATGCAGCCCACGCAGGATGATGTCTTCCACCGTCTGCTCCACCAGCGTCACCCGCAGTTCTTCCACCCGTTCAAGGATCGGGCCACACTGGCGCAGCCGGTATTCGCCCGCCAGTATGCCCAGCGCGCTGTATACATTGCGCAGGCTGGTGGACAGAGAACGCGGGAAGCCATCGTTCTTGAGCAGAAAGCCCACGATATTGGCCGGTGTCATGCCATCGGGCAGCACGCGGCGGAATGCGTGGTAGGCGGCAGCCGACCGCAGCACGGATGTCCACTGGCTCATATCGATATCCGACCCCACCCCGGCCCCACTGGGCAGCAGGGTATGGTATTTGATGTCGATCAGCCGCGTAATCTGGTCCGCACGTTCAAGGTTCTTGCCAAGACTGTAGAACTGCCACGCCTGATCGCGGTACAGCGTCCCCTCCGTAATGCCGAAATGCGTCTGGCAGTCCTGTTTCAGCCGCGTGCACAGGGCGGACAGGTAACTGGCTCCCACATCCTCCGGCCCCAGATCGACGACCCAACGGGTAAAGACATTCAGGTGCATCCACATCTCGGTCGAGATCAGGGGCCGCAGCACACGGGCGTTTTCACGCGCGCAGCGGGCCATGGACTTGATTGAATCGGGGTTCTCGCTCTCGGTAATATAAAAGGCGACCACGGCCTGCTCGGTCGCGGCCTTGTGGTGATGGAAGAAAAACGCCTCATCCGCGTTGATGCGGATGACACTGTCCCATCCCGCGTCCCTGTTGCTGCCCTGCACGGACGAACCCGTCACATCGATCAGGCGGGCCATGTTCTCGATGCGCTCCATATAGCGCGCCAGCCACATCATGTTTTCGCCGTAACGCGAAAGCAGGTTGCGCAGCCCCGGCAGGGCCGGGGCGGTAAAGGCAGAAACCTGTGTCATGATGCCAGCACCCACGTATCCTTTGATCCACCACCCTGCGAGGAATTGACCACCAGCGATCCCTTGCGCAGCGCCACGCGGGACAGGCCACCGGGCAGGACCCATGTGCTTTCCCCCGTCACGGCGAATGGCCGCAGATCGACATGCCGCGCTTCCACGCCTGCGGGGCACAGGGTGGGGGATACCGACAGGCTGATAACCGGCTGGCTTATGTAATTGGCCGGATTGGCACGCAGCCGGTCACGGAACTCGGCCAGTTCGGCCTGTGACGCATGCGGGCCGATCAGCAGGCCGTAACCGCCTGATTCCCCCACCGGCTTGACCACAAGCTGTTCCAGATTGGCCAGCGTGTATTCCAGCCCCGCGCGTTCGGCGCAGATATGGGTTTCCACATTGGTCAGGATCGGTTCCTCATCCAGATAGTAGCGGATGATGCGCGGCATGTAGGCATATACCGCCTTGTCATCGGCAACGCCGGTGCCAATCGCGTTGGCCAGCGTCACGTTCCCGCGCCGGTAGGCGTCAACCAGACCGGGCACGCCCAGAAGGCTGTCGGGGTTGAAGACCAGCGGGTCCAGAAAATCATCGTTGAGCCTGCGATAGATGGAATGGACCGGGCGCGGCCCGGCGACGGTGCGCATGTATACGTATCCGTCCTCCACCATCAGGTCGCGGCCTTCGACCAGCGGAATACCCATTTCGCGGGCAAGGAATACGTGTTCGAAATACGCGGCGTTATAGATGCCGGGGGAAAGCAGGACGACCTGCGGTTCCGTGACACCGGCGGGGGCGACTTCCACCAGTGCGCGATGCAGCCGGGGGCCATATTCATCGACCGGGCGGATATTGAGCCCGGTTGCCAGATCGGGCATGAGACGCAGCATCATCTGCCGGTCTTCCAGCACGTACGATACGCCCGATGGCGTGCGGGCGTTATCTTCAAGCACCAGAAAACGGCCATCACGGTCCCGCACGAGATCGGTGCCATTGATATGCACGTAAACCCCGCCGGGCACATCCAGCCCGACCATGGCCTGACAGTAATTGGGATTGCCCAGCACCAGATCGGCGGGAACCACGCCATCGCGCAGGATATGCCGGTCGTGATAGATGTCATGCAGGAACAGGTTGATCGCCCGGACGCGCTGCTGCACGCCGCGTTCGACATGATCCCATTCCGCCGCCGTCAGCACGCGGGGAATGACATCGAACGGCAGGACGCGGTCGATGGCCTCGCGGTCGGAATAGACGGTAAAGGTGATGCCCAGACGGTAGAACTGCGCCTCTACCGCGGCCGCGCGACGGCGGAGTTCCGTCAGGTCAAAGCGGGCCAGCCTGTCGCGCACCATCTGCAGGCCGGGAGGGGGCGTATCCCCACGGTTGAGCAGTTCACAAAAAAAATCCGGAATGTCGTATGTCGCGAACAGACCCGCTGCCTGCGCCGCCATTTTCATATCATGCATGCCCTACCTCCGCTGGGATGGAGGTGGATCAGGCGCGAAGGAATCATGTCCACCCACCTGTCGTTTCAGTTTCGATCCCAACCTAGCGGAGCAAGAAAATCGTCTCTTGCCAAGAACGAATCTGCATTCTTCTTCCATTCGCGCCCAAATGCCTGAAAAATACGATATTGCTGCAAACGCCAATCCTGATAGCGTGGGCGGGGCATCCATAACCGCGTCCAGACCGTTACCATCGCCGGATCACGATGGCCGGCATGCGGGAGAGTTTTCCGGGGCTGAGAGTGAGTACATGAACGCGCATGCCATGCTGGTCCACCACACGCGATACCGATACGACCGGCCTGTCCACCTTGGTCCGCAAACGATCCGCCTGCACCCGCTGCCCGGCACCCGCAACGTGCTGTCGCACGCGCTGGACATCGCCCCTGCGGCCCACACGCGCACATGGAGCAATGACGCCTGCGGCAACCGCATCGCCCGCGTCGTTTTTGGCGAACGGGTCACGCATTTTGACGTAACCGTCCGCCTGACCACGGACCAGACACCCACCGACCCGTTTACCTTCACCATCGCGCCGCATGCCCGGCTGTGGTCGGCCAACGGCATGAATGCTGATCCCGCGCTGGGCGCGTACCTGCTGGCACCGCACAAAGCGACGGAGGCCACGCCCACACCCCTGCTGGATGCCCTGACACGGGAATGGCGCGCGACCCTGCCCTGTCCCACGCTGGACCTGCTGACCGGCCTGACACGGGCGATCGCGGCGCGCATCACCTACTGTATCCGGCTTGAAGCCGGTGTCTGGTCGCCGGAGGAAACCCTGCGTAACGCCGCCGGTTCATGCCGCGACAGCGCCTGGCTGCTGATTGCCGTGCTGCGCCGCCTGGGTTTTGCCGCGCGCTTCGTATCAGGCTACCTGTTCCAGCCCGAACGCGACGCCCCGGAGCGTCTGGGCTGCGAACTTCACGCATGGACGCAGGTTTACATACCGGGTGCGGGATGGATCGGTCTGGATACGACATCGGGCCTGCTGGCCGCACAGGGGCATGTCCCGCTGGCCGTCGCCGTCACCCCGCAGGACGCCGCCCCCGTAAGCGGGCTGCTGGACCAGTGCGTCGCCACATTCGAAGCCGTGATGGAAACCATGCCCCTGCCCGCCATGAGCGAAATCCATGCCAGCCCGCGAAGACTGACGCGCCCCTCATGAAGCTTTTTTTCTGTCAGTCATGCCAGCAGGTCCTGTTTTTTGAAAATACTGCATGTGAACGCTGTGGCCTGACACTGGGCTACCTGCCTGAACGGACCACCCTCAGTGCGCTGGAAGCCACGGGCGACGGGCTATGGCGCCCCATCGTCGCCCCCGATACGCCCCGCGCCCTGTGTGCCAACAATGATTACGGGGTATGCAACTGGCTGGCCGAACCGGGAAAGCCATTCTGCGTCGCGTGCAGTTTCAACCGCACCATTCCCAACCTGTCGGTGGTGGGCAATACCGCCCGGTGGCAGAAGCTGGAAGTGGCCAAGCACCGGCTGTTCTATACCCTGCTGCGCCTTGGCCTGCCGCTGCGCAACCGGCGCGAGGACCCCGAAGGCGGCCTTGCCTTCGATTTTCTGGACAGCCTGCCCGATGGCTCGCCCGCCATGACCGGGCACATGAATGGCGTTATCACAATCGCGCTGAATGAGGCTGACGATGCCCAGCGTGAACGGATGCGGCTGGAAATGGGGGAATATTACCGCACCCTTCTGGGCCATTTCCGTCACGAGGTGGGACATTATTACTGGAATGTGCTGGTACGCGACGGCGGCCCCGAACGCCTTGCCGCCTGCCGGGACGTATTTGGCGACGACCGCGCCGATTACGCACAGGCGCTGAAAAAACACTACGAAACCCCTTCCGGCAATACCTGGCAGGGGCGGTATGTCAGCCAGTACGCAACATCCCACCCATGGGAGGATTTTGCGGAAACATGGGCGCATTACCTGCATATCATCTCGACGCTGGAAACCGCCTGGGCTTATGGCATGTCCATTGACGCGCCGGGGGCCACTGCCCCGCCGCTGCGCGCCACCGTACGCAAGGACCCGTATACCGAAATGTCGTTTACGGAGATTACGGAAGGCTGGCTGCCCCTTACCTATGCCGCCAACAGCCTCAACCGCTCCATGGGCCTGCCGGATTTCTATCCGTTCGTGCTGACACCCGAAATCCTGCGCAAGCTGTCCTTCATCCACGACCTGATCCATCACAGCCGCGTGGGCTGAGCGAGGACGCTACGCCCCTTCCATGTCCGGGCTGGCGGGGGCTATGGAAATGGCGCTGTCGTTCATGTCCTGACAGCAGGCGCGCAGGGTGGCGATGAAGTTCGTCATAAGCGGCACATGCTGGCCCGCGCGCATGGCTATGGCCAGTTCCGCACGCGGCGCTTTCGCCCCCAGTGAATGATAGGTCACGCCGCCCGAATGGATCTGGTGCAGCGAACGCGGCACGACCGATACCCCCAGTCCTGCGGCCACAAGCGGCACGGTCGATGCGATCTGCGGGGCCTGCTGGCCCATGCGCGGCGTAAAACCTGCATTGTGACAGGCTGACAGGATCGCATCATGAAAGCCCGGCCCCAGTTCACGCGGGAAGATGATGAAGGGTTCATCGGCCAGCATCTCCAGTTCCAGATTCGGATGGATGGCAAGCGGATGGCCCTTGGGCAGGGCGACCACCGTTTCCTCCTCCAGCAGGGGGGAAACCAGCAGCCCCGCCCCATCAGGCACTGGCGGGCGGACGATTGCGATATCAATGGCCCGGTCATGCAGCGCCTTGCGCAGGGCCGGGGTATTGCTTTCCTCAAGGTAGATGGTGACATCGGGCCACACTTCGCAAAAGCGGCGCACGGTCAGCGGGATCAGCGGCAGCAGGGAGACCGCGCCCGCCAGCCCCACGCGGATATGCCCCTTCTCGCCCCGTGCCAGTCCGCGCGCGGTGGACAGGAACTGCCGCTGCATCCCCAGCAGCGCACGGGCCTGATCCAGAAGGACAAGCCCGATATCCGTCAGCCGGACCCCGCGCGTCAGGCGCTGGAACAGAAGTACGCCCAGTTCATTTTCAAGCTGCTTGATCTGCTGGCTCAATGGCGGCTGTTCTATGCCAAGCTGTTCCGCCGCACGGGTGAAACTGCCGTTCTCGGCAACTGCCACGAAATATCGTAAATGCCTTAAATCCATATTCCATATAAATTATATATGGAAAGGGCCTTCAATATATATTTGACGAAATAACATGCCATGCGCCACGTTTCGCGCCAATCGTGCTGAGGATGAGTATCCCGTAATGAAGATTGGCCTGTTCATTCCATGTTATATCGACGCGTTCTACCCCGAGGCGGGAATCGCCACGCTGGAACTGCTGGAGAAACTGGGGCTGGATGTTGAATATCCGCTGGACCAGACCTGCTGTGGCCAGCCGATGGGCAATTCAGGCTGCAATTCGGACGCTGCGGCGGCGGAAGCGCTGTTCGTGCGCAACTTCGCGCGCTTCGACAAGATCGTCATGCCTTCGGGAAGCTGCACACATCATGTGCGCGACAATTTCGATGCGATTCCCCAGACCGACGAAGTCCGCCATGTGCGTGAAAACACCTTCGAACTGGTGGAATTCCTGCATGACGTGCTGAAGGTGGACGCCTTCCCATGGGCGGAGTTCAATCACACCGTCGGACTGCATAACAGTTGCGGCACGCTGCGCGCCCTGCGCACCGCCAGCATGTCCGAACTGGGGGAAAAGCCGTTCTCAAAGCCGATGGACCTGCTGAAAAAAGTCCGGGGCATCCGCTTCGTTACCCCGAAACGGCCTGATGAATGCTGCGGCTTCGGCGGCACCTTCTCGGTTACGGAAGAAGCCGTGTCCGCCCGCATGGGCGTGGACAAGGTACGCGACCATCATCAGGCCGGGGCGGAATACATCGTCTCCGCCGATTCGTCGTGCACGATGCACCAGCAGGGCTGTGCCGAACGCGCGGGCGTTCCCATCCGCTTCATTCATATCGCGCAGATCCTTAACGGAGCAGCAGAATGAGCAACAGACCGGTCAATCACGCAAAGGCCGCCGCGCATTTTCTGGAAGATGCGCCCCATCTCCAGTTCCATGACGAACGCCTGTGGGACATGCGCCAGAAGCGTGACGCGCAGATGCACATCCTGCCGGAATGGCAGGAACTGCGCGAGGAGGCATCGCGCATCAAGGAACACACGCTCTCGCGCCTGCCCGAATATCTTGAACAGTTCGAGGAAAACGCGAAGAAGAACGGCATCCACGTCCACTGGGCGCGCGACGGGGCGGAACATAACCGCATCGTGGGTGAAATCCTCAAGGCCCATAACGCGCGCAACCTGATCAAGAGCAAGTCCATGGTCACCGAGGAGTGTGACATGCGGCCCTATCTTGCAAAACAGGGCGTTACCGTGACCGAAACGGATCTGGGCGAACGCATCCAGCAGCTTGATGACCAGTTGCCCAGCCATATCGTGGTCCCGGCCGTTCACAAGCTGACATCGGACGTGGCGAAGATATTCGCCAAGGACTACCACACCGATCCCGATATCCGTGACCCGCACCTGCTGGCCGAAGCGCAGCGTCAGGCCGCGCGGCCGGTGATCCTGCACGCCGATGCAGGCATGACGGGCGGCAATTTCGTGGTGGCGGAAACCGGCACGTTCGTTGTCTGCACCAATGAAGGCAATGCCGACCTGAGTGCGACAGTGCCCAACCTGCATATCGCCACCATCGGCATCGAACGCCTTGTGCCGCGCATGGCCGATCTGGGCATTTTCATCCGCCTGCTGTCACGCAGTGCGCTGGGATCGCCCATCACACAGTACACCACCCATTTCCGTGGCCCGCAGAAGGGCGGCGAGATGCATGTGGTGCTGGTGGATAATGGCCGTTCCGCCCGCCTTGGCATGGAAGATTTCTGGACATCGCTCAAATGCATCCGCTGTGGCGCGTGCATGAATACCTGTCCGGTTTACCGCCGGTCTGGCGGGCTGTCCTATGGCGCGGTCTATTCCGGCCCGATCGGCGCGATCATCGATCCCACCTTCAACGAGCGCAAATACAGCACGCTTCCCTATGCCTCGACGCTGAACGGAAGCTGCACCAATGTCTGCCCGGTCAAGATCAACATCCACGAACAGCTTTACAAATGGCGTCGCGTGCTGGTGCAGCACCATGAAATGCCCTTCGTCAAGCGCGAGATCATGCACATGGCGGGCAAGCTCATGGGGCAGCCCAAGATGTATCGCGCCGCCATCAAGATGACCGAGGTCTCGCTGGCCAGCATGCCGCGCTTCGTGCTGTATAACTGGCTGAACCCGTGGGGCAAGCACCGCGAAAACCCCCATCCGGTCAAGCAGACCTTCCATGACTGGTACAAGAAAAACCGCGCACCCGGCCAGACTGACGCAGCGGAGACCGCAAAATGAGCGCACGCGATGAAATCCTGCAGGCCCTGCGGAACAATCGCCCCACGCCGGAAAACCATCCCCTGCCGCCCGTTGCGACACTGGGCGACCTAGATGCCAGCCGCGAGCGTTTCATCACCAGCCTGAAGATACTGGGCGGTGACGTACTGGAACCGGTGGAGGGTGAAACGCTGGACGAAGCCATCCTGCGCCGCCACCCGGATGCGAAGGTGATCTGTTCCAACGTGCCGGAGGCCAGGGGGACGCTGCCGGTCGAGCGGATCAAGACCCCGCAGGATGCCGCGACGATAGACGTGACCGTGGTGCGCGCAGCCTTCGGCATTGCGGAAATGGGATCGATCTTCCTGAGCGAAGCCCAGCTTCCGATCAATTCCTTTGCCCATCTGGGGCAGCATATCGTGGTGGTGCTGTCAGCCGATGCGATTACGGCCAACATGCATACTGCGTATCAGAAGCAGCCGGAATTCCGGTCCGCCAATTATGGCGTGCTGATGAGCGGCCCGTCCGCCACGGCGGATATTCAGGGCGTGCTGATCCGTGGCGCACAGGGCGTGCGCACGCTTTCCGTCTGGTTTACCTGACAGCAACCCGCAATCCGTCCCGGCCCCATCATGGCATGTGGCCGGGACGGGCTGGTATCAGACCGCCTTTTTAAGGTTCGGGCTGGCCTTGAAGCGTACGGTCTTGCCCGCCTTGACCTTGACCGCTTCGCCCGTGCGGGGGTTGAGCGCCTTGCGCGCCTTGGTCTTCTTGACGGTAAATGTTCCGAAAGACGGTAGGGTAAAGCCCCCTTCCCGCTTGAGTTCCTTGACAATCGCTGCAATCAGGTCAGAGGCCGCCTGGTTGGCCGCAACGCCGGTGCAATCGATTGAATCCTGTATAACAGCGGCAATAAAGGCCTTACTCATCGGAACAGCGCGCTCCTTCCTGGCTAAAAATTGATTGCGTCAATATTTGCGCCCGCATGGAATTGATTGGACATAACCACCCACCGGGGCTGGACGGTCGCGGCTTGTAACCTGATGACAGGGGTTAGGCCAGCAATTTTTTGTTATCACATGAAAATTTATCTTGATCAGATCAGCAAGAACCGCATCCGTCCCATATTTCGCAGTCATATAAGGGAATCTATCGGATAACGAAAGTTTTATAACGTAACCGAATCATTTAACCGGCGTTAAACCGGGCCTGCACCAGAGAATAGGCACCACCCCGTCATTACGGGGCGGCACCGTTTGCGGCGCAGGGATATGTCGGCCGGTCAGCTTTTGAAATTCTGGACCTTGAGATCGGTTACACCGACAAAGGTAATCTGGGTCTTGTCGCCAAGGCTGACAGTCGTGCTGCCGCCCGCAATGGTGGCGTTATCCAGCATCGACTGTATCGACGCCGGAGTCGCGTCAAAACCTGACAGTTTGACGATATTGGCAGCCGACTTTCCAAAATCCTGGATAATGTCGTGGCCCCCGTCCTGACCGTGGATAAAATCGAATTCCGTCGTCCCGCTCCCTGCCTTGAGCAGATCATTGCCCGATCCGGCCTGAAGGATATTCTGGCCATTGCCGCCGATCAGCGTGTCATTACCCGTGCCACCCATTGCGTACAGCGTCCCCCCCGACAGGCCGCCATCCAGTGTCTCGTTCCCGCCGGCGGCGTGGTAGGTCATGCTGCGGGTGGTGCCAGCGGTAAGATCCAGGCCAGCCGCACCAAAAATGGTGGCGTTGCTTCCGGTCACGGTATCTGAAATGCCGCTGCTGCCATCAATGAAGGTCAGGGTTCCCGGTACGCTGACCTGAATGGTGCTGTTGTCGAGACCATCAATCTGCGTCGTCTGACTGGCGGAAATCGTATCGCTGCTGCCCCCCGTGATGGACAGGCTGCCATCCGCCACAATCGAACTGCCACTGACCGTATCAAGCACAAGGCTGCCATGGCCGTTGATGACGTCATCCTGTCCGCCCTGCACGGTATTGATGGTCTGGTCCGTATATTCGTCTTCAAAAAAGCCGCCGTCATCATAGGCATTGATGGTGTCGTTACCGGTATTCTGCACGACCACGCCATCAATGACCTCAACGGTCGATACCCCGCCGCTGAACAGCGTTGTCGATGACCCCGGCATGGACCAGTTTCCCGTAACCGTAGGCGTGCCCGCATAGCCATAGACCGTATCCGATCCGCCCATCGTATGGACGGTATCCTGCCCCGCGCCACTGACCACGGCGCTATTGCCCCCGGCGGCGTCATAATTTACCTGCCCCGGTCCGGCATTGTACTCCACGGTGCCAAGATCGCCGTCCATGACATTGACGGACGATGACGTGCTGCTGCCCTGCAGACCGATATCCTGATCCAGCGGGGTCGTGGTGGTGCTGCCGATATCGACAAGGGAAGCAGTGCTGTCGATGGCATATGTTCCGCCACTGGTGACATCCTGCACGCCCGCAGTCCCGGCGTTGCTGCGCAGGGTCTGATCGATGTCCTCCACGCCTGTAACGCGTCCGGTCTGCTGGGTTGTCGTGGCGCCCCCCGCCACGGTTGCGATATCCGCGCCAAAAGCATTGGTGCCAAGCGTAAGCTGGCTGAGCGCACGCAGTGCCTGCTGCTCGCCGACCTGCTGCAGCCCCTGTATGAGCGCACCGCTGTCCTGATTGATTCCCAGCAACAGTCCGGTTGCGCCGGTTACGGTCACATCACCCATGAATTCCGGTCCTTTTCACGCCCTGCGGGAAAGGGCGTGCCTGCATCCCCTGCCGCAGATGATCCGTTGTTCCGCTGCCATGACGGGAGCGGAACAGGCTTCATTCAGGACCGATATAGTCTTGATCAGTTAAGAAATTCAGAATCCGGAGCGGATTGGTTCAGTTTAATGGCACGCGGTGTTCGAGTTCCTCCAGCCAGATGCGGGCATTGCCGTCCGACGGCGCGCGCCAGTCACCACGGGGCGACAGCGCGCCCCCTGCCACCACCTTTGGCCCGTTGGGCATGGCCGAACGCTTGAACTGGCTGAACCCGAAGAAGCGGCGCAGGAAAACACCCAGCCAGTGCCGGATTTCAGCCAGTGTATACGCCTGCCTGCTGTCCGGCGGAAAACCGGGGGGCCACTCGCCCGCCTGCGCATTTCCCCATGCATGCAGGGCCATGAATGCGATACGGGAGGGACGGAAACCATAACGCAGCACATGGAACAGGGTGAAATCCTGCAATGCGTAAGGGCCGATCAGCGCTTCGGTGCTCTGCACGGCCTGTCCGGGCGATGCGGGCACCAGTTCGGGCGAAATTTCGGTCGACAGGATCGCCTCCAGCACCGTGCGGGTGCGGGCATCTTCCTGCCCGTTCGCCATGACCCAACGGATCAGGTGCTGGATCAGGGTTTTGGGCAGGCCGGAATTGACGTTGTAATGCGCCATCTGGTCGCCCACGCCATAAGTACACCATCCCAGCGCCAGTTCGGACAGGTCCCCCGTGCCAATCACGATTCCACCCGTCTGGTTGGCCAGACGGAACAGGTAATCCGTGCGCAGCCCGGCCTGCACGTTTTCAAACGTGACATCATAGATCGGCAGGTCCTGTGCAAACGGATGACCCATCTGTTCCAGCATGAGGCGTGCGGCGGGGCGGATGTCTATCTCCTGCGCCTGCACACCCAGTGCCGCCATAAGTTCATGGGCATTGCCGCGCGTGCCGTCGGTAGTACCGAAACCCGGCATGGTGTAGCCCCGCACTGCCTGCCGCCCCAGTCCGCTTTCATCCGCCGCCCGCACGGCCACCAGCAGGGCATGCGTCGAATCCAGTCCGCCCGATACCCCGATCACCAGCGTTTTCGCACCCGAAGCCTGCAACCGTCGCTTCAGCGCCGTCACCTGTATGGTGAAAGCTTCGTAACAGTCCTGATCCAGCAGCGCCGGATCGCTTGGCACGAAGGGAAAACGGGGAATGGCGCGACGCAGGCCGATATCCCCGGCAGGTGGCGTGACGGACAGGGCGATACGACGCCATTCCTGCGTGATGGTCTGGGCACGGTTATTGGCGAACGTGCCCATGCGCAGGCGTTCCTGCCGCAGCAGGTCCAGATCGATATCCGCCAGCAATGTCACCAGACCGGAAGGAAAGCGCGCGCTTTCGGCCAGTATCGTGCCATTTTCAAAAATCGATGCCTGACCGTCCCATGCGACATCGGTGGTCGATTCCCCCTCGCCCGCGGCAGCATAGACATAGGCACAGACACATCGCGCCGAATGGGACTGGCACAGCAGGGTGCGCGTACGCGCCTTGCCAACCGTGATGTTGCTGGCGGACAGGTTCGCAATGACCGACGCACCGGCCAGGGCCGCATGGATGCCCGGCGGCTGCGGCACCCACATGTCCTCACAGATTTCAGCGGCGACCACCAGTCCCGGCACGCCCTGCACATCGAACAGCAGGTCTGTGCCAAAAGGCACGTCAGAACCGTCGAGAAGAATATGACCGTCGCGCAGCCCGGCCCCGGCGGTGAACTGCCGGGCTTCATAAAACTCACGGTAATTGGGCAGGTAGGATTTCGGGATGATGCCGACAATACGGCCATCATGCAGGGCGACGGCGCAGTTATACAGCGCATCGCGCCACACCACCGGCGCGCCCACCAGCACCAGTGGCCGTAACCCCGCCGTCTGCCGCGCAAGCCAGACCAGGGCGTCATTCACCCGGTCAAGCAGGACGTCCTGCTGCCGCAGATCCTCGATCGCGTAGCCCGACAGGCCCAGCTCGGGAAACACCGCCACCACAGCGCCCGCATCATGGCAGGCACGGATACCATCATACGTGCGGCGGGCATTTTCCATCGGATCGGCCAGCACAACAGGCAGCGTACAGGCCGCCACGCGGGCGAAACCATGCTGGTACAGATTGTAAAATCCGCTTGTCGTACTGCCTGCTGTCATATCCTGCTTCCCACCCGGCCTGGCCAAAATCATGTGTTCCGATGAACCGCCCGCCCTCTGGCGCATTGTTATAGGGCGGATTCCATTGCCGCGTCTGTCAAACAACGAACGGAAGGAACCGAATCATGGACCTGCTACGCTGGACCATCACATTCCTTGTCCTGGCCCTGATCGCCGCGGTTTTTGGCTTCGGTGGCATTTCAGACACCTTTGCCTATTTCGGCAAGGTGCTGTTCTTCATCTTCATCGTGCTGTTCATCATTGGATTGTTTTTTGGCCGCGGTCGCGGAACATTGCCCTGACCTTGCCGTGGCGGAGCGCAAGGCGCACGGGCAGGATCAGAAGCAGGGCATAGATCCCGTCCATGGCCGCCATTGAAAGGGGCAGGCCCGGCACCAGATAAGTCGCCGCGTCGCACGGTTTGGCCGGGTGGCGCGGCATGGAGGCCAGACGTTCGGCAAAGGTGCCGCCGTGAAAAACCGGGGCGCGGCATGACGGGAATGGACTGATCCACCATCCCTGCTCGACCCCTACATGCACGAACGACAGAACGCCGCCCGATAACAGGACCGGCACGCACAGCCACAGGGCAAGACGCGCCCCCCCACGCGGCAGCACGGCCGCCAGAACGCCAAGTCCGATCACGATACGATAGGGCCAGCGTTCCATCAGGCACAGTTCACACGGCACCGTGCCCAGAACATGCTCGCTCCACCACGCGATACCCAGCGCCATGCAGCCTGCCAGCACGAGCAGTAAGGCATAGGAACGCATGACCGGCTACGACTGGCCCGCGACGGGTGCTGCCTCAAGCGCACGCATGAAATCTGCCGCCCAGCTTATCGCCGTGGTCCGGCTGACTTCCTGTTCTAGCGCCTGCCAGCGCGTGCGCCGTTCATCCACCCCCATGGTCAGGGCGGCATGCAGGGCATCGGCGATCTCATCGGGATCATACGGGTTGACCAGTATCCCTTCTTCCATTTCCGGGGCGGCGCCCGCGAAATGCGACAGGATCAGCACCCCCGGATTGGCCGGGTCCTGGGCTGCGACATATTCCTTGGCCACAAGGTTCATGCCATCGCGCAGCGGGGTGATAAGAGCTGCTTCCGACCGGCGGTAGAATCCCGCCAGCACTTCGCGCGCAATCGGGCGGGTGATGTAGCGGATGGGGGTCCAGTCGAATTCCGAATACGCACCGTTGATCCGGCCGGTCAGTTCATCAAGCTGACGGCGAAGCTGACGATATTCCTCCACCCCCCCGCGTGAGATGGGCGCGACCTGAAGGAAAGTGACCTTGCCCCGATGTTCGGGGTAGCGCGCCAAAAACGCCTCATACCCCCGGAAGCGTTCGGGCAGGCCCTTGGAGTAATCCAGCCGGTCAACGCCCAGCACCAGTTTCGCGCCGCGCAGGCTGGATTCGAGCCGTTCGACCTCCGCCCCCTGCATGCTTTTTTCAGCCTGCGTGCGGAATTCAACCGGGTCGATACCGATGGGGAAGGCCTGCCCCCGTTCGGGCAGATTGTTGACGCGCAGCGCGTGATTGAGGTTTTCCGCATCCTCGGCAGTCTGCACGCCCACCAGATCGTAGCTCTGCATATCCTCAAGCAGCAGGTCCGCGCCAGGCAGCGAGCGTACAAGGCTCCATGGCGGGAACGGGATATGCAGGAAAAAGCCGATACGGCATGTCACGCCAAGATCGCGCAGTGCCTGCCCCAGCGGGAACAGGTGGTAATCATGCACCCAGATCACGTCATCAGGACGCAGCAGCGGCAGCAGCGTGCGGGCGAACATGGCGTTGACCGCAAGGTAGGTTTCCCAGTCCGTGCGGGAATAGTTCATGAGCCCGACGCGGTAATGGAACAGCGGCCACAGGATGCCGTTGGAGAAATTCTGGTAAAATCCCTCATACTGGGCGGGTGTCAGGTCAATGGTGGCGTAGGTCACGTTATCGACCCGGTCCAGCCGGGGCACCGGATCGCCACCGTGAAGCTGGACCTGTTTGCCCGACCAGCCGAACCAGAGCGATTCCCCCTCGCGCAGGGCATCCTTCAGCCCGACGGCCAGACCACCAGCAGGCTGGCTGCGTTCACGCGGGGAAGGAACGCGGTTTGAAACAATAATCAGTCGCCCCATGTATCACTGCCTCCCCCGGCCAGACGCGCAAGCCACGCGCGGAATGCTTCAGGATCAGGGAAATCGGCGGGAATACGCAATCCGATACCACCCAGCTGTTCGGCCATGCGCACGCCGTCCTCATCGGTTACATCGTCGCCCACGAAAATGGGGGACCGCCCGGCAAAGGGCGCACTTTGCATAAGGGCCGCCACCGCATGTCCCTTGTCGATACCCGCTGGCCGGATTTCCCACGCCATCTTGGCTGCCTGCACGTGAAACGCGCCATTGGTGGTTGCGATCCATTCATGCGCGATGCGGCCCAGTTCCGGACCCGCATCGGGCGCGCCGCGGTAATGCAGGACAAAACCCGCCTTCTTGCGTTCGATCCGCACGCCGGGATGGGCCTGCGCCAGACTTTCGGCCTGTTCCAGCCATGCGGCGGGAACAGGCGGCAGCGGCGAGCGTTCGATCGGCTGGCCCGGCGCGTGCCGGATGGCGATGCCATGCTCCCCCGCCACGGCATAGGGCACATCCCCAAGGAAATGGTCGATCTGTTCGATGGAGCGGCCGGAAATGACGGCCAGCGCATTGCCGCACCGCTCGCGCAGGCGTCTGAGCGTATCCAGCAGGCCCGGGGCGACAACGACCGATTCAGGCGTGGGAGCGATATCGACCAGCGTACCGTCAAAATCCAGCAGGAATGCCGCCTTGGCCGGTGGAGGTAGCCGTTCGAGCGAAGGAAGGGAAGATATCTTGCTCATGGTTTTCTAGCCTCCGGCATAGCTGGGGAATACGCAAGCCCGGAACCGGCCCGAACCAAAGCGTGCATTAATACGATATAAACTAAACTTTTTTCTAATGTAGCATCAGGGGCGCACCCCCATCGTCCTCCGGCTGGGATGGTGTGGGGGATACGGATGGGGACGGCACGGGCGGTGCCATCACGGGTGCCTGCACGGGGGACATGCCCTGCGCGGGTGTGCTCTCGCTCCCCGCGGATGGAGCGGGGGATACAGGTGCAGCGGTACCGCCATCCGCAGCGGGCGGCACGGCCGGCTGCGCGGCACTCTGGGCCGCCGCTACGGCAAGCGGCGGCGGGATGGGGGCCACGACATCCCCGCTACAGGCCACAAGCTGCACATCATAAAGCGGGTTCTGGAATACGCCCGTCGCGGGTTCCGCAACCGCCATCCAGCCCTGGAACGGGGTCATGCCCTTATGCGCATCACGCACTTCCAGCCATGCCGCACTGTCGGCAGGCAGGGTAGGCGGGCGCTGGAGGCACGATGTCACATGCACCGTCAGGCTTTTATAGGTCGCATCCTGCCCGACCGGAACGGTCAGCGTCTGGGTATGGGCGTCGAGTTTGTCGAGCACACGCACAACCGCGACTGACTGGCCCTGCCATGTATCGGCCGGATAGATGGCAGGTGCGGGCAGCCATTCAACAGCATGGGCACTGACGGGCAGGCAGGCGAGCAGCAGAACGGGCAGGCAGCGCGCAGCCGACCTCATACCTTGGGGCTCCGCAGGTTATTGACCACATCAAGCAGGATCTGGCGCATTGCGGCCTCATCCACGCCCATCAGGATGGCATCCTCGAACGCATCACGCAGGATTCCCTGAATCTCTTCATGATTTTCCTGCAATATCAGCAATTTGTCCCGACATGAGACGGGTGTGCCATCAGATTGTGGCCAGATGCGGGGCGTCGTCGCATTATCCGATGCGTCGTGGCTCATGGCGCGTCTCCACCACCGGGCGGCGGCAGTTGCTGCGCGGCCTTGTCCTGCCGGTTCTTCGTCAGTGTATCGGTGACGGAAAAGATGAACTTGCTTAAAAGCTGCTCAAGGCTGATCGCGCCCTGCGTCTGGCCGATCATGCCGCCGGGGGCCAGCATCTTCTCATCCCCGCCCGGAGATAGCGCGATATACTTGCCGCCCAGCAGGCTGTCGCTGGTGATGATCGCCGCCGTATCATCGGGCAGCTTTATGTCCGGCCGCACCGTAAAGGTAACCTGCGCCGCATAGGTCTTCGGGTCGACATGTTCGTCAACCACCTGCCCCACCGTAATACCGGCCAGCCGCACATCCGACCCGATGGACAGGCCATCGATATGGGCAAAACCCGCATTCAGCCGGTAGCCCGTTTCATGCGGGCGTCCCTTGTCAACAACGGCGTAAACCAGCAGCCCGGCCAGCGCCGCCAGTACGGCGAAACCGGCAAGAAGTTCCGTTGGCTGACGGCCTGCGCGCCCTGAAACAGCAGCAACCATGGTGGCTAAGCTTCCCCAATATCCGATGGGACGCACCCTAGCAGGTTACGCCACCGACTTCATCCCTCGGGGTACCATGCCTCATAATCGCTGGTGGTTGAAGCCCGCTGGCCGCCCTGCACATCGCTGCCGGGGGGATGATAGGCTTCCGGCGTGCCGGTGCGGTTGGGCTGCCACGGCTGCTGCCATGGCTGGCGCGCGCTTTCGGGCAGGGGTGCTGCCTCCATATGGTGCAGCCAGCCCCACCATTCGGGCGGAACGGCGGATGCGTCCTCCCCCTTATGGTAGATGACCCAGCGTTCATGCCGCTTTTCCCCGCCGCCAGTGCGGTTGAGGGTCCGGGCCTCATAATAACACCGGCCATCGGCGTCCCTGCCGACCAGCCGCCCCCTGAAACGGGTATAGATACGGGTGCCTAGATTTGCCATGCACGCAGCCTAATCCGCGCGTGCCCGCATGGTCCACGCGGATATGCGCACGCGCCCGTCACATCTGCGGGATCGGTCATCCGTCCACCCTGCGCGAAACACCATATGAACCCGCGCGCGTAGGGGCTGCCCCCGGTCTGCTGGCCCGGCGGATGGCCCGGATTCCGGACCCCGGCACCCCGGCCAGCCCCGATTTTTCACCGCTGCGGCACACCGTTTGCAGTTATCCCCCATATCCACGGTATCCAGTGGAATGTATAGTTGCGACTCCGCTCCAAACGGGTTCCGCCCGCCCTGTACGTGCCGGTAAAACAGTAGGCATGACAGCACGAAGCCACTGGAACGGCGTGCGCATGCGCACCGTCGAGGCCGCAGCCGACCCCGACGACGCCCCACGTTCCGTTACCCTGCCCGCCGACTGGGATGACACGGCAGCCGCGGCCCTTGCCCGGCTGGCCCCCGGTCACGGTCCCGCCAGCCTGCCGGTCGAGGCCGCGCGATGGATAGATGACCTGTGTCTGGGCGAAGTGTCCGGTCCGGTCATCCGGCCCGTCGCGCGCACGCTGTCGTGCCTCCTGCTCATGCGGCAGGCGGCGCCGGCGGAAAGCCTGTGGCATGGCCATCACGACCGCAGACCCGCCTTCGTGGTCAACCTTGCCGCGTTCGTGGAAGCCGATAACGGCTTCATGGCGCAGGATTTCGTCGCCGCCCTGCGGCTGCTGGCCCGCGTCCTGCGCGCGGTGTCGCAACAGAAAATCCATATGCGCAACGGCGAACTGCCCCTGCCCGAACCTGCGGGCCGCGCCACGCCGCACCTGCGGCCCGTGGTGATGCCGCAGCCGGTGGAAAGCCATGAGCGCCTGCCCAACGCCGGCACCATCCAGTTGACCAATCTCGATGCCTGCCTCGCCGGGCTGGGACTGGATTACGACAGCGAGACCGGACGGGATGCGGCCTGCAGCATCGTGGCGCTGGCAACCCTTGTCGCCCATGCGGGCGAGGGTGCTGACGCCATGCCCCTGCCGCCCGTGCGCAGCGTGCTGCCCGGTGTCAGCCAGATTGCCCGCGCCGTGTGGCAGGAAGCCGCAGTCGAGGCCGACCAGCCCGCGGCCCGGGTGGAAACCGGCTTTTCCACCCCCGGCCCGATTGATGCGCTGCTGGGTGTGGAAGCCTGTGGCCTTGCGCCGGTGTTTTCCCCGCTGCGTGCCGACGGGCGGCTGGCCATGAGCACGCTGGCCCGTCTGGCCTGCCGGGGACTGACGCTGGAAGCCGCCTTCGCGGCGACGCTGGCGGGTGAAACCGTGCTGCCGCTGCCCGGCGCCGTTTCGCATCAGGCCATGCACCGCGCACTGAGCGGTTTTGTCGATCATGTCCCTGCCCGCCCCGACGCCACGCGCGATACGCTGGCCACCCGGTCCGGTCTGGAACGCGGCGTGCGCCGCAACCTGCCGCCGCGTCATGGGGGCTTCACCCAGAAAGCAAGCGTGGGCGGTCATCGCCTGTTCCTGCGCACGGGGGAATATGCCGACGGGTCGCTGGGTGAAATCAGCCTGACGCCCACGCGCGAAAGCCCGATGGTGCGCGGGCTTATGGACACGCTGGGTCAGGCGGTCAGCATTGGCCTGCAATATGGCGCGCCGCTGGAAAGCTATGTGGAGGCCTTTGCCTACACCCATTTCGGCCCTGCCGGCACGGTGGAGGGCGATCCGGTTGCATCCTATGCGACATCCATGCTGGACTACGCATTCCGGGCCCTGTCCGATGCCTATCTGGGTCGCAGGCTGCCCGATGCCCCGCATGAGGATATGATGGCGGACAGCCCTGCCCCCATGCTGCCGCTTGACCTGCCCGAATCCGGGCATGACGATGGTGATGACACGCCACCCCGGCGGCGTGGGCTGCGACTGGTCGGATAAGGCCGGTCCATCCCGCCACCCTGACAGAAGGATACCCCGATGCCTGACACAACTCCCGAACAGCGCCTGAAGAACCTTGGCATTGTCCTGCCCACACCCGCCGCCCCGGTGGCGAATTACGTCGCCGCCGTAATCAGCGGTTCATCGCTGGTGGTGTCCGGGCAGCTTCCGCTGGTGGATGGCAAGCTGCTGACCACGGGCAAGCTGGGTGACAGTGTTGCGGTGGAACTGGCGGTCGAGGCCGCGCGCTACAGCATGATCAACGTGATCGCGCAGGTGAAGGCCGCCATTGGCGACCTGTCGCGCGTGCGCAGGGTTGTCCGTCTGGGCGGGTTCATCGCCTGCACGCCCGACTTCACGCAGCATGCCGCCGTCATGAATGGTGCATCCGACCTTGCGGTTGCGGTATTTGGTGATGCGGGCCGTCATGCCCGTTCCACCGTGGGGGTGCCGTCACTGCCGCTTGATTCGGCAGTGGAAGTGGAAGGACTGTTCGAAATCGCCTGATGTAAAACGCATCAGACATAAGCTTAGGGAGCCTGTCATGTCCCAGATGCCCCACGCACCCGACCTGATGGTGCGTCTGTCATGACCGGCACCACAATGATCCTGCATCGCAGGATAGCCGAAATCCCGGCACGGGAATGGGACGACTGCGCGGGCGATGACAATCCCTTTGTCAGCCATGCCTTCCTGTCGGCGCTGGAAGAAAGTGGTTCCACCTCCCCCCAGACCGGCTGGCTGCCCCAGCATCTTGTCTTGCGCAACGGTGCGGGGCGACTGCTGGCAGTGGCCCCGCTCTATGCCAAAAGCCATTCTTTTGGCGAATACGTCTTTGACCAGCAATGGGCGCAGGCCTTTGCGCAGGCGGGCGGGCAGTACTATCCCAAACTGCAGGCTGCGGTTCCCTTCTCCCCCGTGCCGGGCCCGCGCCTGCTGGTGCATCCCGATGCGCCCGATGCCGACGCGCTGCGCCAGCTTGCCGCCCGCGCGCTGCGACAGGCATGCGGGGAACTGGGCCTGTCATCCGTCCATGTCACGTTCTGCACGCAGCATGAATATGACCTGATGGGCCAGACGGGCTGGTTGCAGCGCCTTGGGGTGCAGTACCACTGGGATAACTGCGACTACACCACGTTTGACGATTTTCTGGACACGCTGGCCTCACGCAAGCGCAAGGCCATCCGACGCGAACGGCGTGACGCCAATGCGTGCGGGCTGACTTTCCATACCTATCGCGGCCACGAAATTACCGAATCCCTGTGGCATGATTTCTATCAGTTCTACCTGTCCACCGTGGACCGTAAATGGGGCCGCGCCTATCTCCAGCCCGGTTTCTTTCCCCTGCTGTCACAACGTCTGGGCGACCGGGTGGTGCTGATGGTGGCACGACAGAACGGGGTGCCTGTGGCCGGTGCGCTCAACCTCATGGGCCGCGATACGCTGTACGGGCGTAACTGGGGGCGGCTGGAAGGGGACTGGCCGTTCCTGCATTTTGAACTGTGCTATTACCGCGCCATCGACTTCGCCATCGCCACCGGACTGAAACGGGTGGAAGCGGGCGCGCAGGGCGAACACAAGCTGCAACGCGGCTACCGCCCCTGCCTGACCCATTCCGCGCACTGGATCGACCATCCCGGCCTGCGCGAAGCCGTGGCCGATTACCTGCGGCATGAACGCGCGGCGATAGAAGCGGAACTGCCCGCCCTTGATGCACTGACCCCCTACCGCGCCGATCTGTGATCGCCCGATGATGCAGGTCATGCCGCACGGACCGACGGGCATGATATAACACGTTCCTTACCAGCGCCCCCAGGGGCCGCACCGACAGCGCAAGGACCGGACCATGTACGCAATGCGACTGCTTGCCCCGCACACTCCCCTGCAATGGACCGAACTACCCGATCCACAGCCGGGACCGGGCCAGATCCGTGTCCGGGTCGGAGCGTGTGGCGTGTGCCGCACCGACCTGCATGTCGTGGATGCGGACCTGCCCTTCCCCGGCCACGCGCTGACACCGGGGCACGAGATCGTAGGGCGGATCGACGCCATCGGCCCGAATGTGGAAGGGCTGCATATGGGCCAGCGGGTCGGCATTCCGTGGCTGGGCCATACCTGCGGATGCTGCCATTACTGCGAAACCGACCATGAAAACCTGTGTGACCATCCCCTGTTTACCGGGTACACGCGCGATGGCGGCTATGCCACGATGGCGGTGGCGGACGCGCATTTCACCTTTCCCCTGCCAGACGGCGATGACGACGTGGCGACAGCGCCCCTGCTGTGCGCGGGGCTGATCGGCTGGCGGTCACTGGTCATGGCGGGGAAAGACGCGCGCAGCATCGGGCTGTACGGGTTCGGGGCCGCCGCCCATATCATCGCGCAGGTGGCGATATGGCAGGGGCGTTCGGTTTACGCCTTCACCCGCCCCGGCGATACCAGAACGCAGGAATTCGCCCGCTCGCTGGGCTGCGTATGGGCAGGTGGATCGGACGAAGCCCCGCCTGAACAGTTGGACGCCACCATTATTTTCGCCCCCGTGGGCGCGCTGGTGCCTGCGGCGCTCAAGGCCGTGCACAAGGCCGGGCGCGTGGTCTGCGCCGGTATCCATATGAGCGAGATCCCGGCCTTTTCCTACGACCTGCTGTGGGAAGAACGCCAGATCGTGTCGGTCGCCAACCTGACGCGGCAGGACGGCATCGACTTTCTGGATATTGTCCCGCGCGTGGGCATCCGTACCACAACCACGCCCTACCCCCTGCGTGAGGCCAACAGGGCGCTGGATGACCTGCGTCACGGCCGCTTCGAAGGGGCCGCCGTACTGGTGCCCTGAGCGTCCCATACCGGCGGGGCGGAATGTCCCGCCATTATTATTTCTGGCTTTTGGGACAATCATTCTTTATGCACCGGCCTTCTCCCTGACGCATGAACGGCCGGCGGCCAGTTTCCTTCCTGCGTCGCCCGTGTTCTTCATGTTTTGTCCGGATTGCCCGATACATGCCGTTTCCTGAAACCCACCCCGCCCTGCAACGCGCGCTGGACGAGCGTGGGTACGATACCCCGACTCCCGTCCAGAAAGCTGTTCTCGATGTTTCCGCCGAAGGGCGCGACCTGCTTGTTTCCGCCCAGACGGGTTCGGGCAAGACCGTCGCCTTCGGTATCGCCATGGCCGATACCCTGCTTGGCGGGGCGGATCATTTCGGCCAGGCGGGACCGCCGCTGGCTGTCATCATCGCGCCGACGCGCGAACTGGCCATGCAGGTCACACGCGAACTGACGTGGCTTTACGCCCCCGCTGGCGGCCGCATCGTATCGTGCATCGGCGGCATGGACGCACGGCGTGAAGCCCGCGCCCTGCAGCTTGGCGCGCATATCGTTGTCGGCACGCCGGGACGGCTGTGCGATCACCAGTCGCGTGGGCGTCTGGACATGTCGGCCCTGCGCGTGGTCGTGCTGGACGAAGCGGACGAGATGCTTGACCTCGGCTTCCGCGACGAGCTTGAGCAACTGCTTGACGCCATGCCCAAGACGCGGCGCACGCTGCTGTTCTCGGCCACCATCGCCAAGGAAATCGCATCGCTGGCGCGCCGTTACCAGAACGACGCGGTGCGTATCGACACCCTGTCGGGCGCCAAGCAGCATGCCGATATCGAATATCGCGCCATCGTGGCCGACGCGCGGGAACTGATCCCCGCCGTGGTCAACGTGCTGCGTTATACCGACAGCCAGACCACCATGGTCTTCTGCGCCACGCGTGAAATGGTCCGCCATATGCAGGCAGCACTGGTGGAACGCGGCTTCTCCTCCGTCGCCCTGTCGGGTGAGCTGGGGCAGAACGAGCGTACCCGCGCCATCGACAGCCTGCGCAAGGGTCAGGCCAATGTCTGCGTTGCAACCGACGTCGCGGCCCGTGGCATCGACATCCCGGCGCTGGCGCTGGTGGTCCATGCGACCCTGCCGACCGATCCGGCCACGCTGCTGCACCGTTCGGGCCGTACGGGCCGTGCGGGCCGCAAGGGCGTATGCGTGCTGATGGTTCCCATGTCACAGCGCCGCCGTGCCGAGCGGCTGATGCAGGGTGCGAAAATCACCGCCACATGGTCCGGCGTGCCCACGGCTGCGGAAATCCGCGCCAATGACGCCAGGCGCCTGCTGGCCGATCCCGCCCTGGAGCAGGATGTGAGCGAAGCGGATGCGGAACTGGTGGGCCAGCTTGTCGAAGGCCGCAGCAAGGAGCAGCTTGCCGCCGCCCTGCTGCAGATGTATCGCGCCCGGCTTCCGGCAGCGGAAAACGTGCGCCACATCACGCCCGAAGCACCGCGCCCCGTCCGTGAAGGTGCCGCCCGTCCGCCGCGTGAAAATTATGAGAGCCGTGAACCCGGCGCATGGTTTGCCATGAGTGTCGGCCGTCAGGACAAGGCCGACCCGAAGTGGCTGATCCCCCTGATCTGCCGCCTTGGTGGTGTGCGCAAGGCGGATATTGGCGCCATCCGCATCAACGATACCCAGACCCTGTTCGAGATCACGCCGGAATCGACGGACAAGTTCCGTTCCTGCATTGCCTCGATCGAAAATGACGAAGTGCAGATCACCGACGCCACGGCCCCCGCAGGTGGCCCGGCGCGCCGGAGCGGTCCGCCGCGTGGTGGCCGTCCGTTCGCCCGCAAGCCCGGTGGCGGCGGCCGTCCCGGTGGCTTTGGTGGCCCGCCGCGCAGTGGCGCTTCCTCACGCAAGCGTCCGCGCACCTGAAGGTTGCGGGCAACCGTATCCACAACTGAGCGTTTCATTCATGCCCGGCATTTCATGTCGGGCATGTTTTTTACAGACTCAGGAAACAGGTTTGCCCGTGCTGGATATCCGTCGTTCCCTTCTTTCCCTGACTTCCCTCCTCGCCCTGTGCGCCGTCACCAACAGACCGGCACATGCGGCCCCCGATACGGCGCTGGAGCAGGAACTTGCTGCTGCGACCGGACATTACGCCGCCGACAGCAACCTGCTGGGCACGGGTCCGCTGGCTGATATCCTGAAGCAGGAACTGGGCGCGCAGTATGGCAGCTTCATCCAGAACATGCAGGTCGCAGGCCCCCTGACCGCCGCGGGTGATGTCCTGTTCATGACGGGAAACAAGCCCCATGAAGGGGGCAGCAGTATCGCATGGCTGGTGCTGGACCGCTCGGGCCGCGACATGACCGCGGGCATTCTCAACCCCGGCCAGCTTTCGCTTTACACGACGGGCACGACCCCCGTTACCAAACCGGCTGATGTGCGCACATTGCTGGAAAACCAGAACATGGCCCCACCGCTGTGCAACCAGCCACAGGATCTGGCGCAGGGTGCAAGGCTGGAATGGCGTGCCACGCTGGAACACGGTGCAACCTGCGTATACCGTCTTGGGCTGCATCGGGGGGAACAGGTGACGGCCCGGCTGAAATCGCGTCATGACGATCTGAGCCTGCGCGTGATGGACCCCCATATCGAACCGGCGGCCAACAAACTGTCATGGACGGTGCCGCAGGACGATCTGTATCTGGTGCAGGTGACGCTGCGCCCCGGCGCTACGGTGCAGAAGGCTCAGCCCTACCGGCTGACCATCACCGCCCGGTAACGCGAGGGATTTCAGCCCCCCGAAAACAGAAGGCCCATGCCGCCATGGCATGGGCCTTCGTGGTTACTGGCCGTTACCGCCCAGGAAGTTGTTCACATCCGAACCTGTCTGGTTCTTCAGCGTATTCCAGCGCTGTTTTTCCTCGCTGCCTGCATTGCGCAGGGAATCCAGCCGGTTTTTCGGCGCATTGCGAATCGCATCCAGACGGTCGCGACCGTTCTGGATCTTCTGATCAACGCGACTGCGTTCATCCGTCAGGTTCTGTGCCTCGCTATCGCGGGCCTTCTGCCACTTGCCCACCGTATTGTCGCGCAGGCTGTTGACCTTGTCGTCATAGCCCTGACGCAGGTTCTGCTGGCCGTTCTTCAGCGCCTGCTCACGATCCTGCACGCTCTGGTTGACGGAGTTGTTGTAGGACTGAACGCGATTGTTGGCGCAGTTCTCAGCCTGCGCCGCGCGGCCCAGCACATCCCATTTGGGGGTGTTCTGTCCGCTGCCGCAATCCGCCGCCATCGCACCGACAGAGCCGCCAAATGTGACGCCCGCGATGGACAGGGCAAGAATATATTCCCGAATTCTCATAAACACAGCCTTGAAAATTGATTACTACATGAACATCGCCAAAAGATGCACCATATCGTGGTCAGAAATATGACAATGCACTTTCTTTCTGAAAGAATATGATACTCCATTCCTGAAAACGTAGAGCACACAGCACATGCCACCCTCCACACAGGCGCAGACGATACCGGTCTATATACCGTGTCCCATAATGGACAGCCCTGAGCTTTCCCGGTAATTGACACGCCCGGAACCCTACCTGACCATGTGTAAATCCCAGGTTACCCGCCCCATGACATGGCGGCGTGACCATCCGCCCCGTTGTCGGTCCCTGCCCATGTGGAATGAACCCTATCTTGAGACCTGCTGCCGTTCCGCCCTGCACCGGCTGAAACTGAGCGGACCTGACGGCCGTCCGCAGGACCAGCGCGATGAACCCTGCCTGCGTCGGCTGGAACGTATGGGACTGGCCCGGTTGAACGATGGGCAGCGCTTCACCCTGACGGAACAGGGACAGGCCCGGCACCGGACCGAAATACTGAAACTGCCGACATGATCAGCCATGCCGATATCTGGCGCGCCATAGACCGGCTGGCCGCCGAACGCGGGCTGACCCCCTCCGGCCTGGCCCGCGCGGCGGGTCTGGACAGCACCACGTTCAACCCTTCCAAACGCATCACGCCGGCGGGTCGCCCGCGCTGGCCCGGTACGGAAAGCCTGGCGCGCATCCTGTCGGCCACGGGCATTTCGTTTGAGGGATTCAGTCGCCTGCTTCTGGGGCAGAATGATCTGGAAGCGGGGGGCAAGGCCCATCATTCACACCTGAAAATCGTCTCGTTTTCCCAACTGGCCCATCCTGAACTGTTTGACGAAACCGGCCTGCCGGAAGGGGATATATGGGAAAAATGGGATTTTCATGGCACGGCGGACCATCATTCCTATGCCGTGCATCTGGACTGCGATTCCATGGAGCCCATCTTCCGCAAGGGCGGCACACTCATCATTTCCCCCACCGCCGCGATCCGCGTTTCCGACCGTGTGCTTCTGCATACGCCGCAGGGGGCACCATGCTGCGGCATGGTTACCGAACGGTGGCATGACATGCCTGCCACGGCCCCCCTTCACGAACTGGTGCGCATTCAGGGACTGGCCGCAATGATGGGCGAGGAAATCGTTCTGGACGGGACAACCCGTGTCCACCGCATCACCATGGCGTGCATGTAGGGCGCTTTCAGAAAAGAGCGACCGGCAACTGCGAATGCCGCAGGGAAACGGGGAATCGGAGTGCGGGAACTCATGGCACAAAGCCCGCAGCCAGCAGGCCCGAAGCACTGCGGCGTCCGATCCGGCCACCCCGTGGAACCGGGGCGGCGCGTCTGCCGGTGCCTGTGATATTTTCCGCATTACCGGAACAGGTAGCGGCTGACTTTCCCGCAATTTTACACTATGTCTCGCCCATGACCGACACGCCCCTCTCCCTTATCCGCAATTTCTCGATCATCGCGCATATCGACCATGGGAAATCCACCCTGGCCGACCGCCTGATCCAGGCATGCGGTGCGCTGACACAGCGGGAAATGACCAATCAGGTTCTGGACAACATGGATCTGGAACGTGAACGTGGCATCACCATCAAGGCGCAGACCGTACGCCTGTCCTATCCGGCGCAGGACGGCAAGACCTATGTGCTGAACCTTATGGACACGCCGGGCCATGTTGACTTCGCGTATGAGGTCAGCCGCTCGCTGGCCGCGTGCGAGGGGTCGCTGCTGGTGGTCGATGCCTCGCAGGGGGTGGAGGCGCAGACACTGGCCAATGTGTATCAGGCCATCGACGCCAATCATGAAATCGTGCCGGTCCTCAACAAGGTTGACCTGCCTGCCGCCGACTGCGACCGGGTCAAGGAGCAGATCGAGGAAGTGATCGGCATTCCCGCCGATGACGCTGTCGAGGTCTCGGCCAAGACCGGCCTGAATATCGAAGCCGTGCTGGAAGCGCTGGTCAAGCGCCTGCCACCGCCCAAGGGCGATGCCAGCGCGCCGTTGCAGGCCCTGCTGGTCGATAGCTGGTACGACCCGTATCTGGGCGTCATCACGCTGGTACGCGTGAAGGAAGGACGCCTCAAGCGCGGCATGCGCATCCGCATGATGTCCACCGGCGTGGTCCATCTGGTTGATCAGGTGGGTGTGTTCGCCCCGCGCATGACCAATGTGGACGAACTCGGCCCCGGCGAAATCGGCTACATCAACGCCGCGATCAAGACCGTGGCCGACACCAACGTGGGCGACACCCTTACCGACGACCGTCGTCCGGCCAGTGAACCGCTGGCGGGGTTCAAGCCTTCCATCCCCGTGGTCTGGTGCGGCCTGTATCCCGTGGTGGCCGATGATTTTGAAAAGCTGCGCGACAGTCTGGCCAAGCTCCGGCTCAATGACGCCTCGTTCCACTATGAGGCCGAGACATCCGCTGCCCTTGGCTTCGGCTTCCGCTGCGGCTTCCTTGGCCTGCTGCATCTTGAAATCATTCAGGAGCGCCTGAGCCGGGAATTCGATCTCGACCTGATCGCAACGGCCCCGTCGGTTGTCTACCGCATGCTGCTGACCAACGGCACGACAGAAGAACTGCACAACCCCGCCGACATGCCCGATCAGTCCCTGATCGAGAAGATAGAGGAACCCTGGATCAGGGCCACCATCATGGTGCCGGATGAATATCTGGGCGCCGTGCTGACCCTGTGCAGCGAACGCCGTGGCATGCAGGAAGACCTGACCTATGTCGGCAACCGCGCCATGGCGGTCTACCGCCTGCCGCTGAACGAGGTCGTGTTCGACTTCTATGACCGCCTGAAATCGGTTACGCGCGGTTACGCCAGCTTCGATTACCAGATGGACGGATATGAGGAGAGCGACCTTGTGCGTATCTCCATCCTCGTCAATCAGGAACCGGTGGATGCACTGTCATTCATCGCCCACCGCTCGGCTGCGGAAACACGCGGGCGTTCCATCTGCGCCAAGCTCAAGGAACTGATCCCCCGCCAGTTGTTCAAGATTGCGGTGCAGGCCGCGATCGGCAGCCGCATCATCGCGCGTGAGACGATTGGCGCCATGTCGAAGGATGTGACCGCCAAATGTTATGGCGGCGATATTTCACGTAAGCGCAAGCTGCTGGAAAAGCAGAAGGAAGGCAAGAAGCGCATGCGCCAGTTCGGCAAGGTCGAAATCCCGCAGAGCGCCTTCCTCGCTGCCCTGAAGATGGATCAGTAACCAGCCACCCCGTAACGTGCATGGCGGAGCATGAGCATGCTGTTTTCCTCTTGCGCGCAGGAAAATTGGTGATATGTTCCGCACGCATCGGACAGGGCCACCCGACAGGATGGTCCGATCCCGATAACGGCTGGAGAGATGGCCGAGCGGCTTAAGGCGCACGCTTGGAAAGCGTGTGTACGTTAATAGCGTACCGTGGGTTCGAATCCCACTCTCTCCGCCATGTTTCTATGTTTCCTAAAAAATCAGTCAGTTAACTACCTCCAGCGTTACGGTCGCTATGGTGTAGTTACGTGTGCAGCATTACATATCGTAAGATATGAACACATGCACCACATCTTCCGGCGCCCCGGTAAACAAGCACAGAGCGTCGCCTTCATGTGCCGCGTGAGCGCCTTCAAGAGGTAGACAGGGCTCTCGGTGCCAAGAGCAGGCACAAGGGGGAGATAGCCAAGACTCTGAACATGACCGACTGCAAGAAAGCTATAGCCCTACGCCTAGAGATATTGGCAACCATCCACTTTGAGATAGGTATGCACCTGCTAACAACCATCGGTCTGCCGCCGTTGCGTGGATCAAGAAATGCAAGGCAGAGGATATGGTAGAAACAATTCACCGATAGAATCTGGACTGGTCGCACCAGAGGTGCCGCTAAGGCAGTTTTTCTTCTGACACTGCCTTCAATATTCGCTTATCTCTCCCTCAGGATTTATCGGAGGATATTTGGTGGTGGCAAAAACGGAAAAAACGAAGCGCAATCCACCATGGACACGTGACGAGATTATCCTTGCCCTTGATCTTTATCAAAAACTTGAGGGAACATGGCCTGCCCCTGAAGATACAAGAGTTCAGGATTTAAGCCACACCTTGAATAGGCTCTGGCATGCACGGGGTGTTGATGGGGTGACCCTACGCAATCCCAACGGCGTCAAAATGAAGCTTATGAATCTTCGTTCTCATGACCCAGCATTCGAAGATGTGGACGGGTTGAAAGCGGGTAACCGTCTAGAAGTAGAAGTATGGAACGATTTTGCAGGCCAGCCACAACATCTGAGAGAAACGGCTGAAGCTATCCGGCTGGCGATTATGGACAACACCCTATTGTCCACTGCCTATGTAAAAAATGATGCGTTGAGCTCTGAAGAAGTGGATGCCCCTGAGGGAAGAATCCTTACGGTGATGCACCACAGCCGGGAGCGTTCCAGAAAGATTATCCAGGCTAAGAAAAAGGCTGTTCTAACAAAAACAGGACGCCTCGCTTGCGAAGCGTGCGGGTTCGATTTTGCACAGCAATATGGCGATAGAGGACAAGGGTTTATTGAATGTCACCACATCAAACCTCTTTGTGACCTTCCGAAAGAGACAAGAACACGTTTGGATGACTTAGCTCTCGTATGCGCAAATTGTCACCGTATGATCCATGCGCAACGTCCTTGGTTGAATATAGAGGAACTATCCGATCTAATAGGGAGTGGCTGCATGTATTAAAGGCCAACAGGAAAGAACTTCCAACAGGACCAAATTAATCAATTTTCAACGATGAGAGGTGGACCCGTCCGTTCGGACAGTTTTGCGGGCTTGATAAGCTATACCTGGTTGTTGTTATGCCGCCCTTCTGACGGCGTTGCTGTTGGCCATCTG
>NZ_NKTY01000022.1 GCF_003207825.1 Komagataeibacter saccharivorans | reverse complement strand
ATCGCCACACGATATGACAAGACAAGAAAATCATTTCTCGCCTTTCTTAACCTCGCAGCCGTAAAATTGTGGCTACCGTCTTTTGTCAACAGAACCTAGCCCGGCACAGACCGGGAGCAGGAGTTTTCTCCTGCTCCCCGAAATACGACTTAACGGGCCGTACGTTCGCCTGTCACATGGGCGCACAGGGCCTGGATTTCGGCTGCTGTAACGCCTTCGGGATTATGCTCTGCCTTCTTGGCGATTTCGTGCTCGGCACCGCTGGCGCGGCCATGTTCCTTGGCCACATGCTGGGCCAGGGCAATTACTTCTTCTTTCTGCAGCAGCTTGGGTTCCTTCAGCCCCTTGCTGGCCAGTTTGTGCAGATGTTCGCGCGCGGCGGCGGTGGGTTTGTCAGTCATGGCTTGTCATCCTGTCCGGTGATGCGCGATATGCGCGTCCATTCATGTTATAACTTAAGAAAGCGCGCGAAAACCGATAGGATGCCTGACCTTGGGGCATATTTCACATATCTGCCCTGCCCTGCCGGATAGTAGTGGAACCACCGTCCCGTCGGGCTTATGGGGAGAGACATGCACACGCCCATCCATTCCGGTCCTGACAGCGCCCTGACACGACTTGCCCCTACCGTGGCGCTGACGGCGCAGCAACTGCAACTGAAGAACGAAGTACTGGCTTTCTGCCGTGCCCACCGCACGGACCGGCACGCACTATTCATTATTGAAGGCGATGCGGGAACCGGCAAAAGCCTGCTGCTCAATACGCTGTTTACGGCCATCCAGCAGGCCGCACGCGGGACTGATCGGCATGACCCGCTGCATGGCAGCGATAACCGGGTGCTGGTGAACCACCCGGAAATGATCAAGCTGTACCGCAATATTTCCGAAACCCAGCCCGCCCTGCGCAAGAAGGATTTCGAGCGCCCGACAACATTCATCAACCAGATGGATGGCACGGACAGACGCGCCGATATCGTACTGGTGGATGAAGCCCATCTGCTCCTGACCCGCAGCGATCCCTATAACCGCTTCCGGCAGGATAACCAGTTGGAGGAGATCATACGTCACGCCCATGTTGTCGTGATGGTATTTGATGCAAGGCAGGTGCTGAAGTTCAAGAGCCTGTGGGATGATGCCACGCTGGCCCGTCTGGTCGCGGGCTATCCGGTCGTAACCCGCAGGCTGGACCATCAGTTCCGCATGCACGCGAACCCCGATGTCATGGACTGGATACGCGCCCTGCGTGATGGCCGTCTTGCCTCCCTGCCCGCCCCGCAACATTTCGATTTCCGCATTTTTGACGATGCCCAATCCATGTACGAAGCCATAAGGCAGCGTAATGCGGAATTCGGCCTGTGCCGCATGCTGGCGACCTATGACTATCCCTATACCCTGAACGGGCGGGACCATTTCATTACCGAAGGCCGCTTTCACCTGCGCTGGGACCGCGCCATGCCACAGGCCCGCCTGCCGTGGGCTGAACGGCCCGATACGATTGACGAGGTGGGATCAGTCTACACCATTCAGGGTTTCGACCTGAATTATGCGGGCATCATACTTGGCCCATCCGTCACATATGACCCGACGGCAGACCGGATCGTGATCGATCCCGCCCGCTATGAGGACAGGGCCGCCTTTACCGGGCGTGACGGCATAACCAATCCGCCAGCAGTGATGGAACGGATCATCCTCAATTCCATCAATGTCCTTATGACGCGGGGTGTCAGGGGACTTTATATCTATGCCAGCGAACCCCGGCTGCATGCCCGGCTGGCGGCATTGTGGAAAGCACGGCAGGCTGCCCGCACGATGCAGCCTGCCGCCCCGTAAAAATCAGCCGCGCTGACCGATCCGCTTCAGGTAAGGCAGGATTTCCGGGCCGGATTCAATCGCATGCCCCAGTACGGTTTCGACCAGTTCCGCCAGACGGCGTGCGTCCAGTCCGGCCAGAGTCACGCTGAGATCGTGTTTTTCCTGATCCGACAGTTCGGGGGACTGGATGATGCGCCGTTCCACAGCCGCCTTCATGGCGTCGGTGGTGAAAGGCATGTCGATAATCTGGTCTTCGCTCATGGCCGCATTCCTGCATGAATTATGTAATGCGGCCATCGTACGGGTTGGCTGCCCACGGGCAACCACCCTGCACGCGATGCGGTTATGCGTTTGTCATCAGATCCCGATCGGGAACGGTTCAGCCCTGCTCGGCCTGTTCCATCGCGGCCATGCGGTGCAGGCGGGCGGTTTGGGAAAAGCCGCGCATTTCCTGCACGATGCCCTGTCGCTCCAGCCGACGCAGGCCAGTTGCGTAGCCGATTTCCTGCTTCAGTTGACCCAGCAGCATGTTGGCACGGCCCTGGAGCATTGTCTTCAAACGATCCATGTCATGTCTCCGGCAAGGGTAGTAAGAAACGCCGCTTCCTGCGCATGGCTGATAACAACATGACGCATGCGAAAACGCAACGATCAATGCATACCTGTCAGACATTTAATGCATACTGCGCTACCATCAGCCATTCGGGACGATCCGCACGTCCCCGAAACTATAGGGACAGAACGCCTGCGTCTGCCTCCTCAATCGCACATGGTCAGGATCGTGATGGGCTGACTTCATGCCCTTTTCCCCGAGCCTGCAGGGAAAACAGGCACTTTGTCATAACAGAATGCAGACATGGAACTGCTCCCTTCCGCTCTGTTCGCCATGTCACCATGGCAGATGAAGGAACTGTCATGAACGCTTCCCGAGGGTGCGGCCTGTACTCATGCTTTCTTTGCGTTAAAGGAACGGACGGTCATCTTCCCTTCCTCCCCTCAACATGCACAGCCATGAAACAGTCGGACAGTGCACTGGGGCCAGATTGTTCTTCAGGCCGCGATGGATTGATGGGTACGCATGGGGCGCGTCAGAAAACAGATGTTTGCGCAAAAATACCCCGCTGGCTGGCACGTCAGATATCAAGGCTGCGGTTATCGACCACTTCCTTCATCACGAAAAACGTCCGTGTCTGTCGCACGCCTGGCAGGCTGATCAGTTTATGCCCGTGCAGGCGATTGAAATCCGCCATGTCGCGCACCCGAATTTTCAGGAAATAGTCGAAATCCCCCGCAACCAGATGACAGTCGATCACAATGGACAGGTTACGCGCGGCTTCCTCGAACGCTGCGAAACTTTCCGGTGTGGACCGATCCAGCACCACGCCCACCATGACCAGCGTGCCAAGGTTCATCTTCTGCGGGTTCAGGGTCGCGCGCACGCCAGTAATACATCCCAGCGCCAGCAGGCGCTGCACGCGGCGGTGACAGGTGGCCGGACTGATATTGACCCGTGTGGCGAGGTCCGCATTGGCCATGCGTCCATCCGCCTGCAACAGGCGTAAAAGCCGCATATCCGTTCGGTCCAGTTCGACCCTTGTGGTGTTTTCTTCCATTATAAACCGTCTTTAAGGAACATATACCGCATAGTAATCATCATTTCAGAATTATATCGCCATAATTCCACTGAATATGAAAACACCCCTCATGCCTTGTCTGATACGCTCAGGCCACAATCATGATGCGAGGTTTTTCATGCTGTCCGCTTTTGAGCGTTATCCGCTGACCTTCGGCCCCACGCATATCGAACACCTCAAACGCCTGTCCGACCATCTCGGGGGCGATGTGCAGATCTATGCCAAGCGGGAAGACTGCAATTCCGGCCTTGCCTTTGGCGGCAACAAGCTGCGCAAGCTGGAATACATCATTCCCGATGCCATCGCGTCGGGCGCCGATACGCTGGTTTCCATCGGGGGTGTGCAGTCCAACCATACCCGTCTGGTCGCGGCCGTCGCGGCGAAAATCGGCATGAAGTGCCATGTGATACAGGAAAGCTGGGTTCCGCATGATGATGCGGTTTATGACCGTGTGGGCAATATCCTGCTGACCCGGATCATGGGGGCGCAGGCGCAGCTTGTGGATGAAGGCTTTGACATCGGCATACGCGATAGCTGGTTACGGGCGCTGGAACAGGTCCGGGCCAAGGGCGGCAAACCCTACGCCATTCCTGCGGGTGCTTCGGTCCATAAATATGGCGGCCTGGGATATGTCGGCTTTGCGGAGGAAGTCCGCGCGCAGGAAGCGCAGATGGGCACCAGGTTCGACTTCATCGTCGTATGCACCGTAACCGGGTCCACCCATGCCGGCATGGTGGTCGGTTTTGCCGCCGATGGCCGCGCGCGCAACGTGATCGGCATCGATGCATCCTTCACCCCCGCACAGACAAAGGCGCAGGTACTCGACATCGCGCAGAAAACTTCGGCGCTGGTGAAGGGGCCGGAAATCTGCGGTGACGACATCGTCCTGATGGAAGACTACGCCTACCCTGCCTACGGTGTTCCCTCCAGGGAGACGGTAGAGGCCATCCGCCTTTCCGGCCGACTGGAAGGCATGATCACCGATCCGGTCTATGAGGGCAAATCCATGCAGGGCCTGATGGATCTGGTCAAAAAAGGCTTTTTCCCCAAGGGGGCGAAAGTGCTTTACGCCCATCTGGGCGGTGCCCCCGCCCTTAACGGCTACAGTTACACATTCCGCAATGGCTGAACGCTGACACCGCGCCGCCCCGCCCAAAACGGGGCGGCGGTTACCCTCTCCGCACCTGTGTGCCGTCATGCACCCAACGTGCCTTCAGCGCCGGATACGCCATGATTGCCTTTCCTTCGCGGCATCCCGGCCAGCCGGAAGCAGATTCCCGTTCTGAAGCTGTTTTTTGCATATCCGGAAACAGACTTATTCATCATACAGGACCGGACCCACGGAAAAATAACGGGTATTTCGGTCCGCATGAACATCCGCACACGTTTCCCCATCTATTCCGCGCCCGAACGGGCGACTGACCTGCTTGTCCATATCGTGGGCGTGGTCGGGCTTGGATATGGGGTGATCTGGCTGATTCATACCGCCATGCTGTCGCATTCCATGCTTGAGAAGGATGTGACGCTTCTTTACTGCGGCGGTATCCTTGGCACCTGCCTGTCCTCGGCAGCTTACAATTTCTGTCCACCATGCAGGCTCAAGGGTGGATTACAGCGCCTTGACCAGTCAATCATCTTCGTAGCGATCGCCGCGACCTATACGCCCTTCATCCTGCTGGGTGGAAAGGGCTGGGCCAACCAGTGGTTCTGTGGCGTGTTATGGGCCATGGCGCTGGCCGGGATTGTAGCCAAGATGTGCTTTTTCACATGGTCCCGGCGGTTTCATGTGATCCCCTATCTGTGCGTGGCGTGGATCTTCTTCCTCTGCCCCGATCCGCAGGTATGGATGCTGCCTTCGCCTGCGTTTTTCCTGATTGTCCTCGGCCTGTTTTTCTACTGCATTGGCGTCGTGTTCTACATGCGCGCGGGCATGCCGTTTTCCAACGCGCTATGGCATGTGATGGTGGTGCTGGGCGCGGGCACGCATATGGCGGCGGTGGGAAGCATGCTGCTTCATTACACCCCACCGCGATAACCGCTCCGCCCCTTGACAGCGGGTGGTGTGGCCTAACGCCCGATCCGGCGCAGGGGCAGGCCCGCTTCCAGATGCTGTTCGATGACTTCCAGCGGCACATTGCGGGTTTCAGGCACCAGCAGAAGCGTGAAGAACAGGAACACGACATTCAGCGCGCTGAAGCCCGCAAATGTCCACCCCGCGCCCAGTACCGCCACGATGCTGAGGAACGTGTTGCTGACCGCCCAGTCCATGCCCCAGTTGGCCAGGGTGGAGCAGGCCACGCCAAAATCACGCCCCTCGATCGGCTGTATTTCCGAACACAGCGTCCAGACCAGCGGCCCCGCCCCAATGCCAAACCCGCCGACAAACACCAGAAGTGCGGCCATAAGGGAAAGCGTGGCGCCCATCCCCTGCAGGTGCAGCCCCTCAATCAGGCCCGCGCAGCCAAGGGCGGCTGCCATGGTAATGCAGCTTGCCGCCAGCAGCGGCCTGCGTCCCCAGCGCGAAACCAGAAAAATGGCCACGATACCCACCACGGCGTTGATGAGACCCACCAGAACCGTGGCCCATGCGGCGGCGGATGTGCCGAAATGCGCCCCTTCCAGAATCTTGGGCGCGTAATACATGACCACATTGATGCCCGTAAGCTGCTGCATGACCTGCAGGCCGATACCCAGCGCGACCGACCGGCGAAAGAACGGCTGGCTGCGCAACAGGGCAAACCCGCCCACCGGCTTACCCGCCCCCAGTTCATGGCGGATGTTGTCCAGTTCCCGGTCAGCCACCGCCACATCGCCACGCAGGCTGCGCAGCACGCTACGCGCCTCCTCAAACCGGCCACGGGCCGCAAGCCATGACGGGCTGGAAGGCAGGAGCGCACACCCTGCACACAGCAGGGCAGCCGGAATGACCGGCAGGCCGACCATAAGCCGCCAGTGTCCCCCACCGGAGAAAATCCCCCCCGCCAGATAACCCAGCAGAATGCCCGTGGACTGAAGCATGGAGAAGGTGGACACCATGGTTCCGCGCATCGACCCGCTGGTCAGTTCCGAAATATACAGTGGCGCGGTGAAGGTGCAGATGCCGATGGCCATCCCGATCAGGAACCGCCCCAGCAGGATCTGCCCGATGATCCCGGCCGTAGCGCATAACAGCGCCCCCACCGCAATCAGCAATGTGGCCGAACCCAGCGCCAGCCTGCGTCCGAATCGCTGTGAAAAGACCCCTGCCCCAAGCGACCCCAGAAGCGCGCCGACCATCAGCACCGACACGATCCATTCCTGCATGCGGGGCGTGGCATGAAAATCACGACCGATAAAGCCCAGTGCCTCGGCAATCAGGCCAGTGTCCAGCCCCACCAGCAGGCCGGCGGATGCGGTGGTCAGGGCCGCGCGAAGCACCTTTCGCCCCTGCCCTGCTGACACGGTATCCGTGGACGGCGCACCCGTGGCAGAGACGGACGACGTAGCTGGCTGTAACACGTTACTCTATCCCCTGATGTGCGGCGCTGGACGGATCGGCACCGGTCAGGCCGGGTCCATAACCGATGCTAACGGGGATGATCCATGACACAACCCCGGATTCAGGCAGATTGTGTAGGCGCACGCATGTTGTGATAGATCATTTTTTCGGGTGAATACGCACGGCGCATGCCAAGAACAGGACCACAAAGAGGCTTTGCATCAATGGGATCACCTGCGGATACCACCCCGCGCCTGCTGCCCGGTGAACGGGCCGGGCTGGCGTTATGTTCTGCCTTTCTATTATGGGCCAACTGGGTCACACCGCTATGGGCTGATGATTACTGCCGGACCATGCCCCCCCATCTGGCCACGATCCTGCGCACCGTATGGGGCAATTACAATTTCTGGACCGGACGATGGTTCACCACGCTGGTGACATTCCTGTTCCTTGACCTGCACCAGTATGGCTCCCTTGCCGTCTTCGCCGTGCTGAATGCGGGAATCTTCGTTTTTCTGGTCCATGTCACGGTGGGTATGTGCCGCAGTGCCGCGGGCAACCCGCCCGTCCCCTCCGCCATTTTGGGACTGGCGCAGACCGTTCTGGTGTTTCTCATGCTGTGGTGGCTGCCCCGCACGATTGGCGAGGTCGCATTATGGAAGACCGGCGCAATAGGGTATCTGTGGCCCGTCGCGGGGGAAATCTGGGTAATGGCGCGTATCCTCTCGCGCCGCGCGCATATGAATGCGGTGCAGTATGGGGTCGTATTCCTGATTGCGACTTTTCTGGAACCGCTTTCGCTGCTGCTGACGCTGTTTTTGACAGGTACCTGCCTCCGGGCCTTCCTGCAGGGGCGTGCGGCGCCATGGGCCCTGCTGTGCAGTCATGCCGCGGGCACGCTGGTACTGGGCATGGCGCCGGGCAATTACGTACGTATGCGCACCATGCCGCCAAGCCCCCTGACCGACCGGCTGGATGGTCTGCTGGGTAATCTGGGCAGCCTGTTTGACCCGTTCTGGTTTCCCTTTGTGCTGCTTGTGGGACTTGGCCTATTCATGGGCCGCAAGCACCTGTGCTTTCCTGACTGCCTGCGCGGGGGGAAGGGCTGGATATTCGCGGTCATGGCCATGGCCTATATGGCATTGCTGCTCATGTTTCCGCGCGCAGCACTGGCGGCACGGCTGTCCTTCCCGGCCAGCGTGTTTCTGGCATGCTACCTGACATGCCTGCTGTTCCAGTGCCCGGCGTTACCGGTCTTTCGCCGGATTACGGAATTATCCTGCATGGGCCTGATCGCCATGCATCTGGCCATTGTCATACCGGACCTGACCCTGCTGGCCCATATCAGCCATGACTGGGTGGCCAGCACGCGCGCGCAGGTCGCGCAGGGCCGCCCGGTCGTGCTGCGCCAGATTACCATGGGGCCACGGCACAAGCTGCTTTATGTTCGCAAGGATATCATTTTCGTCGGGATCAATCCCGATCCCCATAATTTCCTGACCGCATGCTTCGCGCAGGCCATGAGGGCATCTTCCGTCAGGGCTGTTCCCTGACGGAAGGAATACAGGCGTTTATTCGCCGTTACCATTGCCGCCGGGCGCGGAAGGCTGCGTCTGGGAACCGCCCTGTGTGGGCGCGCTGTCCTGCTGCTGGTTTTCCCTTGCTTCCTTGCGGGCATGATGGCGGCGCGCCATCCCGGCCGCGCACCCTGCGGCAGCCCCCCCCTTGCCGTGACCGCTGCCAATAAAATGACCGGCCACGCCACCCGCAACGGCTCCCTTTACGCAGCCGCCCGGCTCGGCCTGTGCGGCAAGCGGCAGGGCCATAAGGGTGACAGCGGCGAAGGCAGATACTGTGCGGCAAGAAATCATTTTATATTCCATAAAGTTAGTGTCTGCCGATGTTAACGGCAGGACAGTGCCCGGGTTCCCCCGTTCCGCACCCACGGGGAATCAAGGGTGTATGGAAGAACGGCAGTCATGCGGGGGAAACGGTTGTCATAACAGGAGGTTTCTTACATCGTACCGGCCTTACGCAACCGGGAAAGAAACCATGAGCAAAGAACCGACAGACGCCATCCACGCCGCCCTGATCCATGCCGCCGCAACGCTGACCGCCGCGAAGAAGGATGTCATGGAAAAGGCATCCCCCGATGAGATCAAGAAGCACTTCAAGACCTTCCTCCATGCCATCGAAAGTGGCTGGCGCGAGCACGAATCAGCAGACCATCATCATTCCTGATCCGTTTCAGGCATGAAAAAAGGGCGGCACCCGGATCGGGTACCGCCCTTTTTTCATACCATCAGCCTTATCGGTGGCCGGTAAAGAACTGGCTCATGTCGCCCTTGGTATTGTGGCCCCATTTGTCCAGCGTCTTGCCGGTATTCTGACCCCAGTTCTTCACGCTATCCCCGGCTTCCGCCGCTTTATGATCGGCCTTGTGGGCCGTGTCGGTAGTGGCATGGCCGGTTTCACGCGCCTTAAGCCTGACCTCGCATTCCGCATGGTCGGTTACGCCGTCGCACGTATCGGCCAGAACCGGTGTCAGCATCGCCACGTTCAGGCCTGCGCCGAACAGCCCCGCCAGAATCACCGTTTTTTTCATCATGCCTTACCGTCCTTTTTTCTGTCTACCGGGGCGCAGGGCGGACTGAACCACCCCACGGCACCGTGTCTGTAACAGGAACGCATAAAGGCAGGCGGGGTTGCCTCAGGCCCCGTTACGGAAGTCCAGCACGATACGACCCTGCACACGACCATGTTCGAGATTGTCGAAAATGGTGTTGATGTTTTCCAGCCTGTCCGTGCTGACCACGGTCGAGACCTTGCCATCAGCAAAGAAGGAAAGTGCTTCGATCATGTCGAGCCGCGTGCCCACAATCGAACCGCGCACGGTGGTGCCATTCATCACCATATCGAAAATGGACAGCGGGAAATCACCCGGCGGCAGGCCGTTGAGCACGATCGTCCCACCACGGCGGGCGTAACCGATGGCCTGCGTGAACGCCTTGTCCGATACTGCCGTCACCAGCACGCCATGCGTGCCGCCGGTATGCTTCTGGATACAGGCGACGGGGTCTTCCTTCAGCGCGTTTACGGTCACGCGCGCGCCCAGCTTGCGGGCTTCGTCCAGCTTTTCATCGCTGATATCGACCGCCGCGACATTCAGCCCCATGGCAACGGCATACTGGATCGCCATCTGCCCCAGACCACCCGCACCGGAAATGGCAACCCATTCCCCTGCCTTCGTGTCGGTCATTTTCAGGCCCTTGTATACCGTAAGCCCGGCGCACAGCACGGGGGCCGTACGGATGGGGTCGATATCCCTGGGCAGATGGGCAACGTAATTCGGGTCGGCCACTACATATTCGGCAAAGCAGCCATTGACGGAATAGCCGGTATCTTCCTGCTTTTCACACAGCGTTTCCCACCCGCCCAGGCAGTGTTCGCAATGTCCGCAGGCCGAGTACAGCCAGGGAACGCCCACCACATCGCCGGTCTTGATCCAGTCCACGTCGGACCCGACCTCAACCACATGGCCGACCCCTTCATGCCCCGGAATAAAGGGCGGGTTGGGCTTGGTCGGCCAGTCACCGCGCGCGGCATGCAGGTCGGTATGGCACACGCCACAGGCATCGACCTTGACCAGTATCTGGTGCGGCCTGATCTGCGGAATGTCCAGTTCCTCGATCGTCAGCGGCTTGCCGAATTCCCGAACGACCGCCGCCTTCATCTTTCCAAGCATCTTGCACCTTCAGTTCCGATATCATGCCCCGGATACAGGGCCACATTACTAATCCACGTCGCCGGAACAGCCATGACAGCTACAGCGGCGGCTCGTTTCGTGCCCGCCAAGTGTCCCATTCCTGCCTGCGCGTCACCTTGATCTACGTCAGGCCCCTGCCCGCGCCCGGCGGGTAGCGGACATGCCATCCAGCCCACGCGCCAGATCGGCGATCAGCAGTTCGCCGGCTTCCAGACCGATATGGAAACGGCATGCGGGCCCGTCCTGCGTAACCGACTGGCACGTGCGCGAAATGCCACCCGTGGTCGGCAGCACAAGGCTTTCATACCCGCCCCATGAGGCACCGATGCCAAACAGCGTAAGGCTGTCGATCATCGCCATAAGGTCCGCCCCGGTAAAGGCGGGGTCGAACACCACACCAAACAGCGACGACGCGCCGGTGAAATCCCGTTTCCAGTTCTCATGCCCCGGACATGACGGCAGCGCCGGGTGGAGGACGCGCGCCACCTCCGGTCGGGATTGCAGCCACAGTGCCACGGCGATGGCAGTAGCCGCCTGCCGTTCCTGCCGCACGCCCATGGTGCGCAGCCCGCGCAGGGTCAGCCAGCAGTCATCCGGTCCCGCCGTCTGGCCCGACTGGATGGCGGTATCGCGCAGCAGCCGCCAGTCCGCATCAGACGCCACGGTAACCGCGCCGATGATGGTGTCCGAATGGCCGGCGGGATATTTGGTCAGGGCCTGCACCGATATATGCGCCCCAAGGGCGAACGGGTCGATCAGGCCAATGCCCCATGTATTATCCACGATCAGGCGGGCATCAAGCTGGCGGGCGACGCGACCCAGCATCCGCAGGTCCTGTACCTCGAACGAATGGCTGCCGGGGCTTTCGGCATAAATGACGCGGGTCGTGGGCCGGGCAAGGGCCAGCAGTTCGGATTCGGACGCCAGCGGGGGGAAATAGGTAATCTCCACCCCGAAGCGACGCAGCACCTTTTCGGCAAAACGGCGGGTGGGACCATAGACGGTATCGGACAGCAGGCAGTGATCCCCCGCCGCCAGACAGGCCAGCAGCGGCAGCGCGCAGGCGGCCAGGCCGGAGGGTACGATCTGCGCATACGCCCCGCCCTCGATTGCAGCGATGACCTGTTCCAGCCGGTGCTGTACCGGGGTACCCATTGCGCCGTAAATCAGTTGCTCATCATCATAGCGTCGGTGTCCGGCTGCATCCATCGCCTCAAGGCTTGCGAACAGCACAGTGGACCCACGGGTGATCGGGGGATTGACGAAGACGCCCCCGTCCCCTTCCGGCCTGTCACGCCCAAGCTGGACAAGGCGCGTGGACAGGTCGCGCCAGCCGCGCACCACGCTTTCAAGCAGGGCGGCAGGCACCGTAACGGCGTGATCGGTCATTTCAGGCATCCGTCCTATGCGCCCACGACTATGGGGGAATCCGGGGTGGATGCCCATTCGGCCCATGACCCGTCATAAACGGCAACCTTTTGTGCATCCATGCCCACATTGGCCAGCGCGAGCGCAATCATGCACGCCGTCATGCCACTGCCGCACGAGCAGGTGACGGACGTGCTGCTTTCAACCCCAAGCCGCGCGAAAATATCCCTGAGTGTGTCAGCAGGCAGGAAACGGCCCTTGTCATCCAGCAGTTCGGGATAGGGCAGGCTGCGCGCACCGGGCATATGACCCGACTGTATCCCCGCCCGGGGTTCCGGGTCGCGCCCTTCAAAGCGGTTGCGGCTGCGTGCATCCAGGATCAGCCCCGACACCCGCCCTTCCACTATATCCAGCACATCGCCCGTCCCCCGCAGGCGGCCGTAGCGCGGGCGGCTGACAAAACGGGCGGGAGCAGTCAGATCCGGCCCGGTTTCCAGCGGCAGGCCAGCACTTTTCCATGCGGGCAGTCCCCCTTCGAGAACCTGCACCCTGTCATGCCCGAACAGGGTGGTCAGCCACCATGCGCGTGCGGCGCACGCCATGCCGTCCTGATCGTAGAAGACGATCCGCCTGTCATTGGCCATGCCGCGTTCGGTCGCCAGCGCCGCAAAGCGGGCCTGCCCCGGAATGGTATGCGGCAGGGGGGAATCCGGGTCGGAAAACTGGTCGATATCAAAACGCACCGCCCCGGCGATATGACCGTTGGCAAAACGCTGCTGCGGGTCGAACGCCTGCCCCGGCAGCGCCATGCTGGCATCGAGCACAAGGACATTGTCGTGTTGCATGGCCTGCGCCAGATCGGTGGCTGAGATCAGCGGATGCATACCTTCTCCCGGTCCTTAGGAATTGTCATTTCGCCAACAGGGTGCAGCATAGCGCGCATGAACGAAAGTCCTGAACATTTGTCTTTTGTTTCCACACGCGAGGGGGTACGTCAGCCATATGGTCGAACGTATCATGATGGGCTTGATGCTGGGCGGGATCGCATTTGGCTGCGTCCTGATCCTGTATCCGTTTATGACCGCCCTTCTGTGGGCGGCGATCCTGACCTTTGCCACGTGGCCGGTCTTCATGCGGCTGCGGCGCGACATGTCCCTGCTGCCTGCGGCACTGGTCATGACGCTGCTATGCGCGCTGGTTCTGGTGGTGCCACTGGTTATCGTGGTGTCGAGCAGCATTGCCGATGTACCGGCCACCCTGCAGTATCTGGTCGATGCGGTGGGCGCGCTGCACCTGCCGCCGCTGCCCGCGCGGATTACGCATATTCCGCATTTCGGCCCTGAAATTGCACAGAAATGGCAGAAATGGTCGGTTGACGTCGGCAGCATAGACGAAGTGGTCCGCCCCTATGCCGGGCGGATCGGGCAGTCCGCGCTGCGGGCCATGATGCAGATGGCAAGCGGGCTGGCCCATCTGGCCATGGCGCTGTTCATCTCCTTCTTCTTCTGGCTGGGCGGGGACGCGCTGGGCAATACCTTCGTCGCCGTGGTGCGCCGCATTGCGGGCAGCTATGCCGACCGGATACTGGGAATCGTGGGGCGAACCATCCGCGGCACGGTCTACGGTATCCTTGGCACGGCCATCATACAGGGAATCCTGACCGGAATCGGCTTCGCCATCGCCGGGATTTCCAGCCCGGTCCTGCTGGGTGCGATCACCGCCTTCATCGCGGTGCTGCCCATTGGCGCGCCACTGATCTGGATTCCCGCAGCCGTGTTCCTGCTGCTCAGCCATCATCCGGGCTGGGGCATCTTCCTGCTGCTGTATGGCACGATCATCGTTTCCGGCGCGGACCATGTCATCCGTCCCATGTTCATCGCGCGCGGAGCGCAGATGCCCTATCTGCTGACCGTGCTGGGTGTGCTGGGCGGGGTGCTGACATTCGGCGGGCTTGGCATTTTTCTTGGCCCCGTCCTGATCGGCGTGGGCTATACCCTGACTGCCGAATTCGCGGCGGGTGATCCCCGGTTGAAAGACCCCATCCCAGACGAAATACGCGAGCCGTTTACCGAACCATGATCCTAGCCCGTCCCTATCTCCGCCTTTCGTCCACCCCGCCGCTACACGGTGCGGTGCCACGACCTGAACTGACCCCGCCCAGACGTGAGGACGGTGCGCTCAAGATCGTAAGCTGGAACCTGCTGCGCCGCATCGGGGCCACCGCGCGCGACGTGATCGACCTGATCCGCGCCGAACGGCCCGACCTGCTGCTGATGCAGGAAGCCACGGTGGAAATCGATGCGCTGCCCACGCTGATTGGCGGCCACTACGCCCGCGCGCCGCTGCCCGGACGCATCCATGGTCTGGCGTGCTGGAGTCCATGGCCCTTCGCGCGCCAGCCGCTGGCCTGCACCCTGCCCGCTGGCACCGTGTTCCGCCGCGTAGCGCAGGTGGTGGAATGTCGTTCGCTGGTGGTGGCCAATGTCCACCTGTCCCACGGGCAGCTTCTGAACCGGCGGCAGTTGCGCCGCGTGGTACAGCTTCTGCCGCATCAGGCCGCCATACTGGGGGATTTCAATCAGGTAGGCCCGGCCCTGATCCGTCATTTTCAGGATGTCGGACCACGCGCGCCCACGCACCGCATGGCCGACATGCTGCCCATCAGGCTGGACCGCTGCCTTGTACGCGGCCTGACCTGCACCGCGCGGCATGTGATCGAAAACTATGCCTCCGATCACCGGCCCATATCGGTCATGCTGCGCCCGTCGGGCGACCGGCGCTAGAGATACGGCAGAAAAAGCCGGGCCGCCGCATCCCGCAGCTTACGCGGGAAGGAACGCCGGTCCAGATCATGATGTGTCAGGCGCACATGCCGGTGGATGCTGATGAAGTCATCAATCGAACCGGCCAGCGCATCATCATAGGATTCGAGGTTGATCTCGAAATTGAGGCGCAGGCTGCGCACATCAAGGTTGGAACTGCCCACGAACGACCAGTGCCGGTCAACCACCATAAGCTTGGAATGATTGAAGGGCGGACGCGCCAGCCATATACGGCATCCCGAATCCAGAAAACGCGGCAGGTTGGCTGAACGCGCCCAGTCCAGCAGCGTATGATTGCTGTGCCACGGCACCACGATATCCACTTCGATCCCACGCAGGGATGCCAGCGCCAGTTCGGTCAGGAACCGGTCATCAGGCAGGAAATAGGGTGTCATGAGCCGGACGTTGTGCCTTGCCAGCGCAATGGCCTGCAACATCGTATATTCGATTTTTTCCAGATCCAGATCCGGCCCTGCGGTAACGATGCGGCTTAATGTCGGTCCGTGGCTGGCCTGGGGCGGGAAGAAGATATCGGCCCGCAGTTCTTCGCCGCGCGTAAAGGACCAGTCCCGCGCGAAGGCTTCGCTCAACTGGTGAACCACCGGCCCCGCCAGTTCAAAATGCGTATCCGACACCAGATGCCGGGGGTGGGAGGAGGCGATGTTTTCCTCCCCTATGTTCAACCCGCCCATGAAACCCGTGCTGCCATCCACCACCAGTATTTTCTTGTGGTCGCGCATGTTGATGAACGGCATGCGCCACGGCAGCATGGAATGCATGAACCGCCCGACCGGCACCCCGGCACGCCGCAATATGCGTTCCACGCCGCAATGGAAGTAACCAGACCCCACCCCATCCACCAGCACCCGCACCTGCACGCCGCGCCTGTGGGCTGCAATCAGCGCATCACAGAACTGCCGACCGATCCGGTCGGCACGAAAGATGTAGGAACACAGCAGCACGCTGCGTTGCGCGCCATTGATGGTGGCAAGCATGCGGGGATAGACCGTATCGCCATCATGCATCGGAATAACCGCATTGCCGCTGAGCAGCGGGCGGCCAGTCAGTTTGCCCACCATGGAGGCCAGAGGCGCGAATACGCCCTCCTCCTCCCTGCGCCATTGCGATGACGTGGTGCGGCTGTGCCATGGGTGCTGCCCCACCAGACGGCGGGCGCGACGATGCACGCGGTTGATGCCGAACATGGAATACAGTGCGCCACCGGTCAGCGGCATGAGCACCGTTACGCCAATCCACCCGATCGAAGCCCCGACATCGCGCTTGGTCAGCAGGACATGGACCATCACCACGGCGATAATGCACACGCGAACCACAAGCAGGGAAAAATCCCATATGGTGAGGGAATGAAAGATCATGTCACATATCCTGCCATGGCCGCGCATCGATACCCGGCCCTGAAACCTGTTATCCGGCTTTCCATACCTTATCTGCCGGATATTCCCCACCTGCGCCACCGCATGGAATGGATGGCGTGAGCCGCGATGGCGATGGCGGCCTTCCCACACCCCGTCAACGGCGGGGCAGACGGGCCTTTGCCGATGGCATCGCGGCGGAACAGGCTGCAATAGCAGCCCTGCGCATGGAGGGATGGGAAATCCTGCTGCATCGCGCGCGCACCCGCTGGGGTGAAATCGACCTAGTGGCGCTGCGTGGGGGATGTCTTGTATTTATCGAAGTCAAGGCCCGCCCATCCCTGCTGGCCGCAGGGGAAGCCATCCGCCCGTCACAGGTCACGCGCATCATGAATGCGGCGCAGTTCCTGTGCGCGGCCAATCCGCACTGGGTTTATGACAGCGTCCGCTTCGATGTGTGTGCGGTACTGCCGGGCAATGTCATTGAATGGATACCGGACGCCTTCCGGCAGTTCTGATGAACTGCCCGGATCAGGTACGATGCCGGGCCGGCGCCGTGTGGGTATGACGGGAAGATGCTGCCGCATGCGGATGATAGACGATGCTATGCACCATCGTATGTCGCGTTGTGGCGGCAGAGCCATGGTGTGCTGCCAGCACGACCGGCGCATGTCCACCCGAGCGGGTAGTGGTGTGATAGACCACATGGCGTACCGGCGGCGGCGGCGCGATCAGCGCGCCGAGTGTAAGGCGGTCGGCCTCGCTTTCCGTCACGGCGTGGGTCCGTGCGTGGGCCGGGGTAGTGATGCTTCCGATCAGACCTGCGCCAAGCAGCAGCATAGTAGCAAAACGCAAGTCGCCGTATCGCATTCGGCCCATCTCCAGATTTTCAAACCAAGAGGAAGCTAGGCGAAAGAATGCCGTCTACGCAAGCGATGTTATGACCAAAATACAAAACGGGCGGAACATTTCTGTCCCGCCCGTCCGGTATCGTGCCGTGCTGCCCCGATATCAGGCAGTCGCGGTCGCGATGCCCTTCTCGGTCAGCAGCTTTTCAAGCTCGCCGGTCTGGTACATCTCGGTCACGATGTCGCAGCCACCAATGAACTCGCCCTTGATGTAAAGCTGCGGCACGGTCGGCCAGTTGGAGAATTCCTTGATGCCCTGACGCAGTTCCGGATCTTCCAGAACGTTCGCGGTCTTGAAGGGCACACCCATGTGCTTGAGCACCTGCACCACGCGCGCGGAAAAACCGCACTGCGGGAAGGTGGAGTCACCCTTCATGTAGAGCATGACGGGATTCGCGTCGATCTGCGCCTGAATGCGCTGTGCGATTGTTTCGGCCATGATTTGGTTTCCTGGTTTGGGAATGGATAATGATCCGTTCAGGCTCAGTCCGGGGTCTGTGTCTGCAATGCCAGCGCATGAAGCTTGCCGCCCATGTGCCCCTGCAATGCATCATAGACAAGCTGATGCTGCCGCACGCGCGTCAGGCCGCGGAACGCGGCACTGACAACGCGGCAGGCATAATGGTCCCCATCGCCCGCCAGATCGTCAATCGTAATCTTCGCATCCGGCAGGGCTTCACGGATATAGGTCTCGATTTCCTGCGCCGTCATTGCCATCTGGCTTTAAACTCCTGCCCTATCGGTCCATCAGTCGCGGAAAGAATTCGGTATGAACCGCAACCAGACGTGCCTTGGATATTGTGGAACCATTGGGCAATGTCAAACCCTCGCCCCCTGAACGGCCCAGCCTGCGGCATGGAACACCCGCTGCAGCCGCCAGATCGGCCAGTGCCTGCCCGTCGCGCACCGCCACGATGTAACGGGACTGGTCCTCACCAAACCAGAACGCTTCAGGCCGCATGCCCGATTGCGGGCTTTCCAGCACGCAACCCGCCTGCCCGGCCATGACCATTTCCGCCACGGCAACCAGAATACCGCCATCAGCCACGTCATGACAGGCGATAACAGTGCCGTTCTGGATCAGGCCGCGCACGAAATCGCCATTGCGCCGTTCCGCTGCAAGGTCAAGCGTGGGCGGTTCGCCATCCTGGCTGCCCAGTATCTCACGCAGCCAGATCGACTGGCCAAGCTGGCCCTTCGTCTCGCCCAGCAGCATGATGTCGCAGCCATCGGGCATTTCCAGACCGACCGCCGTGCGCACGTCCTCCAGCACGCCAAGGCCACCAATGGCCGGGGTCGGCAGAATGGACTGGGACGTGCCGTCCGGCGCACGCGTCTCGTTATAAAGCGAGACATTGCCACTGACGACCGGGAAATCCAGCGCGCGGCACGCATCACCCATACCGGCGATGGCATCGACAAACTGGCCCATCACTTCCGGCTTTTCAGGTGAGCCGAAGTTCAGGTTGTCCGTTACCGCCAGCGGGCGCGCACCCGTCGCGGTAATGTTGCGCCATGCCTCCGCCACGGCCTGCGCGCCACCAAGGCGGGCGTCGGCGCGGCAGTAACGCGGGGTGCAGTCCGTGGTCAGCGCAAGACCCAGATCGGTATCTTCCACCTTGACGATGGCGGCATCGGCGGCACCCGGCCTGCGCACCGTCTGGCCGCCAACCGTGCTGTCATACTGGTTGTACACCCAGGCACGCGACGCCAGATCCGGACAGCCGATCAGCCGGATCAGCGCCTGTTCGATACCTACCGGGTCAATGATCGGCTCCATCGGCTGCGGCTTCTGCGCCGGTGCCGTCGGACGGTGATAGACCGGGGCCTGATCGGCCAGCGGCGCCAGCGGAATCTCCGCCTCGATCTCGCCCTTGTGCCGGATCACGATGTTGCCGGTATCGGTCAGATGGCCGATGACCGCGAAATCCAGTTCCCATTTATCGAAAATGGCGCGCGCCTGTTCCGTGCGGTCGGGACGCAGCACGATCAGCATGCGTTCCTGACTTTCGGACAGCATCATTTCATATGCCGTCATCCCGCGCTCGCGCTGGGGCACGTTATCAAGGTCAAGGTCGATGCCGACACCACCCTTGCCCGCCATTTCGACGGAGGATGAGGTCAGGCCCGCAGCACCCATGTCCTGAATGGCCACGATCGCATCGGTCGCCATCAGTTCAAGGCAGGCTTCGATCAGCAGCTTTTCGACAAAGGGGTCCCCCACCTGCACGGTGGGACGCTTGGCCAGCGCGTCTTCATCAAATTCCGACGAGGACATGGTCGCACCATGAATCCCGTCACGCCCGGTTTTCGAACCGACATAGATGACAGGATTGCCGATTCCCGCCGCCGCCGACAGGAAGATGCGGTCCTGCCGTGCAACACCGACCGTCATGGCGTTGACCAGCGGATTGCCGTCATAGGCCGGGTGGAAATTGATTTCCCCGCCCACGGTCGGCACGCCGACGCAGTTGCCGTAACCACCCACGCCACGCACCACGCCATCAACGATGCGGCGGGTCTGCGGGTTGTTGGGATCGCCAAAACGCAGGGCGTTCAGGTTGGCGACAGGCCGCGCACCCATGGTGAACACGTCACGCAGGATGCCGCCCACGCCGGTCGCCGCCCCCTGATAGGGTTCGATGAAGGAGGGGTGGTTATGGCTTTCCATCTTGAAGATGGCGGCCAGTCCCTGCCCGATATCGACCACGCCCGCATTTTCACCGGGACCGTGGATGACCCACGGGGCCTTTGTCGGCAGGGTTTTGAGGAACGCACGCGACGATTTGTACGAACAGTGCTCGGACCACATGACCGAGAAAATGCCCAGTTCCGTAAACGTGGGCGTGCGGCCCATGATCGACAGGACGTTGCCGTATTCTTCCGCCGTCAGGCCGAATTCGCGGGCCAGCGCCTCGTCAACGGGCCGTTGTGCCTTTGCGCTCATCCGACCAGTGCCTCCACAAGCCCCGTAAACAGGGGTTTACCATCCTCGCCGCCCATCAGCGGATCAACCAGATCCTCCGGATGGGGCATCATGCCGCAGATACGCAGGTTTTCGCTGAACACACCCGCAATGGCGTTCATCGAGCCATTGGGGTTGAGCTGCGGATCCCCCGCGTCCATCCGTCCGTTTTCCGCCACGTAGCGGAAGGCCACGCGACCGCTGTCTTCCAGCGCGCGGATGGTTTCGGCCTCGGCAATGTAATTGCCATCGCCATGCGCCATGGGGGTACGGAACACGTCGCCTTTGGCCCAATGGCGGGTAAACGGCGTATCGTCACGCTCGACGCGCAGGAAGCAGTCCTGCGACAGAAAACGCAGCGCCGCGTTACGCAGCAGCGCACCGGGCAGAAGCTGCGCTTCCGTCAGGATCTGGAAACCGTTGCACACGCCAAGGATATGCCCGCCCCTGTTCGCGTATTCGCGTATAGCCGTCATGATCGGGGCATGGGCCGCCATCGCGCCACAGCGCAGGTAGTCGCCATAGCTGAAGCCACCGGGCAGGACCACAAGGTCCACCCCGGCGGGCAGCGCGGTATCACGATGCCACACCATAACGGGGGCCTGCCCGGTCACACCACGCAGCGCGATCGCCATGTCGCGTTCGCGGTTGGTGCCGGGAAAAACTACAATCGCCGCCTTCATTTGCTGCCGCCGCAGGGATAGGATTCGTGCAGTGCGGTGAACACAACCTCGCCCGCCGGGCGGCTCAGCCCGTCGCGATGGTCCTTCATCCAGCTTACGACCTTGCCGCGCATGTCCGCGATCGGTGTTGCGGGCGCGATGCAGAAGGCCGCGACATCCTTGGTGTCCTTTTCGGCATTCCGCTCGAACAGGTGCGCCAGGGCCGCGGAATCCGCGATGCCGGAAATGTAGGCATCACATACACCAGCGCTCGCGGCCTTGGTGCACAGCGATCCAAGCTGCGTGCCATCCAGCCGCGACACCCGCTGGGCGTACGCCTGCGCCACCGGCATGCTCGCTGCCATGGCGCAGGCCAGGGCAAGAAGGCGGGCGGTTTTCATCCAATGACCTCCGTAACGAAGTCCTCGATCACAAGGTTGGCCAGCAGCGCGCGCGCCATGGCGTCGGCCTGCGCGCGGGCGCGTTCACGATCGGTCTCATCCACTTCCAGCTCGATCACGCGGCCGATACGGACTTCCCCCACATTGCCGAAATCCAGCACATGCAGCGCATGTTCCACGGCCTTGCCCTGCGGGTCGAGCACGCCTTCCTTCAGCATGACGGTCACGCGTACCTTCATTGCATTACCTCCGGTCCCTTCATGTCGGAATTCGTGGCCTCGGGCAGGATACCCAGGCGCATCGCAACTTCCTGATATGCTTCTTCAACCTTGCCCATGTCCTTGCGGAAACGGTCCTTGTCCAGCTTTTCGCTGGTCTTGGCATCCCACAGGCGGCAGTTATCGGGCGAGATTTCGTCAGCCAGAACGATACGCATGTTGTCGCCCTCGAACAGGCGGCCGAATTCCAGCTTGAAATCGACAAGGATGATGCCGATGCCCATGAACAGGCCGCACAGGAAGTCGTTCACGCGCATGCTCAGCGCCACGATGTCTTCCATGTCATGCGGACAGGCCCAGCCGAAGGCGGTGATGTGTTCCTCACTCACCATCGGGTCGTTCAGGGCGTCGTTCTTGTAATAGTATTCGATGATCGGACGCGGCAGGCGCGTGCCTTCCTGAATGCCCAGCCGCTGTGTCAGGCTGCCTGCGGCCACGTTGCGCACCACGACTTCCAGCGGGATGATCTCGACTTCACGGATCAGTTGCTCGCGCATGTTCAGGCGGCGGATGAAGTGGGTGGGAATCCCGATATCATGCAGCCGCAGCATCAGGTGTTCGCTGATACGGTTGTTCAGCACACCCTTGCCGGTGATGATGCCCTTTTTCGCGCCGTTGCCGGCGCTGGCGTCATCCTTGAAATACTGCACGAGGGTCCCGGGTTCGGGCCCCTCGAAAAGGATTTTGGCTTTTCCTTCGTAAAGCTGACGGCGGCGGCCCATACTCGTCCTTCACATAACGCTGCGGGGACGGGCCGGGAGCGGCCCCTCCCCTGATCTGTAGGATCTGCTGTCGGCATGATCCCGAATGATGCGCATGCCATAGCAGCGATCCGGTCGGGAAGATACCATTTACCTTGCCTGCGCGCCCGATGCGTCAAGATCGACCGGGCTGTAGCCCACCCGGTCAGGTGCGCCCGCGGCAAAAAACCATGACCGGCGGCTGTCCACCGCCACACCGATGGCCGATGAACTGCATGTGCCGAAACCCGAACGCGGGGGAATGTTGATCTCGCTGCCCGCCGGTAGCGAACGGTCGGCCAGCAGGGTGGTCCACTGCGTCCATTCCGGCGGCACCGGGCGCGCGGCGGCGCGGAAACGCGGCAGGTGGCGGTGGATGCGCGGCATGGCCATGTCATCGGGATCGGTCGTGGCGACCATATGTACGCCCGGTTCAAGCCCTTCCACCTGCGGCTGGCCATAGCCCGGCCCCCGGATGAAAAAGGCGTCCGTCCGGTCCGCCACGATCATGTTGAACGATCGCCATGCCCCGGCGTCGATCTGGCCGATATGAGCCACGGCTTCCCGCGCGGTGGAAAAGCGCCCCGCCATGAGGGGAAGCGCCCCGCGCGAGTTCTTGCCCGGCGCGGGGCCAAGACTGCCCACGCGGTTCATGATCCCCGCGACCACACCTGCATCATTAAGGGTCAGCCAGGACCCACCGGCGACCTCGTCCTGCCCGCCGATGACATCGGGCTGGTCGGCCCAGTGCCGTGCGGGCGGCAGCCATGGCCGGTCGAGACGTTCATCACGATTGGCCGCCAGCAGTAGCGGCCATTCCTGCTGTGGATCGTGGGAGATGACGACTGTGCACACGCCTCGGTATCCTGTGCTGTTGTTCCCTATCCGCAGGCGGGATCAGGTCCGCGCGGGGCCTGTCTCGCCAAAGACGCGGGTATAGGTGTGGTCGATCATGCGCAGGTGGGATGCGCTGTCCATGGCGGCGTCCAGAACCTCCGGCGCGACGCGTCCGGCCACTTCCGGGTCCGCGGCAAGGTTCTCACGGAAGGTCCGGCCATCCTTGTGGCCCAGCCGGGTCCATGTCGCCATCGCGTTACGCTGGACGATACGGTAGGCATCCTCGCGCAGGATGCCCGCACGCGCAAGCGCCAGCAGCACTTCGCCCGAATGCACCACCCCGCCAAGGCTGTCGATATTGGCCTGCATCTGCTCGGGATAGACCACCAGCTTTTCCATCATGCCCGCAAGGCGCATGAGGGCGAAATCAAGGCCGATCGTGCCATCGGGGCAGATGTTACGCTCGACGGAGGAATGGCTGATGTCGCGTTCATGCCACAGCGCCACGTTCTCCAGCGCAGGAATGACGTGCGAACGCACAAGGCGCGCCAGGCCCGTCAGGTTTTCCGACAGCACGGGGTTGCGCTTGTGCGGCATGGCCGACGAACCCTTCTGCCCCTTGTGGAAGAATTCTTCCGCTTCGCGCACTTCGGAACGCTGCAGGTGACGCACTTCGGTCGCCAGACGCTCGATCCCGCTGGCGATCACGGCCAGTGCGCAGAAATAGGCGGCATGCCGGTCGCGCGGGATGACCTGCGTAGACACATCCTCGGGCTTCAGCCCGAGTTTTTCCGCCACATATTCCTCAACGCGCGGGTCGATATGGGCATAGGTGCCCACCGCGCCCGAAATGGCGCAGACCGCGATTTCGGCACGCGCGCGGACCAGCCGTTCGCGGTTGCGGGCGAATTCGGCATAATGACCCGCAAGCTTCAGACCGAACGATGTCGGTTCGGCATGGATGGCGTGGCTGCGGCCGATGGTCAGGGTATGCTTGTGTTCAAACGCACGCCGCTTCAGCGCCGCCAGCACGGCATCGACATCTTCCAGAAGCAGGTCCGTCGCCTGCACCATCTGCACCGACAGGCAGGTGTCGAGTACGTCGGACGATGTCATGCCCAGATGCACGAAACGGCTGTCCGGTCCGATCTTTTCAGCAAGCCATGTCAGGAACGCGATGACATCGTGACGGGTTTCGGCCTCGATCTCGTCAATACGGTCCAGATCGGCCTGCGAAAAGGCGGCCATGGCGGCATCGCCCTTCGTGCGGATGGTCCGGGCGGATTCGGCGGGAATCGCGCCATATTCCGCCATCGCCTCGCAGGCCAGGGCCTCGATTTCGAACCAGATGCGGTAGCGGTTCTCAGGGGACCAGATGGCGGCCATGACGGGGCGGGTATAGCGCGGTACCATGTTCTCAGGCTTCCTCACGTAGCGACACAATCGGGATCAGGCCGCTTTCCTACCCAATTCTGTTGCGTGCGTCTCCCTTAATTCACGTCCGATCCATCATGAAGGCGATCAGGGGGCGACATCATCTGTCATGACAGGTGTGATTGCATCATGGGCGCACACAACGGCATAAAGCGGTTATAACGCACCGCGCGCTGCCCACGGGCATGCCCCTACAGGATCGTATCTGCTCCATGTCCGCTATTTTTTCGCCGTCTTCGCTTTATGCGCTGGCCCAGGTTATCCTGATTGACGTGACACTCGCGGGCGATAACGCGATCGTGGTGGGGCTGGCGGTGCGTAACCTGCCGCACCGTTCGCGGCGAATCGCCATCCTGTGCGGGATACTGGGTGCTGCAGTCATACGGATCGGGCTGGCGCTGGTCGCCGTCAGGCTGCTGGCCATTATCGGGCTGACGCTGGCGGGCGGCCTGCTGCTGCTGTGGGTGTGCTGGCGCATGTATCGGGAAATGCGCGGTGATGCCGTGGAGAACGATGCAGCCCCCGCCCCCGGATCGCTGCGCAATGCCATCATCCGCATCATGGTGGCCGACCTGTCCATGAGCCTTGATAACGTTCTGGCGGTAGCCGGGGCCGCGGGCGAGCATATGGGCGTGCTGGTCACGGGGCTGGTCATATCGGTCGTGCTGATGGCAGTTGCGGCATCCCTGATCGCGCGCCTGCTGGAACGGTATCGCTGGATTTCGTGGATCGGGCTGCTGGTTGTGCTGGTTGTGGCGATCGAACTCATCATCAAGGGTGGTGGCGAGGTCTGGACCCATATCGGGGGCACCGCATGACGAGTACACGCGCCAGCCATCGTCTGGGCATTGCGACGGGGCTGGCGCTGTCCGGCCTGCTTGCGCTGCCTTCCCCTGCCGCATCATCCCCGCCGCCTGCGGTGAAGGCAGAAAACTGGCCCACCCCAGCGCAGGCCGCGACCGGCAATGCGGATGATGACCCGATTGCCGCGAAGCTGGTGGTCTACCTGCGCCTGCTTTCCCCGGTGGGGGGAAGCTCCGATGAATACGCGACCTTCCTGCGCGAAAATGCCGCCTGGCCACAGCGCCCCACCCTGCTGGCGCGGTTTCAGCAGACCCTTGCAGCCGAACCGGATGACGCCACGGCGGGGCGGCTGTGCGGCGTGCTGCCGCTGAAGGATGTGCATGCCCTGCTGCGCTGCAACAGTGCATCCCCCCGCCCGGCGAAGCTGGATGACTGGGCGCGTGATACATGGATACACCGCGCCGACAGCCCGACCGACGCGCAGGCGATGCTGGCGGCCTTCGGCAGTGCTTTCACGCCGGAGGACCACTGGCAGCGCTTCGACCGGCAGGAACGCGCGGGACAGGTCGAAGCCGCGACCCGGCAGGTACCCCTGCTGACCCCGGCGCAGCAGCCCATTGCCCGCGCGCGCATCGCCTTCCGCCGCAATGATCCGCAGGCGGAAACGACACTGGCCCTGCTACCGCCTGAACAGCAGGCTGATGCGGCATTATTGCTGGACCGCCTGCGCTGGCTGCACCATGCACAGCGGCTGGATGATGCGCTGGCCCTGTGGCGCGCACGGGGCATCGAGACGGAACAGCATGCAACCGGCGGCACCGCAGCCGCATTCTGGCGCGAACGTGACGGGCTGGCCCGCGACCTGCTTCAGGCCCGCAGGCCACAGGACGCCCTGCTCATCGCCAACGACACGGCGGATATCGGCGCGGCCAACCATTTTGACGCCCTGTTCCTGACTGGCTGGATCAGGCTCGAATACCTGCATGACGCCGAACACGCACAGGCTGACTTCACCCCGCTGGCGCAGGCGGTTCCCGTTATTACCCGCAGCCGGGGGCAGTTCTGGCTGGGACGCGCGTTATGGGCCTGTGGCCGGCATGAACCCGCGCGGACCCAATGGACGCACGCGGCGGAACTGGCCAATACCTTCTACGGGCAGATGGCGATTGAATGGCTGGCGGGCAACCGGATGAACCAGTTGCTGGTTCCCGATCAGGCGGGCCGTCAGATCCGCGCGCACCTGCTGCGCGAAAAGGAACCCAGCCCCACCGTAGCCGATGCCGTGCGGTTCGATACGACGGAACTGGCGCGCGCGGCGGAAATTCTGGCGGCATGGGGTGACGGGCATCATGCGCGTGATTTCATCCTGGCCCTTGATGCGCAGGGCACGGATGCGATGACGCATGTGCTGGCCGCACGCATGGCGACACGGCTGAACGTGCCGGATGCCGCGGTCATGATCGCCCGTCTGGCCGGACGCGACGGGCTGACGCTGATACGCGAAGGCTGGCCCCGCCCCTATACCCCGCCCACAAGCATCCTGCCTGCGGATGTGGAACTGGCCGTGGCGCGGCAGGAAAGCGGGTTTGACCCCGCGGTGGTCAGCCCCGCCCATGCAGTGGGTCTCATGCAGCTTCTGGTGTCCACGGCGCGCGACGTTGCGCGCAAGGTCGGCATGACGGATGTGCCGGTCAGTGCAGCCACCCTGACCGATCCGCAACTGAACATGCGGCTGGGTGCCGCCTATCTGGCGGATATAGCCCAGCGCGTGGGGGGAGCCGTTCCTTACGTTGCGGCGGCCTATAATGCCGGGCCGCACCGCACGGACAACTGGCTGCTGACACTGGGCAACCCGGCGCGCGATACGCCTGTGCCCGATGCCCTGCTGGACTGGATCGAAAGCATTCCTTTCGGGGAAACACGCAATTACGTTGAAAGGGTGGAGGAGAACATGGCCATTTATCAGGCAACCGACCCCGCACTGGCGCAGGACTGATGGCGGTATCCCCTGCCCGCCTGATTGCCAGCTTCGGGGGCTGCGGCTTTGCCCCGCGTGCGCCAGGCACGGTGGGATCATTCGCGGCCATGGTTGTGGGTGTCCTCCTGCTGGGACAATGGACATGGATGGCGCTGGCCATCATTGCCTGCACCCTGATCGGCTACCGGGCCACGGCACTGGTATCCAACGGGGAAGATCACGGCTGGATCGTGATTGATGAGGTCGCGGGCATGTGGCTGGCGATGTTCCCGCTGGTGCCCCTGCCCGTTTCCGCCCTGCGCTGGGTGGATGTGCTGTGGCTGCTGCTGGCCTTCGCCCTGTTCCGCCTGTTCGATATCACCAAGCCCGGTCCCGTAGGCTGGTTCGACCGGCGGCATGATGCGCTCGGCATCATGGGGGATGATGTCGTGGCCGGGATCATGGCCGCCATCATCCTGACAGGCATCCGTTATCTGGCCTGACGCGTTACCGCCACAGCAAAGGAGAATGTGACGGATGTTACCTGATACATTTCTTGCCCGCATGCCCGATGCCCTGATGCGGCTACGCACTGCGGGCCGCCGCATTGTCACGGCGGAAAGCTGCACGGGCGGACTGCTGGCCGCATCGCTGACCCATGCCGCCGGATCGTCCGATGTGGTGGCGGGTGGTTTCGTCACCTATTCCAACAGCATGAAACACCATACGCTGGGCGTATCCCTCAGCCTACTGGAACGCCACGGCGCCGTAAGCCGGGAGGTCGCCGCCGCCATGGCACAGGGCGCCCTTGCGCATGCGCCCGATGCCAATATGGCCGTGTCCATCACCGGCATTGCCGGGCCGGGTGGCGCCGTGCCGGACAAACCGGTGGGACTGGTCTGGTTTGGTACGGCGTGCGGGGGACAGGTTGACACGGTTTCCCATGTATTTGCAGGCACCCGCACCGAAATCCGCGCGCAGGCCGTCCGCATCGCCCTTTCGCTACTGCTTGACCATGCGGACCGGCTGAATGCGGGATAAACGGCAGCACTGCATTACAGGAATGCTTTAGGCGCGCTGCCGCAATACTGGCAGGAAGAGCCGCCTACCTGCCACGGATGGGACGATCAGTATCCGGAAACCGTGCTACCTGTTTCCGGCACACGGATGGGGCTGGCGGTTTCGCCTGTTCCCGCTGCCTGTACCGGATGGCCGGGGGCGGCTACCGGCGGGGCAGCAGACGCGGCCTGCGGGGGAAGTGAGGCGCGGGCTTTCTGCAGGCTCTGTGCATTCAGGTCCGCCGTTTCGGCATCACTGCCGGGGGCGGGATGATGGGCTGCCGGCGCAGCACTGGCAAGCGATGTCATGCCCAGCAGCATGCAGCCTGCCATGGCGGAAATGAATTTTTTCATGATGAGGTTTCCCAATCCGGACTGACGGTTTGAGGGGATCAGGCATTACCGGCTTTTGCCGTGCCGATCGGCGGCGGAGCCGGCGTTGCGGGCTGGCCGTAAATATCCCGCGCACGGCGGATAAAGGCCGAAACCATGAGACGCACGGCTTCATTGAAGACAACGCCGATCGCCGCCTGCAACAGGCGGGAACGGAATTCGAAATCCACAAAGAAATCAACCAGACATCCACGCGCATCGGGCGTGAACGTCCATACGTTGTTCAGATAGCGGAAAGGCCCTTTTTCGTAGCTGACCCGTATCGTACTGGGTGCTTCAAGCAGGACGCGGCTGGTAAATGTCTCCCGAAACGGACCAAACCCTATGGTCAGGTCCGCAACCAGTTCGGTGCTGGTGCGCGTACGAACCCGCGCGTTGGTACACCACGGCAGAAACTGTGGGTATTTCCCGACGTCGGCCACCAGATCAAAAAGCTGATCGGGGGAATAGGCAATAAGCCGACGTTCGGCATGGGTGGGCATCAGTTACTCTCCATCGCGCCACGCTCTGTCCGCAGGCGGTGTTCGCGTGCGGCGCGCAGTTCCGCAAAATCAGAATCCGCATGATACGATGACCGGGTCAGTGGCGAGGCACTGACCTGAAGAAAGCCCTTTACGCGCGCGATCGTCGCGTAATCAGCGAATTCATCCGGCGTAACGAACCGGGCCACCGCGGCATGCTTGACCGTAGGCTGGAGATATTGCCCCAGAGTGATGAAATCAACGTCCGCAATACGCAGATCATCCATGACCTGCGTGATTTCGGTCCGTTCTTCGCCCAAGCCGAGCATCAGTCCTGACTTCGTGAAGATGGACGGGTCCATCCGCTTCACATCGTCCAGAAGGCGCAGCGACTGGTAATAGCGTGCACCAGGGCGGATCGTGGGATACAGCCGGGGCACGGTTTCCAGATTATGGTTGAACACATCGGGCCGCGCACGGACCACAACCTCCAGCGCGCCGGGTTTGCGCAGGAAATCAGGCGTCAGGATCTCGACCGTCGTATCCGGCGCGCTGGCACGCAGGGCACCAATCACCCGTGCGAAATGATGTGCGCCACCATCAGCCAGATCATCGCGGTCAACGGAAGTGATAACGACATGCCGCAGCCCCAGACGGGCCACCGCATCCGCCACGCGCTCGGGTTCATCGGCATCAAGCGCATTGGGCATGCCGGTCGTGACATTGCAGAATGCGCAGGCCCGCGTGCAGATTTCCCCCATGATCATCATGGTCGCATGACGCTGGGACCAGCATTCCCCGATATTGGGGCATGCCGCTTCCTCGCATACCGTGACAAGCTTGTTGTCACGCATGAGCTTGCGCGTTTCATGATAGGTGGGGTGATTGGGCGCGCGCACCCGTATCCAGTCGGGCTTGCGCGCGATGGGATTGTCGGGCTTGTGCGCCTTTTCTGGATGGCGAAGGGGCGTGTCCCCCTTCTTCCGGTGGTCGATCATCACACGCACAGACATGTACCAGGTCCCCGCAAACAGGCAGATAAGCACAAGTGTAACGCCAGCCCCACCGCGTCAAGCGTTCTTGCCCGCTTCCCCGCGTGACGGGATCACAACCGCACGATCAGGTACCGCGTGATCCTTCCCCGCCGCAGGCAGCGTTAGATATGCAGCGCCCCGTCATACGCCGCCAGCACGGCTTCGTGCATGGTTTCCGATATGGTGGGATGCGGGAATACGGTTTCCTTGAGTTCGGCATCCGTCAGTTCACCCGTGCGGGCGATCACGTATCCCTGAATCATCTCGGTCACTTCCGGCCCGACCATATGGGCACCCAGCAGTTCGCCCGTTGCCTCATCGAAAATGGTCTTCACCAGCCCTTCCGGCTCACCCATCGCAATGGCCTTGCCGTTACCAATGAAGGGGAAGCGCCCGACACGGATCTTGTGACCAGCCGCCTTTGCGCGTTCTTCCGTCATCCCGACCGACGCCACCTGCGGACGGCAGTAGGTGCAGCCGGGAATGTTCAGCGGGCTGATCGGGTGGACCGTGCGGCCCGCGATCTGTTCGGCCACCATCACGCCTTCATGGCTGGCCTTGTGGGCAAGCCATGGCGGGGATGCGATATCACCGATGGCGTAAACACCCTTTTCACCCGTGCGGCAGTAGGGATCGACCTTGATGTGGGTCCGGTCGACTTCGATCGCCGTGCCCTCAAGCCCGATATTCTCGACATTGCCGACAATGCCCACAGCCGAGATCACGCGCTCCACCACAACGGACTGCGTTTTTCCCCCGGCGGTGACCTCCACCGTCACGCTGTCCCCATCCTTGCCAATCCGGCCCAGTTTCGCACCGGTCAGGATTTTCATGCCCTGCTTTTCCAGGGCCTTGCGGGCGAAGGTGCTGATTTCGGCATCTTCCACCGGCAGGATGCGGTCGGCCACTTCCACAATCGTGACCTCCGCCCCCATGTTCCGGTAAAAGGACGCGAATTCCACCCCGATTGCCCCCGACCCGATCACCAGCAGGCTGCGCGGCAGTTCGGTGGGCACCATGGCCTCGCGGTAGGACCAGACAAGCCTGCCATCAGGTTCCAGTCCGGGCAGCACACGCGCCCGCGCGCCCGTAGCCAGAATCACGTTCGGGGCGGTCAGAATGGTTTCCCCGCCATCACTGGTGACGGAAACCTTGCGCAATGTGCCCTGCGTGCCTGCAAGCCGACCGAAGCCGTTGACGACGGTCACGCCATTCTTTTTCAGCAGATGGCTGACACCGGCGGAAAGCTGCGCCGAAACCTTACGCGAACGCTTGACCACCTTGGTAAAGTCAAAGCGCACGTTATCGGCGGCAAAGCCGAATTCATCCAGATTATGCAGCAGGTGATTGATTTCCGACGCGCGCAGCAGCGCCTTGGTCGGAATGCAGCCCCAGTTCAGACAGATGCCGCCAAGCTGCGCGGTTTCGACCACAGCAGCCTTCAGCCCAAGCTGGGCGGCGCGGATGGCCGCGACATAACCGCCGGGACCACCGCCAATAACAATGACATCAAATTGCGTGGTGCTCATTGGACCGCTTCCTCAGACCACAAGGCTCATGGGGTTTTCCACCACGGCGCGGAAGGCCGAAACCCATTCCGCCGCCAGCGCGCCATCCACCACCCGGTGATCGACCGACAGGGTAACCGTCATGACTGTAGCGATCGCAATCTGATCGCCCTTCACCACCGCCCTGCGCTCGGCTGCGGCAATGGCCAGTATGGCGGCCTGCGGCGGGTTGATGATGGCCGAGAACGCCTTGACCCCGTACATCCCCATATTGGAGATGGAGAAGGTGCCCCCCTGAAATTCCTCCGGCTTCAGCTTGCCCGCCCGCGCGCGGGCGACAAGATCGCGCGTTTCGGTGCTGATCTGCCGCAGGCTCTTGGTATCGGCCTTACGCACGATAGGGGTAATCAGCCCATCGGGAATGGAGACGGCCACGGAAATATCCACGTCGTCATAAACCAGAACCGCATCGTCCGTGTACGATACATTGACCTTCGGCACCCGCCGCAGCGTAACGGCGACTGCCTTGATGAGCATATCATTGACGGAAATCTTGTACGCACCCGGTCCCTCCGCAGGGGATGCCGCGTTCATCTGGCTGCGCAGCGCCATGAGCGCATCAAGCTGCACATCCATTTCCACATAGAAATGCGGAATGGTGGATTTCGCTTCCGTCAGACGGCGGGCGATCACCTTGCGCATGGTGGAATGGGGCACCTTCGCGTAACCCGTGCCCGCGGCTTCCGCCACTGCGGCAGGGGATGCGGTTTTCGGTGTCGCGGCCGGGGTCTGCCCGGCCTGCTCCACATCACGGCGCACGATGCGGCCGTTGGGGCCGCTTCCCTTCAGGGTGGACAGATCAACCCCTTTCTGCGCCGCGATACGGCGGGCCAGCGGGGAGGCGAAAACACGCTTTCCACTGGATGCAGCGGGGGCAGCAGACGGAGCCACCGCAGGGGCCGGAGCCGCAGCCGGGGCGACCACGGGTGCCTGCGCCACCGGGGGCGTGGCAGAAGCCGCCGAGATGTCCGGCACGCTTTCACCCTCGGCCACCAGAATGGCGATGGGCGTATTGACCGCGATGCCTTCCGTCCCTTCCGGGGTCAGGATACGGCCCAGCACGCCTTCATCCACGGCCTCGACTTCCATCGTGGCCTTGTCCGTCTCGATTTCGGCAATCACGTCACCGGATGCGATGGTGTCGCCTTCCGTCTTGAGCCAGCGGGCCAGCTTGCCTTCCTTCATGGTAGGCGAAAGCGCGGGCATCAGGATGTTGATGGACATCGTGCGTTTCCCCTTCACACAACCTGCCGGACGGCATTGATGATCCAGTCCGGATTGGGCAGGGCAAGCTTTTCAAGGTTGGCGGCGAACGGCATGGGCACATCGGCCCCGGCCACGCGCACCGGCGGCGCATCGAGGTAGTCGAACGCATGTTCGATCACCTGCATGGATATTTCGGCACCGATACCGGCGAACGGCCAGCCTTCTTCCACCGTGACCAGTCGGCTGGTCTTCTTCACGCTGTCCACCACCGTCCGGGTATCCAGCGGGCGGATGGTGCGCAGGTTGATGACCTCGGCCTCGATCCCCTGCTCCGCCAGCTTGGCCGCGGCTTCCAGCGCCACGCCAACCATGATGGAGAAGGCGACGATGGTTACGTCGCGTCCCTCGCGCTCGACCTTCGCCTTGCCAATGGGCAGGATGAAATCCTCATCCACCGGGCAGGAAAAACGCTGTCCGTACAGGATTTCGTTTTCAAGGAAGATGACCGGGTTCGGATCGCGGATGGCGGCGCGCAGCAGGCCCTTCGCATCGGCTGCCGACCACGGCGCCACGACCTTCAGGCCCGGCACATGGCCATACCAGCTTGCATAACACTGCGAATGCTGCGCGCCCACGCGGGCGGCGGCACCGTTAGGGCCACGGAATACGATGGGGCACGACATCTGGCCACCGGACATGTAGCGCGTCTTGGCGGCGGAATTGATGATCTGGTCAATGGCCTGCATGGCGAAGTTCATGGTCATGAACTCCACAATCGGCTTCAGCCCGGTCAGCGCGGCACCGATGGCCATGCCGGCAAAGCCCTGTTCGGTAATGGGGGTGTCAATCACCCGCTTTTCACCGAACTCATCCAGCAGCCCCTGGGAAACCTTGTAAGCCCCCTGATACTGCGCCACTTCCTCACCGATCAGGAACACATCCCCGTCACGGCGCAGTTCGGCGGCCATCGCATCGCGCAGGGCTTCGCGCACGGTGATTTCGCTGCATTCGCCCCAGTCCTTTTCAGGCTGGGCGCTGGCGGGCGGCGTGCTGGGGGCAGCGGGCGTCGGCCCACACGAAGCCGAAGCCGGGGCCGAGGACGTGGCTGCGGCAGGCTGCTGCGCGGGGGCGGCGCTGGGCCGGGCCTTCGCATCTTCCCCTTCCGCCAGCAGGATGGCGATAGGCGTGTTGACAGCGACGTTTTCCGTCCCTTCGGGGATCAGGATGTCGCCCATTATGCCTTCATCCACTGCTTCCACTTCCATCGTGGCCTTGTCGGTCTCGATTTCGGCAATCACGTCACCTGCGGCGACGGCTTCCCCCGGTTTGCGCAGCCAGCGGGCCATCTTCCCCTCCGTCATGGTGGGAGAGAGGGCGGGCATGAGTATTTCTGTTGCCATTTCTAATCAGCTTTCCACCAGCACGTCTGTCCACAGCTCCGAAGGATCGGGTTCAGGGCTGGTCTGGGCAAAGGATGCTGCATCAGCCACGATCGACTTGATCTGGTCATCCATGGATTTCAGTTCGCTTTCGGCCACGCCCATATCCAGCAGTTCACGACGGGCGCGATCAATGGGATCGTGGTTCCTGCGCATTTCGTCCACTTCGGTGCGCTGGCGGTATTTCGCCGGGTCCGACATGGAATGGCCGCGATAACGGTAGGTATCGACTTCCAGCAGCACCGGCCCCTTGCCCGCACGGCAATGGGCTACAGCTTCCTGTGCCGCGGCACGCACCGCACCCACATCCATGCCATCCACATGCATGCCCGGAATGCCCCACGGCTCACCATTGCGCCACAGTTCCTTCGATGCGGAAGCCCGTTCGACGCTAGTGCCCATGCCATAGTGGTTGTTTTCCAGCACGAACAGGCAGGGCAGCTTGTGGAGCGCGGCAAGGTTGAAGCTTTCGTAAACCTGCCCCTGATTGGATGCGCCTTCGCCATAATAGGTGACGGAGACTTCATCCGTGCCACGATACCTGTTGGCAAACGCCAGCCCGATACCCAGCGAGACCTGTGCGCCCACGATGCCATGGCCGCCATAGAAATGCTTTTCGCTGGAGAACATGTGCATCGAACCGCCCTTGCCCTGGGAATAGCCCCCCTCACGACCGGTCAGTTCCGCCATCACACCGCGCGGGTCCATGCCGGCTGCCAGCATCTGTCCATGATCGCGATAGGAGGTGATGATCTTGTCCCCCTGCTTCAGCTCCATCTGGATCCCGACCACGACCGCTTCCTGACCGATATACAGGTGGCAGAAACCACCGATCAGCCCCATGCCGTACAACTGGCCGGTACGTTCCTCAAACCTTCGGATCAGCACCATCTGGTAATAGGCGTGCTTCAGGTCGGCTTCCGTCATGGTCCGGCTGTTGTGCCCACCCGACAGGCCGGGATCTGTCTCGTTACTCATCGAATGTCCTTGGTTCATGTTGCCAGCGCTGTTGCCTAGCCATGCCGCAGCACGACCGTCACGACTGCCGGGCGTAACCGCCTTTCGTCATGCACCTGTCGCACGGTTATAAGTTCCGGAAGCCCCGCCGGATTTATGGATCACGTGTATCTGACAGATTTCCATGTCCCGCTCCACGGCCTTGCACATGTCATACAGTGTAAGGGCGGCGACGGAGGCCGCAGTCAGGGCTTCCATTTCCACGCCGGTCGGCCCGGTGGTACGGACGCGCGCCGTGATCTCGACCCCCTGCCCCGCCGCATCCGGGACCAGATCCACCGTGACGGAGGAAATGGCCAGCGGATGGCACAACGGAATCAGATCCGATGTTTTCTTCGCCGCCATGATACCCGCGATACGCGCGGTCGCCAGCACGTCCCCCTTGGGCATCTGTCCCGACAGGATCATGGCCAGCGTTTCCGGGCGCATCTTTATCAGACCATGGGCCACGGCCTCACGCCGGGTATCGGGCTTGGCCGATACATCGACCATGACCGCATGCCCCGCCGCATCCAGATGCGACAGGCCACCCGATGTCATGCGCCGGCCCCGTCCGGCTGCGTGCCAAGCAGGGCGTGGACGGCGGTCCCCACATCTTCATGCCTCAGCAGGCTTTCCCCCACCAGAAAACCCGATGCCCCAACCGCGTTCAGCTTCATGACATCCGCATGCGTGCGGATGCCGCTTTCGGATACGATGATCCGGTCAGGCGGCACCAGCGGCGCAAGCTGGAGGGTGGTTTCGATATCGGTCTGCAGGGTCTTGAGATTGCGGTTGTTGATGCCGATCAGGGATGTATCAAGCGCCAGTGCGCGATTGAGTTCCTGTTCGTCATGCACCTCAACCAGCACGTCCATGTCCAGTCCGCGCGCGATGTCCAGCAGTTCGGCCGCTTCCGCATCGGTCAGGATCGCCATGATGAGCAGGATGCAGTCCGCCCCGATCAGGCGGCTTTCATGAACCTGCCACGGATCGACGATGAAGTCCTTGCGCAGCAGCGGCAGCTTGCATGCTTCGCGCACCCGGCTCAGATCCTCCGCGCTGCCATGGAAGCATGACCCTTCGGTCAGCACCGAGATACAGGCGGCCCCCGCCTTTTCATATTCCTGCGCGATCAGCGTCGGTTCGTAGTCGGGACGCAGGATACCGGCGGAAGGCGACGCCTTCTTTATTTCCGCGATCAGCCCGATCTGGTGATCGGCGGTCTTCTGCTTCAGCGCCTGCCCGAAACCGCGTGGTGGCGTTGTCACTTCACGCGCACGGGACGTAATTTCCTTCAGCGTCATGACCTTTGACCGCTGCGCCACGTCCACCCGTGTCCGTGCACAGATACGCTCCAGAACATCGGGGATGCTGTCTACATCCGCTGGCTGGACACTACCTGTCTGGGGGGAGGTCATTGGCGTGTCGTTCATTTTCTACCCTGTTACTCTGTTAGGCTCATCCACCCGGAAACTCCGGACAGCGTCCAGCACGGCCAGAACCGCGCCACGATCGAGAACATCAGCAGCCATGGCGATGTTCCCACGCAAGGCGGCATAGTCAATCGCGCCGCCATGAATGATATTGTCGCCCCGCTGCGCCACATGCAATGCCACTGCGGCATTGAGCAGCACGGTATCGCGGTAGGCACCGCGCGCGCCCTGCGCCAGTTCCCGCATTACACGTGCATTATGCGCGGGCGTGCCACCGGCTATGGCGTCGATGGGCGCGGGCTCAAGTCCCGTCTGCTCCGGCCAGACAGTCAGGTTGTGGATCTGGCCATCTTCCAGCACGCAGGCCCGCGTGGGACCGGCAAGCGTCAGTTCGTCCACAAACCGGCTATCGCCACAGGCGCCGCTTACGGCCCATACACGATCGGACCCGGCCTCGTGCAGCGTTTTGACCATCACCTCCAGCCACTGGGGGGAAAACACACCCACAAGCTGGCGCGTAACACCCGCGGGATTACACAGCGGACCGATCAGATTGAAAATGGTGCGAAAGCCCAGCCCGCGCCGCACTGCCGCGAAGTGGCGCATGGCGGGATGGTGATTGGTGGCCGCGAGAAACGTGACACCACAGGCATCCATCATCCGGCCTATCGGCGCATTGCCGACGGGCAGCGGCACGCCGAGTTCCAGCAGCACATCCGTTGCCCCGGACCGCGACGACAGCGCCCGGTTGCCATGCTTGGCCACCGGCACCCCAAGGGCCGCCAGCACGAACGCCACGGCGGTTGACACATTGAGCGTGCCCAGACCATCCCCGCCCGTGCCACACACATCCAGCGCACCAGCAGGCATGCCCGGTACCGCGAGCATGCGCGCGCGCGCCGCGCGGACAGCGGCATGCAGTTCGGTTACGGTTTCTCCACGGATATGCAGCGCGGTCAGGAAGGCGGCCAGCGGTATTTCGCCCACCGCGCCATCCATGATCTGTTCAAACGCTATCCCCGCCATGGCAGGGGAGAGGTCCCGCTGCGCAAGCAGGACCGCCAGAATATCCCTGAACTCCGCCTGCTGGCCCTGTGCCGCGTCCGTAATGCCGGACATACGGTCAGGCAGCCTTGCGCGGTGTGTTCCTGCCCCGCGCAAGCGACAGGAAATTGGCCATGATGTCGTGGCCATGTTCGGAAGCGATGCTTTCGGGATGGAACTGCACGCCGAATATCGGCAGGGTGGCGTGCCGCAGTCCCATGATGACCCCGTCGGATGACCGGGCAGTGGCCACCAGCGTATCGGGCAGGCTGTCGGGATCGATGGTCAGGCTGTGATAGCGGGTCGCGTTGAACGGGTCGGGCACACCGGCGAAGATATCCGTCCCGTCATGATAGACGGGCGAGACCTTGCCGTGCATGGGCACTGGCGCACGCACGACCTTGCCGCCGAAAACCTGCCCTATGGCCTGATGCCCCAGACAGACGCCAAATATGGGCACCTTCCCCGCGGCCTGGGCGATCAGGTCGCAGCATATCCCGGCCTCGTTCGGGGAACACGGACCGGGGGAGATGACAATGGCTTCCGGGCGGAGCGCAAGCGCGTCCGCCACGCTGATCGCATCATTGCGGTAGACGGCGCACTTTTCCCCCAGATCCCCCAGATAGTGGACGAGGTTGAAGGTAAAGCTGTCATAATTATCGATCAGAAGGAGCATGGTCGTATCATGGCTTTTCCGCTGGGCCGGGTCAAACCTTCGGGCCTGACCCGGCATGTCTCAAGACATCATATCACGTTCGCGGATGTTATAAAATCGCCTTATCCGGCATCGCCCGTAGCGAAGCGGACCGCTTCCTCCGCCGCGCGGAACAGGGCGCGGGCTTTCTGGCGGGTTTCCTCGTATTCCGCATCGGGAACACTGTCCGCCACCACGCCGCAGCCGGCCTGCACATACATCCGGCCATCCTTCACCACCGCCATGCGCAGGCCGATGCAGGTATCCATGTCACCATCAGGGCCGAAATAGCCGATGCACCCCGCATAGGTCGCGCGCCGGGTCGGTTCAACCTCATCAATGATTTCCATGGCGCGGATCTTGGGCGCGCCAGTCAGCGTGCCTGCGGGAAAGCCCGACATGAGGGCGTCCAGCGCCTCCAGATCGGGACGCAGCCGCCCTTCCACGTTGGACGAGATATGCATGACATGGCTGAAGCGTTCGATCACGAACTGTTCCGTCACCTTGACCGAACCCAGTTCGCACACCCGCCCGACATCGTTGCGACCGAGATCGATCAGCATCAGGTGTTCGGCGCGCTCCTTCGGGTCGGCCAGCAGTTCGGCTTCCAGCGCCAGATCCTCTTCCGTCGTGCGCCCACGCGGGCGGGTTCCGGCCAGCGGGCGGACGGTCATGGTGCCTTCACGCAGGCGGACCAGTATCTCCGGCGATGAACCGACAAGGCTGAACCCGTCAAGGTCGAGATAGAACAGGAAGGGTGCTGGATTGATCCGGCGCAGCGCGCGGTACAGCGCGAACGGCGGCAGGCTGAACGCCGCGCTGAAACGCTGGCTCGGCACGATCTGGAACGCATCGCCCGCCGCGATATAATCCTGCAACCGGCGCACGATGTCGCAGAATGCCTGCCGCGTCATGTTTGATTCCGGCACGGGGGGCGCGATCTCGCCCTCGTTCCCTTCCGGCAGTTCGACGGGGGTGGACAGCGCGGCGCGGGCCTGCTGCAGCCGCGCCTGCGCATCATCCCATATCGCTTCGGGCGCGACACCCGCCTGCGGCCGCAGCGGCGCGGCCAGCAACAGTTCGTCGCGCACCGTATCGAATATCGCGAACAGGCCGGGACGGATCAGTATCCCTTCAGGCAGGTTCAGATCATCGACAGGCATATCGGGCAGGTATTCGACCTGCCGGATCATGTCGTAACCGAGATAACCGAAGACGCCACCCGTCATGGGGGGCAGTTCTTCGGGCAGGGTCATCCGGCTTTCGTGCAGCATCCGGCGCAGGGACACCAGCGGGGCGTCCGCCTCCGGCACGAATTCATGCACGCCTGCCGCCGGGTCATGGCAGATACTGGCCTGACCATCGTGACAGCGCCAGATCAGGTCGGGCAGCAGGCCGATTACGGAATAGCGCCCGCGTGACGTGCCGCCTTCCACACTTTCCAGCAGGAACGCATTATGGCCGCCATTGGCCCCGCCATGGCTGCGCGCAAGATGCGACAGCCGCAGGAACGCCGCCACAGGTGTCAGCAGATCGGCAGGCTCGACGCGCCATGTAACCGTGGCATCACCCTTGCGCAGCGCGGCGAGTGCCGCCGCGCGCATGGCAGCATCCGGCTGCCGGAAGGAAGGGCGTATGCGCGATGCGTCTGCTGTCACTGTCCTGTTCCCGTGTTCTGGCTACCCGTAACCTCGGTCATGACCGCGCGGATGGCGGAATTGTTCGGCTTGGGCTTTACGATGCCCTCAAGCGCCGTGCCGTAGGTCATTTCAATATCATCACCCATCGACTGCGCCAGCCCGGCGCGCACGCGGTCGTAGAGCGGCTTCTGCGCGGCGGGGTCTGGATGGTTGATCGCCGTCAGCGTTGCGATCACGTAGGAATCACCTGCCTGCGTCATCACGCTCTGTCCCGGATGGTCAAGGCGGAAGATCAGGGCCGCGACCTCACGCGGGATTTCCGGCGAAGGCTGCATGGGCGAAATCGGCTGGCTGTGTTCAACCCCCGCAATGGCCGGGCTGACATGGGCCAGACCGCCCTGCCCGGCTGCCTGCGTATAGAACGTGGTCGCCTGCTGGTCCGCCATGTGACGGCGCGCTTCAGCCTGCCATGCGGCAGCAACGCGCGGACCAGCCTCGGTCAGGCTCAGGTCATGGCCCGGCGTCACACTATCGACCGATACCGCGTACCATACGCCATCAGGCCCCTGCACCAGTTCCGGACTGGCGCCTTTCGCCTGTGAAAAGATGCGTGCCACGATTGCCTGCCGCGCAGCATCACCACCGGGTATCGGGGCCGCCGCGCCTTCATGGGTCATGCCATTCTGGTCAAGCTCGCCCGACACGGCGGCGGCACCCAGATCGGCAGGAATGGCGTCCAGACCACCACCTGCGATCGCGTCCTGCACCTTCTGCACGCGATCACCCAGCAGCGCCTGCGCGCGGCCATGCGCGATCTGGTCATGCAGGGCCTGCTTCACCTCATCAAACGGTGTCACATGCGCGGAGGTGACACCGGTTACACGGAAGACAACCCAGCCGCCTTCGCTTTTGACCGGTCCCTGCGTCGCATCGGCGGGGGCGGAGAAAATCTGCTTCGCAAGATCAGTGGAAGGAACATCGCTCTGGCGCACGCCGGGCAGCTCCACGGCGGCTGCGTCCTTGCCCGCGTTTTTCTGCACCAGCGCCCAGCTACCTGCATCCGCCCACTGCGCGCGCAGGGCTGCGGCGCGTTCCTGTGTCGGCACGGTCACGATCTGCACGTTACGGCGTTCGGGCGCGTTGAAGGTCTGGGCCTGTGCTTCATACGCCTTGTGCAGGTCGGCATCCGATATATCGATCTGGTGGCCGATCGTATCCGCAGAAAGAACGACGATGCGCGCATGCCGGTATTCCGGCGCATGGAATTCCCACGGGTGATTGGCATGATAGCGCGCAAGCTGGGCATCGGTCGGGATGGCCGTGACCTGCTGGCTGGCGAAGGGCACGCGCACGAGGTCGATGGTGCGGGTCTGGGCCTCGAAATCGAACAGGCGGCGGACCATGACATCCGGCACGCCTACGCCATCGCGAATCGGCTGCAGCAGCACGCGCGACGCCTGTTCCTGCCGCACCAGATCAACCAGCCTGCCTTCCGACATGCCCGTGCTGCGCAGGCGGGCATTGAGCAGCGCACGATCGAAATGCCCGTCACGCCCCTTGAACGCGGGAATGGAGAATATCTCGTCACGCACGACGGAATCGGGAACGATCAGGTCGTGACGGTCCGCCGCTTCCGCGATTTCAGCCTGCAGCACGAGGCGCTGGAGCACCTGCCGGGCAATTTCCTCACGCGTGCCGGGGGGGATCTGCGATGGATCGGACAGGTGCATGGACTGCGCCACCTGCGGCATCTCGGACTGGAGCGCGTTCTGGTAAGCCTGCACCAGAATGGGCCTGCCCCCCACGCGGGCGGCGACATCGGCGCGTTCCGTGCCGATACCCATCAGCACGTCGCCCACCCCCCAGCCGATGAAGGCAAGGAAAAACAGCCCCGCGATGATGCGTCCCACCCATGAATCGATAAACACGCGACACAGAAAAGAAAGCATGAAAAACCCTGCACCAGGACCAAGACATAAGGCGGACGGAAAATGGCATGCGCATGATGCGCCCCCTGCCGGGCACCCTGTTTTCCGGTCGCGCACCATACGGTCACGCCGCCGGTTTGACCAGCACTACCATGCCCGCGCATCCGTTGTGCATGTGTGCGGGTTGCAACGCCGGGGCCGCCATGGTGTAGGCTGCCGCCCATGATGGCCATGCCCGGCAGACAATGCGGATAACGCGGCGCGGGCGCGGGCCGAGGAGTGGAAGCATGAAGCAGATCATTGTCGGCAACTGGAAGATGAACGGGCTGAGCGCTGATGCCGATGCGCTGGTGGACGGTCTGGTGAAGGGGCTGGGTGAACTCCCCACGCGGGCCGATGTTGTCGTATGCCCCCCCTTCACGCAGCTTGCCCGTCTGGCCCCCACCCTGAAACGGGCCGGAATCGCCCTGGGCGCGCAGGACTGCCATCAGGACAGGGCGGGCGCGCATACGGGGGACATTTCAGCCCCGATGCTGGTGGACCTTGGGGTGGAATATGTCATCCTGGGCCATTCCGAACGCCGGGGCGAACACCACGAACTTGACGAGACGGTGCGCGAGAAGGCCGTCGCCGCCATGGAAGCGGGCCTGACCCCCATCGTGTGTGTTGGCGAAAATGATGACCAGCGATCCGCCGGGGATTCGCAGGAGACAGTGGGTTGGCAGATCCAGGGGTCCCTGCCGCAGGGTTTCAGGGGCATCGTGGCGTATGAGCCGATCTGGGCCATCGGGTCCGGCACGGCGGCGTCGCAGCAGGATATTGCCGACATGTCCGCCTTTATCCGCGCGGAACTGGTGCGCCAGTTCGGGGAAGCTGGCAAAACGATCCGAATCCTTTATGGTGGGTCCGTCAACGAACGCAATGTCACCGATATCCTGCCTGTCGAACACGTGGACGGGGCGCTGGTGGGCAATGCCAGCCTGAAGGCCGATGCCTTCGTGCCGCTTGTCCGCGCCGCCCGCGCATCGTGATTGCCGCGCGGCCAGCGGGGATCAACTGGAAAGACGCATGATCACAGTTCTTCTTTTACTGCACCTGTTTGTCACCATCGCACTGATCGGCACCATCCTGATCCAGCGCAGCGAAGGCGGCGGGCTTGGAATCGGCGGGTCACAGGGCATGGGCTCCTTCATGTCCGGCCGGGGCACGGCCACCCTGCTTACCCGCTCCACCGCGGTGCTGGGCACGGCCTTCATGGTGCTGTCGCTGGCGCTTGCGGTCATGAACCGCGGGGCGTCCACCGGTACCGGGCATGACATCCTGTCCCAGCCCCCGGCATCCTCCAGCCCCGCCAGCACCAACTGACCGGTCCGGTCAGTCCGGGCAGGACGAATGGCCCCCGTGCAGTGCGCGGGGGCTTTTTTTATTTTTTTCCCCCATTCCCCATCGTAGCCTTTGCAGCAGGCGCGCAGGCAGTGTAGGAAGGCCATCCATGACGCGGTTTGTATTCATCACCGGCGGCGTGGTGTCCTCCCTCGGCAAAGGCATCGCTTCGGCTGCCCTTGCTGCCCTGCTTCAGGCCCGTGGTTATCGGGTCCGGTTGCGCAAGCTTGACCCCTATCTGAATGTCGATCCGGGGACGATGAGTCCCTACCAGCACGGCGAGGTCTTCGTGACCGACGACGGCGCGGAAACGGATCTCGACCTTGGCCATTATGAACGCTTTACCGGTGTGCATGCCACCCGGGCGGATAATGCCACCACGGGGCAGATCTATTCCGGCGTGATCGCGCGCGAACGGCGTGGCGATTATCTGGGTGCGACCGTGCAGGTCATCCCCCACATTACCGACTCGATCAAGGAAACGATCGTGGCGGATACCGAGGACCTGGATTTTGTCCTCGTCGAGATCGGGGGCACGGTCGGCGATATCGAAAGCCTGCCCTTCCTTGAATCCATCCGGCAGTTGCGCAACGACCTTGCGGCTGACCAGACGATGTTCATTCACCTGACCCTGCTGCCGTGGATCGCGGCGGCGGGCGAACTGAAAACCAAGCCGACGCAGCATTCCGTCAAGGAACTGCAGAATGTCGGCATCCAGCCGCAGATGCTGGTCTGCCGTTCGGACCGGGAAATTCCCGAAAACGAACGCCGCAAGATCGCAAGCTTCTGCAACGTCCGCCCGCAGGCCGTAATCGCCGCGCGCGATGTGGACACGATCTATGCCTGCCCCATCTCCTATCATGCGGAAGGGATGGATACCGAGGTGCTGCGCCATTTCGGCCTGCCCACCACGCCGGATCCCGACCTGTCGCGGTGGGAAAAGATTGTCGACGCCGTCCGCCACCCGGACCGCGAAGTGATCGTGACGGTGGTTGGCAAGTACACCGCCCTGCTGGACAGCTACAAATCCCTGATCGAAGCCCTGCAGCATGGCGGGATCGCCAACCGTGCCCGCGTGCGGCTGAACTGGGTCGAGGCGGAAAGCTTCGAGAAGTCGGACGACGCCGTGCAGATGCTGGCCCGCAGCGACGCAATACTGGTACCCGGCGGATTTGGCGAACGCGGGTCCGAAGGCAAGATCCGCGCCGTACGTTATGCGCGTGAAAACAACATACCCTTCCTGGGTATCTGCTTCGGCATGCAGATGGCGGTGATCGAATGCGCACGCAACCTTGCGGGCATTGCCGATGCGTCCTCCACCGAATTCGGGCCGACGGATCAGCCGCTGGTCGGGCTCATGACCGAATGGGCGCGTGGCAATGAACTGCTGCGCCGCCGCGAAGGCGGCGAGATGGGCGGCACCATGCGTCTGGGGGCCTATCCCGCCAAACTGGCGCCGGGGTCACGTGCAGCCGATACATATGGCCGCACGGACATCCGTGAACGCCACCGTCACCGGTATGAGGTCAACGTCCATTACCGCGACAAGCTGGAAAAGACGGGCCTGCGCTTTTCGGGCATGTCGCCCGACGATATCCTGCCCGAGGTCGTGGAATATCCCGACCACCCGTGGTTCATCGCGGTGCAGTACCATCCCGAACTGCTGTCGAAGCCGTTTGACCCGCATCCGCTTTTCTCCGGCTTTATCGGGGCGGCCGTGGCCAAAGCGGCGGCGAAATGATGGCGACCAGTCATACCATATCCATCGGTTCGCTGAAGGTTGGCAACGAATCCCCCTTTGTGCTGATCGCTGGCCCCTGCCAGATCGAATCGGCAAGCCATGCGCTGGAAGTGGCTGATGCGCTGCACGGGATCACCACGCGCCTTGGTATCGGGCTGATCTACAAAAGCTCGTTCGACAAGGCCAATCGTACCAGCATCAACGGTGCGCGCGGCGTCGGCATGGCGCGCGGGCTGGATATTCTGGGGCAGGTGCGCCAGCGTTACGACGTGCCGGTCCTGACCGATGTTCACCAGCCTGACCAGTGCGCCATCGTTGCCGAAACGGTGGATGTGCTCCAGATCCCGGCCTTCCTGTGCCGCCAGACAGACCTTCTGCTGGCGGCGGGGGAAACCGGGGCTGCGATCAACATCAAGAAAGGCCAGTTCCTTGCCCCGTGGGACATGGCGAACGTAGCCGCCAAGGTCGCCTCCACCGGCAATGAACGCATCATGCTGTGCGAACGTGGCTCGTCTTTCGGCTACAACACGCTGGTCAATGACATGCGCGCCCTGCCGATCATGGCGGGGACGGGTTATCCGGTCATTTACGACGCCACCCATTCGGTGCAGCAGCCGGGGGGGCTGGGGTCGTCTTCGGGCGGACAGCGGATATTCGCGCCCATCCTTGCACGTGCCGCGCTGGCCATCGGGGTTGGTGGGGTATTTATCGAAACCCATCCCGACCCCGACCACGCACCCAGCGACGGCGCGACCATGCTGCCGCTTTCGTGCATGGAAGACCTGCTGACCTGCCTGCAGCGCTATGACCAGTTGACCAAGCTGATCCAGCCGGACGAAATTATCTAAATCGATCCGTCACCAAACGGCCGCTCCGTAACAATGCGGGGCGGCTGTCGGCGTTCAAAGCGTCTCCATCCGCTGAAGAACTGCTTCCCCCGCCTGCGCAAAGGTCGCCGGACTGAAACGCTGCATGACCAGATCGCGGCCAGCCTGCCCCATCGCGGCAAGCTGTTCAGGGTGACGCAAGGCTACCGCCAGCGCATCCGCCAGTTCCTGCGGGCGCTGCGGGCGTATTTTCCATCCCGTCACGCCATCCTGTACGGAGTGGCTCATCTCACCCACATTGCTGGCCAGTACGGGCAGCCCCGTATTCATGGCTTCATGCGCGGCAATGCAGAACCCTTCCCGGCGCGATGGCTGCACATACAGATGGCATGGCCGCAGGAACGCGGCAGTATCCTCGACATAGCCCATGAACTCTACGTTTTTCAGACCATGCCGGACGCAGAAGTCGCGCAGGGCCGGATAATCGGCCCCTTCCCCACCGATCATGACGCGGAATGGTGGCAGATCGCCAGCAGCCCGCAACAGGACAAGGGCGCGACAGAGTATGTCATACCCCTTGGCCGTATGCAGGCGCCCCAGCGTGCCAATCCGTATCTCCTCCCCCGCTGCCCATGGGGACGCAGGCTGAATGTCTGGGCGTGTACGAAAAATCGGCCAGCACGCCAGTTCGCTATCCGCCAGTCCCAGCCTTTTACGGGTCAGTTCGGTTACGAAATCGGAATCCCCGATCCAGAGCCGGCTACGCTTTTTCATCAGCCGTAACAGCGCGAGGTTCGCGGGTTTCAGAAACGCATTATGCTGCCAGCTTACAACGGGGATGCTCTGTCGCGCGCCCACCATCTGCCCCAGTACGGTCGCCCGCGTCAGGGATGTCCAGATATGGGTCGGCCTTACGCGCCGGACCCAGCGGTCAAGTGCATGCAGGATCCGGGGGGCAGAAGCCGTATCCGCCGCCAGCACGTCGCCTGTTATGCCAGCGCTGTTCATTGCGGGCACGGCACGGCCATTGCGCCGTATCAGGGCGGCAACATGCACGTCATGCCCCCGCCCCCGGCACACATCCACAATGGCCGGAATGGGCAAGGCTGCGCCACCCCCTTCAAACGTATTGATTATGTAAGCAATGCGCATATTTCTCTCGACTGCCCCTTTCAGGCTGGAGAAGAACATACCGCATTACCCGCCCGCCCATCAGGCGGCGGGGGATTTATCCTGTGACAAAAAGTAAACGATTTCACGGGCCGCGCGCTGGGCAGCGGTTTCGGGGGGCTGAGTATGGAATGTGGCCTGAAAGGCTGCTTCCTGCCGCTGCGCATATACGCGCTGCTGTTCCTGGGCCACCGCCAGCGCATGTGGCAGGTCAGCCACCCGGTCGATCACCTGCCCCATGTTCCAGTGGGCATAATTGGGATTGCCCTGCCACCGTGCGCCATGGCTGTTGAGCAGGATGCACGGGCGCGGCTGACAGATCCATTCATAGATCTGGCTGCTGGCGTCGCCCAGATAGATGTCCGCCGCAAGCGTGTAGGACATGTCCACTGAATACGGACTGCCGGTATCGATACGGATATGGGGCAGGTTACGTAAATGCGGGGGGATCAGCCTGCGCAGGCGCATGCGGCGGTGTTCGACCGAAATATGCATCTTCCTGCGAAACAGCATGACATGCGGGGCGAAGATCAGGTTGTATTTATCCTGTTCCGCAAACCATTCCAGCACCTCCATCCCCATATCCCACCACGAGGACAGGACGGGATCGAAATGCGGATTGTATAAAACGGTGGGCCGGTCGTTATCAAAAAAGCGCCTGCGCGTCGCCATATCCACGGTATCGAATTTGGGATACCCCACCACCGCATGATGACCATGGCGGATCAGCCGTTTTTCCAGCATCCGGTCACGGGTCTTGGTTCCGGGCAACAGGACCAGATCGAAAAACCGCGTCACGTCCCGAAAGCCGATCGAACGGTCGCCAGCCCCATGGGGAAAATAGATCAGTCTGGTATCCAGCCGGAAATGGCTTTTCAGCAGGGCCGATGTCGTCTCCGGCACCACCAGTGCGTCAAAGCCTGCAAACAGGTCCACATTCTCCCGCAGATTGGCAATCCGGCGGAAGGGCACGACAGCACGGGCGACCACATTGATCGCCTTGGACAACCGGCTTATGTCAATGCGGACATACTTGATGCGGGCCGAACACGCCCCTATTGTCCGGCGTGCGTGGGCTTCCTGCTCGATTGAGGAGGTAATGACCGTTACATCCTGCCCCAGGCGGACAAGCTCGGAAACTATCGGGGCGGTATGGGAAACCTGATGGGTGCAGTCATGATTGAACAGGAACCCGATCCTGAGATTACGTAACGTCATGCCCGGACTTGTGACGTAATTTTACAAAAAAGAACAGGTGTGAATCACCTGTCCCGTGCCCGTCACGCTCCCTTTCCTTTCGGAAAATACCATCCGCCGCATGACATGAAGGGGACAGCCATCCCTGCCCCCACGGCGTTTTTACTGCCTCCCCTTTTATGCAGGCACCTTATCGCGCACGACTGCATCCCGACCGATCGCTGATATGTCAAAGGGCGTGGTCTGGTAAATCTGGTTGATCCAGTTACCCGCCAGCAGATGGGCATGACCACGCCAGCGGTTTATGGGGCGCAGTTCGGGATCGTTGCCAGGGAAGTAATTATACGGCACGGAAACGTCGAGACCCGCCGCCCGATCCCGGAAATATTCATCCGCCAGTGAGGTGGAATCATATTCAAGATGATTGAACATATGCAGCGCATGATGATCCGGGTCATCAAGCAGGCAAAGACCCGTATCCGCACTTTCCGCCAGTATGGTCATGCCACTGCGGGCAGGAATATCGGCCCGCCTTACCTCGGTCCAGCGGGAGACGGGAATGGACAGGTCATCGGCAAACCCGACCAGATAGGGTGAGGATGGAACAAGAATGCGGTGGTCATAGACACCGAACGCCTTTTCCGCCAGCGCATGCTTGGGCATGCCATGGAAATGATGCACCGCCGCCTGCGCAGCCCAGCAGATATTGAAACATCGGTGCACATGGGTCTGGGTCCAGTCAAATATCCGCCGCAGTTCGTCCCAGTATTTCACCTGATGAAAAGGCAGCCGCTCAACCGGCGCACCTGTTATGATGAAGCCGTCAAACCGTTCATCACGCACATCTTCCCATGCCCGATAAAACGATGTCATGTGATCGGCTGGCGTATTGCGCGGCACATGGCTGTTGATGCGTACCAGCGTCAGTTCCACCTGTAACGGCGTTGCCCCGACCAGACGGGCAATCTGCGTCTCGGTACAGATCTTGTTGGGCATGAGGTTCAGCAGGCCGATACGCAGCGGGCGGATATCCTGACGCGTGGCATCGGTCTCACCCAGTACCATAACGCCCTCAGCCTCAAGCGTGCTGCGGGCGGGAAGATCATCCGGAATTCTGATAGGCATTGCGACGTCGTTCCTCCATTCAGGCAGGGACGACATGGTGGCTTGCTCCGTTTGGTTGCCGGTTCGGCCACATCCTCCCTTTCAGGAGCGCCACCTTGCCCGGAACGGCAGGTTGGCGTTGGGCGTCGCCCCAACTCTTGATGCAGGTGCGATGCTAGGCATTTTCCGCCCCGACGGCAAGCTTTTATGGCAGGACGGAGAACTGCTCCCCTCCTCCCGTGAAAAACCTGCGGTGCCTATATGTCCCCTGCCCTTACCCGCAGGACATTACATGACAAGGGCACGAAGTCTGGCCTCGCCCCCTTACATCACACCATTTCGGCTGCGCACTGGATATGCTGGCGGATGCTGTCAGCAGGCTGCGGCCTGCCAAGCAGGAAGCCCTGCACCTGATTGCAGCCAAGCGCGTTAAGCTGCGCCCACTGGTCCTGCGTTTCCACGCCTTCCGCCGTGATCGGAATATCCATGCCATGCGCCAGGTTGATAATGGCCTGTATAATACTGGATGCCCCCTTTTCCGGCAGTTCACGCACAAAGGAGCGGTCAATCTTGATTTTCTGGAACCGGAAGGAACGCAGATAACCCAGCGAGGAATACCCCGTGCCAAAATCATCCAGTACGATGCCACACCCCATCTCACCCAGCTTTTGCAGGATATCACGATTGGTCGCGCTATTCTGGACGAAGATGTTTTCCGTAATCTCGATCTCAAGACGTGCCGGCTCAAGGCCAGCCTGCTGCAACGCGCTTTCAACTATATCCACAAACCGCGGATTACGAAGCTGTATTGGCGAAACATTGACCGCCACCTTCAGGTGTTCCGGCCATGTCGCGGCCTCCCTGCACGCAGCCCGCAGGACCCATTCCCCCAGATCGTGTATCAGGCCGTTTTCTTCAGCCAGACCGATAAACTGGTCCGGGGGTATCATCCCCTGCACGGGATGCTGCCACCGCGTCAGGGCCTCACATGCACAGATCCGGTTCCCCGGCATTGTGTACAGCGGCTGGAAATGAAGGGTCAGTTCGTCATTCGCAATGGCGGCACGCAATTCGTTACCCAGACGGGCACGGGTCTGGATCTCATCGCGCAGTTCCGCATCGAATAACTGGAAACCATTGCGCCCCAACGATTTGGCGCGATAAAGTGCTATATCTGCATATTGCAGCAATGTTTCTGATGAATCCGCGTCAAACGGATACAGCGCCGCGCCAATACTTGCGCCAATAACAATATGATGGCCGTCAATAATATAAGGCCGCCCCACGGTCTCGACGATTTCGCGCGCCCGGCCCTTCAGTTCAGCCTGCGTGGGGACAGCGGGCCAGATAATGGCGAATTCGTCCCCGCCCAGACGGGCGACAAGATCTTCTTCCCGACTGCATGCCCGCAGGCGAGCCGCGACAAGTCGCAACAACGCATCACCCGTCGCATGCCCATACACGTCATTGACCGTCTTGAAGTAATCAAGATCGATACATAGCAATGTTGCATTCAGCCCTTTGCGGCAACCCGCATTCAGACGTGAACTGAACAGGGCACGATTGGCCAGACCGGTCAGCGGGTCATAATGCGCGAACTGTTCCACCTGATGCTGGGCATTACGCTGTTCCGTCACATCATCCGCAACGCATAATTCCCATCGCGGCGCATCGCTTTCATCCGTAATCATGACCCGCCGGGTGGAAACCACCCGTCTGTGGCCCTGATTGTTGCGCAGTGTCTTTTCGGCCTCTCCCTGCTGGTCCACATCCGGACGGTTGACCAGAAAATGCCCGACTTCATCTTCACAGAATATGTTGTCGACGTTCTTTCTAAGTAATAACTCCCGCCCACATCCGATCATGTGTTCAGCCGCCCGATTGACCAGAACCGGACGTTCATGCCGGATGGAACGTACGATCAGGGCAGAGGGAATATTTTCTATGATCGTATCAATAAAAAGCTTGTCGCGTAAAATCTTCCGGTTGGCCTTGCGTAATTCTTCGGCTGAATGCTTCAGGCTCGCGGCTGATGCAATTGCATTGGAATGGGAAGCACTGATCAGGTCCAGCGCCGACCCCGTACCAAGATAGCGCCCGTTTTCAGTAACAATATAACCACGCAAAAGGTCAGATGCCTGCCCACGCAATGCAAGAGCCGTAAAATCGGATGATGAAACCTGCGCATCAATAATAACGGGACTTGCATCCATCAGAAGGGCAACAGGCCGCCGACTGAAAAGCGCATGTCCAAATTTCCCCGAAACCTTGAGAAAAAAAGCCTGCCTTTCCACAAGGCCCACGGGTTCGTCTTCCGTGTTTATGACGGTCACAAGCAGAAGGGCTTCATCATTACGGAACAGGGTAAACAGGCACTCACCGGGGTCATCTGGCCGTACAATCGGCCCCTTCTTGGCAATATCCCCCATTGAAAGAAAACTGTTACGGGTTTTCTCTACGAAGCCCACGCTCATTATTCATTTTCCACATATATGCAGCACAGATATATTATTTCTACATTTGTTTATTATTCTATCTGCCCTCTGAACATATTTACGTATCTGAAAAATAAAGTATCCCCGCATTTCGGTACATCCATGCGGGGATACAGGTAAAACATCTTATGAACTGGAAGGTCGTTATGACTGAATTATGAAATATGCCCCGTTTTAGAAAGCGGCCTGAATACGTCCGGCGACGGAGTTTCCGTCCCGCCCGACCAGATCGTAAAGCTGGCTGTTGCGGCTGACGATGATGTGGTTGAAG
>NZ_NKTY01000088.1 GCF_003207825.1 Komagataeibacter saccharivorans | reverse complement strand
TGTTTAGTCCCAGGATTTGATGGTGCATTATTTTCACGAGAGTGGAAGGAAGCGCTATGGGCCAGGTTCACCACGGAAGCGCCACGACGACAGCGGCAGTCCGTCGAGCGATACAACATAGTCAAGAGAGCCTGAGGGCTCTGGCGAAACGCTACGGGATCAACCCGAAGACGGTAGCCAAATGGAAGGGGCGGCCCGATACGGCGGATCGGCGCACTGGTCCGAAAGCTCCTCTTTCGACGGTTTTGTCGATCGAGGAGGAAGCCATCATCGTGGCGTTCCGCCGCCATACATTATTGCCCCTGGATGACTGCCTTTACGCGCTCCAGGCGACAATCCCGCATCTGACGCGCTCTTCTTTGCATCGTTGTTTTCAGCGCCATGGGATCAGCCGCCTGCCCGACACCGAAGGCGACAAGCCGAAGCGTTCAAAGTTCAAGACCTATCCGATCGGCTACTTTCATATCGACATTGCCGAAGTCTGCACTGAAATGGGCCGCCTCTATCTCTTCGTAGCGATTGACCGGACATCGAAATTCGCATTTGTCCAACTGCACGAGAAAGCAACACGTCGCGTTGCCGGTGACTTCCTGCGTGCTTTGGCCACTGCAGTCCCCTATCGCATCCATACCGTGCTGACCGATAACGGCACGCATTTTACCGATCCGGCCGGAAACGGATGGACACCGGAAGAGATCAAGGCCATGCGGGCCGATGGCGTCCAGTTCCGTTGCCATTCTTTTGAACTGGCCTGTGCTGATCTCGATATCGAGCATCGACTGACAAAGCCGCGACATCCCTGGACAAATGGCCAGGTCGAGAGGATGAACCGCACGATCAAGGAGGCAACGGTCAAGCACTTCTATTACGAAACGCACGACCAGTTGCGCCAGCACCTCGCAGACTTCGTCGCTGCCTATAATTTCGCCCGCAGGCTCAAGACACTGCGCGGCCTCACTCCATATGAATTTATTTGCCAGCAATGGGAAAAAGAACCATCACGGTTCATGCAAAATCCGCACCATCAAATCCTGGGACTAAACA
>NZ_NKTY01000021.1 GCF_003207825.1 Komagataeibacter saccharivorans | reverse complement strand
GGCGGACAGGTTCACGGCCACCGTGGGCACATGGATGCCGTCGCGGTCCCATTTCACGATCTGGCGGCATGCTTCAAGCAGCGCCCACTGGCCGATGGCCTCGATCTGGCCGGTCTCCTCCGCCACCGCGATGAAGCGGGAGGGAAAGATGTTGCCAAGGCGCGGATGATGCCACCGCGCCAGTGCCTCCACCCCCGTCAGTTCCAGCGTATTGATGCGGACCTGTGGCTGGTAATGCAGCTTCAGCATGCCTTCGGCCAGCGAGTCCCGTAGCGCCGAACCAAGGACAAGCCGGTCCTGCGCAAGCTGGCTTTTAGCCGGGCTGGCGAAGCGGAATGCCCCGCGCCGGTCCGTGCGGGCCCGCCGCATGGCGGCATTGGCGGTGCTGAGCAGCGATTCACTGTCCGGCCCGTTGGTGGGGAAGATGCTGATGCCGATACTGCATGAAATGGTCAGGGTATTCTGGCCAACCCGCATCGGCCGCGCGATGGTGTCCAGCAGCAGACGGGCGAAATCGGTGGCGTCCTCGTTCGTGCAGTCGGGTGCGATCACCACGAATTCGTTGCCGTTCGAACGGCTGATGATGTCGCCGTCTTTTACGATCGAGCGCAGGCGCTGGGCGATTTCCACCAGAAACTGGTCGGCGTAGATATGGCCCAGCGCATCGTTGATGTCGCGGAAGCGGTCGATATCAAGCATGAAGACCGCAAGCTGCCGGTTGCCTTCCTGCCTGGCGATCAGTTTCTCGATTTCCCGGTGTACGGCGGTGCGGTTGAGCAGGCCGGTCAGCGGGTCAAAATTGGCGAGGTGGGAAATATGTTCCTGCGCCGCGTTCTTTTCAAAGGCCAGCGCGCAGAACGGCACGCAGGCATCGACCACGCGCTGCGCCCATGTATTGGCGCCCTGTTCCACGCGGGTATAAAGGGCAAAAATGCCTTTTACCTGCCCTTCGCCACAATGCACGGGCATGCTGAAACACTGCTGAAGCCCCAGTGAAATGCCAAGGGAGCGGTAGCTGTCCCATACCATATGCGTGGCATGGCGGGCGTCCGCGCGCAGCTTTTCCATTTCCGGGCCGGAAACCGGCAGGCTTTCCAGTGCGCTCCGGTAACGGTTGGGCAGGGTGGGGCTGGCCAGCACGAGCAATGACCCGTCCGGCTCGATCAGCAGGAAGGCCGCCACCGCGTCGGGCACAAAACTTTCCACCCGGCGGCACATGAGGTCGGCCACATCCTGCATGAGCGTGTTGCTGGCCAGGGCGCGTAACACGTCATTCTGTAAAATCAGGATCTTGTGCTGCTGGCACGCGCTGGTGACATTCTTCATCACCCCCGTGTAAAAACAGCGTCCCGTATCCGCATTGACGCGCGACAGGGATAGTTCACCGCAGATGTTCATCCCGTCGCTGCGGGTAAAGGCCACTTCATGTGTGGCGTCGCCCTCGGCTACCGTGCTGTCACTGCTGCGATTGATGAAAGCTTCATAGCGGCTGCGATGCGGTTGCGGCAGCAGCGTGTCCATCGACTGGCCCAGCACGTCCTGCCTGTCGAGGCCCCACAGTTTTTCCGCAGCCCTGTTGAACAGGATCACCCGGCCTGCGTCATCAATGATAATGGTTGCATCAGCGGCCTGCTCCAGTGCCAAAATCAGGACTTCGGCACTCAGTTTAGGCTTTGGCATTGATCTACCTCGCACAAGGGGTAAGGGCGATCCGCCATCACGCGCCAACGCACGGGGTCGCGCAGTCTCAAATGGTCAGGACGGGTATGGTCCCGTCCCATATTCTCAATATGGCCAGTATACAGGATTGGCGGCAATGGTGCATGGGTATCACATGTGGATGGCACAGACATCACATACCAGTTTAGATAATACTTATTCTATACTTGTATAATTTATCGCCATATCCTGCTCGCAATGGCACTGTAGCTGTCAGTTGGACCAGCAGTGAACCGGATTACCTGTCAGGTCCGGCGCCGGGCGTGCAGTTTCTGTCCGCACAACCCGAACAGCCGCCACATCCTGTCCGGTTGCGGGGCCGGCTGCGGCGGTCGGCATAATGGATCATGCCAGCCGGTGCATGCAGCCCGCGCAGGATGGCTGTCATGCTGCTCCATCCCCTGCGGCTGGCGGCAGGAAACAGTCGCCCGGCCCAGTACAGCCCACAGGCCAGCACCATCGCGCAGGCCAGCACTGTCTGGATGATGTGGTGGGGCCCCATCAGAACATCCGGGCGATGTGATACGTCAGGAACGATGCGGCGTAGGCAAGGGCGAACAGGTAACCCGCGGCGATGGCGACCACCCGCCACGATGCGGTTTCGCGCCGGATGACGGCCAGTGTCGCGACACATTGCGGTGCGTAGACATACCATGCCAGCAGGGACAGGGCGGTTGGCACGCCCCAGTGCGTGGGCAGCATCTGGCCAAGCTGAAGTGCCGCCTGATCCGTATCGGTGCCCGAGCCAAGGGAATAGACGGTGGCCAGCGCGCCTACCGCCACCTCACGCGCGGCGAGACCGGGGATCAGCGCGACGCAGATCTGCCAGTTGAAACCCAGCGGGGCGAAAACCGGCAGCATAAGATGGCCGATCCTGCCCGCGAAGCTCCAGTCGATTGCCGGACCCTGCGCGCCTGCGGGCGGGGCGGGAAAGCTGGAAAGCCCCCACAGCATGACGGTAAGCGAGACAATGGTCGTGCCTACGCGCAAAAGGAATATGCGCGCCCGTTCCCACAGCCCCAGCGCCAGATCGCGGGGGTTGGGTACCCGATAGGCGGGCAGTTCCATAAGCAGCGTGGCTTCCTGCCGGTCGGCATTGCGCCAGCGCAGTACGCGCGCGACCACCAGGGCGGAAGCAATGGCCACTGCGTACAGGCCGAACAGGACCAGCCCCTGAAGGTTCAGGAAATGGGCGATGTTACGATGCGGTATGAAGGCCCCGATCAGCAGCGTATAGACCGGCAGGCGCGCCGAACACGTCATGAGCGGGGCGATCAGGATCGTGACCAGCCGGTCGCGCGGGTTCTGGATCGTGCGCGTGGACATGATGCCCGGCACCGCGCAGGCGAAGCTGGACAGCAGCGGAATGAAGGATCGCCCACTCAGCCCGGCAAAGGACATGAGCCGGTCGAGCAGGAAGGCCGCGCGGGGCAGGTACCCCGATTCCTCCAGCACCAGTATCCATGCGAACAGGATCAGGATCTGTGGCAGGAATGTCACCACGCTGCCTGCGCCCGCGATCACGCCATCCACGATCAGGCTGCGCAGGACGCCATCGGGCATGAGCATGCCGATCTTCTGCCCCAGCATCCCCATGCCCGCATCGATTGCATCCATAAGGGGCTGTGCCCAGGCAAATACCGCCTGAAACATGAAGAACAGCAGCACGATCAGGATGACCGGCCCCCACACCGGATGCAGCACCCAGCGGTCAAGCCGTTCCTCGATCCGGTCGGACAGGGGGGAAGACTGCGTCACGCAGTCCGACAGGATCTGGCGCACCAGCGCGTGCAGGTCCGTGCCTTCGGGCAGTGGGGCGGGTACGGGGGGTGGCGTCCCGTCCAGTTCCGCCAGCAGTTCGCGCGCGCCGTCGCGCCGGACGCCGATCGTGGGGATCACCACCATGCCCAGTTCCGCCTGCAGGCGCGGCAGGTCGATTTCCATGCCGTTGCGTCTGGCGGCGTCGATCATGTTCAGCGCCAGCACAAGGGGACGGCCCATGGCCCGCATTTCCAGCACGAAACGCAGGTGCAGCCGCAGGTTGGTGGCGTCCGCCACGCAGACCAGCAGGTCAGGTGCCGCTTCCCCGCGATAGGTCCCTGCACAGACATCGCGCGTTACCGCTTCATCGGGGCTGGTGGCGTTCAGGCTGTACGCGCCAGGCAGGTCCAGCAGCCGGATACGGCGGCCCCCGGGTGTGGTAAACCAGCCTTCCTTGCGTTCGACCGTCGCGCCGGCATAGTTCGCCACTTTCTGCCGACTGCCGGTCAGCAGGTTGAACAGGGCGGTCTTGCCACAGTTCGGATTGCCGACCAGCGCGATGTTCAGGGTGGTCATGCCAGTTCTTTCACCGGGTGGATAACCACGCGGTCCGCTTCCGTGCGACGCAGGGCGAAGCGGGTAAACCCGATGCGCACCGCCAGCGGATCGCCCCCCAGCGGGGCGGTTGCGACCACACGCACCGGTTCACCCGGCACGAATCCCAGTTCCCGCAGGCGCCGCGCGACGGGGTCGGTTTCGGCATGATCGTCCACGTGGTCGATTATGGCATCGGTGCCACGTGGCAGGTCGCTCAGTCGCATTGGCGGGTTTAATCCGGACAATATAAGTAAGTAATAATAATTATTATTAAATATGAACCGTAATGGTGTCCATCATCTTTGTCCCGATCCCTGTGCTGCCACCATTACGGGTATGTTTACCCTGCATGCGCCGCCATGTTCATGATGGACACGCCGCCAGCACGTGAAAGAACGTGCCCGATACATAACCACGTCGCCCACCACCCGCGCCGCGTTCCACACCATAGCCATCGCGCATGTCGGCCAGTGCCCCGTCATGGCCGGGGTCAGTCACCGTGGCATAGTGGAATTCGTGCCCGCGCAGCGTATCTCCCGCCCGGCCTATGGCGCAGTCATGGCGCAGGGTGGCGGCACGGTAGCCAAGGTTCATGCGACGGGTGGCGAAGGACGTGGCATGACCCAGCAGGCCGGTCATGCGATGGGTCTGGCCGGTTTTATCGGTCAGACTCTGGCCCAGTACCATGAAGCCCCCGCATTCCCCATGCACGGGCCGGCTGGCGGCGAAACGGGACAGCGCACCCCGGAAGTTTTCCGCTGCCGCCAGTTGGCCCGCATGCAGTTCGGGATAGCCACCGGGCAGCCAGCAGGCATCGCAGTCATCCGCCGGGCCTTCGTCATTCAGGGGGGAAAAGGAATGCAGTTCCGCCCCCGCCGCGCGCCAGCCTGCGGCGATATGGCCATACAGGAAGGAAAAGGCGGCATCATCCGCCACCGCAATCCGCTGGCCCGGCGGGGATAGCGCGATGGTGGCGCCCCCCATCGGGGCGATGCGCGGGGGTGCTGCGCATGCGATGATGGCGTCAAGGTCCAGATCGCGCCGGGCCTGCGCGGCCAGACGTGCGGCCAGTTGATGCAGCCCGTCATGTTCGCGCGCCTGTACCAGTCCCAGATGCCGTTCGGGCATCTGCAACTGCGCATCCCGCCCGAACGCGCCCAGAACGGGGATGCCGGTTGCGGTAATGGCCTGTGTCGCCATCGCGGCATGACGGGGGGAGCCAACACGGTTCAGGATGACGCCCGCCACGCGCACCGCCGGGTCCAGCGTTGCAAAACCCAGCGCCGTCGCCGCCGCCGACTGGCCCTGACCGGAAATGTCCAGCACCAGCACCACCGGCAGGCCGTAGCGCGCGGCGATGTCCGCGGGCGCTCCCCGCGCGCCATCCGGCCCCAGCAGCCCGTCAAACAGCCCCATGGAGGCTTCCGTTACCAGCATGTCGCAACCGGACAGGCTGCGCGCCATCACATTGTCCAGCAGGGCAGGCGGCATGGCCCAGCTATCGAGATTGAGGCTGGCATGACCTGTCAGGGCCTCATGGAACGCAGGGTCGATATAGTCCGGTCCCGTCTTTGCCCCGCGCACGGCCACGCCGCGGTCCCGCAGGGCGGCAAGCAGGGCCAGCGTCAGGGTCGTCTTGCCACCGCCCGAACGTGGGGCGGCTATCATCAGGCCTCGTGTCATCATGTCCGTTCCTGCTAGACCGTGGCGACGGAACCCATGCCGTTGCCTGCCATCCTGGTTATCCGTATCGGAAAAGAAGGTCATCCCGATGGAGCGTTCCCATACCAGCCTGCGTCGGGGCTGGACTACAGGCAGTTGCGCCACCGCTGCCGCCCGCGCCGCGTGGGGCGGCCTGTGCGGGCCCGGTTTTCCAGACCCCGTAACCATAACGCTTCCGGGTGGCCAGCATGTCGCCTTTGCCCTTGCCGCCCATGGATATGAGGGGGATAGCGCATGGGCGGAGGTGGTCAAGGACGCGGGCGATGATCCGGACGTGACCCATGGCGCACATGTGCGCGCTACCGTCCGTCATGCGCCACCGGGCAGCGGGGTGGTATTTCGCGCGGGCGAGGGGGTGGGCACCGTCACCCTGCCGGGCCTGCCGCTACCGCCGGGGGAGCCTGCCATCAATCCCGTCCCGCGCCACATGATCCGCACGGCATTGAGTGCCGTGAGCGGGTATGAGCCGGATGTGGAGGTCACCGTCTCCATCCCCGGCGGGCAGGATATGGCGCGGCATACGCTTAATGGCCGTCTGGGTATTGTGGGGGGGCTGTCGGTCCTGGGCACGACGGGCATCGTGGTGCCATTTTCCTGCGCCGCGTGGATTGACAGCATCCATCGTGGCGTGGACGTGGCGCGCGCGCTCGGGCTGCGGCATGTGGCGGGCTGCACGGGCGATGTGTCGGAACGGGCGACACAGGCGCTGTATGGCCTGCCGCCCGAAGCCATGCTGGAAATGGGCGATTTTGCCGGGGGGCTGCTCAAATACCTGCGCCGCCACCCCGTGGACCACATTACGGTGGCGGGGGGCGTGGCCAAGATGACCAAGCTGGCGCAGGGTTTTCTGGACCTGCATTCCCGCCGGGGACAGGCCGATATGGGACGTGTGGCGGATCTTGCCCGCGCGCAGGGTGCGACGGCAGGTGTGGTGGCGGACATTGCGCGCTCCCATTCCGTCGCGGCGGCCTTTGCCCTTGCGATCGAAGCGGGGGTGCCCCTTGGCCCGGCCGTGGCGCGGGCTGCGTGGCAGACTGCATGCGATGTGCTGGCGGGCGCGGACTGCATGCTGGATGTGCTGTTGTTCGATCGCGCGGGCCAGATGGTGGCCCGCCATGGCCCGCATCCCGTTACGCGGTAACCGGCCTGCTGGCTCAGGAACGGAAGCGGCGGTGATAGTCGGGGTTGTAGAGCGCGCTTTCGCGGAAATCATGCGTGCCCAGCGCGCGCCCGACCAGAACCAGCGCCGTGCGCTCGATGGGATTTTCGGCGAGCTGTTCGCTTATGTCGCCCAATGTGCCGCGTAACACCAACTGGTCCGGCCATGTCGCCCGCGCCACGATGGCGACGGGACAGTCCGCGCCATAAAACGGGATCAGGTCGGCTACGATCTGGTCCAGCACATGGATGGCCAGATGGATCGCAAGCGTTGCTCCCGTTGCGCCAAAGGCGGCCAGTTTTTCACGTTCCGGCATGGCGGAGGCCCGGCCGCTGACACGCGTCAGCACCACGCTCTGCGCGACTTCCGGCACGGTCAGTTCACGTCCCAGCACGGAGGCGGCGGCGGCAAACGCCGGTACGCCCGGCGTCATGGTCCACGGGATGTTATTGCGGTCCAGCCTGCGGATCTGTTCGGCCACGGCGCTATAGACCGACAGGTCGCCCGAATGCAGGCGCGCCACGTCCTGTCCCGCCGCATGGGCGCGGATATATTCCTGCTCGATCAGGTCCAGCGTCAGCGGGGCGGTATCCACCAGCCGCGCATCGTCCGGGCAGTGTTCCAGCATTTCCACGGGTACGATCGAACCCGCGTACAGGCAGACCGGGCATTTCGCCAGAAGGTCGCGCCCGCGCAGGGTCAGCAGGTCGGCAGCGCCCGGCCCGGCGCCGATGAAGTGTACGGTCATGCATCCTCTCCCTGTGCCATGGCACATGTTGCGTGGGTGCCGGTCAGGCGCGGCACGACAAGCCTCGATCGCGGTCCCGCCACCGCAAGGGCGCACCCTTCCGCAACGGAAGCTACGCCAGTAGCCGCCAGCGCCCGGGCGGAATGGCTGATGCAGCGGGGCTGCGCGGCCAGCAACTGCGCCCGTGTCACCCCGCGCAGCATCAGGCCCAGATGGGCGACGGCGGCCCGCAGGCCGGGCTCGTCGTACCGGAAGGCTGGCACGGCCACAAGGTCCGCCTGCCCGCCGCAGCACTCCTGCGCCGCATGGAGCAGGTCAAGGATCACCTGCATGTCACACCCGCTGCGCAGGCCCAGTCCGGCCACGATCATGCGCGCGCGCCATCAGGACGCTGCGCGGCATATAGCGTGACGGTCATGCCGGGCCGGAAACCATGGAAACGTCCGATCTGTTCCAGCCGCTCGACCTGCATGCGCGTCAGCGTGCCGCCCCAACGTGCATGGGCGGCGGCCAGCGCCGTCTCGCTTTCCAGCGTCACGGCATTGGCGACCAGCCTGCCACCGGGGCGCAGCGCCTGCCACGCCGCCTCCAGCATGCCCGGATTGCTGGTGCCGCCACCGATGAAAATGGCGTCGGGCGCGTCCACACCGTCGGCCAGCATCTGTGTGAGGACAGCCGGGGCCTCGCCTTCCACGACGCGTAGGGCGGGCACGCCCAGGCTGAGCGCGTTGCGTGCGATGCGCGCGCCGCGCGTGGCCGATTTTTCAATGGCGATGGCCCGGTTGGCGGGGTGGCGCAGCATCCATTCGATGCTGATCGAACCCGATCCACCGCCAATATCCCACAGCATTTCCCCCCGCCGGGGTGCAAGGGCGGACAGGGTGGCGGCACGGATTTCACGCTTCGTGATCTGTCCGTCATGCTCGAACAGTTCATCCGGCAGCCCGCAGGCCAGCGGAATGACATGCGCGTCCCGCTCCGCCACGATTTCCAGCGCCATAAGGTTCAGCCGGGGGATGGATGCTACCCTGTCGCCTGCCAGCGCGGCAACCGTCACGACCTCATGCGTCTGCTCCGCCCCGCCCAGCGCGCCAAGGATATGAAGCGTGGAAGCCCCAAAACCGCGCTGGTCCAGCCACCGTGCGAAGGCAGCGGGCGTATGTTCATCGGCGGACAGGACAACCAGCCGTGCGCCGGGCTGGAGGGAGGGCGCGCAGGCTTCCATCGGGCGACCGCATAGCGACAGCACGGCCACGTCCTGTTCCGCCCAGCCCAGCAGGTTGCACGCCAGCGCGACCGAGGACGGGGCAGGCAGGCAGACCATTTCCCCCATCGGGACATGGCGGCGCAGCGTGGCCCCGACGCCGAACAGGAACGGATCGCCCGATGCCAGCACACAGACCGTCCTGCCGCGCCATGTCAGCAGTTCCGCTACACCCGCGGCAAAGGGATGCGGCCACGGCAGCATGCGTCCCGTAATAAGGGATTCGGCCAGTTCCAGATGACGCGCGCCGCCCGCCACCAGTTCCGCACCGGCGATCAGCGCACGGCTGGCGGCGGACAGCCCCTCGACACCGTCTTCCCCAATGCCGATAACGTGCAGCCATGGCGTGTTCATGCGGCACCCATCGCGCATGCAGGAGGATAGGGATGCGGGTTCTGGTTCTGGGCGGCACTACGGAGGCACGTGCGCTTTACGGCCTGCTGGAAGCACGGACCGGGTGCTTTCAGGCTACCGTTTCCCTTGCCGGGGCGACGCGCGCGCCGGTGCTGCCCGCGCTGGATGTACGCATCGGCGGGTTCGGCGGTGTGGCGGGACTGCGGGCATGGCTGGAAACCCATGGTATCGAGGCGGTCATTGACGCCACCCATCCCTTTGCCGCGCAGATCAGTGGCAATGCGGTACAGGCCTGTACGCAGGCGGGCGTGCCGCTGCTGCGGGTGGAGCGGCCCGGCTGGACACCCGGTGTGGGCGATGACTGGACCCTCGTGCCCGACATGCAGGCCGCAGCCTGTGCGCTGGGCACGGTGCCCCGGCGCGTGCTGCTGACGGTCGGGCGCAAGGACCTGCTGCCCTTTGCCACGATGGACCGGCATGACTGGCTGCTGCGTAGCGTGGACCGGCCCGATTCCGCCCTGCTGCCGCCGGGCGCGCGGGTGCTGCAGGCGCGTGGCCCCTTTGATGAGGCGGCGGAGGAAACCCTGCTGCGCACCGAACGGATTGACGTGATCGTCACCAAGAATTCCGGTGGCATGGCCACGGCGGGCAAACTTGTCGCCGCGCGCAGGCTGGGGGTGGCGGTAATCATGGTCGCCCGGCCCGTTCTTGCCCCGGCCCCGGTCGTGCCCGACGCCACGGCCGCCATGGCATGGCTGGACGCCCTGCATGATCACGGCGCGTCCACCCTGCGCGACGTGTAAAGCCACTGGCCCCCATCCGCCCGGTCGATGACATGGGTCAGCGGGCAGCCGATCAGCACCAGCGTGCTCATGTCCACCTGTTCGGGGTCGGCACTGGCGATGTCGGTCAGGATAACGCGTTCATCGGGCCTGCCGATGGCACGGGCGAAGGCGACCGGCACGGTGGGGGGCAGGATGGTGCGCAGCAGGTCCAGTGCTTCGCCGAGCTGGTCGGGCCGTGCGCGGGAGCGGGGATTATAGAGCGCGATGACCAGCCCCGCCTGTGCCGCCGCCGCCAGCCTGCGATGGACGACCTCACGTGGCTTGAGGTTGTCGGACAGGGAAATGACGCAGAAATCCCCCCCCAGCGGCGCACCCAGCCGTGCTGCCGCCGCCAGTACGGCGGAAATGCCGGGAATGACGGTTACCTCAACCCCGCGCCATGCGGCGGGGCCGTGGTCGATGGCCTCGAACACGGCGCTGGCCATGCCGAATACGCCCGCATCACCACCCGATACGACCGCCACGACCCGCCCCGCCAGCGCCAGTTCCACGGCATGGCGGGCACGATCCAGTTCCACGCGGTTGTCGCTTGCGTGCCGTATCACTTCCGGCCCGGCCTGAACGCGGGCGACGTAGGGTGCGTAACCGATCAGGTCGGTTGCCTGCGCCAGCGCCGCATCGGCCTGCGGCGTGCGCTGCGCCAGTGCGCCGGGTCCCAGCCCGATGACAAGGATGCGACCCCGGTTTTCCGTCATCGTGCGTCCTCCCGACCGGGAACGAGGATAATGGAGAAATAGGGGGCAGGCCCCTGCATTTCGGTCAGCTTCATGCAGCGTTGCTGCGGCTGGGTGGCGCGTTCCACGTAGATCGCCCGTTCCTCCCGCCCGGTCTGGCGCAGGGCGGTGCGGATCTTTTCAAGATTGCGGCCCAGTTTCATGATGACGGCGGCATCGGCCTGTTCCAGCCGCGTGGTCAGGGATACGGCATCCAGCGTGCCGGGAATGACGCACAGCACGTCATCGCCATGTACCATCGGGGCCTGCGCCACCGACCAGCATCCGGCCATGGCGGTAATGCCCGGCACGATGGTGCAGGGGAAACGGTCATGCAGGCGGTCGAATACATACATGGCCGATCCGAACAGGAACGGATCGCCCTCGCATAGCAGGGCGACATCCTGCCCGTCACGCAGGCAGGTTGCGATCCGCCCGGCGCAGTCATCGTAGAATCGTGCCATGCGCACCAGATAGGCGGGATCGCTGACCGGGATTTCCGTGGTGAAGGGATAGGCGAAGCGCAGCGTCGTGGCGGTGGGGGAGACCAGATCCCCCGCGATCTCACGGGCATGGCCGGGGCGGTCATGGCGGCAGAACCATGCGACGACCGGGCTTTCGCGCAGCAGGCGCGCGGCCTTCAGGGTCATGAGTTCGGGATCACCCGGTCCCATGCCCAGAATGGACAGGTGGCCAGTGGTCATTCCGCCTCGCTCGCCAGTGCGTTGACGGTCGCCGCCGCCATGGCGCTGCCGCCCAGACGACCACGCACGATGATGAAGGGCAGGTCGCCGAATCCGGCCAGCGCCTCTTTCGATTCGGCGGCCCCGACGAAGCCGACCGGCATGCCGATCACCGCCGCGGGCCGTGGCGCGCCCGCCCGGATCATTTCCAGCAGGTGGAACAGTGCTGTCGGTGCATTGCCGATGGCGACGACTGCCCCCGCCAGATCATCGCCCCACAGGTCCATCGCGGCGGCGGAACGGGTATTGCCGATCGCCCGGGCCAGTTCGGGTGTGCGCGGATCGCGCAGCGTGCAGATGACCGGGTTATCGGCGGGCAGGCGCGCGCGGGTCACGCCATGGGCGACCATGTTCGCATCACACAGGACCGGCCTGCCCGCCAGCAGGGCGGCGCGTGCGCTGCTGACGAAATCGGGTGACATGCGGACGGCCTGCGCCACGTCCACCATGCCGCAGGCGTGGATGATGCGTACGACCACGCGGGCTTCCGCCTCATTCAGGCCGCTGAGGTCCGCTTCGGACCGGATGATGGCAAAGGAACGGGCATAGATCGCCGCCCCGTCATGGATGTAGTCGTACGGTTCCGTTTGCGCGGTCATGCCGGTCCAGTTCTCCCGTTCTGTGGCGAGGCATCGCCCTGTCGCGGGGACCAGCCCCGCACGATGGGATGTATCTGTGCCAGCGAAAGCCCGATGTCTACAGGCGTATCGTCCGCCCGGCCATGCGGACACAGGGCATAGCCATCCTGTCCGGCGACCAGGGTGATGTCGGCGGGGGCCGGATGGGCGCATCCCTTGGTGCAGCCCGATACGTGCAGGCTCACGCCCGGTGGCAGGTCGGGGGCCAGACAGGCCGCATCCGCAATGACGTCGCGCGGCGCACAGCCACAGCCGCGCATGCCGATACAGGCCGATATGCGCAGGCGCGGATCATCGGGTGTGGCGATCAGGCCGGGCACTGGCGGTGGCGCAGCACAGTCTTCCAGTATGATCGTGCGCCACGGGGCAATGCGCATATGGCCGTTGCCTGCGGTTTCGGACCAGTCCGCCACGGCTTCCAGCATGTCGGCGTCAATCGGGCCGGGGGGCAGGACCGCGCCCATGGCATTGCCGGGCAGCGGACCGGCCAGTTGCGGTGTCGCCCCGGTTGCGGCGGGGATTTCCACCGTATCGGCCAGCAGGCCAGACTGCGCAAAGGCCGCGCGTCCCAGTCCCGCATCACGCAGGGGACGGCTACGTGCGCCGGTGGCAGCCAGCGCATGGGCCAGTGCAAGAACCGTGGCGGGAACCCGTGCGCCGGTACAGGGCAGGCCCCGCGCGCCGCATATGACCAGCCAGCCGGTGGGGCAGGTGCGGACAACGATATCGGCGCGCAATGTGCCCGCCGGGATATGGCCGCCGCAGTCAACGGCGATCAGGAATTTGGCAGGCAGTCCGCACAGGGTATCGGCGGTGGCCAGCGCGGCATCAAGCGCACGTATGACGGCAGGCGCGCCAGCCGCTGCGTGCGGGTCCAGCCCCGCCAGTGGGGAGAGCAGCAGCCCGCGCCGGGCCTCCGTCGCCGCATCCGCGCTGGCCAGACCGGCGGCGTGCATGTCACGGGCGAAAGCACGCGTGCTGTCGGGTGTCAGGCCGCGCAGTTGCAGGTTGCCCCGGCTGGTCAGTTCGATCAGGCCATTGCCATGCCGCCGCGCCGCCTGCGCGATCTGGCGTGCCTGAAGCGCGGACAGGCGGCCAAGGGGCGGGCGCACGCGCACCAGCCAGCCATCGGCGGCTTCCATGGGAGTATGCAGGCCGGGGCACCAGCCGCGCACGCTGGGGGCGATGGTCATGAAGCATCATCCAGCAGCAGCCCGGCGCTGTTGCTGCGCGGTCGCCACAGGTCGCGCCGCATCGCATCGGCCAGCAGCCGACGGATGGCGGCATGGGCATCGGGATTGGCTTCGCGCAGGAAAGCCTCCATTTCCGGATCGTCCAGCAGCGCGCCGAAAGTCAGGTCGAACTGCCGGTCGAAGCGTGTGGGCAAAGTCGCGGCAAAGCCATGCAGGGCTTCCATGCCGCGCGCGATTTCGGCTGCGCCCCGGTAGCCATGGCGGCGCATGCCCGCAAGCCAGGCCGGGTTGACCAGACGACCGCGCGTCACGCGGGCCACTTCCTGCGCCGTGGCGCGCAGGCGGGGCGTATCCGGGCGGGACGTATCGCCATGCAGCAGGCGCGGTGCATTGCCCAGCATGCCTGCCGCCGCCGCCATGCCGCCTTCATGTGTGGCGATGTCCACGCTTTCCAGAATATCGGTTTCCGCGTTGTCCTGTAAATGCAGCATGACTGCCGCCTGCGCCATGCGCTGCGCCAGTGCGGCCGGGTCCTGCCCGCCTTCACGCTGGCCGCCATAGGTCCATGCCGAACCCGCCAGCCATGCCTGCCCCAGTTCATCGCGTCCGGTCCATGCCCCCCCGGCCAGCAGGTCTTCCACCCCGCTGCCATAGGAACCGGGCGCGGCGCCGAACATGCGCGCGGTGGCGGCGTGGCGGGCCGGGCCGTCCAGTCCGGTGACACTGGCGGCCAGCGGGTTAAGGTCCGGGGCTTCGAAATCGCGCCCCGCAATGGCCTGCACCGCCTGTTCAAACAGGGCGATCTGACCCGGAAAGGCATCGCGGAACAGGCCCGACAGCCGTAGCGTGACATCCACGCGCGGACGGCCCAGTTCGGCCATGGGGACGATCTCGATCCCGGTGATACGGCCCGATGCGTCATCCCATACCGGCCTGACCCCCATAAGCAGCAGCGCAAGGGCCAGATCCTCGCCCCCCGTGCGCAGGCTGGCCGAACCCCACAGGTCGATCACAAGGCTGCGCAGCGGCTCGCCCTGATCCTGAAGATGCCCTTCAAGCAGTATGGCGGCGGTGCGTTCGGCCAGCACCAGCGCCGAACGGGTGGGGATGGCGCGCGGGTCCATGGCATACAGGTTGCGTCCCGTGGGCAGCACATCGGCACGCCCACGCGTGGGCGCGCCAGCCGGGCCTGCGGGAACGAACCGGCCATCCAGCGCGGCTAGCAGCGCATTGCTTTCCGCCTGTCCGCATGCGTGCAGACGGGTGGCGATTTCCTCGCCATCGGTCATGTTGCACGAATGCGCGATGGCCCGCGCCAGTTCATCCGCCCGTGGCGGCGGGTGGCCAAAGACATGCAGCCCGTCGCGGATCTGCAGGTCCTTCACATCGCACAGATAGGCATCCAGCCGGGCGAGGGCTTCATCCTCATCCCCGTCACGGGCTGCACCGCTTTCTCCCAGCAGGCCCAGACTGTCCGCGCGTTGCAGGATTTCCCCGCGCAGTATGGCCCCGCGCCTGCGGTCCAGACCATCAGCCGCCGCATATTCATCGATCAGGCGTTCCAGTTCGCCCGTATCGGTCCCGCTGGTGCCGACCGGCACGATGGGGGGCGTCATGTGGCCGATGGTGACGGCCCCTAGCCTGCGCCGGGCGGCGGCGGCCTCGCCGGGGTTATTGACAATGAAGGGATAGATCACCGGCAGGCCGCCCACCAGTAATGACGGCCAGCAGGTGGCGCTGGGCGCAGCAGCCTTGCCCGGCAGCCATTCCAGCGTGCCATGCGTGCCCAGATGCACCATGGCGTCCAGCCCCGCTTCATGGCGCAGCCACAGATAGAAGGCGACATAGGCATGCCGGGGCGGAGTATCGGGATCATGATAGCCCCCGTGCCGGTCGCCCGGTGCGCCCCGGTCGGGCTGCAGCGCCATCAGGATGTTTCCCGCCCGCATGTGGCGCAGGTGAAACATCCCGTCCCGGCAGGCCGGGTCTTCTTCCGGCGCGCCCCAGCAGGTAGTGAGCGCTGCGCGTGATTCCGCAGGCAGGCCGTCAAACCAGCGTTGGTAGGTGGTGACGGAGACAAAGGGCCGCACGGATGCACGGGCCAGTGCATCCGTAAGCTGCCGTGCGGTAGGCAGCGGGGCCGCACCCGTATCGTATCCGGCGGCGTGCAGCAGGTACATGATGTGTTCGAGGCTTGCGAAACTGTCCAGTCCCACGGCGTGGGCGGCCTGTCCCGTGGGCGCGCCCTGCGCGCCGGGATAGTCGGACAGGATGATGCCCACGTGCCGCGCGTCGGGCCGCGTGTGTCCCAGCCGTGCCCACCCGGCGGCGCGGGCGCATGTCAGCGCGATGCCATCGGGGTAGGGCACATGACGCGCGGGCAGCCCGGGCGCGGCTTCTTCCTTGAAGGAAATGGGACAGGCGGGAATTCGCCCGTCGAGTTCCGGCAGCACCACCTGCATGGCAAGGTCCGCCTGTGACAGGCCGCGCACGCTGTCGCGCCATGTGGCGTAGGGTATGCCCGGCTGCTGCACCTGCAGCACCGGCACGCCCGCCATATCCAGCGGACTGTGGCCATCATCGCTGCCCCGCGTGGAAAAGAAGGTGGCGTTGACGATGATGTCGGGCGGGGCTGCGGCAATCCGGTCCGTCACCACCCGCGCCGACGCGGCATCTTTCAGGGAGGTGACATAAAGCAGGTCAGCCCCGATGCCGTGCCCGGCCAGAGCGGAGGCCAGTTCCATGATGGGGGCGATATCCGCTGCCAGCAGATGCGTGCGGTAGAACACCACCATTGCACGTAGCGGCAGGGCGGGGTCGGCTGCGTGCAGCAGTTCCGCCGGGGGCAGGGGAATGGTGGGCGTATCCACATCCGGCCCGCATCCGGCCAGATGCGCCATGACCCGCAGGGCGGTTGCCATGTTGGCGCTGCCGCCCGTGCGCATGAGGGCATCAAGCCGCGCGCGCGTGGCGTCCCCCACGGTGGAAAGCTGTGCCAGACGCGGATCATCGCGTCCATCCCCGGACAGGAAGGCCAGCGGGATATCCGCCTGACCGCATGCGCGCGCCAGTTCTTCCGCCCCGTAACGCCAGTAATCCAGCCCCCCCAGCAGCCGCACCACCACGCAGCGCGAATCCATGATGGTATCGGCTACATACAGGTCGATCGACATCGGGTGCAGCAGTCGCGACAGGGTGACGGTGCGCAGGCTGGCAGCCGGAGCGTCCGCCGCCGCACGGGCGGCGTTCAGGCACAGCAGGTCGCTGTCCGAAAAGGACAGGAACACGATATCCGCCGGGGCATGCCCCAGATCTTCCGCCTGATCGCCGTCGTCGAGCGTGCGGACCTCGCGTGCCAGCAGATGCATGGTGCCTGTCCCGTCCTGCTGCCGTTGTCCCCTAGACCTGCGCCAGCGCGTGCGCGATGGCGGACTGATCCATGCCCTTCTGCCCGATCACCACCAGATCGCCCGTGCGCGGCGCATCACTGGCAAGGGGGCGGTCGAACTGGTGGCGGAAGCGGCTGCCGACGCCCTGCACCGCAAGGCGCATGGGTTTGCCCTGCACGCAGGCATAGCCTTTCATGCGCAGGATGTCGTGCTGTTCGGCCAGTGTTTTCAGCCGGTCGATGAAACCGTCCACGCTGCCCTGTTCGGGAATGGCCAGCACGAAGCTTTCAAAATCATCATGCTCGTGCTCGCCGCCTTCCGCATCGTGGTGGGACGGGCGCGCTGCAAGGTCGTCTTCCGCCGCCGCGTCCAGACCAAGCAGCACCGCCGGGTCAACCTGCCCGTCTGTTGCGCGCACCACCTTGACCGCGCGGGGGATTTCGGCGCGGATCGCGGCTTCCACCGCATCGGCCTGCTGCGCCGTCATCAGGTCAGACTTGTTCAGCACCACCAGATCGGCCGACAGGAGCTGGTCTTCGTAGACTTCGGCCAGCGGGTTGTCATGGTCGAGCGACGGGTCGGCCGCCTGCTGGCGGGCGACCTCTTCAGGGTCGTCGGCGAAGCGGCCAGCGGCGACGGCGGGGCCGTCCACCACCGTAACCACGCCGTCCACCGTCATGCGGGTGCGGATGGTGGGCCAGCCAAAGGCCTTGAGCAGCGGCTTGGGCAGCGCCAGACCGGAGGTCTCGATCACGATATGGTCCGGCGGGCTTGCGCGGTCGAGCAGGGCTTCCATGGTCGGCAGGAAATCATCCGCAACCGTGCAGCACAGGCAGCCATTGGTCAGTTCGACAATATCCTCGTCACGGCATCCTTCCACGCCGCAGGCGCGCAGCGTGTCGCCATCAATGCCCAGCGTGCCGAATTCATTGACCACGATGGCAATGCGCCTGCCCTTCGCATTGGCCAGCACATGGCGCAGCAGCGTGGTCTTGCCCGCGCCCAGAAAGCCGGTGATGACGGTAACGGGTACCCTGGCACGTGCCGTGGTGGTGGGGGTCATGGCGATCAGGCTCCAGAAAAAAGGGATGCGGGAAAACGGCCACGCACCATGTCCGACAGGCTGGCGGGCCTGCGCGATGGCATGACGGTGCCGCTGCGCGATGCGGCGTAGGCCGTAAGATAGGTCATCAGGTCCTGTGCCTTCTCCGGGCCGAGCCGGGCGAGGAGCCAGCCCCATTTGCCCGGCGTGGCCACCACGGCGGCACAGCCGCTGTCACATGCGGCAAGGCAGGAGACCTCATGAATGACAAGGCCTGGCGTGTCCGCCGCCAGCGCCACCATGGCGTCATGAAGCTGGCGTCCCTGCGGATTGTCGGATGCGGGCAGGCCCCGGCGGCAGGTCACGCATACATGCAGATGCACGGGGGGCGTATTTCCGGATTCCGGCTGCGGCTGTGCGGTCATGTCGGTCCGTGCCCTTTCGCGGCATGGCTGCGCGGCGCAGCCTGAAGGCGGGGTGCACGGTTACGACCCCGCACCCGCGCGGGGCGGGGACGGTGGCCCATCGCGTGCCGGGCACCCCGCCGGCCATGCGATTGAAATCGGTCTCATCCGGGTCGCATGGCTGCGGCGCGGCATATGATGGCAGGTCTCCTGGCTTGTGGCGGAGGGGGTGATCCCTCCCTTCCGGCTGCCTTCCCGGTCCCGCTGGTAAGGGACCAGTGACAATGCCGCGTCCCCTGACAGGTCACGCGGGCCGGAAACAGCCACCTACAGTTGCGGGGGCAGCGACGGCCTTGCCCATGGGCGCACCGTCTTCCCTATTCTCCCCAATGGGGAACCATCAGGACCGGATTTAGACGATTGCGGACCACGCTGTCAAAGAAACCACGGCAATGCTGGATATGTCCCGTCTTCATGACAGCGGCGCGCCGGTCATGCGCACGCGCCATGCCGTATGCCGTGTCAGCACCGTGTGGCTGCATGGTGCGATATCCAGCCGCGACAGCATGCCCGCATCCCCGCCAAGGGCTGCGATGACGATGGCCTTTATGACCGTGGCATCGGCCATCACCCGGATGCGCGGCGGTGTTGTGGGCAGGGCCGTCAGCCAGGGGGTGATGCGGTGCAGGAGGTCCGCGCGGCTTTCCCCGCCGGGCGGGGCGAACGTGGCATCCGCAGTCCAGCGGGCCAGACCGGCAGGGGGCAGATCCTTCAGTGCAGCGCCCTGCCATGCGCCCATTTCCACCATGCGCAGCGCGGGCACATGATGGCAGGCACAATCTGGCGGTGGTTCCATTGACGGCGGGATCAGGGTCAGGTCGGCATCATCGGACAGGCTGCCTGGAAAATCCGGGGGCAGGGCGATGGCATCGTCCGTGCGGGGGATCATGCCCCGGCGCAGGCTGTCCGCCGGGGGAAGGGCAATACAGGTCAGGATCTGGTTCATGGGTCACTGTCCCGCGCATGGGGAAAGGGTGGGTCAAGCAATGGATGATTGACCTTCCATGCCAATTTTGGAAACATGCGGCCAGATCCGGTTATGGAACGGGCGGCAGATCAGGCCGTGTTTCATGCATACTGCTCCGGGTCGTGCGTGATCCATGGAGTTTCCCAGTATGAGCCAAGGTACAACTGTCCTGTCCACCGGTAGCGTTGCCGCGCCGCAGGTTTCCATCCCGGTCCGCGACCTGCTGCCGTGGGGTGTGTTCGGGCTGGTACTGGCATCGCTGCTGCTGTATTTCGTCGGGGCGGAGCAGGGGGCGACCGCGCTCATTTCCGGTCACTACGTGCATGAATTCGTGCATGACGGACGCCATCTGCTGGGCTTCCCCTGCCACTGATCCAGTAGGGGCGCGGGTTCGTCCCGCCTGTTCCGGTCCCGTGACCGGGTATGTGCTGAACGGCATTTCCATCGGGAATGCCGTTTTTGCGTTCAGGCCATGCTGATGACCGTTCGGCCCCGGACGTGACCCGCCAGAATGCGCGGCGCGATGGTGATGGCATCGGCAAGCGGTGCATCGTGCAGCATGCTTTCCAGAAGCGTATGGTCGATGTCGCGCGCCAGCCGCGCCCATGCCGCCATCCGGCGCGGGCGGGGACACATGACGCTGTCCACGCCCTGCAGGCGCACGTTGCGCAGGATGAAGGGCGCGACCGTCAGGGGCAGGGCCATGCTTTCCGCCAGTCCGCAGGCCGCCACCGTGCCACCGTACTGGATGGATGCGCACATCGTGGCCAGTGTGTCCCCGCCCACTACATCGATACCCCCGGCCCACCGGATTTTTTCCAGTGGCCTGCCCGTGGGGGCCAGCGCCTCACGCGGCACGATTTCGCTCGCGCCCAGACGGGTCAGATAGACATGAAGCTGCGGGCGGCCGGTTACGGCTGTGACCTGATAGCCCAGTTGCGCCAGAAGCATGATGGCCATGCCACCCACGCCACCGCCCGACCCGGTTATGATGACCGGTCCGCTGGCCGGGGTCAGCCCCCCTTCTTCAAGGCTCATGATGCACAGCATGGCGGTAAAGCCGGCCGTGCCGATTCCCATCACCTGCCGCGAGGACAGGCCCGCAGGCTGTGGCAGCAGCCACCGTCCCGACAGGCGGGCCATGCGTGACAGGCCGCCCCAGTGCGTCTCCCCCAGTCCCCAGCCGGTGGCAAGCACCCGGTCGCCTGCGCGATAGAGTGGATCTTCCGATTCGATGACGCGACCGGCAAGGTCGATGCCCGGTACCATCGGAAACCGCCGCACCACCGGCGCGCCACGGGTAATGGCCAGTGCGTCCTTGTAATTGAGGCTGGAATGATCCACCGCGACCGTTACATCGCCTTCGGGCAGGGATGCGGGATCGACCTGTTCCACGCGGGTCGTGACCGCATCGTCGGTGCGGGAGATCATCAGGGCCTCGAACATGCTGGCGGACTTCCTTTATGGGCAGGGGAAACGCGCGGCCGGAGCGGCGTGACTGTAACTTTCATGCAGGATTCAGGTATGGTTTCCTATTTACAGCCCTGTGACATCGCAGCAACGTGAAGAAAAGTGCATCCTGAAAAATACAAGATTTTCAAAGGATCTTTTTAAAGACCATCCGGTCGGTCCATGACCGGATGGTGGCGCATGGCCGTCCTGCGCCATGATGCGAAAATGTGCAGGGCAGGTGTGATTTTCCCACGCTTCCCGCCAGACAGGCAGTGTGGTGTGCTTATTATCCAGCCACCATTGCACAGGCAGGAGGCATTTCATGTCCGACAGTCTTGTTTCGTCCTTTCCGGCCCTTTCTTCCATGACCGCGCTGTGGCGGGCGCGGTACGGCACCCAGCCGCCCGCAGCCCCCGCATTGCCCGAAAGCCCGGTGGCGCGCGGTCTCATGACGCACCGCTCCGTGCGGGGATTCAGTGCCAGCGCCCTGCCTGATGGGGTGCTGGAGGCCGCCGTGGCCGCGGCGCAGTCGGCGTCCACGTCATCCAACCTGCAGGGATGGAGCGTCATTGCCGTGCGCGACGCCGACCGGCGCGCGCGGCTTGCGAAGATAGCGGGGGATCAGGATTTCATCGCGCAGGCGCCGCTGTTCCTTGCATGGGTTGCCGACCTGTCGCGGCTGGACCATGTGGGGCAGGCGCATGGCCGTGACCTGCCGGGGGTGGACTGCCTCGATACCTTTCTGGCCGCCGTCATGGATACGGCTTTCGCCGCGCAGAATGCCGCTGCCGCGTTTGAATCCTACGGGCTGGGAATCGTGTATGTCGGCGCGGTGCGTAATCGGCCCGAAGAGATTGCCGCCGAACTTGGCCTGCCCGCGCGTACGGTTGCGCTGTTCGGCATGAGTGTCGGCTACCCCGACCGCCAGCGTCCCACCGCCATCAAGCCCCGCCTGCCGCAGCATGCCGTGCTGCATGCCGAACGGTATGACAGTGCTGCCGCGAACGACCCGGCTGTCATCGCGGCCTATGATGAACGGCTGCGTGCCGCCCGTACCGCTCAGGGATCGCCGGGGCGTAGCTGGAGCGAAAGCGTGCTGGCGCGTCTGGGGGATGTTAGTGCGCTGCATGGGCGTGAACGCCTGCCTGAAGCACTGCGCGGGCTTGGTTTTGTGCTGGGTCAGACGTGAAAGCAGGGTGTTTACGCGCAGGGCGGGGTTGACCGACGGAATGTTCTGGTGAACTTCTGCTAGCGATGCCCGCGCCTGACGGCGGGCATGAGCGCGCGCCTTGCGTATCGCGCCAGCGTCATGATGAAAGAGAAACAACGGCTATGGACAGCGCCACTTCCCTTCCCTTCACGCTTTCTCCCAATGCGTCGCCGGTTTCGGCGCAGCGCCGGGCGGAGATTCTGGCCAATCCCGGTTTCGGGCGTGTCTTTACCGATAACATGGTCGTTATCCGCTATGAGGAAGGCAAGGGATGGCATGACGCGCGCGTACAGCCCTACGCATCTCTGACACTGGACCCGGCGGCAGCCGTGCTGCATTACGCACAGGAAATTTTCGAAGGGATGAAAGCCTACCGCACGGCGGAAGGCGGGATCACCCTGTTCCGGCCCTATGCCAATGCCGCGCGTTTCCGCAAATCAGCCGAGCGCATGGCCATGGCGCAGGTGCCCGAGGAACTGTTTGTCGAAGCCGTGCGCCAGCTTGTGCGCGTGGACCACGCATGGGTGCCGGGCAATCCCGACGAGAGCCTGTATATCCGTCCCTTCATGATCGCGAGCGAGACGTTCCTTGGCGTGCGGCCCGCGGGTGAATACCTGTTCATGGTCATTGCTTCCCCCGTCGGCGCCTATTTCGGGGCCGAGGCGGTCAGCGTGTGGGTATCCGATTTCTGCCGCGCGGCTCCCGGTGGTACGGGTGAGGCCAAATGCGGGGGCAATTATGCCGCAAGCCTTATGGCCCAGCAGGAAGCCAAGACGCACGGCTGCGCGCAGGTGCTGTTCCTTGATGCGGTCGAACGCCGCTGGATCGAGGAAATGGGCGGCATGAACGTGTTTTTCGTGTTCGATGACGGTTCGGTCTCCACGCCTGCCCTGACCGGCACGATCCTGCGGGGCATCACGCGCGACTCGCTGCTGACCCTGGCGCGGGAGATGGGCCTGACGGTGCGTGAAGAACGCTATGGCATCGACCAGCTTTACGCTGATGCCGCCTCTGGCCGTCTGAAGGAAGTCTTTGCCTGCGGCACGGCGGCGGTTGTCTCGCCCATTGGCCGTTTCTGTGGCCGTAACGGTGATGCGGTGATTGGCGATGGCGCGGGGATCGGCCCGGTTACGGAAAAGCTGCGCAATGCCCTGATCGGCATCCAGCGCGGCACGGCGGCCGATCCGCATGGCTGGGTGGAAAAGGTTATCTGATTTTCCCGCATGATCCGGCCAGTCAGTCTGGCCGGATCATGCCTGAGACGATGGGTGAGCGGATTGGTCTGGATTGATGCCGCAGCCCGCCATCCCGGATTGGGTGGCAGTTCTTGTCAATAGGCAGGTCTGTGGTCATGTCCTGTGATACGGGATCGGGTCCCACGGGCTGCTAGCGAAGCTGGCTGTCCTTGCTTCCCCGGCGGTTGATGCCGGTGAAGACCGGCTTTCTGTCGCGTTCCGACTGGCAGTCGATGCACAGCTTGACGCCCGGCATCGCCTGCTGCCGGGCCGGGGGGATGTCTTCCCCGCATTCACGGCAACTGGTTTCGCTTTCGCCTGTGGGGATATGGGACCGTGCCCGTTTGACGGCGTCTGCTATCGTATCGTCGATCTGATCCTGTACGGCTCCGTCGGGAGCCCAACCGGTGGCCATGCGTGTTCTCCTGAAACGAAAGCACGCAGTATATCGCGTGACGTATGTTCAGACAAAACGGTTCGTGATCGATATGAACAGAATTCGGTGCCAGCCCCGATGAGGCGGCGGGCGACGGGTCTGCGGTCCGGCACCCGTGCAGCAGCCGGCAGACATCTGCCGCACGGGCTGGATGGAGCGGCCGTTATTCCGCAGGCGTGACCGTTTCCTCAACGGGTACGTAAATGCGGTTGCCACTGTTGCGGAATTCTTCCTTTTTCTGTTCCATGCCCGCCATGCGTTCGGCATTGGCCTTCAGATCGTGGCTTATGCGCATGGAACAGAATTTCGGCCCGCACATGGAACAGAAATGCGCGTTCTTGTGGGCTTCACGCGGCAGGGTTTCATCGTGGTACGCGCATGCGGTATCCGGATCGAGTGACAGCCTGAACTGGTCATTCCACCGGAAATCGAAGCGCGCGCGGCTGATGGCGTCATCGCGTATACGGGCTGCGGGGTGTCCCTTGGCCAGGTCGGCGGCATGGGCCGCGATGCGGTATGTGACCACACCGACCTTCACGTCATTGCGGTCGGGCAGGCCAAGATGTTCCTTGGGAGTGACGTAACACAGCATCGCCGTGCCAAACCACCCGATCATGGCGGCCCCTATGCCTGATGTGATGTGGTCATATCCCGGTGCGATATCGGTCGTGAGCGGGCCGAGGGTGTAGAACGGTGCTTCCCCACATTCGCGGAGCTGTTTTTCCACATTGACCTTGATCTTGTGCATGGGCACATGGCCCGGCCCCTCGATCATGACCTGACAGCCTTTCGCCCATGCGATTTTCGTCAGTTCGCCCAGTGTTTCCAGTTCGGCGAACTGTGCGGCGTCATTGGCATCCGCAATCGAGCCGGGACGTAGCCCGTCACCGAGCGAGAACGAGACATCATAACGGCGCATGATGTCGCAGATTTCCTCAAAATGTTCATACAGGAAGCTCTCGCGGTGATGGTGCAGGCACCATCCGGCCATGATCGACCCGCCGCGCGAGACGATGCCCGTCACGCGGTTGACGGTCAGCGGCACATGGCGCAGGCGCACCCCGGCATGGATGGTGAAATAGTCCACGCCCTGTTCCGCCTGTTCGATCAGCGTATCGCGGAAGATTTCCCATGTCAGGTCTTCAGGTACGCCATTTACCTTTTCCAGCGCCTGATACAGCGGCACCGTGCCGATGGGCACCGGCGCGTTACGCAGGATCCAGTCGCGGATGTTGTGGATGTTGCGCCCGGTGGACAGGTCCATGACCGTATCCGCGCCCCAGCGGATGGCCCAGACCATTTTCTCCACTTCTTCCGCCACCGAGGAGGTAACAGCCGAATTGCCGATATTGGCGTTGACCTTCACCAGAAAGTTGCGCCCGATCACCATCGGTTCCAGTTCGGGATGGTTGATGTTGGCGGGCAGGATGGCGCGACCCGCCGCGATTTCGGCGCGCACGAATTCCGGTGTGACGAAGGCGGGGATGTCCGCGCCAAAATCCTCGCCATCCGCGCGGCGTTCTTCCGCGTGCGCATCCATGGTGGCGCGGCCAAGGTTCTCGCGGTGGGCGGCGTAGATCATTTCTTCGGTAATGATGCCGGCACGGGCGAATTCGTACTGCGTGACCATCTGCCCCTGCCTGCCTTCATGCACCGTATGGGGGGCAGGGCAGGCGGGGACCAGATGTTCGCCCTGGGCGAAGCCGTTGTCTTCCGGGCGTACGGCGCGGGGTGTCACTGTGGGCAGGTCGCGTGCTGCAATCCACGGCGCACGCACCGGATCAAGCCCGCTTCGTACGTCGATGCGTGCCGTCGTATCGGTATAGGGGCCGGATGTGTCGTACACCCGTACCGGTGGTTCGTTCGCGCTGGGTTCCAGCGCTATCTCACGAAAGGGCACGCGGATGTCGGCGTGTCCGACGGGTGATGACCAGACCTTGACGGACCCCAGTATGGGGCCGGTGGTGACATGGTCGGGAGATGAAGGCGAAGCAACGGACGACATGGCTATGCTCCTCGTTTCCTCTCCGACAGGGGGTGTGGGGAGAAAACCGGGCTATGCGCCTGTATGCGCATGACCTTCGGCCACAGGGGCCAGCAGGGGTATGCCGATTGTCTGCACCAGTCCCTCCGCCGGTATGAGCCGGATCAGGTTCCCCGGGACGCACCATGCGCCCGGAAGGGTCCCCGCGCGCATGACCGGGTCATGCCAGCGGTATCTCAGCCCCTTGCCGGGACTCCCCTTGGTCATTTCAGGATCATGAATCCTGCCGTCCTTGTCAACGATATTGCGAAAAGCGGGGCAGGCGGGGCGAAAAAGAATCCGTGTGCCGATTTGTCATCCGCGCCGTTGTGATAGAGTGCGGGCAGGCAACATCTTTTTTCCGGGGAAGCAGGACAGTATGACAGGCAGCGCCATTTCAGATCGGATTGCACAGGGCAGCGGGCGTGTGGTGGCGGATACCGTCATCAGGAACGTGCGCCTGTTCGATCTGGTGACCGGGACGCTGCTGCCGACCGACATCGCCATCTGTGGCGATACCATCGTGGGCACGCTGGACAGTTACGAAGGCGCCACGGTGATCGAGGGGCATGGCCGCATCGCCGTGCCCGGCTTTATCGATACGCATCTGCATGTCGAATCCTCCCTGATCACCCCGTTTGAATTCGACCGCTGCGTCCTGCCCCATGGCGTGACCACCGCCATCTGCGATCCGCATGAAATGGCGAACGTGCTGGGCCGTCCCGCGCTGGATTACTTTACCGAAGCGGCGTTGCGCACGGTCATGGACCTGCGGGTCAATCTTTCAAGCTGCGTGCCGTCCACCGCGCTGGAAACATCGGGTGCTACGCTGGGTGCTGCGGACCTGCTGGCCTATCGTGACCATCCCAAGGTGATCGGCCTTGCGGAATTCATGAACATTCCCGGCGTGCTCAATGGTGATCCGGTATGCATGGAAAAGCTGGAAGCCTTTGCCGGCGGTCATATTGATGGCCACGCCCCGCTGCTGCGCGGGCGCAGGCTCAACGGTTATCTTGCTGCGGGCATCACCACCGACCATGAGGCCACGACGGCGGAAGAAGCGCTGGAAAAGGTACGCAAGGGCATGATGGTGCTGATCCGCGAAGGATCGGTATGCAAGGACCTGCGCGCGCTGGTGCCGCTGCTCAACCCGGTTACGTCCCCGTTCTTCGCCTTCTGCACCGATGACCGCAACCCGCTGGAAATCGCGCATGAAGGCCATCTGGATTACCTGATCCGCCTTGCCATCTCGCTGGGCGTGGAACCGCTGGCGGCATATCGCAGTGCCTCGCTCAGTGCGGCGAACGCCTTTGGCCTGCGCGACCGGGGCCTGATCGCGCCGGGACGGCGGGCGGATATCGTGCTTCTGGACGACCTGCGCGAATGCCGGGTGTCGGACGTGATCAGCGCCGGGCGACTGGTCAATGACGCGCTGTTCGCCGCGCGTGAGATCATCCCCCCCGTTGGCATCGACAGCATCAACCTGCCCGCGCCCGTGACGGCACGGGACATGGAAATTACGGGCAGCGGCACGCAGCGTCCCGTGATCGGCCTGCTGCCCGGCCAGATCATCACACCCTTCCTGCATGCCGACCTGCCGGTGCGTGACGGGATTGTCCAGCCGGACCCGGCGCAGGACATCGCGCGGATCTGCGTGGTGGCGCGCCATGGCCATAATGACAATATCGGACGCGGGTTCGTTAAGGGGTTTGGCCTGTCGGGCGGGGCGCTTGCATCCTCCGTCGGGCATGACAGCCACAACATATGTGTGGTCGGCATGAACGATGCGGACATGGCGGTTGCGGTCAACCATCTGGAAAAGACCGGCGGCGGGTTCGTGGTGGTGCGTGACGGCAAGGTCGTGGCCGACATGCCCCTGCCGGTTGCGGGCCTGATGAGCGATGCCCCGTTCGAGACCGTGCGTGACCAGCTTGAGGTCCTGCGCGCTGCCGCCCGTGCGCTGGGCTGCGAACTGGATGAACCGTTCCTGCAGCTTGCCTTCCTGCCGCTGCCGGTTATTCCGCACCTCAAAATTACCGATTTCGGCATGGTGGATGTCAACCGGATGGAGCTGGTCTGACACAGGCATGGATGGGAACGGTCCATGACAACGGTTGCTGAGGCCCCCGCGCGGGAAGCCACGGCCACCCTGCGTGCCTACCGTGCCGACTGGGTGCATTTCACCCAGTGGTGCGCGGCGCAGGCCGTATCCCCCATTCCCGCCTCGGCGGAGGTGGTGGCCGCCTATCTGCGCAGCCTGACGGAATTCGCCCCCGCCACCATCCGGCGCAGGCTGGCGGCGATCGGCAAGATGCACCGTTTCAATGAAATGCCATGGGATGTAAGGGACCACCGCGTGCAGCACGCGGTGGCCGAAATGGTGGAGAAAACCGCCACCCCCGCGCTACCCCCGGCCGTCGTAACGCCGGAGATGCTGCACGCCATGGTCGCGCGGTGCGGGGACGGGGTGCGTGGCCTGCGTGACCGCTGCCTGCTGCTGTTCGGTTTTGCCGGGGCGCTGCGTCGTTCCGAACTGGTGGGGCTTCAGGTGGAAGACGTGCAGCCAGACCACGGACAGGTCGTTTTGATGATTCGGGATGAAGGCGGCGCGCAGCCCGTCATCCTGCCCCGGGCGCAGGACCGGACGCTTTGCCCGGCTGCGGCATATGCGGCGTGGCAGCAGGTGGCGCACCGGCTGACTGGCCCACTGTTCCGTGGCATTTCAAAGGGGGAGCGCATAGGCGGTCGTGCCCTGACCCCCTATGCCGTAACGCGTATCCTGCAGCGCCGGGCGCTGATGGCCGAACTTCCGCCTGATACGGTCGCCCGGTTAAGCGCCCATGCGCTGCGCTCCGGCTTTATCCTTGATGCCCTGCGGCGCGGGATGGAAACCACCGAACTGTGCCGCCATACCCGCTACCACGATCCACGCGCCCTGCGCCCTTATGAACGGCAGCTTGCCGATGGCTGAAAACCTGCGTCTGCCCTGGGCTGACCTGCCACCTCCCGCCGTGGCGGAGGAAGAGCCGACTGCCACGCCCGCCCGCCGGACACCGGCACGGCGGGGGCGACGGCCTCTTTCATCGTGGCCTAAATCCTCCGAACCTGCGCCGTGGAAGGGGTGGCACCTGCTGGTCCATGGACCCGATGCGGCCATGGATGCGTTCGTGGCGCAGGCATCCGGCCCCGGCCTGATTCCATGGCCGTTCGATGCCGAACGGGTGGAGGAAGATGTGTTCGCCCTTGCCATCGGCGCCAGTGGCAAGGGACCGGGGCGCAGTGGTCTGTCGGTGGAAGGGTGCCGGATACTGGCCCGCCAGTTCCGCGAGGCGGCGGAAGTGCGTCATGCCCGGCTGGCCCTGCGGTCGGGTGCGGCCTGTCCGCTGGACTTTCACCGTCTGGTGCCGGTGCCGCAGCGGATACTGGAACTTGGCGCAACGCATCCCGATGCGCGGGCATGGCTGCGCACGCACTGGGGAATAGCCGAAGCACCGGTGCAGGTCAGCCTGCTGCCCCGGCTGAAGGCAGGTCGCCGCCTGCCACGCGATCACCGGGCAGCCGTTTACGGGTTCTTTACCCGCAATGGCGCGCCCGCCCCTGTGGTGCGTCGTCTTGAGGAGCATTTCCCAACCCTGACCTTCCGGCTGTCGGAACGGTCGCTGGCATGAACGCGCAACTGGGCCTGTTTGACAGTGGCATGCCGGACGGGGGGGAGCCGGTCATCCGGCTGGAAGCCTATCAGGGCGGGCTGTCCCATCTGCTGCAACTGGCGCAGGCGCGCGAAATCGATCTGGGTCAGCTTGATATCGTCGCCCTGATCGACCAGTTGGCGGAAGCAGCGCGCATCCATGTGTCCCTGCCGCTGGGCATGAAGGCGCAGTGGGCGGTTATGGCATCGGGCCTTCTGCTGCTGCGCTCGCGGCTCATGCTGCCGGTCGATGATCCCCGCCAGCAGCAGGCCACGCAGGAAGCGGCCGACCTGCGTTCGCGCCTGATTGCGGCGGAAAACGCTACCCGCCTTGCCGGATGGCTTGCCGCGCGTGAACAGCTTGGGCACGACGTTTATGGTTTCGGGGGCGCAATACACGGCGATACGGACGAATCGATGCCGTGGGAAGTTGACCGCATCGAATTCCTGTGGGGCTGTCTTGCCGTGTTTGATGGCAACTGGGGCGTCATGCCGGTGGAAAGTCCCGCCTACGCGCCGGTCCAGCTTGACCTGTTTTCGGTAGAGGATGCGCGGGTGCGGGTGCGCTCCTGTCTGGCGCGGGCGCGCGAACGCGTGCCGCTTGAACGCATGCTGCCCGATTCCATGCGGAAGGGACCGCCAGGGCGCCTGTCCACCGGTCAGCGCCGCTCGGCTTGGAGCAGCACCTTTTCGGCCTGTCTGGAAATGGTGAAACAGGGCGAGGCGCTGGCCTTTCAGGACGCATCCGAAACCCTTCCGGCCTTCAGTGGCGTGCCCGATGCGGCCACCCCGGATACGCAATCCGTTTTCGCCAAGAAATAAGGGTGGCGGGGGACGTGATCTGTTGCAACCTATACTGATCCACGGCAGACTCGTATCGAATCCGAAATGTTATTATGCCCGCCCGGAAGGCCACGGAAAGGAGGAAAGATTTTTTCGGGCGTTTTTTAACACTTTGCTTGACTAGGATTTTTTTTTGATGAAGCTGGAACGAACGGTTTTTCAGCGATCTTTCGAACGGTGGTGAAGACGGGTCCATCGGACCGTTTCCCGCCCCCTCGGTATGTTTCGCAAAGTTATGACGTGCACATAAGTTTATTTCGGATAAAATCGGGGTTGATTTCGAGATGTTAATAATGTTTATGGATAAAACGTGATGAATGAGTGGCTTGGCCTGTCATGGCGGCATGTATCGGGTGCTTCGGCACCTGCCTGCATGTTGCCGGAAGTCGCGGCGGTCGTGTTCTCCTGTTCCGCCAGGAGGGATGGTTGCCGTGCTTCAGGGCCGGGTCAGGGAGAACAAGGCGGATCGCATCAGTCGTTTCGTAGAAATCTGGTCATACTCCCGCAGTAAAATTGGTGAAATCAGAACATCTAGAATAATTTTTGTAGTAATTCCTTCCTAAAACTATGCCGTTCTGAGTGAGGTATGGGTATGACGTATGCGGAACAGAGTGACAATACACTACAAAAGGTGATAATTTTCGCCATTGTCCTTGTGTTCGAAGCGGCGCTGGTGATGGCACTTTTGTTTGGGCTTCACTCACCACCTGATGCGCCAAAAGAACCACCGCGGCCGCCGGTGCAGGTGCACATGATCAAGGAGCCGCCGCCGCCGCCGCCGCCGCCTCCACCCCCGCCGCCGCCGCCGGAAATCACGCCGCCGCCGCCGCCTTATATTCCGCCGCCGAAGATTCAGGTGCCGACGCCGCCGCCGCCGATGCGCGTGACGCACACGAAGCCGCCGAAGGCCATGCCGCCCGTAAAGGCCATGCCGCCGTCCGATGCGCCCGTGTCCAACGCCCCGCCGGTGCCCGACCATTCGGCCGGAACGTCGCCGCTGAACCATGTGGTGCCGGAATATCCGGAGGAAATGTCGGAAGAAGGTCGTGAAGGCGTGGTCTCCGTCGCCTGTGACGTGGAGCCCAGCGGCGAGACCAGCAACTGCCAGGTCGTCAATGTAAAGGGTGGCGAACCGTTTGCTGAAGCCGCGCTGAAGGCGGTCCGCCGCTCACGGTATGCGCCGGCTGTTAAAAATGGTGTGCCCGTCAAGGAATATCACCATCTCTATACGATCACGTTCAGTCTGAATGACTGAGCCTGAATGTTAGGTCAGGCACGGCGGGGGCCGGCAGCACCCCGCCGCCTCGGAAAAAACATCCTGCTCCAGAGGATTTTGGTTAAATGATCAGACTGCATCGTAAACACACTCTTGTTGCCTCGGCCGCTTTCGCTGCCATGCTGTGTGCTGCCTCTCCGCTCGCAGCGCTGGCACAGGATGCCGCCCCGGCCGCGAACGATGCGGCCACGGCACCCGCACCGGCGGTTTCCGCTCCGCCGACCGATGGCAGCGGCGCGGCCGCCACGCCGGCTCCGGGTGCGGATGCCCCGGCTGCACAGACGCCTGCCCCGGCAGATGGCTCGGCACCTGCGGCCCCCGCTCCGACCGACGCGGCGCCTGCCGCCCCGGCCGATGCGCCCGCCGCTCCGGCGCCCGCTCCCGCAGCGGATGCGACGCCTCCCGCCGATGCCCCCAAGGCACCCGAAGGCAATCCCTACGGTCTGGGCGCGCTGTGGGCCAACGGTGACTTCATCGCCCGTGGCGTGCTGCTGATCATGGTCTTCATGTCGCTTGGCACATGGTACATCATGATCACCAAGTTCTTCGAGCAGGCCCGCGTCATGGCTGCCGCCAAGAAGGTGATGAGCGATTTCTGGACCAAGGGTTCCATCAAGGACGGCGCCGCCGCCCTGCCCGCGAACTCTCCGTTCCGCTACATCGCGGATACGGGTGTGAAGGCTGCTGAGCACCACGAAGGCACGATGCAGGAATCCATCGACCTGCACTCCTGGACCACCATGTCCATCCAGCGTTCGGTTGACGTGATCCAGACCAAGCTGCAGGGCGGCCTTGCCTTCCTCGGCACGGTGGGTTCGACCTCTCCGTTCGTGGGTCTGTTCGGCACCGTGTGGGGTATCTATCACGCGCTGACCGCCATCGGCATCGCGGGTCAGGCTTCGATCGACAAGGTTGCAGGTCCGGTTGGTGAATCGCTGATCATGACGGCCATCGGCCTTGGCACCGCGGTGCCTGCGGTTCTGGGCTACAACCTGCTGGTGCGCCGCAACAAGGGCGCCATGGACAAGATCCGCAACTTCGCGGCTGACGTGCAGTCGATCCTGATGGGTGGTTACCGCCATGGTTCGGAAATCACCATCCATCCGGACAACTCCCCGACCACAACGACTATCGATAACCGGGTGGCCTGATCATGGGTATGCAAGTTGGAGGTGGCGGCGATGAAGACGAGGTGGTGTCGGCCATCAACACCACACCGCTTGTCGACGTCATGCTGGTGCTGCTGATCATCTTCCTGATCACCATCCCCGTCGCGACACACACCATCAAGGTCAGCCTCCCGATGGATGCGAACCAGCCCACCCGGACGATGATGAACAACGTTGTCATTGCGGTGACGCCACAGGGGCAGGCATACTGGGATGAAACGCCGCTTACCAGTTATGCCGACCTTGAGTCCCACCTGGAGCACGTGGCTGCGCAGAACCCGCAGCCACAGATCCAGATCCGTGGTGACCAGGCATCGAAATACGAAGGTGTGGGTCGTGTGATCGCGGCCTGCCAGCAGGCAGGTATCGTCCACATCGATTTCATTACCGAGCAGCCGCACGGCTGATATCCATTCCCGGCCGGGGTCTGATCCCCGGCCAATTTCGGGAGAGTAGACACCATGGGCATGAATGTCGGCTCAGACAGCACGACAGAGGATGAAGGTATTGTCGATATCAATACCACGCCCCTGATTGACGTCATGCTGGTGCTGTTGATCATGCTGATCATCACCATTCCGCTTCAGACGCATTCAGTTTCGATCGACCTGCCGCAGGGTAATCCCCCGCCGTCTTCTGTCCAGCCGGACCCGGTTGTGGATACTGTGGCGATCGATTTTGACAACACCATCACCTGGAATGGTGAACCGGTTCCGGATGATGCAGCCCTTCAGGCCCGTTTTTCGGAAGCGGCAGCCCAGCCGGTCCAGCCCGAGATGCACATCCATCCGGATCGTCTGGCCAGCTACAAGGTTGTGGCACGGGTTCTGGCTGATGCGCAGCGCCTGGGTGTGAGCAAGCTTGGCATTATGGGCAGCGACCAGTTCATGGATGCGCAGTAAGGCTTCTGCATTCCTGATAATGGTATGAATCCGCATGACAGAACGGCCCTTCCGCAAGGAAGGGCCGTTTTTTCGTACCATCATGCAAGGTGTCAAAACTGCCTATTTTAAAGGCAGTCAGCCTGTTTCACCTGTGACATTAAAGCCACGAAATACACATTGTTGACGGTGAGATCGGCTTGGTCACGCAGGAGCATTCATGGCAGGAATATGGAATATTTATTGTTTTTTAGGGGGATAGAGCTTATTTGCCCCTTCCGGCAACGGTGTGTTGTCAGATAGATAAACAGCCCGTTGCATTTTTTGAGCTTTCCGTGTCCATGTGTATTTCTTAAGTCAACATATATGCGGAATGTTTAGTTTCCGTAACTACTTCAGCATTACCGAACAGGACGGGACCTGCTGGTAGGAAGGCAGACGGGGATGGCTGCCGCTGGAAAACAAAACCGTATGGCAGCCCCGAAAAGCGGTGCGCCAGACAGATTTGCGGGGGAATGAATGAAGACGGGCCGGGATTTCTATAGCGCAGTGATACGTCAGGTACGGAACGCGGGGGGACGCACCGGACTTGCGGGACTGTGCATGCCGGGGCTGAAAACGCGCCTGCGTGCCATGTCGTGCCTTGTGGGCACGGTCTGCATTGCCTCGGGTGCTGATGGCTGGGCGCAGGCGGCAACCACCACCACGCAGCCGGCGCAGCAGCATGCGACGACAAAGACGGGTGCGACGTCTGCCGCCAGGCACACCACGACTGCCGCTACCGCGCAGCCCGCCGGGCTGGTCAACCATCAGGCTCCCGAAGTCATCAACGTGGCGCGGTCCCGTCAGGCCAATGACGGCGGCGGCGGCATGATGCGGCTGGAAACGGCGCCGCATGCGGTCCAGACCGTGGGCAAGCAGTTCATTGACATGCGCAGCCCGACCAGCACGGCGCTCGATCTCGTCAAGAACCTGCCGAGCATGAACGTGACCACGCCTGATTCGTCAGGCATGGAAGGCGGCCAGATCCAGACCCGCGGCCTGACCGATCTGGATATGGGTCTCATGGTTGATGGCGCCCCGGCTGCCGCTGCCAAATACATGGCGGAAGACATCGATTCCGAAAATCTGGATAGCGTCGAAGTCACGCCGGGCAGTTCCGGCACCGACCTGCCGGTCATGTCGGCGGCGGGTGGCGTGATGAACGAGCATTCGCACACGGCATCGCACAAATTCGGCGGCATGACGGATTTCTCCTACGGGACGAACAACCTGTCGCGTGAATTCATCCGTCTGGAATCGGGCGACATCGGCAAGACCGGCCTGCGCAGCTACTTCTCGTTCTCCAACACGCATGCACGGTCGTGGATGGGGTCGGGCATCAACCAGCGCAAGCATATTGATTTCGGTCTGCAGAAGGACTGGAACAACGGTTCCACGGCCCGGCTGTTCCTGTCATGGAACTCGGAAGATTTCACCATCGACGCCTATCCCGACAGCACGGCATTCGAAGCCTACAAGCACGGTGGCACGGGCTATGGTCGCAATTCCGATCCGACCAGTGACAACTACTGGAAGAACAACAACGACCACTGGAACCAGATATTCCTGACGGCGCCGATCCACGTCGTGCTGCCCGCCAAGTTTACGTTCGACCTGCAGTCCTATTTCAGCTTCGGTCAGGGCTGGGATGCTTCGCCGGGTAATAACACCGCGTACGGGGCCAACTACTCCCCCTCCGAAGGGCGCAACTATACCGACTACTTCCTCGAAAACGAGTCCCGTCAGGTCGGTGTAGTGGCCAAGCTGGGTTATGATATCGACCGGCACAACCACGTTTCGGTTGGTTACTGGTATGAAAACAACCAGACGATCCAGTCCTATCCGCTCAGCTACACCATGGCGAATGGCGCGGCTCCCAGCCCCAATGCCTCGGCGTACCAGAATACGTATTCAAACGAGACGTTTGGCGTATCGGGTGTGAATGCGGGCTATGAACTGCATGCCCTGTTCATTCAGGACACAGCCAAATATTTCAATGACAAGCTGCAGATTCACGCAGGCTTCAAGTTCGTCATGTCCGATGCATGGAACAAGGGCTGGAATTCAGCCGCCAATGGCTGGACCTATGGCAAGAACCTGACGCCGGGGGCATCCGTTGGCCATAATGGCGCCAATACCACCGAACCGCTGCCGCAGCTTTCGATCGGCTATACCTTCAACGATCACCATCAGATCTATATCAATGCCGAAGGGGACTACCGCCAGCCGTCCGCCGTTGATCTGGGGTGGCTGACGCCGGTAACGGGTCAGTCGATGCTGAAGAACCAGTATTCCATCAAGGAAGAACTGGGCTATCGCTATCACGACAAATACGTGATGTTTGATCTGGCGCTGTTCAACTACAACGTGACCAACCGCCTGATGGACACCTATATCGGTGCGAACCAGTACATGCCGATCGAGGCGGGCAACCAGACGATGCGTGGTTTCGACGCCATGGTTGCGACCCGTCCGTTCCATGGTTTCAGCCCGTACGCATCGTTTGAATACCTGCATGCGACCCAGGATTCGAACGTCACGGACCCCACCTCGGGCATTACTTATGCCGCGAAGGGCAAGCAGGCGATCATGGCGCCGCATATCATGGCGAATTTCGGCCTGACCTATAAGTACAAGGGCTTCTTCGCCAACGGCAGCGTGCATTACACCGGTGCGCAGTCCGTGGCACTTGATAACAGCGAGCGCATTCCCGGCTACGTGACGGATACCCTGTCGCTTGGCTATCACTTCAAGCCGTTCATGTATGCAAAGTCGCCCACCTTCCGCCTGAACTTCACCAACCTGACCGGCTCCATCGTCCGGACGGGCGCGATGGGTGCGATCTATCACGCTGGCACCCAGGGTGGTTACCCGGTCTATTACGGTGCGTCCTCGGCCATGGGCCGCTATGCGAATGGCAACTCTTTCATGGTTGAACCGCGCTTCACCATGACAGGCACCATTTCCACCTCCTTCTGATCATTAATCGCGCACGGGGAACCCCGCCTTTGCTCCAAAGGCGGGGTTCTTTGTGTCAGGACCATCGCACATGGCGGAAAAAGCCATGCAGCAGGGGAATGGAACTGTGACAACGGGCACGACACACCCGGTTGATGAAATGCTGCCAGCGGGCATGCTGTTTGCCTTTGGTCTCCAGCACGCACTGGTGATGTACGCGGGCACCGTGGCGGTGCCGCTTATCTTTGCTGCTGCCATGCACATGTCAGCCGCCCAGACGGTGTTGCTGATCAATTGCGGGCTGATGACATCGGGCATCGCCACGATCGTGCAGAGCATCGGCTTCTGGAAATTCGGCTCCCGCCTGCCCATCGTGCAGGGGTCATCCTTCGCCATGCTGGCATCCATGCTGCTGATCGGGCAGATTTATGGCGTACCCTCGGTTTTCGGCGGGGTGATCGGGGCCGGGCTGGCGATGGTGCTTCTGGCGCCGGTCATGGCGCGGCTCATGCGGTATTTTCCGCCGGTCGTGATCGGCTGCCTCATCACCATAATCGGTCTGACGCTGGTTCCGGTGGCCGGGCGCTGGATTGGGGGCGGGACACCGGGTGCGCCCGGTTTCGGCAGTGTTGCGAACCTGCTGCTGGCCTTTGTCACCATCCTCATTACGGTGGCGGTACAGGCATGGGGCAGGGGATTCCTGGCCAATATCAGCGTACTGGTGGGGCTGATCGCGGGCAGCATCCTGGCGGCGCTGTGTGGCATGGGACATTATGGCATGGTGGCGGATGCGCCATGGTTTGCCGTCAGCATGCCCTTTGCGTTCGGCCTGCCGGAATTCCACCTTATGCCGGTGGTCATCATGCTGCTGAGCATGGTCATCATTGTTGCGGAAACCACCGGCAACTGTCTGGCCATAGGTCGTGTGGTTGACCGGCCCGTAACGGATGCAACCATCGCGGGCGCCCTGCGGGCCGATGGGCTGTCCACCGTGCTGGGCGGACTGTTCAACAGCTTTCCCTACAATGCCTTTACGCAGAATACCGGGCTTATCGCCATAACCGATATCCGCAGCCGCTTCGTTGTGGCGGCGGCGGGCGTGGTGATGATCGTGCTGGGCCTGTTCCCCAAGCTGGGTGCGCTGATCGCAGCCTTGCCGCCACCGGTTCTGGGGGGCTGCGGGCTGGTCATGTTTGGCATGACCACGATCGGCGGCGTGCGCGAACTCCTGCATGTTCCCTTCGAGGGTACGCGTAATGGCCTGATTGCCGCCGTGTCCATCGGGCTGGGCGTGCTGCCCATGGCGTGCCCTGACCTGTTCACCCATCTTTCCGGATTGTGGCGGCTGTTGCTGGGCAACGGCGTGCTGCTGTGCATCCTGTCCGGTGTTCTCCTGAACCTGCTGGTGGGTGCAGGGGAAACCGATGCGGCGGATGGGAAAGGAGAACGGTCCGGCTCCTGAACCGGGCCAGGGATGGGTCAGCGCGTGGCGGTGGCTGATGCCGGGCGGAAGGGGAGCAGCCGGGCGGCACTGCACAGCATGCCGGTAAAGGCGACAATGGACCCGAAGCCAAGGCAGCTCCGTTCCGCGTCATGCGCGATCAGGCCAAAGGCCATGGCCACGCACATGGCACCCGTCGCCTGTCCGCATTGCCGTGCGATCTGGACCATGCCCGAGGCACTGCCCGACCGCCCCGCCGGGGCAGTGACCATCATGATGCGGTTGTTTGGCGGCTGGAAAATGCCGAATCCCATGCCCGCTACCGCAATGCGCCACGCAATGTCGAACCAGCCGGGATCGGGTGGCAGAAGGTAGAGGGCCAGAAAACCCACCGCCGTCACGCACAGCCCGATCGAGGACAGGATGGCTGCGGGCACCTTATCCGCCAGTCGGCTGATGACGGGGGCCACGGCCATGATGCCGACGGGCCATGGCGTCATGAGCAGCCCGACGATGGAGGGCGGATAATGGAACAGGGCCTGTAGCGTGAACGGGAACGAAACCATGAACAGGTTTGACGAAACAAAGCCCAGAAACCCCACAAGCGTGCCCATGCGGAAGGCAGGGATGCGCAGCATGTCGACCGGGAACATGGGATGCGCCTGCCCGCGCTGACGGCGCACCAGCAGCCAGCCCGCCACAATCCCGGTCAGGGCCAGCAGCACGACCCGGCTGGTATCCGCGTGGTGGGCAATGGAATCACCCGCCATGATCAGCGCGCCGAAAGCCAGCACGTTCAGCACCGCGCTTGTCCCGTCAAACGATGACGGATTGATGGGCGTGCGCGGCAGGGAGATCAGCGCCAGCACAAGGGCGGTCAGCCCCAGCGGAATGTTGATGAGGAACAGCCACGGCCAGGTGGCGAAGGACAGGATGATGGAGGCTACGGTGGGTCCGGCACCCACGCCCATCGCCACCATCACACCGTTCAGCGCGATGCCGCGCCCGATGATGGCATGGGGATAGATGAAGCGGATCAGCGCAATGCTGACGCTCATGATGCACGCGCCGCCCACGCCCTGTACCGCGCGGGCGAGGGACAGGACCAGCAGCGTGTGGGACAGTGCGCAGAACAGGGAAGCCACGGTAAACAGCGCCAGCCCAAGCTGGCACAGCCGCGAAAACCCGATCCGTGTGCCAAGGGCCGCCATCGGCAGTAGCGAGACCACGCTGGCCAACTGGTAGGAATTGACGATCCACACCGCCGAGGCGGGTGAGACATGCAGGTCCGCCCCGATGGTTGGCAGCGCCACATTGGCAATGGCGTAGTCAAGCAGGGCAAGCAGCACGGACAGCGCCACGGCGGTCATCGCGCGTACGCGCGCCGCGCCATGCAGGCCTTCGCCTTCGATCAGGACAGGTTTTACGTGGGGAGACATGGGCACGGGCTTTTCGGGCGATGGGGGCAATATGTTCTGATTGGTAAACGATATGCGAGCGTGCCACCTGCATCAACACCCGTCCGGGGCGGGGCAGGTATGGCGATGGCCCGAAAGCCGCGCGGTCAGTCCTGTGCCGCCAGCGCGCGCTGGCCGATATCGTGGCGGTAGACGGCATCGGGCCAGTCGATCGCCTTTACGGCCTGATAGGCATGGTCGCAGGCTTCGCGCAGCGTGTCCGCCGCCGCACATACGGCCAGAACGCGGCCACCGGCAGCCACCAGGCGACCTTCATCATCCAGCTTCGTGCCTGCCTGGAACACCTGCACGCCGGGTATGGCCGCGGCGGCTTCAAGATTGCGGATGGCCCCGCCCGTGACCGGTTTGCCCGGATAGCCCCGCGCGGCCATGACCACGCTTATGGAGGACTGGCTGGAAAAACGGATATCGGTCCGGTCCAGTTCGCCCGCCGCCACGGCGGCAAGGGCGGCCAGCAGGTCGCTTTCCAGCCGGATCAGCAGGGCCTGTGCTTCCGGGTCGCCCAGCCGCACATTATATTCAATCAGTTGCGGTCCCAGCGGTGTCAGCATAAGGCCCGCGAAGATGATGCCGGTGAACGGCGTGCCCCGTCGCGCCATCTCGCGCAGCATGGGGCGCACCAGCAGGTCAAGGGCGGCTTCCTGCCGGTCGCGGTCGAAGCCGGTGGGGGGCGAGACCGCGCCCATGCCGCCGGTGTTGGGGCCGGTATCGCCATCGCCAATACGCTTGTGGTCCTGCGCGGCACCAATCAGCACGGCGGTTTCCCCGGCGCAGAAAGCGAACAGCGAAACCTCATCGCCGATCAGGCAGTCCTCGATCACCACGCTGTGGCCTGCCTGACCCAGCGTGCCGTCCGTCATCATGTCGGTGATCGCCTGTTCGGCTTCCGCGACACTCTGCGCGACGACAACGCCCTTGCCCGCGGCAAGTCCGTCTGCCTTGACCACAACGGGCGCGCCGTGGCGGCGCACGTAATCCAGCGCGGGCCGTGCCGCGTCGAATCGTGCCCAGCCTGCTGTGGGAATGCCTGCCGCGTCGCATATTTCCTTGGTGAAGGTCTTGCTGCCTTCCAGTGCCGCCGCCGCCTGCGTGGGTCCGGCACAGGCAATGCCAGCTTCGCGGCAGGCATCGGCGATTCCTGCGACCAGCGGTGCTTCGGGGCCGGGAATGACAAGGTCGATGCGCTCACGCCGCGCCAGCGCGATCAGTCCGGGTACGTCATCCGCGCGCACGGCGCAGTTCGTGCCCAGCGCAGCCGTGCCCGGATTGCCCGGCGCGATGAACAGGGCGTCCAGAAGCGGCGACCGCGCAATGGCAGTGGCCATGGCATGTTCACGTCCGCCCGATCCAACCAGCAGCACCCGCATCACTCTCGTACCTTCCGTTTTTCATCTCTGCCCTTTCGGGGTGGCCGTCTCTATCATACCTTGGGCGAATGGATGAACAGTTTCCCGACTCGGGGCCCATCATGGGCGGCAACACACCTGAATTTTCGGTTTCCGAAATTTCGGGCGCCATCCGCCGTACGCTCGAAGGTACGTTCGGCCGTATCCGCGTGCGGGGCGAGATTACCGAATTCAAGCGCTACCCGTCGGGGCATCTGTATTTCTCGCTCAAGGATGAAGGGGGCAAGCTGTCCTCCGTCGTGTGGCGCGGGACGGTCTCGCGCCTCGGGCTGAAACCCGAAAACGGGCTGGAAGTCATCGCCACGGGCAAGATTTCCGCGTACGGCGAGCGGTCATCATACCAGATGGTGATCGACCGGCTGGAATATGCGGGCGAGGGGGCGTTGCTGGCCCGCATTGAACGCCTGCGGCTGCGGCTGGCGGCCGAAGGGCTGTTCGATGCCGGGCGCAAGCGGGCGCTGCCCTTCCTGCCCCGTGTCATCGGCGTGGTGACATCGGCGCAGGGTGCGGTGCTGCATGATATCCGCACCACCATTGCCCGCCGCTTTCCCCTTCCGGTTCTGGTCTGGCCGGTGCCGGTGCAGGGAGAAGGCGCGGCGGAACGGATCGCCCATGCGATTGCCGGTTTCGATGCTGTTGACGGCAGGGGAAGCGTGCCCCGTCCCGATGTGCTGATCGTGGCGCGTGGCGGGGGTTCGCTGGAAGACCTCATGGCGTTCAACGACGAAGTCGTGCTGCGTGCGGTGGCAGCCTGCCACATTCCGCTCATTTCCGCCGTCGGTCATGAGACGGATACCACCCTGATCGATTTTGTATCCGACTGCCGTGCCCCAACCCCCACAGCGGCGGCGGAAATGGCGGTGCCGGTCCGCATGGAGCTTGAGGCCGGGCTGACACAGCGTGAGGCCCGCCTGCGCAGCGGTCTTGCGCGCAGCCTGCAACTGGCCCGGGCGCGTCTTGACCGGGCGGCAGCCAGCCTGCCGGACCTGCCCGCCGTGGTGGAAGGCGCCCGGCGGCGGCTGGATGACCGGAGTTACCGGCTGGATCTGGCGTTGCCCACCCATATGCGCCACCTGCGCGCCAGCCTGCGCAGTGCATCCGACCGGCTGCCCGCCCCGCAGATGATCCTGGCGCTGCGCCGCGCGGACCTTGCCCGTGTGGATACGGCGTGCCTGCAGGCGATGACGGCGTACATCAACCGGCGCGAAGCCACGCTGGGCAGCCTGCGTGTACCGCCTGCGGTGCTGGTGTCACAACTGCGCGCCTGCGCCAGCCGCCTTGCGGGAGAGGGTGGGCGACTGGCTTCCCTCTCCCCGCAGGCCGTGCTGGAACGGGGTTACGTGCTGGTGACGGATCGGAAGGGCAAGCCACTTTCGCAGGCGGCGCAGGCGCGCAGGGCAGCACAGGTCGTCCTGACCTTCGCCGATGGAAAGGTTGCCGCCCGTCCTCTGCCATCGGGTGAGGCCGCGCAGCAGATTCTCGATCTGTAACGCATTACGGACAAGGCATATGACAGCATGACACGATGGACACGACTATACGCCACAGGCATGGTTTTCATGGCGCTGGCTGGCTGCACGCATCAGCCGCACCAGCCCCGCCCGCGCGTGGCGGGAGCCGCGGCATCCGTGCCGGGACGTATCCCGCCGCAGGGTTTCGCTCCCGGCCTGACCGGGGAAGAAGGGGCACCCCCGCCGGGTGTCGTCCTGACCAATGACCCGTCCGCCCCGGCTGACACGCCCCTGTGCGGTCATGCCGTGCGGGAAGCCAACAGCATCGGGGCGACGGTACATCCGGACATTACGCCCGTGGTCAGCAGTTGCGCGGCCAATGCCTGTTTCGATGCGCAGACGGGCACCTATATCGCGGCGGATGGCAGCCGCCGGGTCTGTCGCTAGACCAGCCCGCGTAATTCCGTATGGGTCATATACCGGGTATGGTCGGACCAGAGCCATATTCCAATTGACTTTGCGTGTGGGGATGGTTGACCCTTGAGCTACCATGACCGTCCCTACATCATCCGGTACGACAGGTGATTCACAGGCGACAGTGCACATGTTCCCCCTCAGGCGCATGCTGTCGCTGCCTGAGGCTGCGGAATATATCGGCATTACGCTGCTGCGGCTGCGCTGCCTGCGCCTTGTGCGCGCCGGGCCGCATGCCGCCATGCGCAACGGGCGTGAAGTGATGTTCCGGACCGAGGATCTGGATGCGTATGTGGATACGCTCTACCGTCGCGCCAACATCTCCCATGCCGAACAGGCCCGGCACCGTAACGAATGGCGTGGCAGGATCGCGGGCCTGTCCGATACGGCGCGGGGCAGCATTTCCGATTCCTTCATGCAGATCGTGACGCGTGACGAACTACTGGAAACCGGGACGAACCGGGGGTTCCGGGTGCTGTTCCTCGGCGGGTTGTGCCTCATTTTCCTTTCCCATACGCCGCTGATCTGGCGGCTGTAGCGCAACAGGACGCCCATTTCGGGGCAGATGCATTTTTTGGCTGTGCGGGTATGTTCTTTCGCCATACGATCCGCTACGCAGAAACCACGATAGCGGAACAATAATGGATCGGATAATGACAGGTATGCGCAGCAGCATTATGGCCCGGACCGGACACGCGCGCCTGCGGGGCGCGTTTTTTGGGGCGGCCCTTGCGCTGACCCCGGCCATTGCCATGGCGCAGGATGCGGGCAACCAGCAACAGCAGAGCCCCCCCATCCTGCCCATGCCGCCGGTGCCCGACTTCAAGCCGCTGCCTGCCGGTACCCGGCCCGCAGCACCTGTCATCGGCATTTTCAACACACAGCAGATCATGGCGCAGTCCACTGCCGTGCAGAAGCTGCAGACCGAACTGGGTACGCGGCGCGAAGCCCTGGTGCGTGATGTCCGGGCGGAGGATGCCCAGCTTCAGGCCCTGCGCCAGTCCATCATCAAGGCGGGAAAGGCCCCCACGCCCGAGCAGCAGCAGGACCTGCAGAAGCGTGTGATGGCTGACCGGACCAAGTTCGGCAACCGTAACCGCATCCTTGAAGAGGACGCGCAGGTTGCCCTCAATCAGGTCCAGCGTGAAATGCAGCAGGTCGTCAGCGCCATTGCCGCGGCACGGGGCATGACCATGGTGCTGCAGGCTGGCACTGCCGCCCTGCATGACAACAGCCTTGATATCAGCGATCAGGTTGTGACCTACCTCAATCAGGCGCTGCCGACCGTCTACCTGCCCGGACCGACGGAAGACCCCGAGGAAATTGCCAAGAGCGGCAAGTACCCCGTCATGCCGTTCCAGCCCAGCGATAATGGCGGCGGCGAGTAATACAGACCCGATCACCCAGTCCCTGCGGTCCGGTACCGCAGGGCTGGCATGATTTATGCCAGAAGATCTGCCGTAATGGCCCCGGTGACCGCAATGGCATCGGCTGCGGCAAGGCGGACCAGATAGCCGCGTTTTCCCCCGTTTATGATGACATAGGGCTGCATCAGCGCTTCCTGCGCCAGCGCGGTGCGCACGCGGCGGCGCTGTCCGAACGGGCTTATGCCACCCACGCGGAAGCCGGTGTTACGCTCGGCTACGGCAGGCGGCATCATTTCGGCTGACTTGCCGCCAAATGTAGCAGCCACCTTCTTCATGCTGATGCTCTCGGCCACCGGTACCACCACACAGGCCGGTTTCCCGTCCACCAGAACCATGAGCGTCTTGAATACCCTTGCTGGTTCCTCCCCGATGGAGGCCGCGGCATGGTTGCCCGTCTGCCCGGCAGCAGGGTCATATCTGTATTCAATGACCGTAAATGCGATGCCTGCCTTTTCCAGTGCGGCGGTGGCGGGTGTTGCCTTGCTCATGCATGTAACTCCGGCTCGGGCACCGCCTGCACGTAGCAGCCCTGCGGCTGGGGACCGGGCAGGCACAGGCGGATGATCTGCGGGGCGATGGCCTGCGGTGTGGTCAGGCTGGCCATATCCAGCGCGGGCATGGCCAGTCGGCGCAGGCGGGTGGCGACCATGCCGGGTTCAAACAGGTTGATGCGTAAGGCGCTGTGCGGGGGCAGTTCCTGCGCCCATGTCCGGACAATGGCGTCCTGTGCCGCACGGCTTGCCGCCACCATGCCCCAGAACGGGGCGGGCTGGCGGGCATGGCGGTCCGTCAGGAAAACCGCCCGTCCCGCCTGCGAATGTTCCAGCAGGGGGGCGAGCGTGCGGATAAGCCGCCATGTCACGCCCGGTCCTGCATGCAGCGCGCGTTCCATGTCCTGTGGCCGGATATGGGGCAGGGGGGAAAGCAGCCCCAGTTCCCCGGCACAGTGGACCAGAATATCCAGCCCCCCTTCCTGAAGGGCTATGGAGGGACCAAGCGTATCCAGCCGTTCGCCATCCAGCAGGTCCAGCGGCAGCAGGACGGCGTCCTGCTTCGCATGCTGGCGGATCAGATCATCCGTCTGTTCCAGCCCGCCCTGCGTGCGCGCCACCAGAATGCAGCGTGCCCCCGCCTGTGCGAGGGCTACGGCAACCGCGCACCCGATCCCGCGGCTGGCCCCGGTTACAAGGGCGGTACGCCCGTGCAGGTCTGGACTGGCGGGCTGGTTGTTCATGCAGGTTCGGGGTGGTGTTCGGCTTCGTAATCCACCAGTTCGATCGGGTAGTCACCGGTAAAGCAGGCATCGCAGTAACGGTTGCACGCGTCCTTGCGGTCCTTGTAGCCCAGCGCGCGGTACAGCCCGTCGAAGGAGATGAAGGCGAGGCTGTCCACACCGATCAGCTTGGCCATTTCCTCGACATTGTGCTGTGCGGCGAGAAGCTGGCCGCGTTCAGGCGTATCGATCCCGTAGAAACATGAATGCGTGGTGGGCGGCGACGAAATGCGCATATGCACTTCCTTCGCGCCTGCTGCGCGCACCATGTCCACGATCTTGCGCGATGTCGTGCCGCGCACGATGGAATCATCCACCAGCACCACGCGCTTGCCATCCAGTACGGGGCGGTTGGTGGAATGTTTCATCTTCACGCCCAGATTGCGGATCTGGTCGGTCGGTTCGATGAAGGTGCGGCCCACGTAATGGTTGCGGATGATGCCCAGTTCGAACGGGATGCCGCTTTCGGCGGCGAAGCCCATGGCAGACGGGACACCGGAATCCGGCACGGGTACGATCACATCTGCTTCCACCGCACTTTCGCGCGCCAGCTCGACGCCGATCTGCTTGCGGGTGTCATACACGGCCTTGCCATCCATGACGGAATCGGGCCGGGCAAAATAGATGTATTCGAACACGCAGAAGCGCGACTGCTTGCTGCCAAACGGCTTGAGGGAACGGATGCCGTCATCATTGATGATGACGATCTCGCCCGGCTCCACGTCGCGCACGAACTCGGCCCCCACGATGTCCAGAGCACAGGTCTCGCTTGCCAGCACCCATGCGCCTTCCGTGCCGTTTTCCTCCCGGATGCGGCCAAGGATGAGCGGTCGTACCCCCAGCGGGTCACGCACGCCAATCAGTGCCTCACGCGACAGGACAATAAGCGAATACGCACCCAGCACCTGCTTGAGCGCATCGATCAGCCGGTCCACCACATTCGCGTAGAGCGATATGGCGATGAGGTGGATGAACACCTCGCTGTCGGTAGTGGACTGGAAGATGCAGCCGCGGCGCACCAGCGCCTTGCGCAGGGTTTCGGCATTGGTCAGGTTGCCGTTATGGGCAACCGCGAGGCCACCGAATTCGAAATCGGCAAACAGCGGCTGCACGTTACGGATAAGCGTGGCACCCGTAGTGGCGTAGCGGTTATGGCCAACCGCGCAGTGGCCGGGCAGGGTGGCCATGACGCGGGAATCACCAAACACGTCCCCGACCAGTCCCAGTCCCTTATGGGTATGGAAGCGCGTGCCGTCATACGACACGATGCCTGATGCTTCCTGCCCGCGATGCTGGAGCGCATGCAGCCCCAGTGCCGTCAGGGCGGAGGCGTCATTGATGTTCCATACGCCAAATACCCCGCATTCCTCATGCGGCTTGTCATCATCGTGTCGCCACTGGGCGGCGATATCGTCGCGTTCCGACTGCGTGGGGGAATTGTCGGAAGCGGCATGGAGGCGGGTGCGGGACATGGTCAGCGATCTTTCCTTGACGGACGGAGGCGGCGGGTACCGACGAAAGGTTCAGATGGGCGCGTCATGCCGCGTCCCGGCGGGTTGCGCAAGATGCACATGGAAGTTATCGGGCGAGAAAGCCTTCAGATAGGCCATGCTGGTGCCGATAAGGGGCGTAATGCGGCTTGAGCGCATCACATCGGGCCATTCCTCCTGCGGTACAAGGGCAGTGATGCCGGCATAGAGTACCACAAGAAGGATATAGCCCCGCGCCAGCCCGAACAGCAGGCCCAGCACACTGTCCAGCCCGGACAGGATGGAACCCTGTACCGCCCGTCCTGACAGATGGGCAGTCGTGGTGAAAATAACAAGAAGGACCAGAAACAGCACGACGAAGGACGTGATGGCGGCCAGCGTGTGGTTACTGATCCATTGCGCGGCATAGGGTAGCAGCGCGCCATACCAGGCTACCGCCAGTACTGTCGCCATGACCCAGGCGGCAAGCCCCAGTACTTCGCGCGAGAATCCACGTACTGCACCAACTATTGCCGACAGGCCGACAATGGCGATGCCTGTGATGTCAATCCAGTTCATGCTTGCCGATTATGCTGGGTGCCGGCAGGCATATAACGGGCATGGCCCCGGTCATCTGTCGCACTGTTCTCCGTTATTCGGCCAGCGGCCAGCTTATGCCACCGCCATGGCAGCGCGCATAGGCAAAAAAGTGGAGGCCAGCCATTTCCCCGCGTGGGCACGTAGTCGGGTTTCAGGGCAGTTTGGTGGTGCGGATTTTCCACGGACGCTTGCGCGCAAGGGCCGGGCCTGACTTGCGCTCCGTCGTGTTCAGGGCCAGCAGCAGGTTGCCCATGCGGGTGCGGCGGTCAAGCTCGATCCATACATCCTCAGGGCTGACGGCTTGTGCCGCCCAGATTTCCAGCAGATGGACCAGCACATCCGCACTATGGGCGATCAGGCCCGCGCGGTCTTCCGTCATGAGATCCATCACGCACTGTTCGGCCGCACAGGTAAAAGCCCGCCCCGCGCGACGGGCGCGGGCAGGGTCCTGTGTCGTATTCTTGCCGGGGATGGCACGGCCCGACCGGTCCTGAAACGGGCCAAGCGCATGGGCCGCACCCGACTGGCTGGCTGGCGTGTGATGGGGGCGGGACATGATACGATGATGGGGATTATTTCACGTGCGGTCAACAAGACCCATCCCGTATCGGCCCAGTGTTTTTTTCAGGTCGGATTGAGCAGGGCATGCGCTGGATTGCGATCCGTTGCATACGCGACAGGACAGGGCCAGCACCTGGCATTGTGTGCATTTGATCATTGCGGAATGGCAAAAATGATCCGGGGGTGACTTCCCGTCTCCTGTTTCCTGCCCCGCCTGAGACACACCTTCTGGCAGCCTTGGAAAGCTGATTCTGAACAGGGAGGAAGACAGGGAGCAAAAGGTTAAGAGATAACCCCAGATGGAAATATCTCTTTTTCACAGTGTCAGATGGCGCATCGTAATGGTGTTGCTGCTGATTTTCCTACACCATTACATGAACAGGGTCATCAATCAGCGGGCTATGCCCCCCATTGATGTGCCGGGAGAGATGATGGTGGTAATCAGGCCAAAGAATTTATAGAATTTGTTGCTCGAAGAGTTGGCAATATAAATCAGGTCCCGATCCCGCATCATGAATTTCTGTGCCAGGAAGAAACTGGCCGGATTCATCATATCTAACTGGTAAATGATGGGCGCAGTGGTGGCGTTCTGGTCTACTGGCATGCCCAGCCGCCGCAGAATATCGGCATTTTCAAAGCGGAACACATAAACAGCATTCGGATCGGCGCGCGAATCAATCGGGCCGCCATTGCGGGAGACAGCTTCGGCCATGGTCAGTGTCGGGGTCGTGAACTGGGTCTGGGTAACCCGGCCGCTGGCACCGAAAACCGTGAAGCTGCGGGGCTGGAAGGTCAATTGCACACGGTCGCCCGGCTGCACCACGATGTTCTGCTGCGGGTCAATTTCTATCGTTTTCAGGGGCATCTCGGCGATGCGTCCGTTACGGGTCAGCCGAACGGTATAATCCTCATGCGCCTGAGCGGGATGGTCCTGTCCCCCGGCGAGGGCGATGACATCCAGAATCCGTTCGCGGTTGGGGGTCAGCGAAATACGGCTGGGATGCTGGACAGCGCCATAAACCATGACCGAATTGGCGATATCGGTGGCGATACGGACCATGACCTGCGGCGACTGGGATTTGCCTTTCAGTTGCGCGGTGATGGCCTCAACGGCCTGACTGGTCGTCAGACCCGCTACATGCACCTGACCTGCAAAGGGGACCGTAATGTTTCCGGCACTATTGACACTGAGCAACGGCAGGCTGGAACTGCTGGAACTGCTAGGTATCGCATTATTTCCTGGCGCCATGCCAATTAGGGGGGGGCTGAAAAGCGCGCTACCGACTTCATATATCGCAACCTGTAGCACATCACCCGGGCCGATTGTGTCATTCCTGGTTTGATGGACCGGCGCGTTTCCACTATCCAGATTGCTGAACTGGGGGGGGGCTTCACTTTCGAGCAGCGTGATGAGATCCGGGCTGATCTGTACGATCGCGTATCCGACCGTATTCTTTTTCGGGTCGCGCTGCATGTGATTGACCTGCGCTTCTGTCGGACCGCTGTCAGGCAGGGAATTACATCCGGTCAATAGCAACAGAAGCCCCCCCGCGACCGCGAAGCGTCTTTTTCTGCGCATGCTAGATGGAACGGGGCCCAAAGTTTTCGGAAAACAGAAGATGGTCAATGTGACACCGCGGATGAAGGTTTAAGGTGAAGCCGGTAATCAGGGTAGGCAAGGCACATGCATGCATCCAGCACGTCATGGATATAAAGCCCCGAAAAAATGGTGGGGCCTTTTATCAAATTCTGTTTCAACTGACTATAGGTAAAGGCCCGATCTGATATTGGATGTAGCCGTAAAGAAGATTATGAAGGGATATTTCCCTGTGAATCAATGCGCTATTGACTGAACTGTGGGTTGGCAACAGCCTGTATCCCTTTGGCATATCAGTTGAGTCCCATATCCAGTCCTGATGTGTGAGGGGAGGCAGCAGCAACATGCGTTACATGATCGACTACAGCATTGTTTTAAGCGCATGCCGAATGACCTTCCTTCGTGGTCGTCGGTATATTGGCAATTCCGTCGCTGGATGATGACGGGCGGCTTCGATGTAGTGATGGCCTGATCTGCATATTGCTTTCGGTGCGTAGGGTGTAACCTCTACGGAGGCCATTATAGCCAGCCAGGCTTCCTGCTCAACGCTGGAAAGTGAATCACGCGTTGTATATGGTGGAGGATAAACGCAAAAAGGGATCAAGGTTCCATCTTGGCGGTAGACGGTAGATCTACCTGCCAGACCCTGCATGTCATATCGGCCAGTCGTGACGATTATTGTGCCGAGGTCGGACGTTTCGCTGCCACCATTCCGGATACGACGGACGGAAATCCTTGAACTTGGCCTATGTTGATCAGGGCTATATGGGAAAAAAGCCTACTGCGACACCCTTGAGGTCGTCAGCTTGCCTGCGGCCAGACGAAGCTTGGTTCTACTCTCATGCTGATGGGTAAGAGATTTTTCGCATGGGCCACACACCTGGGGGGATCGAAGAGCGATTGTTTGATGTGCCCGGGTTCGGATCTTGGGCTTTTGGCATGCTGATTGATGGTTGCCGTGGTGGTATTCGCTCTGCGTTTTGATCAGATTGGGATTTCTCATTCGCTGGATTGCTACGCTGCGGCGTTAATCCTCTGCAAAAAGAGGAAGCGGCGCATATTGTAGACGATATTGGCCAGCCCAATCCTCATAGTGGCTCGAGTAATGCCGACTGTTCGGATGAACAGTCCCGTTTGTGACTTCTGGTCAGCAAAGACATGCTCGACACGCGAGTGGATAACTGACTTTCCAGCATTCGATTTCCGGATCAGCCGGAACTTCCGATCAATGGCAATGTGGGATTTATAGCCAAAGAACGGAATGGCCAGATCGGTTGCTGGCATACTCCCGTCCTCCTGTCGCTTCGCCTTCGTGAACTTCAACGTCCAGCGTGCCTGGCGGTCCTTGTGGGATAGCTTTGACGGCTTGTTCTGCCAGTCTTCAGGAATACGACCAGCCCGGAGATCCGCTTTCTCAGCAGTGGTATTGCGCTGCCTAGGAGCCGCTACCAGCGTGGCATCCAGGATTTGGCCTGACATGGGCAGATAACCGGCGTTGCGCAGTATCATTTCGAACTGGTTGAACAGTACGTCGATGGCACCCACCTGTGTCAGACGCTCGCGAAACAGCCAGACCGTTTTGGCATCAGGCACACGATCCGACAGCTCCAAGCCCGCTCAGCCGAGCAAGCCGCTCTTCAACATCAAAGAAACCCAGCTGCTTCATCTTCCATCCCCCCAATCAACGCAGGAGAGATGGAATCATAGGGAACACACTGAAACCAGAGGGTTTTTAGAACCCTCCAGGTGGAAATAGGTGCTAAACGCCTGCTGTAGCGTCTCAACTGGAATCAGAGAAAACAGAATATGGTCAGTGAATGTGTTCATTAAATTCTGTAACATATCTCTTAATAAATGGCATGATTTTCTAAATTTCTTTCGTGCTAATTGGTTTTTTGCGGGAAATCATATGATTTATTTATTGAGTATATTCTGTATTAATCATTATAAAATACTTTATGTAAACAGAATATGATTTTCTTTCCATGTTTAAACTCGTGTTTTTTGTATAATAATATGAAAAAATCATTTCACATGAATTCGATATTATGATATAAAGGAACAACATATATAAACTTTATTTGGTATAAATATGATGAAAATAGATAATAAATCAATAAGTATTGTTATACATGGCGGGTGTTTTGAGAAAAATGCAGCCGAGGTTGCGAATATACTTATTAATTATAGGAAAACATTTGAAGAATCAGAAATAATATTTTCTATATCCAGTTCAGATTTTATAGATTTCGATCTTTCTAATGAGAAGTCTGTATTTTCGTTTAAGAAAAATATGGTAAGTTTTTGTCATATTGTTAATAAATATGCCGACAAAATAGCTTATTCCTATATGGCTCAGCCTCTTCCTCCTGTTTTTCGGGGGGCGCCTAACTGTCATGCCAATCATATGATTGAATCTGCCCGCAATGGGTTGGCATTGGCATCAAGAGAATTTGTTCTGAGGACCAGAAATGATTTGCTCTTTAAAGATAGATCTATTGTAGAAGAGTATATTAAATTATCTGAAAATTACTATAGGAAGGGAAAATATACAGTTTTTTCGTCTCCTGTTATGATTTCTTCACTGTACACGCTTAATCCCTTCGCCGGGGGCAGGTTGCCGTTTCATTATAGCGATTGGTTTAACTTCGGCAAGTTGGTTGATATCCGTCCCATATGGGATGTACCTTTGGTCACATTGGATTTTATGACGTACTACAGTACTAATTATTATATGCCAGGAAGTAAGGAAAAAGAACGAAATTTCAATTCACGGACTGCTATAGAGCAGTATGTATATTTTAGCTTTTTTCTAAGAAATTTAATAAATTCAGGCTTGATTATCATAACGATGATCACTCTATTATGGAATCCATACAGGTATTATTGGATAATTTTATTATTTCTGATATTTATTACCTAAATGTATATTATCCAAAATATCTAAATGGATTCAATTCATATGGCGATAATAACACAAGAATCATGCAGCGTGCGTGGGAATATTTGTCCACTCATAGAAACGTAAACCCAGCTGAATTTCTTCATGTTCCTCGTGATAAAATCCGTCAGTATGCTCCTGTTATATTCCCACTGAAAATAGGCACGGAGCAACTCCATACGAAAACAGGCTTTCATTTTGGGAAAAGCATTGTTATCCCTTATGATGCGCCGCCAGGTGTTGCGTGCTTCGGCCCCTACATTACCCTAGGCCAGGGTTCCTATGCAGCACGTGTTTCTTTGTCTGCTTTGTATCCAGAAGATGAACAATGCACAATAAAAATATCTGCTACAGGAGAAGAGGGAAAAATAACTCTTGGATCGAGAGAATATAATTTTGACAAGGTTGAAAGTTATAGCCATGAATTAGTTTATTTGGATTTTGAATTTGAGAATACGTATGAAAATCTTATCGAATTTGAGATTGTTATCGAGACATTTTCCAAAGTAGATCTTTCAATTGATTATATTTTGCTATCAAAATTAGAAAATAAGGCAAAAAACAATTTCCCACTTCTTAATAAACTTCTAAAAATTTAGATATATATCTTATTCATTAATTGAATATTGAAGTTGCCCCGATTTTTATCAAGAATTATCTATGTTTTTGGTTGAAGTTCTGACTTAGGATTAGGGCCCGTTAATTTATTGAATGGCGCTGTGACTGGTGGTTCATAGGTTTGCGTGGAGGCAAGCCTATGAACACCTTGTTCCTGTTATCTGAAAGTCAGATGGTAGAGATCGGGTTGTTTTCCCCTCTGGCGCATGAACTGCTGCGGATGGATGATTATCCGTGTGATCCGTAACGGGCTTAAATGAAAAGATCTGCCAAAGGTGTATGATTTCCCTAAAACGCTATGTAACCGTCTCGTTGTTTGGGGCCGGCTGGGTTTTTAACCGGATTTCTGCTTTCCAGGACAGAACGGGCAGGTAGATTGTCGTGTCCGGATGATGGATGTGATCTACGCTGAGAGCGTACTGAATATCGGTCTCAGCGGTCAAAAGGGCTTTGCCTCGTCATATCGGATGGATAAAAAGCGACACCGACTCAAAGTTGCATGCCGTGTGTGATGGGCAGAGCCGACCTGTCTGCACATTTGACTTCTGGACAGTTCGATCACCTCAAGGGGTTGTGTTCTTCTGCAGGAACTGCCGGAAGAAACTCAGTTATTGGCGATCAGGGGCTATGATAGCAATCTGCTCGGGATGTCTCTCATTGTCCAGAATATCACGGCCTGTATTCTAGATGTTTAGTCCCAGGATTTGATGGTGCGGATTTTGCATGAACCGTGATGGTTCTTTTTCCCATTGCTGGCAAATAAATTCATATGGAGTGAGGCCGCGCA
>NZ_NKTY01000020.1 GCF_003207825.1 Komagataeibacter saccharivorans | reverse complement strand
AACTTCCACCACCACGCCTGCGCCCTCATGGCCCAGAATGGCCGGGAACAGCCCTTCGGGGTCCGCGCCGGACAGGGTGAACTTGTCCGTATGGCACAGCCCGGTGGCCTTGATTTCCACCAGAACCTCGCCCTCGCGCGGGCCTTCAAGCTGTACGGTCTCGATTTCCAGCGGTTTGCCCGCTTCAAATGCAACGGCTGCCCTTACGTCCATAACCCGTCTTTATCCCCTGATATGTTACGCGCCACTCGGCCCGGATAATTTCGTTACGATTAAGGGCATGAGAACCGCGGACGTCAATGCCGCCCGTGGCGATCGATCCATCCTTCCCCGCTTCGGTTACAAATCATGCCACAGGCCGGACACAGTCCCGCAGCGCGGCATGGATGTGATATGCCTGTCGACCTGTCGCCACTATCGGGAACGCCATATGGTCATCAATCGCAGAATTGGTTTGTGGATCCTGATGCGCGAAAGCCTGCTGTCGCTGGTGCTTTTATGCGCATGGGACGTAGTCGTCGTGGTCATGTTCCAGATCTTCCATCAGGAATGGATGGAACAGCCGACCCTGCCCGTCTCGCTCATCGGTTCGGCGCTGGTGCTGTTCATGAGCTTTCGCAACAACACCGCCTATAACCGATGGTGGGAAGGACGCACCCTGTGGGGAGCGGTCACCAACAACAGCCGGTCCTTCGCGCGGCAGGCGGGCACCATCCTGCGCGGATGTCCCGATCTTGCATGCGCCATGGCCGCCTACCCTTACGCGCTGCGCGGTGCGCTGGGCCGTCTGGACGCAACGGATGACATCATGCGCCTGCTGCCCGATTCCATGAAGGCGGGCGTGGAGGGCAAGGCGAACATCCCCGCCGCCATCCTGTTCCAGATCGGGCTGCGGGTGGATGAGGAATCGCGCAGGCTGGGCATTGACGGGGCGCTGCAGGGACAGATTGACCGCATCCTGTCGGACATGAGCAATGCGCAGGGCGGGCTGGAGCGCATACGCAATACGCCACTGGCCATCCAGTTTTCCGTCCTGCCCAAGGTGGTGGCGGCGGTATTCTGCATTATCCTGCCGCTATCCATGGTGCAGACGCTGGGATGGATCACGCCGCTGGGGTCGTCACTGGTGGGGCTGCTGTTCGTTGCACTCGACAAGATCGGCAGTGACCTGCAGGACCCGTTCAGCGCCACGCCGCACGGCATGCCGATGCTGACGATTTCCCGCACGATCGAAATTGACCTGCTCCAGTCCTGCGGACTGCCCGCCCCGCCGCCACTGGCGCCGGTAAGGGGAATAGTGGGCTGATCATTGACCCTGCCCGAACATGCAGGAAGGGATCAAGACAGAAGGCGGAATTTATGTTATATGATTCCCATGAGCATGTTCAGAACCACCCAGAAGGGCACTGTGACCGATGCCATGGCACGGACGGCCGCGGCGACCACGGCTGCCGAAGCAAAGTCCAGCAAGGCTGTAAAAGACGAAGATCCGTTCCGCGAAGGTGACGCCATAGTCTACGCGGCGCACGGGGTCGGACGTGTCGACCGGATCGGCGTCGACGAAATTGCCGGAACGAAGCTGGAGATGATCCAGATTTCCTTCCCCGGCAACCAGATGACACTGCGCATTCCGCTGTCCAAGGCCCGGCGGTCGGGCCTGCGCAAGATCGTCTCGCGCGAGATCGTGGACAAGGCGATGGCCATCATCAAGGGCAAGCCGCATGTCAGCCGCGGCATGTGGGCACGTCGCGCCGTCGCCTATCAGGAAAAGATCAATTCGGGCGATCTGGTGCAGATTGCCGAAGTGCTGCGTGACCTGCGCCGTAATGTCGACAGCCTTGATGGCAGCTTCAGTGAGCGCAAGCTGTTCGAAGCGGCACAGGAACGCTTCGTGGCCGAGGTTGCCGTGCTGGAAGGCAAGGAACCCACCGAAGTGCTGGAAAAGCTGACCGAAGTCATGAAAGCGGCCTGAAACAGCTTCTTTCCTGCCCCCTTACCCCCAACCTGATCCGCCGGCCCATGGGCCGGCGGTTTTGATATGGGCGCATGGCAACGGATGCCCGGTGGCTCCTGTCGCACGCGTCCCGATAACGAGGACATTAATGACGACCGACCTGAAATGCCCCACCTGTGGGTGCGAGCATGTCTATCCCGATGGCAGCCTGTGGATGTGCCCCGAATGTGGCCATGAATGGAACCCGCAGGACAGCGCCACCGATACGCAGGGACCGCGCGTCATCCGCGACGCCAACGGCAATGAACTGACAGATGGCGATACGGTAACGGTTATCAAGGACCTGAAGATCAAGGGGTCTTCCTCCGTCGTCAAAGGCGGGACGAAGGTCAAGAACATCCGTCTGGTAGACGGAACGGACGGGCATGACATCGCCTGCAAGATCAGCGGGATTGGCGCGATGAACCTGAAATCGGAATTCGTCAAAAAATCCTGACGGGCCGCGCTGACCGCCGCCTGTGCACGGGTTATTCCGTGCGGCCTGACGGGGGGCAGCGCACCATCAGCATGATCGCGCTGCCCGCAAGGGCGGCCAGCATGGCCAGCACGAAGGGGCTGCGCGGCCCGGCAAGTCCCGCCAGCACGCCCGACAGCACAGCGCCGGACCCTGCCGCAATATCGAAAAATACATCAAACAGCCCAATGGCCGAACCCGCGGCCTGCGGCGGCACCTGCCGGAGCACTGGCCCGGCCAGCAGCGGATAGGTCAGCGAATAGCCCAGCCCGCTCAGGAAACTGCCCATCGCGGCCTCCGTCGGTCCCGATGCCTGCCAGATCATGGCCAGCCCCGCGGCCTCGGTCAGCATGATGATGGCGACCATGGGCCGCACGTCATGCCGGTCCACATGACGGCTGCCAATCAGCCTTGCAATCATATGGCCGACACCAAAGGCCGCCAGCGCCCAGCCGCCCGCATGCCAGCCCCGGGCCGAATAGAAAATGACCAGAAAGGATGAAATCGCCGCAAATCCCACGGCGGACAGTCCCAGCGTCAGCCCCCATATCCATGTATGGGCAATCAGGTCCTTCCAGCGCACCTCCGCATGCGTGCCATCATGCAGCGCGGGGGGCGATGGACGCGACAGGATAAGCAGCATGCCACCCACCGGCAGGGCGATGGCGACAATGCACAACAGCAGGAAACCGGCCTGCGCCTCGATCACGTCGCCCAGCGCGGAACCCATGCCCAGCCCGGCGAATATGGCCAGCCCGACCCACGACATCGCAGCCCCCGCCCGTGCACGCCCCACGATCACGACGGCCCATACCCCGCCGCCCGTGACCATAAGCCCTTCACCCAGTCCCATGAGCAACCGGCCAACGACAATTACGGCCTGCTGCGCGGGTGGCGAAAGAAACGGCAGCAGGGCGAGACTGTACGCCATGCCCGAACATGCCGTGCAGGCCAGCCCCGACAGCAGCGTGTCCCGACCGCCGCGCCGGTCCGCCATCCGGCCCGCCCATGGACGCGACAGCAGGGTGGCGGCGGACTGGATACCCATCACAAGGCCGATCAGGGTCGTGCCACTGCCAAAACGTGACTGGAATTCCAGTGGCAGGGCCGGCAGCGCCATCCCCATCGCCAGCATGCCGCTGGCAATGGCCAGCATGAGGGGCAACAGGCCGCCACGGCCGTCAGCTTGAGCAATCATGTCGGGACCGTAATGCATTTCCCCCCTGCGGAACAGGGGATGACGGTTACGGTCACGGTGAAATTAGCTTACCAGACAGGGGTGTCCGCGCTCCGCTTCACCAGCGGAGATGACAGGCCACGGCTCAGTACTTGAACTGGTACAGCAGGCCGATACTGCTGCCCGGATCGTTTTCCGGCGTGGTGAAGCCGGTCACGTTGCCACCCGTACCCACGGTCGTATTGATCTTGAGCCGCTTGGTCAGGTCAACCTGCACCTGCGCCTGCGTGCCGGAACCCGATGTAGCCTGCTTGGCGCCCACATACACGCCGCGCATCACGTATTTCCCGGCCTCGATCGCGCCGGTATCGTTTCCGCCTGACCCGTTGGATGAACTGCTCATCTGCAACCGGTCAAGATGCAGGGTCTTGCGCACCATCCCCAGCGGATCGAAGGCGGAACCACCACTCAGCGTTGCGACCGCCGCCGCGATGGACGCCATCTGCGTGGCCGAGAGCGACTGCGAATCCGTGCCGAACAGAAGGATGGCCAGAATCTGATCCTGTGACAGCGGCGGGGAGGATGAGAACGTGATCTTCGGGGCGCTGGCATAACCCCCTACGTTCAGCCGGGCCGTGCCATCGTTGGTGCTGCGTTCGGCCACGAAATCCAGCGTGGGATCAATGGCATGGGTAACGCCGACACCGTTGAACCCCACCTGTCCCTTGCTGAAATCAAGGGAGATGCCACCCAGAGAGAATCCGCCCTTGACCAGAGAGAAAGCCCCCGTCACCACCGGCGCGGTGGCGGTGCCCCCGGTATGGATACGGCCATGCATTTCCGTATTGAGCCCATGCCCGCGCACATAGAACCGCCCCGGCGACCGCACATCCAGCCCCAGCCCCACCACCAGTGGCGAGGTATGGACAACCGTTTGTGCGTTCTTTTCATCTTCCGGCCGGATGACATTGAGATGGGCGACCGAAGTGGGCAGGGAATCCGGAATGTTGATATCCACCTGCTTCAGGGTAATGTCCCCTGTCGCATCAATCCGGCTGGACAGCAGCCCCTTTACACCCAGATCACCATCCAGTGTGGCGGTAATCAGGTCGCTGGCCAGCGGGCGGGCATTATCCGCATGGATATGCAGGTCGATCGGCTGGCCGGGCTGCAACACCCCGTAGCTGCCCGATGCCGCAAGCGTTCCCTTGCCCGCCTGCGCGGTCAGGGAGGAAATCACCAGCCTGTCCCCCATGGCGTTGACCGTGCCACGCATGGCGGAAAGCTGAATCCCCTGCCCGAAATCGTGGAACAGTCCATTCGCCAGCGTCAGCGTGCCGCTCATGCGCGGCTGGCCCAGCGTACCCCGCATGCCAATGCCCATCTGCAGGTTGCCGCCAGCCTGCATGCCCTGCGCACCCAGATAGGCATTGGCGACCGCAAGGTCCAGATTGCCATCGGCCTGCAGGTTGAGCTGTCCCGTCCTGTTGACCGGCGCGGTTCCACGCAGCGACAGGTTGACCTGCGTGCCTGCCTGAAGACGGGCATCGACCTGCGCCATCCCGGCATTCAGGTTGGCCGTTGCATCCAGCGATGCAGGTGCAAGGGATGATGTGTAATCGGTATGATATTTCAGGTCCGTCCCATGCACGCTGACCTTGCCCGAAGGGTTGGTGGTCGTGCCGGTCAGCCGTGCGTCGGCCGAAAGCATGCCCTGTGCCTGCAGGTTCGCGATGAAGGGCGTCAGCAGGTCGGGCGAGAGGCGCGTGATGCTGGCGTGCAGGTCCAGCGTGGGCGCAATCCTGCCGCTGGCTTCCACGTTACCCGCCTGCCCGTGGGGGGGCGTGATGGTGGCCCGCAGGTGGTCAATGGCGGTTTCCTTGCCATAGGTGACGCTGACAGGCGCATCAAGGCGCACCTGCTCATGCCGCGCTTCCGCCGCCAGCCGGTGAACGGTTACGGAGTGACCGGGGACGTTGGCCAGCAGCGCGGTATCAAGGGTGGCGGCTCCCGTCCATGGCGTGTCCACCCCGGACTGCGCCGTAATGTTCAGGCCGGATATCGGTCCCTTGGCCGTAACATGACCATGACCGCCCATATCGCGGAAATGGGCGTTATCCACCACAAGGTCCAGATCGGTCGTGGGGGTGCCGACCGGGTCCAGCACCCTGCCCCGCAACACCAGCCGGTCGACCCGCGCCATGGCGGCGCCAAGCGCGCTGTCCACGTTCACATCCAGTTCGGCAGGCGCCGTTGCCGTGGCGGCCGTGGTGCGCACCGTGGCCGACAGGTGGCCGTTTATGTCCTGCCCGGTCAGTTCATGCAGGTCCGCAAGACGGGTCATATGCAGGTCCAGCGTTCCCGATGGCACGACATGGCCCGCAGGCAGCGTCATGTCCGCCTGACCGGTAAGGCTTTTCCAGCCCAGATGCTCCACCTGCATATGGCGGCTGTCATCGGCATTGCTGTCCAGACGGGCCGATACAGCGATGGGCGCACGGTCCAGGGTGCCTGAAATATCCAGTGCCCCCTGCTTCACCTGCGGCAGGTGCGCCATGCTTACGCTGGCCTGCATGTCGCCCGCCACCGTATTGCCCGCGGCGATGCTGGCCTGAGTTTTCACGCTGGCCATAAGGTCGTCCACTGGTCCCGCCGCATGCAGGTCAGCCTGCATCTTTCCATGCAGCGTGGGCGCAAGCACATGCAGATCAGACAGGCCAAGATGGGCATCCGCATCCACACGGAGCGGCTTGCCCGTAACCAGACGGAGCTGTGGGGCATCCAGTTGCAGGGTGCTGCCCTGCACCGCAAGCGAGGTGAAGGTAATGGTATTGGCACCATGCCTGTCGCGGCTGATGGTGCCCGCGGCGTTCAGTTGTCCCTTGTCCCCGATCAGGCCAACGGCGATCGGCAGGCCGCCATCCAGCACCACCTTGCTGTCAAGACCAAACCGCCCGTCATGGCCCTTGCCCGGCAGTGTCACGTTCCCGGACAGTCCGGCGTGACCGTGCAGTTTCGTCCCGCCCGCAGCCGCCAGTGGCGCGAGATCGGGCAGGTCCGCGTGGAAAGTGGCCGCCATTTCACCCGCCGTCATGATCTGGCCCGCAAGCTGGACCAGCGGGTGCGATAGCGTCAGGTCAACCGGACCGCCCGCCGCATCGGGATGCCACATCAGGTCCAGCCTGACCGGTTCATCCGCAAACAGGGTGGGCTGGCTGCCGGGAATACGCAGGCCGGTCAGGGTCGCATGGATGGCGGCATGTTCGGGCTGGCCATTTTCCTGCCCGCTCAATCCATCGGCCACCATATGCAGCGAAGTAAAACCGGCGGTATCGGTCGTCAGGCGGTCGATATCGAACACGCCATTCCCCTTGGGCCGGTTCAGGGTCCCACCCAGATGCGCCTTGAGACTGGCCCCCTGCCAGCTCAGTCCGCTGCCCGCCACAAGGTCCGTACTGCTGGCCGTGACATCCAGCGCCATATGCCGGTCGATCAGCCCCACCTGCCCGTTCGCACCCGCCTTTACGGCCCCCGTGGTCAGCGCAAGGGCCAGTTCCGCCTGATCGCGCGGTCCATGCAGGCCAAGCGTCAGGTCCAGCGGGGCAAGGGCTGGCAGTTGGGTGAGCGTGGACAGGAAGCCCTGCGCATCCTCATGCGCGTGCAGGTTCAGCGATACGGTGCGCCGGTCCAGCCGGGTATCCAGATCCAGACTGCCGGGATGGTCCAGCCGGATCAGCTTCAGCGCAATATCGGCAGGCGGCAGGGTGGCGACGGAAAAATGGTCCAGAACGGGCGCGATATCGGCAAGGCTGGCATGGCCGTTCAGGCTGAAGGCGGCAGGTATGCGGGCAATCGGCGCGCCCACTTCTATCCGCGCCACGTTTACCGCATGGATGCTGACACCCATATGGATGCTCTCGCCGGACTCTTTTTCCGACTTTGGCGGATGGGCGGGATCGTCCTCGCTCAGGCGCGGGATGGACAGCCGCGCCATGGACAGGTTGCTTATGACCGCCTGCCGGGTCAGCAGCCGCAGTGGTGACCAGTCCAGTTGCAGGTCATCAATCGACAGCCACGCGCCACGATAGTCATCAAGTTCCAGATGCCGGACATGCAGCGCATCGGGAAAACGTCCGCCCAGCCCCGACAGATGCACGCTGCCCCCCGTAAGGCCGGGCAGGCGGCGTTCGATCTCGCGCTGGCCGATGCCGGTATTGCCCGCGACCAGCACCATGCCCAGCGCCACGGCCACCAGCCCCACGGGAATTCCCAGCCCGAAGGCGACGGCACGCAGGACCGTGCGGTAGCGGCGACGCGGCGGGGCAGGTGTTGCTGTCTGCTCAGGCATCAGAAGGTTTCCCCCAGGCCGACGTAAAGTTCCCACTTGTCCCCGCGCGCAGGCCGGTTGAGTGGCACGGCCACATCCAGCCGTACCGGGCCGATGGGGGTATAATACCGCGCTCCCGCCCCGGCACCCACGCGCACCGTGCCATTGAAGGGGGCATGTCCCGCCGTGACCTGCCCGGCATCGACAAAGCCCACGGCCCCGAATTTCTGCAAGATGCGCTGGCGGTATTCAAACGAACCCGCATCCATGGACGTGCCGCCAATGGCATAACGTGTATTGGCAAACTGCGGCCCGACACCCTGATAACGGTACCCGCGCACCGTCGCGCTGCCACCGGCGTATAGCCGCTGGTCAGGCGGAATGGCGAAAGTTGAGGCCCCTTCCACATTCCCGATCGTTCCCCGCCATGCCAGCACGCTGCGACCGGGCCGCGAGATGCCCAGATGCGTAAGGTCGAAATAGGTCGAGACCGTAGCCTGCATGATGGTGAAGAACGATGTCCCATCGGTCAGGGATGCGGAAGGGGTGATATTGGCCCCGATGCGCACGCCATGGGTGGCGGGGGTTATGGGGTTGTCCACGCCGGTCCCGTCGTAATTGGCCGAAAGGGGCACCGACAGGATGAAATAGCTGTTGGTGTTGCCCATCTGCTCGATCTGTTCCTGCTCGATCTGACCGCCGAAGGATACGTTCCAGCGACGGTTGATATGCCGGACGATACCGATGCGCGCCAGCAGGGCCGTCTGCCGGTAGGAATAGAGTTCCTGCTTTATCCCTTCCAGCCGGACGCTCAGATTCTGCTGGCGCGAACCGAAATCCGGCTTCATCAGATCGGCATAGAAATCATAGCCAAGCCCCTGCTCCGCCGAACCGCCAAGTCCGGTCATGAGCGCGGTCAGCCGCAGCCGCTCGGCATTGCCGAACAGGTTGTTATGCGTCCATGTCACACCCGCGCGGCCACCCAGATCGGTCGAATAGCCGCCTTCGGCACCCACGCTGTGGCGCTTGCCCTCCCGGAAGGCGAAATTGAGCGGCATCGTGCCATCCGACGCCAGCGTATCGCCGTGATTGACCTGCACGTCCGAAAACAGCCCGGTGGAGGCAATATCCTGTCGCGCGCGTTCGATGCGTGACGGCTGGTACAGCTCTCCCGGCGCAATGGTCAGCCGCCTTACGATATAGGCCGGATGCGTGCGCTGCAGCCCCGCGAAGTCAAATGCCCCCAGATTGACCACCGGCCCGCGATGGACGGTATAGGCAATATCCAGCGTATGGGTGGCAGGCCGCAGCCATGCCTGCGGCGTGCTGACATGAACAAGGGCGTAGCCTTCCTCCGTCATCGCGGTCTGAAGGGCGCTGCCCGCGCCCAGAACAGTTTCAGCCTGCGCGGGCATGCCCGGCTTCATGCCGAAAGCTTTCGCCTCATCCGCGTTCAGGTGGATGGGGGGATCACCCTTGTCCGGCGTCAGCGTAACGGTGCCGATGGTAAACTGCACGCCGGGGGTGGCGGTTATGGTGATCTGCGCCTTGTGGCCCGTGGGAATGGTCTGCAGCCACTCGGGCAGGTCCGGGTCACGTCCGTCATGCCCCCTGTCGGCTCCGTCAGCAGGTCTGGTGCTGGCGTCGGTTACGGAGATGCTGATGGAACCGGCATAATAGCCATAACTTTCCAGCGCGCTGATCAGGCGGGAATAATCGTTGTGAATACGCCCCGTAAGGGCAAACGGGCTGACGGCCTGCGTTTTCTGTAGCGACAGAAGGTCCGAAGAAGCCCGCAGCGCCGCATCAAGGTCCGCATTGCCGGTGGGCCGGATGGTGGTCAGGTAATCCTGCGGGTCCGCCGCCCATGCGGAATTCCCCCCGGTCAGGGAAACCATCATCATGGTATACAGGCCTATGTAACTGACACCGCGCCTGACATACGCGCTTGCGCTGCATGCCATGCGGAGATGACGCAATCCTGTCAAACGGTGCCGCCCCTGTTCCTGTCTTCCGTGCGGTTAGGTTCCCACTGTGTTATGTCTGCCATTCCCGGCATGCATGATCAAACCGATATTAACACCAGTCCCTTAATAAGTTCCCAATACCATGTCTGCGCCCCGAAACGGGGGCGATTGTGTGGCAAACTGTATCCACTGCATTGATCTTGGCTTGACAGCACCCCGATTCCGGCGGGCATGATCGCAGCAGGCAGGAAGGGGTTGCCGCGCCCGGCATCCCCACCATACGGACCGGGAGCGTTGATGGGCAGACCATTTGTTCCTTGGCATATTGGTCGCAAGGCACTTGACCGCACGCACGGGAGCTACGATGTGTTGCGCCCGTTAGGCGGGTCCATGCCCGCGATGATGCCCGAGGATACCTGACCCGTGAACAGCCTGTCTCCCTTCTCCGTGGCCACGCCGCAGCCCAGCACAGCATCCGTCAGGGGGCTTCATGTCATAACATGGGGCTGCCAGATGAACGTGTATGACAGCGAGCGGATGACCGACGTGCTGCGCCCGCTGGGCTACCGCGCGGTGGGCACGCCGGAAGCTGCGGACATGATCATCCTCAACACCTGCCATATCCGCGACCGGGCGGCGGAAAAGGTGTTTTCGGAACTGGGCCGCCTGCGCAAGGTGAAGGAAGCCCGCGCCGAACGGGGCGAAGGCACCGTACTGGCCGTAGCCGGCTGCGTGGCGCAGGCCGAAGGCAAGGAAATCCTGGCCCGCGCACCCTATGTCGATATCGTGCTGGGGCCACAGACCTATCACCGGCTGCCCGAAATGGTGGCCCGCGCCGCGCGCGCGGCGGGTGCCGTGATCGAGACGGATTTCCCGGTCGAGCAGAAATTCGATTTCCTGCCTGCCGACCGCGTCGCCCCGGCGGGCGGTTCGGCGTTCCTGACCATTCAGGAAGGGTGCGACAAGTTCTGCTCCTTCTGCGTCGTGCCCTATACGCGCGGGGCTGAAAGCAGCCGCCCGGCTGCGGCGGTGATTGCGGAAGCGCGCCAGCTGGCGGCGGCGGGGATCGCGGAAATCACGCTGCTGGGACAGAACGTCAACGCCTATCACGGCGAAGGCCCCGATGGCGCAACATGGGGGCTGGCCCGTCTTGCCCGCGTGCTGGCCGATGAGGTGGGAATACAGCGCATCCGCTACACCACGTCCCACCCGCGCGACATGGAAGACGACCTGATCGCGGCCCATCGTGACCTGCCGCAGCTCATGCCGTTCCTGCATCTGCCGGTGCAGTCCGGGTCCGACCGTGTGCTGGCCGCCATGAACCGGGGCCATACGGCCGATGAATACCGCACGCTGGTCGCCCGCCTGCGCGACGCCCGGCCCGATCTGGCGCTGTCATCCGATTTCATCGTCGGCCATCCGGGGGAGACGGATGCCGACTTTGCCGATACGATGCGCCTGATTGGCGAGATCGGTTTCGCGCAGGCCTATTCCTTCAAATATTCCTCGCGCCCCGGCACACCGGCCGCAGGTGCGGGCATGCAGGTGCCCGAGGACGTGAAAGATGCGCGCCTGCAGGAACTTCAGGCCGTACTGCGCGTGCAGCAGGATGCGTTCAACGCTGCAACCGTGGGTCAGGTCGTGCCGGTGCTCTTTACCGGGCGCGGACGCAAACCGGGCCAGATATCAGGCAAAAGCCCGTGGCTACAGGCCGTGAACGTTGAAGGCCCGGACAGCCTGATCGGGCGCATCGCCACGGTGGCGGTCGGCCATACCTACACCAACTCCCTTGGTGGTGTCCTGACAGAGGAGGCAGACAGGGCTTGAGAGAACAGACACAATCCACGCTCCACGCGCCCCGTCGTAGCGGCGGCCGGCGCTCCCCGGATGGCACGGCGGCGAATGACCGCACGGTCACCATGCAGTTTGAGGACAATGCGCTTCTGGCCCGGCTTGTAGGGGATCATGACCGGCATCTCCTGCACCTTGAACGTGGATTTGATGTCCGGCTGTCCTGCCGGGGGAACCGTATCGCCATTACGGGTGCGGCCCAGCGGGTGGGACTGACACAGGACACGCTGACTGAACTCTACCGCCGCGCCAGCACCGGGCAGGCCGTGGATACAGCCGCCGTCGATACCGCCATCCGCATGGCGGCCCATGCCTTTTCCGCTCCGTCCGCCGCGACAGGGGAACTGCCCATGCCAGACGTCCGTACCGCCGTCATCCCCACCAGCCCCGCGCTGTCGGACCTGCCCACCATCATGACCCGCCGTGGCCCCATCGCCCCGCGTTCGGTCGGTCAGGGGCAGTACATGTCCATGCTGGCGCGTCAGGACATGGTGTTCGGCCTTGGTCCCGCTGGTACGGGCAAGACGTATCTGGCCGTAGCCCAGGCGGTGGCCATGCTGCAGGCCGGACAGGTGGACCGCATCGTCCTGTCCCGCCCGGCAGTGGAAGCCGGGGAACGGCTTGGCTTCCTGCCCGGCGACCTGAAGGAAAAGATCGATCCCTACCTGCGTCCGCTCTATGATGCCCTGCATGACATGATGCCGGGCGATCAGGTGATCCGCCGCATGGGCACGGGCGAGATCGAGGTCGCCCCCCTCGCCTTCATGCGCGGGCGCACGCTCGCGCACTGTTTTGTCATTCTGGACGAGGCGCAGAACACCACCCCCGCCCAGATGAAGATGTTCCTGACCCGTATGGGGGAAGGCACGCGCATGGTCATTACAGGCGATCTGAGCCAGATTGACCTGCCGCGCGGTGTAACATCCGGCCTGCGGGAAGCTGTCGAGACACTCGACGGCCTGCCCGGGATCGGCATGATGCGATTTGAATCGCGTGACGTGGTGCGCCACCCCCTGGTGGCGCGTATAGTGGAGGCATACGATCAGCGTGCTGCGGCCGAACGCCGCCCGCATCGCGCACGATCGCAGCAGGAGAACGATGAAACCTCGAAGTAGCACAGGCCCCGCCCATCATGGCGGGGTCGCGGATGCAGCGGGACGGGCCACGATGCCCGTCCTTCCGGCCGGAATGGACGAACCCGATGTAACAGTGGCGGACAGGCGCTGGAACCGCGCCGTCCCCTGCCCCGTCCGTCTGGTCACGCGCGCGGTGGATGCCGCGTTGCAGGCCACCGGCTGCCATGGACCGGTTACGGTCGTGCTGGCGGATGACCGCACGGTCCGCCATATGAACTGGCAGCATCGCGGGCGCAACAAACCCACCAATGTCCTGACATTCGAATACGCTCCCATGCAGATGGGCGGCGGCGTGTGGGGTGGCGACATCATCATCGCCTTCGAGACGGTCCAGCGCGAAGCCCGCGCCGCCGGGCGCGACATGGCCGCCCATCTGACGCATCTGGTCATTCACGGTGTCCTGCATCTGGCCGGGTATGACCATCATCACCCCGGCGAGGCGCGGGAGATGGAAATGCTTGAAGCCCGCACCCTGTCCGGCCTGCGCGTGGCCAATCCATGGAAAGCGGGCCGCATGGCTTCCGCGCGGGAGAACCGGTCATGAGCCGTCCCAACACTGATGCGGGAGGGGGCGCGGAACCTCCGTCCGGGTCGCGCGGCAGGGGATTCCTGTCGCTGTTCAGCCGCAAGCGCGGCGAACAGGGGCTGCGTCATTCCATTGCCGCGCTGGTCAAGGAAGCGGATGAAGCCGCGGGCAGCGAGGGGGACGACCCCCGTTCATCCGAACTGGACCGGCAGGAACGCGCCCTGCTGGCCAATGTGCTGCGTCTGCGCGGCATTACCGCCGATGACGTCATGATCCCGCGCGCCGACATCGTGGCGATGCCCGTGGATATCAGCCTTGATGAGGCGCTGGCGATGATGCGGCGGGAAAACCATTCCCGCATGCCGGTCTATCGCGAACAGCTCGACGATATCGTGGGCATGATCCATGTGAAGGACCTGATCGCCTATGTCGGCACGAGCGAGGCCTTCCGCATGGAACCGCTGCTGCGCCAGCCGCTCATGGTGGCGCCGCAACTGCCCGTGCTGGACCTGCTGTTGCAGATGCGCCTGCGCCATGTCCATCTGGCGCTGGTAATTGACGAATATGGCGGCATTGATGGCCTTGTCACCATCGAGGACCTGATCGAGACCATCGTGGGCGACATCTCGGACGAGCATGACGAACCCACCGTCAACATGATGCGCGACAGGCCCGACGGCACGATTGACGTGGATGCCCGCACCCCTGTCGCGGCGTTTGAGGAAAAGGTCGGCCAGATCCTGACGCGCGACGAACGCGAGGCCGAGATCGAAACCGTGGGCGGGCTTGTCTTCCGTCTCGCAGGCCATGTCCCCACGCGCGGCGAAATCGTAACCCACGAAAGCGGCATGGTTTTCCGCACCCTTGATTCGGATGCCCGCCATATCCGCCATGTGCGCGTGCGCCTGCCGCCCGCAGAAGCCCCGCAGCCGGCCTGAACGCAGGGCACGTCTCCTACCCGGGGGCGTGCCTTCGCATGGCGGGACGGATTTACGCGGATCGCCCGCATCTTTACACTTAACCCGCCGGGGCGATGTCCCCACCTGATTTCCATACCGGAGAGTGACCCGTGAAGCCCATCAACCGCCGCACCCTGCTTGCCCTTGCCCCCGCGCTGATGACGGGCGGCAGCCTGCTTTCCAGCCGGGCGATGGCGCAGGCATCCGATCCGCGCCTGACCATCCGCGCGGCGGGCAATCCTTCGGCCAGGGTGCGGGTGGAGGAATGGTTCTCCCTTACCTGCACGCATTGCGCCCGCTTCGCGGCGGAAATCTTTCCCGAGGTGCGCAGCAAGCTGATCGATACGGGCAAGGTCTATTACATCTTCCGCGACTTCCCGCTCGATCAGGTGGCGCTCACGGCCTCCATGGTGGCGCGCGCCCTGCCCCCCGAACGGTATGAAGCCTTCGTGCTGGCCCTGCTGTCCAGTCAGGACCGCTGGGCCTTTGGCAAGGACGCCTATGGCAACGAAGTCAACCATGAGGCGGAAATCCAGAAGATGGCGGCCCTTGCCGGCATGTCGCCCGACCTGTTCCAGCAGACGATCCATGACGAAACGCTGCGTCATGCCATCATGGAGGAGGAAGACCGCGCCCAGATGCAGTACAAGATCGACGGCACCCCCACCTTCCGCTTCAATGACAAGGAGCAGGTCTCGCAGGAACTGACCTACGAGGAGTTCGCCAAAAAGGTCGAAGCCGCGGCACAGTGAGCGGAGCCCTTCTGTCATGACCGCCCGTTTCGTCCGGCTGCGCATCGCCGGGTTCAAGAGTTTTGCCGACCCGGTCGCCGTGGACATCCTGCCCGGCCTGACGGGCATTGTCGGGCCGAATGGCTGCGGCAAGTCCAACGTGGTCGAGGCCCTGCGCTGGGTGATGGGGGAAACCAACGCCCGCTCGCTGCGCGGGGGTGAGATGGATGACCTGATCTTCGCGGGAACTGCGGCCCGTGCGGCGCGCAACATGGCGGAAGTGACCCTTACGCTGGAAGGCGCCGCCAGCGTCGCCCCCGCCCCGTTTCAGGGCCAGGACGAACTGCAGGTCTGCCGCCGGGCGGATCGGGGGGCTGGCAGCGGTTACCGCGTCAATGGGCGCACCATGCGCGGGCGCGACGTGCAGACCCTGTTTGCCGATCTGGCATCGGGCGCACGGTCGTCGGCCATGGTCAGTCAGGGGCGCGTATCGGCACTGGTCAATGCCCGGCCCGAAGAACGCCGCACCATTTTGGAAGAAGCGGCCGGGATTACCGGCCTGCATGGCCGCAGGCATGAAGCCGAACTGAAACTGCGGGCGACCGAAGCCAATCTGGCCCGCGCGGAAGACCTGCGCATCCAGCTTGAATCCCGGCTGGGCGACCTGCATGAACAGGCCGAGCAGGCAGGCCGCTACCGCACGCTGTCGCAGGAATTGCGGGCATCGGAAGTCGCCCTTCTGGCCCTGCTGCATGCCCGCGCGCATCACGGCGTGACCGAAAGCGAGGCGGCGCTGCATGCGGCCCGCGCCGACCTCAGGGCCGCCGAGGAAATGGCCGAAGGCGCGGTCATTGCCGATTACGAAATGACGCAGGCCCTGCCCCAGCTCCGGGCGCAGGTGGATGATCGACGCACCGCGCTGGAACGTTTCCGGGTCCGGGCCGAAACCATTGCCGAGGAACTGGCCCGCGCGGAATCCGCCCTGGAACAGGCCAGCACCCGCCTTGCCGAGTGCGAAAGCGTGCAGGCCGCCGCCCTGACCCGGCGCGATGATGCGCAGACGATGCTCGAACAGCTTGAGGCCGAACGGACCGGGATCGCACAACGCCTGTCCGCACTGCCCGCCCTGCGGGACGCCAGACAGGATGAATGCGTGGCACTGGCGCAGGCCAGCGGCGATATGGCCGCGCGGGTGGAACAGGCCACCGTGGCCCTGCGTGAAGCCCAGTTACAGGCCACGCAGGCCCGCGAAGTACTGGATGCCGCAACCCTTGCGCACGAAAAACTGGCGGCCCAGCATGCGGCCCTGAGCGAAGAAATCGCGGCCCTTGAAGCGGCCATGCCGACCGAAGCCGCAATCGCGGCCCATGATGAACAGATCCGTATCGCGCAGGAACAGGCCACCACGGCCCTGACCACGCGGGAAGAAGCAACCCGCACCCATTCCGAAGCCGTGCTACAGGCCGGGCTGGCGCGTAATGCCAGCGTGGAAAGCCGTCGCGTGCATGAACAGGCCACGCGCGACACCATGGCGCTGCGCGACCGGCTGGAAGCGCTGGAGCGCGATGTCGCCACCCTGAATGCCCATGTGGAAAAAGCCCGTGCCAGCCTTGTGCCCGAAGCCGAACGGCAACGTCTGGCGCAGGTGGTGGCGCAGGCGGATAATCGCCTTGCGCAGATACGCGGGGAACTGACTGTTGCGGAAGAAAACCGCACGCAGGCCACGCAGGCTGAAATACAGGCCAATGCGCGGCTGAAGGAAGCCCGCTCCACCCGGCAGGCAGCCGAGGAAGCACTTCGTGGCGCACAGGCGGCACAGGCCCGTGCCCGTAGCGAAGTGGATACGCTGGCCGCCAGTCTGGAACAGTTGCAGGCACAGGCCATACCCGATGCCGATCTGGCACGGCTTGTTGACCGTCGCACGGAAGCCGAACGGACGCTTGAAGCCGCCCGTGAGGCCATGACCGCCGCCGAAACCGAACAGGTTGCCGCGGCAAAGGCGGAAGAATCCTGCACTGCCCGACTGGCGCAGGCCCGCGCCAGCCTGTCGGGTCTGGAAGCGGAGGCCGACGGTCTGGCCCGCGCCCTGCAAAGCGATACGGAGCAGACCCCGGCCAGCGGCGTGACGCTGGCGGAAAGCCTGCATGTGCCCGCCGGTCTGGAAACGGCGCTGGCGGTAGTGCTGGCGGATGGCCTCGATGCCACGATTGATGGCAAGGCCCCGCGTGAATGGCGCGACCTGCCACCCGGCACGCCCGTTCCCTTCGCGGATGCGGATATTACGCCGCTTTCCACCCTGCTGGATGCCCCACCGGCCCTGTCGCGCGCGCTGAATGCGGCGGGACTGCTGGCGGATGGGCGCGATGGGGCGGATTTACAGCCCCGTCTGGCAGCGGGGCAGTGCCTTGTAACCCGTGACGGCGCGCTATGGCGCTGGGATGGTTATGTTCAGGCCCCCAATCTGCCGGGACGCGCGGCGCTGCGCCTGCAACAGCTTGGCCGCCTGCGGGAACTGCGCGCGGAACTGGAACACGCACGCGATGCCCTGCCCGCGCTGGAACAGGCATGTCAGGACGCCATGCAGGCCCGCCAGCAGGCAACAGGGCTTCTGGACACCACCCGTACCGCACGGACCGAAGCCGAAAACGTGCTGGAAACCTGCCGGGCCAAGGAATCCGACCTGTCCCGACGGCATGCCACCATCGCCACGCAGATCAACGCCGTCCGCATGCAGCACGAAACCGCGCAGGCGGCCCTGGGCGAAGCCGATGCGGCCCTTGACCGGGCCATGGCGCAGGCATCCGCCCTGCCGGAACTGGCGCAACTGGAACAGGTGCAGCAGCAGGCCGCACGACAGACTGCCGAGGCGCAGGCAACGGAAAGCCGCCTGCGCGCGGAACGCCAGCAGGCTGAAACCACCGTGGAACAGGCCCGTCAGGCCCTGCACGCCACCACAACCAGCCATAGCGAAGCCGAAACGCGTCTGCATTCCATGCTGCCGGAAAAGGCGCGGCTGGAAAACGACCACGATGCCCTGCGTATGGAACTTGAAGCCAAACAGGCCCATCTGGCCAGCCTGCCCCTGCCCGCCATTGCCGAAACCGCCGCCACACAGGCCACGGATGCCGCAGCACAGGCCGAACAGGCCCTGCGGCAAGCACGTGAAGCGGTGGATACGACCAGCGCCCATCTGGAACACGTCCGCGCCGCACGCGCCGAACTGGAACAGAAATCGCGTGAGACGGGCGCGCGGCTGGAAGCACGCCGTGCCCGTATGACCGACCTGTCGCACGCGCTGGAACAGGCGGACGCAACGATGCAGGCCGCACAGGCCCGCATGGTCGCCCTCCCCGATACCGGAGAACTGGAACAGGCCCTGACCACGCTGCGCGAACAGGCGGAAACCCTGCGCACGCAGGAACAGGCCAGTCGTGATGACATGGCGCGGCTCCAGACGGAACAGGCAGCCCTGCACCAGCGCCAGACCACGCTGGAACAGGACAGGACGCAATGGGCCGATCGCGTGGAAGCTGCAACACTGGAAGCCGAAGCAGCCCGGACCCGGCTGGACAACGCCCGGACGGAACATGAGCGTCTGGCGCCACAGCCCGTAGCCGTACGTGCCCGCCGGGACGCCATCGCCACCGAACTGGAACAGCATACCGCCGCGCACGATCAGGCGGCGCAGGAACTGCAACAGGCGGAAAACCGGCTGGCGGAAATGCAGCAGGGCCGCCGCATGGCTGAAGATACGCTGGGGACCGCGCGTGAGGCACTGGTACGCGCCGAAGGCAGGCGTGAACAGGCGCAGGTGCTGCTGGCGCAGCTACAGGCGGAATCCTCCCCGCCTGCCGATATTGTCCCGACCGACCTGAGTGTCGCCGCCGAAACCAGCCTGCGCCGCAAGGTGGCGCGCCTTGGCCGCCAGCGCGATGAACTGGGACCGGTCAACCTGCGTGCGGAAATCGAGGCACAGGACGCATCGACCAAAATCGACACGATCCTGCATGAGCGTGATGAGCTGAACTCCGCCATCGCGCGTCTGCGCGGCATGATCGGGCAACTCAACCGCGAAGGCCGCGAACGGCTGATGGCCGTGTTTTCGCAGATCGACCAGCACTTTCAGTCCCTGTTCGCGCGCATGTTCAACGGTGGCCGCGCCCATCTGGGCATGGTCGGCAATGACGACCCGCTACAGGCCGGGCTGGAAATCTATGCCCAGCCGCCGGGCAAGAAGCTGGCGACGCTTTCGCTGCTTTCGGGCGGGGAACAGGCGCTGACGGCGCTTTCGCTCATCTTCGCGGTGTTCCGGTGCAATCCGGCCCCTGTCTGCGTGCTGGACGAAGTGGACGCCCCGCTGGATGACGCCAATGTCGGGCGCTTTTGCAGCCTGCTGGGCGACATGGTGGCCGAAGCGGGCACGCGTTTCCTTGTCGTGACCCATCACCAGTTGACCATGGCCCATATGGACCGACTGTATGGCGTGACCATGCAGGAACGCGGCGTCAGCCGTGTACTGTCCGTCGATCTGGAACGCGCCACCGAAATGGTGGATGAGGAACGTCCCGTTTCCGTATCCTGAAAACACGAACGCCAGGACGGGCTGAAAAATCCCGTCCTGCCGCTTTTATCGGGTGGCCGCGCATGCCATGCACGCGCAGCCGGTCCTCAATCAGGCTTTCATGCTGCCTGTTTCAATGAAGCGCTGGTGCCATGACAGGGCTTCGGTCAGCAGATGCGGCGACTGCTGGCCAAACGACCCCGCGCGGGCGCGCTTGTAATAATCCTGCAGCATCGGGCGGTAATCCGGGTGCGCACAGTTGGCGATGATTACCTCTGCCCGCTGCTTGGGCGACAGGCCACGCAGATCGGCCAGTCCCTGCTCCGTCACCAGAACCTGCGAATCCTGCGTGATATGATCGACATGCGATGCCATGGGCACGATGGCGGAGATTTTGCCACCCTTGGCCGTGGACGGCGTCATGAACACGGAAATATAGGCATTGCGGGCAAAATCGCCCGATCCGCCGATGCCGTTCTGGATCTTGGACCCCATGATCTGCGTTGAGTTCACGTTGCCGTAGATATCCGATTCGATCAGACCGTTCATGGCGATACAGCCCAGACGGCGGATCAGGCCGGGGTGGTTGCTGATGTCCTGCGGGCGCAGGATGATCTTCTTCTGGAATTCCCGCATGCGGCTGTTGAGCGACTCTGCCGCTTCGGGGCTGAGCGAGAAGGCGGTAGCCGACGCCACGCGCATCTTGCCCGTTTCCAGCATGCCCAGCATGCCGTCCTGAATGACTTCGGTATAGGCGGTCAGGTCATCGAACGGCCCGTCTTCCAGCCCGCTCATGACCGCATTGGCCACGTTGCCCACACCGGACTGCAACGGCAGGAGCGAGGGCGGAAGACGGCCCATTTTCACTTCATGGCGGAAAAATTCCATAAGGTGCCCGGCAATGCCGCGCGCGGTCTCATCGGGCGGGGAGAACGGGGCGTTACGATCCGGGGCGTTGGTCTCGACAATCGCCACGATCTTGGCCGGGTCCACCTTGAGCGACGTGCCGCCGATGCGGTCATCGGGGCGCAGCAGCGGAATGGGCTGGCGGTGCGGCGGCAGGGCCGCGCCGTACCAGATGTCGTGCATGCCTTCCAGCGCGCTGTCCTGCCAGCTATTGACCTCGATGATCACCTGCCGGGCGGTATCGAGCCATGTCTTGGAATTACCGACGGAGGAGGACGGGACGATGCTGCCATCTTCACGGATGGCGGTGGCCTCGATGACGGCCGTATCGATTTCCCCGAAAAAGCCCGCCCACGCCATTGGCGCGACGTGGCTGAGGTGCATGTCCAGATATTCCGTCTCGCCCGCGTTGATGCGCGCGCGCAGGCCGGCATCGGAATTATAGGGCATGCGGAAGGAGATGCCGTTGACCTTCGCCAGTGCGCCGTCAAGTTCCGGGCCTGTGGAAGCCCCGGTCAGAAGCCGGATGCGGTATTCGTTTCCCTTGGCGTGCTCACGTTCCATCAGGGCCGCAAGCGCCTGCGGCACGGCCTTGGGGTAGCCTGCACCGGTAAAGCCGCTGGTGCCGACCGTACTGCCGGGGCGGATCAGGGCGGCCGCCTGTTCGGCAGTAGTGATCTTGGCCCGGAGCGCCGCATTCCGGATTCGGGTGTGGTCGATCATGAACTTTCCCTCAAACTCTTATTGTTATGTCCGGCCAGCCTGCGCCGGGCCGGATATGTCAGATGCTTCAGCCACGGTCCGGCAGGCGGGGCAGCGTGCCCCCGATAGTACCTCTGGCCTGTCCCCGTCAGCCCGCGTGCCGCATCCGGTGTGGGTATTCCCTTTGCACCTTATGCCGTGGCGCTGCGTTTGACTTCAGCATGACGTCATCATCTGTTCTCCGTCCTGCGGGCCACGTCACAACAAAAAAGTGTGACACCGGGCGGCAGGCTTCGCTTTGCGGTTTCACGTTTGCTCCATCGGGAAGCGCGATCAGACATGCGGTGTATTTTTTGGATGTATTTTTGGCAATACACCGCCTTCCCCCGCGCATGACGTTACCCGCCTGCAACCATTTCGTGTCATTCCCGACACATTATTGACCATCCCCTAGTGCATGGCGACCAATCTTGTGAATAATAGGAAACCAGACCCAGCAAGGGGTATCCACACGGCATAGCCAGCAACAGACAGGAGAGGTTTTTCGCTTGAGACGTCGATTTCCCTCTTACCGGCCTGTCATGGCGCGCGAGGACTCCGCCCCGCCCCCGGCAGCGGAGGCATCCGTGCTGCCCACGGCCATGCCTGCGCACCCGCTGACCGAACTTCTGGCCGGGCGGCCACTGCGTGTTGTGGGCGATGTGCATGGCGATCTTCACGCCTTCCGCCATGCGGCCGCGACGGACCGTTTTGTCATCCAGCTTGGCGATCTTGTCGATTACGGACCGGACAGCGCGGGGGCGTTCCGCCTCATGCAGCGCCTGATAGACGAACGCCGGGGCCTGTTCATTCTGGGCAATCACGACCGCAAGCTGGCCCGCGCGCTACAGGGGCGCAAGATGCGGCGCGACCCGCCGCTTATGGAAACGCTGGCGCAGTTCATGGCGGAAGAAAACAGCGATGTGTACCAGCGCGCGCTGGCCGACCTGTCGCGTGCGCCCGCGTGGATCGTGCTGGGGCAGTCCATATTCGTGCATGGGGGTTTTCATGTCCGCATGCTGGGCGAACTGCCGCCGCCGGGCCTGGGCACGGTCAGTCCCCTGCTGTCACGCGCCCTGTTTGGCGAGACAACAGGCCACATGCAGAAAGACGGCTACCCGGAACGGCGGCTGAACTGGGTCGATCATATTCCTGCGGGCTACACCGTCTATTGCGGGCATGACCGCCGTTCGACCGATGGCAGGCCCTGGGTCCGGCAGGGCCGCATGGGCGGCAAGGCCATCTTTACCGATACGGGCGCAGGCAAGGGCGGCCATCTGGCATGGATCGACCTGCCACCTGTCATATAACAGGGGCATACGACATGCCTTCCGCACGCCCCTTCCAGGAGAACAGAAACAGATGAACACCACCCAGGCCACGCATGACGCAGCAAACGCAGCGCAGCAGAAACTGGAAGAACTGCGCCGCAGCATCGACAACATCGATGCCGCCCTGATCTACATGCTGGCCGAACGCTTCCGCCATACGCAGGCGGTGGGCAAACTCAAGGCCGCCAACGAGATGCCGCCCGCCGACCCCGCGCGCGAAGCCCGTCAGGTCGCCCGGCTGCGGCAACTGGCCACGGCGGCACAGCTTGACCCAGACTTCGCGGAAAAATTCCTCGCCTTCATCATCCGCGAGGTCATCCGCCATCACGAAGCCTTCGCACGCGAAAGCCGGTAAATCCCAGATGCCGGACCGATCCGAAGGGGGCTTCCCCACCCGGCGGCTGATTGTGATGCGCCACGCGCAGGCCGCCCCCGCCCCGTTCGGGGAGATGGGAATGCACGCCGACCTTGAGCGCCCGCTTACCCCCCATGGCCATGAAACAGCCGCCCGGCAGGGGGCGTGGCTGCGCGCGCGGCATTTCGCGCCGGAACTGGTTCTGGTCAGTCCGTCGCTGCGTACGCGCCAGACGCTGGACGCCATCGGATCATTTTATGGCGATCAGGCACCCGATATCCGATATGTGAACACGCTGTATGACGCCACGGCGGAAACAATCCGTGACAGCCTGTATGCCGTTCCCGATAAAATTAACAATATCATGATATTAGGCCACAATCCCGGCCTGCAGGGACTGGTGCTTCACTGGGCCGGGGGGCACTGCCCGCCCGGACTGGAAAACATGCTGATACGCGGGTTTCCACCGGCATCAATCGCCTGTTTCACCACGGACCAGCGGTGGAATACCGCGACTGATGGTGAAATACGGCTTGTGGAGCTGTCTTGCCAATAATGTCATTGCCACAGGACGGGTGCATGGATTGCCACGCCGGGGGTTTCGTTCCTATCGTCACACCCGAGACCCGCCGACTGCCGCCACATGGGCAGGCGGGAATATAAAATCCGGGCAGACTTACAAACTGTTGCCGAACAACAGACCGCCCGGAGGATGGAGACATGTGCCCGCCCTGCCCCATAGCGCGCCGGGGCTGGCACCCAAGAGGAGAGTTGTAGATGAGCGAGTCCGCAAAAACCGCCACAATCTCGCTAAACGGCAAGGATGTGTCACTGCCCGTGCTGTCCGGCACGATGGGCCCCGATGTCGTCGATATCCGCAAGCTGCCAGCACAGGCCGACGTATTCACCTACGATCCCGGTTATGGCGAAACCGCATCCTGCTCCAGCAAGATCACTTTCATTGATGGTGAAAAGGGCATCCTGCTGCATCGCGGCTACCCCATCGCCCAACTGGCCGAACAGGCCACGTTCATGGAAGTGGCGTACCTGCTGCTTAACGGTGAACTGCCGGACCGGGCGCAGTACGACGGCTTCGTGAACTCGATCAAGCACCACACCCTGCTGCACGAACAGATCCGCAACTTCTTCAACGGTTTCCGCCGTGATGCGCATCCCATGGCCATCCTGTGCGGGACGGTCGGGGCGCTGTCCTCCTTCTATCATGAAGGGCTGGATGTCTCGAACGCGGCGACGCGCTACCAGTCGGCCCTGCGCATCATCGCCAAGATCCCGACCATCGCCGCATGGGCGTACAAATATACGCAGGGTGAAACCTTCATCTACCCGCGTAACGACCTGTCCTATGCGGAAAACTTCCTGTCCATGATGTTTGCGGTGCCCAGCGAACCGTACAAGATCAACCCGGTTCTGGCGCGCGCGATGGATCGCATCCTGATCCTGCATGCCGACCACGAACAGAACGCATCGACCTCCACCGTGCGGCTGGCCGGGTCCACGGGCGCCAATCCGTTTGCCTGTATTTCCGCCGGTATCGCGGCGCTGTGGGGGCCTGCGCATGGTGGCGCCAACGAAGCCGTGCTGAAGATGCTGGCTGAAATCGGCCACAAGGACAACATTCCCGAATTCATCGCCAAGGTGAAGGACAAGACCAGCGGCGTGCGCCTGATGGGCTTTGGCCACCGCGTATACAAGAACTTCGACCCGCGTGCGAAGATCATGCAGGCCACCTGCCATGAGGTGCTGGGCGAACTGGGGATCAAGGATGATCCGCTGCTGGATCTGGCGATCGAACTGGAAAAGATTGCCATTCATGACGAATATTTCGTCAAGCGCAGCCTCTACCCCAATGTCGATTTCTATTCGGGCATCATCCTGAAGGCCATGGGCATCCCTACCAGCATGTTCACCGTGCTGTTTGCCGTCGCCCGCACCACCGGCTGGATCAGCCAGTGGAAGGAAATGATCGAAGAACCGGGCCAGCGCATCGGTCGTCCCCGCCAGCTTTATGTCGGTTCGCCGCAGCGTGACTTCGTCGGGTTCGACAAACGGAGCTGATCATATTTCATGCCGGGCGGCAGGAATGTCGCCCGGCATGGACATGATGACAACCAGCCGCCCTCTCCCGTCACCGGCCTGATTTCAGGACTGAAATAACGCGATAGGGTCGCATCGGGATTTACCCCCGATACAAAAAAGGCAGGCCACATTCATGTGCCTGCCTTTCTCATGTCTTTGGCCCCAGCCAGTGGGGTCAGTCGCACTCGCAGCCGTTTGTGGGACCGGGGCGCTTCTGGATCACGTGATGGTCGATCCATTCCGACACCAGCCGCCGGGCCTCGTTCAGCGAGGATTCGGGATGGTGGATGCGGTAAAGGGTCGTGCAGGCATGGAAAGCCGACACATCGCTGGTCCCAACGCCACGCAGTTCCTGGTAGGCGGTGATTACGGCACGCTCACATTTACGAGCGATGCGACTGTTTTCAACAGACACGATGCGATGACCTATTATTGAGAATGATTATCAATACTGGGATACTAGAGCGAATGGACTGATTGGGCAAGGTATACATGCCCCTCATCCCGCGCCGAGTTGTCACATTATATTTCCCGGACCGCTTTTTTACGCATTTTTGGCCGCAGGCCGTGCAGACCGATGGATTTTCCCATCTGTTGCGGTTAATCGTCTGTCCTGTCATTCACGACAGCGAATATCATTTGGCCGGAGATAGGGTATGCACGACGCCACGGGAAACGGGGCTGGACTGTCAACAGGTTCAACAGCGTGGGATCGCGATGCGGCACTGATGACGGCGCGCCTTCTGCTGGAAATCAAGGCCGTCAACTTCCGTCCCGATGATCCGTATACCCTTACGTCCGGCTGGAAGTCCCCGGTTTACATCGATTGCCGCCGCATCATCTTCTTCCCCCGCGCGCGGCAGAAGATCATGGAACTGGCGGTCGAGAAAATTGGCCGCCATGTCGGCTATGAAAGCATCGACGCGGTAGTCGGCGGCGAGACGGCCGGGATTCCCTTCGCCGCATGGATTGCGGACCGCATGATGGCCCCCATGGCCTATGTGCGTAAAAAGCCCAAGGGCTTTGGCCGCAATGCGCAGATTGAAGGCGATGTGCCCGAAGGCATGCGCACCCTGCTGGTGGAAGACCTGACCACGGACGGTTCTTCCAAGGTGCAGTTCGCCAATGCCCTGCGCAATGCGGGCGCGATCGTGGACCACACATTCGTCGTGTTCTTCTATGGCGTGTTCCCCGGCGCCTACCGTACGCTGGCTGACATGAACATCAGCCTGCATGCCCTGTGCACATGGTGGGACGTGCTGGAAGCCTGCGCGGGCAAGCCCTATTTCTCGGAAAAGGATGCAGCCGAGGTCCGCCGCTTCCTTGAAGATCCCTGCGCATGGTCCGCAAAGCATGGTGGCGTGGGCAGCGCGGAAGAAGCGCTTGCGCTCAAGGCCAAGCGCGACGCCGGAGCCTGATCCGCATCCCTGCTGATGTCGCGTATCCTGGCTTTTGATTCCGGTATCGGGGGGCTGGGCGTTGTCGCCCGGTTGCGCACGCTCCTGCCCGCCGTTCCGATTGACTATCTGGCCGATACCGCCGTCTTTCCCTATGGGGAACAGCCCGATGCGCTCCTGCGGGAGCGCATCGTCAGGCTTCTGGGCCATGCCATCACCCGGCTGAAACCCGATGTGGTGGTCATTGCCTGCAATACCGCCAGCACCCTTGCGCTGGACAGCCTGCGCGCTGCCTATGCCGTGCCCTTTGTCGGGTGTGTGCCCCCGATCAAATGGGCGGCGGATCATACCCGTACCGGCACGATTGGCCTGCTGGCTACGCGCGCGACAGTGCGCCGTCCCTATCTGCATGATCTACAGATGCGCTTTGCACCGGCCTGCACGCTGCTGGCCCATGGTGCGCGCCATCTGGCGGATATGGGGGAAGCCGCATTCCGGCAGATCCCGCCTGACCCCGAACGACTGAAAGCCGAACTGGCTGGCCTGTTTGGCCAACCGGGTGGCGAGCGTATTGACGTCGTGGGCATTGGCTGCACCCACTACACCTTTGTGCTGGATGCCATGCGGGCGCTGGGACCGGCTGATGTAACATGGCTGGACCCCGCCCCTGCGGTTGCAAGACAGGCCGCCAGCATGCTGACGACATGCAGTTTCCCCCTACGGGAAACCATGCCTGCCAGAGCCGAGCAGGTGCTGTTCACCGCAATGCCCGCTGATCTGGATGCCCTGCTGCCGGGTCTGGACCAGATGGGGTATGACGCCAGCAATATCGGCTTTTTTGACGAAGACGGGACTGAGCCCCCTCGAAAGATGACTGCCCCATAAAAGGGGGCGGCTTTCACCGCCCCTGTCCGGGATCAACGCAGGCGGTTGACCGTGTAGCTTGCCGTATCCTGCAAAAGCTGGCGCAGGCGGCCCGGCGGGAAGATCGACAGGGCCTCGCAGGCTGCCTGTGCATATTCCGTCGCACGGTCCAGGGTGATGCGGATCGCATCGGTCTTTTCAATCAGGCTAAGCGCATGATCCAGATCGTCGGGACGCTGCTCGCTTTCCTCGATCACACGCTGCCAGAAGGCACGGTCTTCCTCCGATCCCGCGGCATAGGCCGCCAGCACCGGCAGGGTGATCTTGCCTTCACGGAAATCATCGCCCACCGTCTTGCCCAGACGGGCCTGATCGGCGGCGTAATCCAGCGCGTCATCCACAAGCTGGAACGCCATGCCCAGATTGGTGCCGTAGGATTCAAGCGCACGTTCCTCACGCTCGTCACGTTCGGCCACGACCGCCCCCACACGGCAGGCTGCGGCGAACAGGGCCGCCGTCTTGCCATGGATGACTTCCAGATACTGATCGATCCTGGTGGAAAGATCGTTCTGGGTGGACATCTGCAGCACCTCCCCTTCCGCAATCGTGGCGGAAGCGGAGGAGAGGATGTTCATGACCTTGAGCGAACCGTCATCGGTCATGAGCTGGAAGGAGCGCGCGAACAGGAAATCGCCCACCAGCACCGATGCCTTGTTGCCGAATACGGCATTGGCGCTCGCCATGCCGCGACGCAGGGCGCTTTCGTCCACCACGTCATCATGCAGCAGGGTCGCGGTATGGATGAACTCCACACAGGCTGCCAGCGCCACGTGCCGCTGATGGGTGGCATCGGGCTGGTAACCGCACAGCCGCGCTGAGGCCAGCGTCAGCAGCGGCCGCAGCCGCTTGCCGCCAGCGGCGACCAGATGGGCCGCAAGTTGGGGAATAAGCGCAACCGGGCTGTCCATCCGCTCGACAATGGCGCGATTGCACGCAGCCATGTCATCAGCGAGATATTCCGCCAGATCGCGCAGGGCGACTTCTGATCCATCTGCCATCGGGCGGCGAGCCCCTTCGTCTTTCTGACTTGCCGTTTCGTCGGATTCCGGCAGACTAACTGCTAGGGCCAAAAGGTTACTCTCCGGGTTCCGAATGTATGAACATGAATATGAGTATATGGGCGGCGCTGGAATAACGGTCAAGCGGGAGCAGACAGGCATGGGGTCCGGGACGGGTGATTTGCTGCCCGCGCCACCTGTCGGCCTGCCCCCGGTCTCGACCGGTGCGCTGCTGGGCGGAAAGGTGATCTATCGCCAGTTTATCACGGGAAACAGGACCGGACTGGAACCGGTTCTGATGGCTGCTTTCGTGCCCGCGCGCGCCGGTCAGACCGTGCTGGAGGGTGGATGCGGCGCTGGCGCAGGGCTGCTCTGCCTGACGAATCGGATATCCGGTCTTGCCGGAATCGGGCTGGAGCATGACACGGCGACCGCCGCGCTCGCCGGCCATAATTTCGAACTGAACGGACGCCACGACCTGCGTATATGCGCTGCCACCATTCCCGCCCTGCCCGATGACCCCCTGCTGTCAGGGCCGGGCAAGCGCCGGATCGACCATGCTTTTGCCAATCCGCCATGGCATGGGCATGATTCGTCCCCTTCGCCCCATCTGCGCCGTGATCTTGCCCGCCGTCTGCCCGCAGGCACGCTGGCGGGATGGGTAAACGCCCTTGGCAGCCAGCTTCGCCATCATGGCACGCTGACACTCGCCCTGCCCGCCACGCTGCTGGCCATGGGGGTCGCCGCCATGGAAGACGCCGGGCTGGGACGGATCAGGATTTTCCCATGCTGGCCCCGGCAGGGCCGCCCGGCGCGTATCGTGCTGCTACAGGGATGCGCGAACGCACGCGCGGGCAGCGAAATGCTGCCCGGACTGGTTCTGCATGAAGCCGATGGCCGCTTTACCGCCACCGCCCGCGCGGTGCTGGAAGATGGGGCCGCCCTGCTGCCCTGATACGGGCAAAGGGCGGCCCTGCCGCCGGTTCAGTCGGCGAAAGCTTCTTCCCACGTGCCGGTGGTCGAGGCACGGCTGTATTCGGTCGCCCGGTTTTCAAAGAAGTTGGCGTGTTCGACCGCGTTGATCATTTCATCCACCCACGGCAGCGGGTTGGTGGCGACATCGTAGATGCCATCAAGCCCGAGTTGTCCCAGACGGCGGTTGGCGACAAAGCGGATGTACTGCTTGACCTGCCCGGCATCCAGCCCTTCGACCGCGCCCATTTCAAACGCGAGGTCGATGAAGGCGTCCTCGTGTTCGACAATGTCGCGGCAGATCTGGCGGATGTCGTCACGCAGCGTATCGGTCCAGATTTCCGGATTTTCCTGCACGAAGACCCGGAACAGCCGCGCCATCGAATCACAGTGCAGGGATTCGTCACGCACGGACCACGAGACGATCTGCCCCATGCCCTTGAGCTTGTTGAAACGCGGGAAGTTCAGCAGGATCGCGAAGGATGCGAAAAGCTGGAGCCCTTCGGTAAACGCGCCAAAAGCCGCGAGCGTGCGGGCAATCTGGTAGTTATCGGAGACCGAGAATTTCTGCATGTAGTCATATTTATCCTTCATTTCCTTATAACTAAGGAAAGCGGAATACTCGGTCTCGGGCATGCCGATGGTATCGAGCAGATGACTGTAGGCAGCGATATGGATCGTTTCGATATTGGAAAAGGCTGACAGCATCATCAGCACTTCAGTCGGTTTGAACACCTGACTGTAGTGCTTCATGTAGCAGTTGTTCACCTCCACATCCGCCTGCGTGAAGAAGCGGAAGATCTGGGTGACCAGATGGCGCTCGCTTTCGCTCAGCGTGCGGTGCCAGTCCTTCACGTCATCGGCCAGCGGCACCTCCTCGGGCAGCCAGTGGACGCGCTGCTGCGTCAGCCACGCATCATAGGCCCAGGGATAGCGGAAGGGCTTGTAGACGGGGTTGGAGGTCAGCAGGTTATGTTCCTGCCTGGTCGTGGCATCTGCGCCGGGGGCGTTGTCGGTCATGGCCATGCCTGTCCTGTACATCGATATGCGCCCCCCGGCCCGGACAGGCTGGGGAACGCATGGAATACTATACCAAGGGTGGAATGCCCCGCCTTACTGGCAGGCCAGGCATTCCTCGTAATCGGTGGAAGTGCCCGTGGCCGCCGGAGCGGGCGCGGAGCCTTCCTTCTGGGTCATGTCACGCTTTTCCTGTCCGTCGCTTACCGCATCGGCGCGCTGGATGGACAGCGAACGGCAGTAATACAGCGACTTCACGCCCCGCTTCCATGCCATGTAATGGATCTGGTGCAGGTCGCGCTTGTTCACGTTGGCGGGCAGGAAGATGTTGATCGACTGCGCCTGACAGATGAACGGCGCACGGTCGGCGGCATGTTCGATCACCCAGCGCTGGTCCAGTTCAAACGCGGTCTTGAATACGTCCTTTTCCTGCTGGGTCAGGAAATCCAGATGCTGCACGCTGCCCTTGTTCAGGGTGATGGAGGACCAGATCTCGCTGGTGTTCTTTCCCTTTTCGGTCAGCAGGCGGTCAAGGTGGCGGTTGCGCACGGTGAAAGAACCCGACAGCGTCTTCTGCAGGAACACATTGGCCGCGATCGGTTCGATTCCGGGGCTGGCATTGCCCGCGATAATCGAAATCGACGCCGTGGGCGCAATCGCCATCTTGTTGGAAAAGCGTTCCATCACACCGTATTCGGCGGCATCGGGGCACGGCCCGCGTTCCTGCGCCAGTTTGATGGACGCCGCATTCGCCTGCTCACGGATATGCTTGAATATCTTGCGGTTCCACACCTTGGCCACAACGCTTTCGAACGGCACGTTATTGGCCTGAAGGAAGGTATGGAAACCCATGACCCCCAGCCCTACCGAACGTTCGCGCATGGCGGCGTAGCGGGCGCGTTCCATATCGTCAGGCGCGCGGTCGATGAAATCCTGCAGCACGTTATCGAGGAACAGCATCACGTCCTCGATAAACTGCGGTTCGTCCTTCCACTCATCCCATGTCTCAAGGTTGAGCGAGGACAGGCAGCACACCGCCGTACGTTCCCGGCCATGATGGTCCATGCCCGTGGGCAGCGTGATTTCCGCGCACAGGTTGGATGTCTTGACCTCCAGCCCCGCCAGCTTGTGGTGCTCGGGACGGGCATTGTTCACATGGTCGGAATAGATGATGTACGGCTCACCCTGTTCCATGCGCGCGGTCAGAATCCGGATCCACAGCGCCCGCGCCGAAATCTTGCGGATGACCGTATTGTCCTTGGGCGAAAGCAGCGCCCATTCCGCATCGTCCGCCACCGCGCGCATGAACGCATCGGACACCAGCACGCCGTGGTGCAGGTTGAGCGCCTTACGGTTGGGATCGCCGCCGGTCGGACGGCGCAGTTCGATGAATTCCTCGATCTCGGGGTGCCAGACCGGCAGGTATACCGCAGCCGATCCACGGCGCAGCGATCCCTGGCTGATCGCCAGCGTCAGGCTGTCCATCACGCGGATGAAGGGGATGACACCGGATGTCTTGCCGTTGCGGCCCACATTCTCGCCAATCGAACGCAGGTTGCCCCAGTAGGAACCGATGCCCCCACCCTTGGAGGCCAGCCATACATTCTCGTTCCACAGGTCGACAATGCCGCGCAGGCTGTCATTCGCTTCGTTCAGGAAGCACGAAATGGGCAGGCCGCGCGTGGTGCCACCATTGGACAGCACCGGGGTTGCGGGCATGAACCAGTGGCGGGAAATATAATCATACAGCCGCTGCGCATGGGCGGCATCGGCACCGTAATAGGACGCAACCCGCCCGAACAGGTCCTGATAGCTTTCACCCGGCAGGAGATAGCGGTTATCAAGCGTGGCCTTGCCAAATGCCGTCAGCAGCGCATCGCGGGAATGGTCCACGCGCACGGGATGATGACCGGGCAACTGGACCACGTTATCCAGCATGTCAGACATTGTCTCACTGTCCTTTCCCCGGACGCTACCGTCCCCGTAGGCAGAACAGTCGGACATGCCTTCGGATACGTCATCCAGGACCATTTACATTCTCCGTAATCGGCTCGTGCCAATGCACAGGGTCTTTCGAGCCTGTGGCTGGGGGCAAGGTTTTCTGATTTGCCCCCTATATATGGACCACCGCGCGCCCGATTGCACTATATAATGTAGGGGACAAAATTGTGGACGGATTGTCCGAATCAGCGGGGAAGCTGGGTCAAGCACGAAAAGGGGCAGAATATTTTTTAAATTTTCCGTCCCGCCGCCATCAGGATTCCAGAGTGCCCCAGCGCGCCGTCGCCGCGTCATCCTGCGCCCGGGGTTCGACCCACGCGCTGCGACCATTTCCGAATTCCTCGCGTTTCCAGAAGGGTGCGCTGGTCTTGAGCCAGTCCATCATGAATTCGGTCGCATCGAAGGCGGCACTGCGATGCGCGGCGGCACATAATACCAGCACGATGGGCATGCCCACCTCCAGCCGCCCTACGCGATGGATGACCGTGCAGCCAACCAGCCCGAATCGCGCACATGCCGATTCGGCGATGCGCTGCATCATGGACTCGGTCATGCCGGGATAATGTTCCAGTTCCAGCGCACACAGGCCGTCACCGCCACGGACGATGCCAGTGAATGCGGCAACCCCGCCCACACTCTCCTGCCCGTCCAGCAGCAGGGTGGTTTCATGGCCGGAATCGAAGACTTCGGCCTGAACCCGGATCGTGATGCGCGGCATGACCGGATCAGCCCCCCGTGACCGGCGGGAAGAAGGCAATTTCGTCATTGGCGGCGATGGGGGCCGAAATGGCGGCGAAGCTCTGGTTGACGGCAACGCGGATCAGTTCGGGCCGGGCAAAGATTTCGCCATATTCACCACCACGGGCACGCAACTGGTCAACCAGATCCTGCACGGAACGCGCGCCCTGTGGCAGGTCCAGCGTTTCACCTGAACGACCGAGCCGGTCCCGCAGCCATGCAAAATAGAGAATGCGCAGCATTCCGGTCTTATCTCCCTTAACGCCAGGCCGAAAACTGACAGCCACTCGCTGTCAGGGGGTCTGCTGTTCCTGCACCGTGCCGTCTGATGCGACCACGGTATTGGTGCCATCGCCGTTGGGCACGATGATGGCCGTATCCGACACGCCCTTATGCGTCGGCGATGCCCCCGAAGACAATGCAGAAACGCGCGCCCCCTGCCCCGGCATGGCAAGCAGCACGCCATCGTTGCCGATCTGCATCTCCCCACCCGCGGGCAGGTCCTGCTCACGCACCGCCATGCGCGCGCCGACCGTTGTGCCGGATGTATCGTCCGTATCCGCCAGCATCGACTGCCCCCGGGGCACGACCGGCCATATATTGGTTTCCTGCGGCAGGATCGGCAGCACCTGTGGCGCTTCGCCCGCCACGCGCCGCATGTTTTCCACATCGGCACGCGGAGTATTGGGAAGCGAGCCGGGCAGTTCCGTATTATCGGACAGGATTTTGCCGAATCCACCGCATCCCGCCAGACCGACCAGCACTGGCAGCATCAAGACATGGCGCACCGTTCTTCCCCCTTGATCTGTCTGGCAACAGGCGGGCGCATCGGCCCGCAGGAAAGAACAACAACGATACGCGTTAATTTTTCATGTAGGTCAGGAAGATAATTTGGTCGCGCCCGTACCGGTTCCGTTGACGTGGCGCAGCCCGGTGGACAGGTAATCCCATCCGGTGATGAGGGTCAGCGCCGCCGCGATCCACATCATTACCGCCCCCAGCGCATCAACCGGCAGCCAGCCGATATGCAGCAGGGCCGCCGTGCTGTCCCCGGCCAGCAGGAAGCCGATGGCCGTCATCTGGAAGCCGGTTTTCCATTTCGCCAGCCGCGTTACCGGCAGCCCCACACGGGTCGCTGCCAGATATTCACGCAGGCCGCTGACCAGAATTTCGCGTGAAAGGATGATGATGGCCGGATACAGGCAGCCATAGGGCAGCCGCCCCAGTCCGGCCATGACCATGAGCGAGGCACCGACCAGCAGCTTGTCCGCAATGGGGTCGAGCATCCGGCCCAGATCGGAATTCTGGTTCCACGCCCGCGCCAGCTTTCCGTCCAGATAATCCGTGATCCCCGCAAGGATGAACAGCACGCAGGCCGCGCAATCGGTCTGCGGGGTATGGATGACGACCAGTCCCACAACAATGGGAACCACGACAATGCGGGACAGGGTCAGGAGATTGGGCAGGTCGGTAAGCATGCTGATACTGCTATAGCCAAGGATGAGGAAAAATCGAAATACCGATAACGCCTGTCAGGCAGGTTCTGCGCTCACACCTGCATGACAGGCGCTCAGTCCCCTGTCCAGTCCGGATGGAAATATCCGTATATGGCACGCGCCATGTCACGGTTGATGCCAGGCGCATTTTCCAGTTCCCCCAGCCCCGCCTGCCGTACACTGCGCGCCGAGCCGAAGTGATTGAGCAGCGCACGCTTGCGTGCCGGACCAACGCCGGGAATATCATCCAGTTCCGAGCGCACCAGCGTCCTGGACCGCCCCGCGCGGTGGGTGGTGATGGCAAACCGATGGGCTTCATCACGCAGGCGCTGAAGGTAGTACAGAACCGGGTCGCGCAGCGGGAGCTGGAAGGGTGGACGGTCAGCCATATGGAACCACTCCCGCCCCGCGTCACGATCCGGCCCCTTGGCAATGGCCACCAGCGTCACGCCCGTCACCCCCAGTTCATCCAGCACCGCCCGCACGGCTGAATACTGCCCCGCACCGCCATCGATCAGCAGGATGTCGGGCCAGTCTTCTGGGCGGTTGCCTTCTTCCCGGTCGCGCAGGGCGCGGCGAAACCGGCGTTCCAGCACTTCGCGCATCATGCCGAAGTCATCGCCCGGCGTGACCGGTCCCTTGATGGAAAACTTGCGGTAGGCACGTTTGTCGAACCCCTCCGGCCCGCCAACCACCATCACGCCATAGGCATTCGCGCCCTGAATGTGGCTGTTATCGTAGGTCTCGATCCGCCTGGGCGGGGCATCCAGCCCGAACAGGTCGGCAACCCCCTGAAGCAGCCGGGCCTGCCCGGCACTTTCGGCCAGCCTGCGTTCCAGCGCTTCGCGCGCGTTGATTTCGGCATGTTCGATCACGCCGCGCTTTTCCCCGCGCTGCGGATGGGTGATTTCCACCTTGCGCCCACGCCGTATGCTGAGGGCAGATGTCAGCACATCGCATTCCGGCAGGTCCTGATTGACCAGCACCTGCGCGGGGGGCGGCTTGTCATCGTAAAACTGCCCGATGAAGGCGGCCAGCACGTCGGGCGCGCTTTCATCGCGCGCATGGCTGGGAAAAAACGCGCGATTGCCGTTGTTGCGCCCGCCGCGGATGAAGAACACCTGAATGCAGGACTGTCCTGCAATCTGCCAGATGGCGATGATGTCCGCATCGCTCACGGTAGAGGGATTGATCACGCTGGAATCCTGCTGCAGCGCGGACAGGCCGCGTATCCGGTCACGGATGGCGGCGGCGCGCTCGAACTCCAGCGCCTCGGCGGCCTGTTCCATCTCCCGGCCCAGTTCCTCGCGCAGGTGGGTGCTTTTTCCGGCAAGGAAGTTACGGGCCTCGCGCGCCAGTTCGGCATATTCCTCACGGCTTATGCGGTCGGTGCAGGGCGCGGAACAGCGGTGGATCTGGTGCAGCAGGCACGGACGGGTGCGGCCCTGCATTTCGCTGTCGGAACATGAACGCAGCAGGAAAGTCCGCTGAAGCAGGTTGAGCGTCTGGTTGACCGACCATGCGGATGCAAATGGCCCCCAGTACGACGCCCCCTTGACCGGCTTGCCCCGGTGCTTGCTGATCTGGGGGAAATCGTGCCGGTCGGTCAGCATGATCCATGGATAGCTTTTGTCGTCACGCAGCAGGATATTGTAACGCGGCTGCATACGCTTGATGTAATTGGCCTCCAGCAGCAGGGCTTCGGCCTCGGTATGGGTCGTGACGATTTCCATGCTGCCCGTTTCGGACACCATGCGGCGCAGCCGTTCGGTCAGGCGGCTGATATGGGTATACGACGTCACCCGTTTTTTCAGGTTCAGCGCCTTGCCCACATACAGCACATCGCCTTTCGGCCCCAGCATGCGGTACACGCCGGGCGATTGCGGCATGGTCTGCAGGGCATGGTGAATCGCCTCCACCCCTTTGGGACGGGTGGAGGGGGCTGAAATGGCTGTTGTCATGGATGGTAGCCGTTCATCCACCGATGATGTGGATAAGTCTGTGGAGCAGAAGCAGAAAAAAACGTGCGGATGGCGGTTTTCCTTTCCTGAACTTGGATTGCCCAAAAAAACATCACTAATGCTAACCCATTGGTTTTAAATAAATATATTTGGGAACCCATAGACCGGAACAAAATTCCTTCGCAACATTAGCCAAATTTAACCCTGTCAACCCCACAAGTGGACAAATTGTGGCATCCCTGTGTTCAAGAGGGTTGTTTTCCTTTTCACACGAAATATCAGCCGCCTTTTGCAATTCGTTCCTGTTTTTGTCCTGCCCGCTTCCCGATGGTGGCAAAAATATTCTTGTCAGCCCGCGCCGGATCGGCAATGCACCCGATATGCGTATCATCACCTGGAATATCAATTCCCTTCGCCTGCGGATGCCCCTGCTGGAACAGCTCTGCCGGGATACGGCACCCGATATGGTGTGCCTGCAGGAAACCAAGGTACCGGACAATCTGTTCCCCATGGAACAGGTCCGGGCGCTGGGATTCGATCATGTCGTTTTCCGGGGCATGAAGGGGTATAACGGGGTCGCCATCCTGTCACGCCAGCCCGTAACCGTGCTGGAGGATACGCCCGACTGGTGCCAGCGCGGCGACTGCCGCCATATCGCCGTGCGCCATGGCACAGGCGCGGACGCCATTGATGTGCATGACTTCTACGTCCCCGCGGGCGGCGATATTCCCGATCCGGTGGAAAATCCGAAATTCGCGCACAAACTCGCCTTTATCGAGGAAGCGCGGCACTGGTTTTCCGCCCGCGCGATGCGGCGCACGGTTCTGGTGGGGGATCTGAACATCGCCCCGCTGGAACATGATGTGTGGAGCCACAAACAACTGCTCAAGATCGTCAGCCATACGCCCGTGGAGACCGAGGGATTGCTGAAATGGCAGGATACCGGTTTTGTTGACGCCATGCGTCACTTCGTCCCGGCCAGCGAGAAGCTTTATACGTGGTGGTCGTATCGCAACCGGGACTGGAGCGCATCGAACCGTGGGCGCCGCCTGGACCATGTATGGGTCACGCCGGACCTGAAGGACGCGCTGCGTGGCATGGAAGTGCTTCGCCCCGCCCGTGACTGGGACAAGCCATCCGACCATGTGCCGGTCATTGTCGATCTTGCCGTCTAACGGCGTTTTTTCGACACAGGGCGGGAAGAAACAGGCCGCCGGTTAACGCCCGATGCGGATGGCTTCCCCCTGAAATGCGACCGGGCCACCCGTAACAGGTGGCCCGTCATAATCAGCCTGTAAATCCAGGGGCGAGCGTCCTCAGGCGAGGACCGTCTTGCCACCTTCGGGGTCCAGACGGTAACCGCCCCCTTCCGTCACCAGCAGCGTGGCGTTGGTGGGGTCCGGCTCGATCTTCTGGCGCAGGCGGTAGATATGGGTTTCCAGCGTGTGGGTGGTGACCGCTGCGTTGTAACCCCATACCTCGTTCAGCAGTACCTGACGGGGCACGGGACGCGTGCCGGCGCGGTACAGGAACTTCAGGATGGCCGCTTCCTTCTCCGTCAGGCGGATGCGGCGGTTCTTCGCCGTTTCCTGCAGAAGCTTGGCGGACGGGCGGAAGATATAAGGCCCGATAGCGAAAACCGCGTCCTCGCTGTTTTCAAAAATACGCATCTGCGCGCGCAGACGGGCCAGAAGTTCCGCGATACGGAACGGCTTGGCGACATAGTCATTCGCCCCGGCGTCAAGCCCGCGGACGACATCCGTTTCATCATCGGAACCTGTCAGGATGATGATGGGAATGCGCTTGCCCTTGCGGCGCAGCTCGGCGCAGAAATCGCGGCCATCCCCGTCGGGAAGGGAAACATCCAGAATAATTGCATCGAACCGGGCGCCCGGCGTCTGCAGTTTCTCCCAGGCTTCGGCGACGGAGCCAGCCTCGATCGCTTCAAATTCACCATCAACCTGTAGCTGTTCAACGAGCATTTGACGTAAAGTCTGATCGTCGTCCGCTATCAGTATGGGACGTGCTCCTGCCATCGAACCCTCTTTATCACTTTAGTCCCGGCCCGTTATCGGTCCGGTCTTTGTCTTGCCTGTTCATGCCCGGCCCCACAACCCCCGGTCATGATGCCGTACGCAGTCAGATCAGGGCCGGAGATAAACATAAATACGACCCAATCCAGAGGAATCCATGATACGCGCAATTTTGCAAACGAATACAGGGCTGGATGCACAACTGCATTGCATGCGCGAAATTGTTCCCGCCATCATCGGCGCAGGGGGCATAAAAAACCACAAAACGGAGGGAGATCACGCAACGCCTGCCGGTATTCTGCCGCTACGGCGGGTTTTCTACCGCGCGGACCGCGTGTCATCACCAGTCTGTCATCTGCCGGTGGAACCCCTCTCCGCGCTTGATGGATGGTGCGATGACCCCACCCATCCCGACTATAACCGCCATATCACGCTGCCCCATTCCGCCCGCCACGAACGGCTCTGGCGGGATGATCACGTTTACGACATCATCGTGGTACTTGGTTATAACGACGCGCCTGTACGCCGTGGCGCGGGGTCGGCCATATTCATGCACCTGCCGCCCGCCGGTGGCAGACCGACGGAAGGCTGCATCGCCCTGCCTGAACCCGTGCTGCGTCACCTGCTGGCGGCGGGACTGGGGGAAATCGAGGTCAGGCCGGTATAGGCGCCGCCACCTGGGGCGCATCCGGCGCTGCGGCCTCTTCTGGCGGCACGTAGGTAATGATGATGTCACCCGCCGCAGGCTCGATCGGGGTTACGTCCTCGGCCGAAAAGACCCAGATCGCGGTTCCCTTGCGAATAATCATGAACAGCATGACCGGATCAGAGGGTAACGGGTTTTCATCCTCGTTATCGGATTCTTCGATGACGTGGCTGCTAAAACGCCAGCCTTTCGCATAACGGGAATCGATCAGGGAGAAATTCCAGCCCGGTTCCCCCAGAACCTTCCCGCGCGAATCCCGGCTCAGGCCATGGTACAGGTCCAGTCGCGCCAGTCCCGGACTGACCTGAAACACACGCTGCCGCCCCAGATCAGGCGCCATGCGCGCGCAGACAAGACCGTTATAGATGGCATCCGGCGTCGCCGCGATCAGGTAGTCCGCAGGCCGCTCCTCAAGGCTCTCCTGTCCTTCGACCGATAACAGTTCCGCCTTGAGCACCGGCACGCCAAACCGCGCGGCCTTGTCCAGTGCCGGGGCATAGGTATCGACCAGCAGCACCGGCACTCCCACCTCGTGCACCACGCGGGCAAGGTTGGTGGACCACGCATTGGCCCCCATGATGGCCAGCGCCGGTTCATCAGACAGCGTAAGCCGCAGCGCGCGCGCCAGTGGACGCAGCGAGAAGCCATGCAGGATCATGGTCGATGCGATCAGGGCGAACACGGCGGGCGTAATCAGGTCCGCCCCCGGATAGCCCGCTTCCTGCAACTGCAACCCGACCACCCCCGCCACGGCGGCGGCCACGATCCCGCGCGGCGCGATCCAGCCCACGAACAGCCGCTCCTGCCATGACATGCTGGCCCCGATGGTGGACAGGAAAATACCCAGCGGACGCACCACGAACATGACCGTAAGCGTAAGCGCCATGATCGGCAGAGAAAGCTGGTTCAGCAGAGTACGCTGCAAATCGGCCGTCAGCAGGACAAACAGGCATGAAACCACGATCACGCCGAGGGATTCCTTGATGCGCTGCAGTTCCGACATGCCCGAGACCTGCAGGTTGGCCAGCGCCATGCCGAACACGGTCGCCGCCATAAGCCCTGCCCCCTGCATGACCAGATTGCACACCGCCGCAACCCCCACGGCGAAGGCCAGGATCATCGGGATACGCAGGATCTCGGGCAGCAGATCGCGTGAGGAGAGGAATTTGATCAGCAGGGCGGCAAAGACACCACACCCGATCGCAACCATGGTGGCGAACAGTAGTTGCGGCCCGATCTCGACCGCTTCCAGCGAAATGCCCCCCATATGCGAAGGCCGGATCAGCAGGTATTCCAGAACCAGCGTCGCAAGGATGGCCGCAATCGGGTCATTGACGATGGCTTCCCACCGCAGGAAGGCTGCCACCCGGGGTTGCAGCTTGGTATGCCGTAGCAGCGGCAGCACCACGGTCGGCCCGGTCACGACCACGATCGCGCCAAACAGCCATGCCGTGCCCCAGTTCAGGTGCCCGACATAATGCGCGGCAATGGATGCAAGTACCCAGTTGACCGGCAGGGCCGCTGCAGTCAGCCGCAGCACCCCTTCCCCCGATTCACGCCACTGGCGCAGGTTCAGGGCGAGTCCCCCCTCGAACACGATGAAGGCCACGGCCATGGAAACCAGGGGATGGAAATAGGGGCCAATGGTCGCCGCCGGATGCAGCATCCCCACCCCCGGCCCGTAAAACAGCCCAAGGGCGAACAGCAGCACGATGGCAGGTAGCTGAAAGCGCCACGCCACCCACTGCGCGGCGATCCCGCCGCCCAGAACGCACAGAATTCCTATGGCAAGGTTTGTGGCCTGCATGCCCGTATCCCACTTTGTTGCAAACACCCCTGCCGCCTGGCCGGCATCCAGTTCATGCGCGTAAATACGACCGGGCGTAATGGTTCGTGTATATCAGGATTTACGCTGCATCATGGCAGCAAAAAAGCCATCCGTATGATGCTGGCGGGGGGTAAGGCTGACCTGACCATCCGTACTCAGTCCGGGCGGCAGGTCATCGTGTTCCGAATCAGGGGGAACCAGTGCGAAGTCGGGATTGCGCGCCAGAAAGGCCGTGATCTGGTCCGTATTTTCTTCGCGCAGCACGGAACACGTCGCATAGACCATGCGTCCGCCGGGACGGACCAGTGCTGCGGCACGGTCAATGATTTCGGCCTGTTTGGCGGTCAGTTCCAGCAGGTCCTGTTCACGCAGGCGCAGGCGGGCATCAGGGTTACGACGCCACGTACCCGTGCCCGTGCATGGCGCATCGACCAGAACACGGTCGAAACTGCCGCTACGCCGACGCGCCCAGCGGTCGCCCGCTACCAGCAAGTGACGTTCGGCATTATGCACGCCCGCACGGCGCAGGCGGCGCACCGCCCCTTCCAGCCGGGGTTCGGATACGTCGCAGGCCACGATATGACCGCGATTTTCCATGGTCATGGCCATGCCCAGCGTCTTGCCCGCAGCACCCGCGCAATAATCCAGCACCCGCATGCCCGGTCGCGCACCAACGGCCGCGACGACAAGCTGGCTGCCTTCGTCCTGTATTTCGATCAGGCCACTGCGGAAAGCAGCGCTGGATGTAACCGGCAGGCGCCCCGTTACCCGCAACCCCCACGGGGAAAGCGTGGTCTCCACGGCATGGATGCCCTCCGTCCCCAGTGCCGCGCGCGCCGTGGGACGGTCGGACTTGAGCAGGTTTACACGCAGGTCGAGTGTCGCTTCACCTTCCATGGCCGCCAGTTCTGCTTCCAGCGCATCGCCGAACGTGCGTTCCAGCCGGGGCAGCAGCCAGTCGGGCACTTCCAGCCTGACGGCGCGCGGCATGTCCGGATGGAGCAGGTCCTGCCCCCGCAGCCGGTCATACAGCCGCCGTTCCGGTCCGGTCAGGCCCAGCGGGGCATAGCGTTCACCCGTAAACAGATCATCGGGGTTTTCACGCCCCTGTGCCTCCAGCGCCATCATCGCCAGCGCCAGCAGGCGGGGCGTCGGCTGCATGTCAGCGTTTTCAATCCACCAGTGCATCCTGCGCCAGTGCCGCAGGATGCCCCACACCCGCGCCGATATGGCCCGGCGGTCGCCCCCGCCGATATAGCGCCGTTCACGGAAGAAGGCATTGGCCAGAGCGTCCGCCGGTCGCAGCGGCGTCGCCTCCATTGCGGTAAGAAGATCAATGGCGGCGGAAAGCCGTGCGCTGGGTGTCATGGATTATGGAACCGTTATACTGTCATGGAACCGGCAGGGTCAGTCCTGCCGGTAGTTCGGGGCTTCACGCGTGATGGACACGTCATGCACGTGGCTTTCACGCAGGCCCGCGCCGGTAATCCGGCGGAAGCGCGCGCGTTTCTGCAGGTCGGCCACCGTAGCGGACCCGGTATAGCCCATACCTGCGCGCAGGCCACCCACCAGTTGATGGATCACGGCACCCATCGCGCCCTTGTACGCAACGCGGCCTTCGATCCCTTCGGGGACCATCTTGTGCGTGTCCTTGATGTCCTGCTGGAAATAGCGGTCAGCCGAACCACGGGACATGGCGCCAAGGCTGCCCATGCCGCGATAGGATTTATAGGTCCGTCCCTGATACAGGAACACCTCGCCCGGGGCTTCCTCGGTTCCGGCCAGCAGCGAGCCGATCATGACCACGTCAGCACCCGCGCCGATCGCCTTGACGATATCGCCCGAGGTACGCACGCCGCCATCGGCAATGGCAGGCACATCGAGTTCATGACAGGCCGCAGAGGTTTCCATAACAGCGGAAAACTGTGGCACGCCCACGCCTGCGACCACGCGCGTGGTGCAGATCGACCCCGGCCCGATACCGACCTTTACGCAATCGGCACCAGCGCCAATCAGCGCCCGCGCGGCTTCCGGCGTTGCGACGTTACCGGCAATGATCTGGATGTCGTTCTCGATCGCGCGGATACGCTCGATGGTTTTCAGCACGCCAGCGGAATGGCCGTGGGCGGTGTCGATCACCACCACGTCCACGCCTGCCCCGATCAGTTCACGTGCGCGGACCACCCCGTCATCACCCACACCCGTCGCGGCTGCGCAGAGCAGACGGCCAAGGCTGTCCTTGTTGGCCTGCGGATACTGCACCGCACGGTCCATGTCCTTGACGGTGATGAGACCGATGCAGCGGTCTTCATCATCAATGACCAGCAGTTTTTCGATCCGGTGGCGGTGCAGAAGCTGGCGGGCCTGATCGCGGTCGGCATTGTTGCGCACGGTCACAAGGTTTTCGCGCGTCATGAGTTCATACACGCGCTGCGCCGGATCGGTGGCGAAGCGGACATCGCGGTTGGTCAGGATACCGACCAGACGGTTGGTTTCACGCTCGACCACCGGCAGGCCGCTTATGCCGTGGCGGGACATGATGGCGTTGACTTCCGCCAGCGTCTGGTCCGGGTAGACCGTGACAGGATTGACCACCATGCCGGATTCGAAGCGCTTGACGCGACGGACCTGTTCGGCCTGCTGTTCAACGGTCAGGTTTTTGTGGATGACACCCAGCCCCCCGTTCTGGGCCATGGCAATGGCCATGCTGTCTTCGGTCACGGTATCCATGGCCGAGGAAATGAGCGGGATGTTCAGGGTGATCTTGCGGGTCAGCCGGGTCTTGGTCGATGTCTGCGAAGGCAGGACACTCGATTCGTCGGGAACGACCAGCACATCATCAAACGCCAGGGCCTCGCGGATGCGATCCTCAAGCCGGGGAGCAGATGTGTTTTTCTGAATGGAAGACATGATGCAGGGGCCTCGTCAGCAGATGGCGGCTTCCCCGCGCCTCGGGTCACCGACCGTTGGCGCACCCTCATAGGGTGCGAAACCGCTGCTGGCAAGCATTACACGCATGGTCCGTACGTTTTCTGCCCCTCGTGGCCCGTACACTGTGCGGGATCAGGCGTACAGCCGCATCCCGTCATAGGCGGCCTCGACCCCTGCGGGCAGGTTTTCCTGCATCCAGCCCCAGTCCATGTCCGGCCCCATATGGGTCAGCACCGTGCGGCGGGGCTGTATGATCCCGCGCCAGTACAGCACCTGATCCAGCCATCCGTGGGAAAGATGATCGTCACGCTGGAAACAGTCTACCACCCACGTATCGACCCCGCGCAGCGTATCAAGGGCCGCGTCGCTCAGTTCGACCACATCGGTGCAGTACGCCATCGGCCCCACCCGCAGGCCGATCGTTTCGGTCCGGCCATGCCGCTGGCTGAACAGGTGTATGGACATCCCCGCCATCACATGACGGCAGGGCAGCGTAAGGGGATGCGCGTCCAGTATGGGACGGAAAATGCGCGGCGGTGTCCACGGGCGGAAGGCATAGTCGAACCGGATGGCGATTTCATCCAGCGTCTCCGCCGTTCCGTAGACGGGCAGTGGTCCCTCGATAATACGGTTGATCGCCCGCAGTTCATCCAGCCCGCCCACATGGTCGGCATGGGCATGGGTATACAGAACCGCATCCACCACGCTGACACGCTGCGCCAGAAACTGGTCCCGCAGGTCCGGCCCCGTATCGACCAGCAATGTGCGTCCCGGCCCGTCACTGATGATGACGGAAGACCGGGTACGGCGATTACGCGGCTCCGCCGGATCGCATTCGCCCCAGTCCCCTGCCCCGTCCGGACCGCCGAGCATGGGCACGCCAGCCGACCCACCGCAGCCGAGGATGATCATTTCCATCCCGTCAGACCGCCTGCGTGAACAGGCGGCTGAAATTGGCCGTGGTCATTTCGGCAAACGCCGCATCTTCCATCCCGCGCAGTTCCGCCAGAACGCGGGCGGTATAGGCGACATAACCCGGCTCGTTACGCTTGCCACGCCGGGGCACGGGAGCAAGATATGGCGAATCGGTTTCCACCAGCAGCCGGTCGGCAGGCACGTCTTTCGCCACGTCGCGCACGGACTGCGCACGATTGAACGTCGCAATACCCGAGAAGCTGATATATCCCCCCAGTTCCAGCGCCCCGCGCGCCAGTTCCGGCCCCGACGAAAAGCAGTGGATCAGGAACGGGAAAGCACCGTTGCGCGTCGTCTCATCGCGCAGGATCGCCAGCGTGTCCTCATCAGCCTCACGCGTATGAATCACCAGCGGCAGGCCGGTCCTGCGCGCGGCGTCGATGTGGACGCGGAAGCTTTCGTGCTGCAGCGGGCGGACATCGGCCTGACCGTGGAAATAGTCCAGCCCGCTTTCCCCGATTCCCACCACGCAGGGATCATCCGCCATGGCGGCGATGGTGGCGGCGTCGGGCAGGTCTTCTTCCGTCACATGGTCGGGATGGGTACCGATGGTGCACCACACCCGCAGGTCGGGCTGATCCAGCGTCGCCAGTTTCTTCTGCTGCTGCGCGCGCGACAGACGCGTGCCGATGGTGACCATGCCATCCACCCCGGCCTGTTGCGTGCGGGCCAGGATTTCGGGCAGTTCCCCGTCAGAAAAATGGTCGAGATGACAGTGGGAGTCAGTCAGTCCCGTACGGGTCATGTGGCCTCCGGTTCGACAAAGCGGGGGAAGATGCCCTGCGGCGCGGGCAGTACCCGGCCACCAGGCAGCGGCGTATCAAGGGCCGCGAAATCACGTTCCCCGGCTTCCACGCCAAGCTGGGTCAGCATCCGGTCCATGCTGCCGGGCATGTAGGGCTGAAGCACGGTGGCGATGATCCGCAGCGCATCAGCCAGCACGCGCAGCACGTCCGCCATGCGCGCGGCATCTGTCTTCTTCAGCTTCCACGGGGCCTGATGGTCGATATAGGCGTTACAGGCGCGGATGACCTTCCACACCTCCTCCAGCGCATCGGTCAGGGCCTGACGGTCGATCTGTTCATGCATGATCTGCGGCAGCAGGCTTGCCGGGGCCAGCAGGGCGGTGTCTTCCGCCGTGTGGGCACCCTGCGGGGGCAGCACCCCTTCACAGTTGCGCGCGATCTGGGACAGCGTGCGCTGTGCAAGGTTCCCCAGATCGTTCGCCAGTTCCACATTCATGCGCGAGACGATGGCCCGGCGGCTGAGATCACTGTCCCCGCCAAAGGGCATCTCGCGCATCAGGAAGAAGCGGATCGGGTCGAGGCCGAAGGTCTTAACAAGGTCACGCGGGTCCACCACGTTGCCCAGCGACTTGCTCATCTTCTGGCCTTCGATGGTCCACCAGCCATGGGAGAACACACGCTCAGGCAGTTCAAGCCCCGCCCCCATCAGCAGCGCGGGCCAGTAGATGGCATGGAAGCGCAGGATGTCCTTGCCCACCAGATGCAGGTTGGCGGGCCAGAAATCCCATCGCGGCCCTTTTTCATCCGGGAAGCCAAGGGCGGACAGGTAGTTGGCCAGCGCATCCACCCACACATACATCACATGCTTCGGGTCACCCGGAACGGGAATGCCCCAGTTGAAGCTGGTACGGCTTATGGACAGGTCACGCAGGCCCTGACGCACGAAACTTGCGACCTCGTTACGGCGGCTCTGCGGTTCGATGAAGCCGGGACGGTTTTCATACAGTTCCAGCAATCTGTCGCCAAAGGCCGACAGGCGGAAGAAGTAGGACGGCTCGCGCACCCATTCCACGGCAGCGCCGGTGGGGGCCACCTTCCTGCCATCGGGACCATCGACCAGTTCGTCTTCGCCGTAGAAACATTCGTCACGCAGCGCGTACCAGCCTTCATACGCATCAAGGTAGATATGGCCATTTTCTTCCAGCCGCTTCCACAGGGCGGATGCCCCTTCGGCATGGCGGGGTTCGGTCGTACGGATGAAATCATCGTAGGAGATGGCCATCGTATCGTACATATCGCGGAAATCGGCCGCCACGCGGTCGGCAAACGCAATCGGTTCCATGCCCGCCGTCTGCGCGGCCTGTTCCACCTTCTGCCCGTGTTCATCCGTGCCGGTCAGGAAAAAGACATCAAAACCCGCCAGCCGCTTGAAACGCGCGATCACGTCGGCTGCGACGGATGTGTAGGCGTGGCCGATATGTGGCGCCCCGTTCACGTAATAGATTGGTGTTGTGACGTAGTAGCGCCGTGTCATGTTTCACTCACCCGCGCAAGCGCCGTTAGGACCGCCTGCTGTTTATCCAGATTGAATTGTTCGGTTTCCGCACGCAGCCGTACCATTTCCTGCCACAGCAGGGCCAGGCGGGCCGGGCGAAGGTCACTCATGCGCGCGGGGCCGGGATTGCAGGCCAGCGCGCGCGTCTTTTCAGATATGGCATTACACAGCAGATCGAAAAAGACGGAAAAGCCATTTTCCCGTTTTGTGACCTGTTCGGCAATATCATAGCCTGCCGCCTCGCCCCCTTCACCTTCCATGACGCGCGCGACAAGGCCGGCCAGCACATCCCCCTCACCATCAAGCAGCGCCAGCGCCCTGCCCGGCGCGCCACGGGCCTGCGACAGGATAGTGGCCAGACTGCCCGCATCGGGACCACCCGTGCGCCCGGCGAACACGGTGCGCATGGCTGCGTCATCCAGCGGGGACAGGCCCAGCACCCGGCACCGGCTGCGTATCGTGGGCAGCAGACGCCCCGGCACGGAACAGGTCAGGATCAGGATGGCGCGTTCGGGCGGTTCCTCAAGGATCTTGAGGATGGCGTTGGCCGCCGTGCGGTTCATGTATTCCGCACCATCCACGATCACCACGCGCCAGCCGCCCTCGGCTGCGGTGCGACGCAGGAAGGCTGAAATGGGACGCACGTCATCGCCCACGATCTCGCGCCGCTGGCGGTGACGCCGATCGTCCATCCCGCGGGCCACCACCAGCAGATCGGCATGCGTGCCAGCCGTGACCCGGCGGCCCACGGCGCTGTCATGATCTTCCGCGCCCAGCAGCACACGGGCCATCATGAAGGCCATGGTGGTTTTGCCGATCCCCTCCGGCCCGGTCAGCAACCATGCGTGGTGCAACCGGCCTGACCTTATGACCGCAAGAAACTCCTGCCATGCCGCGTCATGCCCGATCAGGCGACGGCAGGCGCGGGGATCATCCATTGCCAGCCCTGCCCGCCATATCCGCAAGGAAAGGCTCCAGTTCCGCGCGAAGCGCTGCCTGCACCCCGTCCACCGCACCACTTGCATCAATGCGGCGGCAGCGCGTGCCGTCACGGCTGGCCACGGCGTCAAACCCCTGCGCCACGCGGGCGTGAAAAGCGGTATCCAGCGCTTCATACCGATCCGTGCGGTCGCTGCCACGCTGCGCCATGCGGGCATGGGCGATGGCGGCAGGCACCTGCAGCACGAAGGTCAGATCCGGCACGACCGGAATGAGCGCGCGCAGACGGGCGATCATGTCCAGCATGGCAGGATCGGCATGGCTCAGCCCATAGCCCTGATAGGCTTCGGTTGAATCGGTAAAGCGGTCACAGATGACGATCCGCCCCTGTTGCAGGGCAGGCAGGATGCGCCGTTCGACATGATCGGCCCGGGCGGCGAAATGGGCCAGCACCTCCGCCCGGGCGCACAGGTCATGGCCACCGAACAGCAGGAAATCACGCAGCGCCTCCGCCCCCGGCGTGCCGCCGGGTTCGCGCGTAAGCTCCACCTCATGCCCCGCCGCGCGCAGGAAACCGGCCAGAAGGCCCGCCTGTGTGGACTTGCCCGCGCCTTCCCCTCCTTCAAACGTAATGAACAGGCCGGACATGCCTAGCCCCGTCCCAGCTTCTGGCCCAGAACCGCCGTAGCCCGCCCCATAAGCCCAAGTCGGGGCACGCTGGCGCCCGCGACCAGCGGTACCCGGATTTCAGCCAGCCCGGTATTGGCGATGACCAGTTCGCCCACCTGCTGCCCCGCCATGACCGGGGCGGGAATGGGACTGCTGTAATCCATGCTGACATGCACCCTGTTCTGCCAGCCGTGCGGCAGGGTCAGCGTCACGTCCCTTGTGGCCACCAGCGGCACGGTCGCCGCCTGCCCCAGCCATACGGGCGCGTTGTCCATGGCTACGCCCTTATGGATCAGCGTCGCATTTTCAAAATTGACGAAGGACCATTCAAACAGCCGTTCGCCTTCCTGCGCGCGGGCGTTGCTGCTGGGCAGGCCATTAAGCGCCATGACGACACGGTTGCCGCCACGCTCGGCGCTGGCGCACAGGCCGAATCCGCCTGCGTCCGTGTGGCCGGTCTTCAGGCCGTCCGCAATGCCCTTGACCACCAGCGCGTTGCGGTTTTCCTGCGTGATCTTGTTGAACTGGAAACTTTTTTCCGAAAAGAAATGATAATATTCCGGAAAGTCGTGGATCAGGTGCATGGCGATCGTCGCCACATCGCGCGCGGACATGTAATGCCCGTCCATCGGCCAGCCCGTCGCGTTCAGGAAGTGGCTGTTGGTCATGCCCAACTGGGCCGCCTGCGCGTTCATCAGGCTGACGAACTGGTCCTCCGATCCGGCAATGCCTTCGGCCAGCACGATGCAGGCATCGTTACCGGACTGGATCACCATGCCCTGAATCAGTTCGGCGACCGTGACGGTTCCGTTCAGCGGCACGAACATTTTCGAGCCCTGCATCCGCCATGCCTTCTCGCTGACCGGAAGCGTCTGCTCCAGCGTCAGCCTGCCCGCATGCAGCATGCCGAACACGACATAGGCCGTCATCATCTTGGTCAGCGAGGATGGCGGCATCCGTTCATCAGCCGCCTTTTCCAGTATCACCGCCCCGGTGGTGTAATCGACAATGCACGCCCAGCGCGCAATCGTGTCGATGGGACCGATCAGGCTGTTCGCCGGGGTGGATGGTACGGCTGAAGCCTGCGCCGCGCCATCGGCCGCGTGTGGGGCCGCATGGCGGCGACGTGCCGGGGCGGCCAGCGCCGTGGTGGATACAAGAAGGCTGGTTGCCCCAGCCAGAAGGAAACGTCGGGTGTGCATTGCATCCTTGGTCCGGTAGGTACCGACCGGGCGCGGACCGCCGGTCGGGGTGACGGTGCCCGTCACGCGATTTCGTTCCCCAGCAGGCCAACGGCCAGCGCATAGAAATCAGATGGATTGTAGCGACGGATCGCGGCGAAATTACGATAGACCATGAAGGCTTCGCCCCCCGGCCCGTCCGGGCGCAGCACGGCGCCCGTCATGTCGGGCTGGGCGAAGGGCGCGCCACCGATCTGGCGCACGCCCATTGCCGTCCATTCCGCCAGTGTACGGATACGGGCATGGCCCAGTATGGCTTGCGGCACGCTGTCGGGCATCGTGACCTGCTGCCCCCAGCTTTCGCCCCCCACCCAGCCGGAACCGGCAAGGTAGCTGGCGATGGAACCGAATATGTCAGGCATCGAATGCCAGATGTCGCGTCGCCCGTCGCCATCAATATCCACGGCGTATTTCAGGTAGGCGCCTGGCATGAACTGTGGCTGGCCCATGGCACCCGCGTAACTGCCGGTCATGTCCCCCGGGGCGACATCACCCGCATTGAGGATGGCCAGCGCATGGAACAGTTCATCGCGGAAGAACTTCGCCCGCCGCCCTTCATAGGCAAGGGTGCACAGCGCATCGACCACGTCGAACCTGCCGGTCAGCGTACCATAGGCCGATTCCAGCCCCCATACCCCCATAACCGCGCCCGGCGACACGTCGTAACGGGTCAGGACCTGCTGCTCCATCACGGCGCGTTGGGCGGCGAAGGCGGCGCGTCCGTCATCTATCTTGCGCTGTGTCAGCACACGGCTGCGGTACTGCGCCCATGTCAGGTGGAATTCGGGCTGGTGCCGGTCGCGCTGGATCACCTGCATGTTGGGCGTGGTCAGGGCAGCAAGCGCCTGGGTTACGGCATCCGCCGTCAGTCCCTGCCGAATCGCATCACGCCTGATGCCTGCGACAAAACTGGCGTAATCCCCCGGCGCCGCCGCCGCTTTCGCGCCTGCATGCGGAAGTGCCGCATGGGCGGGCAGCAGCCACGACGCACCCGCCCCGGCGAGGGAAGCGGCGGCAACATGAAGAAGGCGACGACGTACGAGCATACCCGATGCTGTGCCACGCCGTTCCGCCCGTTTCAATCACTGATAAGCAGATCGGATAAGGCGTGATACAATACGCGACATAATTTCCGGTTTGTGGCCATGGACGAAGCATGCCACAAGAACGCCAACAGCAGTTCATGCGTTGGCCTTATGGCCTGTATTTCCCTGCCCGCCTGACGGGCCGACCGAAGGGCTTGTGTTACGTGGTTACGGTTTTTCCCTTCCATCCCCGCCGGATGTACTGAAACAGCCTGTATGCCAACATACCTGATGTCCTGTCTGGCCGCCGCCGGTGCCTCCCCCTTCGTGCAGGCGATGGCGATCATTGTCGGTACCTTTATACTGGAGGATGCGGCGACAATCCTGACCGCCATGCAGGTGCGCACCGGGCATGTCGATATCATGGTGGCGCTGGTCGCGCTGTATATCGGCATCGTGGTGGGGGACATGGGGCTTTATGGCATGGGCCGTCTGGCCGCGCTGTGGCCCCCGGCGCGACGGTGGATCACATTGCCCGATCACGTGCAGGAAGGCCGCTGGTTTGACCGCAACGTGTTCCGCATCGTGTTCATAAGCCGCTTCGTGCCCGGCGCACGCTTGCCGCTTTATACGGCATGTGGTTTCTTTCGCGCCCGGTTCGGACTGTTCTGTATCGCCGCGGTCCTCGCAACCCTGATATGGACATCCCTGCTTTTTCTGGTCTCGCTACGCGTGGGACAGTTCCTGATTGACCATCTGGGAACATGGAAATGGGCGGGCATGGCCGGTTTTGTCCTGACCATTTTCCTGATCAGCCGCATGATCGCACGTTTGCAGAGCAATGAGACCCGATGACCGACATGACCACCACCCTTGACCACCGGCCGCCGTCACCTGCAGCCGCCCCCACCGTGTCGGCTTTCGAGTTCTGGCCGGGGTGGATCTTCTACACGCCGGTCGTCCTGTACTGGATCGTGCTGGGACTGTGGTACCGGGATTTCAGCCTGCCCACCGCCGCCAATCCGCGCATCGAAACCGGCGGGCTGTGCGGTGAAAGCAAAAGCTCCATCCTTGACATGGCGGGCGATGTGGCGCGCGAATGGATCGCCCCCTACGCCGTGCTGACCACTGGCGACAACGACCTGCCCCGCGCGCTCGACGCCATGGAAAAGGCCGGCCTGTCCTTTCCCGTCGTGCTCAAGCCCGATATCGGCTGCAACGGAACGGGCGTGCGGATCATGCGCGACGTGGACAGCCTGCGCACCGGGCTTGCCGCCTTTGGCCGCAATGTGGCGGTCATGCTCCAGCACCTGATCCCCTACGGACATGAAGTCGGGCTGTTCTATATCCGCCACCCTGACGAGGCGGAGGGCCGCATTACCTCCCTCACCTACAAGGAGGTGCCGCACCTGACCGGCGATGGCCATTCCACGGTGGAGGAACTGATCCACGCCGATGCCCGCACCCGGCTCGTGCCGCATATCTACCTGCCCCGTCTGAAGGACCGCCTGCGCGACGTTCTGCCCCTGGGTCAGTCCCTGCCGCTGGTATTCGCGGGCAATCACTGCAAGGGTTCGATTTTCCACGACCGGGCGGTGGACATCACCCCGGCCCTTGTCGCGCGCGTCAACACCATCATGCGCGACATTCCCGATTTCCACTTCGGCCGTATCGATGCCAAGGCGCAGAGCCTCGCCGCCCTGCGCCGGGGGGAAGATTTCCAGATCATCGAAATCAATGGCGTGGGTTCCGAAGCCACCCATATATGGGATGCGCGCACCACCCTGCGCGATGCCTACGCCACGCAGTTCATGCACTACCGCGAGACCTTCCGCATCGGCGCGCGCAAACGGCGCGATGGCTGGAAAAGCAGCGGCGCGATGACCATGCTGCGGAGCTGGCTGCGCCAGCGCAGGCTGATGGCCAGTTACCCCCTGAACGACTGAAAGCCGATCGCCTGCCCCGGTCAGTCCGTGGGCAGGCCGCCATTGCCGAAAATATAATTGCTGACCTGCTGCTCCAGACTGACCGGTTCGCGCGTATTGGTAATCACGGCGCCGGGGCGGAGCATGGTGGTCGCATGCCCGGCTTCGATCATCAGGGCGTTATCGGCGGTAAGGGTGGGGCTACCGATTGAAATGCTTGTATCTTCAGGCAGGGACAATGTACGGTCCACCGTGAAACCCACATTGGCCATATAAGTCGTCGGGTCTAACATGATGGAGGTAACCCGGCCCACTGGCACACCATCCATGGCGACATCCGCGCCCACGGACAGCCCGTTAGCCGACACGAAACGCGCGGTTACGGGGTAGCGGTCATGGTATCCGCCACTTTGCGATGCACGGGCATAAAAACAGAATCCTCCCGCAACCAGAAGGACAAGCCCGCTGGATATGATCGCGCCACTTCTTTCCCGTGCCATGCTGGCCCCCTGCCCGATGCGGCCCCGTACCATCCTGAAATCCGCCGCAATGCGGGACAAGGTGGGACCGGCGCTACGCCGTACCTTCTTTTTTCATCCTACTGCGTCATGGACGAGCGGACAATGACACTCCTTCAGGCAATTATTATAGCGATCATTCAGGGGGCTACCGAACAGTTCCCCATAAGCAGCCTTGGCCACGCGGCCATCGTGCCCGCCATCCTGAAATGGCCGGTGGACCTGCACGGGGAAATGTTCCTGCCCCTGCTGGTCATGCTGCATCTGGGCACATGCGTCGCACTGCTGGTATTTTTCTGGCGCGACTGGGTGGCGCTGTTTACCGGTACAACCGGCCGCTACGGCGTCACCATCCAGATGGACAGCATCCGTATCCTTGCACTGCTGATCGTGGCCACCATTCCGGCGGTGCTGATTGGCGGCCTGTTCGAACATGCCATCCGCAGCCTGTTCGGCACGGCGCGTTACGCAGCGGTTTTCCTGGCACTCAATGGCGTCATGCTGCTGCTGGTAGACCGGATGCGCGAAAACCTGCTGCCCGAAAGCGATCGCCCCCTTGCTTCACTGGGATTTGGGGAAGCCGTGGTCATCGGGCTGTTCCAGTGTCTGGCATTCTTTCCCGGCCTGTCGCGTTCGGGGGCATGCATCGCAGGCGGGCTGCTGCGCGGCCTGTCGCATGAAAACGCGGCGCGCTTCGCCTTTCTCATGGCGCAGCCGGTCATTCTGGCCGCCACCGTGCTTGAAGCGCTGAAACTGCGGCATGCCCCGCCCCTGCCGGGACAGATGCACGTGGCCGTTATCGCCGCGATCGTCGCCGCTGTCGTCGCACTGGTCTGCACCGGCATCCTGATGCGTTATTTCCGCGAACATGAGGACTGGGCGCTACGCCCCTTCGGCTGGTACTGCATTGGCGCCGGCGCGGCGGCGTTCCTTTACCTGTCCTGACCCATAACCGGCCGGTGGGGGTCAGCCATGCCCCTGCCCGCCATCGGTCGATCCCATACCGCCGCTCATGCCATTACGCGGCCCCATATAGGCGCCCGGCGGCGGGCGTGAGATGGGTGGTGACAGCATGGCCGGATCCCCCATCATATCCAGCCCCGATGCGGATGCGACGTGCGAAAGCCGGTCACGCGGCAGGGCTTCGGGGCATTCATCGCGCAGGAAGGCGAGGATCTGTTCGCGGATTTCACAGCGCAGGTCCCAGCTCTGCATGGCGGAGCGCGCGCTTGCGATCACACGGATCGTCATGACATGGGCGTTGCAGTCGGAAACCTGAACGGCGAATTCCTTGCCATCCCACAAGGGGGCGGAATGCACGATTTCACGCAGCCGTGCCCGTATCCGGTCCATCGGCGCGTTAAAATCCACATAGATGAACACAACCCCGATCAATGCTGCCGAATTATGGGTCCAGTTCTGGAATGTATTTTCCAGAAAATAGGAAATCGGCACGATATGCCGCCGCCAGTCCCACACACGCAGCACGACGTAGGTTGAGGTGATTTCCTCCACCCACGCCCAGTCCCCGTTGATGATGATGAGGTCTTCCATACGGATGGGCTGCGTCATGGCGATCTGCATGCCCGCGAACAGGTTGGTCAGCAGCGGGCGCGCTGCCAGACCGACAACCAGCGATGCCGCACCGGCGGAAGCGAACAGGCTGAGGCCATATTGCCGCACCGGCTCGAACGTCATCAGCGCAGCACCGATGGTCAGCAGTCCGATCAGCAGATCCGTCGTGCGGCGCAGGACGCGCACCTGCGTCATATGCGTGCGTAGCAGGATGTCGTCCTTGTCATCCTTGCCATTGATCCGCCTGAGATAGGCGTCGGACAGGATACGGGTGGCGACAACCGCCGCATAACCCAGCATCAGCACGAACAGCACCACCAGCGTATGGGTGGCGACCTGCATGATTGAATAAGGCAGCCCCGAAACCGGCAGCGCCGTGCCCACGAAAAGAAGCACCAGCATGATGCGCACGGGGCGCTGCATGGCCATGGTGAAGGAGCGTATGAAAGCCCCACGCTTCTGTCCCGGAATACGCAGGATCAGTTTCGTGATGAATCGGCTGAACATTTCAGCAGCCAGACCCGCCACGCAGAGCATGAGGATGGAAGACAGCAGGCCGGGCAACCAGCCGAACATCAGGCGCAGGGCAGTCAGAAATCTAAGGAATTCAGTTCTCACAAAGGATACGCAGCCTTTTCGGGTTGTGTGCGTGCCATGGGGTGAGCGGACACTTTTACCCCCTAACGACTGAGCCTGACAAATCAGGCGACTTTTTGCGCTTTTTCATGCAGGTGCCCAAAACGCGGGTTGACTTCCCCCATAAGCGCGGGTATTTCGCACTCATCCTAACGCGATGGCGGTGTAGCTCAGCGGTAGAGCAGGGGAATCATAATCCCTTGGTCGGCGGTTCAAATCCGTCCACCGCTACCATCTGCGTTAGGATTGATTTTCCTTACATTTTTGTGCTTTTCCGAATCTCCTTTCTATTGGGGTTGTCGGGATTTTTGGCACTCCCTGCCCATCGGGTCTGGCACCTGCCTGTTCTAAACGGCAGCAAGAGACCTTCGTTGCCGCGCCTTGCGTCCTACATTTCAAACCTGCCTCACGTATGGATCAGCCGCCAACAGGCCGAATTGGCCAGTCGTGCAATCGCCATGGTCCCTGCACTGGACAGCCTGCCCCTGCCATCCATCAGGCGGCAACCGGACACGACCCAGGCGTGATGCTGCCCTTCATGGTACCCATATCCTGTCATTTTTCCCAAGCCCTGCTTCTGGAAGACAGAGCAGAGGTAGCAGTTCTATAATAAGTCCCCTTCTGCCTGTCCGATTATTCAGAAAGTGGACAGGTAATGTCGTCATCCTTACTGTCGACTACTGCCGGGAACAGACATTTTTCTCTCAGGAATCCGTTTAATCCTTCAGGAATTACTACGTTCACTCTCACTGCTTCGCGAAAGATGGGCCTGACTTACGAAGGCGATGAAAGCGCGGAGGCTTGCCGTCATGCGGCGATCAGGCAGATGAACAAGGGTAATGGGGCGTGGGACCGGCGCATAGTCAGGCAAGACGGGAACGAGGCGTCCAGCCGCAAGATCGGCTTTCAGGGCCAGCGACGACTGAAGAATAATGCCAAACCCCGCAACACAAGCTTCGCGCAGGCCAGCAGCATGATTGATCCGTATCCGGGGCGAAGGCAGCGGGATCTTATAGTCACCTCCGGGGCCATGTAGCGTCCACACATCATCTGACTGCCATTGCGGGTAACCAATCAGACGATGGGAGCATAGCTCTTCTATCCCGTGAGGACAGCCATATCTGGCAAGATATGCAGGAGATGCGGCAAGGATCGTCCGGTAAAGGCCGAGTGGTCGTGCAACAAGCCATTCATCTTCCAGATCCCCGATACGAAAGGCGACATCGAAACTATCTTCGATCAGATCGACCTTGCGATTATCCAGAACAAGTTCAGCCTGCACATCCGGATAAAGTTCGAGATAGGCAGCCAGTAATGGCGCAACCTTAAGGCTCCCATACGTCACTGGCGCACTGATACGCAGGCGACCGGAGGGACTGACTGCCGATGTGTGGGCGACGGCCTGCGCCTCCGCCACATCCGCCAGTATCCTGCGGTACCGTTCAGCAAGCAGCGCCCCGACTTCTGTCAGCGCCATCCGGCGCGTTGTCCGGTGCAGCAGGCGCGTCTGAAACTGTGCCTCAAGCGCGTTGATGTGCTTGGCCACCATGGTTCCGGAAATCGCATGGTGTTCCGCGGCAGCAGTAAAACTGCCCAGATCAACGACCGACAGGAAAACGGCCATACTTGTCAATCGATCCATAACCGGCCTTCATTTCAAACCACAGGTTTTAATACAACGCACTTACGGGCGATTAATCCAACCCTACTGTTGTGTCATATCTTTCATTCCGAACCAAATAAACCAAATCTGGATCTTTTTTGTTTAAGGACACACAGCGATGAAAGCCCTGTTTTTTGACCGGTTTGGGGATGCGGATGTCCTGTCCTATGGCGACTTGCCTGCTCCCGCTCTGGATGCACAATCAGTATTGGTGGCACCGACTTTTGTCGGGCTTAACTTCGCGGACATTTATCGCCGTCAGGGCAATTATGTATTGCAAGGCGAAGCACCGTGGATTGGCGGCTATGAAGGCGTCGGTCATGTTGTGGCGATTGGTGCCGATGTATGTGGCTGGAAAATCGGCCAGCGCGTGGGGTTTGTTGACGTGCCGCGTGCCCATGCCGAACTGGTAATGGCCCGCCCCGATCAATTGGTAACGTTACCGGATGATATTGCGGACCAAAGCGTCGCCGCCCTGTTGCTGCAAGGGCTGACAGCTCAATATCTGGTGGAGGATAGCGTGACTGTACGTTCCGGTAACACGGTCCTGATCCAGGCGGCTGCGGGAGGCGTCGGTCGACTGGTGACGCAGATGGCGACGGCACTTGGTGCGCAGGTGCATGCACTCGCATCGACACCCGCAAAACGCGAACTGGCGCGCGAGAATGGGGCCGTGGCGGCATATGATTATCAGGAAGATTGGGTAGCGCGGGTTCAGCAGGCAACGGGAAAGGGTGTCGATATCGCTTATGATTCGATCGGAACGACCCTGATGCAAAGTGTCGCCGCACTGCGTCCCGGCGGCCGTGCCGTCATCTTCGGCAAGGCGGGTGGGACGCCCCCCTTCATCGATCCGCTTGAACTTATGGAAGGGTCCAAAGGCATCATTGGTGGAGACTTATGGACCTATCTCAATGATCGCGAGGGCCGACAGGGTCGTGTGGACCGCCTTTTCGCGGCACTGCATGCAGGCCGGATCACGCTACCCCATATCAGGACCTTTCCCCTGAATGCAGGTCAGGATGCGCATCGACTGCTTGAAGATCGCAACTTTGCAGGGAAAATCGTTTTAAAAATTGTTTGAAAATAAATCTTTGACAAAAAACAGGAAAAGTTTTCTGGGTATCGCCTTTTTTTTCAAAAAGGCGATGTCTTCCGAAGCTTTTTGAAAAAAGCTTCACCAAAAACTTCCTTATGATTTCTATATGTTTCCCGGGCAGACTTTCAAACAGCTTCTTATCGATACATGACCCGGATCAAACCCGACCTTAAGAATTCATTACCTTACTGAGCAATAGCAACGTAATGCTGATATCCGAAAGAAAGCGATCATAAGTATATAAAGACGCACATGTTTTCTATGCGTTATACTTTTTTTATCGAACCAACTGCTCTCAATACCTGTCTACAGACCTGTGTACCGTTCAACGCAACTTTACTGTCTGGCTTCTTGGAATATGTCGCGTGCCTAGGTTCTGTTGACAAAAGGTCTTTTCAGACTGGCTTGGACGTGATTCAACGTTGGTCTTTGCGGAGACCTGTGGATGCGTGGCGACCTGACGGACGAG
>NZ_NKTY01000087.1 GCF_003207825.1 Komagataeibacter saccharivorans | reverse complement strand
TGTTGATTTTCACTGAGAACTGACCCGGGTTTTTCATCAGGAATTGACCCAGCCAGCTGCTATTTCAGGCGTAGTCGGGCGGGCGGTCAAGAAGAGGATCTGTCCTTTCTGTTTTTTGACGCGGCGGTGCTGGCGCGGAACCTGTAGCTGTCATTTCCTGTCTCGAGGATATGACAGTGATGGGTCAGCCGATCGAGGAGCGCCGTCGTCATCTTCGGGTCACCAAAGACGTCTCCCCATTCACTGAAGCTCAGATTGGTTGTGATGATGACACTGGTGCGCTCGTAGAGGCGGCTGAGCAGATGGAACAGCAGGGCGCCCCCTGATGCACTGAAGGGGAGATAACCGAGTTCATCAAGGATCACGAGATCCAGGCGGAGCAGCCTGTCGGCAATCTGCCCGGCCCGGTTGGCGGTCTTTTCCTGTTCAAGCGCATTGACCAGGTCGACCGTTGACCAGAAGCGCGCCTTCTTGCGGTGATGGGTGATCGCCTGGATGGCCAGCGCGGTCGCCAGGTGGGTTTTCCCGGTTCCCGGGCCGCCGATCAGCACGACATTTTCAGCACGCTCGATGAAGTCCCCGCCATGGAGCTGGCGGATCATGGGCTCGTTGACCTGCGTATTGGCAAAGGAGAACCCGGACAGGTCCTTGTAGGCGGGGAACCGGGCGGTCTTTGTCTGGTAGGCGATGGAGCGGACTTCGCGTTCGGCCAGTTCCGCCTTCAGGAGCTGCGAGAGGATGGGGATGGCCGCCTCGAAGGCGGGCGCGCCCTGCTCGATGAGGTCGGCCGTGGCCTGGGCCATGCCATACATCCGCAATCCACGGAGCATGACGACAAGTGAAGCAGCAGCAGGATCATGACGCATGGCGGCTGTCCCTTCGCAGGATGTCATACCGCCCTGTATCGGCGCACGGTTCGTGTTCGAGCACCAGGGCCTGTGGGGCATCAAGCCGGGGAACCACGGTTCTCTTGGCATCGATCAGGCGATGAAGCGTATTGAGAACATGGGTCTTGGTCGCCACGCCGTCTTCAAGAGCCAGTTCAACTGCGCAGAGGACAGCCTGCTCATCATGCTGCAGCACAAG